>NZ_JBZXDZ010000004.1:0-554179 GCF_058725305.1 Pseudomonas sp. DW-iso3
AGCAAGAGCAAGAGCAAGAGCAAGAGCAAGAGCAAGAGCAAGAGCAAGAGCAAGAGCAAGAGCCGCTCGCTTCGCATCGTGGTTAGCGGTGAGGTGGCACCTACAGGGGCTGTAGGCTCTCGCCCAATCGGCCGTTGTCCGCCAATGCCAGAAACTCATCGCCCAGCCGCTGGCTTTCGCTCATCGCGGTCTGCCAGTATTTGTTGCGGCTAGGATCGTCACCCATGAAGCGCTTGAAGTCGCTGCGGTCCGGCAGTTTGCCGTGGGGCAGGCGGGCGAGGTAGTCCTTGGACGGTGCCAGCAGCAACACGTCCTGCAGACCTTGCGGGTTGCTGCGCCGCCACGGCAGGCCCTTGTCGAACCAGCCGGGGATGCACCGGTGGCGCCTGGCGCGGGTCGTGGATGATCAGCCGCTCAAAGTGCCGCGACAGCCAGTCGTTTCTGTGCAGCTTTGGCCGATCGTTCCTGTACTGACTTGACCATGACCTACCTCTTCTATTTTCTCGACGTCAGGCAACGGCATCACATCACGCTCGGCCGTCGTCCAAACTGTAGATCTGAGTTCAGACGGCGCCTATGAGCTAGTGTTATTTGATAGCTGAGTTGTCTACCGTTTTAATGAGTGCGCCGCTGAAGTCTCGGTAAATGTTGAGCTGTGCATGATCGGATTTACGTGTCACCAAAATATCAATGTCGTTGATTGAGTCGCCATTGACGTCGGATTGCACGGAGACCGCTATAGGTGCGAGCGAGTTGTCATTCGAAAACGGGAGGTAAGAAACCGCGCCAGCTCCAGTAATCACCTTCACTCCCACGACGCCAGTGTCCTTATCCTGGTAAAGGTTATAAGTTTTACCGTCATGCATGTCAGTGTCATATATCACGTTGTTACCCACCGGAGCGGCGGCGCTCGTAATCATGATGCCGTCGATGTCTGCCCCGTCAGTACCCGGGATAGTGCTGGTGTTGTTGCTGGTGTCGACGACTTTCACATAGGGGTAGGCGAGCACTGTGTCGACTTGGCCGTCGATGTTGAAGCCTACCCAGGAGCCTGAGCCGCCAGAAGCGATGGAGGTGGTAGTCGGCACCAGCTTGGTGTACGACACGCCGTTGGCGGAAATGTACACGTCAAATGAATCCCACCAACCGGCTTCATACACATACATGTCGATCGCCGAAGTACCATTGGCTTTTAGGGCATTGGGGCCAACTTTGAAGACTGCACTTCCTGATTTTCCGAGAGATAGGTAATTTCCATTCGGCGCGCCCAGGGCGTTGCTCTGAATCGCGCCGTCGCCATAGCCTCCGCTCCCTGGCTTGTATTCCTCAACGGAGGTAACAAACCCTACCGCTGTTCCAGGCGTTTCTGTGTAAGTTGAGTATGTTTCAGCATTGGCTGCAGCGGACGTGAGGCATGCGAGAGCCAGCATGATGTTTTTCATATTGATTCCTTTCAGGTTTGGTTGGTTGTTGCGGTAAGTGAAACTTTTTACTAAGTATTTTGTGGTTGATGCTCTCCTTAGTTGCGTTGCTGGGTGCCGGCTCTGCGGCGCATGAGTCGACCTTCACCTGTCGCCATGCGCCGACGGCTTTGAAGATCCGCGCGGCGTGCGTCGCGTCCAGCGATATCATCTCAGGAATTGCGAGCCAGCCCGGAAGGGGTGTCGCTAAAGAGCGTCGAGTTGTGAGGCCCTTCGCAGTCCCTCTTATGTTGCTGTATTGGGGGAGATTATAGGTATTCCTATATTTTGCTTCAATGGGTAATCCCATAATATTTGTAGTGGGCGATAAAAGCCCGCTTAGTGGCGGGCTTATCTATGTGTCGCAGTATTCTCGCCAACCGATCCTTACGGTTCCTCCATCAAGGGACTCGACCCGGACGCCGGCAGTTTCGCCAATCTCATCTAGCAGCCGCTTCCAATCCTCGGGGCTTTCATGTTCCAGCCTACGCACCGTTACCGCCTGATACTTTTGAACGCCTGGAGCAGAAATCAGGGCTTGCAGGCGACGGCCTGCTGCCTCGTAGGAAGAGAGCAGTTTTGATGTGCTCAATACTGGGCGCGGCATGTCGTACTCCTTTATTGTTACTGTATGGGTATACAGTATTTGGGTTGCCATATATTGGCAATAGCCCTGCACGTAAATTTATGCATAAATGCATGTTTTGATCGGTCGAACGTTTCCAGAGGACATTAAAAAGCCCGCGCGTGGCGGGCTCTATGCAGTTGAGCACGCTAAGCTGGCGTTCCCTCCAGATCAGAGCCGCAGAACCTGCACCTGGTAGCGGCAGCTTTATGGGCTCGACGCAATACCGGGAGCCCTTCATTTTTCGGCAGCAGCCGGGTCCCGATAAGGGGCTTCAGGAATGCCGTTGGCTCGCGCGAACTCAACTGGTGTCGGCCTGCTGAGCGCCCAGACAAAAGCGCGACCCCGCCTACGAAAGTCCATCCAGCCAGTAGGTTGAGTGCGAATATGCCGGCGCTTCGCGGGTGCTCTCCAGCGGCGCAAATCGTAGGATAAAAGTACAGCGCTATCGCCGCGAGAATAAGTAACCCAAGAACCTTCATCAGTGTCACTCCATTTATGAGCCAGCACTGCAGCATTCGTGGCGTACAGCCACAATTGGCGGAAGAGGGAGGACGGATAAAAGAGCCCTGTACTTGGCCGGGATCGGTTAGGCTACAAACGCCTGAACTAGGTGATTTGACCCGGTGTAGATGACTACCTCTGCCGCGTCTGCAAGGGCTGTGGCCCCCTTACGATTATCGTCCTCATCACCTGGCTCTAAGACAATCTTGCGATGCGTATCCCCGTGCGTATTCTTGATGTCGAGCATTTTCCCAACAGCCCGGTACACCAAGCTCCAATCCACCTTCCAGTTTTTTTGGGGGGGTATCGTCTGGATCTAGGTTGTATCGCGATCCGGGCCAGTTATTGCGCCATGACCATTGTCATCCACAGCTACTACCCTCGCTCTATTGACGATGAGAGTGATGGAAATCGGATCTCGGACGCCAGGAACCGAGCTTTTTTTAAAGTGCAGCTTCAAAAACCAGTCTTCAGCGTAGCCCTCTATGCCAGTGCTTTTGCGCCTGTATCGCGAGCAACGGGATAGTCTTGGGCTGCGCCATTTAGAATCCTGCTCCATGCATTGTTTGCCTGCGCCATAAATCCCAGGCGATCTGCTTGTTTTCAACAAAACTTTTGCAGCGCCCGCACGACAACGCCCACGATCCGGCAGTTCTCGTCGACGGCCTCAATGGGGTAGCTGGGGTTAAGCGGTTTCAGGAACAACCGGCCGCCGTCGCTGACAAGCTTCTTGAATGTGGCTTCGTTGCTGTCTGGCAGCTTGGCTACAACCAGCTTACCTGGCGCTACTTCAGCCTCTTTGTCAACCAGGATCAGCGTGCCTTCGGTGATGCTTTGGCCGGCGGGCGCTGTCATCGAGTCGCCTTTGACCGTAAGCCAGAAGGCCGGGCCCTTGGAGTCGTACTCTGAAAACTCGTAGGTATCGGATATACCTGCCGGGTACGGCTCCACCGCTTCCGACCAAGTGCCGGCAGCAACCCAGCTCACTACCGGATAGCGGAACGATTTGGCGGGCTGGGTTGCAGGGGAGAGGTTCGACGCACCTGAACTGGATATCGACCCAGACGTCAGCATTGGCCCAATCTCATCGGAGAGCCATTTGGCGCTCACTCCGCACGCGTCGGCAATCTTCACGACGTGAGCAGTAGCTTTCGATTTTCCACGCTCAAGGTCAGAAATCGATGTCTGCGTGATACCTGCTTTTACGGCCAACTCGCTCTGGTTAAGCTTGGCGTGTCGGCGCGCTGTCTTTAAACGGTCTTTAAATTCCATTCGGCGAGTATTACGGGTGCTCCCATATCCTTGCAAATCGGTATGCCTATAAATTTTCATATAGGTATTCCCGTTTAGAGGGCGGCATGAACACTATTTATAAGGACCTCGTTGCCTCCTTCGGCACCCAGGACGCCGCGGAAAAGCTCAAGGTTGATCACGGCACCGTCTCCGGCTTGGTTCGCGAGAAACACGGCATGTCTCCTGTGGTTGCCAAGCGAGGGGAGGTGTTGACCGAATGTGCTTTAAAAAAATTCCCTTTGTCCGTAGTTTCCGTATTTCCGTGGGCCGAGATGGCAGCCTAAGCGACATCTCTGTCCGCCGTTCTACTGAGGCCAGATTAGAAGGGAGCAGTCCCCATGCAAACGTCCAGTTCCAGACACACCGTACAAACCCGTGGTCAGGTGCTGGTCGCCCACGCAGCAAACCAGATCGCACGCACCAGCTTGAGCCAAGACGATTTCGCCCACGCGCTGAGCCGTGAGCTGCATTTGTCATGTCCAGAGAAGGCCGTCTCTAAAGAGGTACCGGACTTTGATGCTCCGAGCCCACGGAATGATGCGGCCGAGTTCGTGAAGGCGACCGGCCGCTGGCTCAAGCGCGTTCAGCGCTGGCTGTCCAGTGATCTGGAAATGCCGTCCTGGCTGGAAGAGTCGTGGGTCAACGCCCTTGAGCCTGAGTTCCGTTAACACTGTGTAAATGAGCTTGCGAACCGTCACGTGTTGACCGGCGTCCGCAAGATGATCAGCGACGAATGTGCGAACAAAAACTTCGGTGTGCTGATCCGCGCCCTTGGCGACGTGATCGATATCGGCAGCGAAGTGTTTGAAGACCAGGTGATGTGCGAACTGGATCTGCCGCACTTATTGGCTTTCGCCAAGCAGTGCTGCCAGGCTGAAGCAAAGGCGTGGGAGTTGAGGCGCAAGGGTGAGCAACTGATGAAATAAAAACGGCATCCCTGCCGGCTTACCCCCCCAAATCCCTATCGGATTCCGACCAGCGTTTGAGGTGGCGTCTACAGGGGCTGTAGGCTCTCGCCCAATCGGCCGTTGTCCGCCAATGCCAGAAACTCATCGCCCAGCCGCTGGCTTTCGCTCATCGCGGTCTGCCAGTATTTGTTGCGGCTAGGATCGTCACCCATGAAGCGCTTGAAGTCGCTGCGGTCCGGCAGTTTGCCGTGGGGCAGGCGGGCGAGGTAGTCCTTGGACGGTGCCAGCAGCAACACGTCCTGCAGACCTTGCGGGTTGCTGCGCCGCCACGGCAGGCCCTTGTCGAACCAGCCGGGGATGACCCGGTCGGTGAAATGCGGGTACAGCACGATGTCGTCGCCGTGGTAGGGCAGGTCGAGGTGGTAGTCCAGCAGGCCGCCGTCGCGGTAGGTGCCGGCGCCTGCGCCCGGCAGGTCGCGCACGCCTTGCATTACCATGGGGATCGAGCCCGAAGCTAGCAGGGCCTGGCGCAGGTTACCCAGTTCCAGGGCCAGGAAGCGCGACGGGAAATCCTTCAGTGGGTGCACCGGTGGCGCCTGGCGCGGGTCGTGGATGATCAGCCGCTCAAAGTGCCGCGACAGCCGCGCGCGGCCGCGCAGGTTGTCGGCGATCACCGACGACAGGCCCAGCCCGAGGCGCCCACGGTGGTCATCGGCGAGCAGGCCGTGGCTCTTGACCACCATGATGTTCAGACGATAGTTCGGGTTATCCAGTAGCTGTGCATCGCGACCGGCCAGCAGGTCGTCGAGCATGCGTTGGCAGCTCTGGCTGACCTCGGCCATGGTCACGCCTTTGGCAAAACGTTGCTCGTTGTACAGACGACCGAGGTCCAGCAGGCCTTGCACCGGGTCAGGCAGGCACGCGCTGGCAAACCGCCAGGAGCCGATGGAAGCCCCGATCAGCGCCCGTTCCCGTGGCGCGCGGGGCAACCAGTCACCGAATAGCGCCAGGTCCAGGCCCTGGATACCCAATGCCTTGGGGCCGCCGGCCGCGCCGGGCAGGATGCCGACGTCGGCCGGTGTGAAGCCTTGCGCACGAATACGAGCAAAGGCGCGTTTGCCGGCCTTGAGGGTCAGGGCGGGAAACTTGATGTGGATAGCTGTCATACCGGTCTCTGTTCGAGCGAGCGGGACATTATAGAAAATCTCGCGGAATGTGTGAAAAGGCCTTGCCGGGAATTGCCATGGTGGCAATTCAGTTTCAGTTAAGTTGCAGCGCGTACGGTGACCGGCGTAGGAAAACATCCTGTAACGGAGACATATCATGAAGCGCCTCACCGCTCTGGTCGCCGCCGGTATGATCGCCCTCATGGCGACCCAGGCCCGAGCCGTGGACCCCGACAAGCCACTGAAAGTGCCTGCCACTGTTACTATTGTCGCCTTCGATAAACTGGAAGCCGCGGCCCTGGCCCTGCACCCCGGCTCGACGCTGCTGGATACCGACCTGGACGAGGCCTACGGCAAGTACGTCTACGAGGTCGAATTGGAAGATGCCCAGGGCATCGAATGGGACGTTGAATTGGACGCGCTCACCGGGCAGGTTCTCAAGAATCATCAGGAAACGTAATGAAGGTTAATCTATGCGCCAGCAGTCGTGCCGCGCTGGTGCTCATGGCATTCTGCTCCAGCCTGGCGGCCCGCGACCTCAATCAGGATGAAGCCTTGTCGCTGCGCCAGCAGGGGGTGATCCTGCCGCTGGAGCAGCTGTTGCACCAGGCCATGGCGCGGTATCCGGGTTCCCGCCTGCTGGAAGCCGAACTGGAAAAGAAGCACGGCCAATATGCCTATGAAGTGGAACTGGTGACCACCGAAGGCGTGGTGCGCGAGATCAAGCTGGACGCCAGCACCGGTGTGCTGATCAAAGATGAGGAAGACTGATGCGCCTGCTCTTGGTGGAAGACAACGTCCCCCTGGCCGATGAATTGCTGGCCGGGCTGCAACGCCAGGGCTATGCCGTCGATTGGCTCGCCGATGGTCGCGACGCCGCGTACCAGGGGCGTAGCGAACCCTATGACTTGATCATCCTCGACCTCGGGCTGCCCGGTTTGCCTGGGCTTGAGGTATTGGCGCAATGGCGTGCCGCGGCGCTGGCCACCCCGGTGCTGATCCTCACCGCCCGCGATTCCTGGGCCGAGCGCATCGAAGGGCTCAAGGCCGGCGCCGATGATTACCTGAGCAAGCCGTTTCACCCCGAGGAGCTGTACCTGCGCATTCAAGCGCTGGTGCGTCGCTCCCACGGCCAGGCCAACCAGCCCACCTTGCAATCCGCCGGTCTGCACCTGGATGAAGGCCGCCAGTGCGTGCTGCGCGATGGCGCAGAGATCCCGCTGACCGCCGCCGAGTTCCGCCTGTTGCGCTACTTCATGCTGCACCCCGAACAGATCCTGTCGAAAAGCCATTTGGCCGAGCATTTGTATGACGGCGAAACCGAGCGCGATTCGAATGTGTTGGAAGTCCACGTCAACCACCTGCGGCGCAAGTTGGGCCGCAGCGTGATCGAGACCCGCCGCGGCCAGGGTTACCGGTTTGGCGCCAGCCCTGCATGAAGTCGATCCAGCGACGCCTGAGCCTGGGCCTGGTCAGTGTCATGGTGATCGTAGGCGTGGTGCTGGCACAAACCAGCTTGTGGCTGTTTGAAGCCGGTTTGCAGCGTTACCTGGAAGCCGGGTTGCGCAACGACGCCGAGAACCTGCTGGTGGCGCTGGTGCGTGGTCCTAACGGTGTGCAGTTGGATGAACAACGCCTGTCGCCAGCCTATCAGCGTCCGTTTTCCGGGCACTACTTCCGCATCGACTTTGCCGACACCCACTGGCGGTCCCGCTCGCTGTGGGACCAGGAACTGCCGCGCCTGCCCGAAGTCGGGATCAAGGGCAATCTGCAACTGGGACCGGAAGGCCAGCAACTGCTGGTGCTGCGCTCGGACTACAAACGCTTTGGCCAGCCGATTTCCATCAGCGTGGCCCAGGACTACACCCCGGTGCGGGAAAGCTTCCGTCTCATGCGTCAGATCGGTCTGGTGCTAGGGCTGGCGGCGCTGCTGCTGGTGCTGATCCTGCAACGGATCACCGTACGGCGCGCCTTGCGCCCGCTGGAAACCGCGCGCAACCAGATCGCCCAACTGCAACAGGGCCAGCGTTCACAGCTCGATACCCAGGTACCGCTGGAACTGGAACCGTTGGTGGCGCAGATCAACCACCTGCTGGCTCACACCGAAGACAGCCTCAAGCGTTCACGCAATGCCTTGGGCAACCTCGGCCATGCCCTCAAGACCCCGTTAGCCGTGCTGTTGAGTGCCGCGTCGAGCGACGCGCTCAAGGATCGCCCCGAGCTGAGCAAGCTGTTGCGCGATCAATTGGAGCACGTGCAACAACGCCTCAACCGTGAACTCAACCGCGCGCGCCTGGCCGGGGAAACCCTGCCGGGCGTGCTGTTTGACTGCGAAAAAGAACTGCCCGGCCTGCTCGCCACCCTCAGCATGATCCATGGCGAACACCTGGACCTGAACTACCACGCCGCGTCCGGCCTGCAACTGCCTTGGGACCGTGAAGACCTGTTGGAGCTGCTCGGCAATCTATTGGACAACGCCTGCAAATGGGCGGATGCCGAGGTGCGCCTGACCGTCACGGAGACTGGCCGCAACTACCTGTTGGCGGTGGAGGATGACGGTCCCGGCATTCCCGAAACCCAGCGTGACCAGGTGTTCAGCCGTGGCACGCGCCTGGATGAACAGATCCATGGTCATGGCTTGGGGTTGGGGATCGTGCGGGACATCGTCGAGGTGTGGGGCGGGGTGTTGCAGTTGCAGGAAAGCGAGCTGGGTGGGTTGAAAGTGCTGATCGAATTGCCGAAGCGCCAAGGATAAACCTGGCGCCTCGACAATTGTCTGGTTAGACCCTGAACTGATCCATCAACCCTTGTTGCTGATTCGCCAGGCTGTTCAACGCCTGGCTCACCCGTGCCGATTCATTCGCCTGTTCCGACAGCGACTCGGTCACATCGCGAATAGTCGCCACGTTGTTGTTGATTTCCTCGGCGACGGCACTTTGCTCTTCGGCGGCGCTTGCGATCTGCAGGTTCATGTCGCTGATCACCGTGACGGCATCACCAATCTGGCGCAGGGCCGTCACGGCTTGCCCGACCTGTTCGACACTGCCCTGGGCCTGGCGATAGCTGTTACCCATGGACCCGACAACCGCTTCGGTGCCGTTTTGCAGGTGCTCGATGACCAGGCGGGTTTCTTCCACCGACTCCTGGGTCCGCTGCGCCAGGTTGCGTACCTCGTCGGCCACCACTGCAAACCCACGGCCGGCCTCACCGGCGCGGGCGGCCTCGATGGCGGCGTTGAGGGCCAGCAGGTTGGTCTGCTCGGCGATGCCGCGAATCACTTCGAGCACCGAACCGATTTTTTCGCTGTTGGCAGCCAGGCCTTCGACCTGGGTCATGGCCGTGCTCATGTCCGACGCCAACGCCCCGATATTGTGAGTGGTGTGCTCAATCACTGTCAGGCCATCACGGGTGGCTTGGTCGGCGTCGCGAGCGGCTTGTGCGGCCTGCGCAGCGCTGCGTGCCACATCCTGGGCGGTGGCGCTCATTTCGTGAGACGCCGTGGCCACCTGGTCGACCTGGCGGTACTGCTGCTCCATGCCGGCGCTGGTTTGAGTGGCAATGGCGGCGGATTGGTCCGCAGTACCACGGGCGTCCTGAACCGAGCGTTTCACCTCGGCAATGATCGGTTGCAGTTTGTCGAGGAAGCGGTTGAACCAGCCGGCCAACTGGCCCAATTCGTCCTGTTTGTCGTAGGCCAGGCGGCGGGTAAGGTCGCCTTCGCCGCTGGCGATGTCTTCGAGCATGTGCGCCACACCGAGGATCGGGCGGGTCACGCTGCGTGCCATCAACCACACCAGGATCAAGCCGACCACCGCAGCCAGCAGGCCCAGGCCCAATTCCAGCAAGGTGCCACGGGTGTTCTCGGCGTCCATTTGGGCTTTCAGCGCTTCAGCCGGGCCTACCAGGACTTTCTCCGGCACATCCAGCAGCACGCCCCACGGCTTGCCCTCCGGGATGGGCGCAAAGGGTGCCAATACCTTCAGTTGATGATCGGTGCGCAGGCTACGAATATGCGTGCTGCTGGCCAAAGCGTCGATCAATTGCGCGCCGTTGGCGGTATCGACCTGATCCAGGCGCTGGCTGAGCTTGCTCGCGTCCGGGCTATAGCCGGCGAGCAAACCGGTGGGGCTGAGGATGCTGACCTGGGTCTGACCGTCATACAGCTTCTGGCTGGCCTGTTGGCTCACGGCCTGCAGGCTGTTGAGGTTGATGTCCACCGACAGCGAGGCAATGACTTTGCCGTTGGCCATCAACGGGAAGACGATGCTGGTCATCAGCACGTTTTGCCCGTTGATCCTGTAGAAGTATGGCTCGATGACGCACGGCTTGAGCAGGGTGCGTGGGCAGGTGAACCAGGCGTTGGCCTTTTCACCGCTGGGGCCGACGCTGGTGTCGGACATGTCGCTTTCCGGCAGCGCCATCGACTCCAACTTGCCGGGTGTCGGCTGCGACCAGTACAGGGCGAAGCGGCCCTTGTCGTTACTGCCGAGTTCAGCCTGGCCGGCGAACAACTCATCCTTGCCGTCCAGGGCATTGGCTTCGAACACCAGGGACAGGCCGAGCAGATCCGGGTTGGCCTGCAGCGCGGCCTTGACCTGGCGGGTCAGGTCTTCGCGGGTGTCGAAGGCATCGAGAAAGCGCTTCTCGGCCTGTTCACGCAGGAACAGCACCTGGCGGGAAAAACCATGGCCATACTGATAGGCGTCCATGAACTGGCGGCGGATGCCCAGCGCCTGCACTTCGCCTTGGGCCTCGATGCGCGCCTGGGCGGCTTCATCCAGCATCTGCATGCTGGACGCCTTGACCTGCTGCGAACTCTGCTCCATGCGATACAGCGACAGACCCACCAGCAGGGTCACGATTCCCAGCAGGCAGAGGCCAGCGAGCAGGGTGATTTTCCATTGAATGGAGAGCTGCCTAAGCGACATCGGTACGTCCTTACCTGAAAACACATAGAGCTCGGTTATCGGCTGATTTCAACTTTTCTTTATTCAAACGATCAATTTAAACTTGCTTTGTGATGAGGTGCTCGCTCACCACAAAAACGCCTTGTTCACTCCCTGCTTTTGACATGAGCGCCCACCTGCTGCACAGTGCGCGCCCTCTAATAAGACCTCCTTCACGCCTGCACGCTGGTTGCCACCCGATGGTCGCCTGGGCGCGGGCATGCCTGTTTTTTATGTTTTTCTGCTTGAGGTAACCATGATTAACGCAGTCATTGCCGCGGTCGGCACCATGCTGGTGCTCAGTTTGTCCCGCGTGCATGTGGTCATCGCCATCATCGTCGGCGCCCTGGTGGGTGGTTTGACCGGTGGCCTGGGCATAGACGCCACGCTCAAAGCCTTCAATGGCGGTTTGGGCGGTGGTGCGACCGTGGCGTTGTCCTACGCCTTGCTCGGCGCTTTCGCCGTGGCAATTGCCAAATCCGGCCTGGCCCACGCCCTGGCTGACAAGGCGCTGCTGCTGGTGGACCGCCAGGACGCCAGTGGCGGCGGCCACGTCAAATGGCTGCTGATCGGCCTGCTGTGGGTGGTGGCGATTGCCTCGCAGAACATCCTGCCGATCCACATCGCGTTCATTCCGTTGCTGGTGCCGCCGCTGCTCTACGTGCTGACCAAGCTGCAATTGGACCGCCGCCTGATCGCCTGCGTGATGACCTTCGGCCTGATCACGCCCTACATGTTTTTGCCGGTGGGCTTCGGCAATATCTTCCTCAACCAGATCCTGCTGGCCAACGTGGCCAAGAGCGGCGTGGATATCAGCCAGGTCAACGTCACCCACGCCATGAGCCTGCCGGCACTCGGCATGGTGGTGGGCTTGCTGGTGGCGGTGTTTATCAGTTACCGCAAGAAGCGCGTGTACGACCTGGAGAAAATCGAGCGGGTCGAGCAAGTGGCGGTGCAATACAACCCGCTGACGCTGCTGGTGGCCGGCCTGGCGATTGCCTCGGCGTTCATCATCCAGCTGTGGCTGGACTCGATGATCATCGGCGCCCTGGCCGGGTTCCTGATTTTCTCGGTGTCGGGCATCGTGCGCTGGCGCGATACCGACGATCTGTTCACCGAAGGCATGAAGATGATGGCGATGATCGGCTTCATCATGATTGCCTCGTCGGGCTTTGCCGAAGTGCTCAAGGCCACCGGCGACGTGCGCTCGCTGGTGGAAACCTCGGCGGCGTTCATCGGCCATAACCGTGGCGTGGGCGCGTTGCTGATGTTGCTGGTGGGGCTGCTGGTGACCATGGGCATTGGTTCTTCGTTTTCCACGGTACCGATCCTGGCCGCGATTTTTGTGCCGCTGTGCGTGCAACTCGGCTTCAGCCCGGTGGCCATTGTGTGCATCGTCGGCACCGCCGGTGCACTGGGTGATGCCGGTTCGCCGGCCTCGGACTCCACCCTCGGCCCGACCTCCGGCCTGAATGTCGACGGCCAGCACCACCATATCTGGGACACGGTGGTACCGACGTTCCTGCATTACAACCTCCCGTTGCTGGCGTTTGGCTGGTTGGCGGCGATGACGCTCTAACAGCCTCGCCGCGCATATCTGCAGATTCGTCTCGGTGGCGGCGCCTGCCGCCGCCTTTTGTCGGAAGAGTCTCGGGCTTGGGTAGTGATTTTCTGAAATCGACCTGCACTCGGCAGGGGAAGATCGTCGGACTGTCGATGGTCTTTATATTCCGGAGCTTCTTACCCGACGTTGACGTACTCCGATGAAAAAAGCCGTCCTTTTGCTCGCCATTCTGATGATGACAGCCTGCGTCACGGCGCCGGAAAATCTGATTGTAAAAAACGGCTATGCCGTTGACACCACACACACCTCCCCAAACCAGAACGAGCGGATTCGTTTTTTAGTCCTGCATTACACGGTCTTTGACGACAAAAACTCCCTGGATGCGCTGACCAACGGCACCGCCAGCGCGCATTACCTCGCCTATAGCACTCCGCACAAGCACCACAACCTACCGGTGGTTTTGCAGTTGGTGCCGGAGGCAAAACGCGCCTGGCACGCCGGCGTCAGTCATTGGGGAAACCGGGCCAACCTCAATGACACCTCCATCGGCATCGAGATCGTCAACGCTGGCTTCATTGAAGGCCCCACCGGGCGGCTGTGGTTCCCCTACACTGAAGCGCAACTGGCGCTGGTCAAGCACCTCGCCGCGGACGTGATCAAGCGCTACGCCATCGAGCCGCAAAACGTTGTCGGTCACAGTGACATTGCTCCTTTGCGTAAATCCGACCCCGGTCCGTTGTTTCCCTGGCAGGCGCTTTCCGAACACGGTATCGGCGTATGGCCAGACGCAGTCACGGTACACAAGCACCTGGCCGGGCGCCCTGAATCTCAAACGGTTGACGTGAGCATTGTGCAACGCGCCCTTGCCACTTATGGCTACACGATCCCGCAGAGCGGCGTGTTGGACGACGAAACCCGCCAGGTCATCCGGGCGTTCCAGATGCATTTCCGGCCTGCGGGTATCTCGGGTATCCCTGATGCCGAGACCGAGGCCGTTGCATTGGCCCTGGTGGAAAAGTATCTGTCCTGAACGCCGGAATGGCCGAGCTGGAGCAGTAAGTGCGCGCGCCATCAGACGTTTGAGTCCTACAGAATCCGCGCGATTGGCCGTTAACCTCTCAAGTCGCCACTAATAAGAGAGAGAAAAGCCATGCGTCTGAGCCTCAAGGCCAAAGTCCTGTCCCTCGCCGTAGTGCCGGTGCTGCTGTTTGCCGTGGTCATCAGCCTGACCACCGTGTGGATTTTGCAGGGCCAGGCGCGCAACGAGGTGGAAGAAACCCGCCAGCGCCTGCTCAACGACGCCAAGGCCACCCTGCAAAGTTATGTCGAAGTGGCCATGAGCACCATCAAGCCGCTCTACGACGCGGCCGCGCCTGGCGATACCGCTGCGCGTGCGCAGGTGGTCAAACTGCTGTCCAACACGAGCTACGGCAAGGACGGCTACTTCTTCGGCTACGACTCCGAGACCATCCGCCTGTTCAAGGGCAACAGCCCCGACGGCGTGGGCAAGAGCTTCAAGGACAACCGAGACCCCAATGGCGTGTACGTCAACCGAGACCTGGTCAAGGTCGGCAAGGACGGCACCCACTACCTGCAATACAGCTCGACCCAGCCGGGCCAGACCGAATTGGTGCCCAAGATGGGCTACACCGAATACCTGCCGAAATGGGACATGGTCATCGGTACGTCGGTAAACCTGGACGGTATTGAAGCCCAGGTCGCGGTGGTCGAAGCCAAGGTGCAGAAACGCATGGAGGGCGTGCTGCTGAGCATTCTCGGCGTGGCCGTGGTGCTGCTGTTGGTGATCGCTGCCGTTGGCATGCTGCTGGCCAATACTATCCTGCGTCCACTGCACTTGATGAAAGCCAACCTCGACGACATCGCGGCCGGCGAAGGTGACTTGACCCGCCGCCTGGCCATCACCAGCCAGGACGAACTGGGCGATCTGGCGGGGGCGTTCAACCGTTTTGTTGACAAGATCCACGGCCTGGTGCGCCAGATCACCGAGATGACCAGCCAACTCACCGGCCTGGTCAGTCAGGTTTCCGACCAGGCCCAGCGTTCCGAACAGGCCATGGAACGCCAGCGCCACGAGACCGACCAGGTTGCCACCGCGATCAACCAGATGTCGTCGGCTGCGCAAGAAGTGGCGCGCAGTGCCCAGGGTGCCTCGGTCGCTGCCCAGCAAACCGATGCCGAAGGCCAGGCCGCCAAGCGTGTGGTGGACGGCAGCATTGCGCAGATCCACGCGCTGGTGAACGACATCCGCAGCAGCGGCGTGTCCCTCGACAGCCTGCAGCAGGACGTGTCTTCCATCGTCAGTGTGCTCAGCGTGATCCGTTCCATCGCCGAACAGACCAACCTGCTGGCACTCAACGCCGCCATCGAAGCCGCAAGGGCAGGCGAGGCCGGGCGTGGTTTTGCGGTAGTGGCCGACGAAGTACGCGCCCTGGCCAGCCGCACCCAGACCAGCACCCAGGAAATCCAGGGCATGATCGACCGCCTGCAAAAAGGCACCGAGGCCGCGGTGGAGGCCATGCGCCGTTCCAGCGATGCCGGCGACGGCACCTCGGCCCAGGCCAACGAAGCCGGAGCCTCCCTGGACACCATGGCGCAGTTGATCGGCACCATCAATTCGATGAACGCCCAGATCGCCAGCGCCGCCGAAGAGCAGACCGCCGTTGCCGAGGAAATCAACCGCAGCGTGCATCAGATCGCTGTGGCGGTGGACAGCGTCGCCGACGAAACCCAATTGGGCGCCCAGACGTCCCGCAGCTTGGCGGAGCTGGGTCAGCGCCTGGGGCAGTTGGTCGGCCAGTTCCGGATCTGATCAACCATAAGAGGGCTCATCTCCTGTCACGGGCCGACCCGCTTCAGTGTCTGGTTGAACGCGAGACCGTTATAGGTCGCGCATCAGCAGGCCGAAGCGCACATCCATCTCCGCCGGGACCGGCACGTACACCGTGTGCCCATCCCCCGGCGCGACCTCCACAGCCTCGCCCTGGCTGTTGTGCATCCTCTCCAGGTCAAAGTGGAAGTTGCCGGCAGGGGTCATCAATTCCAGGTGATTGCCCAGGGCGAAGCGGTTTTTCACCTTGACCTCGGCCAGCCCGCCCCGGCGCTCGCCAGTCAGCTCGCCGACGAACTGCTGGCGTTCCGACACTGAGCTGCCGTTCTGGTAGTTCTGGTATTCATCGTGCACATGGCGGCGCAAGAAACCTTCGGTGTAGCCGCGCTGGGCCAGGGATTCGAGGTCGGTCATCAGGTTGCGGTCGAAGGCGCGACCGGCCACCGCATCATCAATGGCCTGGCGATACACCTGGGTGGTGCGCGCGCAGTAGAAGTGCGACTTGGTGCGGCCTTCGATCTTCAGTGAATGCACGCCCATCCGGGTCAGGCGCTCCACGTGCTGCACGGCGCGCAGGTCCTTGGCGTTCATGATGTAGGTGCCGTGCTCGTCTTCGAAGGCGGGCATCTGTTCATCGGGGCGGTTGGCCTCTTGCAGCAGGAACACCTGATCGGTGGGCGCGCCAATGCCCAGGGTGGGTTGGCATTGCTGAACGATATCCCCCGTGGCGTTTTCCACAGCCGGTGTCGCCTGGTATTTCCAGCGACAGGCATTGGTGCAGGTGCCCTGGTTGGCATCGCGCTTGTTCATATAGCCCGAGAGCAGGCAGCGTCCGGAATAGGCCATGCACAACGCGCCGTGCACAAACACTTCCAGCTCCATGGCCGGCACTTGCTGGCGGATCTCATCGATTTCTTCCAGAGACAACTCCCGCGACAGAATCACTCGGCAGATGCCTTGCTGCTGCCAGAACTCCACACTGGCCCAGTTCACCGTATTGGCCTGCACCGACAAGTGGATCGGCATCTGCGGGAAGTGCCGGCGCACCAGCATGATCAATCCGGGGTCGGACATGATCAGCGCGTCCGGGCCCATGGCGATCACCGGGGCCAGGTCCTTGAGGAAGGTCTTCAACTTGGCGTTGTGCGGCGCGATGTTCACCACCACATAAAAACGCTTGCCCAACACGTGGGCTTCCTGGATGCCGAGTGCCAGGTTGGCGTGATCGAACTCGTTATTGCGCACCCGCAGGCTGTAGCGCGGCTGGCCGGCGTAGACGGCATCGGCGCCGTAGGCAAAGGCGTAACGCATGTTTTTCAGGGTGCCGGCGGGCGCGAGCAGTTCGGGAGCGAGGATGGGAGGCATGGGCACGGGTCGCAAAAGGTCGCGAAGGTAGCCGAGCGGCGAGGGCGGTTTATTGATCCAGGTCGTCCTTTGGGCTTTTTGTATCGCTGTGTATCGACGGGGGCTGTGGATACGTATCGATTTATCCGCGCGGTTTTCCGACACAGGCGCGATACCTCAGGGGCTTCTAATTGATTCCAACGAGGCACACCGCCTCCAACCCTGAAGACCTGGAGTCAACCGCCATGAACACCAAAGCCATCTACGCCGCCTGCCTGTTTGCCGCCCTGAACATCTGCACCTTGTCGGCCCGCGCCGAAGCCGCCACTGCCGCGCAAACCTACACCTACGGCACCCACCTGGACATCAAGCAAGTGGTGTCGATGAGCCAGGACTCCAAGCCCGCCTGTGGCGTGGTGAATGCGCGCATGACCTACCTGGACTCCCACGACAAGACCCAGGTGCTGGATTACCTCAAGTTCGGCGACGGCTGCATCGGCGACAACTGAGTCGCGCTGACCTCTCCCATTTTTTGCCACAGGAAAACCGCCATGAACCATCTGACCCGCTTTTTGACCGCCACCGCCTTTGCCCTCGCCGGCACTGCCGTGCACGCCAACGCCGCGATGGAGAAAAGCAGCTGCGCCGCCAGCACGTGTTTCCAACTGACCCCGGTGCAACACGGCGCCGGCCAAGACCTGCTGGTGGAGGACGGCAGCCGTCGCACACCGCTTGGCCAGGCGCTGGACCACCAGACGGCGTGAAGCCGTCTCCCCACTCGATAAGGTGAACACCATGCTACTCATCGCATTCCTGGGCGGCGTCCTGACCGTCCTCAGTCCTTGTATCCTGCCGGTGGTGCCGTTTCTGTTCGCCGGCGTCGACCGCACCCGCCGTTCGATCCTGCTGACTCTCGGCGGCATGGTCCTGACCTTCGCGCTGATTTCCAGCCTGGCCGTGGTCAGCACGGAGTGGGTGATACAGGCCAATAACACCGGCCGCCATGTGGCGCTGATCGTGATGGGGCTGTTTGCGCTGTCGCTGATCTCGGCACGGGTCGGTGGCTGGCTGGCACGCCCCTTTGTGGTGTTGGGCAACCGTCTCGATCCTGACAGCCGCACGCTGTCCGGCCCGCTGAAGTCGGTCCTGATCGGCGTCGCCACAGGCCTGCTGTGGGCGCCGTGCGCCGGGCCGATCCTGGGCGTGATCCTGACCAGCGCGATGCTGCAAGGCGCCAATGCACAGACCAGCCTGTTGCTGGTGGCCTACGGCCTGGGCAGCGCCTTGTCCCTGGGCACGCTGATCTTTGCCGGGCGCGGCTTGGTCAATCGACTCAAGGCCTCGATTCCGGTGACCGGTTGGCTGCGCCGTGGGGCAGGTGTGGCGGTACTGGCTGCAGCAGTGGTGATCTCCACCGGTGCGGACAAAACCTTACTCGCCGGTACGTCGTCCGAAGGTGTCAGCAGCCTGGAAAAGGGCGTACTGGAAAACGTGCCCAAAGTTGTGGATTACGTGGTGAGCAAGGTCAAGGCCGACCCTGGCCAGGACAATGCCAACGGTGCCATGCCGTCGCTGGCCGGCGCGGTCGAGTGGCTCAACTCACCCGAACTCACCCGCGAATCCTTGAAAGGCAAAGTGGTGCTGGTGGACTTCTGGACCTATGACTGCATCAACTGCCAGCACACGCTGCCGTATGTGAAGCAATGGGCGAAGAAGTACGAGAAGGACGGCTTGGTGGTGATCGGCGTGCACACCCCGGAATACGGCTATGAACGCATCATCGGCAACGTCAAGGACCAGGTGCGCAAGCTGGGTATCACCTACCCGGTGGCCATCGACAACAACTACGCGATCTGGCGCAACTTCGACAACCAGTACTGGCCCGCCCATTACCTGATCGATGCCAAGGGGCAAGTGCGTTACACCCACTTCGGCGAAGGTCGTTATGACGCGCAGGAGCAGATGATCCAGACGTTGTTGAGCGAAGCCAAGGCCGCTCAGTGACTCAATGCAGCGGCTTTGCCAGCAAAGCCGCCATCTTGACCAGGTCCGCCAAGGAGCGGGCCTTCATTTTGCGCATCGCCTTGCCACGATGGGCCTTGACCGTGATCTCACTGATCGCGAGGTCGGCTGCAATGACTTTGTTCATATGCCCCGCGACAACCCTGGTCATCACTTCCTGCTCCCGTGGCGTCAAGGTGGCGTAGGCCGCCCGCAGGACGCGCAACTGATCCTGTTGATCCAGCAAGGTACGGCTTTTTTCGAGTGCACCAGCAATCGCGGTCAACAGCACGTCATCATTGAATGGCTTGGTCAGGAACTCCACCGCCCCCGCTTTCATGGCGCGCACGGTAAGAGGGATGTCGCCGTAGCCGGTGATGAAAATGATCGGCGTGTCCGGGCGTTCGTTGGCGATGGCGACTTGCAGGTCCAGGCCGTTGAGATCGGGCAGGTTGATGTCCAGCACCAGGCAGGTGGGCACGTCTGCAGGTGGCTGGCTCAGAAACGCCTGGGCCGATTCGAATAGTCGGGGTTGCCACTGGGCGAACCGTATCAGCAGCTCCAGGGATTCGCGTACGGAAACATCGTCATCGACAACGAATACGATCGGCTGGGTGTCGGTCATCGGCGCGGCTCTGCGTGCATGGGCGATCGGGTGAGTCGAATGCATCATGATAGCTCCTTCAAGATAGCTCCCTGTTGGGGCGGTTCAGTCGACTGGAAAGGCCGCGCTCAGCGCCTTCAGCAATTGTGCTTCGCTGAACGGTTTCATCAGGCAGTCCACCACGCCGGTGCGCATCAGTTTCTGCCGGTCGCCGGCATCGCCATGGGCGGTGATGAAGATCACCGGAATGGCAAGGCCGCGCAGTGTGAGGGTGGTGTGCAGTTCCGGGCCGGACATGCCTGGCATCGCCACATCGAGGATCAGGCAGCGCGTGGCTGCCACATGGGGCGATGACAGGAACGCCGGCGCAGAGGAAAACGCTTCGACCGCAAAACCGAATTCCCGGAGCAGGTCCGGCAGGGATTCGCGCACCGATTCGTCATCATCGACAACCGCTATGAGTGCAGGTTTTTCCATCACATACCCTCCTTGGTCGAGCCCGCGTCCTGATCGGTCATGCGGGGCAGGGCAAATTGAAAGGTGGCGCCGGGTCCGCTATGGGCGGTGGCCCACAACACCCCGTCATGCCGCTCGATAATGGAGCGGCTGATGGACAGCCCGATTCCCATGCCGGTGGTCTTGGTGGTGTAGAACGCCTGGAACAGGCGCTCGGCATCCCGCGGATCGAAACCGTTGCCGTTGTCCTTCACGGCAAGGTAAACGCCCTGGTGTTCGTCCAGGCCAGTGGTGACGTGCAGGTGCCGCGAACGCCCCGTCATGGTATTCATCGCCTCGGTGGCATTGAGGATCAGGTTGAGGATTACTTGTTGCAACTGCACGCGGTCGGCCTTGACGGTGGGCAGGGCGTCGGCAAATTCCGGGTGCAGTTTTACGTCGTTGCGCTGCAACTCGCCCAGCAGCATGGCGATGACCTCCCGCGCCGCCTCGTTCAAGTCGACGGGTTCGAGGGTGATGCATTTCTTCGAAAACAGCGCACGCAGTCGGTTGATCACCTCGGCGGCGCGGTTGCCGTCGCGGATGGTACGCCGCGCGGTCTCCAGGGCGCCGGTGACATTCGGCGGGTCGGCGCCCAGCATGCGCAGGCAGGTGCTGGCATTGGTGATGATCCCGGCCAGCGGCTGATTGACTTCGTGGGCGATCGAGGCGGTGACGGTGCTCAGGCTCGCCACGCGTGCCAAGTGCGCCAGCTCCGAGCGCACCTTGCTCAGGGTTTCCTCCGATAGCTGGCGTTCGACAGCGATGCTGGCCGCTAGCATTTCGGCGCGCTTGCGGTCTTCGATATCGGTGTTCTCGCCGTACCAGCGCAGCACTGCGCCCCACTCATCACGCTGCGGCACCGCACGCACCAGGAACCAGCGATAGTCGCCGTCGAAGCGGCGCAACCGCGCCTCATATTCTCCGGCTTCACCCGACCGCAACAGGGCGCCCCAGTACCGGGCCAGTTGCTCGGCGTCGTCGGGGTGGACCGAGCGCGCCCAGCCATTGCCGCGCGCTTCGTCCAGGCTCATGCCGGTGTAGTCGCACCAGCGCTGGTTGACGAAGCCCACACTGCCGTCAGGCGCGGCACTCCAGACAAACCCGGGGATGGCGTTGATGATGTTGCTGAGGCGGTCTTCCGAGGCACTGACTTCGGCCAGTGCGTGGGCGATCAAGGCTTTGTCGCGCTTGTGCTCGTCGATGTCCACGCTGACCACCCACCAGCGGATGATCCGGTCGTGGTTGTCGCGCATCGGCTTGCCGTCACTGACGAACCAGCGGTAGGCACCGTCCGCCTGCTGCAGGCGCAGCTCCTTGCGATAGGGCTCGCCATTGCGAACGGCTTCGCGCCATGAGTTGAGGGTGGCTGGCAGGTCATCCGGATGCACGGCCGCCAGCCAGCCAGACCCGGTGGCCGCGCTGGCACTGCGTCCGGTGTAGGCGCACCAGCCTTGGTTGACGTAATCGACGTTGCCATCCGCGAGGGCGGTGAAGGCGACCCCAGGCAGAGCATCGACGACGCGATCGAATTCATTCGACATACCGGTTCTCTAGTGTCAGGCGCCGTGCGCAGAGAATGCCCTGTGGGTGGCTGTTCGCCCATCATACTTAGGTATCGCCTGCCCATGCCGGCGGGGCAGGCGGACGATACCATCGTGTTATCGATCGCGGGCACGGGTTCTGTTCTGATTGAGCCGCGCATCCCGAGTGCGTATTTCTCAATTTCCTGGAACTCTGCCATGACCGCCAAAAAAGTACTCTACACCGCCAAAGTCCACACCATTGGTGCGCGCGACGGGGGCACCTCACGCAGCGACGACGGGCGCCTGGATATCCTCCATTCCCTGCCGGGTTCCAAAGGCAGCGGCACCAACCCCGAGCAACTCTTCGCCGCCGGCTGGTCGGCGTGTTTCGACGGCGCCCTGGGGTTGGCGGCGCGCGCGTTGAAGGTCGAACTGCCGGCTGACGTGGCCATCGACGCTGAAGTCGATTTGTGCCTGGAAGGCGATGCCTACTTCCTGCGGGCTCGCTTGAACGTCAGCCTGCCGGGGCTGGAACGCCACGTTGCGTTGGCGCTGATTGAAAGAGCCCACCAGACGTGCCCGTACTCCAAGGCGGTGCGTGGCAACATCGACGTGGTGCTTAACCTGGCTTGAATGTAAGCCACTGTATCCAGCGCGCCTGAGAGTACACAGCCATTCAAAACCGCCGCTCTGCCGACATGCCGCAGATACACGCGCTGCGCAGCATTGCGGCAGGTTCGGCGTCATTCGACGCTGACGGAGTTGAAGGCTGTGAACACGATGAAAGCTGTGGTGATCAACGCATTTGGTGGCCCTGAGGTCTTGGCCGTGCAAGAGGTTTCACTGGCCCGACCGGGGCCTGGGCAGGCACTGGTCCAGGTCATGGCCGCCGGGGTGAATTTCATGGATACCGGCGCGCGCCGAGGCCTCGGCGCCGCCAGCCCGTTGCCGCTGACGCTGGGCGCGGAGGGCGCTGGGGTGGTTCTGGCCATCGGGCCCGGTGTTACAGACGTGGCACCCGGCGATCGTGTGGCCTGGTATTACGTGCCAGGCAGTTATGCGCAACAGGTGATCGCACCGGTCAGCCAATTGGTGCCATTGCCCGAAGACATCGGCTTCGAAACCGCCGCCAGCCTGATGATGCAGGGCCTTACCGCCAGCAACCTGGTGTTTGAAGTGCATGCCATCCAGAAGGGTGACGTGGCGTTCATCCATGCCGCGGCGGGGGGGGTGGGGCTGATGCTGACGCAGATGGTCAAGCTGCTCGGCGGCCAGGTGATTGGCCGTGTTTCCCATGCCGACAAGGTCGACAGCGTACTGGCCGCCGGTGCCGATTATGTGGTGATCGGGCGCGCCGGGCATATCGCCGGCCAGGTCGAACGCCTGGTGGGCAAACACGCGGTGAATGTGGTGTACGACGGCACCGGCAACGAAGGTTTCAGCGAATCGCTCAATCTGCTGGATTACTTCGGCACCTTGGCGCTGTTCGGTCCGTTCATGGACCCGATCGCGCCGATCGATATCTTTTCTGTCCCGCGCAGCATCAAGCTGACCTACCCGGTGGTGATGCACCATGTGCGGAGTCGCGAGACCTTGCTGGCACATGCACAGCAGCTGTTCACCTGGGTGCGCACCGGAAGGCTCAACGTGAACATCGGCCAGCGTTATGCGTTGGCGCAGGCGCACCAGGCTCATCGGGATATTGAGTCGCGCCGCAGCACCGGCAAGCTGATTATCCTGCCTCAGGCGTAGCCCGGTGGCTGCGCCAGATCAGCAGGGCAGCCAGCAACTGGCTGCCCGCGTAGACAGTGAACAGATCCTGGGGACGCCACTGGGCGTCGAGCAGTACGCCGGCGAAGGTGGGCGACACAATTGCACCCAGCCTGCCAGTGGCCAGCACCACGCCCACGCCGCGCGTACGTTCAGGGCTGGCGAACGCCTGGGGCGCCAGCACAAACAGCGCCGCAATGGCGGCGTAGAGCAACAGCCCGGCCGTGAACCCCGTGGCAATGGCCAGTATCGGTATGCGCGTGGCCGTTACCATCAGCAGCATCATTACGGCGTTGAGCAGCAGGCACATGCACAACAACCGGTTGCAGCCCCAGCGATTTGCACCCAAGCCCAGCAGTAATGCGCCGAACATACCGCCGACCGTGAGCAACATGCCGCCGGTGATGCCATGGCGTGCGGAAAAACCGCTGTGGGTCAGCAGCATGGGGGTCCAGCTCATCACAAAATAAAACCCGAACATCAGCAAGAAACCTACGCAAGCCAACGCGCAGGTCGATGGCCAGCGCCCTTGGCTGAACAGGTCGCGATAGCCAAGGCCCGGACGCCCGGCCGTCAGTGCCAGCCGCGACGTAGACTCGCGTAACCAGAGCATGCCGACGAAGCCAACCAACAGCGTCAGGCAGCCCCCCGCCAGGAACACGTACCGCCAGCCGAGGCTGTCGTTGAGCTGATGGGCCAGTACGCCGCCCAAGGTGGCGCCCAATGCAAAGGCCACCGATTGCAAGGCGATCGCCAGGTTACGATACCTGGGCGGCGCATGGTCGTGGGTCAGTACATTGGCGCCGACCAACACCGCGCCCACGCCCATACCTGTGAGCAAGCGCATGCACAGCAACGTGCAATACCCCTGGCTCCAGAAACTCAGCACCATGGCCACGCCACTGAGCATCAGGCCCGCCAGTAACACACGGCGGCGCCCATGCCGGTTGGCCATAGGCGCGATACCCAACGAGCCGCAGGCCATGCCCACCAGACTGGCACTGAGCAGCAGGCCGACTTGCGCCGCACCCAATGACCACTGCGCGGCCACGCGGCTGGCCGTGAACGCCATGGCCATTGCATCCAGGCCATCGATCACATTGAACAGCAAGCACAGCCCTACCACGGTCCACGCCGCGCGCCGCGACGAAATGCTCGGTGTTGCCGCGCTGATTGCCTGCCGACTCATTGGCTTTGGGTCCCGTGTTTATCGAGGGTGGATGGCAGCATCGAGCGACCCAGCTGGCAAGTCATACAAAGGTATCGACCGACACCTACGTGCAATCGTCTGCTGTAAACCCCGGTGGTCTGATCTGCCTCGCACCCGCCACCAGGGCGCAGTGCCACGACAGGAGATTCATCATGCTTGCAGCTTCGTCCCTTTACCTGCGGCTTCGCTGCCGGGCCTCGTTGCTCGGCCTGGCGCTGCTCGCCGGCAGCCAGGCCGCGTGGGCCGCCTCCGACGCCATCCGTCCTTACCGTATTCACGTTGATGAAGCACAACTGGCCGACCTGCACAAACGCATCGCCGCCACCCGCTGGCCCGACAAGGAAACCGTCAACGACACCTCCCAGGGCGTGCAATTGGCGCAGGTGCAGGCGCTGGTCAAGTACTGGGGCAATGGCTACGACTGGCGCAAGGCTGAAGCCAGGCTCAATGCGCTGCCTGAATTCATCACCACCATCGACGGCGTCGACATTCAATTCATTCATGTGCGCTCGCGCAATCCGAACGCGCTGCCGCTGATTCTTACCCATGGTTGGCCGGGTTCTCAATTTGAATTCCTCAAGACCATCGGCCCGCTGACCGACCCGGTCGCCTACGGCGGCCGCATCGAAGATTCGTTCGACGTGGTGATCCCCTCGATCCCCGGCCACGGTTTCTCCGGCAAGCCCACCGAGCTGGGCTGGGGCCCGGACCGGGTCGCCAAGGCCTGGGATGTGCTGATGAAACGCCTGGGCTACAGCCATTACGTGTCCCAGGGCGGCGACCATGGCTCGGTGATCTCCGACGCGTTGGGTCGCCTGTCGCCCCCCGGTTTGCTCGGCATCCACCTGAACATGCCGGCCACGGTGCCGCCCGAACTGGTCAAGCCGATCAACAGCGGCGAACCGGCGCCCGCCACCCTGACCGAACCTGAGCGCACGGCCTACAACGCGCTGAGCACCTTCTTCGGGCGCAACGCGGCGTATGGCGCGATGATGGTCACTCGTCCACAAACCATCGGCTATCTGCTGGCTGATTCTGCGGCCGGTACGGCCGCCTGGATGTACGAGAAATTCGCCGCCTGGACCGACAGTGATGGCAAGCCCGAGCGTGTGCTCAGTCGCGATGAAATGCTCGACGACATCAGCCTGTATTGGTTGACCAACAGCGGTGCGGCGTCCTCGCGGTTCTACTGGGAGAACAACAACAATAACTTCAGCGCCGCGGCGCAGAAGACCGACACCATCAAGGTTCCTGTCGGCATTACCGTGTTCCCCCACGAAATCTACCAGGCCCCCAAATCCTGGGCGCAGCGCGCCTATCCATCGCTGTCCTACTATAGTCAGGTCAGCAAAGGCGGGCATTTCGCCGCCTGGGAACAGCCGCAACTGTTCAGCGAGGAACTGCGCGAAGCCTTCCGGCCGTTGCGTCCGGCGGCCAAGCCCTGAGGCTTTCTCAGGCGTGTTGAGCATCGTCCAGGCGCGCCTGCAGCAAGCGCAGGTCATGGGTATCGAAACCTTCCGAAAACTGCTCACGGTGTTGGCCCAGCAAGTACTGGGCTTCACTGTCGCGACCTTGCGCCTGCCACAGCGCTGCCAGGTCGATGGCGCTGCGCAATGCCCAGCTGCGCGAGCCTTGCTGCTGGCTCAAGCTCAAGGATGCTTGCAGCAATGCCTCAGGCCGCTTGTTGTCGCCGGGCACTTGCGCCTTATGGATGCTGGCCTGGATGCGCAGCAGTTCCGGCAGGGGAAAGGCATCGCCGCTGCGTCGGCAGTGTTCGATGGTCGCCTCCACTTGTGCCAATGCCTGTTCAAATTGCCCGGCCAGTATCAAGCCCTCGGCCAGTGCCATCTCGAAAGAGGTGGTCAGCAATTCGTAGCGCATGCCGTGCAGACGGGCCAGGGTTTCTTCAAGGACGGCGACCGCATTTCCGGGCCGGCCAGCCCGGATGGCGACCGCCGCGCCGAAGCCCGTGGCCGCAGCGATATAAGGGCCGAAGGCGTTGGCCTCGGCAATGGACTTGAAGGTGTGCAGGCGCTCGGCGGCTGTGTCCAGGTCTCCGGTCCAGATGTAAATCTGCAGGGTCCAGACCAGCGCAATGCAATAGGTGGTTGCATGGTCCAGCGCGGCGGCTTCGGTTTCGACCTGCCGGGCGCCGTGCCTGGCCTGATCGGGAAAGCCCATCAGCCACAGCGTGCGCGCCAGGGCCAGGCCGGTGCGGTTGCGATGGTCGAAACCATAGTGAATGGTAAGACTGCGCTGCGATGGCAAGCTGTTGCGCAGAGAGTGTTCCAGTGTCTGGCGCGCCAATGGCTGGTTACCCAGCAAGTGATAACAGATTCCCGCCAGGGAGGCGGCCACGGCGATGGCGTCCGGTTTGCCGATCACCGCGCCGATCTCCACGGCACGTTCGGCCCATACCAGGGATGCCTTAAAATCACCAATGCGTTCGTAGAAGATCTGCAATCGCCCCAGCAGGCGCAGTTGCGAGCGGTGTTCGCCAAGGCTGACGGCAATGTCCAGGGCGCGTAACAGGGCTTTTTCCGCTGCAGCGCTATTGCCCTTGGTGAACATCAGCACCAGGCCCAGGGCGGCCTGTAATTCCATTTCGGTAGGCGTGCCGAAATAGCCGAGTTCCAGCAACTCGGTGGCGCGAGTGCACCAGGTGCGGCATTCCACCAACAGGGAAAAATGCAGGAACAGTTGCGCGCTCGCCGCCGCCAGCGGCAGTGCCAGGCCGGGGTCGCCCTGGGGGCCGAAACTCCATTCCAGCGCGCTGCGGATATTGCCCAACTGGCAGCCCAGCCGCGCGGAACTGGCGAAGATGGCATGAGGCGTCTCGCCCAGGTGCTTGAGCTGTTCCATGTGGTGGGCCGCATGTCGGAAGGCCAGGGCGTGTACCTCTGACGGGCCGCGCACCTGGAGTTTTTCCCGCGCATAGGCGCGGGTCATTTCCAGCAAACGGTAAGACGCCGTGGCGCTGCTGCGGTTCACGGTCACCAAGCCCTTGGCGGCCAGTTCATCCAGGGTAGCGGCGACGCTGATGGGGTCGATCCAATCGTCGGCGGCGATGTGCGAGGCCGCCTCCAGGGAAAATGGGCCGACAAATACGGCCAGCCGATCGAACACCAGGCGTTCATTGGCCGAGAGCAGGTCATAACTCCAATCCAGCATCGCCCGCAGCGTCTGATGCCGCGGCAGTGCAGTCCGCCGGCCGGCCCAGCCCAGGGAAAAGCGTTCGCCGAGCAGGGCATGAGTGGCATGTACGCCATGCACCGCGACGCGCACCGCCGCCAACTCGATGGGCAGCGCCATGCCTTCCAGGCGTTGGCACATGTCGGCAATCAGGCGCGCGTCGCCGGGGGCCAGGGCCAGCGCGGCGTTGCTGGAGCAGACGCGTTCGACAAACAGTTGCACGGCGGGAAATCCCAGCAGTTGTTCAACGCTCAAGTCCTGCAACTCGCTGGGAAAGGCCAGCGGGTTGAGCCGATACACGTGCTCGCCGCGTGCCCGCAGGGGTTCGCGACTGGTGGCCAGGAGGGTCACTCCGGGTGCCGCGTCCTGGATCTGTTCAACGATGGCGCAGACCGCATCGATCAGGTGTTCGCAGTTGTCGAGGATCAGCAGCAACCGCTGCGAACGCAGATGGGCGAGCAGCACCTGCATCGGTTCTTCGGCCTGCACCGCAATGCCCAGTGAGCTGGCGAGGGCGATGGGTACCAAGTCCGCACCCTCGACCTGGGCCAGGTCGACGAAGTGCACGGCGTCATCCTCTGCGCGGCAGTGACCGGTTTCCACGGCCAGGCTGGTCTTGCCCACGCCGCCTGGGCCGACGATGGTAAACAGCTTGGGCTGTCGCAGTCGCTCCATCACCAGCGCCACATCCGCGTTGCGCCCGATCAGGCTGGGGCGCGGCGGCAGGCGACCGACGCCGTTGGCCCCACGATGGAGGCTGTGCGGCGCAGGCAAGGGCCGCGCAGCGCGCTCGATTGGTGCGACGAACGCGTAGCCAACGCCGACCTGGGTGTTGATATAGCGCGCACCGTCTTCGCCATCGCCCAGAATCCGGCGCAGCCCGGTCATGTGAAAACGCAGGCTGCCTTCCTCGACAATGATGTCGGGCCACACCAGGTTGATCAGTTCACGCTTGGACACCACGCGCCCTGGGCGTTCGAGCAGGGCGATCAGCAGGTCGAACGCGCGCCCGCCGATGTCGAGCGCGGTGCCGTCTTTCGTGAGCAGGCGTTTACCCGGAACCACGCGAAATGGCCCGAAGGCAAAATCCAGGCTCGCGGCGTCATGCAGGGCGTCAGGTGCGGACTCCACGGTTATCGAGCTCTCGAAAAGGTGAGGGTGTATTCAACGGGGGTGGAACCCTGTAGCGGTCTGAGCATGATAGGAGATCCCGGCGTTCGTTCAAGTCCGTACAGCCTCAGCCGCCTGTGGCGCGGGGGCGTCGGTCCGGGCCGGTTTGAGCACCGGTGTCAGGCACAGCATGAAGACCAGCACGGCAAACAGCATGTCGTAGGCCAGGCTGTAGTTGCCGGTGTGGTCCCGTAATGTACCGAAACACAGCGGGCCCAAAGCGGCCACCAGGTAGCCGATAAACAGCATGAATACCGTCCATGCACCGGCTTGGGCAGGGCAGGAGGCATTGTCCAGGGGCAGCGTCATGCCCACGGTAAACGACATGCCCAGGCCGATCGCCACCAGCAACACGTACAGGGTTGGCCAGGCCATCGGCGCAAACGCCATGCCGGCGGTGCCCAATAACGCGATCAGTGTGCAGGCGGCCAGCAGGCCGCGACGGTCATGGGCCTTGCCACGGATCAGACCTGCGCCCACGCTGGCGACGGCGAACACGGCGGTGAACAGCCCCAGCAAGGTGCCGGCGGACAGATGGGTGACAGCCGTTTCCGTGGACGCCGGTGCCAACCAGGAAAAAAGGGCGTAAACCACAAATTGGCTGGCACCGAAGTACAGCGCCACCAGCCATGCCTGAGGCGTGCGCCACGGCAGCCGGATCGACTGGGCCGGTGGAGGTGCCAGCCTGGGGGCTCCGGCCGTGAAACGCCTGGCCATCCACACCCAACTGATCACCGCCGTGACGCTCAACAGGCTCCATAGGCCGGCCCCCACGCGCCAGCTGTGGGTGAGTTCGGTGATGGGCGCCGTGAACAGCGCAGAAAGGGTGGCCCCGACACTTAAGCCTGCGGCGTAAATGCCCATGAAAAACGCGGGCCGGTGGGCGAAGTGGGTTTTGATCCAGCCCCCCATCAACGCGCCGGCGATGGCAATGCCCACACTGATCACAAAGGTGGTCAGCAGCAGGAACGCGGCATTCGGTGAGACTGCCCGCAGCAGGCACGCAACGCCGATCAGCAGCAGGGCGGCGATCATGCACCGGTGCGAACCAAAGCGCCGGCTCAAGCCAGGTGCAAGCAGGGCGAGCACCCCCATGCAGACGTCCGGGATCGACGTCAGCAACGCCGCCTGGGTAAAGCTCAGGCCATAATGGTTCTGGATCAACAGCAGGATCGGCCCGATGGACACAATGGCCGGGCGCAGGGCGATGGACAGCACCAGCAGGCCGATGACGGCTGCGAGGCTGTGCTTGTCGGAGGAGGTCATGTCGACGGGCTCTTCGGGTCGTTGAAGTCGAACCGATCGTAGCAATGTGCAAGAATCGACAAATGCCAGCTTATATCGACAAAGTGACATTGCGAAGAGCCCACGATGAAGCAAGATGCCCGCACCGTCGGTAAACCCGTCGAGCTGAACGGACGCAGTGAGGACTACCTGGATTACCAGGACGTGCCGCGTGTACTCATGGCCCTCGTCCGTAACCAGGCGGCCGGCGCCTATAACGCACCGCACACCCATCGTCACGGCCAGTTGTTGTATGCGGTCAGTGGGGTGATGCGCGCGGTCGCCCAGGGTAGCCTGTGGTTCTTGCCACCCAAACGGGCGCTGTGGATTCCCGCCGAAGAAGAACACGATCAACTGATGCTGACGCCGGTGCAGATGCGCTCGATCTACATCCAGGCCGACGCGGCCGCCGGTTTCGGCGACAGGTGCCGGATCGTCGATGTTTCGCTGCTGCTGCGCGAGCTGATTCTGGTGTTGGCCAATGAGCCGATCGAGTATGAACTCGAAGGTCGCAATAGCCATGTGGTGGCGCTGATCCTCAGCGAGCTGGCCGCCGCGCGCACCTTGCCGTTGCAGATTCCGTGGCCCGTCGACCGTCGGTTGCTGGTGGTGTGCCGCGCGATTCTTGAAGCACCTGGGCAAACCCATCGGGTGGAGTATTGGGCCGACCAGGTCGGCGCCAGCTCACGCACGCTGATCCGCTTGTTCCTCAAGGAAACCGGCCTGACCTACCGCCAGTGGGTCCAGCAGGTTCGCCTGGCCTGTGCCCTGGAGCGGCTGGAGAATGGCGAACCCATCGGCCGGATCGCCCAGGACCTGGGCTATGTGAGTGCGAGTGCCTTCAGTGCGATGTTTCGACGGGCGATCGGCGTTTCACCGCGCGACTTTCTGGTCCGCGACTGACGGCGAGGGTGACTGGCAGTGAGGGAGCATTAACTGCGCGCACAACCCGCCGCCGTCGCGGTTGTACAGGGTCAAGCCGCCTTGCAGGGTCTGCGCCAGCTGCTGTGCGATCGCCAGGCCCAGCCCGGTGCCGCCGGTGGTGCGGTTGCGTGAGCTTTCGACGCGATAGAACGGCTTGACCACGTCGGGCAGTTGCGCCTCGGGAATGCCGGGGCCACGGTCAAGGATCTGGATCGACAGATGCTCGTCGGCGTGGCGCTCGACGTTGACCGTGACTTCGCTGCCAAACTTCAGCGCGTTGTCCACCAGGTTCACCAACACCCGGCGCAGTGCGTGGGGGCGGGTGTCGATGACGGTGCCGGTGGGCGCGGTGAGCATCACCTGTTTGCCGACGTCCTGATAGTCAAACACCAGGCTGTCAAGAAACGAATGCAAGTCCACCCGGCGACTGGCTTCGACGGTGCCGTCCATGCTGCGTGCATAGGCCACGCCTTCCTGGACCAGGTGCTGCATCTCACTGAGGTCGTTCCAGAGTTTTTCCCGTTCCAGCGACTCTTCCATTAACTCGGCACGCAGCTTCATGCGGGTGATCGGGGTTTGCAAGTCGTGGGAAATCGCCGCGAGCAGTTGCATGCGTTCCTTGATGTGGGTGGCGATCCGTTCCTGCAAGGTATTGAAGGCCACGGCAGCGTACGCCACCTCGGTGGGGCCCTTTTCATCCAGGCGTGCGCCGCCGCCGTTGGGGTCCAGGCGATCAACCGCATTGGCCAGACGGGTCAGCGGTTCAATCGCGGTGCGCACCGCCAGCAGGGTGCAGCCGAGCAGCAGCAACAGCTGCACCCCCAGTAACAGCGGCAGCCATGGCGACAGCGGTGAGACTTGCGGGCGCACATCAATGGTCAGCGGCGTGCCATCGCGCAGGTGCAGGTGTGCTTGATAATGCGGGCGCTTGTCGGGGATGGTGTTGAAGGTCAGGCCGTAGTCCTGGCCGAGGATGGCCTCCATCGAATGTACCGAGGCGGGTGCAGTGGCCATGTCCATCGGCTGGCCGGGCTGGCCGTCATCCAGTTGGTAGCGGTAGGTGGCATGTTCGAAGCGTGGCAGCCAGGCATTGCGCTCTTCGGCAGGCAGGCGTTCGAGCATGGCCACTGAGGTGCTGATGTCCTGTTCGAAGTTGCCCAGCATCAGCGACATGGCGCTCTGGTAGCGCTCATAAAACTGCAACCCGAAGGACAGTCCGTGGGCGATCACCAGGCTGGTCAGAAAGATCAGCGTCAGGCGCGAGGCCAGGGAGCGCGGCCAGCGCAGCCGTTTCATGATGCTTCTCCCAGAATCTCCACCGGGTAGGTGAACACATAGCCTTCGCTGCGTACCGTCTTGACGTAGGCCGGGTCACGCGCGTCATCCAGCAGGCGCTGGCGCAGGCGGCTGACCAACAAGTCGATTGAACGGTCGAACAGGTCGGCATCGCGGCCCTGGGTGAGGTTGAGCAATTGATCGCGACTCAGCACACGCTGAGGATGGTCGACAAATACCCGTAACAGGCGGTACTCGCCTCCACTCAGGTTGACGACAGTGCCCTGGGCGTCCATCAAGTGGCGCGCGGTGGTGTCCAACCGCCATTTGCCGAAGGCCAGCAGACGGCTGGCCTCGCTGACGACCAGGTTGGGAGGCAGCGAACGGGTGCGGCGCAATACGGCGTTGATGCGTGCCAGCAGCTCGCGGGCGGCGAAGGGTTTGACCAGGTAATCGTCGGCGCCCATTTCCAGGCCGATGATGCGGTCGGTTTCGTCGTTGCGTGCGGTCAGCATCAGGATCGGCGTGGCTTTGTGTTTGCCCGCGCGCAACTCGCGGCACAGCACCAGCCCATCGTCGCCCGGCATCATGATGTCGAGCACGATCAGGTCCACCGCTGTGGAGTCGAGCAGGGCGCGCATTTGCCGACCGTCCGCGGCCACCGTGGTACGCAAGCCATTTTTCTTCAGGTAATTGCCGACGAGCTCCCGGATCTCACGATCGTCGTCGACAATCATAATGTGATCGATATGGTCCATCTGGCTCACCCTAAGAGTTCGATGGCGCGGGCAACACCCGCGCCATAGGCAGGATCGGCTTGTGTGCAGTGCTGGATATGACGCTCTTTGGCCTGGGAGCTTGCACCCTGGATGGAACGCGCGGTGTTGGCGAACAAGGCGTGTTGCTGGGCTGCGCTCATCAAGCGGAACAGCGCACCGGGCTGGGAAAAATAGTCAGTGTCTTCCCGATGGTTCCAGTGCGCAGCACTGCCTTGCAGGGCCAGCGGTGGTTCGCGAAAGTCGGGCTGCTCCATCCATTGCGCGTGGCTGTTGGGTTCGTAGCCGAGGGTGCTGCCGGCATTGTGGTCGGTGCGCATCTGCCCGTCGCGGTGGTAGCTGTTGACCGGGCAACGCGGCGCATTCACCGGGATCTGATGGTGGTTCACGCCGACGCGGTAGCGCTGCGCATCACCGTAGGCAAACAGGCGCGCCTGCAGCATTTTGTCTGGTGAGAAGCTGATGCCCGGCACCACGTTGGCGGGGTTGAAGGCGGCTTGTTCGACGTCGACGAAGTAGTTGTCGGGGTTGCGATTGAGCTCCAGAACGCCCACTTCGATCAGCGGATAATCCCGATGTGGCCAGACTTTTGTCAGGTCGAAAGGGTTGATCGGATAGGTGCCGGCCTCTGCTTCCGGCATGATTTGCACGTGGAGTTTCCATCGCGGGAAGCGGCCTTCTTCGATGCTGGTGTACAGGTCACGCTGGGCGCTTTCACGGTCGTCGCCGACCACTTGGCTGGCCTGTTCGTCAGTGAGGTTGTGGATGCCTTGCGCGGTTTTCCAGGTGAATTTCACCCAGAAGCGCTCGTTGGTCGGGCTGATAAAGCTGAAGGTATGGCTGCCAAAACCGTGCATATGCCGATAGGACTGCGGCAACCCTCGGTCACTCATCACAATCGTGACCTGGTGCAGGGCTTCGGGCAGCAGGGTCCAGAAATCCCAGTTGTTGCGCGCGCTGCGCATGTTGGTGCGCGGGTCACGCTTGACGGCGTGGTTGAGGTCGGGAAATTTCAAGGGGTCGCGCAGGAAAAACACCGGAGTGTTGTTGCCCACCAGGTCCCAGTTGCCTTGCTCGGTGTAGAACTTGATGGCGAAGCCACGGATGTCCCGCTCGGCATCGGCGGCGCCGCGCTCGCCGGCTACGGTGGAAAAACGCACGAAGATATCCGTGGTCTTGCCGACGTGGGAAAACAGGTCAGCCTTGGTGAACCGGCTGATGTCATGGGTGACGGTAAAACGGCCAAACGCACCGGAGCCCTTGGCGTGCATGCGGCGTTCGGGGATGACTTCACGGTCGAAGTGCGCCAGTTTTTCCAGCAGCCAGACGTCCTGCAGCAACACAGGGCCGCGGGGGCCGGCGGTTTGCGAATGGTTGTTGTCGACTACGGGTGCGCCGGCGGCTGTCGTTAGTTTTTTCATGCTCAAATCCCCTTGTCGCTGGTTGTTGTGTCAGGGGGCATCAAACCAGACCACTCAGTGCGCGGCGATTGCACGTAGGTATCGAGTCACTGAACCTCAGTTCAGGGTGAAGGTGACGTCGATGTTGCGGCGTGTGGCTTTGGAATAGGGACAGTTCTGGCGGGCCGCTTCAATCAGTTGCAGGGCAATCTGGGGTTCGATCTCGGGCAACGAAACGCTGATACGCGCCTGCAGGAAGAACCCCTGTTCGCCGTGCAGCAGGTCGACCTGGGCATCGATCGCCGCCGCTAACGGAAACAGGATCTTGCGGGCATTGCAGGCATGGCGCAGTGTGGCCAGGAACGACGCCGACCAGCACACCGCAAACAGTTGTTCGGGGTTAGTACCGCTGCCGGGGGCGCCCGGCGGGGAGAGTTTGATATCAAGCTGGCCATCCTCGCTGCGCCCTGCGCCCTCTCGACCGCCTGTGGTGAACGTGTGGCCGGAATACAGCGTTTTTTCGATGCTCAGCATGGGCATGTCCTGGGAAGAATCGACGGTGTTGGGGGTTATATTGCCCACTGGATGTGTGGCGAATTCAACAGAGGCGCGACACTATTGGCTGGCAGATTACCCAGCAGCGTAGTGCGGGCGATATGAAGCAGCCAGGCGCGAAAGGGCGTGGCAGCGTTGTAATCTGCAGCGTATTGCAGCACCGCCAGAAACGCCTCGCGCGCCAGGCATTCGACGTTTTCATGGTGGATGCGCCCGGCCTGCGCCTGGCCTTCATAAAAGGCCACCAACAGCGGCGTCACGTCGCCCGCTAGCCGCCGCACGGCGCCTGGGTCACCGTTGAGCACCTGCGCCATCAATGTGCACAGCCCTTCATTTCCGAGGCGGCTCACCTTGCACAGACAGTTGCCGCGATACCCTTCGGTCATGGTTGCATCCCTCTTGAATGCTGACGGTGGTGAGATTCAAGAGTGATGCCTGGCCGTGTGGGTCGCCAGTTAGGCGGTGTTAGCAGTTGTTAGTCGAAGCGCTCACCGGGCCGAGTGGTGCCGATTCGCGGCTAAATGCCTCCAGCTCGCGTACCAGACTCTCTGCGGCCAGCTTGACCAGTTCACCGCCTTTTTCCACGCTCGCCTGGCCCGGGTCCGAGCCCATGCGACCGTCGGGGAAGCGTGAGCGAAAATCATGGGCTTCGCGAATTGGTCCGGAATTGGCGATTTGCGGCGTATAGGCCGCCGACTTGATCGACTCCGGGTAGGCCCATTGGGTCACGGCGATCTCCGACGGCGTGGCGTGGATACCGTGGCCGGTGGGGAACTGTCGGTTGGCCAATGCGCCCACGCCTTCCAGGTCCCACCAGTTGCTCAATTTCAAGGCGAACCCGGCAGGCTGCCTGGCGAAACTGGCGTGTGCATACAGTTGCGAAAACGCCGCCTCGATCGAGGCGATGTTGCCGCCATGGCCGTTGAGAAAGAAGATCTTCTCGAAGCCGTGGGTGACCAGGGAGCGTGTCCAGTCCTCGATGGCCGCGATGAATGTCGATGGGCGCAGTGTGATGGTGCCGGCAAAGCCTAGGTGATGCTGTGCCATGCCGATATTGAAGGTGGGAGCGATCAGGATATCGGCGGACTCCTGCGCCTGATGGGCAATGATCTGCGGACACATCCAGTCGGTGCCCAGCAGACCGATTGGCCCGTGCTGCTCGTTAGAACCGATGGGGATCACGATGGTGCGGCTGCGCTCAAGAAATTGCTCGATTTCAGCCCAGGTAGACATGTGTAAAAGCATGATGGCCTCTCTGTTCGACAGGGCCCCCGTGGGAGCGTGATGGAGTATCGGGAGTGCGCGCCAATCTCATCACGGGGCAGTAGCTGCGGACATTGCACGATGGTGTCGGTCAAGACGTTGCGCGTCGGTCTATGCTTGTTCAATAACCGAGGGCACTCCCAGGTTTCGCTGCGGACTAAGCAACAGGGTCTACAAGGGACCTCTGCTTTTCTGACATGGACCGGACATGAATCAAACCAATCTGCAATTCAAGACCCTGCTGTTGTTGCTGGGCCTGGTGACCATCGCGTTTATCTGGATATTGCTGCCGTTCTACGGCGCGGTGTTCTGGGCGGTGATCCTCGGCATCATCTTTGCCCCGATGCAGCGGCGCCTGCAGCAGCGCTTTGGCTGGAACCGCAACCTCACTTCCCTGGCCACCTTGAGTGCCTGCCTGATCATCGCGATCCTGCCGGTGATCATCACCAGCGCCTTGCTGGTGCAAGAGGGCGCGACGCTCTACAAGAACATCGAAAGCGGCAAGCTGGACGTGGCCGGGTATATCGAGCAGTTCAAGAATGTGTTGCCGCCGTACTTCCAGCACCTGCTGGACCGTTTCGGCATGGGCAACCTTGAAGGGTTGCGCGAGAAAATCGTCAAGAGCGCAATGCAAGGCAGTCAGTTCTTTGCCACTCAGGCATTCAGCTTCGGCCAGGGTACGTTTGATTTCCTGGTGAGCTTTTTCATCATGTTGTATCTGCTGTATTTCCTGCTGCGCGATGGCCCTGAACTGGTACGTAAGGTGCGCACCGCGGTGCCGTTGGCCGAACCGCAAAAGCGCCGGTTGCAACTCAAGTTCAATCGGGTGGTGCGTGCCACGGTCAAGGGCAACGTGCTGGTGGCCGTGACCCAGGGTGCGCTCGGCGGGTTGATCTTCTGGTTCCTGGATATTCCCAGTGCATTGCTCTGGGCGGTACTGATGGCGTTTCTGTCGTTGTTGCCGGCGGTGGGCGCGGGGATTGTCTGGGGGCCGGTAGCCGCCTACTTCTTATTGAGCGGCGCAATCTGGCAGGGCGTGGTGCTGGCGCTGTTTGGCGTGTTTGTGATCGGCCTGGTGGACAATGTGTTGCGGCCGATCCTGGTGGGCAAGGACACCAAGATGCCGGATTACCTGATCCTGATCTCGACCCTGGGCGGTTTGTCGGTCTTTGGCTTGAACGGCTTCGTGATCGGGCCGCTGGTGGCGGCCTTGTTCATGTCCAGTTGGGCGTTGTTCGTGGAGAGCAAGCCGCGAGTCAAGTTGCCGTTGCCCTAAAAGGCAGCTTCAAGCTTGAGGCTTGCAGCTGCTTCACGGCTGCTTATAAAAGGACCACTGATGGCTTCGCCATCGCGAACCAGGTACCAGCAGGCGAGCAAGCCCAGCTGGCGAAGAGGGGCGGGGACGGCGCTGCCGATGACGGACATGATCTGAATAGTGGCCATAAGGACCTCCGATTGCTATGGAGGTCACTGTACGGGGCAGGCTGATCTAGGAAAAATCACCTGGCTCGATAGTCGACATCGACGCGAGACGTCAGTCCACCACTTGATCGAGCATGTTCACCACTTCCTGCTCGCTGAGCAGACCCTTGCGCACCAGGTTTTCCGCCAGCAGCGCGAGGAATTTGGCGCTGCGGTGGCCCTCCAGGTGCTTGAGTTCGGTGAGGGCGCTGTAGACTTTGCTGGATGTGCAGAGGCCAGCGGTGCGGTGCGGGTTTTGCGTGGGCATGGTCAGTCGTCCTTGTTGTTATTGGGTGGACAGGATCGATAGTGGAAGGCTGTCGTGACACAAACATGACAGCGCAAGGCCGGTTCGAGCAAGTAGACATTGGTGTCGATGATGTGCGATTGCGCACCGGGCATTGTCCTCAGAGCGACCTTGACGGCATGAATCCGGACTTTCCAGGCAAAAAAAGGCCCCGCAATCCGGCGAGGCCTGTTTCAGACGATCCGCTTACCAGCCGCGACCGTAATAGCCGTGGGGAGGGCCGTAGTAGCCGCGTGGTGGACCGTAATAGCCACGCGGTGGGCCGTAATACACCGGCGCCGGACGATAATAAACCTGCTGTTGCACATACACCGGTGGCGGCGGTGCGTAGTAGACCGGCGGCGGCGCGGCGTACACCGGCTGCGGTTGCACATACACCGGCTGCTGCACGTAGACGTCACGCGGCTGGCTTGCAACCACGGAGCCCACGACGGCTGCGCCGACTAAAGCACCCAATACGGCCGGGCCACCCCAACCACCACCATGGGCGGAGGCTTGGCCTGCCATCGCGAGTGCGCCAACCAGCAAGGCGATCTTGGGGATTGTACGAATCATGGTCATTCCTCGGTTAGCCCCAGCGCTTGTGGTCTGCAATCAATAGACTCAAGTAATGTCGCGGGGATACTTTTAAGACAACGTATTTCTGAAAAACAGCACAGCCGCTAGGTAAAGGTTGTGTAAGGTCTGTATCCAATTGCTTACTCAAAGGAGTTATCCATGCAGATGCACCCCAACAAGGACACCCAACTGTGCATGTCTCTGTCGGCGCGCCCCGGGAATTTCGGCCTGCGGTTTCATAACCACCTGTACGAGCAGTTGGGTCTGAACTTCTACTATAAAGCCTTCAGCAGCCAGGATTTGCCCGGCGCGATCGGTGGTATCCGCGCGCTGGGCGTACGGGGTTGCGGGGTTTCCATGCCCTTCAAGGAGGCTGCCATTGCCTTAGTGGATGAACTGGACGATTCGGTTCAAGCCATCGACTCCCTGAACACCATCGTCAACACCGACGGGCACCTCAAGGCCTATAACACCGACTACATCGCCATCGAGCAACTGCTGAAGAAGCACGCCGTGCCTAAGGACTCGACCTTCGCTCTGCGTGGCAGCGGCGGTATGGCCAAGGCCGTGGCCAGTGCCTTGCGTGACGGTGGTTACGCCAATGGCGTAATCGTTGCGCGCAACGAAGCAGCAGGCCGGGCGCTGGCGCATAACCTCGGATATGCGTGGCGAGCCGAATTGGCGGATATGCGTCCGCAGATGCTGATCAACGTGACGCCCATCGGCATGACCGGCGGGGCTGAGGCAGACGCGTTGGCGTTTGACGCTGATGCGGTGGATGTCGCGGAGACTGTGTTCGATGTGGTTGCGATCCCCTCGGAAACACCATTGATCGTGCGTGGAAGGGCCCAGGGCAAGCGGGTGATTACCGGCTTGGAAGTCATTGCCATCCAAGCGCTGGAGCAGTTTGTGCTCTATACCGGCGTGCGGCCGACCGATGAGCAGTTTCAGGCGGCAGTGGCCTTCGCCCGAAACTGAAGCCTTGCCTGGAACGAACGTGGGAGCGAGCAAGCCCGCTCCCACACGTTGACTGTTTTAGGCCTGTTCCAGTAACGCCAACCGCTCTTCCAACGCTGCAATCCGCGCTTCCAGCTCTTCAATCCGGTCCACGGAAACCCCAACCCCACGCTCTGCCGGGCTACCCCGCGCCGCAATAATCGTCTCGATGTCCGCCGGGTCACCCAGCGCATGGGTATACCGATCTTCCCGTTGCCCGGCCTGACGCGGCACCAGCAGCGCCAACCCTCGCGCAATCAAACGCTCAAGCTGGTGCACCACCTGCTCAGTATCTTCAAAATCATGCATGCGCCCGCTGCGGGTGAGCAGTTCGTTGACCGTCTGCGGCCCTCGCAGGAATAACAAGCCAATCAGGATGACCTGGGCTGGCACCAGTTCCAGCGCCTTGTCTACGCGATGCTCCCAACGGTCGGCGCGGCTGCCCATCACCAGGCGGGTAAAACCCTGGCCCTCCAATGCGCGCAGGCTTTGGCCGACCTGGCCCTGACTGAGGTTCATGACGGGTTCGCGACTGGTCTTCTGGTTGCAGGCCAGTACCAGGGCATTGAGGGTCAGGGGATAGGTTTCCGGGTTGGTCGCCTGTTTTTCGATCAGGCAGCCCAGGATGCGGATTTCCGTGCTGTTCAGGCGCGGCTCAGGGGTCTCGGTGTCGTGCTCGGCGGTCATCGCGCTTTCCCTATGCAGTGAGCTCACTAGCGTAAGCCGGAAAAAATAAAAGACAAGCGCCCGGCATGTCTATAATCGCCGCTGGTTCAAACCGTGACATTACCCAGAGACTGCCATGACTATTTCCCTGTACGCCGCCTCCATCCCGGTCTTCAAGCAAATGCTCACCGCCCTGAGCGGTGTGTTGACCAAAGCCGAAGCCCACGCCACCGCCAAGAACATCGAGCCGAACGCCTTGCTGCAGGCACGCCTGTTCCCGGACATGTTCCAACTGGTTCGCCAGGTGCAGATCGCTGTCGACTTCGCCAAGGGCGTTTCCGCACGCCTGGCAGAGATCGAAGTGCCGAAATATGAAGATACCGAAGTCACCTTTGCCGACCTGCAAGCCCTGATCGCCAAAGTGTTGGCCTTTGTCGACACCATCAAGCCCGAGCAGATCGACGGCAAGGAAGGCATCGAGATCATCACTCGCCCAGGCACGCCGAAAGAAAAGCGCTTCAGCGGCCAGTCCTACCTGCTGACCTACGGCCTGCCGCAGTTCTTCTTCCACGTCACCACCGCCTACGCTCTGCTGCGTCACAATGGCGTGGAAGTGGGCAAGCGCGACTACATGGGCGCTTTCTAAGCATCCAGCCACAAAAAAGCCCGGGGTCGTTCTTCAGTGAACGGCCCCGGGCTTTTTTGTGGCTGGCGATTAAGCCGGCTGTTCTTCCTTGCCCAGGCAAGCGGCGGCAGTGAACAGTACATCGGTGGACGAGTTCAGCGCGGTTTCCGCCGAATCCTGTAGCACACCGATGATGAAACCCACGGCGACTACTTGCATGGCGATGTCACTGGGAATGCCAAACAAGCTGCACGCCAGCGGGATCAGCAACAGCGAGCCGCCCGCCACGCCGGAAGCACCGCAGGCGCAGATGGCCGCGACCACACTGAGCAGCACGGCAGTTGGCAGGTCGACGGCGATGCCCAAGGTGTGCACGGCGGCCAGGGTCAGCACGGTGATGGTGATCGCAGCACCGGCCATGTTGATGGTGGCACCGAGTGGGATCGACACCGAGTAGGTGTCTTCATGCAGGCCCAGGCGTTTGCTCAAGGCCAGGTTGACCGGGATGTTCGCCGCCGAACTGCGGGTGAAGAACGCGGTGATACCGCTTTCACGCAGGCACATCAGCACCAATGGATACGGATTGCGGCGCAGTTTCCAGAACACAATGGCCGGGTTGACCACCAGCGCCACGAACAACATGCAGCCGATCAGCACCACCAGCAGGTGGGCGTAGCCGAGCAGCGCGCCAAAGCCGGAAGTGGCCAGGGTCGAGGCTACCAGGCCGAAAATGCCCAACGGCGCAAAGCGGATCACCACACGCACGATCAGCGTGACGCCATTGGACAGGTCGTCGAGTACGGTGCGCGTGGTCTCGCCGGCATGACGGATGGCTACGCCCATACCGATGGCCCAGGCCAGGATGCCGATGAAGTTGGCGTTCATCAGCGCGCTGACCGGGTTGTCCACCACGCTCAACAGCAGGCTTTGCAACACCTCACCAATGCCGCCCGGTGCGCTGACCGTTGCATCATGGGTTGCCAGCACCAGCGAGGAGGGGAACCACATGCTGGCAATTACCGCGACGACGGCGGCAGCAAAGGTGCCCAGCAGGTACAGGAACAGGATCGGCTTGATATGGGTTTCCTGGCCGTGCTTATGGTTGGCGATCGACGCCATCACCAGCACAAACACCAGGATCGGTGCCACGGCTTTGAGCGCCGTGACGAACACCTTGCCGATAAACCCGGTGGCCTTGGCCGCCTCGGGCAGCAGCAGGGCGAGCAGGATGCCGGCGATCAGGCCGATGACGATTTGCGTGACCAGGCTGACGCGCGCCAGTCGTTGCAGGAGGGATGGGGCAGCAGTCATAACACTTGTCTCTAGTTTTTGGAGGCACAGCGGCGTACGCAGAAATGGCTGTAGGACGCGGATCGCGAAGTCTAGCACGCTGTAGGAAATGTCCTCGCCTGTGCGGCATTGCGTCACCCGCCCGTCCCAGTCTTTGCAAAATCCTGTTAAGATTCCGTCCTCTCATCTTTCCTTCCGTCAGCGGGCCCTTCGGGCTGTCGTTGATGTCGTCGTTTCTGGAGTTTTCATGTTGTTTCCCATCCTGCTGCTGTCAGCCGCCGGCTTTACGGTGCTGACCACGGAATTCGTCATTGTCGGCCTGCTGCCCTCCATCGCGCGGGACCTGAATGTGAGTGTGTCCCAGGCTGGGCTGCTGGTGACCTTGTTCGCGTTTACCGTGGCGGCCTTTGGTCCGTTTCTGACAGCCTATTGCGCGCGTTTCCCACGCAAACGGCTGTTCATCAGCATCCTGATCCTGTTCGGCGTGGCCAATACGGTGGCGGCGCTGGCACCGAATATCTGGGTGATGGCATTGGCGCGGTTGATCCCGGCGCTGGGGCTGCCGGTGTTCTGGGCGTTGGCCAGCGAGACGGCGGTGGACATCGTCGGCCCGGAATTCGCCGGGCGTGCCATCGAGAAGATCGGCTTTGGTATCGTCTGCGCCACGGTCTTCGGCATTCCGGTGGGTACCTTGATTGCCGATATGTTCGGCTGGCGCGCCGCGTTTGCCATCCTCGCGGTGGTGGCGTTGGCCAAGGCCTTGCTGCTGTTTATCTACCTGCCGGTGACCCAGCCCAAGAATGATGAAGTGACGTTGCGCTCGCAGTTCAAGATCCTGCGTAACCCGCTGATGCAGGGGCATATCCTGCTGTCGATTTTCGTGTTCAGCGGCATGTTCACGGCATACACCTACTTAGCGGACATCCTGGAGCGCCTGGCCGGTTTCGACGGTACGTTGGTGGGCTGGTGCCTGATGGGCTTCGGTGCCGTCGGGCTGATTGGCAATTCGTTGGGCGGGCGTGCGGTGGATCGCCATCCGTTGATCGCGTCGATGGTGTTCTGTGGCTTCATGATTGCGGGCATGGTCGCGCTGGTGCCAGCGATCCATTCCACCATTGGCCTGGCGGCGGCGATGGCCGTGTGGGGCGTGACCCAGGCGGCGATGTTTCTGGTCAGCCATGTGCGCTTGATGAAGGCCGCGCCTCATGCACCGGCATTTGCGGCGTCACTCAACATCGCCGGGGCCAACCTGGGAATCGGCCTGGGCGCCATGGTGGGTGGCCATGTGATCGACACCCTCGGCTTGGGCAGCCTGGGCTTTGCCGCGTCCGGGTTTATCCTCGTGTCGATCCTGCTGGCGTTGTGGCTGATGACCGCCAAGCAACCGGTCGCCTCCCAGGCCTGAGCCGTCAGGGCAGGGTGGTGAACAACTCCCGTCGAGCGCCTTCGGTAATCGCCACGATGCCGGGGTGCTTGACCTTGCGTTCCACCGAGATCGCGTAGAACGACTCGGTCACCGCCACGGTCTGGCCAATCAGCGCCACGCCGTACTGGCGCACCACTTCATCGGCAATCACGCTGGGGGCGATAAAGATCCCGCTGCCGGATTGGCCGAATGCCTGCATCAAGGCGCTGTCGTCGAATTCACCGATGATTTTTGGTTGGATCTGCTGTTCGGCAAACCAGCGCTGCAAACGACTGCGGACCACGGTTTCCGCCCCTGGAATCAATAGTGGCGCGCCGTGCAGGCATTGTGGGAAATCCCCGCCGTATGTGTCAGCCAACGCCTGGGTGGCGAAAAAGCTGATGCCACACTCGCCCAACTTCTGGCTGTAGCCCTTGATGTCCAAGTGTGTCGGCATGGGGCTGTCGGAAATCACCAGGTCCAGGCGCTGGATGGCCAGGTCGGCCAGCAGGCGTTCGAGCTTGTCTTCGCGGCAGGTAATGCGGATCGCCTCGCTCAACTCCATGGTCGGCGCAATCAGCCGGTAGACGATGGACTTGGGCACCACATCCGCCACGCCGACGCGGAACAGGATCTGCTGTTCATTGGGCTGCGCGCGCAGCATGGCCTCCAATTCATTGCCGGTCTGGAACATCTGCTCGGCATAGGGCAGGGCCTGGCGTCCGGCTTCAGTCAATTCCAGTTGACGGCCGACGCGCTGAAACAGCGCTATACCAAAGGTTTGTTCCAACAGGCTAATCTGCCCGCTGATGGTCTGGGGCGTGAGGTTAAGCTGCTCACACGCACGCACGATGCTGCCAGTCTTGGCCACCACCCAAAAATAGTGCAGTTGTCGGTAATTGAGCATGGCGATCATCACTTCGTAAAAATCGAAGTATACGCGAGAAAAATACGAATTTTCCTGAACTGTTCACCTGCATAGAATGCCTCGCTATCGCGGGGCCACTATCTGGACCCAATGGTTCTAACGAGGAAGACATCATGAAACTCAATTCCCTGGGCGCGGCATCGTTGCTTGCGCTTTCATTGGTGGTGATCAGCGGCTGCGATCAGGTCGAAAAAAGCGCGCAGCAGGTGCTGGGCAAGGCCACCGAATCGGCCAAGCAAGCCATCGATGACACGCATAAGGCGGCCGAGCAGGCATTGAGTGAAGCGACAAATGGCCTGATCAACCCACAGAAGAAGGATGATCAGGAAGAGAAAGAAACAGAATCGAACAGCAAAGAAGCCTAATTTTCCCGCACAACGTCAGGACTGACCTATGGATTACCTTTTACAACTGGCCGCCAGCCCCACCGCCTGGGTTGCCCTGGCGACCTTGATCGTCATGGAGATCGTGCTGGGCATCGATAACCTGATCTTCATCTCGATCCTCACCAACAAGCTGCCGGAGCAGCATCGAGCCAAGGCGCGGCGCATCGGTATCAGCATGGCGTTGGTGTTGCGTCTGGGCCTGTTGAGTACCATCGCGTTCATCGTGCAGTTGACCGCGCCGGTATTCGAAGTGTTTGGCCAGGCGTTTTCGTGGAAGGACATGATCCTGATCGCCGGTGGCCTGTTCCTGGTATGGAAGGCGACCACCGAGATCCATCACAGCATGGACCCGGAGCCGGAAGAGAAGGAAACCAGCGCTGGCAACGTCGTGGCCATCGGTTTCGCCGCGGCCATCGGCCAGATCCTGTTGCTCGACCTGGTGTTCTCCATCGACAGCATCATCACCGCCGTGGGCATGACCGAGCACTTGCCGATCATGATCATTGCCGTCGTGACCTCGGTGATCGTGATGCTGGTGGCGGCCGAGCCGTTGGCCAAGTTCATCAACGACAACCCGACCGTGGTAATGCTGGCCCTGGGCTTCCTGATCATGATCGGTATGACGTTGATCGCCGAAGGCTTCGGCGCCCATGTGCCTAAAGGCTACGTGTATGCGGCCATGGCGTTCTCGGCGGCGATCGAGTGCCTGAACATCGCCCGACGTAACCGTCACAAGCGTTTGCTGGCTGCCCGTCAGTAACCGCTGCACCCAATAGGCCGGCTGCGCTCACAAGAGCCCAGCCGGCTTTTGCTGTCTGTTAGAATTCGCGCACTTGATAGCGTGAGGTCCACCATGAACGAGCCGATTCGTCTTACCCAGTACAGCCATGGCGCGGGATGCGGTTGCAAGATATCGCCCCAGGTATTGGAGGTGATCCTCGCCGGTAGCGGCGCACAGAACCTCGATCCCAACCTGTGGGTGGGCAACGCGTCGCGCGATGACGCGGCGGTGTACGCGATTGATGACGAGCGCGGCGTGGTCTCGACCACTGACTTCTTTATGCCGATTGTCGATGACCCCTTCGATTTCGGCCGGATTGCTGCCACCAACGCAATCAGCGACATCTACGCTATGGGCGGCGACCCGCTGATGGCCATCGCCATTCTCGGCTGGCCGGTCAATGTGCTGGCGCCGGAGATTGCCCGGGAGGTGATCCGTGGCGGCCGTTCGGTGTGCGATGAAGCCGGTATTCCCCTGGCGGGCGGTCACTCCATCGACGCCCCGGAGCCGATCTTCGGGCTGGCGGTGACCGGCATCGTGCAAAAGCGCCATATGAAGCGCAATGATACCGCTACCGTCGGTTGCCGCCTGTATCTCACCAAGCCCATTGGCATCGGCATCCTGACCACCGCTGAGAAGAAGGGCAAGTTGCGCGAGGCAGACATCGGCCTGGCACGTGACTGGATGTGTACCCTTAACAAGCCTGGCAGCCGTTTCGGCAAACTGGCGGGGGTAACGGCCATGACCGACGTCACTGGCTTCGGCCTCTTGGGCCATTTGGTGGAAATGGCTGACGGCAGCGGGGTGTCGGCACGCATCGAATACGCAAAAGTCCCACGCCTGCCTGGGATTGAGGACTACTTGGAGCAGGGCTGTATGCCGGGGGGGACCCTGCGCAACTTTGACAGTTATTCCAGCAAGCTCGGGCGTCTGCAGGAGCTGCATAAGCGCGTGCTGTGCGATCCGCAGACCAGTGGCGGGCTTTTGATAGCGGTCACCCCCGAGGGCGATGCCGAGTTCCATTCAGTGGCCGCGGAACTGGGCCTGAGCCTTGAGCCTATCGGCGCATTGGTTGAGCGACAGCGCCACGCGGTAGAGGTGTTTTAATGGCGACTGACATCACTGACTACCGCGACATCTTCCTCAATGACCGGCCGATGATGGACACCCGCGCGCCGGTCGAATTCGTCAAAGGCGCGTTCCCTGGGGCCGTCAACCTGCCGCTGATGACCGACGATGAACGCCAGCGTGTCGGCACCTGCTACAAGCAGCAGGGCCAGCAAGCGGCAATCGTGCTCGGACACGAACTGGTGTCCGGCGCGATCAAGGCGCAACGCATCGAACAGTGGGCGCAGTTCGCCCAGGCCAATCCCGAGGGCTACCTGTACTGCTTTCGCGGCGGTCTGCGTTCGCAGATCGTGCAGCAATGGCTCAAGACCGAGGCGGGCATTGAATACCCGCGTGTCGGCGGCGGCTATAAGGCCATGCGGTCCTTTTTGCTGGAGACCGTCGAGCAAGCGGCCACACAATGTGATTTCGTGTTGCTGGGCGGTATGACCGGCACCGGCAAGACCGAAGTCCTCGGCCAGTTGCGCAATGCCCTGGATCTGGAGGGGCATGCCAACCATCGCGGTTCCAGCTTCGGTAAGCGTGCTACGGGCCAGCCGTCCAACATCGACTTTGAAAACCGCCTGGCAGTGGACCTGCTGAAGAAACGTGCCGGCGGCATCGAGGGATTCGTGGTCGAGGACGAGAGCCGCATGATTGGCAGTTGTGCGTTGCCGTTGCCGTTGCACAAGGGGATGCAGACTTATCCCATGGTTTGGCTGGAGGACAGCGTCGAGGGGCGAGTCGAACGCATCCTGCGCGATTATGTCGTGGACCTGTGTGCGGAGTTCGTCGACGTATTTGGCGAGCAGGGCCACGCGCTGTTTGCCGAGCGGCTGACCCAGAGCCTGGCCAATATTCACAAGCGCCTCGGTGGCGAACGTTTCCAGCGACTGCAAGCGGTGATGCAGGACGCCCTGGCGGAGCAGACGCGCAGTGGCGCAGTGGATTTGCATAGGGTCTGGATCGAGGGGCTGCTGCGCGAGTACTACGACCCGATGTACGCGTTCCAGCGTGAAAGCAAAGGCGCGCGGATCGAGTTTGCCGGGGAGCAGGGCGCGGTGTTGGAGTATCTGCGCGAACGAATGGGGTGAACTTTTCGGGTGCCATCGCAGGCACGCCGGCGCCCACAGGCTGGTGTGTGAACACCGTCAAACGTGCGAGCTGGCGTGCCTTCGATGAGCGCCTGAAGCTCATCCAAAACCTAAAGAAGCACCGCTCCGATCAACCCACACACCACCCCCACCAGCATGGTCAATCCGGCAACCGTTGCCAGCACTCGCGCATCAAAATCCTTACGCAGCATCAGCAGTGACGGCAGGCTCACACTGGGCAAGGTCATCAACAGGGCCACGGCCGGGCCGGTGCCCATGCCCAGGGCCATCATGGTTTGTACGATAGGTATCTCTGCCGCCGTAGGAATCACGAACAACGTGCCGACAATCGCCAATGGCACCAGCCACACCAGGCTGTTGGTCATGGCCCCATCCACATGCGGGAACAGCCACACCCGCGCCGCGCCCAGGATCAGCACCGCCAGGATGTAGACCGGGATGGTGCTCCAGAACAGTTGCCACAGGGTGCGCAGCCAGCGGCTCAGGAAGGGTTGGGACTCGACAACGCTGACTTCGGCCATCGCCTCCAGCGCTGGCTCAGGAACCTGATCCGGCCGCGAAATGCGCTGCGCCACCAGCGACACACCCACCACCAACACAATGCCTGCCACCAGGCGTAACGCGGTAAAGCCCCAGCCCAGCACAAAGCCCATGAATACCAGGGTGGCAGGGTTGAGTACCGGGTTGGCGATCCAGAAGGCCAGCGCCGCGCCCACGGACACCTGCTGGCGGCGCATGCCTGCCGCAACCGGTGCCGCGCAGCAGCTGCACATCATCCCCGGCAAGGCAAACAGCCCGCCGCGCAAGGTAGACCCGAGTCCGGCACGGCCAAACAGGCGCAGCAGCCAATCGCGGGGTATCAGCACTTGCAACAGCGAACCGAGGATCACCGCCAGCACGGCGGCCTTCCAGATCGCGAGGAAATACACTTGGGCATAGGCCAGCGCAGCGGCCAGTGGCGCGCTTTGCTGATCGTTGAGGATCGAAGCGCCGATGCTGTGGTTGTCGGCGGCCACGAAGGCCTTGAGGTAGTAGGGCGACCACTTCACGTAGTAGAGGCCAACACAGGCAATCAGCAGGAACAGCGCTGGTTTCCACCAGAAAGACCAGCCTCGGTTGGGCTGGGATGAAGTGACGTTGGGCATGGTGTGAGTCCGCAGGTGAGTCAATAGCGACGCATCATACGCTGTCAGCTATCGGCACTCACTTGTGTCGGTGCCGGGCACCCTTCGGCGCCGTCGTTCAAGCCTTGCTTGTAGTTGCGGCTCAGCAAGGAGGCCTTGCCGTTGTGCCAGGTCAGCGTCAGTACATACAGCGTGTCGTAGTCGCTGCCGGACCAGTCGTCGGTGATGGTGTGTTTTTCGCCCGACGCTTCACTGGCCACCTTGTTGATCAGCTCCGGCAGGTAGCCGTGGGACCATGCGGTGTAGATGGTGGCGTTGTGGTACTTGTCTTCCACCAGCTCGTCGGCGAGGGCGCTGGTGTCATTCGCGGAAAACTTGATGTTCACCGGCAGGCCCAGCTTGATGGCGCTGGGGCTGATGGTCATCAGCGGTCGAATATAGCTGTAGGAATTGTCCAGCTCGCCTTCTTCCACATTGCGTGTCGGGTTGGCGGCGAAGACGAAATCGGCCTTGCCGAATTTGTCTGGCAATACCGTGGCCAGGTTCATTGCCCGGTTGAGGCCCTGGCAATTGAGTTGCCCCAGGCCCCCGGCGGGTTTTTCACCATGGCGCAGGAACACCAGGGTTTGCACGCCATCCACGGGTTCGGCGCTGCTGATGCGCGATTCCAGGGTCAGGCCGAGAGCGCCGCCAACCAATAACAGCGGCAACATGATGTATGAATATCGTTTCAGATGTCGCGCAAGGCACAAAGGCTTGATGGTCATTAGTGTCGAGTCTTCAGTGCATCGGGTTAAGGCGGACAAGCCCGGCCCCAGTAACGCATCCGGCGTCCTGCGGTGTTCCCTGTCGATATAACGCGTTGCCTCCATTCACTGTTTGAGCGTACTTGAGAGTGCCCGCGGGCCCATTGGTTCGCCCAAGCGGGATAATAGCCAGCAGTTATTGCGCATTGATGACTCATGCAGGACGCGTGGTAGATGACTATCATGGTTGCTTTCTGCCCAGGTACTTGCGATGAACCCACTCGCCGCTTTCCCGATCAACAGCAAATGGCCTGCTCAGCATCCCGAGCGCTTGCAACTCTATTCACTGCCGACGCCCAACGGAGTGAAAGTCTCAATCATGCTCGAAGAGCTGGGCCTGCCCTATGAAGCGCACAAAGTCAGCTTCGAGACACAGGACCAGTTGTCTCCCGAGTTCCTGTCCCTGAACCCCAACAACAAGATCCCCGCGATCATCGACCCCAATGGCCCCGGCGGTTCGCCACTGGCGCTGTTCGAGTCCGGTGCGATCCTGATCTACCTGGCGGAAAAAACCAGCCAACTGCTCCCCGAAGACCCGGCCACCCGCTATGAAACGATCCAATGGCTGATGTTCCAAATGGGCGGTATCGGCCCGATGTTTGGCCAGTTGGGTTTTTTCAACAAATTCGCCGGCAAGGCCTACGAAGACAAGCGTCCCCGCGATCGTTACGCCACCGAATCCCGGCGTTTGCTCGACGTGCTGGAGAAACGCCTGCTGGGCCGGACCTGGATCATGGGCGACGAGTACAGCATCGCCGATATCGCGACCTTCCCGTGGATCCGCAACCTGATCGGCTTCTACGAGTCCGGTGACCTCGTGGGCATTGCCGACTTTCCTAACGTGCTGCGCGCGCTGGACGGTTTCGTCGCACGGCCGGCAGTGATCCGTGGCCTCAATATTCCGAGTTAAAGCATGCCGACTTTCGATTTCAAACAGCTGGACGTCTTCAGCCGTGTGGCGCTCAAAGGCAACCCGCTGGCGGTGGTGTTCGGTGCAGACAGCCTGACTGACCAGCAGATGGCGGACTTCGCCAATTGGACCAACCTCAGTGAAACCACGTTTTTGCTGACACCGCGTGATCCAAGGGCTGACTATCGGGTGCGAATTTTCACCACCTTGACGGAGCTGCCGTTCGCCGGGCACCCGACGCTGGGCAGTTGCTACGCGTGGCTGCAGGCCGGCGGGGTCTCAAAAGGCGAGGAGATCATCCAGGAGTGCGAAATCGGCCTGGTGCGTATCCGTCGCCAGGGCGAAGAACTGGCATTTATCGCGCCACCGTTATTGCGCTCCGGGCCGCTGGAGGCCTCGTTGGTTGAACGCGTGCGCTTGGCGCTGGGCCTTGCACCCGAGGCCATCGTGCGCAGCCAATGGGTCGACAACGGCGCGGGCTGGCTGGCGGTGATGCTGGCTGACCGCAATCAGGTACTGGCTCTACAACCGGACTATTCGCAACTGCTCGGTTTGGCAGTGGGGGTGATTGCACCGTGCGACCCTGCTCACGACGATGTGGACGCGCAGTTTGAGGTCCGCGCCTTCATCGCGGGTGATGGCGCCCAGGAGGACCCGGCCACCGGCAGCCTGAACGCTGGCGTCGCCCAATGGCTGCTGGCCGAAGGCCTGGCGCCTGAGTGTTATGTGGTCAGCCAGGGCACGGCCATTGGACGGGCGGGGCGGATTCGCGTCGAGCGTCAGGGCGATGAAATCTGGGTTGGCGGCGCGGTGGCCGTCTGTATCGAAGGGCGACTGCAGCTCTAGATCAATGAATTGTTACGGGCGGCGCAATACACTATTGGCCCCTCGGCGTTTGTGCTGCCGGGGCGAAGGGGCATAAGCTTTCGCCCCAAAGATTTCTGCCTTCTGATAGGAAAGCCATGACCAGCCAGTTCCCCCAAGCCCGCCCACGCCGCCTGCGCCGCTCTCCGGAGCTGCGTGGTTTGTTTCAGGAAAGTGAATTCACCCTCAACGACCTGGTGTTGCCGATCTTCGTCGAAGAAGAAATCGACGACTTCGTGCCCATCACCAGCATGCCCGGTGTATTGCGCATCCCTGAGAAAAAACTGGCCGGTGAAGTCGAACGCTATGCCCGTGCCGGCATCAAGTCGGTCATGACCTTTGGCGTGTCACATCACCTGGATGCCAGCGGCAGCGACACCTGGAAGGAGCGTGGCCTGGTCTCGCGCATGTCCTCGATCATCAAGGACGCCGTGCCGGAAATGATCGTGATGTCCGACACCTGCTTCTGTGAATACACCGACCACGGCCACTGTGGTGTGATGCACGGTGCCCATGTCGACAACGATGCAACCCTGGTCAACCTCGGCAAGCAAGCCGTGGCTGCCGCCCGCGCCGGTGCTGACGTTATTGCGCCTTCGGCAGCGATGGACGGCCAGGTCCAGGCGATCCGCCGCGCGTTGGATGATGCGGGCTTCACCCATATCCCGATCATGGCGTACTCGACCAAATTCGCCTCGGCCCTATACGGCCCGTTCCGCGAAGCCGGGGGCAGCGCGCTCAAGGGCGACCGCAAAAGCTACCAGATGAACCCGATGAACCGCCGCGAAGCGGTGCGCGAGTCGCTGCTGGACGAGCAGGAAGGCGCGGACGCGCTGATGGTAAAGCCAGCCGGTGCCTACCTCGACATCATCCGCGACATCCGCGAAGCCTCGCGCCTGCCGGTGGCGGCGTATCAGGTCAGCGGCGAATACGCGATGATCAAATTCGGCGCCCAGGCGGGTGCGATTGATGAGGATCGCGTGGTGCGCGAGACCTTGGGATCGATCAAGCGTGCAGGTGCGGACCTGATTTTCACCTACTTCGCGATGGACCTGGCGCTGGCCGGGATCTAAGCCCATCCCCACGGTAGGCGTTGGCAAACCAGCGCCTACCGTTTTTTCGGTGTGTCAGCGCTGCGCAAACGCCAGGTTCAACCCCAGCCCCGCAAAGGCCGCTGCAAAGCTGCGCCGCAACCAATTCTGAACCCGTGGCGATTCGATCACTGCGCGGCGAAATACATTGGCCAGCAGGCCATACACCACGAACACCGCAAACGTCATCCCCATGAAGACAGCACTCAGCACCAGCATTTGCAGGGCCGGCGCAGTGCTGCCAGGCGTGACGAACTGGGGCAGGAAGGCCAGGAAAAAAATCGTCAGCTTAGGGTTGAGAATGTTCATCAACAGGCCGCGCAACATCAGGCTTCGTGCACTGGACAGCGTAGGGGGTTCGCTGACCGCAAAGGCCGAGCGGTCCCTCCAGGTGGCGTATGACACGTAGAGCAGGTAGGCAACGCCTGCGTACTTGAGCATATCGAACGCCAATGCGCTGGTGTGCAGCAGGGCGGAAAGGCCGAGTACCGACGCGAGCAAATGCGGGATGATCCCGGCGGTACAGCCCAGCGCTGCGAATACACTGGCGCGCTTGCCGGCGGTGAGGCCGGTGGACACCGTGAATATCACACCGGTGCCGGGGATCAATACGACAATAAGGCAGGTAATCAGGAAGTTCAGGCTGAGCATGGCATTCAAACTCCGTGTACGAATGGTCGATGACCGATCCTGTCACGTTTTACGGGTCACTGGCGAGTGCACAAGGTGGGCGAACCCTGGTTAGACTTGCCGGTCGATATCTGCAACGCCTGGCCCGTCGCCATCCAAGGAAGCCCAATGTATTCAAGCCGCCTGTTCCTCTGCCTTGCCACTTTGCTGGTGCTGGCCGGTTGCTCTACCACGCGCAACCCGCAACAGCCGGAGCGCAGCGAGGCCGAGGTGAAGGCGCAGATCGTGCGCCTGCTACCGGCCCAGGTGCCTGACCGCAAAGGTTGGGCCGAGGATATCTACACCGCCTTCGACACCCAAAAAATCTACCCCAGCACAGAAAACATCTGCGCCGTGCTGGCGGTTACCGAGCAGGAATCCACTTTTCAGGTCGACCCGCCGGTACCGAACATGGGCAAGATCGCCCAGGATGAAATCCTGCGGCGTGCCGGAAAAGTCCACGTACCGGCGTTCGTCGTACGCAGCGCACTGCAACTGCGCTCGCCCACCGGCAAGACCTACGCTGACCGCCTGAGTGCCGCGCGCACGGAGAAAGACCTGAGCGCCATCTTTGATGACTTCATCAGCATGGTGCCCCTGGGCAATACGCTGTTTGGTGGTTTCAACCCGGTGCATACCGCAGGCCCGATGCAGGTGAGTATCGACTTTGCGCAAAAACAGGCGCGGGGTTATCCCTATACGGTGGACGGCACCATTCGCCGCGAAGTCTTTACCCGCCGGGGGGGTATGTACTTTGGCATCGCGCATTTGCTCGGCTACCCAGTGAACTATGACCAGCCGTTGTACCGCTTTGCCGACTTCAATGCTGGCTGGTACGCCAGTCGCAATGCCGCGTTCCAGGCTGCCGTCAGCCGTGCGGCGGGCAAAGAGTTGGCGTTGGATGGAGATTTGATTCGCTACGGTTCACTGTTGCCGGGCACTACTGAGCTGGCGGTGCGTTCATTGGGCGCCAAGCTGGACATGCGCAACCCCAGCATCCGCAGCCAGCTGGAGCAGGGCGAGCAGCTGGATTTCGAGGACACCACGCTCTACAAACGCGTGTTTGCCCTGGCCGACAAGGCGGCGGGCAAGCCGATGCCACGGGCGATCCTGCCGGGCATCGCGCTCAAGAGTCCCAAGATCACCCGCAACCTCACCACCGCCTGGTTCGCCAAGCGGGTGGATGAGCGGTATCAGCGTTGCCTGAAACGCTGATCAATTTTTGTTCGAGCGGGGCTCCTGTGGTGAGCGGGCTTGCCCGCTCACCACAGGACGGCTCCTCACTACAAAGCGCCGCCACAGCCATACCCACAACCACACCACCGGGAATGCCAGGATCACGAACGGCAGCACATAGCTTGACCGCTCCAGGGCGTCGGCGGTGCCTTCCACCAAGTTGTCGCCCAGGTTGTTGAACATCCGGCTGAACCGTGACTGCTGGTTCGCACCATCGGAGGAGCGGAAATTCAGGGTCACACGGTTAGTGTCGAGGCGGCGTTGCTGGCCGGCGGCGACCTGCGCCAGTTCCTGCAGTTCGTTTTCAATGCCCGCCTGTTCCTTGCTCAAGGCAATCAGGTCACTGACGGTGATGTCTTTGCGCTTGGCCAGTTCGTCGAGGCGCAGTTGCTGGGATTGCAGCCGATCCTGGCGACGGCGCACATCGGCAACGGCATCGGCCAGGTCTTCGGCGGTGGTAATGCGCTGGCCGAGCGTGCCACCTTCAGCGGCCATCGCGACCATCGGCTCAACACCGGTGGGCGCGATGCGCAGGATGATCTGACCGCCACTGCCGTCTTCGGTGATGCCGAGGATATTGCAGGCGCCAAAGCGCGCGGTTTCGCAGGCTTCGCGGGTGGCCTGCATGCGCGGTGCGAGCAGGGCGCCGGGCAGGGCCAGGCTCAGTTCGTGTTCGTAGGCCAATTGAGCGCCGGCACGGCTTTGTTCGCCGTTGATCACCCTCGCGCGCGAAGAGTCACTGGGCGAGCAGCCGACCAGCGCCAGGCCGGCCAGTAGCATCAAAATTGGTCCACGAAGTGGGTGGGATTTGCCGTCCGTGTGGCGCATTGCAGTTCCTTGAAGGGGGCGGTGCGGCGATTAAAGCGGGTCTGGTGGATTAACGCAAAGCATCACGGGGGATTTGCATGATGGATGGTCATGGCCGCTGGTACCGGCGAGGCGTACATCTCAACCCTCATGCTAAGGAAGAGCCCGTCATGATCACTCACGTCGTACCAGAAGGCTTTGTTTCACTGCCGCGCAGCAGTCCCTTGCTTGATCTGCTCGGCCCGGCATATTGCCGAGGGGAGGGACTGCAATTGGAAATCGGCCTGCGTGCCGACAATCGTCACGCCAATGGACGCGGCACCGTGCATGGCGGAGTGTTGGCGACCCTGGCAGATATCGGCATGGGTTATGCGATGGCGTTTTCCAGTGAGCCGCCGTTGCCGTTGATTACCGCGAGCATGACCTTGGATTACCTGGGTGCAGTGCAGGTGGGGGAGTGGGTTGTGGTGCGCTTGGAACATCACAAGCGGGGGCGGCAGATGGCGTTTGCCACGGTGAGCCTGCAGGTGGGGGAGAAGGTGGTGGCGCGGGCGAGTGCGGTGTTTGCGGTGCCGCGTTCTGACTGACGATTGGAGGTCAAATGTGGGAGCTGGCTTGCCTGCGATAGCGGTGGGTCAGGTTAACCATCGGGTACAGGTAGACCGCCATCGCAGGCAAGCCAGCTCCCACATTGACCGTGTCCTTTCAGGGGATCGAGAAGAAGAAAAGGCCCGGTTTTCGTGGAACCGGGCCTCTTCTATGTTGCTCTTTGAATCAGCTGCGTTCGAGAGCGAGGGCCACACCCTGGCCGCCACCGATGCACAGCGTTGCCAGGCCTTTCTTGGCATCGCGCTTGATCATTTCGTGCAACAGCGTCACCAGCACACGGCAGCCTGATGCGCCGATCGGGTGGCCGATGGCGATGGCACCACCGTTGACGTTGACCTTCTCTGCATCCCACTCCAGCTCTTTGCCCACCGCCAGGGATTGCGCGGCGAAGGCTTCGTTGGCTTCGATCAGGTCCAGGTCGCCCAGGCTCCAGCCGGCTTTGTCGAGGCAGCGGCGGGTGGCCGATACCGGGCCAATGCCCATGATGGCAGGGTCTACGCCCGCATTGGCGTAGCTGGCGATGCGCGCCAGTACCGGCAAGCCGAGGGCCTTGGCCTTGTCGGCGCTCATCAGCAGCACTGCAGCGGCGCCGTCGTTGAGGCTGGAGGCGTTACCGGCGGTGACGCTGCCGTCTTTCTTGAACGCAGGTTTCAGTTTGGCCAGGGACTCGGCAGTGGTGCCGGCGCGCGGCTGCTCATCCACGGCGAAGGCCACCGGGTCGCCTTTGCGCTGGGGAATCAGGATCGGGGTGATCTCATCGACGAAGCGGCCCGCTTCGATAGCAGCAGTGGCTTTCTGCTGGGACGCCGCAGCGAAAGCGTCCTGGGCTTCGCGGCTGATGCCGTACTTGTCCACCAGGTTTTCGGCGGTGATGCCCATGTGGTAGTCGTTGAACGCATCCCACAGGCCATCGGTGATCATGCTGTCGATCATTTTGGCGTGGCCCATGCGCAAACCGGTGCGGGCGGCTGGCAGCACATAAGGGGCCAGGCTCATGTTTTCCATACCGCCGGCGATGATCACTTCGGCGTCACCGCAACGGATGGCCTGGGCACCCAGGTGCAGGGCCTTGAGGCCGGAGCCGCAGACCTTGTTCAAGGTCAGGCTCGGCACCGCGTGGGGCAGGCCGGCGAGGATCGAGGCCTGGCGTGCCGGGTTCTGGCCGCTGCCGGCGGTGAGTACCTGGCCGAGGATCACTTCATCCACTTGGGCCGGGTCGAGGCCGGTCTGTTCCAACAGGCGACGGATCACGGCGGCGCCCAGTTCCGGAGCCGGAATGCTTGCCAGCGAACCCTGGAAGCTGCCCACGGCGGTGCGGGTGGCAGCAACAATCACGACGTCTTGCATGGAATCTGTCCTCACTGGAAGTGCATTTCTGGAACGTGGTCCGGGACGATCAGTTTACCGGCGGTCTTGCTCACAATCTCTTCAACGCTGACGCCAGGTGCGCGTTCCTTGAGGACAAAAGCGCCATTTTCGATTTCCAGGTAGGCCAGGTCGGTCAATACACGCTTGATGCAGTGGGCGCCGGTCAGCGGCAGGCTGCACTGGCTGAGCAACTTTGACTCACCGTCCTTGGACGCGTGGGTCATGATCACGATGATGTTTTCTGCACCGGCCACCAGGTCCATGGCGCCCCCCATGCCTTTGACCAGTTTGCCGGGGATCATCCACGACGCGATGTTGCCTTGTACGTCTACTTCAAACGCGCCAAGTACAGTGAGGTCGACGTGGCCGCCGCGGATCATCGCGAAGGACTCGGCGGAGGAGAAGATCGACGCACCGATGCGTGCGGTCACGGTCTGTTTGCCGGCGTTGATCATGTCGGCATCAATGGTTTCTTCGGTAGGAAAAGGACCCATGCCGAGCAGGCCGTTTTCCGATTGCAGCATCACTTCCATGCCTTCGGGGATGTAGTTGGCCACCAGGGTCGGAATGCCGATACCGAGGTTGACGTAGAAGCCGTCCTGCATTTCGCGGGCGACGCGTTGAGCCATTTGTTCGCGGGTAAGAGCCATTTTAGGTGTCCTTATTATTCGGGCTGGAGGCGGATTATTTGCGCACGGTGCGCTGTTCGATGCGCTTCTCGAACGTGCCGCAGATGATCCGGTCGACGTAGATGCCAGGGGTGTGGATCTGCGCCGGGTCCAGCTCGCCCGGTTCGACGATTTCTTCCACTTCGACCACGGTGATCTTGCCGGCGGTGGCGGCCAGTGGGTTGAAGTTCTGGGCGGTGTGGCGATAGATGACGTTGCCGAAATGGTCGGCTTTCCAGCCTTTGACGATGGCGAAGTCGCCGGTGATGGACTCTTCCATCAGGTAGGGACGACCGTTGAATTCGCGGGTTTCCTTGCCTTCGGCCACAGGCGTGCCAACGCCGGTAGCGGTGAAAAAGGCCGGGATGCCGGCGCCGCCAGCGCGCATTTTTTCGGCCAGGGTGCCTTGGGGGGTCAGCACCACTTCGATTTCGCCGCTGAGCAATTGCTTCTCGAACAGCGCGTTCTCGCCGACGTAGGACGCGATCACCTTGCTGATCTGCTTCTCTTCGAGCAGCACGCCCAGGCCGAAACCGTCGACGCCGCAGTTGTTGGAGACCACGGTCAGGTCGCGGGTGCCTTTGCGCTTGATCTCGGCGATGAGGTTTTCGGGAATGCCGCACAGGCCGAAACCGCCGGAGAGTACGGTCATGCCGTCTTCCAGGCCTGCCAGTGCTTCCTCGTAGGACGCCACGCGTTTATCGAAACCTGCCATATGCACCTCTTTTATTGTTTGTGGGCCAGCCAATGAACCGAGTGTTGCTCCGGCTGATTGATTTGTTAAGTTGTTTTTTAAGGTTGATTGATTTAAAAAACAGCATAGTTGCCGAACCGTTTGGAGTCGCGTCATGACAGTTAAACAGATGCGCGCGTTTCTCGCCGTGGCCCAAAGCCTGAGTTTTGCCGCCGCCTGCGAGCGTCTGCACCTTTCCCAATCGGCGTTGAGCCTGACCATCAAGGGCCTGGAAGAAGGGCTGGGCGGGCGTTTATTCAGCCGCAATACACGCAACGTTGCCCTGACGCCTGAGGGCGAGTCCCTGCTGCCCCTGGCGCGCCGGCTGATTGCCGACTGGGACAACGCTGAAGACGAACTGCGCCAGCGTTTCACCTTGCAGCGTGGCCGAGTGACCGTCGCGGCGATGCCATCGTTTGCGGGCAATTTGCTGCCACCGATCCTGAAGATATTCCGCGCGCGTTACCCTCAAGTGAATGTGACCGTGCATGACTTGATCAATGAGCAGGTGCTGGAGATGGTGCGCGACCGGCAGGTGGAGTTGGGCGTGGCGTTCGAGCCTGCGGAAGGTTCATCACTGGCGTTTACGCCGTTGTACCTTGATCGCTTCATCGCAGTGGTGCCTGGTGATTCGCCTTTGGCAGAGTGTGCTGAAATCGATTGGAACACCTTGCTGGAACAGCCGTTCATCACGTTGCAAAGGCCTTCCACAGTGCGGGTGATGCTGGAAGAACACCTGGGCGCTCTCCACATGAAGCTGCCGGTAGCCCTGGAAAGCCATCAACTGGCGACGGTGGGCAAGATGGTTGCCAGCGGTTTGGGCGTCAGTGCTGTGCCCGCGTTGTGCGCACGGCAAATGGAGGAGGCGGGCGCTCATTGCATCACCTTGAGCGATCCGGTGATCGAACGGCCGATTGGTGTACTGACCAAGCCAGGGCATGAGCTGTCGGCGGCGGCGCAGGTGTTGTTTGATATTTTCCGGGATGAAGCGGCAAAGGGGCGGTTTCCTGCATTGTTATAAGACAGGCATTAAAAAGCCCGCTTGAACTAACAAGCGGGCTTAACTGTTTAATGCTGTTATCAGCAGTATCTATCAATCACTTTAACGTTCGATTGGCCTTTGAGGTTCTGCCATTCGGTATTAAGTGTGTGGAATACCTGCTCGATGAAGTTGCGATCGGCGGCGGCTTTCTTTCCGACATAGCCCTGGCCACGACGGTACATTTTCAGGCGCGCTGCCAGTTCACGGTTATTGCGGTCGAACTCGGCTTCTTCGGTGTGGGGCGCCAGGCAGTCGATTTGGACTTCGCCCGATTTGCCAATCCACAGGATATGGTCGTCGAGTGTGTCTTTCTGCGCTGCGAACATCTCAGCCAATTCTTCGATAGTTGGTTGGTTGTTCAGATTCATGTGTAAGCCCCTTGACCAGTTGGCGATCTATCAGTTGGTTCGTTAAAACATCTTTAGTTGTCTCCGGTTAAGAAAACCGGGCGTCAGCGACTGTCTGCCGAATACGGGCAGGGTCTTGAACCTGATGCATGTAGTCTTGCTGATGAACTGCTACGCAATGCTTTCATAACGAAGACAAGCCGCATTTGAGCGCCTTGTACCGAGCCTCTCGGTCCGGTCAGCTTCATCAATCCGCCTTGTGGGCAGTGCACATCCGGAAAAAACAGCTCGGCGGTCAGACGAGCTTGTTCAAAACGCTTGTTACCAACGCTCCCGATCCGGGAGACGTCTCGATAATGCAAGGACAAAAACGTTACGTCAACGATTATGTAGTGATTATTTTTTATCACTACATAAATCGCCGTGAGGACGGGAGAATGCAGGAAAACGTGACTTGGGCGTCATTTTCTGGAGGGGGGAGTCGTAGGGCCGAGCCAGTGAATTCGACACAAAGCACAGTAGGCGCCCGCAAGCCAGCGCCTACAGTTTTGATTGGCGGTGTACGGGTTACCGCAAACGGTCGGTCAACAGCGGCAACAACCGCTCGCACGACGCCTGGATCTTCACGTGCAACAGCTCATCCCCTCGAGTCTTGCCCAAGTTGATGGCAATGACCGGTTTGCCCTGTTCGACCATGGCTTTGCACAGGCGAAACGCCGAGTAGGCCATCAGCGACGAGCCCACCACCAGCAAACCCTCGGCATGCTCTACTGCATTCATCGCCCTGGCGGCTGTCGCCGGGGCTACGTTTTCGCCAAAAAACACTACATCCGGCTTCAGGCGCTCGCCATTGCAATGGGGGCAGCGGGGAACCTGGAAGTGTTCTTCAAACGCAGGATCGAGCAAGGTGTCGCCATCCGGTGCTTGCACCGCGTGGACGTGCGCCAGGTAGGGGTTGTCGATTTCCATCTGCCGCTGGATCGCATCACGCTGGCTGCGCAACTGGCAGTCCAGGCACAGCACCCGGTGCAGTCTGCCGTGCAGTTCGATCACGTCATGGCTGCCGGCTTGATCATGCAGGGTGTCGACGTTCTGGGTGATCAACCCGCTGATTCGCTCACGTTGTTGCAGCGCCGCCAGCGCCAGGTGCGCCTTGTTCGGTTGCGAGATGCGTACCCTCGGCCACCCCAGCATTGCTCGCGCCCAGTAACGGCGCCGCGCCTGCGGAGTGGCGAGGAATTCCTGGTACATCATCGGCGCCTTGCCCCGGCGCACGCCTTCGCTGTCGCGGTAATCGGGAATACCAGACGACGTGCTGATCCCCGCACCGGTCAATACCAGAAAACGCCGTTCCGCCAAGGCCCGGTACAGGGTGTCGAGGTGCTCCTCTGTATGTTCCAGCGTGTCGAGCATGGGTTCCCCTATTCGCCGCGGATGTATTGCTCCAGCTGTTTGATCAGGTCGGCCTGGTCGGCAATGGCTTCTTTTACAAGGTCACCGATGGAGAGCAACCCCAGCAGTTTGCCGTCTTCGACCACTGGCAGGTGGCGCAGGTGACTGTCGGTCATGATGTTCATGCACTCATCGACCTTTTTATGGGTGTCGACGGTGATCACCGGAGAGCTCATCACCTCATGGACTTTTGTGGTGACCGACGACAGCCCCTTGAGCATGATTTTTCGTGCGTAGTCACGTTCGCTGATGATGCCTACCACCACGCCATCCTGGACGACCGGCAAGGCGCCGACGTTTTTCTCCGACATCCGCACCAGTGCTTCAAACACGGTGTGGTCATGTTTGATGACATGGACTTCCTGGTTTTTCTGGTCCTTGGCTTTGAGCACTTGTGCAACGGTTTTCATGGCGGCCACTCCGGTGTTGTTGTTAGTGGGTCAGGGTCCCCTTACAGAATCCTAGACGGCCCACGCCGCGGCAAGGTCCAAAGCGGCGTTAAACCCGTCGAAAAACGTCATTCGCCGGATTTTTTCGGTGTTTAACCGGCATTTGTCGGTTTTTTCGCCCGCTTGGGGCTGGCCGCCGTCTTGCGGGGCGCGCTTTTACGTTTCTTTTTCCACGGTGTGGCGCCTCGACCTGCCGGGCTGGCCGGGCCAGTGATGGTCATGCGCATGCCATTGCAGCGCGCGACTTGCTTGCTCATCCAGGCCGCCTGTTTGGCGACGAATTCTTCCAGGCTCATTTCGCCGCTTTGCACCATGTCCAGCGCCTGCTCCCAGATCGCGGTGGTGCCCGGGTCAGCAATCGCGCGGGGCACTGCATCGATCAGGCTGAACGCCGCCGGCGTGGCCGACAGCGCCTTGCCGTTCTTCACCAGGTAACCCCGGTCCAGCAACCCCTGGATGATGCCGGCGCGAGTGGCCTCGGTGCCGATGCCAGTGGTGTCCTTGAGCTTTTGCTTGAGCAGCGGGTCTTCCACCAGTTTGGCGACGTTTTTCATCGCCTTGATAAGGTCACCTTCGGTGAAGGGCTTGGGCGGTTGGGTCCACAGGTCCTTGAGGTTGACCTTGGCCACCGCATAATCCTGGCCCTGCGCCAATGCCGGCAATGCTTGTGGGGCTGGCGCTTCCCGCCCTTTTGCCGGCGCCAGGGCTTCTGGCAACGCGCGTTTCCAACCGGGTTCGATCACCACTTTACCCACCGCGCGCAACGCTTGCCCCGCGCAATCGAAGTCCGCCTGGGTGCGGTCGTATTCATGGTTGGGCAGGAACTGCGCCAGGTAGCGTGCACGAATCAAGGTGTACACCGCGCGGTGCTTGCCGGTGAGTTGCCCCACGTCCTTGCCGGCACCGGTAGGGATGATGCCGTGGTGGGCGCTGACCTTGGCGTCATTCCACGCCCGCGAGCGACGCTGGGTCTCGATATGTGGCATCAGTTCGTTCACCGCGGCATCGGCGCGCGCCAGTGCAGCAAGAATCTTCGGCGCTTCGCTGTGCTGGCTCAGTGGCAGGTAGCCGCAATCGCTGCGTGGGTAGGTGATGACTTTGTGGGTTTCATACAGCGACTGGGCAATATCCAGGGTTTCCTGGGCGCCAAGGCCGAGTTTCTTGGAGCAGATTTCCTGCAGGGTGCCGAGGTCGAAGGGCAGGGGGGCAACTTCGCGCATGCGCTCGGTGCGCAGCTTGACCAGCCGCGCGGTGGCGGCGTTGCGCATGGCGTCGGCGGCGTCTCGCGCCAGTTGCGGGTCGAGGCAGCGGCCCTGGTCATCACAGGCATCCTCGGCCGCGCGCCATTGGGCGGTGAACGTGATGCGCTCGTGCTGCAGGTCGACATCGATGGCCCAGTAAGCCACCGGTACAAAATCGGCAATACTGCGGTCGCGGTCCACCACCAGGCGCAAGGTCGGCGTTTGCACCCGTCCCACGGGCAATACGCCCTGGTAGCCGGATTGGCGCCCAAGCAAGGTAAACAGGCGGCTCATGTTCATGCCGATCAGCCAGTCAGCGCGAGAACGGCCCAGGGCCGAGTGGTACAGGCTGAAGGTCTCGGCGCCGGGCTTGAGGGCCGCCAGGGCTTTGCGGATGGAGGCGTCGTCCAGCGCCGACAGCCACAGCCGCTGGATCGGTCCGCGATAGCGGCAATGCTCCACCAGCTCACGGGCGATCATCTCGCCTTCACGGTCGGCATCGGTGGCGATCACCAGTTCCTGGGCCTCTCCCAGTAAACGCTTGACGGCCTTGAACTGGTTGGCGGTCTTGGGTTTGACGCGCATCTTCCATTTTTCCGGGACGATCGGCAGGTCGGCCAGTACCCAGCGCTTGTACTTCTCGTCGTAGGCGTCGGGCGGGGCGGTTTCCAGCAGGTGGCCGATGCACCAGGTGACCGTGACGCCATTGCCCAGCCAGCAGCCGTCGCCCCGGCGACTGGCGCCGAGTACGGCCGCGATATCCTTGGCCTGGGAGGGTTTTTCACAGAGGTACAGCCGCATGGTCATCACATCAGATCGGGTTGATGCCTTGCAGGATGCTCAGTCGGAGGGCTTTGATCAACCTTTATCTGTATGGATGTACAGCAATTTGTGTGGTCATCACAAAACAAATGTGGGAGCGGGCTTGCTCGCGAAGGGGGTGGATCAGTCAACTTTTCTGCGACTGATCCACGCTCTTCGTGAGCAAGCCCGCTCCCACAGGGGGGTTCCAGTGTTCAGGAGACCGGGTTAGTTCTTATCGATATCCACATGCCGCGTTTCCTTGAGGCAGATCATTCCCACAATCAGGCTCACGCCGGTCACCACCACCGGGTACCACAGGCCATAGAAAATATCGCCGGTGTACACCACCAGGGCGAACGATACGGTCGGCAGGAACCCGCCAAACCAGCCGTTGCCGATGTGGTAAGGCAGGGACATCGAGGTGTAGCGGATGCGTGTCGGGAACAATTCCACCATCAACGCTGCCAGCGGGCCGTAGCACATCGCGGCGATCAGGATCAGCGCCACGATCAGTACCACCACCATGGTCTTGTTGACCTGGGCCACATCCGCCGAAGACGGGTAGCCGGCGAGGGTCACGGCGCCGCGCAGGGCTTTTTCGTCAAACCCTTCGATCCGCACGTCGCCCACGCTCACCTGTACCGGGCTGCCGGCCGGGGCGGCGGCGCTGCTGTAAGGCAGGCCCTGCTTGACGAGGAAGGTCTTGACCTTGTCGCATGGGCTGTCGAATTTCGCCTTGCCCACCGGGTCGAACTGGAAGGTGCAGGTGGCCGGGTCGGCCAGCACGGTGATCGGTGCCTGGTTGCTGGCCTGGTCCATCGCCGGGTTGGTGTAGTGCGCCAGACTCTTGAAGATCGGGAAGTACAGTGCGGTCGCCAGCAACAGACCGAGCATCAGCACCGGTTTGCGCCCCACTTTGTCCGACAGCCAGCCAAAGAAGATGAAAAACGGTGCGCCAATCACCACGCTGATGATCAGCAGCATGTTGGCCAGGGCAGGGTCCATTTTCAGGAACTGCGTGAGGAAGAACAGCACATAGAACTGCGCCGCATAGAAAGTCACCGCCTGGCCGCCGTTGATACTGAACAGGGCAATCAGCACGATCTTGAGGTTTTCCCATTTGCCGAATGAATCGCGGATCGGCGACTTGCTGGCCTTGCCTTCCTCTTTCATTTTCAGGAACGCCGGCGACTCATGCAGGCTCATGCGGATCCAGGTGGAAATACCCAGCAGCACGATGGAGAACAGGAACGGAATGCGCCAGCCCCACACTTCGAACTGGTCCCCGGTGAAGTAACGGCAGGCCAGCACTACCAGCAACGACAGCAACAGGCCGAGCGTTGCGGTGGACTGAATCCAGCTGGTGTGGAACCCACGCTTGCCCGCAGGCGCATGCTCCGCCACATACGTGGCCGCGCCGCCGTATTCGCCGCCCAGCGCCAGGCCTTGCAGCATGCGCAGGACGATCAGGATGATCGGCGCTGCAATACCGATACTGGCGTAGGTCGGCAACAGCCCGACGCAGAAAGTCGCCACGCCCATCAGGATGATGGTGACCAAAAAGGTGTATTTGCGCCCGATCATGTCGCCCAGGCGGCCAAACACCAGTGCACCGAACGGGCGCACCACAAAGCCGGCCGCGAAGGCCATCAAGGCAAAAATGAACGCCGTGGTGTCGTTGACCCCGGCAAAGAACTGCTTGCTGATCACCGCCGCCAGGGCGCCGTAGAGGAAAAAGTCATACCACTCGAACACCGTCCCCAGGGACGAGGCGAAGATGACCTTCTTGGATTCGTTGCGGGTGATGGCGGTATTGACCGCCGCGCCCAGGGGTTGAGCTTGTTCTGACATCGGGTAGCCCTCACAGTGATTATTTATTGTTGTTCCACTGTCGGCGCCAACCTCAGCGCCGGTTGTCCTACGGGTCATGCGGGTGCAGTCATTTCTCTCTCGGGGGCAAGGTTCCTTGTAGTCGGCGAAAGGATCAGCTGGGCGGCCTTCTCCGCGATCATCAGCGTAGGCGAACAGGTGTTGCCGGACGTGATGCGCGGCATGACGGACGCATCGGCGATGCGCAATCCGGGCACCCCGTGCACCCGCAGTTGAGCATCCACCACCGCGTCTTTATCGCTGCCCATGCGGCAAGTGCCGACCGGGTGGAAGATCGTCGTCCCGATACGCGCGGCGGCTTCGTGCAATTGCTCTTCGGACTGCAGCGAATCGCCCGGCAGGTATTCCACCGGTTTGAACTGGCTCAGGGCGGGTGCGGCAACAATACGGCGTGTCAGGCGAATCGCGTCGGCGGCCACCCGCAAGTCTTCCGGATGACTGAGGTAGTTAGGGCGGATCAGCGGTGCGTCCGCCGGGTTGGCCGAGCGAATGTCGATTCGTCCGCGACTTTGCGGGCGCAAGTCGCAGACCGATGCGGTAAACGCCGGAAATGCGTGCAGCGGTTCGCCAAAGCGCTCAAGCGACAGCGGCTGTACATGGTATTCGAGGTTGGCCGACGTCTGTTCCGGGCCCGAGCGGGCAAACGCGCCGAGTTGGCTGGGCGCCATCGACAACGGGCCGCTGCGGTCGTACAGGTAGCGCAGGCCCATGCCCATCTTGCCCCACAGCGTGCCCGCGATCTGGTTGAGGGTGCGGGCGTTTTCCAGCTTGTAGATGAGCCGAAGTTGCAAGTGGTCTTGCAGGTTGCCACCGACGCCCGGCAATTCATGCAGTACGTCGATGCCCAAAGGTTTAAGCACATTGGACGGGCCAATCCCCGAGCGCTGCAGGATGCCAGGCGACCCGACGGAGCCGGCGCACAGCACGATCTCCTTGCGCGCTTTCCAGCTCACCTGTTGGCCATGTTGGCGCGCGATCACCTGGGAGGCCCGACCGTTTTCCAGCAACACGAGGTTTACGTCCACGTCGGTCAACACCGTCAGATTGGAGCGCTGGCGGACCGGCTTTAGAAACGCCTTGGCCGCGTTCCAGCGTACGCCGGCCTTTTGATTGACCTGGAAGTAGCCGCAGCCTTCGTTGTCGCCCTGATTGAAGTCGTTGACAGGGGCGATGCCACTCTGCGCTGCCGCATCACGAAAGGCATCCAGGATCGGCCAATGCAGGCGCTGCTGTTCGACGCGCCATTCACCGCCGTCGCTATGGAATTCCGAGCCGCCGGCAAAGTGGTTTTCGCTCTGCTTGAACAGCGGCAGCACGTCTTTCCAGGCCCAACCTGCGTTGCCTTCTGCCGCCCAGCCGTCGTAATCCTGGGCCTGGCCGCGCATGTAGATCATGCCGTTGATGGACGAGCAGCCGCCCAGCACCTTGCCCCGTGGGTAACTCAGCGCACGGCCTTGCAGGCCTTCCTGGGCTTCGGTCTTGAAGCACCAGTCGGTGCGCGGGTTACCGATGCAGAACAGGTAGCCGACGGGAATATGGATCCAGGGGTAATTGTCGCGGCCGCCGGCTTCAAGCAGCAGCACCCGGTGAGCAGGGTTGGCGGACAGTCGATTGGCCAGCAGGCAGCCGGCGGGGCCGGCGCCTACGACGATGTAATCGTATTCAGCAGTAGCAATGGGCATCGCAAGCCTCGCTTGTTTTTCTTATGGTTCCATCCTAGTTGTTAGTTTTCGTCTTAAAAATGTTAGTTTTTACCCAGCTGCTGTGCGTTTTTAAACAGCGTAACCGAGGCTCATGCAATGGAGGCGTTATGTTCGACTGGAACGATCTGCGGTACTTTCTCGAGTTGCAGCGCAGCGGCCGCCTGCTCACCGCCGCGCAACGCCTGAAAACCACGCATGCCACCGTGGCCCGGCACATCGAGGCCATCGAGAAGAGCCTCGGCACCGCACTGTTTGTGCAGCATGCCCAGGGCTACGAGCTGACCCCCGCCGGCGAAGCCCTGCTCAAGCATGCCGAAGCCATGGAAAATGTCGCGCTGCTGGCCGAAGACGAACTGACCCACTCCGCCGCGCCTCTGGGCAAGATCCGCCTCGGGGTGGCCGAAGGGTTGGGCGTGATGTTCCTCGCCAGCCGCATGGGCGGGCTGTTCGATCGCTACCCCGGATTGGAAGTGGAATTGGTGGCGGTGCCGCGCTTTGTCAGCATCCTCAACCGCGAAGCGGAAATCAGCATCCATCTTGAGCGTCCCAGCGTCGACCAACTGGTCACGCGCAAACTCACTGATTATCGCCTGGCCCTCTACGCCAGCCGCACTTATTTGGACCGCAACCCACCGATTGAGAAGCGCGAAGACCTCGCGGCACATGCGTGGATCGATTACGTGGACGACTTGCTGTTCAGCCAGGAGCTCAAGTTCCTCAGCAGTTTCTGCCGCAACCCCAAGGTGGTGTTCCACAGCACCAGTGTGATCGCCCAGCACCAGGCCGCGCGATCCGGGTTGGGGATTGCAGTGTTGCCGTGCTTCATGGCCTCGGGCGATCCGGAATTGGTGCCGTTGCTGCCGGGGGAGGGGATCCAGCGCAGCTACTGGATCAGCTCGCGCCGGGAGTTGCACAAGTCGGTGCGGTTGCGGGTGTTGTGGGATTACGTGGTGGAATTGTGTGCGCGCGAGCAACGTTTGTTGCTCGGCGAACCCCTGTAGCCGCGTTAGAGTTTCACCACCTGATGCACCTGCTCCGCGCAAGCCCGCGCATCCTCAATCATCTTCCCGAACGCCGTGCTGACAATCTCGTCATGGCCCAACCATCGCACCTTCTGGCTCAGGCGATAGTGGTAGCGCAACCCGCCAGCCTGTCGTGAGCCCTCCAGATCCATGTCGTACCAGGGCGAGCGCACCTGGCAGCCAGGGATAGTTTTTTCCATCTGCCCGCCGCTCAGGGTGATGGTGTAGTCATGGGTTTGCGGATTACCCAGATCTAGCTCGGCCTGCTGCCCTTGTCGGCGATAGTTGATAAAGCCATCCCAACGACCCTTGAGCGATTCATCGCTGTACACATAGTCATTCGCCAGCTTTTCCAGCGCCCGCTGGTCATTCATCTGCGCCGTGACGGTATACCCGTCATGCACCACAAAGCCGGTGGCCGCGCGGGTGATGTGGCAGTCGCTGATCTCGTTGCCGAAGTTGGCGCAGATGTCCTGGTCGGTCGCGGTGCTGCCTTGCTGGCGGTCGGCGACGCTCAGTTGCATCAGCGGCAGGCGGCTGAAGGTGATCGTGGCCTGGGTGGCGCCGGCGCCTTGCTGGTCGTAGCGCACCTGTTTGTCCAGGCGCAGGGTGGTTTCGGGACGTTCCAGGGGGATATGTTCTTCGCGCACTTGACCCTGCGCGTCGTTGACCAGCACCCAACGGTCCTGGATGTCGGGCATGACTTGGCCGGGAGCAAACACCGGGTTGGTCGGGTCGAGCCACCACACCTGGCCGTCCACTTCGGCGCGCACGATCGCGTGGTTCGGCGCCTGGGTGCCGGGGATCAATAGCGATTCGACCACATCACCACGGCTGACCCAGGCGGTCTCGGCCTTGATGCCAGTGGCTTTGAGCAAGGCGGTCAGCAGGATTGCCAGGTCCTTGCAGTCGCCATAACCGTGCAGCTCGATTTCATCGAGGTTGAACGGCACATAGCCGCGCTCGGTCGCACGCCAATCACCCAGGTAACGGTAGTGATCGTTGATGTGCTGCATCAACGCGGCAACCTGTTCCGCCGGCGCCAAACCGCGTACGGCCGTTACAGCTGCAGCACTCTGCGGCGGCAGGTTGGCACCGAGGATCTGGTTGTAGGCTTGAGCGAAACCACCGAAGTACGCCTGGCGCTCCAGGGCGCTACCCACCTCGATACGCGGGATGCGCAACAACGCGGCGTTGGATGCTTCGTTGATGTAGTTGAGATAGGTCGGGGTCTTCTGCACCACGTCCAGGGTCTTGCCGTTCTGCGACACGCTCACGTTGAAACCCTCGAACAGTTCGCTGCGCCACTGGAGGGGGCGCTCTGCCGTAAACCGCGCTTTGAACCGGTCGCGCCGCGCCGGGCTGGGGCCGAATTTGAGGACGTAATGAAACTGGGTCATCAAGGGCTTGGCGGCGTGGTGCTCGCGCACGGTGTAGCGAATCTGCGTGCCGACGCGCAGGTTGGGGAAGGCCAGGGAGGTCTGCTTATCACGGCTGAAACCCTGGTCCGGGTTGGGCGCGGTGCGGGTGTCGATTTGCGTGGCATCCAGGGCCACCGGCTTGGCGCCGGGCTGGGTGGACTGCGCGCTGAGCACTTCGAAAGTGTCGCCCTCGGAGTAATCGAAGTCGATGCGCGAAAGCATTTCGCGGCCGTTCGGCTTGAGGATCGTATAGCGGTAGGTGGTGGTGCAGTCGGTACTGGCGTCACGGTTGAAGTGGCAGTGCAACTCGGTGTCGCTGGCCAATGGCGCTTCGGCCAGGGGCTGTAGCGCGGCGAACACGCCAGGAGCAGCAAGCCCCAGGCTGATGGCAATCAGGGGGCGGTGAAACGAAAAACGGTACATGGGCGCCTCAGGTGACACATTGAAACAGCTACCCCGACGGGTAGCGAGAAGGCGCTGGATGATAATGGGTCGCAACTGAGAAAGCCAGGATTGTTCGACAATTATTACGGCTGAAAGGCCCGTTCTAGAGCCTTTTCTTTGATTTGTGTCAGTCGTTTCGCAGTTCGAAGTCGGCGCTGGCTAGCTTCTCTCCGTTGATCAGCACGTGGACCACGTGTTTGCCGGGGTAATGCTTACGCGTGGTCAACTCGCGGATATGTTGCTCGCGTCGCAGGCTGTGACACTCACCCGCGCCGAGGGTAAACGCCTTGAGCTTGAACACCTTCGCCGCACTGTGGCCGGCGCTTTTCACGTAGTCGATGGCGTAGTCCACCACCAGCTTCTGTGGCGTGGCGGCCGTAGATTCGAGGGTGAAGGAGAGGTTGATGCGTTCGCCCAGGTTGATCACCGCTGGCGTGACCTGCAGGTGGTGGATCTGCACCTCGGCCTTGGCGCCGGCGCCGATGATCGTCAGCGCGCGGGTGTTGCCTTGCTTGATCAGGCTGCGCAAGGCATGGCGGGCGATCCACGCGGTATGAGGGTTATCCAGGCTCCAGCCCTCGATCAGGCTGAGCACCCAGTCCGGATGATCCTTGGTGATGTCATTGAGGTGGTTGGCCACGGACTTGCGCACGTAGAGACTGCTGTCGGCCTTGAGGTTGTCGAGGATCAACGCGCACAGCTCAGGGTCAGCCTGCACCTGGGCCAAGCGGAATGACCACGGCAGGCGCGGTCTTGAACCTTCACTGGCGAGGCGGCGCACGTGCTCGTTGTCATCCAGCGACCAGGCTTGCATCACCGCCAGCGTGCGCGGGAAATCGTGCAGCAAAAAGTGGCGGATGGCGAATTCGGCGGAGCCAAAGGTGGTGAAGTACTTGAGCGCGGCCATGGAGCGCTTGAAGTCATCCAGCCCGTAACTCGCCACGAAATGCGGCAGGAACAGGCTGACAAACGCGCTGTTCAGGCGCGGGGCCAGCGCGTAAAGCACCTTGAGGGTCTGCGGATAGTCCAGCGGGATCACCGCGTACAGACTCTCGCTGACCCGCGCCATGCGCTGCATCACCGACAACTCGGCCAACCCGGCCTTGGCGTGCTTGAGGAAGCCCTTGGCGTCGAACGCCGGGTACACCGCCGTCATCTCATTGGCGATGTGTTGCAGGCGTTCGACGTTGAAGATGTCCTTGAGGGCCGGGGCGCTTTGGTCGGTCATCGGTGATTCCAGTGGCGGTTAGAGAAACCAGCGGTATTCCCGCGCGTGGATCTCTTGTTGGAAGGCCAGATGGTCCTGGCGTTTGTTTTCGCAGTACACGTCGACAAATTCGGCGCCCAGCTTATCGCGCAATACCGGTTGATGCTGCATGGCGCGCACGGCGTCAAGCATTTCCAGGGGGAAGTCAGTGCCGCTGCTGCGGTCCTCGTTCAGCGGGGCGATGGGTTCGTGCTTGGTTTCCAGGCCGTGCTCCAGGCCGACGAGGATCGCCGCCAGCACCAGATACGGGTTGGCATCGGCACTGGCCAGGCGATGCTCGATGCGCAGGTTGCGTGGGTCGGACTCGGGGATGCGCACGCACGCGTCGCGGTCTTCAAAACCCCAACTCGCACGGGTGGCGGCGTTGACCGTAGCGCCCAGGCGGCGGAAGGCGTTGTGGTTGGGCGAGAAGATCGGCATGCAGTGGGGCAACAATTCCAGGCAACCGGCCACGGCATGGCGCAACGGTTGCTGCTGGTGCGCCGCCAGCAGGTTATTGCCCGCGCCGTCATACAGGCTGACATGCACGTGCATGCCGCTGCCGGGGTATTGCAGGTAGGGCTTGGCCATGAAGCTGGCGCGGTAACCGTGCTTGAGCGCCACGCCCCGGGTGCTGCGGCAGAACAGGGCGGCCCAGTCGGCGGCGCGCATTCCATCGTCGAGGTGACCGAAGTTGATCTCAAACTGACCGGGTCCGATTTCAGCGGTTATCACCGTAATGTCTACGCCCTGGTCCTTGGCGGTTTGCGCCATGTCGTCCAGCACTTCACTGAAGCGCGACAGCCGTTCGATATGCAGGTTGGGCTGGTCGTCGGCGTCATCGCTCAGTGGGTCGCGAGCAAATTGCGGCAGCCCGTTGTCGAGTTTTTTGTCGAACAGATAAAACTCCAGCTCGAACGCCACCACCGGGTGAATACCCTTGTGCTGCAGGCGCTCCAGCACTTTGGCCAGCACTTCACGGGGTTCGAATTCGATGGGCGCTTCGGTGCCGTCTGATGTGATCAGCATCTGACCCAATGGCTGCGATTCCCAACTCACCGGCTTGAGCGTGCCCGGCACCAAGCGGCGGTTGGCATCCGGGTCGCCGTCGTTGAAGCAATAGTCGCCAATCTTGAACAGCCCGCCCTGGACCCCTAGCAGCACGGCGTTTTGCGGTAGCTTCAACGGGCTGCCGGCGGCGACTTTTTCCAGCATCTCGATGGGATAACGCTTGCCGTAGAAATGCCCGGGAATGTCCAGGGCGATCAGGTCGACATAACGCACGTCGGGATGGTTCTGGCGAAAGGTCCGGACTTCGGCCAGTAACGTGGAGGCATGGCTTTTCACGGGTGCAGCTCCTAGTTGTAAACCCACAACACGCGGGCGGGCAGGTCGGTCAGATTGGCGTAGCGGCAATGGGCAAAGCTGGCCAGGTGAAAGCTGTCGCCGGGGCCGAGGGTGACGGAGTCGGCCTCACCCTCTACCCACAGCGTCAACTCGCCCTCCAGCACAAAACCGGCCTGCTCGGCGCGGTCGCTCATGGTTTGTTCGCCGCTGTTGGCACCGGGCGCCAACAGGCTGTCGAGCATCGAAAAGGCGCCGTTCATGCTCGGCGAGACGAGGATGTCGGTGATGCCATTGGCGTAATACACCGTGCGCCGCTCGTTGGGGCGCGTGATCCAGTCCACGGCCTTGGGCTTGGGCTGGCTGTAGAAGTAGGTGGTCGGGACATCGAGCGCGTGGCTGATGGCGGTGAGGTCCGCCACCGTCGGGCGTGACAGGCCGCGCTCGACCTGGGACAGGAAACCCACCGAGCGCTCGATTTTTTGCGCGAGCTGGGCGAGGGTAAGCTTTTTGTGCTTGCGCAGGTCGTGGATCAGCGCGGCGAGGGTGGCGAGTTCTTCTTGTGGGGTCATGAAATTTATTTCGATAAATTTCATGAAAAATTACAGGATTTATTTCACGCAGGCAATGACGTCCTTCAAGCGGTTGGGTGTGAGGCTTGATTGAATGATCATGCGCGCTAGCGGTCCGAAGTTGGGTACGCACCATTCATTGAAGGAGCACCCATGAAGTCCAGATCCCTACTCGCCTGCCTGCTGGTCGCCACCAGCCTGTCCACCGCCAGCTTCGTCGTGCAGGCCGGTGATACCCCTCAGGAAACCGTGCAACCTTCGAATATCAACACCCGCGACCTGAAAGAAGGCGACCGTGCGCCTGATATCCTGATGCGCAAGGAGTCGGCTGTCAGCGACTGGAAAAAACGCGGACTCAAACAGCCTGAAGAAGACAGCCAGTGGGCGCGGGTGGGCGATAAATTCGTGCTGCTCAAGACCACCAACGGCACCATCCTTGAGATCACGCCCGTCAAGAAATGACCTTGCATTTCTGCCCTGTTCTTGAGTTAAGGTAACCGGCTGAAAAGTCCGCGTTACCTTCAAGGAAAGAGAGCAGGATGCTTGCCACAATAAGAAACTACCCCCGCACCGTTAACCTGCTGCTGTCCGCCACGTTGCTGCTCACGCTGGCCAAGGCAATCACGTTTCCGTACCTGGTGATTTACCTCACCAGTCACTTCGCCCTCGATATCACACAGGTCGGTCTGGTGATCGGCAGTTCGCTGATCGTCGGCTCGCTGCTCAGCGTGTATGGCGGGTTTCTGGTCGACCGTATCAACAGTTATCGGTTGCTGCTGGCCTTCAGCGTGTTGTTTGTGCTGGGCTTCATCGGCACCGTGCTGGCGCGGAATATCTGGGCGTTCTACAGCTGCCTGATCCTGATCAACCTGGCTTACGCGGTAATCGATATCGCCGTCAAAGCCGGCTTCGCCAGCCTGTTGCCCGAAGATGCACGTAGCGAAGTGTTTTCCATCAAGTACACCCTGACCAATATTGGCTATGCCGTAGGGCCTTTTTTCGGGGCGATGATTGCCAAGCTGGATATCAGCTTGCCGTTCATCCTTTCGGCGCTGCTGGGGGTGAGTTTTTTCCTGCTGTACTGGCGCTGGGGCGACCGTACTCTGACGACCGTGGATGCCACGCAAAAGCCAGTGCCGTTCCTTGCCGTCGGCCGGGTGTTGTTAAGGGATCATCGCCTAGTCTGCTTCACCCTAGGCGGCGTGCTCAGCGCCGTGGTGTTCGGTCAGTTCACCGCGTGGCTGTCGCAATACCTGGTGACCACCACCACCGCCGAATACACCTACACCGTGGTCAGCGCTGTGCTGACCACCAACGCGGTGTTGGTGATTGCCCTGCAATACGTGATCGGGCGGCGTATTTCGCACCGCTACCTGGGCCAGTGGCTGATCGCGGGTCTGGGCATGTTCATGTTGGGAATCGTCGGATTCGCGCTGTCCACCAGTGTGTTGTGGTGGGTGCTGGCGATGGCGGTGTTCACGGTGGGGGAGATCATTGTGTTTCCGGCCGAGTACATGTTTATCGACCGAATTGCCCCGGACCACCTGCGCGGCATGTACTACGGGGCGCAGAATCTGTCCAACCTGGGGGCGGCTCTGGGGCCGGTGCTGTGTGGGCTAGTGCTGGCCAGCCTACCGGCCCACTACATGTTTTACATGCTGGGAGCGTTCATTGTCGGGGGCGGGGTGTTCTATTTCATCGGGGCGTCGTTAAAGGCAAATCATCCAGCGTGAGCTTGCCCATGGTGTTGCTGTGCAGTTCGTACCGCAACTCTTCCACCATCTTTTCGACTTCTTGCGGGGTTTGCAGCCGATTGGTGCTGATCCCGGTCACCACCAGGTCGACCCGGCCGGTTTCGGCGTCGTAGACCTTGAGGGTCAGCGACGCGTCCCTGCACAGGGTGAACTCACACGTCAGCGGCGACAGGCCTTCTTCGATGCAATTTCGCAGTTGCGAGAGGGTAAACATGCAAGTTCCTTCAGGGCAAAATGTTCGTTCCCTGAAGGGTAGGGCGCGCCTCGCGTTGCAATAAGGCGAATTCGCACTAGCCACACTAGTGCATTTGCACTTTCATGGCCTACTTCTTAACACGCAATTCCCCGGCAAACAGCCCGCGCTCACGGGCCCAAACGATGGCCGCGCTGCGGCTGTGCACGCCCAATTTCGAATACACCGTGGCCACATGGTTACGCACGGTATTGGGCGCCAGTGTCAGGCGTGAGGCGATCTCTTTGTCGGCCAGGCCCTCACAGATCAGGCCGAGCACGTCACGCTCACGGGCGGTGAGGTCGGTGTAGGCGATATTCGGCTTGTTGGGGCTGTTGACGCTTTTGGCGTTGGCGAGTTTTTCGATCAGCGTCTGGCTGAACCACGAGGCGTCCTGCATCACTTCCTCGATGGCCGCCACCAGCTCCAGCTCGGAGCGTTTGCGTTCGGTGATGTTCATCATCACCAATAGGTAGCACGGCACGTCCTCAATGATCACGGTGTCGGCGGACACCACGCAGTCGATCACCTCATTGCCTTTCTTGCGCACCTTGAGGTCCTGGCCGTCGAGGTTGCCGGCTTTTTCCAGGGTGGTGAAAAACTGCGCGCCCGCCTGGGGGCTGTCGATAAAGCTGATGTCTTCGATGGACTTGCCGATCAGCTCTTCGCTGGTGTAGCCGGTGATGCTCATGAAGGCTTCGTTGATATCCACTACCTGGCGGTTGCTGGCGCTGCACACCAGGGTCGGAACGGGCGTCAGGCGGAAGGATTTGGCGAAGCGCTCCTCACTCTGGCGCAGCGCGATTTCTGCTTTGCGCCGCGGCTCCAGATCCATGAACGAAAACAGCATGCAGTCTTCTTCGTTCATGTCCAAAGGCTGACCGGCAACAATCACCAATTTGCTGCCGCCCTCAGGCAAACGCAGCTCGGCCTGCATCTGCGGGATGGTGGCGCCTTCACCCAGGCGCTGGATGGCCAGGTCCTTGCGTTCGGCCTGTTCCAGCACATCCAGCTCATAGACGGATTTACCGATGACCTGGTCGCGGTTGTAGCCGGTCATTTCCAGGAAACCCTGGTTGACCTTGATGTAACGCAAGTCACTCAGGCGACAGATCACCGCCGGCGCCGGGTTGGCGTTGAAGGTTTTTTCGAAGCGCTGTTCGGCGCTGGCCCATTCGGTGGCGTCGCTGAGGATCAGTACCAGTAATTCAGGCTCGCCACGGGAGTCGGTGATCACCAGGCTGCGCAGGCGGTGGACCCAGGTTTTCTCTTCATCGGCAGTGGGCGTGACTTCCACCACCACGTCGCTGAATTCATCGCCCGCGGCCGCTCGGGCCAACGGGTAGTTTTCTGGCTGTATTGGGTGGTTGTTGCGGTAGCGCAGGGCGAAGCGCTTGGCATATTGCTGGCCATCGGCCCCTAGCCCCATCACGTCGCCCACACCATGCATGGCGAGGGCTGCTTCGTTGGCCCAGAGAATAGTTTGATCCATCTCGGCCAGAATCACACCGTCGGACAGCCCGGAGATGATCTGCTGCAGTTGGCGACGGTTGGTTTCTTTGGCTAGAACGTCCTGGGTCATGAGATCTCCGGGGTTTTGGGCGCATGGAAAGTACGACATCCGCACCTCAGGATAGTGCAAAGAAAATCCGCAATACGGGGTACGAATGCACTAGATGACCTGGTGCATTTGAGCGGGGACGGCAAGCCGCAGGCTCGCCAGACTGAAATGGTCAATCACTGTAAAAGGATCGAACATGACCACTGTCTATGAAGCCAACCGTTCGCTGTTTCGCGTGTCCTGGAGTTCCGTGCTGGCCGGTAGTGCAATTGCGCTGGTGACCTACCTGGTGCTGAGTGTGCTGGGAACGGCCATCGGTGCCAGCGCTGTCGACCCGATGAAGGCGGGCAACCCGCTCAGCGGTTTTGGCACGGGCGCGGGGATCTGGCTGTTCGTCTCGACGCTGGTGGCAATCGGCGTGGGGGCCTTTGTGGCTGGGCGGACCGCCCCGGATCGTGGCGGCCTGCACGGCGTGCTCACCTGGACCCTGACCACCTTGCTCACTACTTGGCTGCTGGCCGGGCTGGCCGCCAGTGTCGTCGGCACCGCCGGCAATGTGGTGGGCAAGGGCCTGTCGGCAGCCGGAAGCGGCATCGCGGCGGGAGCGCCGGGCCTTGGCGACACCGTCAAGCAGCAACTGAACGAGCAGGGCATCCAACTGGATTGGAACAGCCTGCAAGGTGAACTCGACACCTTGCTCAAGCAAAGCGGCAAGCCTGAGCTGGACCCGGCCAACGTCGAACAGAAATCCGATCAGGCCGCCGCCGATGGCAAACAGACCGCCACCGACGCTGCGATCAACCCGGCCCAGGCGGGCGATCAGTTGAAGCAATGGTTCGAGCGTGTCAAAGCGTCTGGTGAGCCTGCGTTGAATGCTGCGGATAAAGACGCGTTGGTCAACATCGTTGCTGCCCGCACCGGTAAGAGCAAGGCAGAGGCCACGCAGATCGTCGACAACTATGCCCAGGCTTACCAACAAGCCATGCAAAAGGTCGATGAGTTGAAGCAGCAGGCCGAGCAGAAAGCCCGTGAAGCCGGTGAAGTGGCGGCTCAACAACTCTCCCGTGCGGCTTGGAGCACCTTGGCTATGTTGCTGCTGGGCGCAGCGCTGAGTTTCTTTGTGGGACGCATGGCCCTGACCACGCGTCGAGTGCCGTTGGCTTAACGGCGTGTGCAGCAAGGACGCTGCTTTTCGCCGGCATCAAACCTGCCACCGTCGGCAGCCATCCGGTTGCTGGATCAGTTGGGCAGGTGCGGATGACAGGTCGGCATCAACCTCAATGAATGGGTAAAATGCCGGCCTTTTACGCGTATCCCGCAAAGGTGCCCCTTGAGTGCAGGCAAAGCTGTCGGACTGTTATTACTCACATCCATGCTGGCGGCGTGCGGCACCTCGCCGCCACGCACGCCCAATGACCTCTGCGGTATCTTCCGCGAAAAGGACGACTGGTACGACGCCGCCAAAGTCACGCAAAAACGCTGGGGCGTGCCGATCCAGGTGCCGTTCGCCATCATGTATCAGGAGTCCGGCTTCCACCAGGACGCCCTGGCCCCACGCAAATACCTGTTGTGGATCATCCCCTGGGGCCGCGTTTCCACCGCTGCCGGCTACGCCCAGGCCAAGGACGAGGTGTGGAACGACTACCGCAAGAGTACTGGCCGCAGCGGCGCCAGCCGCCAGGACTTCGACGACGCCATCGACTTTGTCGGTTGGTACATGGACAAGACCTACACCGTTAACGGCGTATACAAATACGACGCTTACGGCCAGTACCTGAACTACCACGAAGGCTGGGGCGGCTACCGCCAGCGCACCTATGCCGCGAAGGCGTGGTTGCCGCCAGTGGCCAGCAAGGTACAGGCGCGTTCGCAGATGTATGCGGCGCAATATGCGCGGTGCAAGGATGATTTGGGGCGGGGGTTTTGGAGTCGGTTTTGGCGGTGGTTGTAAGAGGGTAAACGCTGTTCCCACGCTGCATGAATAGTGCAGCGTGGGGGAGGATCTACATCTTGATCAACCAGCCTACCAGAGGCACTATCATCAACGTACTCAACGCCATGGAAGTGACATTGCCTATATACGGATGAAAGTGTACGGGCAAGCGCCCCGCAATCGCAGAGGCCAGTGGCGGAGCGATCAGCGCCCCGAGCAGTGCACTTGAAGCGATGACTGTCCAACTGCCACCATGGGTCAATACAGCCGCCGGGACTACAGAGACCAGCGGAACGTAGGTCGGATACCAGCCTCGTTTCATCCACTGTTTTCGCCAGATCGCGACGCCCAACGCCGATGTCAACGCTTGGGCCGCCAGCAGGGGCAAGACCAGGCCTGATCCATACGCCGGGCTGATCGGGTTCAGTGCATAGGCCACCAGCACACCTGCCAGCAACCCGAGACTGGCGAGCTCGTTGCCGAAAAAAGGCGCTTCGGAAAAATCTGCCAGCACCCGACGCAGGCCCCAAACAATACCGTAAGTGGGCGGTCTGGCGGGTGCTGGCTTGGCGGGGGCTATGTAGTCAGAACTCACCAACGACGGCACTCGACGACACAGTACAAACGCAATGACACTGCCGATCGCCATGCCCACCACGTTGCCGATCACCACTGGAAGACCCAGTGGAACGCATACGAAGTTCACGATCAGCATGCAAATGGGTGTCACCAGCAATGCGCCCAATACAGCACCGTTTACAGCAACTTTCCAGCCACCGCCGAACATCAGCACCATGGCTGCCGGTAACGAGACGAATGCCGCAAACGTTGGCTGCCAGGTCTGTGCAGTGACGCTCCAGCCCCACAGAAGATTACTCAGCATTAGCCCCAGCAGTGAACTTGTCACCAGCCAAGGCCATAGCCCTGTTCCGTAGGAAATAGAAAATCCTTGCCAGGCTTTACCGTGCTTGCTCGCCCACCATGCCAGGTAGGCGCCGCTCAACAAACCGAATGATGCCAATTCGTGCTTATAGAAGGCTACTTCGCTGATATCCCCGACTATCCATCGAAGCCAGGCAACAGGATGGGGCAGGCTTGCAACCATTTCGGCGTAGCCCGGCCATGACCATTGATTGCTGAGCGCCACCCAGAGCACCAGTACCATGCTGGCAAACCCCAACATCAGGACGGTGAGATCTACCCTGGACCGGCGGGCCCTAGTTTCGGTAATGAAGGTTTTCATATAGCACCCTCCGATCAGCGTGGAAGGGCAGGGTGTCGGGAGTAGCCGAGCATTTGATCGTAGAGATCAATGCGTCGATCACGCTGCAGGTCATTGAGGCTGTTCCAGATCGGAGCACTGCGGGCGCTGGTGATATCAATGTCGGCGAACAGGATTTCCTGGCGATTGGCTGAAGCTACCGCGCCAATCGGCCAGCCGTTGGTTCCGGCAATCAACGAGCATCCGAGGTAACGCGCTTCACGCTCTTCGCCGATGCGGCTGGCGGCAGCGATAAACACGTTATTGACGTGGGCGGCGGTCATCGTCAGGTACGACGCCATGCATTTGCCTGCCTCATCGAATAGCGGCGGTGGCGTCCATACCCAATTGTTCAGGCTGCAAATAATATCGGCGCCCTGCTGGCTGAGAATACGTGGCACCTCCGGGAACCAGATATCCCAACAAATCAGCAAGCCAATACGGCCTATCGGTGTTTCAAATACTGGAAATCCGGTATCACCCGGAGTGAACCAGAGTTTTTCCAGGTTCCATAGATGTGCCTTGCGGTATTTGCCGATGAACCCGTCGGGACCTAGCAGCACAGCTGTGTTGAACAACTGCATACCGTCTATTTCACACAGGCCTGTCACCAGGTACACCTGGTGTTTGCAGGCAAAATCTATCCATGCCCGCACACTTTCGCCGCCTGGAATCAGCTCGGCATGATCAAAGGCATCCTGGCGACTGCTGAAGAAATACCCGCAATTGGTGAGCTCGGGCAGTACGATCAGGTTGGCTCCACCGTTTGCAGCTTCGGTCGCCAGTGCAAGACTTTGATGCAGGTTGCTGGACCGGTTGTTCATGCCAACCTGAGGGTCCAGTTGGATGACTGCTACGCGGGCGGGGCTTGCTGGTTCGCTCATGGCGGTGACCTCTTATTGTTATACAACCGGGAGTCGGTTGGGCGTTTATAAGAGGCGACCGAATGTTTAATTGAAAGTCAGGTGATTCCCCTTGAGTTGTAGTCTCTTTCTTTTATGGTTCGGCTTTGTAGATTGGGTAGTCATGCATGGTAAAGCCTCCGTTGAAATTGGCTTGGGTTCTATTACAAATGGCTATCACGGTATCAATTGCTCCCCTGAAGCAGGGCTCTGTCCAGCCCGAATCTACGGAGAAGGATTCGCCGCAGAGGTACAAACCCCCTGAACGACACCGCGTTAACTCGAGTGCATGCCCTCCAGCGACGGTTCCACCTTCACACTTGCCAAACCCACCCGATTCTGGGAAAACCCACCCTTTTGTACCGTCAACGAGCGCCCTATGAGCACCGAAGAACTCCGAATCACCGACATCCGCCCCGGCACCGGCAAAACCGTGGTGAAGGGCGCGCTGATCACCACTCAATACACCGGCACCCTGGAAGACGGCACGGTGTTCGATTCTTCCTGGGAGCGCGGCAAGCCGTTCCAGTGTGTGATTGGCACCGGGCGCGTGATCAAGGGCTGGGACCTGGGCTTGATGGGCATGCAGGTGGGCGGTGTACGTACCTTGTTCGTGCCGGCGCATCTGGCCTATGGCGAGCGATCGATGGGTGCGCATATCAAGCCCAACAGCAATCTGCGTTTTGAGATTGAGTTGTTGGAAGTACTGACGCGGGACGATTGAGGGCGAGTGAACATGGACGTTGATTCACCGCTGTTGCCGGGGTGCTCTGTCGCGGGCATTCAGGTCGTTGAGCTGGACAGCAGTGATGAGCAGGAGCTGCAGCGGTTTTTCGAGCGGGCGCCGGATTACTTCATTGCGGTCAACGGCGAGCCGGCCACTGCGACCGAAGCGCATGAAGAATTGCAGGGACAGTTGCCCGCAGGGTGGGCATGCAGCCGGATGTATTGGCTGGGTTACCGCGATGTGGAAAACCGGCTGGTCGCGGTGGTGAACATCGCGGCGGACTTGCTGGCCGTTGGCGTGTGGCATATCGGGCTGTTGCTGGTGGATGCACGCTTGCATGGCACTGGGCTGGCGCAGCAACTGCATGGGGATCTTGAAGTCTGGGCGGTTCGCAATGGCGCTCACTGGTTGCGGTTGACAGTGGTCATCGGCAACGCCAAGGCGGAGCGCTTCTGGCCAAAGCTTGGCTATGTGCAGGTACGCACCCGCGAGGGGATCACCCTGGGCCGCCAGGTGAACCGGGTATCGATTCAGGTCAAGGCGCTGACAGGTGGGCAGGTGGGTGATTACTTGGCGTTGGTTCAGCGGGATCAAGTGGATGCGCCTTCCTGAACCCATCCTGAAGAATTTTCTTATTCCCCATGCGGACACTTTCCTACGGTTTACTCTCCCATCATCGGGGCGTAAGCTTCGCGCGTTTTCATCAATAGCGGAGACCCTCAGTGGGTACTTGTTCGAGTGACAGTAGTCGGCCGGTTTCGGTAACCGGCACAGGCTTGGCAAGGTAACGCGCATTTTTCCGATGCCGTTGTCTCGCCACTAAAAGCGAGAAGCGGCATCCCGGCAGCGGCCAGTCCTGGCACCTGCCCGAATCCCTCTCATCGACGCTGACCAGCACCCGGTTCACCTCGGGATGCTACGGACGCGCCTGCCTTTTGCGGCAGGCGGGCCACGCTGGCTGTGCCTATAAAACGGGCGCGGTGCAGACGGCGGTACCTGCACGACGGTTTCTTCCTCGCGCAGGAGTAACACCATGAACTTGACTCTGTTGAAAGAGTTCTTTGCCGGCTTCCTGCGGACCCGGCACATCGCCCGGCATTTCCGCCGCCTGGCGATGCTCGATAGCGTGACCGACGCCAGCGTCAGCCGCGAAGTGCCGCCGACACTGGCGCAAACCCTGGTGGTTTCGGCCAACAGCAGTGCGGTGCAGTTGCTCGGCACGCTGGGCAGCCACTCTGAGGGTTTGAATACCCAGGAAGCTGACGCTCTGCGCGTGCAATACGGCCTCAACGAAGTCGAGCACGAACAGCCGCTGCCAGGGTGGGTGCACCTGTGGCACTGCTACAAAAACCCGTTCAACCTGTTGCTGACCTTGCTGGCGGTGATCTCCTGGCTGACCGAAGACATGAAGGCCGCCACGGTGATTTTCTCCATGGTGGTGCTGTCGACGCTGCTGCGTTTCTGGCAGGAGGCCAAGTCCAACAAGGCCGCCGATGCGCTGAAAGCCATGGTGAGCAACACCGCCACGGTGCTACGCCGCGATGAAGCCAAGCGCATCGAATTGCCGATCAAGCAATTGGTGCCGGGCGACCTGATCGTGCTGTCGGCCGGGGACATGATCCCTGCCGATTGCCGAGTACTCAGCGCCAAGGACCTGTTCGTCAGCCAGGCGGCGATGACCGGTGAGTCGATGCCGGTGGAGAAGTTCGCCCAGCAGCAGGACACCAAGACCCGCAACCCGCTGGACTTGGAGAACATCCTGTTCATGGGCACCAACGTGGTGTCCGGGGCGGCGACGGCGGTGATCCTGACCACCGGCAACAGCACCTATTTCGGTGCCTTGGCCCAGCGTGTGACCGCGACTGACCGTGCGACCACCTCGTTCCAGCACGGCGTCAACAAGGTCAGCTGGTTGCTGATCCGCTTCATGTTTGTGATGGCGCCATTGGTGCTGTTCATCAACGGTTTCACCAAGGGCGACTGGACCGAAGCACTGCTGTTCGCGCTGTCGATTGCCGTGGGCCTGACCCCGGAAATGCTGCCGATGATCGTCACGTCCACCCTGGCCAAGGGAGCGGTGTTTCTGTCGCGCAAAAAAGTCATCGTCAAGCGCCTGGATGCGATCCAGAACTTCGGCGCCATGGATGTGCTGTGCACCGACAAGACCGGCACCCTGACCCAGGACAAGATTTTCCTGGCGCGCCATGTGGACGTGTGGGGTGAAGAGTCCGACGACGTGCTGGAAATGGCCTACCTCAACAGCTACTACCAGACGGGCCTGAAAAACTTGCTGGACGTGGCGGTGCTGGAGCATGTGGAGGTGCATCGCGAGCTGAAAGTCGGCACGGCGTTCCAGAAGGTCGATGAGATCCCGTTCGATTTCAATCGTCGCCGCATGTCTGTCGTGGTCGCTGAGCAAGGCCAGCCGCACCTGTTGATCTGCAAGGGCGCGGTGGAAGAGATTTTGTCGGTGTGCAACAACGTGCGCCATGGCGACGTCAATGAAGCGTTGACCGAAGACCTGCTGGCGCGCATCCGCCAGGTCACTGCCGCGTTCAACGAAGAAGGCCTGCGCGTGGTCGCCGTGGCCGCGCAGCCGATGGCACCGGGTCGCGACACCTATAGCCTGGCGGATGAGAACAACCTCACGCTGATCGGCTACGTCGCCTTCCTCGACCCCCCCAAGGAAAGCACCGCGCCTGCGCTCAAGGCGCTCAAAGCCCACGGCGTTGCAGTGAAAGTGCTGACCGGTGATAACGAGTTGGTCACTGCCAAGATCTGCCGCGAAGTGGGCCTGGAGCAACAGGGCCTGCTGATGGGCAACGACATCGAGGCCATGACCGACGCCGAACTGGCCAAGGCCGTGGAAACCACCAATGTGTTCGCCAAGCTGACCCCGAGCCATAAGGAACGCATCGTGCGCTTGCTCAAGGCCAATGGGCATGTGGTGGGTTTCATGGGCGATGGCATCAACGATGCCCCGGCGCTGCGTACTGCTGATATCGGCATTTCGGTGGACAGCGCGGTGGATATCGCCAAGGAAGCCGCCGACATCATCCTGCTGGAAAAGAGCCTGATGATTCTGGAGGAGGGCGTGCTGGAAGGCCGGCGCACCTTCGCCAACATGCTCAAGTACATCAAGATGACTGCCAGCTCCAACTTCGGCAACGTGTTTTCGGTGCTGGTGGCCAGTGCGTTCATCCCGTTTTTGCCGATGTTGCCGATGCATCTGCTGGTGCAGAACCTGCTGTATGACATTTCGCAGATCGCGATACCGTTCGATAACGTCGACGCGCAAATGCTCAGCAAACCTCAACGCTGGCAGCCGGGAGATGTCGGCCGTTTCATGCTGTTTTTCGGGCCGATCAGCTCGATCTTTGACATCACCACGTTCGCACTCATGTGGTATGTCTTCGACGCCAATACCCCCGACCACCAGACCCTGTTCCAGTCCGGCTGGTTTGTGGTGGGGCTGCTGACCCAGACGCTGATCGTGCACATGATCCGCACCCCGAAAATTCCGTTCCTGCAAAGCCGTGCCGCGATGCCGTTGATGGTGATGACCGGCGTGATCATGGCGGTGGGCATTTTCCTGCCGATGGGGCCGCTGGCGCATTACTTCAAGTTGCAGGCGCTGCCGTCGCTGTACTTCGTATTCCTGCCGGTGATCCTGCTGGCGTACATGGCGCTGACCCAGGCGGTGAAGGGCTACTACATCCGTAAGTTTGGCTGGCAATAAGCAGGGAGGATGTCCTATGCAAGCAATCAACAACATCAACCTCGAATCCCTGGTCGACACCCTGGTCAGCCTCACTGCGGCCTTTGTCCTCGGCGGCTTGATCGGCTTCGAGCGTCAGTACCGCCAGCGCACGGCGGGCCTGCGTACCAACGTGCTGGTGGCGGTGGGCGCGGCGATCTTCGTCGACATGGCCAGCCGGCTCGGTGGCGCGGAAGGCGCGGTGCGGGTGGTGGCCTACGTGGTCTCGGGCATCGGTTTTCTCGGTGCCGGTGTCATCATGCGGGAGGAGGGCAACGTGCGTGGGCTCAACACGGCGGCCACCCTCTGGGCATCGGCGGCAGTGGGGGCCTGCGCGGGTGCCGACCTGGTCCTCGAAGCGCTGCTGGGCACGCTGTTTGTGCTGGCCGCCAACACCTTGCTGCGCCCGATCGTCAACAACATCAACCGTCAACCATTGGACGTGGTATCGGCAGAGGTCACCAACATCCTGTATGTGATCGCCCGGCGTACCCAGCAGAAAGCCGTGCTGGCCTTGCTGGAAGCAGAGCTGGCACGTTGCAACTACCCGGCCAGCGACGTGGACGTGCGCCCCTTCGGCACGGAAGAAGTGGAGATCGAAGCGACCCTGGCCGTCACGTCGGTGGACGGTGACGAACTGGATGCGCTGGTAGCGCGAATCTCGATGTCGACCCTGGTGGTGCAGGCATTCTGGAGCCCGAGTACCACCGAGTAGTTCCCGGCCGTCAGGCGTTATCCCGTGCAAAGCGGACTAAGCTACTGCGAGGAAAAGTCCTACAATCAATCGAGATTATCCCTTCATTTGATAAGCCGCGCCGTTGTTAAGGTTGCGCCCTTGCGCCTCAGGAACCAAGGCGCAGCTCAACGTATTGACCGTGATTTATCAAAAGGAGGGGTCTTTACTACCTGTAGTGTCATGCAGAGTTATCAGCACCGTTTGTCGGAACTGTTACTTTTCACAGGTAGATAGGTCCCGTGTGATATGTAAGCGTACTGATCCCTCGGGGAGTCTTATGAGCAAAGCTTTAATTGTGGATGATCACCCTTTTATCCGCGCCACCGTGAAGTACCTGTTGAAGCAAGAAGGCTTCGATGAAATCTATGAAGCGGGCAATGGTGCCGATGCCATGCAGCTGGCGCGTGAGCGGCGCCCGGATCTGATCATTCTCGACCTGGCCATGCCCAAGCTTGGCGGATTGGAGGTGATCAGCCGGATCAAGGCGCTGGAACTGCCTTGCAAGATCCTGGTGCTGACCTCCTATCTGGCCGTGTTCTTCTCCACCCGCTGCATGCGCGCCGGGGCCATGGGCTTTGTGGCCAAGACGGGTGAACTGGACGAGTTGCAAAAGGCGATCAGGGCGATCCGGTCCGGCTACAGCTGCTTCCCCAGCGTGGCCACCAGTTCAGTGCGCCGTGACGATTTGCAGACCACTGAGCAAGAGCTGGTCAATTCGCTGTCGGACCGCGAAGTGACGGTGCTGCAAAGACTGGCCACAGGCCTGACGAATAAGGAAATCGCCGAGGATATGCTGTTGAGCCACAAAACCATCAGCACCTACAAGACGCGACTCAAGGAGAAGCTGCGCATGTCTTCGGTGGTGCACCTGTCCAAGTTCGCCCAGCGCAATCATCTGATCTGAAATGACGACCACCCGGCTGTTGAGATTCACGGCCATCCTGCTGATCGGGTTGTTTTCCCCTGCAGCGATGGCCCTGGATGAGCCGCACACCCTACAGCTCCTTGGCCACGCGACCCTTGAAAACCCAGGGCTGGAGCTCGATGAGAGCGACTGGCGCTGGTTACGCCAGCGACGCACATTGGTGATGGGGGTGTCGGCGCCGGACTACGCACCTTTTGACTTGAGCAATAACAAGGATTTTGAAGGTATCACCGCTGACTACGCGTGGCTGATCAGCCTCATCTTAAGCGTGCCTATCGAAGTTCGACGCTATGACACCCGCGATGAGGTGATCGAGGCACTCAAGCTGGGCCAAGTGGATTTAGTAGGATCGGCCAATGGTTACGAAGCCGCCGACAAGGGCCTGGTGCTGTCCCGTTCCTACGCCAATGATCAACCCGTGCTGATAACCCGCGCGGGTGACAGTCATTTACTGAGCGCCGACCTGGCCGGCAAACGCGTGGCGATGCTCTACCACTACATGCAACCCGACGCTGTCCAGGCCTATTACCCCAAGGCGCAACTGCTGTTGTATGGCTCGACCCACCAAGCCATCGGCTCCGTGGCGTTTGGTCAGGCGGATGTGTACCTCGGCGACATTATCAGTGCCCGTTATCTGATCAAAAAGAACCACCTCAATAATATCCGTATGGCCGATTTTTCCGGGCTGGAGGTCAATCCGTTCGGGTTTGCTTTCACTGCGGATAACATCCGCCTGCTGAATATCATCAACGCAGCGCTGGCCGTGATCCCCGCCAGTCAGCAAATGAGCATCCTGCGCCGTTGGAGCGCCGCAGACAGTGGGGTTCTGGAGGCAGACCGACTGCGCTTGAGCGACAGTGAGCAGCGCTGGCTGGAGAAGCACCCGCGGGTAAAGGTCGCGGTGCTCGACAAGTTCATGCCGCTGTCATTTTTAGATGAGCGGGGGCAGTTCGTGGGGCTGAGCGACGAGGTATTGTCGCGGATCAGCTTGCGCACGGGCTTGAAGTTCGAGATGGTCCACGGCAATTCGTTAACTCGGCAAATTGATGAGGTCAGCAGCGGGCAAGCGGACATGCTCGCGGTCATCACCCCCAGCGTCGAGCGTGCCGAAAAGGTCCGCTTTACCCGACCTTATCTGTCCAATCCTTACGTGTTGGTGGCGCGTGCCAGTGATGAACGGCTGCTCACCCTGGAAGACATGCCCGGTAAACGCCTGGCGTTCATTGGTGGCAACAGCCTCGGTGCACAGATAGCACGCGACTATCCAGGTATCCAGTTTGTCGACGTCGGGAACCCTGAGGCCGCCATGGACCTGGTCGCGAAGGGGAGTGTCGATGCAACTATTGTGTCGTTGATCAGCGCACGCTACATGATTGCGCGCAATTATCGAGACCGTCTGCGTATCACCAGCACGATCGGCACGGAACCGGCGCGCATTGCCTTTGGCGTCAACCGCAGCCAACTGGAGCTGTATTCGATTCTCGAGAAGGCGTTGTTGAGTATCACACCTGAGGAAATGGACGAACTGAGCAACCGTTGGCGCAGTGAGATCATCATTGATGACAGCTACTGGAGCAGCCATCGCAATGTGATCATCCAGGGGTTTGGCCTGGCTGCGTTGCTGCTGCTGGTGACCCTGGGCTGGGTGCTCTACCTGCGCAACTTGATCCACAAGCGCGCCCAGGCGGAACAGGCCTTGAGCGACCAGATGCGGTTCATGAGCGTGCTGATCGACGGCACTCCCCATCCGATCTACGTGCGCGATCGCCAGGGCCGGTTGATGGCCTGCAACAACGCTTACCTGGATGTGTTTGGCTTCAAGTTGGAGGACGTGATCGGCAAGACCGTGGTGCAAACCGACACCGGCAACCCGCCGCAGGCTCAGTCGTTCCATGCCGATTACTTGAGCCTGATGGAGCGCGGCGAGCCGCAGATCCAGGATCGCGTGCTCAAGGTGCCGGGTGGCGGTGTGCTGACTATTTACCAGTGGATGCTGCCGTACCGTGACAGCAACGGCGCCGTCGTGGGCATGATTGCCGGTTGGGTGGATGTCAGCGAACGTCAGCGCCTGCTTGGCCAACTGCAGGAAGCCAAGGAGGAAGCGGACGCCGCCAACCGTGCCAAAACGACGTTCCTGGCGACCATGAGCCATGAGATCCGCACACCCATGAATGCGGTGATCGGCATGATCGAATTGGCCCAGAAAAACGCCGAGCAGGGCCGTGTCGATCAGGATGCGTTGGAGGTGGCTTCGATGGCATCCCGGAGCATGCTGGAGTTGATCGGCGATATCCTGGATATTGCGCGCATTGAAACCGGTCACCTGTCCCTGAGCCTGGAACAGGCCAATCTCCATGAGTTGTTGGCGTCCGTAGCGCGGGTGTTCGAAGGGCTGGCGCGGGACAAGGGGCTGCTGCTGCAAGTCGAGCTCGACCCGATGATCGACCGGGCTGTGCTGATCGACCCTTTGCGTTTCAAGCAAGTGGTGTCCAACCTGCTGGGCAACGCTATCAAGTTTACCGCCACCGGGCAGGTGCGCCTGGGGGCCCAGAGCACACCGACATTGGCCGGTGATCACTTGAGCCTCAGGTTGTGTGTGGAGGATACGGGGATTGGCATCAGTGCCGAAGATCAGCAGCGCTTGTTCAGCCCCTTTATCCAAGGCAGCAACAACGACCAGTCGGCGCGCAGCGGTTCTGGCCTGGGGTTGGTGATCAGCCGCAACCTGTGCGAAATGATGGGCGGCCAATTGCATTTGAGCAGTGTGTTGGGCAAGGGGACGAGGGTGGACCTGACGTTGACGCTGGCCACGGCCACGGCCACACCGGTTTACGCACCTGCGCCTCCCGCGCCTGCGACTCACGCGTTGAACCTCCTGGTGGTTGACGACTACCCGGCCAACCGTCTGTTGTTAGCTCGGCAACTGAGCTTCCTGGGGCATCGCATCGTCACGGCCGAAGACGGCGCCGAGGGTTTTGCGCTCTGGCAGGACGGGCAGTTTGATGGCGTGATCACTGATAGCAACATGCCGATCATGGATGGCTATACATTGGCACGTGATATCCGTGCCCAAGAGCGCCAGCGTGGGCTGGTGCCATGCCTGTTGCTGGGGTTCACCGCCAACGCCCAGCCCGAGGAGACCGAGCGCTGCCGGCAGGCGGGCATGGACGGCTGTCTCTTCAAACCGACCGGCCTCGATGATCTGCGCACGGCATTGGCATCGCGCACCGCGGCGCCGGAGGAGAAAGAGGTCGTGCCGGTATGTGACTTGAGTACGCTGGTCGCCCTGACAGGGGGCGATACTGCTGGGCTCAACGAGTTGCTGGCGCCATTGCTCGACAGCCTGGCAGAGGACCGCTTGGTGCTATCGACGCTGAGAGCACGCACGGATTTCGGCAAGTTGCATGACCTGGCCCATCGCGTCAAAGGTGGGGCTCGTATGGTCAAGTCGCAGGCGCTGGTCGCTTGTTGTGAAACGCTGGAGGACGTGTGTGAAAGGAGGGACCGTGATGCGTTGGCGGCTACGGTTGACGCGATTGGCCATGCCATGGATCGCTTGCATCACAGCTTGAGCACGTGCATCAAGCAGTCTTGACCCAGGTGGCTAGCCATTCGGTGGATTTGGGAGAACTCCTACGTTGGACGGGAATAAGCCTGATTTTGTCCTCGGGATATGTCTGGAAAATGGGCCTCGCTCACTGACGAGCGCTGCATGCCCAGGGTTCCGCCATGCCAAACAAAGCATTGACCATACTGATTGCCGATGAACAACACCTGCAACGCCTGCATATCGAAAAAATGCTCAACCGGTTGGGGTACTTCCGAATCGTACCGGTGGAAACCCTTGAAGAGGTCCTGTTGCTCACCGCCATCCCGGCCCGGCCGTTTGATGTGCTGATCATCAATTCGGGGCTGACGGCCCACGCTTGCGGGCCTCAACCTCAGGCACACCATGTGCTGGTCTACGATTATCTGGACCTGAGCGCCCGCACCGCTGATGCAACCCCGGCGGTGCTGATGCGGCTGCCCGGCATGCCTGATAACGTCAACCTCGAACACTTCATGGACATCATCGACCCACCCGCAGCCACCACCGGCCTGCGCGTGCTGCCGTGGCTGCGGGAGTTATCCCGTGCGCCCGTGGCCGGTGTTTAATCCCACTTTGGCGCGATACCCTTGGGGCTGGTCAGGCGATGGCCGCGTTCCAGTTCGGCAATCTGTGCCATATCGGCAGCGCTCAAGGTCAGTTGCAGGGCCTTGAGGTTGCTTTCCAGGTTGGCGCGCTTGGTCGATGATGGGATCACGGCGTAGCCCAATTGCATGGCCCAGGCCAGTGTCACTTGCGCCGGGGTCGCCTGATGGCGCTCGGCGATTTGCTGGATCACCGGGTCCTTGAGCACCTCGCCGTAGGCCAGGGTCATGTAGGACGTGACCTGAATGCCGTTGGCGGTGGCGAAATCCACGACCTTGCGGTTTTGCAGGTAGGGGTGCAGTTCGACCTGGTTGGTGGCGATGTTTTCGGCCCCGACGGCTGCAATCGCCTGTTTCATCAAGTCGACGGTGAAGTTGGAAATGCCGATCTGGCGGGTCAGGCCCAGGTGCTTGGCTTCCAGCAATTGGCCCATGAATTCGGCGACAGGTACCTGGTTTTCCGGTGAGGGCCAGTGGATCAGTGTCAAGTCCAGATAGTCGGTCTTAAGTTTGCTCAGGCTTTCACGCAGGCTTGGAATCAGCTGGCCTTCGGCGAAGTTGGCGATCCAGATCTTGCTGGTGATAAACAGCTCGTCACGCGGGACGCCACTGTTGGCAATCGCCTGGCCGACGTCGGCTTCGTTCTCGTAGATCTGCGCGGTATCGATCACGCGGTACCCCAGTTCCAGGCCGGTGCTCACGGAATCGATCACCACCTGGCCTTGCAGGCGGAATGTGCCAAGGCCGAAGGCTGGGACGTTTTGCGTTGGGATAGACATCGGTAACTCCTGAAGGGGTGTGAACAATGGCGTCGAGTATCCGCCCGTTGTTCCTTCGGAAAAACCGCCGAATCCGAAAAGGACTCTTTACCGCAAATCACGAATAGCAGCGCCGTGAACAGCTCGCGGCGTGCTATCGATTGGTCGCGCATTGCCGCATGAGCGACCTGAGCTGCGGACGCTGGATCAGGTGTCGCCGGGTTATCGCGACTGATGTAGAGTCGTGCTGCCGTCTCAATCGTAGGAATTCGCCGCATGACCCAGGAATCCCGTTTTTCCCGGATGGACCCGGAAGTGCGCAAGGCCAATCTGGTCCAGGCCACGCTCACGTGCCTCAAGCGTGATGGTTTTCAGGGGGCGTCGATTCGCAAGATCAGTGCCGAGGCCGGGGTGTCGGTGGGATTGATCAGCCATCACTATTCGGGCAAGGACGAACTGGTGGCCGAGGCCTACCGCACCATCACCGATCAGGTCATGAGCCTGCTGCGCGCGACCATGGCCAAGGCGCCGCCTAACCCCCGGGAGCGCCTGTCGGCATTGTTCCGCGGCTCATTTTCCGCCGAATTGCTCGACCCGCACTTGCTGGACGCCTGGCTGGTTTTCTGGGGCGCGGTCAAGACAGCGCCGGCGATCAACCTGGCTCACGAACACTCCTATGGCGAGTACCGCACCATCATGCGTTCGGCCCTGACCGACATGGCCAGGGAGGAGGGCTGGAAGCACTTCGACGCCGATCTGGCCGCCATCGGACTGAGCGCGCTGCTCGATGGGTTGTGGCTGGAGTCGGGGCTCAACCCTGGCACGTTCACGCCGGAGCAGGGCATCCAGATCTGCGAAGCCTGGGTCGATGGCCTGCAGGCCGGTGGGCGCCAGCGTTATCAGCTCAAACCCTGAGCCTTCTCCAGCCGCCTGGACGCACGGTTCAGGCCGGCCGTTTACCCCTCCTGAAAATATTTGCTGATTGCCGATTGCCTTCTTACTGAACACTTGTTTAGTATCGTTTCGTGTCGCACCCCTCAAGCCAACTAAAATAATTCGAGGAAGCCATGACTATTGATTCGCCCGTGCTCACTCAGGTGCAAGCTGGCGTTGCCTGGATCACCCTCAACCGTGGCCCGCAGCGCAATGCCTTGGACATTCCCACCCTCAAGCACCTGCACGCCTTGCTCGATACCTTCAACACCGACCCCGCTGTGCGTGTGGTGGTATTGACCGGCAACGGTCGCAGCTTCTGCGCCGGTGCCGACCTGGCTGAGTGGGCCGCCGCCGAAGCCCGTGGCGCCCTCGAAACTTATGGCTGGACCGACACTGCCCACGCCTTGATGACGCGCCTGCACACCCTCGACAAACCCACGATTGCCGCAATCAACGGCACCGCTGTCGGCGCGGGTATGGACCTGACCCTGTGCTGCGACCTGCGCGTCGCCGCCCAATCGGCGCGCTTCAAGGCCGGTTACACCAGCATGGCCTACTCGCCGGATGCCGGTGCCAGTTGGCACTTGCCGCGCCTGATCGGCAGCGAGCAAGCCAAGCGGCTGCTGTTCCTTGACGAGCTATGGAGCGCCGACCGAGCCCTGGCTGCGGGCCTGGTCGGTGAAGTGGTCACGGATGATCACCTGCACGCCCATACCAACGCACTCGCCACACGCCTGGCCAACGGCCCGACCTTTGCCTTCGCCCAGACCAAGACCCTGATCCGTGACGGCGCCGAGCGCAGCCTGCCCGCGCAACTGCAGGCCGAACTGGCCGCTGGGCTGTTGTGCGGACGCAGCGCCGACGGTACCGAAGCCTTGCGCGCCTCCCTGGAAAAACGCCTTCCGATTTTCAGCGGCAAATAACAACAACACCTCCGAACAGGTAGCGCCATGAATTTCCAACTCAGCCAAGAACAAGACATGTTGGTGGACGCGGTACGCAGTTTTGTTGCCAAGGAATTGTTGCCCCATGAAGAGGCGGTGGACCGTGCCGACGCGGTCTCGCCCGAGCTGGCTGCGCAGATTCGCGACAAGGCCATTGCTGCCGGTTTCTATGCCTTCAACATGCCGGAAGAGGTGGGGGGCGGCGGCCTGGATTACCTGTCCCAGGCCCTGATCGAACGGGAGCTGTCCAAAGTCTCGTGGGCGTTGCATGTGTTTGTCGCGCGGCCGTCCAAGATCCTGATGGCGTGCACCGGCTCACAGATTGGCGACTACCTGTTGCCCTGTGTGCAAGGCAAGAAAGTCGACTGTTTTGCCTTGACCGAACCCGGCGCCGGTTCCGATGCCAACGCCATCAAGACCCGCGCCGTGCGCAGTGGCGATGACTTCGTAATCAATGGCAGCAAGCACTTTATCAGCCATGCCGGGCACGCCGATTTTGCCATCGTGTTCGCGGTCACCGATACCTACGAACACAATGGCCGGCAGCGCAACGCCGTGACCTCGTTCCTGGTCGATCGTGGCACCCCCGGCATGACCATCCGCCGTGGCCCCAAGTGCGTAAGCAACCGGGGTTATCACACCTATGAAATGTTCTTCGATGATTGCCGCGTCCCGGCTTCCAAGGTGCTGGGCGAAGTGGGCAAAGGCTGGGAGGTGGCCAATGCCTGGCTCACGGCCGGCCGTGTGATGGTGGCCGCCAACTGCGTCGGCCAGGCCCAGCGCGCCCTGGATGTGTCGTTGCAATGGGCGGCGGACCGCAAGCAGTTCGGCCAGCCGATCGGCACCTACCAAGGCGTGAGCTTCAAGCTGGCCGACATGGCCACACAGATCCGGGCCGCTGAACTGCTGACCCTGCACACTGCCTGGAAGATGGATCAGGGCAGCATGACCGATGGCGAGGCCGGCATGGCCAAGCTGTTCGCCAGTGAAACCCTGGGCAAGGTCGCCGATGAGGCGGTGCAGATTTTTGGCGGTATGGGCTTGATGGATGAAGGGCCGGTTGAACGTATCTGGCGTAACGCACGGATCGAGCGGATCTGGGAAGGCACTTCGGAAATCCAGCGCCATATCATCGCCCGTGAACTGTTGCGGCCGCTGTTGCGCTGATCGGCGAGGAGAGCGTATGTCCCAGGCTATTCGCGACAATCTCAAACGCCTGCTGGCGCCCCGGCACCTGGCTTTCGTTGGTGGACGCAGCATGGCGCGTGCGCTCAAGCGCTGTGCCGACGGCGGATTTACCGGGCCGATGTGGTTGGTCAACCCGCAGCATGACAGCCTTGATGGCATCCCCTGCGTGCGCCGCGTGACCGATTTACCGTGCGGGCCGGATGCGGTGTTTATCGCCACCAATCGCGAGTTGACGCTGACCTGTGTGGCTGAGCTGGCCGCTATCGGCACGGGTGGTGCCATATGCTACGCCTCCGGTTTTGCCGAGACGGGGGCCGGCGGTGCAGCTCTGCAGCAGCAACTTCTGAAGGCTGCGGGCGATATGGCCTTGCTTGGCCCCAACTGCTACGGCCTGCTTGACTACCTGCACTGCTCGGCGCTGTGGCCGGTGGCCCATGGCGGCAAGTCGGTAGAGAAGGGCGTGGCGGTGCTCACCCAGAGCGGCAACTTCGCCTACAACCTTTCGATGAGCGACCGTTCGCTGCCAGTGGCCTACATGGCCTCGGTCGGTAATCAGGCGCAACTGGGCGTTGCCGAGCTGATGGACGTGTTGCTCGATGAGCCGCGCGTCACCGCCATCGGCCTGCATTTGGAAGGCTTGAAGAATGTGCCGGGGTTTGCCCGAGCAGCGCACAAGGCGTTGGAGAAAGGCATTCCGATCATTGCGCTGAAAACCGGCGTGTCGCAGATCGGTGCGGAACTGGCCTTGAGTCACACCAGTTCGCTGTCGGGCTCCGACGCGCTGTACGACAGCTTGTTTGCGCGCCTGGGCGTGATCCGCGTCAGCGGCCCCGTGAGTTTTGTCGAAACCCTGAAGGCCGCCGCGTGCGGCAATCTTCCGGAGGGGAATCGCTTGATTGCACTGGCCTGTTCTGGTGGCGATGCGGGGCTGATTGCCGACTACGCCGAACGCAATCACCTGGCCTTGCCGACACTGGACGACGACCAACGTGCTGAACTGGCCCAGGTGCTGCCCAGTTACGCCAACCTGGTCAATCCGCTGGATTTCACCACCGCCATCTGGGGCGACCGTGATGCCCTCGACGCGATGCTCGACACCGTGCTGCGAACCGCCGCCGACGCCGCCATGCTGGTGCTGGATTACCCGGCCGAATTCACGGGTGAGCGCAAGGAGTGCGACCTGTTGCTGGAGCTGTTCTGCGCCGCGCTCGGTCGCCATGGCAAGACCGGGTTCGTCACTTCGGCACTTCCCGAACTGTTGCCGCCCCATGCCCGCGAGCGCCTGCATGCTCAGGGAATTGCTGCGCTGCAAGGCGTAGAGGATGCATTGGCCGCTTGGGGGCGGATTGCCGACTACCCGCGCAACCGCCGCGTGTTGCTGGAGCGAGGAGAATCGATCCTCGAACCGTTGTGCCCAAAAGCCCTGGATGACAGAGGCGAGGCCTTGGACGAATGGGCCTCCAAGCAAGCCTTGCGTGCATTCGGCCTTACGACACCGGCCGGCGTATTGAGTACGCCGGGCAGGGCGGTCAGCGATGCAGAAATGCTGGGCTATCCCCTGGTGCTCAAGGCGGTCAGCGCGCAGTTGCCGCATAAAACCGAGGCCGGTGCCGTGGTGCTGAACCTGCAAAACGGCAGGGCCCTGACCGCTGCACTTGAGCAGATGCGCGCGCACATCTCGGCTTATGCACCGCATGTCGTCTTCGATCAATTGCTGCTGGAGTCGATGGCTACACCGCCGTTGGCGGAGTTGATCGTGGGCATCAAACGCGAAAACGACTTTGGCCTGGCCCTGGTCATCGGCGCCGGCGGCATCCTGGTGGAGTTGCTCAAGGACAGCCGCAGCCTGTTGTTGCCGACCACCGACAGTGCCATCCGCAACGCCTTGCTCAGCCTGCGCAGCGCAGCATTGCTGCAAGGTTTTCGCGGGCGTGAAGTGGCGGATCTGGACGCCCTGGTGACGGCCATTCGTGCCGTGGCCGACTACGCCTGCGCCAATGCCGGGCAGTTGCTGGAGCTGGATGTGAACCCATTGTTGGTCAATGCCCAGGGCGCCACGGCGGTCGATGCGTTGATCCGTCTAGGAGATGAACATGTACGATAAAGCGATGACCGGTGGCCAGGCCCTGGTGCGACTGCTGGCCAACTATGGCGTCGACACGGTATTCGGCATTCCCGGTGTGCACACCCTGGAGCTGTATCGCGGCCTGCCCGGTAGCGGCATTCGCCATGTGCTGACGCGCCATGAGCAAGGTGCCGGCTTTATGGCTGATGGCTACGCGCGGGTCAGCGGCAAGCCGGGGGTGTGTTTTGTGATCACCGGCCCCGGCGTGACCAATGCCGCCACCGCTATTGGCCAGGCCTATGCCGATTCGATTCCGATGCTGGTGATTTCCAGCGTCAACAGCACCGTCAGCCTCGGCAAGGGCTGGGGCATCCTGCATGAGACCCAGGACCAGCGCGCGATCACGGCGCCGATCACCGCGTTTTCGGCGGTCGCTCTGAGCGCTGAGGACTTGCCTGAACTGGTCGCCCGTGCCTACGCCATCTTCGACAGCGAGCGACCCCGCCCGGTGCATATCTCGGTGCCGCTGGACGTGTTGGCCGCGCCAATCCAGCGCGATTGGAGCAACGAGGTCGTACGCCGGCCAGATCGCGGTTTGCCGCCGGCCAAAGCCCTGGATCAGGGCGCGGCCAAACTCGCGGCAGCCAAACGCCCAATGATCATCGCCGGAGGCGGTGCGTTGGCGGCTGGCGAGGCATTGCAGCGCTTGAGCACGCAGTTGGCGGCGCCGTTCTTCACCAGCGTGGCCGGTAAGGGTTTACTGCCTGTCAATGACCCGCTGAATGCCGGTTCCACCCTCTGCGTCGAACCCGGGTGGCAACTGATCAGTGAGGCGGATGTGGTGCTGGCGGTGGGCACGGAAATGGCCGATACCGACTATTGGTGTGAGCGTTTGCCTCTCGGCGGCGAGCTACTGCGGGTGGATATCGACGCGCGCAAGTTCAATGATTTCTACCCCTGTGCCGTGGCGCTTAAAGGCGATGCGCAGCAGACCGTGCTGGCCTTGCTGGAACGCCTGCCGACCACCGCGCGCAACGCTGAAGCCGCCATCTCGACAGTGGCGGCGTTGCTGCACGCGATCGAATCGGGGCACGGCCCGTTGCAGTCCATCCACCAAGCCATTCTCGACCGTATTGAAGCCGAATTGCCGGCCAATGCGTTCATCAGCAGTGACATGACCCAGTTGGCCTACACCGGCAATTACGCCTACCGCAGCCGTGCGCCGCGCAGCTGGTTGCATCCTACCGGCTACGGCACCCTGGGCTACGGCCTGCCTGCCGGCATCGGCGCCAAGTTTGGCGCGCCACAACGGCCGGGCCTGGTGTTGGTAGGCGACGGTGGTTTCCTCTATACCGCCCAGGAATTGGCCACCGCCGTGGAAGAACTGGACAGCCCGTTGGTGGTGCTGTTGTGGAACAACGACGCCCTTGGCCAGATTCGTGACGACATGCTGAGCCTCGATATCGCGCCCATCGGCGTGCTGCCCCGCAACCCGGATTTCGCGCTGTTCGCTCAGGCGTTCGGCTGCACCGTGAACCAGCCCCGCAACCTGGATGAATTGCAGACGGACCTGCGCAACGCTTTCAAACGCAATGGCGTGACCTTGATCGAGTTGAAACATGCCTGTGCCTGTTGACCTTTGGAGAGACAAGATCAGGGGGGGGACCCCGACTGGCTCGATCATCTGCTGGCCCAACGGGCGGCGCACACTGTTTGAGGACATCCCATGAAGGTTTTGATTGTTCACGCCCATCCTGAACCGCAGTCATTCACCGCGGCCTTGCGCGATCGGGCGGTCGCCACGCTGGAGGGCCTGGGGCATGCGGTAAAGGTCAGCGATTTGTACGCCATGCGGTGGAACCCGGTGGCGTCGGCGGCGGACTTTTCCTCGCGGGAAAATCCGGATTACCTGGTATACGCCCTGGAGCAGCGCCTGGGGGTGAAGAAGCAGTCAATCGCCGCAGATATCCAGGGCGAGTTGGACAAGCTGCTGTGGGCTGACCTGTTGATCCTCAACTTTCCGATCTTCTGGTTCTCGGCGCCGGCGATGCTCAAGGGCTGGATCGACCGGGTGCTGGTGTCGGGGGTGTGTTACGGCGGCAAGCGCTTTTATGATCAGGGCGGGCTGGCGGGTAAACGGGCGATGATCACGGTGACCCTGGGCGGGCGCGAGCATATGTTCGGTGAGGGCGCGATTCATGGGCCGCTGGAGGATATGCTGCGGCCGATTCTGCGCGGGACGTTGGCGTATGTGGGCTATGACGTGCTGGCCCCGTTTGTGGCGTGGCATGTGCCGTACATCAGCGCTGAAGCGCGGCAGGATTTCCTGGTGGCGTATGAGCAGCGGTTGCAAGGGCTGGCGGATGAACAGCCCTTGGAGTTTCCGAAGCTGGCGCAGTTCGATGAGGCGCTATACCCCCTATCCTGAGCGGATTACCGTTTAAATGTCAGTCGGTCTTGCGTTGTTCCCGCAACCTTTCGGCCGCACTGCGCAACAACTGCTCGGTGCCATTCCAGCCCAGGCAACCATCGGTCACCGATACGCCGTATTTCATCGACGCGCTCAGCGGCTGGCAGCCTTCGAACAGATGGCTTTCGAGCATCATGCCGATCAGCGAGGTGTCGCCCCGCAGGCGCTGGTCCAGCACCTCGTTGAACACCGCCGGTTGGCGCAACGGGTCCTTGCCGCTATTGGCGTGACTGCAATCGACCATGATGCGCGCCGCCACCTTGGACTTGGCCAGATCGTGCTTCACCTGTGCCACGCTTTGCGCATCGTAGTTCGGCCCACGGTGACCTCCGCGCAGCACCAAGTGAGTGTCAGGGTTGCCTGGGGTCTGGATGATCGCCGGGTGGCCCTGGCTGTCGACGCCGAAGTGACGGTGCGGGTGGGACGCCGAGCGCATCGCGTCACAGGCAATTGCGACGCCACCGTCGGTGCCGTTCTTGAAACCCACGGGCATGCCCAGGCCGCTGGCCATCTCGCGGTGGATCTGCGATTCAGTGGTGCGCGCGCCAATCGCGACCCAGCTGAGCAGGTCATCGAAGTAGCCGGCGGCCATGGGTTGCAGCAGCTCCGTGGCGACCGGCAAGCCCAGGCGCAGCATTTCACGCATCAACTGGCGGGACAGCGTGAGGCCGGCGGCCATGTCATCGCTGCCGTCCAGGTGTGGGTCGTAGGCCAGGCCTTTCCAACCAATAGTGGTGCGCGGTTTTTCGACGTAGGCGCGAATCACCAGCAGCATCTGGTCGCTGACTTCGAGCGCGAGCTTCTTTAGGTTGCGCGCGTATTCCATGGCCGACTCAGGGTCGTGGATCGAGCACGGGCCGACAATCACCAGCAAACGCGAATCTTCGCCATTGAGGATGGCGCGCACGGCGTGGCGATGGGCGTGGACTTGTTCGGTGAGGAACGGGCTGAGGGGCAGTTGGTGCTTGAGCTCAAGGGAGCTGGGCAGGCGCTGGGTCAGGGCTTCATTGGCGCTGGTCAGTGCAGAAATCGGCAGAGCGGCGGTGGCGGAGTTCATATTCAAGGCTTCCTGGGCAAGCGGCGGGCTGTTCCCGCGCGCTCTGCCCTACTGGGGTGTTCGACAATTGGCCGTATTGGCTACGTGTGTTGGCTTGCCACCAAGAGGTGACCGATCGGAGGCGGCAGGCTGTCCCGAGCGGAGCTGGCTAAATCGCCATGCGGTGGAGGTGTCGTAGCGGTAATAGGTGGCGTAGTTCATGTCGTGTGTCCTTTAAGTGTTCTGCGAAATTAATAGAGGCCTGAAAAAACAAAACCCCCGGTCGGGGAGCCGACCGGGGGTTTAGATTTCTCTGGTAGGCGACCCCTTGAGTAGTGGGCGCCGATTTCAGGTATCAGGCGCGCCAGTGGCTAAACCAATACCCAAAATAAAAGCTTACTGCTGCGCTCGAACCGTTCACACGGGTAGCCGATACCGCGCGCGGGGCGCTGGTAGCAGGGCAGACCTGAGTGTGGGTGAGTTGCAACATGGTGTGTCTCCAAATGATTGGCAGAGCTTACTTGACGCACACCGGTAGTTTCAATCAGAAATTTCTATTGTCATGGGCTACTTACGACTATGGGGTGAGTGCCGATATGCTGTGGACACTCTAATTGGGATGGATACGGACAGATGGCATTTCACTTACGCGCAGCCACGGACCTTGACCTGCCGTTCGCACGCACCCTGACCTTTGAGGCTATGAGCCATTACTACCGGCAATACGGGCTGATGTGGTCCAACGATGGTTTTGACGTCGCCTGGGCTGGCCGTGAAAACTGGCTGATCTGCAATGACGACGGGGTGATGGGCTTTGTCAGCCTGAGCCGCGACAGCCGCGCGCTCTACATCCGAGAGCTGCATATGCTCGAAACGTGTCGCAGATTGGGTGCGGGCAGTTGGGTGCTGGAGCAGATGGCGCTCAAGGCGCAGGCGTTGGGTTTGTTGCGTTTGACGGTATTCAAGACCAACCCGGCCAGGCGGCTCTATCAGCGTAGGGGGTTGAGCATTGTCGGTGAGGAGGACTGCTTCTGGCGTATGGAGCGTGTCTGCCCATCCCGCTAAATCATGCAGTCAATCCTAATAGGCGCATACTGGCTTCTGGAGACGACTTCCTGATCGTTGTTTTGGCCATCTGCCTTAATAAAGGATGATTCCTTCTTTCATGCCCAAAAGGACCGCTACCTTATGGGCTTCTCCACGCCGTCCCTTTTTGCGCCCAGCGAGCACTTGATAGGTGGTTGCCGGATTGGCTTATGCAGCATTACGGATTCCGGGCGTAGTTTAAAGCCGTTCAAGTTCGTTTAATAAAGAGATGAGCGTGTCACCTCTTGAGGTGTGCCAAATAGGAGCATGCATTCAAATGAGTGGAATCGGTTCGCGTTTGAGGCAAGAAAGAGAGCGACTTGGCCTGTCGCAAAAAGTCTTTGGTGAAATAGGCGGCGTTGAAGCCAACGCACAAGGCAAATACGAAAGTGGAGGGCGCGTGCCCAAGGCCGACTACTTGTCGCATGTTGCCGAGAGAGGCGTGGATGTGTTGTACGTGCTGACCGGCGTGATTACGCCGATTCAACTGAAAAACCTCAGCCAGATTGAAGAAAAGGTACTGGGTGACTACCGCGTAATGTTCAAGGAAGACCAGGCTGCTATACGCCGCTTGACGGCAACCCTGGCCGAGCACTCCATTTTGCAGAGTAGAAAAATCAAGCCGCAGCCCCGGAATTCCTGACCTATTGACCAGCAAATAGAGCCGTTCGCCACTCGGTGGATGGCTACTGTGTGTTCAAACTCTATATATATGACGCTTGCAGCTAGGTCTGCGCCTTGGTTTTTTGCTAAGGTGTTCAGCAACCTATAAGACCATATCGCGAGGTGTCTGCTTGATTAGGGTGCTAGTAGTCGATGACCATGATCTCGTTCGTACAGGCATTACACGAATGCTGGCTGACATCGATGGCCTGCAAGTAGTCGGCCAGGCCGAGTCCGGGGAAGAGTCCCTGATCAAGGCCCGGGAGTTGAAACCCGATGTGGTGCTGATGGACGTCAAGATGCCTGGTATCGGCGGTCTTGGCGCCACGACCAAATTGTTGCGCAGCCATCCGGACATCAAAGTCGTGGTGGTAACTGTGTGTGAAGAAGACCCGTTCCCGACGCGCTTGTTGCAGGCGGGAGCGGCGGGTTACCTGACCAAGGGCGCGGGCTTGGCGGAGATGGTGCAAGCCATTCGCCTGGTGTTTGCCGGCCAGCGCTACATAAGCCCGCAGATTGCCCAGCAATTGGCGATCAAATCCTTCCAACCCGTCAGCGACTCACCGTTCGATGTGCTGTCGGAGCGGGAAATCCAGATCGCGTTGATGATCGTCGGTTGCCAGAAGGTGCAGACCATCTCCGATAAATTGTGCCTATCGCCCAAAACCGTCAACACCTACCGCTATCGCATTTTCGAGAAGCTCGCCATCAGCAGTGATGTTGAATTGACCCTGCTCGCGGTGCGCCACGGCATGGTGGACGCCAGCGCCTGACATGAGCACACCGTTTGATCCAAGTGCCTTTCTCTCAACCTGCAGTGGCCGCCCCGGCGTGTACCGCATGTTCGACAGCGAGGCGCGCCTGCTGTATGTCGGCAAAGCCAAGAACCTGAAGAACCGCCTGGCGAGCTACTTTCGCAAGAGCGGTCTCGCGCCGAAAACCGCCGCGCTGGTGGCGCGCATCGCCCAGGTCGAAACCACCATCACCGCGAATGAAACCGAGGCGCTGCTGCTTGAGCAGACGTTGATCAAGGAGTGGCGCCCGCCCTACAACATCCTGCTGCGCGACGATAAATCCTACCCCTACGTGTTTTTATCCGACGGCAACTTCCCACGGCTGAGCATTCACCGTGGCGCGAAGAAGCAGAAGGGCAAGTATTTCGGCCCGTACCCGAGTGCCGGCGCGATCCGTGAGAGCCTGAGCCTGCTGCAAAAGACCTTTTTTGTGCGCCAGTGCGAAGACAGTTTCTACAAGAACCGCACCCGGCCGTGCCTGCAGTATCAGATCAAGCGCTGCAAGGCGCCTTGCGTGGGCTTGGTCGAGCCGGCCGAGTACGCCGAGGATGTGCGCCACTCGGTGATGTTTCTGGAAGGGCGGAGCAATGCCCTCACCGATGAACTGTCCGGTGCCATGGAGCAGGCCGCCAGCACCCTGGACTTCGAGCGCGCCGCCGAGCTACGTGACCAGATCTCACTGCTACGCCGCGTCCAGGACCAGCAGAGCATGGAGGGCGGCACCGGCGACGTCGATGTGATCGCGGCCTTCGTCAACCCAGGCGGCGCCTGCGTGCACCTCATCAGCGTGCGGGGTGGTCGGGTACTGGGCAGCAAGAACTTTTTCCCACAGACCGGTATCGACGAGGACGTGGCCGAAGTCATGGCGGCCTTCCTTGGGCAGTACTACGTCAGCAGCCCCGAGCGCGATTTGCCGTCGGAGCTGATCGTCAACGTGGTGCATGAAGACTTCCCCACGCTGATCGAGGCGATCCACGAACTGCGCGGCCGTGAGCTGGACATCAGCCACCGCGTGCGTGGCACCCGCGCGCGCTGGCAGCAACTGGCGGTGACCAACGCCGAACAGGCCCTGAGTGCGCGTCTGGCCAATCGACAGCACGTCGCCGCACGCTTCGATGCCCTGGCCGAAGTCCTCAACCTGGACGAACCGCCGCAGCGCCTGGAGTGCTACGACATCAGTCACTCCAGCGGCGAGGCCACCGTGGCGTCGTGCGTGGTGTTTGGTCCGGAAGGGCCGATCAAATCCGATTACCGGCGCTACAACATCGAAGGCGTCACTGCCGGCGATGACTACGCGGCCATGCACCAGGCCCTGACCCGGCGTTTCAGCAAGCTTAAGGACGGCGAGGGCAAACTCCCGGATATCCTGCTGGTGGACGGTGGCAAGGGCCAGTTGTCGATGGCGCGTGACGTGCTCAACGAACTGGCAGTGCCCGACCTGATCCTGCTCGGCGTGGCCAAGGGCGCCACGCGCAAAGCCGGTTTCGAGACGTTGTACTTGAATGATGCCGCCCATGAGTTCACCTTGAAGGGCGACTCACCTGCGCTGCACCTGATTCAACAGATCCGTGACGAAGCCCACCGTTTCGCCATTACCGGTCACCGCGCCCGGCGTGGCAAAACCCGGCGAACCTCAACCCTGGAAGGGGTGGCGGGCGTCGGGCCGACACGGCGACGCGACTTGCTTAAACATTTTGGTGGCTTGCAAGAGCTATCCCGTGCCAGCATTGACGAAATAGCCAAAGCACCCGGTATCAGTAAAAAGCTCGCTGAGTTGATTTATGCGAATCTGCATAGCGAATAGAATGCCTTTCCACCTCGTAGCCAGTTGTGCCGATGAATATCCCTAATCTGATCACCGTTCTACGCGTCCTGCTTATTCCGATTTTCATTCTGTTGTTCTATTTGCCGTACGAATGGAGCTATGCGGCCTCCAGTTCCGTGTTCGCCTTCGCGGCCGCCACCGACTGGCTCGACGGTTATCTGGCCCGGCGCCTGGAGCAGAGCACGCCGTTTGGCGCGTTCCTGGACCCGGTGGCTGACAAGCTCATGGTGGCCGTCGCCCTGGTGTTGCTGGTGCAAGAACACGGCAACCTGTGGCTGACCCTGCCTGCCGCCGTGATCATCGGCCGTGAGATCGTCGTTTCCGCCTTGCGCGAATGGATGGCTGAAATCGGCGCTCGCGCCCACGTGGCCGTTTCCAACATGGGCAAATGGAAAACTGCTGCGCAGATGCTTGCGCTGGTCATCCTGCTAGCCAACCCGTCGCACTTCACCTTCTGGGTCCTGCTGGGCTACGCCTTGCTGCTCGTCGCGGCCGGCCTGACCCTGTGGTCCATGCTCCAGTATTTGCGTGCTGCCTGGCCACATCTGCGCACCACTGTTGAAAAGAAATAAAACTTTTTTGAATCAAAGGGTTGACCGCTTCTGATAATTCTATAGAATGCGCATCACCAAGACGCGGGAATAGCTCAGTTGGTAGAGCACGACCTTGCCAAGGTCGGGGTCGCGAGTTCGAGTCTCGTTTCCCGCTCCAAACACAAAGAAAAAGCCACTCAATAGAGTGGCTTTTTTTTGCCTGTAATTTGGCTTTTCTACAGGGACCTTCAGCTCGCGCCTGGTGTTGGGCTCCGTGCTTAAACCTCCTGGTATCCAGCGACAGTGATTTCACTCGACTGGCGTCGCGTCTCCGGGAGGGGCGGCACACGGTTTATGGGCTCGGCGAAGCGAAAACCCCACCGCCGTTCGTGCCGGCCTGCGACAAGTATCATTTATACCGAGTTGCTCCGCGAACACGCGTCCGCCTTGAGCACCAGCGATACACGGGCCGTGGTGCTTTCGGTAAACGTCAAGCCGACCCCGTCGACTTGATCAGTGGCATAATGATTTCACGTGTTTCTCAGTGGACGCATGGATGCCATGTTCAAGACGCTTACTTTTCTACTGCTGTTGATCTCTATCACGGGCTGCCAGAGCCTGACCCGACCCGCCGACTACAACGCTCCACTCGTTGGCCTTCGCTGTATGTGGATCGCCGGCCAGAAGCCGTTTGAGCGAGATAATCTGCGGTATATCGAACGCTACGCGGGTTATGGAAATGCCACGTGCAAGGCCATGCTGGGCAAGTTGTATCAGGAAGGCGGCTACGGCGTCGATCAAGACTTCGGCCAGGCCCATGCGCTATTCGTCGAGGCCGCCCAGCTTGACCCGACTGTGAATGTGCTCTTGGGGCAGATGGCCGAGCGCGGTGAGGGTGAGCCGGTGGACTATGTCAAGGCTCGTGAGTTTTACCGCCTCTCGGGCAAGAACGCCGTGTTGCAACTGGGGCGACTCATGGAGGAGGGCAAGGGTGGCCCGCAGGATTTGCCGGGTGCGCTGGCGCTGTATCTGGATGCGGTCGAACGCTGCCGCGATGACGCCTGGGAGGCGATGAACCGTCTGCGTAGAGCAGGGCAGCCGCTCAATGAAAGCCAGGCCCAGCGTTATCAGCAACTGTGGATGAAAGGTTTCGTCAGTTTGCAGACGCGACGTCTGGCGGTAGGGGAAGTATTCGAGGCCGTCAATGCCTCGGGTGCAGCCAAGACCGTGACGTTGGCGTATCGCTTCAAGTCGGACAGTGGCCTGCCCCAGGTGACGATGGTCAAGGGCTCGGGCGATGCCAATGTGGATCAGTGGATCATGAAGGCCGCGGCGCGAATCACCATGGGCGACTCGGCGCCATTGACTGACAGCTCGGGTGAGATGGAGATCAAATCACCCTTGGTTTTTCCTCCTCAAGACACGCCACGCACGTCACACCTGAATTGGATCTGCGGCAGGAAACCCTGTGCTTGATTGCGTCTTCGCTATCGTTTGAGGGTACGTAATGTCTCGTTCTCATCACCGGATGATCATGCTGGGCGTTGTCCTGATGCTGTCGAGCACGATCAGCCTGGCTGCCAATACGCCTTGCTCAGGTCGCAAGGGTGGGATTGCCGGTTGTGATGGGGACGTATTCCTGTGCAACGACGGCTCCATCAGTGCCTCGAAAAGAAGTTGTCTGGCCTACACCGGTAATCAGCAGTCACGGCCCGCGTTGCAACCGCTGCAAGGTCGTACGGGCAGCTGCGGCTGCGGCAGTGGTACTTACTGCACCGGCCCGCGGGGTGGGGTGTACTGCCTCACGCCCTCCGGACAGAAAAGTTACCGGCGGCGTTGATATCTATCCCACAAGTGTCCGGGCATTCTTTGTGTCCAGAGGCTCGAATGGCTTACACACGTGACCGATTCAAGGCGGCTGAATGGGTGTCGAGGGGCGGATAAATACGCCGGCCGGCAATACGGGTGTGAGGCGCAATCATCAATCAACGGCTGTCTTTGCGCGATGAATTGAGGGTTGCCCTTCACCGCCTTCACTTGATAGCTACGACTCGATCAACTCCCGCACTCGCGCCGTCAAGGTGTCTATCGCAAACGGCTTGGTCAGCACTTGCATCCCCGGCCCGAGGCTGTTGTCGCCGATGATGGTGCTTTCGGCATAGCCGGTGATGAACAGGGTTTTCAGCGCCGGCCGTACTTCTCGGCCAGCATCGGCCATCTGTCGACCGTTCATGCCGCCGGGCAGGCCGACATCGGTGATCAGCAGGTCGATATGCACGTCGGAGCGCAGGATCTTGAGGCCGGTAATGCTGTCGCTCGCTTCGATCAGGCTGTAATCGAGTCCGCCCAGTACATCCATCAGCAGGGTGCGCACACTGGGTTCATCGTCCACGATCAGGATGGTCTCGCCGCGCTCGGCCGGGGTGGCGCTGGTACTGTCCAGTTCAGGATCGGCCTCGATGGCCTGCCCCTGGTAGCGCGGCAGGTAAAGGCTGATCGCCGTGCCGCGCCCGACCTGCGATGCAATCCGTGCCTGCCCGCCGGATTGCTTGGCGAACCCGTAAATCATCGACAGCCCCAGGCCGGTACCCTGGCCGATGGGCTTGGTGGTAAAGAACGGATCGAACGCCTTGGCCATGATTTCGGGCGTCATGCCCGTACCGGTGTCGCTGACTGTCAGCGTCAGGTATTCCCCTTCGGTCAAGTCGTGGGCGCTGGCGGTGGCAGCATCCACGCATACATTGGCGGTTTCAATGCGGATACGCCCGCCGTGGGGCATGGCGTCCCGAGCGTTGATGCACAGGTTCAGCAGGGCGTTTTCCAACTGGCTGGCATCCACCAGTGTCGGCCATACGCCGCTGGCACCGAGGGTGTCGACCGTGATGCTGGGGCCTACCGTACGCTGGATAAGTTCGCCCATGCCTTCCATCAGCACGTTCACATCGGTTGGCCGTGGGTCCAGGGTCTGCCGGCGCGAGAACGCCAGCAGACGATGGGTCAACGCCGCCGCACGCTTGGCCGCACCCTGTGCGGTGCTGATGTACTTGTCCACTTCTTGCCAGCGCCCTTGTGCGATGCGCAGCCCGGTAAGTTCCAACGCCCCGGAGATACCTGCGAGCAGGTTGTTGAAGTCATGGGCGAGGCCGCCGGTCAATTGGCCCACGGCTTCCATTTTCTGTGACTGGCGCAGTTTTTCTTCGGCCTGGATCAATTCGACGGTGCGCTCGGCCACGCGTTGTTCCAGGGTTTCATTCAGGGCGCGCAGTGCGGCAGTCGCACGGTCGCGCTCAGCCTCGACAGAGCGGCGACTCTCCACATCGATGACCACGCCCGGCAGCGTCAACGGTGTGCCATCTTCGGCAAGGTCAACGCGCCCATTGGCTTCGATCCAATAATATCGACCGTCATCGCGACGCACGCGGTACTGGTGGGCATAGGCGCCACCCCGGGCAATCGCAGCATGGATGGCGGTGGTCAGTCCCTCCCGGTCTTCCGGGTGTACCGAGGTCATCACCTGCGCGAGGCTAAGGCCCTCATGGCCCAAGACCGGGTCCACGCCAAAGGCGCGGGCGAAGGCTTCATCGATGCTGAAGCGGTCGCTGGGAATGTCCCAGTGCCAGGTGCCGATGATTGCGCCGGCAGCCAGCGCCAGTTGTACACGCTCCACGTTTTGCCGCGCCACTGCCTCGCTGATGCGCAGGCGCTCCTCGGCGTTGCGGCGTTCGGTGACGTCGCTGAAGATAATTGCGATTTGCCGGTCAGCCGGATCACCAACGCGCACCGCGCGTACATCGAACCAGCGCTTGAATGCTTCGGCATAGCTTTCGAAGGTTGCCGGCTCACCGGTCTTGGCCACGTGCCCGTAGGTCTCGAACCAGAACTGTTCCAGGTCCGGCGCGAATTCGGTGACCCACTTGCCACGCAGGTCGACCCCGGCTTGATGCTCGAAGGCCGGGTTGGCTTCGACGAAGCGGTAGTCGATCGGTCGGTCATCGGCGTCAAACTTGACCTTGACGATGGCGAACGCCGACTCGACCGTCTCCAGGATTGTGCGAAAGCGTTCTTCGCTCTGACGCAGTGCGGTGTGCTCAACGCGCATGCTGGACAGGTCGAGCACCGCCTGGCGGTAGCACGCTTGCGTTTCATCCACAGAGCGCTGCGCCGTGCCATTGCCAGGTGAACCTGACAGCGGATCAAGGCCTGCGCCTTCCAGCAGGGCACGCAAATGCAGGACTTGCGCCTCCAGTTCTGCACGAGTCAGGTTTTTCACTGCTGTTTCCATAGACGAGTTAGAGGGGCTCCCAGCCGCTGTATGACCGGCGCCCCTGTCACAGGGTTCAATTGTTGCGGCGCGCGGCATCCCGGCAAGTAACGTCGGGTTTTCCGTAGCTGGCTACTCTTTCAGGTCTGCATCGCGCAGGCGCACATCACCTGTCGCAGCACTGTCCTTGCCGGGGCCTCGACCCCACTGTAGTGCGCCGGATGCGCAGCAGGTCTTGGTACGCTTCAGCGCGTTTCGTCTCGGCCACCCGCTTGGCTTCAGAAAAACGCAGCCAGGCATCGGCATCCGCCAGGCTAGTGTCAATGATGTCGTAGGCGGCTTTCTCCAATCGATCTGCTTCGTAGAACAGTTCGGCATTCCTGGCGAGTTCGTCCGGGACGAAGGGTGTCGATGCTTCACGCGTGTTCGCGGCCATGGCCTTTACCTCAAGGTCGTCGTAGGCGAGCGCGGTGAAGGGCGCCTAGGGTGCCGGGTTCGTAGCTCGCACAAGAACTGACACAAGCCGTTCTTGTGTCTGGGGTCCTGCTTAATGGAGAGGTAAAAGCGCAGAATCGTTCAAGTTAGTGCAAGGTTGGGGGCGTTGAGCCTTCAAACTGCCCAAGCGATGGGTCGGGCAGGGCGTACAGGAAATGTACGTCGATGTACATTCCCTGTGCGCTGCACGTCTTGCGGTGTAGAGTGGCGTGCAATTCCCTGGCAAAGGTAACCCCCGGATGTCGCACACCGCAAAACCGCGAGGCAAGGCCCAGGACACCGGCTGGCGAGGCTCGGTCGACGTGTGGCTGGACGCTGCTTACGCCGCCTTGAAAGAGTCCGGCATCGACGCCGTACGCGTCATGCCACTGGCCAAGCAATTGGGCTTGTCGCGTACCAGTTTCTATTGGTTCTATGAGGACCGCGAGCAATTGCTCGCCGCCTTGCTGACCCGCTGGCGCGACAAGAACACCGGCAACCTGGTGCACCAGTGCGAACGTTATGCCGAGAGTATTTCCGAAGCCATCCTCAACGTCTTCGAGTGCTGGTTGAACCCGGAATTGTTCGACTCGCAATTCGAATTTGCCGTACGCAGTTGGGCGATGCAATCGGCGGACGTCTCGGCAGAAATCGCGTTGGCCGATGACACCCGTATCAACGCGCTGACCGGTATGTTCCGGCGTTTTGGCTACGATGAAGAGGCGGCCGATGTGCGTGCCCGGACCATCTACCTGACGCAGATCGGCTATATCTCGATGAACACCACCGAGGATGTGGTGGTGCGGTTCCGGCGTATTCCCCAGTATGTCAGCGTGTTCACCGGCAAGGCGTTGAAGCGGCGTGAACTGGACCGCTTCTATGGGGCATTTGGCTACGCCGAAACCGCACCGGGCGTATTTGAGCTTTTTTAGAGGTCCTTGACCAAGCGCAACGCATCGTAGATCGCCGCATGGGTATTGCGTGCGGCCACCGCATCGCCGATCCGGAACAACTGGAAGCGGCCCTCGGCGTGGGTCACGATATTCTGCACGTTGCCGGCAATCAAATCGTGCTGCTCGACCGCGCCGCCGTTGCTGGAGTGCGCGCGCAGGTCGAAGTACAGGTCGTCCAGCGGAACCGTGCCATGGTTGATCACCACCTGGTCGACCACCCGCTGTTTGTGCACCGTGCCGTAGTCACTGCCAAAACGGGCGACCAGCCGACCGTCGCGTTTCTCCACCGACTCGACCCGATAGGTCACGGTAAAGATCACGTCCAGGTCCTGCAGGCTGCGCATGTAGGGCACCAGGTTCATGGCCATGACTTCCGGGGCGAACGCGCGGTCCGGGGTGACGATTTCGACGCTCGCGCCGCTTTGCGCAATCACCTCGGCGGCTTGCAGCGCGGCATGGTCGCCGGCATCGTCGAAGATCAACACATGACGCCCCGGTTTGACGTCGCCGGAAATGATGTCCCAGGTCGACACCACCAGTTCATTGCCCTCGGCGAGCACCTCGGTATGGGGCATGCCGCCGGTGGCGACGATTACCACGTCCGGCTCATGGGCCAGCACCGTCTCGGCCTCGGCCCAGGTATTGAAGTGGAATGTCACTCCAAGGCGTTCGCACTGGGCCATGCGCCAGTCGATGATGCCGATCATTTCGCGACGCCGCTCGCTCAGGGCAGTCAGGCGGATTTGCCCGCCGGGCCGGTCTGCCGCTTCCAGTACTGTCACCTCATGACCGCGCTCGCCGGCAACCCTTGCGGCTTCCAGCCCGGCCGGGCCCGTGCCGATAACCAGCACTTTGCGCTTTACGGCCGCCTTGGGAATGTCGTGGGGCATGCTGGTTTCCCGGCCGGTCGCCGCGTTGTGGATACAGTAGGCAGCGCCACCCTGGTAGATGCGGTCCAGGCAGTAGTTGGCGCCGACACAGGGCCGGATATCCTCTTCGCGCCGCTCGATGATCTTGCGCACGATATGTGGGTCGGTCATATGGGCGCGGGTCATGCCGACCATGTCCACCTTGCCCGATGCGATGGCGTAGCGTGCGGTGGCGACGTCCGGGATTTTCGCCGCGTGGAAGGTGGGGAATCCGGTGGACGCGCGGATCTCGCCGGCAAACTCCAGGTGCGGCGAGTTGCGCATGCCCTGGATCGGAATCACGTCGGTCAGGCCCGCGTCCGTATCGATGTGCCCGCGTACCACGTTGAGGAAGTCCACCAGCCCGCTGTCCTTGAGCATGTGCGACACCTGCAGGCCTTCGTTGGCGGTGAACCCGCCCGGCAGCGCTTCGTCACCGGTGTAGCGCACGCCCAGTAGAAAGTCTTCACCGACGCGCTGGCGAATGCCGCGCAGGACGTCGAAGGTAAAGCGCATGCGGTTTTCCAGGGAACCACCGTAAGGGCCCTCTAGCTCGTTGGTCAGTGGCGACCAGAACTGGTCCATCAAATGACCGTAGGCTTGCAGTTCCAGGCCATCCAATCCGGCCGCTTTCATACGCTCGGCGGCGTCGACGTAGTCCTTGATGATCCGCTCGATGTCCCAGTCTTCCAGCTTCTTCGGGAAGGAGCGGTGTGACGCCTCGCGGCGGTGCGAGGGCGAGACCACCGGCAGCCAGTCGGCCTTGTCCCAGCGTGTACGACGGCCCAGGTGCGTTAGCTGAATCATCACCGCCGCGCCGTGTTCGTGGCACTCATCGGTCAGGTCCTTCAACCAGCCGACCACCTCATCTTTGTACGCCAGCACGTTGTTGAACACCGGCGGACTGTCCCGTGATACGGCGGCGGAACCTGCGGTCATGGTCAAGGCCACGCCCGCCTTGGCACGTTCGACGTGGTAGGCGCGGTATAACGCCTGCGGCATGCCGTCCACCGGGTAGGCCGGTTCGTGGGCCGTGGTCATGATCCGATTGCGCAGGGTCAGGTGCTTGATTTTGTAAGGCTGCAGCAGGGGATCGCTGGACATTATTTTGTGCTCCGTAGTGGGCATCATCAGGCTCGGCGATCTGAAATTAGGATAAATGTACATAGGTGTCAATAATGGTCGACATGCATGTACATTTTTATTGCGGGGCCCTGAACTCATCGCTAAGATCGGCCTCACCCCTTAGGAGGACGCCTGATGAATGCTCATGTGCACTATCGGAAAAAAGCCTGTGCCTACCTGCTCGGCCTTGCGCTGGGAGCCAGTGCGGCGGTGACCCAAGCAGAGGAAAAACCACCGGTCCGCATCGGTTGGGTGAACTGGTCCGACACGGAAATCACCGTCAAGCTCGCCAGTACGGCCTTGCAAGAGCATCTCAAGCAACCGGTCAAGTTGGTGATGGCCGACATCGGCATCCAGTTCCAGGCGCTGGCCAACGGCAACATCGACCTGATTCCGATGGTCTGGCTACCCAGTACCCACAAGGCGTTCTACGACAAGTACAAGGACCGCCTCGAAGACCTTGGCGTGCTGTATGAAGGGCGAATCGGCATGGCCGTGCCCACCTCGGTGCCGGTTGCAGAAGTCGCCAGCGTGGAGGACCTGAACAAGCCTGGGATCCGCGAGAAGTTCGACGGCAAGATCTTGACCTCCGAAGTCGGCAACGGCCAGTACACACTCACCGTCAAGGCGATCGAGGACTACAAGTTGACGGGCTACAAGTTGGTGGGGTCTTCGGAAAGCGGCATGCTCAACGAGATGGACCGCAATCTCAAGCGTGACAAGTGGTCATTGGTCAACGCCTGGAGCCCGCACTGGATGTTCTCCAAATGGTCGCTGCGCTACCTGGAGGATCCCAAGCAGATCTTCGGCGGCGCCGAACAGATTCACGCCATGGCCCGCAAAGGCTTCAGCCAGGAACACCCCGAGGTGGCGTACTTCTTTGCGCATTTCTCCCTCCCCCAGGCCGACCTCGAAGCGTTGATGATGCAGGCGCGGGAGAGCACGGCAGACAAGGCGGTGGCGGCGTATTACGCGGCGAACAAGGCGCGTTTTGAGGGGATGTTCAATCCAGAACTGGTTTCCCGCACCCGGTAAGCCTGCTTATGCCTGCGACTTGAACATCGGCAAACGCGCCAGCATCCAGTCCAACAGCTCCTGGGCAGGGGCCGCCAACGGGCGTGCGGCCTTCACCAGCAATTTGGCTTCCACCCCCAGCAGTAGGGGATGATCGATCAGCACCGATGCCAGCTCGCCATTTTCGATCTCCCGAGAGGCCGCGAACTCCCCGGCCAGCGAGGCAAAGTCGCCACTGGCAACCAGACGCTTGAGCGCCGCCAGTGAATTGCTGACCAGGATCGGGCGCACCTGGATCTTCTCGGCATACTCAAGCAGGGTGATGGCGTGCCCGATGCCGAAGGTGGTGGGGGTGAGGACCAGCGGGCATTCGAGCACGTCCTGCACACTGGCCATGCTGCCGCGCACAGCCAATGGGTGGTCAGGGCGCACCAGCAACATCACCGGCTGCAATGAGGCAGCGCGAAACTCAATGTGCGGGTGCGTCGGCGGGTTGTACGCCAGGCCAATGTGCGCACGGTTTTCAGCGACTTCGTTGAGCACATCCACCACCGGCAGGATATCCAGCGTGACTTCCAGTTTGGGGTACTGCTTGCAGAAAGGCGCGAGCACGTTGTCCACCAGCACATCGACATACCCTTCACTGATCACCACGCGCACATGGCCTTGCTGCAAGCCCTTGATCGCCTGCAACTGGTCTTCGAGTTTCTCCTGGTGTGAACGATAACCGCGCCAGAATTCAAGCAAGTGCGCGGCCGCCTCGGTCGGTTGTACGCCACGGGCCTGGCGCTCGAATAGCTTCGCGCCGAGTTCTTCTTCCAGCAGTTTGATCTGGCGGGTGATCACCGACGGCGAGGTGTTGATGCTGTCCGCCGCGCCCCGGATAGAACCGTGCATCAGTACTTCATGAAAGTAGCGCAGGCGTTGTTGATTGATCTCTCGCATGAGGGTCACCGTCGTAAAGGTTGCGTTGCCTATAAAGCAACACTGCGCGAACTTAGTTGCTCTTGCTGGCGATAATGGCGCGGCGCACCATGGATTGGCAAGCCCGCAGCACCCACAAGAATAATGGGAGACACGTATGCCAACCGCTCCGGCACCCGCAACCAACGAGGCCATTGCTGCCCTCTACCACAAACTCAATTGGCGGCTGTTGCCGCTGTTGTTCATCGGCTACGTCTTCGCTTATCTGGACCGCATCAATGTCGGCTTCGCCAAGCTGCAGATGCAAAGCGACCTGGGCTTGTCCGATGCGGCGTACGGCGCCGGTGCCGGGATTTTCTTCATCGGCTACGTGCTGTTCGAATTGCCCAGCACCCTGATGCTGCCGCGCATCGGCGCGCGCAAAACCTTCAGCCGCATTCTGGTGCTGTGGGGCATCACCTCCGCCTGCATGCTGTTTGTGCGCGACGTGCCGACGTTTTATGCCATGCGCTTTTTGCTGGGCGTGTTCGAAGCCGGTTTTGCACCGGGCATGATCTATTACCTGTCCCGTTGGTACGGCCCGAGCCGCATGGCGCGGGCGATTGCCATCGTGTTTATCGCCGGGCCCATGGGCGGCATCCTGGGTGGCCCGATTTCAGCGTGGCTGATCACCACGTTTGCCGGCGTCGGCGGCCTGGCCGGGTGGCAATGGATGTTCCTGATCGAAGGCCTGCCCTGTGTGTTTCTCGGCGTGCTCATGTACGTCGTGCTGTGTGATCGGCCCGCAGACGCGCCGTGGCTGAATGCCGCCGAAAAGCAGTTGCTGGAAACCGAACTGGGCACTGCGAGCGCGCGCAGCCATTCATTTCGTGCCGTGTTGCGCGACCCCAAGCTATATGTCCTGGCATCGGCGTACTTCTGCATCATCTTTTCGATCTACGCCATGAGCTTCTGGCTGCCGGCCGTCATCAAAGCCCTGGGCGTCAACGACACCCAGCAGTTGGGTTGGTACGCCGCGTTGCCTTATGTCGGCGCGGCACTCGGTATGTATTGGATCGGACGGCGTTCGGACCGCCTCGGCGAGCGACGCCTGCACTGCGCCATCCCTGCTGCCACCGGCGCCGTCCTGCTGATCCTCTATCCCCTGGCAGGCGGCAACCTGCTGGTGTCGATGGCACTGCTGACCCTGTCGATCAGCATGATGTTCATGGCCTACACCGTGTTATGGGCGATGCCCTCCGAGCACATCAAGGGCGAAGCGGCCGCGGGCGGCATTGCCTTGATCAACACCATCGGACTGTCCGGTGGTTTCTGGGGCCCGGCCATGATCGGCTGGGCCAAAACCGCTACCGGCAGCCTCGACACGGGGCTCATCGCCGTGGGCTGTGTGTTCCTGTGCGCGGCCTTCGTGATCATCGCGACCAAACCGCGAACACGCACCGGGCAGACGGGCGATTACATCCGCAGTCATTGAAACCAACGAGGAAAACATCATGCTTTTATACCTGTCGACCTGGGCCGAGATCGGCCAGTTCCTTGAGCGCAGCCGCACCATCGTGATTCCGATCGGCTCCAACGAGCAGCACGGCCCCACCGGTTTGTTGGGCACCGATTGGATGTGCCCGGAGATCATTGCGTGCCAGGCGCAAAAAAGCGCCGATATCCTGATCGCGCCAACGTTCAACATAGGCATGGCCCAGCACCACATCGGCTTTCCCGGCACGATCTCGCTGCGACCCTCGACGTTTATTGCCGCCATCGGCGACTGGGTGCACTCGCTGGTCGCCCACGGCTTTGAAAAGATCCTGCTCCTCAATGGTCATGGCGGCAATGTCGCCTCCATTGAAGCCGCATTCTCCGAGTTGTACGCCGAGGCAAGTTTCGCCCGGCGCCCTGCGGGATTCGCGCTGAAGTTATGCAATTGGTGGGACCTTGAAGGTGTCGGTGAACTGGCCAAGGAACAGTTCCCCACCGGGCACGGCATTCATGCCACACCGTCGGAGATAGCGGTGACCCAATGGGCCTACCCGGAGGCGATCAAAACCGCTGACTACTCGCCTCAAATCGCGCCCTGGGGCCCGATCCGTGAAGCCTTTGATTTCCGTGCGCGCCATGTGGACGGGCGCATGGGTTCAGACCCGGCGCAGGCCAGCCCGGACAAGGGACGTGATCTGGTGATGATGGCTGCGCGAGGTTTGATACAGGAAGTCGAAGCGTTCAGTAGTGAGCCGATGCCAACGCCTTACGCGAGAGGCTCAGGCGTATGAAAACCTGTCACGGGCCGCTCTCAACGCGTCGCGAACGGCATCGGTGCGCAACTGCAGTGTCATTTGCGTCTCGTCGATCACGATTTCCGCGACGATCAACACGCAGATCAGCGGCGCGGTTACGAACCAGTGGCACCAGCACTGGGTCGCCAGCGACACGGAAACGCCGATGATCCACAGCGCCAGCACCCACTTTGGCGCGTGCTGTTGCAGCGGCACCCAGAACCGTTGCAGCCTTTTCAGGCGGGCCGTGTGCAGACGCAGTGACTCTTCAAGGAGTGACAGGGAAGGGCTCATGTTCACACTCGTTAAGTTATCCGGGCACGACTGGGGAGGGACTTCCCCAGCCACGACAAGTTGATGCGGTCAACTTCTATCCAATGCCCGCTTTGAGGTGCTGCGATGCAGCTTTTGAACGCAATGCACATACATTCGGCGTCCAACAGGACAAAGCATCGATAGCGTTGAATGGGTCTGAACAGCCTGGAAAAGATGTGCATGACGGGCCGGGTTTACTCAAAGGTTCCAACTGAGTTCGAACAGCGTTCCGCCGTTTTCCATTTTTCGACACGTCACCGCGCCACCATGGGCAATGGCAATCGCGCGCACCACCGCCAGGCCCAGGCCACTGCCGCCCTGGGCGCGTGAGCGAGAGTTTTCGCCGCGCTGGAAGGCTTCGAACAGGTGCGTCGCAAAATCCTCATCAATGCCAGGGCCGTCGTCGCGTACCCTCAGGTAGTGAACGCCGTCGCGCGTGCTCAGGTGCACATTGACGTTGCCAGGTGTCGCGTGCCGACGCACGTTGTCCAGCAGGGCCAGCAAGGCCTGGCGAATCCGTGCAGGGTCGCAGCGCAGGGTGCGGCGTTGCAGGTCCAGTTGCAGGGTAAAACCAGCAGCGGCCAGGCTGGGTTCGAACAGCCGCACATCGTCCTCAACCCCTGCGGCGAGGTCGGCGTCTTGCACGTTGACTTCCAGGTAGCCGCTGTCCCCCAGACCGACCACGCGCAAATCCTCGATCATCCGTGCCAGCCCTTCGACCTGCCCAAGCAGGCTGTAGAACTGCGCCGTGTCCGGCTCGAACACCCCCTCGGCCAAGCCTTGCAGGCGACCGCGCAGGATGGTCAGTGGCGTGCGCAGTTCATGGGCAATGGCTGCATTCCAGAATGCTTGTTCCTGTGCCATACGTTTCAAGCGTTGGGCCATGCTGTTGAAGTCATTCACCAAAATAGCCGCCTCACCGATGGACTCGTCGCCGGCCACGGCTTGCACATCGAGATCGCCGTCCGCCAGCTTGCGCAGGTTCTCGGCCACTGAGTTCAATGGCATCAGGATGCGCCGCGACAACTTGGTGGCGACAAATGCGCCGACGGCCAGGCTGACGCAGGTGGTCAAGCCCATCCACGCCCATTCGGCATTGGCCGGCATCCACTCGTCGACCTGCTCGTCCGGAAGTGGCCAGTAGGTCCAAAGCAGGGCGTAGAACACATAGGAGCCGATCACTGCCAGGGCGACCACGCACAGCACCACGACCGACATGGACAAGATGATCTGGCGGCTCAAACCATTGAATAGTTTCACGCGCCACTCCCGAACCGATAACCCACCCCGCGAATGCTCGCCGGCACGCCTTGCAGCCCAAGGTCTTCGATCTTGCGGCGCAACTTGCTGATATGGCTGTCGACTGTACGTTCCAGGCTGTCGCTTTCCGGCGAGCACAGCGCCAACAATTCCGCGCGGCTGAACACGCGTTTCGGCGCTCGGGCCAACTGGGCCAGCAGTTTGAACTCGGTGACGGTCAGCAGCAGCGGCAGGGCGTTGCCCGAGATGTTCACCGTGACCTGATGGCTCTCGATATCGATCTCAAACCCATCCACCCGCAACACGCTGGCGCTGACACCGGATGTGTAGTTGACGGAGCGCCGCAGCACCGCCTGGGTACGGGCCACCACCTCGGCCGGGTTGAACGGCTTGACGATGTAGTCATCGGCGCCGATACGCAAACCCATCAACTTGTCCATGTCCTGGTCCTGTGCGGTCAGCATGATCACCGGCGTGTTGCCGCGATGGCGCACTTCGGCCAGGACTTGCCAGCCATCGACATGGGGCATCAGCACATCCAGCAGCATCAGGTCTGGCTTGAGGCTCAGGTGCAGTTCCAGCGCGCGCCGGCCATCAAGGGCGTGGGCGGTACGGAAGCCGCTGCGCTTGAGATAGGCGATGAGGATATCCGCGATCTCGGGCTCGTCTTCGGCGATCAGCACCAAGGCCTGGTTCTCTCGGATGCTGTTGGGACGGGGTGTCGATGCAACGGGGTAATCGTTCATAGTCTGCTCGGTGAAGAGGCCTTGTCGTGATTGCCGCTCCATGGCCCACGCTGTCAGGTGTTGATCATAGCTTCTGGGTAAGGGCGCCCAACATCTGGTTGGCGGTGGAAATCACTTTGGAATTCATCTCGTAGGCCCGCTGCGTGGTGATCATATTGACCATCTCTTCAACCGTGCTCACGTTCGAAGTCTCCAGGGCGCGCTGCAACGTGGTGCCAAAGCCGTTGAGCCCCGGCGTACCGACTTGGGGCGCGCCACTGGACGCGGTTTCCAGGAACAGGTTGTTGCCGATTGCCTGCAAACCAGCCGGGTTGATGAAGTCGGCGGTCTGCAGGTTGCCGATCACTTGCGTCGCGGAGTTGCCGGCCAGAGTGATGGACACCGTGCCGTCCTGGCCGACGGTGAAGGTCTTGGCGTTGTCCGGCACCACAACGGCGGGCTCCAGGGCGAACCCGCTGGCGGTGACCACCTGGCCATTGGCATTCAGGTGGAAGGTGCCGTCACGAGTGTAGCCGGTGGTACCGTCCGGCTGCAGCACTTGGAAGAACCCTCGGCCATTAACGGCCAGGTCCAGCGGTTGTCCGGTGGTCTGCAGGCTGCCGGCGCTGAAGTTCTTCTGGGTGCCGACGATCTGTACGCCGGTGCCCAGTTGCAGTCCTGATGGCAATGCACTGTCCTGCGTCGACTGCGCGCCCGGCTGGCGCTTGATCTGATACAGCAAGTCCTGGAACTCGGCACGGTCGCGTTTGAAACCGGTGGTCGAGACGTTCGCCAGGTTGTTGGAAATGGTCGTCAGCTGGGTGTCCTGGGCCGACAAGCCGGTTTTTGCGACGTACAGGGCTGGAATCATGGGGTTCTCCGTGTGACCCGTTCAAGGGGGCACTGTGATGAACCTGATTGTGCGCAACCAACGTGCGCATTCATGGGAGGTTTTGTGGAGGAATGATGGAGAGGGCAGTTTTTTTCCGGCCATGCGCATTTAAGCCAGGCTCGATCAAACTCGCAGTAGAGCGCGCCGTCTGCGGTGGCAACGTTGTCGCTGTTTTGGGAGGCGCCAGTGTGCACAAGGGGTGGAGTTTTACGGGAGGTTCGATGGAGGGGGCGTGGGGCCGATGGGAAACGCAATCACAGGGGCTGGATGAACTTCACATACACCTGCTCAGGGTCGTGGTCGTCCAGGTTGTCGATCTGCCCGCTCGGCACGAATCCAGCCTTTGCAAACAGCGCCTGGGCTGCGGTGTTTGACGCATTGGTCGACGCAAACAGCTTGGGCGTCTTGCATGCCGCCTGTGCCGCGGCCAGCAATCGCAGCGCCACACCTCGACGCTGGTGCGCCGGCGACACGACGACCAGCGCCACAAAGCCGTGATCGAAAAAGTCATGGGTCAGCACCAGGTAACCGGCGCATCGGCCAGCGGTGTCGACGGCAACCAGGCATTGTTGGCGAATCACAGCATCGTGGATGAACACGCGACGATGGGTGTGAGCGGTTGCGTAGGTGTCCAGTTCGATCAGGGCACGCACGTCGTCGGGTGTGGCTTGGCGAATGGGATCTTTCGCGTGGTTGCTGTCGTTAGGCATTGGAAGCGTCCTGCCAGTGTTGGAGTGCTGCTTTGACAGAGCCTACTCCATGGGTTGCTGACCTGGAAACACCCTTCCTTTCCAACGTTGCCTTCTGGCTTTTGCGCAGCCTTATGTCGATATCAGACCAATCTATGCCGCTCCCAGGCTATTTTCGATGAAGTCAGGCCGCGTAAGGTGACCCATCATTAAGAAATGATGATCGCCTGACTCTTCAGTCAGTACGCCCTAACGTCGATCACCGAGAACAACAAAAACAATGAATAGCCTGAATTCCAACGATTCCAACGGCCAGTTGGCGCAAGGCTTCAAGCCGCGTCATGTGACCATGCTTTCCATCGCAGGCATTATCGGCGCGGGGTTGTTTGTCGGTTCCGGGCATGCGATTGCGGCGGCGGGGCCGGCGGTACTCCTGGCTTATCTGTTCTCCGGCACACTGGTGGTGCTGGTGATGCGCATGCTGGGGGAGATGGCGGTGGCCAATCCTGACACCGGGTCTTTCTCGACCTATGCCGACCAGGCCATCGGTCGCTGGGCCGGGTTCACCATCGGTTGGTTGTACTGGTGGTTCTGGGTGCTGGTGATCCCTATCGAGGCCCTGGCCGCCGGGCATATCCTCAACCAGTGGTTCCCGCAGATCGACGCTTGGCTGTTTGCCTTGTTGTCGATCTTTTTGTTGGTGGTCACCAATTTGTTCAGCGTGTCCAAATACGGCGAGTTCGAGTTCTGGTTCGCCATGGCCAAGGTCATTGCGATCATCGCTTTCATCGGCCTAGGCTTTGCGGTGCTGATGGGCTGGATTCCCGAGCGGGAGGTCAGCGGGTTGAGTCGGTTGATGGAGGAACACGGTGGGTTCGCGCCCAACGGGCTGTCGGCGGTGGTCGGGGCCTTCATCACCATCATGTTCAGTTTTATCGGCACGGAGGCGGTCACCATCGCGGCGGCCGAGTCCAGCAACCCCGCGCAGAACATCGCCCGGGCCACGCGCTCGGTGATGTGGCGCATCGGTGTCTTCTACCTGCTGTCGATCTTCGTGGTGATTTCCGTAGTGCCATGGAATGACCCGTTGCTGGCGTCGGTCGGGTCTTACCAGCGTGCACTGGAACTGATGAACATTCCCCACGCCAAGTTGCTGGTTGACGTGGTGGTGTTGATCGCCGTGGCCAGTTGCATGAATTCTTCCATCTACATTGCCTCGCGCATGCTGTTTTCCCTGGGCAAGCGTGGGGATGCTCCCGCACTGATGAAGAAAACCTCGGCGGCCAGTGTGCCGCGGGCTGCGGTGATTGCCAGCACCATCCTGGGCGCGGGCGTAACCCTGTTCAGTTACTTCGCGCCGGCCGGGTTGTTCCAGTTCCTGCTGGCCAGTTCGGGTGCCATCGCCTTGCTGGTGTACCTGGTGATCGCCGTGTCCCAGTTGCGCATGCGCAAGATCCTGCGCCAGCGCAACGTCACGTTGACCTTCCAGATGTGGCTGTTTCCCTGGCTGACCTGGCTGGTCATCGCGTTCATCTGTGCCGCATTGACGGTGATGCTGGTAACGCCTGAACACCGATTTGAAGTGTCATCGACCATCGGCCTGGCCCTGGTGATTTCCCTGGTCGGTTTGCTGACTGCACGACAGCCGGAACGCACGCAAAAAACAGTGGGCGCAGCCTCACAGCTATGAGTGGCCGCCCTGTAAGCAGCATCGTGTTCCTGCTGCTGGACCAGTTCACCCTGATGTCACTGGCTTCGGCGGTCGAACCCTTGCGCATGGCCAACCAGCTGTCGGGCCAGGAGCTCTACAAGTGGCACACCGCGAGTTCGGACGGTAACCCCGTGTGGGCCAGTGACGGTGTGCCCATCACCCCAGAGGGTTCGATATTCAGCGTGCCGCCGGCCGACATTGTGATTGTCTGTGGTGGCATTGGCATCCAGGGCACTGTGACCGGCGAACTGGTCAAGTGGTTGCGCGGCCAGGCGCGTTACGCCAAGCGACTGGGCGGTATCTGCACCGGTAGCTTTGTGTTGGCACGGGCCGGCTTGCTGGATGGCTATGAATGCAGTGTGCATTGGGAATGGTTGGCGGCCATGCAGGAGGCCTTTCCACGGGTCACCGTCAGCTCCAGTCTGTTCAGCCTTGACCGTGACCGTCTCACCAGCTCGGGCGGCACGGCGCCCTTGGACATGATGCTGCACCTGATTGGTCGTGATCACGGGCACGAGCTGTCAGCGGCCATCTCCGACATGTTTGTGTACGAACGGATTCGTAACGAGCAGGACCATCAGCGCGTGCCCCTCAAGCACATGCTCGGCACCCAGCAGCCCAAGTTGCAGGAAATCGTGGCGTTGATGGAGGCCAACCTGGAGGAGCCGATCAACCTGGATGAGCTGGCCGCGTATGTCGCGTTGTCCCGTCGCCAGCTTGAGCGCATGTTCCAGAAATACCTGCACTGTTCGCCTTCGCGCTATTACCTGCGGCTGCGGCTGATCCGTGCGCGGCAGTTGCTCAAGCAGACGCCCATTTCCATCGTGGAGTTGGCGGTGCTTTGCGGCTTTGTGTCCACGCCGCATTTCTCCAAGTGCTACCGCGAGTACTTCGGCGTGCCGCCCAGCGACGAACGCTCGATCACCGACAGCGAGCGAGCCATCGTGATCAAGCCGGTGATGCACGCGTTGCCTACCCCCGTGCCCATGAATGTAATGGAGCAGGCGCGGGGCGAGGCAACGTTTGCCAGTGTGAAAAACCTGAAGTCCTGAACTCAGCGCATGTGCAGGATGATCGGGCTGCTGCTCGCCGGGTCGGTGTGCCCGCGCAGCTTGCCCACCGCGTTGGCGTCAACCGCGCCCCCGTTGTTGCCCCAGGTGCTACGCACGTAGCTCAACACCTCGGCGATTTCCGGGTCGGACAGTTGCTCACGGAACGCCGGCATGCGGTAGGCATCCGGCACGCCAGACGCCACCACGCGTTGCGAGCCGTTGAGGGTGATGTTGATCGCCGAGGCGCTTTCCTTCGCCAGCGCCGAGGTGGCCCCGGCGAGGGGGGGCATCCACTCGGGCTGGCCCTTGCCGTCGAGGCCATGGCAGGAGGCGCAGCGGGTTGCGTAAGTGTGGGCGCCGGGGGCGTCTTGCACCGCTGCTACCGCCTGATACTGCCAGGGGGCGCCGTCGCGCTGCGGGTCGCCGGGCAATGACTTGAGATAGCGGGCGATGGCCGCCAGGTCGTCGTCCTGCATGAACTGCGTGGAGTTGTTGAAGGCTTCGGTCATCGAGCCGTAGACCACTGCATGGGCGTTGCGCCCGGTCTTGAGGAACTGCACGATCTGCGGTTCGCTCCAACGGCCCAGCCCGGTGTTGGGGTCCTGGCGCAGGCTGGGTGCGTACCAGCCATCGAGCAGGGCGCCGGCGAGGAACGGCGCGCCGGCTTCGTCCAGGGCTTTTTCGTTGAAGGCCAGGCCGCGTGGCGTGTGGCAACTGCCGCAGTGGCCAGGGCCCTGGACGATGTAGGCGCCGCGGTTCCACAGGGCGTCCTGGTCGGGCTTGGCGGCGTAAGTCGCAGTGGGGGCGAACACGCCATTCCACAGCGCGATGGGCCAGCGCATATTCAGCGGCCAGGGAATATCACTGGGGATATTCGGCTGGTTGGCCGGTTTTATGCCCTGCATGAAAAACGCGTACAGCGCTTTTATGTCGTCATCGCTGAGTTTCACGTAGGACGGGTAGGGCATGGCCGGATACAGCCGGCGGCCGCCCGGTGCTACGCCATGGCGCACCGCACGGTCGAAGTCGGCCAGGCTGTAGGTGCCGATACCCGTGGATTTGTCCGGCGTGATGTTGGTGGCGTGGATCGCCCCCAACGGCGTGGCCATTTCCAGGCCCCCGGCGAACGGTGCCTTGCCCGCCAGACTGTGGCAGGCCACGCAGTCGCTGAGACGGGCAACATACTCGCCACGGCTGACCAGGGCGGGTTCGAAGGTGGCGCCCGCCTGTTCCTGTTCGAACGGCGTAGCCGGTTCACGGGTGACGTACCAGGCCAGCAGGCCTGCGGCGACCAGGCAGGGCAGCGCCAGCCAGCCTGCGGTTCTTGCGAATCGACGGTTGTTCATGGGCGTTTCCTGAAGGTCAGCTGAAAGTGTGTCGGCTCAAGGGCAGGCTGCGCACGCGCTGGCCTGTCAACTGTGCCACCGCATTGGCCACGGCCGGTGCCACGGCTGGCAATGGAGGCTCGCCGATACCGCCCATTTTTTCGCCACTCTCGACCACCCGCACATGCACCCGCGCCATCTGCGCAGGCGCCAGGATCGGGTAAAGGTCGTAGTTGCGCGCCCGGGGCTTGCCGTCCACGTAGACCGCTTCTTCCAATAAGGTCTGGGACAAGCCCAACGCCACGGCGCCGTTGACCTGTGCCTCGACAATCGCCGGGTTGACGATGCTGCCGGGGTCGATGGCCTGCCAGATATCGTGCACCTTGACCTTGCCATTCTCGATCGACACTTCCGCGATCGCCGCAGTGTGGGAACCGAACGGCGAAGCCATTGCCACGCCGCGTGCGCGCCGGGTGCCGTCCTCGGCGGTAAAGGGGCCGCGCTTCCAGCCACCGGAGAGTTCACCCGCCGCTTGCAGCAACGTGGTCAGCCGTGGGTTGTCGCGCAGCAGGTGCAGGCGCAGCTCATAGGGATCATGCCCACCCTTGTCCGCCAGTTCGTCGAGGAACGACTCATAGAAAAAGTCGTTGAGCGAATTGCCCACCGAGCGCCAGTAACCGAGCATCGGTGCGCCTTTGACGTAGATCTGCGCGATGCGTTTGTTGGGGATCGCGTAGGACTTGCCCGACAACCCTTCAACGGCCGTGGGGTCGATCTTATCGCCCTGTTTGCCGGCGAGTGCCTCGGTCGGGCCTTCGGTTGCACTGACCGCTTCGATGGCCACCGGTAGGCCTTTGTCATCCAGCGCGGCACGGAACTTGACCACCGCCAGTGGGCGCAGTACATCGCGCATGAACTCTTCCTCACGGCTCCAGATCAGCTTGATCGGACGGCCCACCGCCTTGGCCAGTGCAATGGCCTGCGGATAAGGGTTAGCCGAGTCATACAGGAAGTGCCGGCCGAAAAAACCACCGAGTAGCGGCGAGTGCAGGGTGATTTGCGCAGGGTCTAGGCCGGTGCGTTTGGCAATGTCGGCGCGGAACATGTCCGGCGCCTGGTTGGGCAGCCAGATTTCCAGCGTGCCATCGGGGTTGAAGCGCGCCAGGGCCGACGGCGGCTCCAGCTGGGCGTGGTTGAGGTATTGGTTGTGGTAGGTCGCCTCGACCTGGGTCTTGGCGCCTTTCAACGCACCGGCCACGTCACCTTCGTTCTCGTCGTCGCGGGTTGGGCCCTGTTGGGCCGCTAGGAACTCGCGGTGCTTGTCGCTGGAAAAATCCGCCGGCATGACGCGCAGTGTCGAGTCGGCAGCCGCCTCCTGCCAGTCGACCTGGATCGCTTCTACCGCACGCTTGGCGTGCCACCAGCGTTCAGCCACCACGGCCACTGCGCCAGGCAGCACGTGCACCGAATGCACGCCTTTCATGCCTTCGACCTGCGACTGGTTGCGCAGGCTGCCCACGGTCATGCCCAGACGTGGCGCATGCTGGACGGCTGCGTGAAGCATATTGTCGACTTTCAGGTCGATGCTGTAGAGCGCCTTGCCAGTGGATTTGTCGTAGGCGTCCAGGCGCTTGACCGGTTTGCCGATCCAGCGGAATTGGCTCGGGTCGCGCAGGGTGATGCTGGCGGGATCGGGCACTGGCATGTCGAGGGCGCTACTGGCCAGTTCGCCATAACCCAGCGAACGACCGGAAGCCGCGTGCACCACGCGGCCAGGCTGGGTAGTCAGTTCGCCAACCGGTACGCCCCATTGTTTGGCGCCCGCCTGCAGCAGCATCGCGCGGGCCAGGGCGCCGAGGCGGCGCATGGTCGGGTAGCTCATGCGCACCGACATGCTGCCGCCGGTGATGCGCAGGCCGTTTTCCATCACCACATAGGCTTCGCCGGGCGGGGCGGCTTCGACGATGAACGTCGCGGGGTCGGCATCCAGTTCTTCACCGACAATCTGCGCCATGGCGGTGTGCGTGCCTTGCCCGCCTTCCATGAAGGGGCTGAGCAGGCGCACCGTGCCGTCCGGACGAATCTCCAGGAACGCCGGCACCTGGGTGCCGCGTTCAGCCGCGGTGGCGGCTTGCACCCGACCCGCGCCCAGTGGCAGGCCAAAACCAATCACCAGCGCACCCACGGCCGTACTCGCCAGAAAGCGGCGGCGCGAAAGGTTTACCGGTGCGTCGAGCAGTTCGTTGATGAGGTTCATCAGACGCCCCCCTGCTTGGCCAGGTCGTCGACAGCCGCATGGATGGCGTTATACGTGCCGCAACGGCACAGGTTGATCATCGCCGCGTCGATCTGCGCCTTGCTGGGCGCCGGCGTGTGCTTGAGCAGCGCAGTGGCCGCCATCACTTGCCCGGACTGGCAGTAGCCGCATTGCGCCACCTGATGCTCGACCCAGGTCGCGACCACACGCTTGCCCACTTCATCGGTTTCAATCGCTTCGATGGTGGTGATTTCTCGTCCGACCACCCCGGCCACCGGGGTGACGCAGGAGCGCACCACGTTGCCATCCACCAGTACCGAACACGCGCCGCACTGGGCCAGGCCACAGCCATACTTGGTGCCAGTCAGGCCCAGGTCATCGCGGATCACCCACAGCAATGGCGTGTCCGCGTCGGCATCGACCTGATAGGCCTTTTGGTTGATTCGTAATTCCATGGCTCACCTGCTGATCGACGGTAGGTGCGGCCTGTTTTAGTCATGAACGCAGTGGCCGCTTATTGTCGAACTCTAGACCAGCGCGCAAGGGCTATCTATCCATTAGTCGATAAGTCGGAGGATCAGGCAAGTATTCAACAGGATTGTGCGACTACGATTCAGCGGTTGGGCGCACGAAGTCTTCCTCGAAGTGCTCATGCTCACCCCGCGTATCACCCTGGCGCCGCAGCACCTCCATTTGCCGCAGTTCCACCCGCCGAATCTTCCCGGATATGGTCTTGGGCAGCTCGGTGACGAACTCGATGCGTCGCACCCGCTTGTACGGCGCCAAATGCTCACGGGCGAAGGCCAGAATATGTTGGGCCAACGCCGCGCTGCCGGGTTCGTCATGGGCCAGGATCAGGAATGCCTTGGGCACCGCCAGGCGCAACGGGTCGGGGCTCGGCACCACGGCGACTTCCATGACGGCCGGGTGTTCGATCAAGGCGCTTTCCAGTTCGAATGGGCTGATGCGGTAGTCGGAGGCCTTGAACACATCGTCGGCGCGACCGACGAAGGTGATGTAGCCGTCGGCGTCGATCTGCGCGGTGTCGCCGGTGCGGTAGTAGCCGTCACGCATGACCTCGGCGGTTTTCTCCGGGCTGTCCTCGTAGCAGAGCATCAGGCCGAGCGGGCGCACGTCCAGGGGCAGGGCGACTTCGCCTTCGTTGCCGGGAATGCCATCCGGGTCGAGCAGGGCCACCTGGTAGCCCGGCAACGGGCGCCCCATGGAACCGGGCTTGAGCAACTGGCCGGGCGTGTTGCCTACCAGGGCAGTGGTTTCCGATTGGCCGAAACCATCACGTAACGGCAAGCCCCAGGCCTGTTGGATCTGCTCGATGATTTCCGGGTTCAGCGGCTCACCCGCGCCCACCAGCTCGCGCAGGCTCAGGCGCGGTTTGTAGCTGGCCAGGTCTTCCTGGATCAGCATGCGCCACACCGTCGGCGGCGCGCACAGGCTGGTTACGCCGTAGCGTTCCAAGGCACTGAGCAAGGCCGGCGCGCTGAATCGCGCGACGTTATGGATAAAGATGCACGCACCGGCATTCCACGGTGCGAACAGGCAACTCCAGGCATGCTTGGCCCAGCCTGGCGATGAGATATTCAGGTGCAGGTCGCCCGGTTGCAGGCCGATCCAGTACATGGTCGACAAGTGCCCGACCGGATAGCTCTGGTGGCTGTGCAGCACCATTTTCGGCTTGGAGGTGGTGCCGGAAGTGAAGTACAGCAGCATTGGGTCGGTGGCCAGGGTGCGGCCTTGCGCCTCAAACTGTTCGGGGTATTCAAAAGCCGCGTTGTGCGCGACCCAGCCGGCAGGCGCCGAACCCACGCAGATACGGCTGCAACCCTGAGCCAGGCCGGCGAACTTGTGCACATGCGCTTCGCCGACCACCACGTGGCGAACCTGGCCGCGTTCGATACGGTCGCGCAGGTCATCGGGGTTCAGCAACGCCGTGGCGGGAATGACCACGGCGCCGAGCTTGAATGCAGCCAGCATGGTGTCCCACAGTGCGACATCGTTACCGAGCATCAGCAGCACACGATCACCCCGGTTTACACCGAGGGCGCGTAGGTGGTTGGCCACCTGATTGGAGCGCGCAGCCAGTTGCTGGAAACTGTAACGCTGCTCGCTGCCGTCCTCCTCGACGATCCACAGCGCATCGGCCGGATTGCCTTCGGCCATCGCATCGAAATAGTCCAGGGCCCAGTTGAATTCGCCCAGTTGCGGCCAACGGAAATCCCGTACGGCAGTGGCGTAATCGGTGCGGTGAGCGAGCAGAAAATCCCGAGCGGCCAGGAAGGGCTGGGTCATGGTGGCTGTCCTTAATTATTGTTGTGGGACTTCCCCCCGGCTGAACCGAGAGGCTGGACCGAGTATAGGCACGCATAAATCAGAGCAGAACGCTCAAAAACACCGGTACGTTGTGCAAAAAAGTCATGGGTGTCGAACCGCAAAGCGGCGTGATTGACGATAAAGACGTAAAAGTCCAATATGGAATTATAAGTACAAAGTTAACGGCTTCGTTTCTTTCTTCAGGTCTGCCAAACCAACAACAACTTGCGAGAACACCACCATGAAGAAGCGCTCCCTTATCACCGTCCTGGCCCTGGGCCTGCTTGCGTCCAGCCACGCGATGGCCGCCGAGAAAACCCTGCGCATCGGCATCGAGGCGGCTTACCCGCCATTCGCGTCCAAGACCGAGGAAGGCAAGATCGTTGGCTTTGACTACGATATCGGCAATGCGCTGTGCGCGCAGATGAAGGTCAAGTGCGTGTGGGTAGAAGGTGAGTTCGACGGTCTGATTCCTTCCCTCAAGGTGAAGAAAATCGACATGGCCTTGTCGTCCATGACCATCAACGAAGACCGCAAGAAGTCGGTGGACTTCACCCACAAGTACTACTTCACGTCATCACGCCTGGTGATGAAGGAGGGCGCCGTGGTGGATGACCAATATGCCAGCCTCAAGGGCAAGACGATCGGCGTGCAGCGCGCCACCACCACCGACCGTTATGCCACCGAGGTGTTCGAGCCCAAGGGCATCAACGTCAAGCGCTACAGCAATAATGAAGAGATCTACATGGACCTGGCAGCCGGTCGCCTCGATGCGATCTTTGCCGACACCATTCCCCTGAACGACTTCCTGCAGATGCCACGCGGCAAGGGCTATGCGTTTGTCGGCCCGGAACTCAAGGACCCGAAATACGTGGGCGAGGGTGCAGGGATCGCGGTGCGCAAGGGCAATACGGAGTTGGTCGGCCAGTTGAATGCGGCCATCGATGGCATTCGCGCCAGTGGCGAGTACCAGAAGATTTCGCAGCAGTACTTCAAATCCGACATCTACGGCGATTGATGACCTTTGTAGGAGCGAGCAAGCTCGCTCCTACAGGGGTAAATCCATCAGCCCTTCAACTCTTTCAGGTGTTTGTAGACCGTCGCCCGCCCCATGCCCAGCACATTGGCCACATAGTTCGACGCGCTCTTGCCCTTGAACGCCCCTTCGGCATGCAGGGCCAGAACCAGCTCGCGCTTGTGGTCACGGGTCAGCAGGTTCAGGCTCAACTGGCGCTCACGCATCCACGCATGCAGGAAGGTATTGATGCGCTCCTGCCAGTCATCGCGAAACAGCGAGTCTGGTTGCGGGATCAGTTTGCTCGGTGACAGAAACAGGTCCAGCGCCGCCTTGGCGTTTTCAAACAATGAAATATTCAGGTTGATGCACAGTACCGCCAGTCGACGGCCTTTGTGGTCATGCAGCACGGTACTCAGGCTGCGGATTTTCTGACCGTCCCAGTTGAGCTTTTCGTACGGGCCGATGTTTACATCGCTGACATCGTCGCTGAGCATGTCCTCCAGCGCCGAATCATCGCCTATGCTGCGCTTGGACAAGTTGTTGGCGATGTAATCGACTTTTTGCGAGCGCAGGTCATGCAACACCGCTTCGGCGTGGGGGAAAAACAGGGTAGCGATGGCGTCGGCCATCGCACGGAAGTTCTGCATGACCTTGTCTTGTTCAGCGGTGTTCATCAATGGGGCTCCAGGCGGGCAGGGGAGAGCATACCAGCGTCGAGGCCGAACCGCGTCAGTGCCTCCGGCAGCGGGGCGCCGCGCACCAGTGCCGCACTGGCCTGGCCCATGGCCGGCGAGGTCTGAATGCCATAACCCCCTTGCGCCGCCACCCAAAACAGGCCCGCTACCTTTGGGTCAAAACCTGAGAGCAGATCACCGTCGTGCACAAAGCTGCGCAGGCCGGCCCAGGTTCGCGTCGGACGGCGGATGGTCAGGGTGGTGGCTTCTTCGATCTGGTAGATGCCCATGGCGATGTCCAGTTCTTCGGGCTGGATGTCCTGGGGTTCGACCGGGTCGGCATTGGCCGGTGAGCCGAGGAACATGCCGGCGTCGGGTTTCATGTAGAAGGATTCGTCCAGCGCCACCAGCATTGGCCAGTGGTGGCTGTCGACCCCTTCGGGGCCGGCGAAGATCAGCGCCGAGCGCCGCTTGGGCTGCAAGCCGATGGACGCGGCCCCGGCGAGCCCGCCGATGTGGTCGGCCCAGGCGCCGGCGGCGTTGATGATGACTGGCGCGGTGCAGGTCGCGTCCTGGGTCTGTACCTGCCAGATGCCGTCGGCTTCGCGGCTCAAACCGAGCACATGACTGTCGGTGCGTACCTCGCCGCCGTTGCGGCGGATGCCACGCAGGTAGCCCTGGTGCAGAGCGTCGGTGTCGATGTCGCTGGCGGTGGGGTCATACAACGCGCCGTGGACTTTTTCGCGGCGCAGGATCGGCAGTCTCGCACAGGCTTCGTCGGCGCTGAGCAGTTCGACCTGCGGCACGGTGGCCTTGGCGCTCAGGTACTGGTCGTTCAACTCAACCGCATCGCCAATGAAATCCACCGTCATTTCGCCCCTTGGGGTGAGTAACGGATGTTCGCAAAAACCAGGTGGCGGGTTATCGAAAAATTCACGGCTGGCCAGGGTCAGCGCCCGCACCTGCGGGGTGCCATAGGCGGCGGTGTACAGCGCCGCCGAACGCCCGGTGGAGTGATAGGCCGGGTGGCTTTCGCGCTCCAGCACCAGCACTTTGCCGTGCTGCGACAACCAGAACCCCGTGGACGCGCCGGCAATGCCGCCGCCGATGATGATGAAGTCTGCGTGGCTCATAGCTGTCTCCAGAGGGCGTTGGCCAGTGCGATGTCTTCCAGGCCCAGGCCGATGGAGCGGAAAAACACAGGGCTGTCGTAGGTCGGGCGCTTTACCTGTTCGATGAGCAATTCGGGCAGGTCACCGGCCACTGCGCGCGGATCCCAACCGTATTGTTCGGCTGCGATTAACATTTCACCGGCCGAGCCAGGGGTGGTCCGGCGATAGTCGCAAAATACCTGCATTGTGTTGAGGCGTTGCGGCGGCACTTCATGGGCGCGTGGGGCGTTGGTGCTGATCGACGTGATCAGTGCCGGCTTGGTCAACCGCGCCGGGTCGAGCACCGGTCCGGCCGACGACGTACACAGCAGGATCACATCGGCGTCTTCCACCGCCGTCTCGCAACTGCTGGCGATGACCACGCGTGGGTCCAGGCCTTTGAGTTGCGCGATGGTATCGGTGGATGCGTTGGCCAGGCTGGGTGAAAACACGCTGATGCGCTGCCAATCCCTGAAGCCTTTCACATAATGCAGGTGCGCCTGGGCCACCTTGCCACTGCCGATGATCGCCAAGCGTCGCGCTGATAAAGGCGCTAATGCATCCACTGCCAGGGCTGTGGTGGCGGCCGTGCGGGCGGTGGTCAGTTCGGCTGCATCGCATAGCAGCAACGGTTGGCCGGTCTGCATCGACATCAATAATGTCCAAGCCGTCACCAGCGGGCCTTGTTCACGCACGATATAGGGCGAAGTCTTGACCCCGTACACCCCATCCTCGGCCAGCACGCCCAGGTAGTTGATAAAGTCGCCCGCCGCTTGCGGGAACTCCACGAGCTGCTGCGCCGGCTGCACCGCTTGCCCGGTCGCCAGGTCACGGAACAACTTGCGCAGGATAGACGGCACATCGATTTGGCCGAGCAGCTCGCGGGCCTGGGCCTGATGGATCACGTGGGGTGTGCTGGACATGGGTGTCTCCGCGGGTGAACTTATTTGTCCATTATGGACTTTTAGTTCTGTCGAGCAATATCCCGCGAGAAAAAAGCGCGCGCCTCACTTGCCCCGGTTCCGATTCATCAGACTGCCCGGCACCGCGCCCCGGCGGGCTGGCGCAATCAGTGGGCGTTGTATTGAAACCCGCCGGACAATTTCCCCTTCAAATAGCTGACCAGCGCACTCACCGCTTTCGGCACATGTGGCGAGTACGGCCGGATCAGGTAGATCTCATCGGCAAACGCCCCCTTGAGCGTCCAGCCCTTGAGCACCTGCACCAATTTGCCGCTGGACAGGGCAGCGTGGGCGCTGAAATCCGGCAGCAGGGCGATGCCCAGGTGGTTGAGCGCCGAGTCGCGCAGGGCTTCGCTGTTGTTGGTGGCGAAGCTGCCGGCGATGGGCACGGTGAGGCGTTCGACGTTTTTAGTGCCGCGCTCGAAGGTCCAGGCGGGCTGATCGGTGCCGCGAGGGTAGAACAGGCAGTTATGCGCGGACAGATCGCCAGGTTCGCGGGGTTCTCCGTGACGTTGCAGGTAGTCCTGGCTGGCGACCAGCACCGAGCCGGTGTCGCACAGCTTCCACGCCACATGGGTTTCCGGCACCTGGAAACCGTGGCGGACGGCCAGGTCGTAGCCCTCGGCGGCCAGTGAACTCAGGGCATCCGACACGTCGAGCTGTAGGCGTACCTGCGGGTATTGCTGCAAAAACTCCGACAGATGCGGCACCAGTTGCTGACGGGCAAATGCCACGGGCGCTGTCAGCCGTAGCAGACCGCGAATCTCTCCCACCGAGTCGCGCACCGACGAGAAACTGCGGGCGATTTGTTCATAGGCGCTGCGCACTTCGCGGGTCAACGAAAGCCCCGCATCGGTCAGCCTTACACTGCGTGTAGTGCGCGTCACCAGGCGCGTGCCGGTGGCCTTTTCCAAGTCGGAAATACGCTGGCTCACGGCGGACTTGCTCACGCCCAGTCTTGCCGCCGCAGCGGTATAGGTGCCTTGTTCCTCCAGCACCGACAGCCAATGGATATGGGTCCACAGCCCTTCGATCTCGGCCTTTTCCATGATTGGATTGTTCGCATTGGTGGACAATAAGTTCTGGATTCTGCTCTGGTTTGGAACAAAGCGAAAGCCTATCGTGGTCCTCACTGTTACTCACCTGGGATCTACTGCCATGACCACCACCATCGAGCACTACATCAACGACCAGCGCGTGTCCCGCGATGATCGCTATCAGGACGTCTTCAATCCGGCCACCGGCGAAAAGACCGGTCGCGTCGCCCTGGCCAGTCGCCAGACCGTGTCCGAAGCCGTTGCCGCCGCCCAGGCCGCGTTCGCCGGTTGGGCCGACACGCCGCCGATCCGTCGCGCCCGTGTGCTGTTCGAATACCTTCATCTGCTGCGTGAGCGCAAGGACGACCTGGCGCGCATCATCGTCGCCGAGCACGGCAAGGTCTTCACCGACGCCCAGGGCGAAGTCGACCGTGGCATCGACATTCTCGAATTCGCCTGCGGTATCCCCAACCTGCTCAAGGGTGAGCATTCCGACCAGGTTTCCCGCGGCATGGACAATTGGACAATGCGCCAGCCCCTGGGCGTGGTCGCCGGCGTCACGCCGTTCAACTTCCCGGTGATGGTGCCAATGTGGATGTACCCGATCGCTATTGCGGCGGGCAACACGTTCATCCTCAAGCCAAGCCCGACCGACCCGAGCGCCTCGCTGTTCATGGCCGAGTTGCTGCGTGAAGCCGGTTTGCCCAAAGGCGTGTTCAACGTGGTGCAGGGCGACAAGGAGTCAGTGGACGCGCTGATCGAACACCCGGACGTCAAGGCGGTGAGCTTTGTCGGCTCCACGCCGATTGCCCAGTACATCTACGAAACCGGCGCCCGCAACGGCAAGCGCGTGCAAGGCTTGGGTGGCGCGAAAAACCACATGGTGGTGATGCCGGACGCCGATATCGAAAAAACCGTCGACGCCCTGATGGGTGCCGCCTACGGCAGTGCTGGCGAGCGTTGCATGGCCATCTCCGTAGCGGTGCTGGTGGGCGATGTGGGCGACAAAGTCATCGCCGCCCTGACCGAGCGTGCCAAGCACCTGCGCATCACCGACGGCCGTGATTTGAAGGCCGAGATGGGCCCGATCGTGTCCCGCGCGGCGCTGGAACGCATCAGCGGCTACATCGAACAAGGCGTACAAGCCGGCGCGCAATTGCTGCTCGACGGGCGTGACTATGTACCCACCGAACCGGGCCTGGAAAATGGCTTCTGGCTGGGGGCGACGTTGTTCGACCATGTGACTGAAGAGATGAGCATTTACCGCGAAGAAATTTTCGGCCCGGTTCTGGCGTGTGTGCGCGTGAATGACTTCGCCGAAGCGATCAAACTGGTCAACGCTCACGAATTCGGTAACGGTGTGAGTTGCTTCACCCGCGACGGCAACATCGCGCGTGAATTTGCACGGCGGATTGAAGTGGGCATGGTCGGCATCAACGTACCGATTCCGGTGCCGATGGCGTGGCACGGGTTTGGCGGCTGGAAGAAGAGCCTGTTTGGCGACATGCACGCGTATGGCACTGAAGGTGTGCGGTTCTATACCAAGCAGAAGTCGATCATGCAGCGCTGGTCGGAGAGCATCGAGCAGGGCGCCGAGTTTGCGATGCCGGTGTCCAAGTAATTTAAGTACACCTTAGGTCCAATGGGGGAGCGGGATTGTCCGCGATAGCACAGTGTCAGATCAGCAGGTCTGGCAGGGATACAGCGCTATCGCAGGCAAGCCCGCTCGCACATTTTTTCGCGTTCAGGCCGTGGCTTGTGTGGGGTTCAAGCGCTCGATAGAGCGTTCCACCGTGGTGTTGGCAATCTCCAGCCAATGCCACACCCCCGCAATCCAACGCCGTCGCTGCGGTTCATCGCCGACCCGCCCGCGTGCTCACATCCACCCAAACCGCCAGTACCAGAATGCTGCCCTTCACAATCATCTGCCAATAGCTGTCCACGTCCAGCATCGACATGCCATTGTCCAGGCTGGTGATCACCAAGGCCCCGAGCAATGCGCCATACACCGTACCCGAACCACCGCGCATTGACGTACCGCCAATAAAACATGCTGCAATCGCATCCAGCTCACCCATATTCCCCGCCGACGGTGAGCCGGCAGCCAGGCGAGCCGTGTTGACCAACCCGGCCAGGGCACACATCACGCCCATGATGCCGAAGATCCACAGTTTCACCGCCTGTACGTTGATGCCCGACAGGCGCGTGGCTTCCATATTGCTGCCCACCGCGTACACGCGACGGCCGAATACGGTCTGGCTGGTGACGTAGCTGAATACGCCCAATAAAACCAGCAGAAGCAAGACCGGGACGGGAATCCCGTCGTAGCTGTTGAGCGTCGTGACAAACCCCGCCAGTACGGCGCCGATCACCGCCACCCGCACCAGGTCACGTACCAGCGAGTGCGCCGCCAACCCATGCAGCGCGCGATTGCGCCGCTGCTTCCAGGTCAGGAAAACGGTCAGTGCAAACAACAGCACGCCCAGCCCGATCCCCACCGAATGCGGCAGGTAACCCTGGCCCACGTACACCAGCGAAGGCGACACCGGCGCGATGGTGGTGCCGCCGGTGATCCCCAGCAGAATACCGCGAAACGCCAGCATCCCGCCCAAGCCGACAATGAACGAAGGGATGCGCAAATAGGCGGTCATGTACCCATTGGCCAGCCCGATCATCAACCCGCACAACGCCACCAGGCTCAAGTTGGCCAGCAATGGAATGTGATAAACCACATCCAGGATCGCCGCCAGCCCACCCAGCAACCCGAGCAACGAGCCCACCGACAAATCGATCTCGCCGCTGATGATCACCAGCACCATGCCGCACGCCAATATCCCGGTGATCGACATTTGCCTCAGCAAGTTGGACAGGTTGCGCGGGGTGAGGAAACCGCCCTCGGTCTGCCAGCTGAAAAACACCCAGATCACCGCCACGGCGATGACCAGGGCGAGCATTTTGTAGCGGGTAAAAAGGTGTTTGACCTGATTCATCTACACGGTCTTCCGATCATTATTGTTGTGTTGGCTGAGCGCAGCGGCGAGCACTTGTTCCTGGGTGAGCCCCTCGTTGATGAAGTCACCGCGCAATTGGCCGTCGCCGATTACCAGCACGCGGTCGGAAACGCCGAGCACTTCGGCCAGCTCCGAGGACACCATGATGATCGCCACGCCTTCGGCCGCCAGCGCGCCCATCAACTTGTAGATCTCATATTTGGCACCCACGTCCACGCCCCGTGTGGGCTCGTCGAGGATCAGCACCTTGGGCTTGGCCATCAGCATTTTCGCCAGCACGGCCTTTTGCTGGTTGCCACCGGACAGGCTGGTGATCGGCAGGAACGGGCTGGCGGTCTTGAGGTGCATGCGCGCGATCTGCTGGTCGATGCTGCCCAGTTCGGCTTCGGCATCGATGCGGGTTCGGTGCGCATAGCTGTCGAGCACCGTCAGGGTGATGTTCTGGCCCACGCCCAGGTCGGGAATGATGCCTTGGCGCTTGCGATCCTCGGGCACCATGCATAACCCGGCGCGGATCGATTTGAGCGGCGTGCGTGTGTCGATCACCTGGCCGTCCAGCCACACCTCGGCGCTGTAGCGGCCGGGATAGGCGCCGAACAGCGCCGACACCAGTTCCGTGCGCCCGGCGCCCACCAACCCGGCGATGCCGAGGATTTCCCCACGCTTGAGCACAAAGGACACATCGTCCACACGCTTGCGCTTGGGGTTGTCGACATCATGGCAGGTGACGTTGCGCGCCTCGAAAATCACCTCGCCCACCGCATGGGGCTCGGTGGGGTAGAGGTTGCTCATCTCGCGGCCGACCATCTGGGTGATGATCTTCGCGATGTCCATATCGGCCATGGCGGTGGTCGCGATGTGCTTGCCGTCGCGGATCACCGCAATGGTGTCGCACACTGCCGCCACTTCATCGAGCTTGTGGGAGATGTACACGCAGGCCACGCCCTTGGCCTTGAGGCCACGGATGATATCGAGCAGCACCTCGATTTCCGAACGGGTCAGGGCCGAGGACGGCTCGTCGAGAATCAACAGTCGCGCCTGCTTGTTCAGGGCCTTGGCGATTTCCACCAGTTGCTGGTAGCCGCCGCCGTACTGCGACACGGGCAGCGCCACGTTCATGTCCGGCACCTTGAGCTCGCGCATCAGCGCTTCGGCGCGGTGGAACATCGCCGGGTAGTTCATGCGCCCACCCGGCAAGGTCAGTTCGTGGCCCATGAAGATGTTTTCAGCCACCGATAGGTCGGGCACCAGGGTCAGTTCCTGGTGGATGATCACGATGCCGGCGGCCTCGGTTTCGCTGATGGACTGGGCCTTGAGCGGCTGCTCGTCCCAAAGGATTTCACCTTCCCAGGTGCCGTACGGGTAGACCGCCGACAGCACCTTCATCAAGGTGGACTTGCCGGCACCGTTCTCGCCACACAGGCCAACGCATTCCCCTGGCCGCACCCTGATATCGATGCCGTTCAGCGCGTTGACACCGCCAAAGCTTTTGACGATGCCGTTCATTTGCAGCAGGTAGTCGGACATGGCGGTCACTGCCCGGCAATCTGCTCTTTGGTGTAGAACCCGTCTTTCTCCAACAGGTCGATATTGGCCTTGGTCAGCGGGGTAGGGGTGAGCAGGATGGTGTCGACCTTTTTGCTGCCGTTGTCGTATTGCGAGCTGTAGGTGGGTTTCTCATTGCGCGCCAGCTGCACCGAAAGCTTGGCGGCTTCCGAGGCGATCAGCTTGAGCGGCTTGTACACGGTCATGGTCTGGGTGCCGTCGATGACGCGCTTGATCGCGGCCAGGTCGGCGTCTTGCCCGGAGATCGGCACCTTGCCCGCCAGTTTCTGTGCGGCCAGGGCCTGGATCGCGCCGCCGGCGGTGGCGTCGTTGGAGGCGACGATGGCGTCGATCTTGTTGTTGTTCCGAGTCAGGGCGTTTTCGACGATGCTCAGGGCTTCGGTGGGGTTCCATTCCTTGACCCACTGCTGGCCGACAACCTTGATGTCGCCCTTGTCGATGGCCGGTTGCAACACCTTCATCTGGCCTTCGCGCAGGACCTTGGCGTTGTTGTCGGTGGGCGCGCCGCCGAGCAGGAAGTAGTTACCCTTGGGCGCCGCTTGCAACACGCCGCTGGCCTGCATTTCGCCGACTTTTTCGTTATCGAAGGAGATGTAGGCGTCGATGTCCGCGTTGAGAATCAGGCGATCATAGGACACCACCTTGATCCCGGCCTTCTTGGCTTCGGCGACGGCGTTGGTGAGCACGGTGGCGTTGAACGGCACGATGACAATTACGTCGACGCCACGTGAGATCAGGTTTTCAATCTGCGAGATCTGTTTCTGTTCGTTGGCATCGGCCGATTGCACGAAGACCTTGGCGTCGAGTTTTTCCGCGGCGGCGACGAAGTAGTCACGGTCGCGGGACCAGCGCTCCAGACGCAGGTCATCGATGGAGAAACCGATCTTCGGGTGGGCGGAATCGGCCATCGCCGGCAGGGCGAGCAGGGCCAGGGCCGTGGCGATAAGTGTGCGTTTGAATGACTTCATGGTAGTGCGTCCTTTTATTGTTGTTGGAAAGACACAGCGTGATGCGGGTAAGACTGTAGAGCGTCCCTCGACGCTCTGTGCAGAGATTTGTCGCGCAAATGTCACCGGTAGATAAAGCGATTCACCACGCCTTCAAGCATCTCCTGGCGACCACTCACCGCCTGCGGGTCCAGCTCGTGGGCAAATGCATGTTCGGCCAGTGATTCCAGGCTGAACTCACCGGCCAGCACGGCCTGGCCCAGCGGTTGCTGCCAACCGGCGTACCGTTGGTCCTTGAATTGCTGCAACCGATCGTTCTCGACCATCGCTGCCGCGCGTTCCAGTGCCAAGGCCAGTACATCCATGGCCGCCACATGCCCGTGGAACAGGTCCACATCGTCCAGGCTCTGGCGGCGTACCTTGGAGTCGAAGTTGTAGCCGCCATTTTTGAAGCCCCCGGCCTTGAGGATTTCATAGGTGGCCAGGGTCATTTCCTCGACGCTGTTGGGGAACTGGTCGGTGTCCCAGCCGTTCTGCGGGTCGCCTCGGTTGGCGTCGATGCTGCCGAAGATCCCCAGGGATACGGCGGTGGCAATCTCATGATGAAAGCTGTGCCCGGCCAGGGTTGCGTGGTTGGCCTCGATGTTCACCTTGATCTCATGTTCCAGGCCGTACTCATGCAGGAAGCCGAACACCGTGGCGCTGTCGTAATCGTATTGGTGCTTGGTGGGTTCCTGGGGCTTGGGCTCGATCAGCAGGTCGCCCTTGAAGCCGATCTTGTGCTTGTGCTCCACCACCATGCGCATGAAGCGCCCGAGCTGTTCGCGTTCGCGCTTGAGGTCGGTGTTGAGCAGCGTTTCATAACCCTCGCGGCCGCCCCACAACACATAGTTGGAACCCTTGAGGCGCAGGGTGGCGTTCATTGCACTGAACACCTGGGCGGCGGCGTAGGCAAACACTTCCGGGTCCGGGTTGCTGGCGGCGCCGGCGGCAAAGCGCGGGTTGCTGAAGCAATTGGCGGTGCCCCACAGCAGCTTGATGCCGGTGTGTTCCTGATGGCGTTCCAGGTGGTCGACCATCTGTGCGAAGTGGTGGCGATACTCCTTGAGCGAGCTGCCTTCGGGGGCGACGTCCGTGTCGTGAAAGCTGTAGTAGTCGATGCCCAGCTTGGAGAAAAACTCGAAAGCGGCGTCTGCCTTGCCGATGGCCAGTTCCATCGGGTCGCCACTGCGCTGCCAGGGCCGCTTGAACGTGCCCACGCCAAACATATCCGCCCCAGGCCAGACGAAGGTGTGCCAGTAACAGGCCGCCATGCGTAGATGTTCGCGCATGGGCTTGCCGAGGATGAGCTTGTTGGCATCGTAATGGCGAAAGGCGAGGGGGGCATCGCTGCTGGGGCCTTCGAAGCGAACCTTCTCGACACCGGGGAAGTACGGCATGGCGTTTTCCTTATTGTTCTTGGCGGTGACTCGATACTAACAACGGCGCTGCGCCTGCCGATTACGAAAATCATCAAGAGATGGTGCGATTTTGCGTGACAGGGGCTAGTCTGTTTTGACCGGCTTCAGGATAAAAACAATGAAAACCCTACCGCCCGTGCACCGCATTGCCCTGCTGTTCAACGGCAGCAAAATCTACGACCGTGGCATTATCGCCGGCATCGGCAATTACCTGAGCAGTACCCGCGCGTCCTGGGACTTGTTCCTCGAAGAGGACTTCCTGTGCCGCCTCAAAGGCATCGAGCGCTGGCAGGGCGACGGCATCATTGCTGACTTTGATGACCCGCTGATTGGCGAGGCGCTGGCCGGGAGCAAGCTGCCCGTGGTGGCGGTGGGGGGTTCCTACGAGGATGTGCGTGCCTATCCCAAAGGCATGCCCTACGTGGCCACGGACAACTACGCCTTGATCAAGCTGGCCTATGAACATTTGATCGAGGCCGGCCTGACGCGGTTTGCCTGTTTCAGCCTGCCCGAAGCCCAGGCCAATCGCTGGGCCCAGGAGCGCGAAAAAGCCTTTCGCCGCCTGCTGCAACGGGACGGATTGCAGGTCGAGGTCTATCGCGGGCTGGGCACCAGCGCACCGCTGTGGGACAGCGCCGTCGAACAGCAAATCGCCTGGTTGCACAGCCTCCCCAAGCCTATTGGCATTATCGCGGTCACTGACGCCCGCGCCCGGCAGTTGCTGCAAGCTTGTCTCACGGCCGGCATTGCCGTGCCGGAGGAAGTGGCGCTGATCGGTATCGACAATGATCCGCTGACTCGGACGCTCACGCGGGTGCCGTTGAGTTCGGTTATCCAGGGCACCGAAACCATGGGCCGCACGGCCGCCGCGCTGTTACACCAGATGTTGCACGGCAAGCCGTGCAGAGGTGAGCAGATCCTGGTGCCGCCGGATGCGATTAATGTGCAGGCTTCAAGCTTGCATCAACCCTTGGGTAATCCGTACGTGATGCAGGCGCTGTTGTTTATCCGGCAGTACGCCTGCCAGGGGATCAAGACGGCTCAGGTGGCGGGATATGTGGGGGTATCGCGTTCATCGCTGGAGACACATTTTCGCAAGGCGCGTGGCTGCAGTGTGCATGACGAGATCCTGCGCTTCAAACTCGCCGCTGCCGCCAAGGGCCTGCAGAACCAGGCCCTGGCGATTGCCGATATTGCCCAGGCCTGCGGCTTCAAATCGGCGCAGTATCTGCACACGGTGTTCCGCCGCGAGTTTGGGTGTACGCCACGCGAGTATCAGCAGAGTGAGGCCTAGAACACGGCCTTGGCTTGCAAGCCCAGCACCAGCGCGTTGTCGATGTTTTCGCCCGAGAATGCCCCCGGCTCGATGATGTACTGCACATCCGGGCGCAAGGTCAGCCAAGGCGTGGCCTGGTAGCCGTAGCTGAGTTCGATCAGCTGTTCGGCATTATTCAGGTTGGGGTAGTCGTTCCCGGCGTTGAGCGCGGCCAGTTCCTGCACCTCGCGGCTGCGCGGGTTGGGCACGGCGCGACCATAACCCAGGGCCAGGGTGTCACGCGGCCGGCCTTCGAACGGTTTGTACAACACCACGCCCGCGCCATACCACTTGCTGAACGGCGAGGCCGCTTCGCTGGCGGCGGAGTATTGGCCGAAGGCGTGCAGGACGCGGCCGGCGGAGGACTCCGAGGCCCATACGGCCTGATCAATCAACAGGTAGTGACCACCGCGACCGCTGACCTCCTTGTTGCTGCCGATGCGTTTCACGTCGGAACTGTCGTAGTAATAGCCCAGCTTGTATTCGCCCGGCAGGCTGCCCGCGTGTTTGTACACCAACTCGATCGGCACCACGGTGCCGGTGGTGTGCTTGGGCCCCAGGTGCCAGGCGCGGCTGGAGTTGCCATTGCTTTGCGGGTCGACGTTGAACGCGGCGACGCGCAGTTGCCAGTTGGGGGCAAAGTCGTATTTCACCCGCGCACCCAGGTGCGCATTCGGGTAGTTGGTCCAGCCGCTGCCGCCGGACATGTTCAGCGGATGCCCGCAGAAACCGGCGTTCATGAAGTTGCACAGAATCCCGCTGTCCAGGCCGCCGAGGTCGTTGCCCATGGCCATGTAGCCGAGCTTGACGTTCAGCGCCGGAGTAAAGAGCGTGCGCTCGTAACTCAGCTCGGTCAGGCGAGTGTACAGGCCGCCGTAGTTTTCCTGGATCGGCAGGCGGTTGCCCACCAGGTCCTCGGAAGCGCTATTGCCACGACGGTCGTTGAGGGTGACCTGGATGCGGTCGCCATTGTTGAAACCGTAGAGCTTGCCCAGGTCGAACTGCACGCCGAGCTTGAGGTTCTGCGAGTAGCGCGCCGAGCGGTGTTGGCCGCCGTGGGCGTTGTAGGCGGTTTCGCCACTGTAGTCGCCGGTAAAGCGGATGCCTTGCGCGTCGAGCTCATGGCGCAGGCCACCCCAGTCGCCGGTCAGGGTGGTGTCATCGGCTTGCACGGGCAGGGCGGCACCCAGGGCAAGGCCCAGCAACAGGCGCCCAAGGGGAATGTGAGAAGTGGGGGTCATGCGGGTTCTTCCAAACAGAAGGCGCGGTGCCGGGGGAGGCACCGCGCGAAGAGGGGGTTATGGCAGGGCGTAGGCGATCACGTAGTCGCCACGGTCGGTGGACTGGCGTGCGCCACCGGCAGTGATCACGATGTATTGCTTGCCGGTTTTCGGCGACACGTAAGTCATCGGGCCACCCTGGCTGCCCACGGGCAGGCGGGCTTTCCAGACTTCATCACCGTTGCCGCTGTTGAAGGCGCGCAGGTAGAAGTCCTGGGTGCCGGCGATAAAGATCAAGCCGCCCTGGGTCGACAGGGTGCCGCCGAGGGTTGGCAGGCCGATCTTGATCGGCAGGTGCATGCGGATGCCCAGGGGGCCGGTGTCTTCAACGGTACCGACCGGTACTTGCCAGGCGACCTTTTGCGTCTTCATGTCGATCGCGGTCAGGGTGCCGAACGGTGGCGCCTGGCACGGAATGCCGGCCACCGACAAGAAGCGGTTCTTGTTCACCGCATAGGGCGTACCCTTGAGCGGCACGGCGCCCATACCGGTGTTCAGCGCTTCGCCACCGGACGAGGCCTGGGCCTTGTTTTGCGACGGCACCATCTGGATCCACAGGCCCAGGCGCATGTCGTTGACGAAGATAAACCCATGCACCGGGTCGGTGGAAATGCTGCCCCAGTTCATGCCGCCCAGCGAACCCGGGAAGCTCAGGGATTTATCAGTGCCTGGCGCGGTGTACAGGCCTTCGTAGCGCATGCCTTTGAAGTCGATGCGGCACAGCAGCTGGTCAAACGGCGTGGCACCCCACATGTCCGATTCGGTCAGGGTCTGTGCGCCGATCTGCGGCATGCCGACCGATTTTGGCTGGGTGGGCGAGTAGGGTTCGTTAGGGATGTTGGCGGCCTTGACCGGGACTTCCTGCACGTCGGTCAACGGCTTGCCAGTGGCGCGGTCGAGCACGTAGATCTGCCCGGCCTTGGTGCCGATCACTACCGCTGGCACCGCTTTGTCGCTGCCCGGCGGGGTGAAGTCGATCAGGCTCGGCTGCATCGGCAGGTCGAAGTCCCACAGGTCATTGTGGACGGTCTGGTACACCCATTTTTCCGCACCGGTGGAGGCGTCCAGCGCCAGTACCGAAGCGCCGTATTTGTGGTTGAGCTGGGTGCGTTCCACGCCGTAGATGTCGGTGGACGAGCTGCCCATCGGCAAGAACACGGTGTTCATCAGCGGGTCATAGGACATCGGCGCCCAGCTGTTTGGGGTGCTGCGCACGTAGGTGCTGCCGTCGGCGGGCGCCTGCTTGTCTTCCGGGTTGCCTGGGTCGAAGGCCCAGCGCATCTGGCCGCTGATCACGTCGAAGCCACGGATCACACCGCCGGGCATGTCGGTCTGGACGTTGTCGGCCACGCGACCGCCCACCACCACGGTGGTGCCGGCGATCAGTGGCGCGGAGGACAGCTGATAGTAGCTGTCCGGTACGTTACCCAGGCCGACTTTCAGATCCACCTGGCCGTGGGTGCCGAAGTCTTCGCAGAACTTGCCGGTGTCGGCATCCACGGCGATCAGGCGTGCATCGATGGTGTTGGTCAGCAGGCGACGCTGGCACTGCGCACCGGCGGGAACGCTGGCGGGCATGATCGGCGAACTGTTGGGCTGGGTCGGCTGGGCAATCGGCGCGGTGGCGTCGAAGTAGGCCATGCCACGGCAACGCTGCCACACCGCCGATTTGGCGTTGACTTCGTTCTTCCACAGCTCTTTGCCGGTATCGGCGTCAAGGGCGATCAGGTTGTTGTGCGGCGTGCAGATGAACACTTTGTTGCCGATCTGCAGGGGCGTCAGTTGGTCTTCGGCGCCGTTGCCGTCGCTGATGGCCACGTCGCCGGTGTGATAGGTCCACGCCACCTTGAGCTTGTTGACCGTGTCGCGGTTGATCTGGTCCAGCGCGGCGAAGCGGCTGCCCCCTTCGGTATTGCCGTAGTGCGCCCAGTCTTTCTGTGCGTCGGCCGCAGCCACCGCGGTGATGCCTGGGCCGGCACCGGTCGGCGCCACGCTTGGGTGGGCGACGAACATATTGCCTGCCGCCACTGCAACGCCCGCCGCCAGTACGGCCGCCACGGCATAGGCGCCGCGCGCAGGCTTATTGACGAGCAGCGGGTAGACCAGCGCCACCACCATACCGATGGCCGCAAACATGAAGAGTCGCGAGAACAGCGGCCAGAACACCAGGCCCACATCCGCCACCGCCCAGATGGCCGTGCCGATCAGAAAGGCTGCGAACACCCATGCGCCGGCAGGCTTGCGGCAGGCGATCAACAGCCCGGCGATTGCCATGATTGCGCCGCCGATCAGGAAGTACCAGGAACCTCCCAGGCTGACCAGTTTGACGCCGCCAATGGCCAGCGCGAGGCCGAGCAGGGCGATGATAACGCCCAAGCCCAGCAATAATAATCTAGAGACGCCAGCGGCGCGCGATGCTCGTTTCATGTCGAAAGGACTCGAATGTGAGAGGGCAAAGACGCGATTTTAGCAAGATAAGTAACTGGTTAGTACATTATAGTCCTGCAATAGACTATTACAGGTACTGCGATGATGACGTGTGGCTAAATGTCGCCCAGGGCGCAATGCAAGTGTGGTGAGCGGAGCAAGCCCGCTCACCAATGTGATGCGCTGAATGGGAGCAGGTTTCGCGCCCGATCAGAACTTAAAGCGACCTACCAATCCTTTGAGCTGGCCCGAAATGTCCGTCAACCGACCTGACCCGGTCTGCGCCGAGTGGGCAAAACCTTCGACCAGTTGCGCGTCGGCATGGATCTGCGCGATGTGCCGGTTGATCTCTTCGGCCACTTGGTGCTGCTCTTCGGCGGCCGTGGCGATCTGGGTGTTCTGGTCGCGGATCGAGTCCACCGAGCCGCGGATCTTGTCGAAGCTGTCGCGTGCCTGCTGGATACGTTCCACGCTGGTGTGAGACACCAGCAGGCTGCCTTGCATCTGCTGCGTCACCTCCTGGGTGCGGCGGGCGAGGTTGCCGAGCAGGCTGTCGATTTCGCCGGTGGAGTCGGCGGTGCGACGGGCGAGGGCGCGGACTTCGTCGGCGACCACCGCAAAACCTCGGCCTTGGTCGCCGGCGCGCGCCGCTTCGATCGCCGCGTTGAGCGCCAGCAGGTTGGTCTGCTCGGCAATCGAGCGGATGGTGTCGAGGATGGTGTTGATGTTTTTGCTGTCCTGCTCCAACTGCTGCATGGTCTGGGTCGAGCGTTGCAAGTCTTCACTGAGTTTGAGCACGCTGCCGGTGGCTTCGCCGATGTGCTGCTGGCCGTCATGCACGTCGCGGTAGCCTTCGTCGGCACTGGTGGCGGCGGCGCTGCAGGAACGCGCGACTTCGTTGGCGGTGGCCACCATTTCGTTGAACGCGGTGCTCACCAGTTCCACGGCTTCGCGTTGGCGACCGGCCGCCTGGTTCATGTTGTGGGCCACTTCGCGGGTATCGGCGGCGGCGCTCTGCAGGTCGGACGAGGCGTTGCCGATGCGTTGCACCAACTGGGCGATCATGCTCAGGAACTGGTTGAACCAGCCGGCCAGGCTGGCGGTTTCGTCCTTGCCTTGCACCTTGAGCTGGCGCGTCAGGTCGCCTTCACCTTCGGCGATCTCTTGCAGGCCGTCGGCTACGCCACGGATCGGGCGCACGATAACGCTGGCAAAGCTGGCACCGACTATTGCGAACACCAATGCCAATACCGCTGCAATGGCTGCAATCAACCAAGTCAGGCGCGTGGCGCCGGCCATCACTTCGTCGCGCTTGATCAGGCCGATAAAGCGCCAGCCCAAGTCTTTGGAGCTAACCATATTGGCCATGTACGCCACGCCATCAATCTCGATCTGGGTCACGCCGTCGCCGCGTTTAGCCAGTTCGGCATAGTTCGGGCCCAGGTCGGCCAGGGGCTTGAAGTTGTGCTTGGCATCGCTGGGGTCCACCAGCACGTTGCCGTTGCCTTCCACCAGCATCAGGTAGCCGCTGTCGCCCAGCTTGATGTTGCGTACCAGTTCGGTGAGCTGCTTGAGCGACACGTCCAGGCCGACCACGCCGAGGATATTCCCGGTGGCGTCGGCGACGGTGTGTACGGTGCCGATCAGCGTCACATCATCCGGCGCCCAATAATAGGCACCGGTGCGCACGGTTTTACCCGGCGCGGCGATGGCCGCCTGATACCAGGGGCGCACGCGCGGATCGTAGTTGTTGAGTTTGGTGTCGTCGGGCCAACTGGCGTAGCCGCCGTCTTTCAAACCCAGGGACAGGTAGGCAGTGCTGGGATGGCTCTTGGCGAACTGGTCGAAGATCTCCAGCAGCTCTTTATTCGTGGGGGTGAGCGGGATTTGTGCGGCGTCGGCGCCGGCGTAGCTCTTGAGGTCCTTGGCCGCGACAACGCGCGGGTCCTTGGCCACATAGTCGACGTTCTGGCTGATGCCATCGAAGAACTGCTGCATGCCATTGTCGATCTGGCGGATCTCGCGGCCACTGCTGTCGAGGAAATTGGCCTGGGCCCCCTCGCGCAGATTCAACACGACCAGCACGGCCACCAGGATAACCGGCACGCACGCGATGGCGGCAAATGCCCAGGTCAGCTTTTGCTTGATATTCATGACTTCACCCGCGGGTATTTATAATTTTGGCAAGGAGAAAACAGTAGCGTCGAGCGTCGCATGTGTTGTTATGAGGGGGGTGTGGCCCATGCGTACTCCCTGTATATCGACTGAGGGAGCACGCACTTGAGGCCGAAGGGAGGGTTTAACCGATGCGCTCGCCACCCAGCGCATCACGCTGCATTGACTGCAGGTTTTTCTCGATGGTTTCGCAGATGGTGTCCATCTGTATCTGGTGTTCGCTGGAGTTGAACGGGCTTTGCAGGTCGGTGCCGATGCGCTCGATGGCCAGCAGCATGAAGCCCACCACCGTCGAGGCCAGCGGGGTGAACCAACCCAGGGACTCCACCAGGCCCACCGGTACGATCAGGCAGAACAGCGAGATAAACAGGCGCGGGAAATACACGTAAGGGTAGGGTAGCGGTGTGTTGGCGATCCGTTCCATGCCGCCCTGGGCGTTGGACAAATCCACCAGGGTCGACTCCAGCCGTGCCAGGCGAATGCTGTCGAGGTGACCGACCTTGTACTCCCGTGCCAGCAACGCCGCTGAACCGCTGAGGATATCGTTGGCAAAGTTGTTGGTGGCGCCGTTACGCGCAAACTCATCGCCGGGGATAAACGCGCGGACTTCTTCAGGGCACGGTTGGCCCTTGAGGTGCGCGGCCAGGCAATTCACGTAGGCCACATGGCGACGCAGCAGGGTGGCCTTGACCGGGTTCACTTCGTCGTCGGGATCGTCCAGCAGGGTCAGTACCTGGCGTGCAAAACTGCGCGAGTTGTTGACCATCGCGCCCCACAGGGTACGGGCTTCCCACCAGCGGTTGTAGGCGCTGCTGTTACGAAAACTGATCAGCACCACCAGCGCCGAACCCAGCAGGGTCAGGGGCATCAGCGGCAGATTGATCTTGTAGGTGAGGAACAACATGAAGTCCACAGTGACGGCGACGTCCCACAACAACAGCCAGAACAGCGCCCAGCCCACGTAGCCCATGGTCTTAATGATCAGGCGGTACTTTTTGATGATGGCGGCTTTCAAACGAGAACCTCGCGAGCGGTAAGCAACAGTGCTTAAGCTCGGACGCGGGTTCACAGCAAAGGTTCGCCTGATGCCTGAATCGTTTAAGTGCCGCGAATGTCGATCTCTTGCTGGCGCAGCACCTCAAGCGCTGCCAGCACGACATGCGCTTGTCCAATGACGTTGCCCGCCATTACTTCATGGTCGTCTATTCATGATGGTTTCTCATTCGGGCGAGTACGTTGTTTTTATCGATGGCACTGACCACCTCAATGCCAAGTTTCACCCAAGGACTGCCTGCTGCGCCTGGGGGACCTGAGCATGATGTTCAACGCACGGTTGGAGGCGCAGCAATTTGTCGACCAACTGCAAGGGCGCATTGGCGCACTCAAATTCGGCGGTGCGCCGAGCCGTGATGCTGTGCAGGGGGAGGCTGATCCTGGCTCAGTGCTGGGCGAGGATGCACCCGAGTAAACCCGGAAAGCGCGCCTCAAGCACCTCGGCACGCAACGAATTCAGATGCGTGGTTCCCGCGCTGCGGGTGTGCACCAGCCCGGCGTCACGCAACACGCGAAAGTGGTGGGACATGCTCGACTTGGGTCGCCCGCCATCCAGTTCGCCACAGGTGGCCTCGGGCACGCCGGCCAGGCAGCGCACGATTTCGAGGCGAACCGGGTCACTCAGCGCGTACAGCAGGCGTTCGAGGGTCAGGTCTTCAAGGGGAGGGTGTTTAAAGGCTCGCATGAAATGAATCATAGCAGGGGGGTATCGTTGAATACCATAGTTCGATTACCATCGAACTATCGAATCACTCACTCGCTCTTGGAGTTCTTCATGTCCGCTTTGTTCGAACCGTTCACACTCAAAGACGTCACCCTGCGTAACCGCATCGCTATTCCGCCGATGTGCCAGTACATGGCCGAAGACGGCATCGTCAACGATTGGCACCACGTGCACCTGGCCAGCATGGCCCGTGGCGGTGCCGGTCTGGTAGTGGTCGAAGCCACCGCTGTCGCGCCGGAAGGCCGCATCACCCCCGGCTGCGCTGGTATTTGGAGCGACGCCCACGCCGAGGCCTTCGTGCCAATGGTCAAAGCCATCAAGGCTGCTGGCTCGGTGCCGGGCATCCAGATCGGCCACGCCGGCCGTAAAGCCAGCGCCAACCGCCCGTGGGAAGGTGACGACCATATCGCCGCCTCCGATGCCCGCAGCTGGGAAACCATCGCCCCGTCGGCCATCGCCTTTGGTGCCAACCTGCCGCAAGTGCCGCGGGCCATGACCCTGGACGACATTGCGCGTGTGCGCCAGGACTTCGTCGACGCTGCCCGCCGTGCGCGTGACGCCGGCTTTGAGTGGATCGAACTGCATTTTGCCCACGGTTACCTGGGCCAGAGCTTCTTCTCCGAGCACTCCAACCAACGCACCGACGCCTATGGCGGCAGCTTCGATAACCGCAGCCGTTTCCTCCTGGAAACCCTGGCCGCCGTTCGTGAAGTCTGGCCGGAAAACCTGCCACTCACTGCACGTTTCGGCGTGATCGAATACGACGGCCGCGACGAGCAGACCCTCACCGAGTCCATCGAACTGGCCCGTCGTTTCAAGGCCGGTGGCCTGGACCTGCTGAGCGTGAGCGTCGGTTTCACCATCCCTGACACCAATATTCCGTGGGGTCCGGCGTTCATGGGCCCGATCGCTGAGCGCGTGCGTCGCGAAGCCGGTATTCCGGTCACCTCGGCCTGGGGTTTTGGCACACCGCAGCTGGCTGAAGGTGCATTGCAGGCGGGTCACCTGGACCTGGTCTCGGTGGGCCGTGCTCACCTGGCAGACCCGCATTGGGCATACTTTGCGGCTAAAGAACTGGGCGTCGATAAGTCGTCCTGGACCTTGCCTGCGCCGTATGCACATTGGTTGGAACGCTATCGCTGAGGCGAAATAGCCTGCGTTCATCATCGAAAGCCACTCTCAGGAGTGGCTTTTTTTTCATCTGTCGAAAAGTAACGAATGAGAACGCATGTCAATCGGTAATGAGTTGCTATAACATGCGCGGCAAAATAATTGGCAAATATGCTGCTCCATCTGGCTCATTTACTAGGTCATTCCCATGCGTCGTACCCTGGTTTCCCTGTGTGTGCTTCAGGCGTTTTCCCCGTTGAGTTGGGCAGAGGTCGAGTCGGCTGAAAAAGCCGGCATCGAGTTGCAGGCCACCAGCATCACCGGCACTGCCGACTATGAAACAGCGCAGGGGCCGGTGCAGGGCTACCACGCCACACGCTCGGCGAGCGCGACGCGTACCGACACGTCGATTCATGAAACCCCGCAGTCCATCAGTGTGGTCTCCAAAGACGTGGTCGAGGACATTGGTGCTACCCGCCTGCAGGACGCGCTGGATTACGCCGGCGGTGTCGGGCGTGCCAACAACTTCGGCGGGCAGGGGCTCACCACCTTTACCGTGCGCGGCTTTACCACCGGCGAGTTCTACCGCAACGGCTTTCCGATCAACCGTGGTTACCCGAACATGCCGGACGCCAACACCATCGAACGCCTGGAAGTGCTGCGCGGCCCGGCGACCATGCTCTATGGTCGTGGCGATCCGGGTGGCACCTTCAACGTGGTCTCCAAGCAACCGCTGGCCGAGCCTACGGTGACCCTCGGCAGCCAGCTGGATGATCAGGGCATGCAGCGCGCCACCCTCGACGCCTCCGGCCTGCTGGACGAACAAGGTCGCCTGGCCTATCGCCTGAATGTGGTGGGCGAGGGCGGCGAGACCTTCCGTGACCATGTCGAGACCGAGCGTTACGGCGTGACGCCGGTCATCACTTGGCAAGCCACCGACGACACCAAGGTGATCTTCGAAGGCGACTTCATGCGCAACAATCACCCGCTGGATCGTGGCCTGACGCGCTTTACCAATCAGAAAGGCACCGCGTCGCGCGATACCTTCTGGGGGGATAAAGATGTCGGTAAATTGCACAACGACAACAACATGGCCCAACTGCGTTTCGAGCACCTGCTCAACGACAATTGGACCCTGGGCGGTGGGTTTCAGTGGTTGGACGGTACCTTGCAGGGCAACGCGATTGAAGCCAATAGCCTGGCGGCGGACGGTCACACGCTCAACCGAAACTTCAACTACCGCAAGCTGGAATGGACCGATAAAGATGCCCAGCTCAACCTGACCGGGCATTTCTCCACCGGGGCTTTTGATCACACCTTGCTGACGGGGGTTGAGTTTGAGGATTACGACTATAAGTCGATCATCCAGCGCTCCAGTGCCGCCTACACCAGCGATATTTTCAACCCGGTCTATGGCAAACCGCGCCCGGCGCTGACCAGCACCCCGACTCACGATAAAGAAAACCTTAAAACCTACTCGGCATTCATTCAGGATCAGGTCGCGCTGACCGAACGTCTGAAAGTGTTGGCGGGTGCGCGCTTTGAACGCTTCGAGCACGAGTACGAGACCTATGTAGCGGGTGGTAAAAACTGGAAGGCCAGCGACAACTCGGTCACTCCACGCGTGGGTGCGATCTACGACCTGACTGACACCCTGGCGATCTATGCCGACGCAGCACGCTCGTTCAAGCCCAATACCGGTGCTAGCAGTGGCGGAGTTGGATTTGAACCTGAAAAGGGCAAGTCGTATGAGATGGGCATCAAATGGGAAGGGTTGGATCGCCAGTTGAGCGTTGATGCCGCGATCTATCAGATCGACAAGAAAAATGTGCTCACCACTGATCCTTTGGACCCGAACTCAAAAGTCGCCGCTGGACAGGTGCGCAGCCGTGGGTTCGACCTGAACGTTGCCGGCAACCTCACCCCGGAATGGCGTGTCATCGGTGGCTATGCGTATGTGGACGCCGAAGTGACCAAAGACAACACCATTCGGGTCGGCTCGCGGTTGGCCAACATCCCGCGCAATAGCTTCAGCTTGCTGAACGTGTACGAATTTCAGGATGGCAGCCTTAAAGGGCTTGGGTTGGGCGCCGGCGCCAAATATGTCGATGAGCGCGTTGGCCAGACCTCCAATACGCCGTTCTCGATGGACGCCTACACCGTGGTCGACCTGCTCAGCTACTACAAGGTCAACGACAAAGTCCGGCTGAACCTGGACGTGAAGAACCTGTTCAACCGTGACTTTGAAGAAGGCGCGTTCGGGAACTTCTACGCCTACCCAGGCGAGCCGCGCACGGTGCAGGTCGGTATCGCCTACACCCTCTAACGGCGTACACAGGTAAAAATGTGGGAGTGGGCTTGCCCGCGAATGCAAAGTGTCAGTCACTGAATGTATTGGCTGATACACCGCATTCGCGAGCAAGCCCGCTCCCACATTTGGATCGAGTTACACCCGATAAAGCCCGGTTGCCGGCTCCCGCTTCAGAGCGGCGTCAGCACATTCATCACCGTATCCAACGCCACCCGCGTGTCATCCAACTGCACCAGCGACGCATGCCGCGCGCCCAGCGCGTCGCGGTTCTGGATTGCGGTGAGAATCGCCTTGTGCCGGGGCAGGCTCAGGCCCTGGATGTCCGGGCGGCGGTTGGTGATATTGATCGACTCGCGCAACGGCAGCGACAGCATATTGCACATGTAGGCCAGCAGGTCGTTGCGGGTGGCGTCGGCAATCGCGCGGTGGAAGTCCAGGTCGGCCTGAAGCAGCTGTTCGTGGGTCTGCGCGGTTTCCATGCCCAGGTAGGCTTGTTCGATGGTGGCGATGTCTTCATCGGTGGCGGTGGTCGCAGCCATGGCGGCGATTTCCGGTTCGAGGATGCGTCGCACGCCGGCCAACGTGTTGAAGAACTCACTGTGGGGCGTGGACTGCATCAACCAGGACAATACGTCCGGGTCGAGCAGGTGCCATTTCAACCGAGGCCGCACCACCGCGCCCACCCGTGGCTTGGAATACACCAGGCCCTTGGCGCTGAGCACCCGCGTAGCCTCACGCAACACCGAGCGGCTGACCTTGTACTCCTCGCAGAGCGTGGCCTCCATGGGCAGCCGTTCTTCAGGCTTGAAGCGACCGGAAACGATGTGCATGCCCAAGTCCTGAACGATCTGGGCATGCTGGCTCTTGCGCGGCTTGGACGGCTGGTGATCCATGACTACAGGGAGGCTCTGGCTTGAATTCGCCGCATCATAGCATCCCAATTAGTGGGAATGCCTTGGGACTTCCGCCCCGCGGCAACCCACCAGGAAGTCAAAGTCACAGCCCTGGTCGGCCTGCAGCACATGGTCGATGTACAGCTGGCGATAGCCGCCGACGATGAGTTTCTGCGGCGGCGCCAGGTCGGCCATGCGTGCCGCCAGCTCTGCGTCGGGGATGTCCAGGTGCAAGCGGCCGTTGGCGCAGTCCAGTTCGATCCAGTCACCCTCCTTGACCGTGGCCAGCGGCCCGCCGGCCGCAGCCTCTGGCGCCACGTGCAACACCACCGTGCCATATGCGGTGCCGCTCATGCGCGCATCGGAAATCCGCACCATGTCCGTCACGCCCTGGGCCAGCAGCTTGGCGGGCAGGCCCATGTTGCCGACTTCGGCCATGCCTGGGTAACCCTTGGGGCCACAGTTTTTCATGACCAGGATCGAGTTGGCATCCACGTCCAGTTCCGGGTCATTGATGCGCGCCTTGTACATGTCGAAGTTCTCGAACACCACCGCACGACCTCGGTGCTGCATCAGTGCCGGGCTGGCGGCGGACGGCTTGAGCACCGCACCGAGCGGCGCAAGGTTGCCGCGCAACACGCAGATGCCGCCATCGGCGCGAATCGGGTTGTCGAGGGTGCGGATCACTTCGTCCTGGCCGTAGATCGGCGAGTCCTGGGTGTTCTCGCCCAGGGACTTGCCGTTCACGGTCAGGGCATTCGGGTGCGGGATCAGGTTGGCTTCACCGAGGCGGCGCAGCACGGCGGGCAGGCCGCCGGCGTAGTAGAACTCTTCCATCAGGAAGCGGCCCGAGGGTTGCAGGTCGACAATGGTCGGCATGCCACGGCCGATGCGGGTCCAGTCATCCAGGTCAAGTTCGACGCCGATGCGCCCGGCAATGGCTTTGAGGTGGATCACCGCGTTGGTCGAACCGCCGATGGCCGCATTCACGCGGATCGCGTTTTCGAACGCCTCTTTGGTGAGGATCTTCGACAGCTTCAAGTCTTCGCGCACCATTTCGACCGCACGCATGCCCGACATATGCGCCAGCACATAGCGCCGTGCATCCACCGCCGGAATCGCCGCGTTGTGGGGCAGGGAAGTGCCCAACGCCTCGGCCATGCAGGCCATGGTCGACGCGGTGCCCATGGTGTTGCAGGTGCCTGCCGAGCGTGACATGCCGCCCTCGGCCGCGAGGAAATCATCCAGCGTAATCGTGCCAGCCTTGACCTGTTCACTGAGCTGCCAGACCACTGTGCCCGAGCCAATGTCCTGGCCCTTGTGCTTGCCGTTGAGCATCGGCCCGCCGGTGACGACGATGGCTGGCACGTCGCAACTGGCCGCGCCCATCAGCAGGGCGGGGGTGGTTTTGTCGCAGCCGGTCAATAGCACCACGCCGTCAATCGGGTTGCCACGGATTGCTTCCTCTACGTCCATGCTTGCCAGGTTGCGGGTAAGCATCGCGGTAGGGCGCAGGTTCGACTCGCCATTGGAGAACACCGGGAACTCCACCGGGAAGCCGCCGGCCTCGATCACGCCGCGTTTGACGTGCTCGGCAATCTGGCGGAAATGCGCGTTGCAGGGGGTCAGCTCTGACCAGGTATTGCAGATGCCGATGATTGGCTTGCCATGAAACTGATGGTCGGCAATGCCCTGATTCTTCATCCAGCTGCGGTACATGAAGCCGTTCTTGTCGGCGGTACCAAACCACTGGGCAGAGCGTAGGCCGGGCTTTTTATCAGGCATGATCGATTCTCTTATTGTATGACTATATGTTCTATGCGTGCTTAAACATAAGCGCAAAAACGCTGCTTTGGAAGAGTTGTTTTGTAAATAGTCATACTATATAGTCGGCTTCAACAGAGGTATGACCCTGGCGGATTTCCGCGAGAGGCGTCCCCCGAGCTTCTATAAAAACAACAATCGGAGATCGACCCCATGAGCCAGGAACTGCGGCTTATTCGGCGCATCACGCTGAAACTGATTCCCTTCCTGATCCTGCTGTACCTGATCGCCTACGTGGACCGCTCCGCTGTGGGCTTTGCCAAGCTGCACATGGGCGCCGACGTCGGCATCGGCGACGCCGCCTATGGCCTGGGCGCGGGGTTGTTCTTCATTGGCTACTTCCTGTTCGAGATCCCCAGCAACCTGATGCTCGACCGCTTTGGCGCACGGCGCTGGTTTGCACGCATCATGATCACCTGGGGCGCTATCACCATCGGCATGGCCTTCGTGCAGGGGCCGCACAGCTTTTACGTGATGCGCTTTCTGCTCGGCGCGGCAGAGGCGGGGTTCTTTCCGGGTGTTCTCTACTACATCACCCAATGGTTTCCGGTGCGCCATCGCGGCAAGATCCTTGGGCTATTCATCCTGTCCCAGCCTATTGCGATGATGATTACCGGCCCGGTGTCCGGTGGTTTGCTGGGCATGGACGGGATGCTTGGTCTGCATGGCTGGCAGTGGCTGTTCATCGTGATCGGCACGCCGGCGATCCTGCTGACCTGGCCGGTGCTGCGCTACTTGCCGGACGGCCCCAAGCAGGTCACCTGGATGAGCGAGGACGAAAAGGCCTGGCTCACCGGAGAGCTCGCCAAAGACCTGCAAGCCTACGGCCAGACCCGCCACGGCAACCCGCTGCATGCCCTGAAAGACAAGCGGGTGTTGCTGCTGGCGCTGTTCTACCTGCCGGTGACCCTGAGCATCTATGGCCTGGGCCTGTGGTTGCCGACGCTGATCAAGCAATTCGGCGGCAGCGACCTCACCACCGGCTTCATCTCCGCCGTGCCGTATATCTTCGGCATCATCGGCTTGCTGATCATCCCGCGCAGTTCCGATCGGTTGAATGATCGCTACGGTCATCTTGCGGTGCTTTATGTGCTCGGTGCCATCGGCCTGTTCTTCAGTGCCTGGTTGAGCGTGCCGCTGCTGCAAATGGCGGCGCTGTGCCTGGCGGCGTTCGCGATGTTTTCCTGCACGGCGGTGTTCTGGACCTTGCCGGGGCGCTTTTTTGCCGGCGCCAGTGCGGCGGCGGGCATTGCGCTGATCAACTCGGTGGGCAACCTCGGTGGCTATATCGGCCCGTTCGTGATCGGTGCGCTCAAGGAATACACCGGCAACCTGGCGTCGGGCTTGTACTTTTTGTCCGGGGTGATGGTGTTCGGGTTGGTCTTGACCTTCGTGGTCTACCGCTTGCTGGAGCGCAAGCACGTGCTGCCTGCCGACCAATTCGCCGCCAGTGCCCGTGGCGCTACACGTACTTAATCTGGGAGAAGTTTCATGCGTTTAGTTCAGTTCGAGTTAAGCAACGGCGAACGCCGGGTCGGCGTGGTAGAGGGCGATAGCCTGCGTGAAGTGCAGACGGCACGCAGCGTGCGCGAATTGGCCCTGGCCGCCATCGAAGCCGGCGTCGGCCTGGCACAACAGGTCAATAACCTCGGCCTGGGCGACAGTCACGACTACGCCACGTTGCTGGCCGACCTGAAGATCCTGCCGCCGCTGGACCACCCGGACCCGGCGCATATGCTGATCAGCGGCACCGGCCTGACCCACCTGGGCAGCGCCTCTGCGCGGGACAAGATGCACCAGGCCGGAGACGACACCGCACTGACCGACACCATGCGCATCTTCAAGTGGGGCGTGGAGGGCGGCAAGCCCGCGGGCGGCCAGGCGGGCGTGCAGCCCGAGTGGTTCTACAAGGGCGACGGCAGCATCGTCGTGCGCCCCGGCGCAGCTTTCCCGGTACCGCCGTTTGCCGAGGATGCCGGTGAAGAGCCGGAGATCGGTGGCCTCTACGTCATCGGCCCGGACAGCAAGCCCTATCGTGTCGGGTTCGCGGTGGGCAATGAATTCTCCGACCACGTCATGGAGCGCAAGAACTACCTGTATCTGGCCCATTCCAAGCTGCGCAGTTGCAGTTATGGCCCGGAGTTGCGCGTGGGTGAGTTGCCCCAGCACCTGGCGGGCACCAGCCGTATCGTGCGTAACGGTGAGGAAATCTGGCGGAACGAATTCCTCAGCGGCGAGGCCAATATGTGCCACAGCCTGGAGAACCTCGAATACCACCACTTCAAATACCGTCAGTTCCTCAAGCCTGGCGACGTACACATCCACTTTTTCGGCACCGCCACGCTGTCGTTCGCGGACGGTATCCGTACCCAGCCGGGCGATGTGTTCGAAATCAGCCAGGCCGAGTTCGGTGCGCCGCTGGTCAACCGTGTTGGCAGCAGTGATGCGGCTTTCGAACCCGGCAACGTCATTACCCTTTAAGGAGAAAAACATGACCTCGTTCCTCGGCCACAACTACATCGGCGGTCAGCGTAGCGCCAACGGCAGCGTCACCTTGCAAAGCGTCGACGCCACCAGCGGTGAAGCCTTGCCGCAGCATTTCTACCAGGCTACGCCCCAGGAAGTCGACGCCGCCGCCAAGGCTGCCGCGCAGGCTTATCCTGCCTACCGCGCGTTGAGTGCGGCACGCCGCGCGCAGTTCCTGGACGCAGTGGCCGATGAGCTGGACGCGCTGGGTGATGAATTTGTCGAGCTGGTCTGTCGCGAAACCGCGTTGCCGGCCGCGCGTATCAAGGGCGAGCGTGGGCGTACCAGCGGCCAGATGCGTCTGTTCGCCACCGTGTTGCGTCGGGGTGATTTCTACGGCGCGCGCATCGACAAAGCGCTGCCTGACCGCCAACCCATGCCGCGCCCGGATTTGCGTCAATATCGCATTGGCCTGGGGCCGGTGGCCGTGTTTGGCGCCAGCAACTTTCCCCTGGCCTTCTCTACTGCGGGCGGCGACACCGCCGCCGCGCTGGCGGCAGGCTGTCCGGTGGTGTTCAAAGCCCACAGCGGGCATATGGCGACGGCAGAACGCGTCGCCGATGCGATCATCCGCGCGGCCGAAGCCACCGAGATGCCGGCGGGTGTGTTCAATATGATCTTCGGCGGCGGTGTCGGTGAAGCACTGGTCAAGCATCCGGCCATCCAGGCGGTCGGCTTTACCGGCTCGCTCAAGGGCGGCCGTGCATTGTGCGACATGGCGGCAGCGCGCCCGCAACCGATCCCGGTGTTTGCCGAGATGTCGAGTATCAACCCCGTGATTGTGCTGCCCCAGGCGTTAAAAGCACGGGCCGAAAGCGTCGCGCGTGACCTGACGGCATCGGTCGTCCAGGGCTGCGGCCAGTTCTGCACCAACCCTGGTCTGGTGATCGGTGTCGCATCGCCTGAATTCACCGCGTTCACCCAACAAGTCGCCCAATTGATCGGCGACCAACCGGCACAGACCATGCTCAACGCCGGCACCCTGAGCAGCTACGGCAAAGGACTGGAGAAACTCCTGGCTCATCCGGGTATCCAGCACCTGGCGGGCAGCCGACAGGCCGGTAACCAAGCGCAACCGCAGTTGTTCAAGGCCGATGTACGCCTATTGATCGACGGCGATGAAGTGCTGCAGGAAGAAGTCTTCGGCCCCACCACGGTGTTCGTCGAAGTCGCCGACCAGGTCCAACTCAGCGCCGCGTTGCACGGCCTGCACGGCCAGCTCACAGCAACGATCATTGGCGAGCCGGCCGACCTGCAACAGTTCGCCGAACTCACTCCCCTGCTGGAGCAGAAGGTCGGCCGCATCCTGCTCAACGGTTACCCGACCGGTGTGGAGGTCTGCGATTCGATGGTGCACGGTGGGCCGTACCCGGCGACGTCGGACGCCCGTGGCACTTCGGTCGGCACCTTGGCCATCGACCGTTTCCTGCGCCCCGTGTGCTTCCAGAATTACCCTGATAGCCTGCTGCCCGACGCGTTGAAAAACGCCAACCCGTTGCGTATCCAGCGGCTGGTGGATGGCACGCCATCTCGCGACCCGCTGTAACGCACACCTGAGAACAATAAAAATTCAGGAGGCATCATGTCGTGTATCGCCGTTACCCCGCACCGTGCGCAATTGGGCGAGGGGCCGTTCTGGGATGCGCCGACCCAGGCGCTGTACTGGGTCAATATCGCCGGCAAACAGGCGCTGCGCCTGATGGGCGGGCAATTGCAAGTGTGGCAGTTGCCCGAGCATGTCTCGGCGTTCATCCCGTGTGAAAGCGGCGATGCCTTGGTGACCCTGAGCAGTGGCGTCTATCGGCTCGACCTGGCCACTGAAGCCCTGACGCTGCTGTGCGTAGCGGACCCGCAACCGGGTAACCGCGGCAACGAAGCGCGCTGCGATGCCAGCGGCCGCCTGTGGCTGGGCACCATGCAGAACAACATTGGCGAGCAGGGTGAAGACCTGCCCATCACCCGACGTTCCGGTGGCCTGTTTCGCATAGATGCAGATGCGCAGGTCACGCCGTTACTCAGCGGCCTGGGCATTCCCAACACCTTGCTGTGGAGTGATGACGGCCGCCACGTGCATTTCGGCGACAGCCTGGACGGCACGCTGTACCGGCACGCTATCCAACCCGACGGCCAACTCGCCCCAGCGCAGACCTGGTTCGGCCCACACGAGCGCGGCGGGCCGGACGGCTCGGCCATGGACGTTGACGGCTACATCTGGAACGCCCGCTGGGACGGCAGTTGCCTGCTGCGCCTCACGCCCGACGGCGAAGTGGACCGCATCGTCGAACTGCCCGTCAGCCGTCCCACCAGTTGCGTATTGGGTGGCCCGAACCTCACCACCCTGTACATCACCAGCGCCGCCAGTCCCTTGGATCACCCCTTGGACGGTGCGGTGTTGGCCATGGAAGTTGATGTCCCTGGAAAACCCTGTCATCGCTTTGCTGGATAAAACCCAAGACTTAAAACAACAACAAGGAGTCACCCGTATGAATCGTCGTCGTGGTTTGCGTTCCCTGTGCTGCGCCGCTGTGGCGGTCTCGGCCATGAGTTTGAGCGGGCTGCTGCTGGCCGCTGAGGAAGTGAAAATCGGTTTCCTGGTCAAACAGGCCGAGGAGCCGTGGTTCCAGACCGAATGGGCCTTTGCCGAGAAAGCCGGCAAGGAACATGGCTTCACCGTGATCAAGATCGCCGTGCCCGACGGCGAGAAAACCCTCTCGGCCATCGACAGCCTGGCTGCCAACGGCGCCAAGGGTTTTGTGATCTGCCCGCCGGACGTTTCCCTCGGCCCGGCCATCGTCGCCAAGGCCAAGGCCAACGGCTTGAAAGTCATCGCGGTGGACGACCGATTCGTGGATGCCAAGGGCAACTTCATGGAGGGCGTGCCGTATCTGGGCATGGCGGCCTTCGAAGTCGGCCAGAAGCAGGGCGCCGCCATGGCCGCCGAAGCGAAAAAACGCGGCTGGGACTGGAAGGACACCTATGCGGTGATCAACACCTTCAACGAGCTCGACACGGGTAAAAAACGCACCGATGGTTCGGTCAAATCCCTGGAGGAAGCGGGTATTCCCAAGGATCACATCCTGTTTACTGCCGCCAAAACCCTGGATGTCCCAGGCAGCATGGACGCCACCAATTCGGCCCTGGTGAAACTGCCCAGTGGCGCGAAAAACCTGATCATCGGCGGCATGAACGACAACACCGTGCTGGGCGGCGTGCGCGCCACCGAAAGCGCCGGCTTCAAGGCGGCCAACGTGATCGGCATCGGCATCAATGGCACCGACGCCATTGGCGAACTGAAAAAGCCAAGCAGTGGTTTCTTCGGCTCGATGCTGCCTAGCCCCCATATCGAGGGCTATAACACGGCGCTGATGATGTACGAGTGGGTCACCAAAGGCACCGAGCCTGCCAAATACACCGCCATGGATGAGGTGACCTTGATCACCCGTGAGAACTTCCAGGCCGAACTGACCAAGATCGGGCTGTGGCAATGACCGCTGCTGCCTTGCGATTTGATGGCATTGGCAAAACCTTCCCCGGGGTCAAGGCGCTGGATGGCATCAGCTTCAGCGCCCACCCTGGGCAGGTGCACGCGCTGATGGGCGAGAACGGCGCGGGCAAGTCGACGCTGCTGAAGATCCTCGGCGGCGCCTACATTCCCAACAGCGGCACGCTGCACATCGGCGAGCAGGTCATGGCCTTCAAAAGCGCCGCCGACAGCATTGCCAGCGGTGTGGCGGTGATCCATCAGGAACTGCATCTGGTGCCGGAAATGAGCGTGGCCGAGAACCTGTTCCTCGGGCATTTACCGTCGCGTTTCGGCGTGGTCAACCGGGGGCTCCTGCGCAAGCAGGCCCTCGCTTGCCTCAAGGGCCTGGCGGATGAAATCGATCCGGCCGAGAAACTCGGGCGTCTGTCCCTGGGCCAGCGCCAACTGGTGGAAATCGCCAAGGCGCTGTCCCGAGGCGCCCATGTAATCGCCTTCGACGAGCCCACCAGCAGCCTCTCCGCGCGCGAAATCGACCGCTTGATGGCGATCATCGCGCGTCTGCGCGATGAGGGCAAAGTGGTGCTCTACGTGTCGCACCGCATGGAAGAAGTGTTCCGCATCTGCAACGCGGTCACGGTGTTCAAGGACGGTCGCTACGTGCGCACGTTCGAGGACATGAGCGCGCTGACCCATGACCAGTTGGTGACGTGCATGGTCGGTCGCGATATCCAGGACATCTACGACTACCGTCCGCGTGAGCACGGCGAAGTGGCGCTCAAGGTCGACGGCCTGCTGGGCCCCGGTCTGCGTGAGCCGGTCAGTTTCAACTTGCGCAAGGGCGAGATTCTTGGCCTGTTCGGGCTGGTAGGCGCAGGGCGGACGGAGTTGTTCCGCCTGCTCAGCGGCCTGGAACGTGCCAGCGCCGGGCAACTGGAGCTCTGCGGCGAGCCCTTGCACTTGCAGTCACCACGGGACGCCATCGCCGCCGGCGTGCTGCTGTGCCCGGAAGACCGTAAGAAGGAGGGCATCATTCCGCTGTCCAGTGTCGCCGAGAACATCAATATCAGCGCACGCGGTGCCCATTCCACGTTCGGCTGGTTGCTGCGTGAAGGCTGGGAGAAGGGCAACGCCGATCAGCAGATCAACGCCATGAAGGTCAAGACACCCAACGCGGCGCAAAAAATCATGTACCTCTCCGGCGGCAACCAGCAGAAGGCCATTCTCGGCCGCTGGCTGTCGATGCCGATGAAGGTGCTGCTGCTGGACGAACCCACCCGCGGCATCGATATCGGCGCCAAGGCCGAGATCTACCAGATCATCCATAACCTGGCTGCCCAAGGCATTGCGGTGATCGTGGTGTCCAGCGACTTGATGGAGGTGATGGGCATCGCCGATCGCATCCTGGTGCTGTGCGAAGGCGCGCTGCGCGGCGAACAAACCCGTGAGCACGCGACTGAATCCAACCTGCTGCAACTGGCCTTGCCGCGCAGCGTGGCGAACTGAGAGACGACTATGACCACTCAACACAACGTGCTGCCCACCGCGCGCAAGCCGCTTGACCTGCGCGCCTTGCTGGACAACTGGGCGATGCTGCTGGCCGCCGTGAGCATCTTTTTGCTGTGCGCCTTGCTGATCGACAACTTCCTCTCACCCCTGAATATGCGCGGCCTGGGTCTGGCGATTTCCACCGTGGGCATCGCCGCCTGCACCATGCTGTTTTGCCTGGCGTCGGGGCACTTTGACCTGTCCGTAGGCTCGGTGATCGCCTGCGCCGGCGTGGTGGCGGCGATTGTGATGCGCGACACCGACAGCGTCATGCTCGGCATTGGCGCTGCGCTGCTGATGGGCCTGATGGTAGGGCTGATCAACGGCATCGTCATCGCCAAGCTGCGGGTCAATGCGCTGATCACCACCTTGGCGACCATGCAAATCGTGCGTGGCCTGGCCTACATTTTTGCCAACGGCAAGGCGGTGGGGGTGTCCCAGGATCAATTCTTTGTCTTCGGCAATGGCCAACTGATGGGCGTGCCGGTGCCGATCCTGATCACTATCCTGTGCTTCCTGTTCTTCGGCTGGCTGCTCAACTACACCACTTACGGGCGCAACACCATGGCCATCGGCGGCAATCCGGAAGCCGCGTTGCTGGCGGGCGTGAATGTGGACCGCACCAAGATCCTGATCTTTGCCGTGCATGGGGTGATCGGGGCGTTGGCCGGAGTGATATTGGCGTCGCGCATGACTTCCGGCCAGCCGATGATTGGCCAGGGTTTCGAGCTGACGGTGATTTCGGCGTGCGTATTGGGCGGGGTGTCGCTGAGCGGCGGGGTTGGGATGATCCGCCACGTGATCGCCGGTGTGTTGATTTTGGCGATCATTGAGAATGCGATGAACCTGAAGAACATCGACACCTTTTATCAGTACGTGATCCGCGGCTCGATCCTGCTCCTGGCCGTCGTCATCGACCGCATGAAGCAACGCTGAGTCATGCCCTGTGAAGACTAAATGTGGGAGCGGGCAAGCCCGCTCCCTAAGGTTTAATCGGCGGAGAATTTGAAGACGGTGTTCTGGGTGTAAGTCTGCCCTGGGTTCAGGCGGGTCGAGGCAAACTTGGGTTGGTTGGGCGCATCTGGAAAATGCTGGGTCTCCAGCGTGAACCCGCTCCAGTGCAGGTAGGTCTTCCCAGCCTTGCCCTTCACCGACCCATCCAGGAAGTTGCTGGTGTAGAACTGCACCCCAGGCTCCGTGGTAAACAGCTGCAAACGCCGTCCGGACTCAGGATCATGCACCTCGGCCGCAAGCTGTTTCACATCACCTTTGGTATCCAGCGCCCAGTTGAAGTCGAACCCTCCCTGTTTCGGCTCGGCGAATTTGAGCTGCGGGTGATCGTCCTTGATGTGCTGGCCGATCGGCGTGGGCTTGAGGAAGTCCATCGGCGTGCCTTTGACAGGTGCCAGTTCGCCGGTAGGGATCAAGGTGGCATTCACCGGCGTGTAATGACTGGCATGCAAGGTAGCGACTTGCTTGAGGATGTCGCCATTGCCCGCACCGGCGAGGTTGAAGTAGCTGTGGTTGGTGAGGTTGAGCACCGTGGGTTTGTCGGTGGTGGCGGTGTAATCGATGTGCAGTTCGTTGTTGTCGTTGAGGCGGTAGGTGACCTCGGTCTTCAGGTTGCCGGGGAAGCCCATTTCACCGTCCTTGGACAGGTAGGTGAGGGTCACGCCCACGGAGTCCTTGGCCTTGACGGGCGTGGCTTTCCATACGTGCTTGTCGAAGCCCTGGGCGCCGCCATGCAGCGAGTTGGGGCCATCGTTGAGCGGAACCTGGTAACGCTTGCCGTCGAGCTCGAAGGCACCGCCCGCGAGGCGATTGCCGAAGCGCCCGATGGTCGCGCCGAAAAACGCCGTACCGCTTTGATAGCCCTGCACGTCGTCGAAGCCCAGCACCACGTCCTCGACCTTGCCGTGCTTGTCCGGCACCTTCAGCGACTGCAACACGCCGCCGTAGGTAATCACCGTGGCTTGCATGCCATGGCTGTTGCGCAACACGTACTGTTCGACGGCGGTGCCGTCGTTGGTTTTACCGAAAGGTTTGTGCTCGCTGGTAAGGCCTGCAGCCTGGGCGCCGCCACTGGCGACCAGCATGGACAGGGCGAGGCCGGAGAGCAGGTAACGAGGGTGCTTCATGGTCGAACTTCCTTTTGTTGTTTTGGGTGGAATAGTTCTACTAATGTGCGATATTTTGTCGGTTTGACAGCGAATTTATAGCCTTTAACGCCGTTTTTGCAAAATAAAATAAGACTAATTAAGCGAGGCACCTCTATATGAACACTCAGCATGCGGTTTACCCCGACCTTGAAGGCAAGACTGTCCTGATCTCCGGTGGCGCCTCGGGTATTGGCGAATTCATGGTGCGCGCCTTCGCCGCCCAAGGTTCCAAGGTCGGCTTTGTCGACCGCGCCCAAAGTCAGGGCGAGCGCCTGGCGGCGCTATTGAGTTCGCGCGGGCACACCGTTGAGTTCGTGAATTGCGACATCACCGATGAGATCGCCTACAAGGCTGCCATTGGGCGCTTCGAACACTCCCTGGGACCGATCTCCGTGCTGGTGAACAACGCCGCCAATGACGCGCGCCACACCTTGGAGGAAGTCGACTCGGAGATGTTCGACCGGCTCATCGCCGTCAACCTCAAGCACGCTTTCTTCGCCGCCAAGGCCGTGGTGCCAATGATGAAAAGCGCGGGCGGCGGGGCGATCATCAACCTCGGCTCCGTCGGCTGGATGATGGCCTCCGCTGGCTACCCGGTGTACGCCGCCAGCAAAGCCGCCGCCCACGGCATGACCCGTGCGCTGGCTCGTGAACTGGGACCGAGCCGCATCCGCGTGAATACGCTGGTGCCGGGTTGGGTGATGACGGAAAAACAACTGGCGATGTGGGTCGACGATGCCGCCAAGGAACTGATCAGCCGCAGTCAATGTTTGCCGGGCAGCGTGCTGCCGGAACACATCGCCAACATGGCGTTGTTCCTTGCCTCTGATGCATCGGCGATGTGTTCGGCGCAGAACTTTATCGTGGATGGTGGGTGGGTCTGAGTCGGCCCCGTTCGACTCACGGTGGCAGAGAGCTTATGGGGGAGCGGGCTTGCCCGCGAAGGCAGAGCGTCAGTCGGCACATGTACCAACTGGACACACCGTTTTCGCGGGCAAGCCCGCTCCCACACACCGCTCTGCATCGTTTATTCGATAGGGTAACGCTTGAACGCCGGGTGCTGCTCCAGCCGCTCGGCATGGCGCTTGAGGTTGGGAAACGCATCTGCCTTCACAACCGACGCCACGGTGAACTGGCTGAACGACCAGGCCACCGCCGCCGTAATCGAGGCCTGGGTCAGCGCCTCGCTCTCAGGCAGGTGCTTTTCCAGCAGCGAGTAGGCCGCGAGCAATTGCCCGCTGACGCGATCCAGCCAGGGCGCATGTTGCTTCTCGGCTGGACGCAGGTTGTGTTCGTAGACGATTTGCACGCTTTTCTCACAGGCCGCCAGGGCCAGCCCGAGTGTTTGCAGGTCCTGGGCGCGTGCGTTGGGTTGCTGCGCGAGCAGCTTTTTATCCAGCGGGGCCAGGGCTTCCAGGTAGTCCAGGATCAGGCTGGAGTCCATCAACACCGTGCCATCGTCCAGCACCAGGGTAGGCGCCTTCACCACCGGGTTGATCTGGGCGAACTCGTTGAAGGTGCGGAATACGGACAGCGGTTCATGCACAAAATCCATCCCGTACACGTCCAGGGAAATCGCCACGCGGCGTACGTAAGGCGAGTCCAGCATGCCGATCAGTTTCATGAAGCCTCCATTGCTAACAAGGTGATGGCTCAAGAGAGTAAGGGCTGAGGATCGGCGTGCGCAATGGCCCCCCATCATTGCTGATAGGCGACCGCCAGTTGTCTTCACAGGATGGGTCATGATGTCTGCGCGGCGGTCGTTCATGCCGGGCTCCGCAGGTTCTGGCGGCTGGCGCCAGGTGGCTGGCCGGTAATGCGCTTGAACGCGCGGCTGAATGCCGCCTGGGAGGTATAACCCAGGCGCAGCGCGACTTCTTCGATAGGCAACCGCTCCAGGGTTAGCCATTGGCTGGCCAGGCGCATGCGCAACTCCGTCACGTAGCGCAGTGGCGGGATCCCCAGGGTGGCCTGGAAGCGCTCGGCAAACACCGACCGGGAGGTATGACAATGCGCAGCCAATTCCGCCACGCTCCAATCGCGTCCAGGTTGCTGGTGCAAAGCGAGCAGGGCACCGGCCAATCGCGTGTCGCGCAACGCCGCCACCAGTCCCGATGCGTTACCGCAGGCACATTCCACCCAGCCTCGCACGATCATGGCGGCGACCACGTCGGCCAGGCGCGCGAGGATGCCGGAGTAGCCGATGCGCGCAGCGGATACTTCACGTTCCATCACCGCCAGGATCGGCATCAGGCCGGGATAACGCTGGCCCTGGGCATCGATCAGCATCAAGGCCGGCATCAGGCTGCCGAGTCCCTGGATACTGCCAAGTTCGAACGCCATGCAGGCGCTGAACAGCAAGGTACTGGGCGGCGTGTCGGGCGAGGCATCCACGGCGCACACGGTATCGCCCAGGGAGGTCGCGTCAAAGCCGTTGATGTCCTGCACCGGCCGATCCGCCGTGGATGACAGCGCATGGGCGCCGCCATGGGAGATGAACACGGCATTACCCGCCGACAACTCAAACAGGCTGCCGTCGTCGGTACGCAAGGTCGCCGTCCCGGCGGCAAGGAAGTGAAAGTAGGCATGTCCGGGTTTGGCCTCAAAGCCCATGCCGAAGCTCGGCCCGGCCTGGATACGCCGGTACTGCACCCCACTCAGGCGCATGCCGCGCAGCAGCTCGTCGATGAGGCCGGAGGACAGGTTGAACGGGGCCGCTGGGGTCATGGTCGGGGTTTCAGTCAAAAACTCAAGGGTTTGCATCATAGATCATCCGGATTGACCTACCTAGACTGGCCGTCGCGCAAATTTCCCGAGGATGTCGTGTGATGAATGATTGTGTAGCTCAAGCCTCTGTCCGTTCGCAGGCAGAGCCCGCCACCCCAGCCTGGATGGCGGTGTTTTCCCTGGCCATGGGGGTGTTCGGGTTGTTGACGGCGGAATACCTGCCGGCCAGCCTGTTGACGCCAATGGCGGTGGACCTTGGGGTGTCCGAGGCGCTGGCCGGCCAGGCCGTGACGGTGACGGCAGTGGTGGCGTTGTTCGCCGGGCTGCTGGTACCCGGCCTCACGCGTGGTATCGACCGGCGCGTGGTGCTGCTGGGGTTCTCCCTGCTGATGATTGCCTCAAACCTGTTGGTGGCGTTCTCTTCCAGCCTGGCGGTGCTGCTGTTGATGCGCATTTTGCTGGGTGTCGCCCTTGGCGGTTTCTGGAGCATGGCGGCGGCGGTGGCGATGCGCCTGGTGCCGGCCGCGCTGCTGCCCCGTGCGCTGTCGATCATCTTCAGTGGCATTGCGGTAGGCACGGTGGTTGCCGTGCCACTGGGCAGCTACCTCGGTGGTATGTACGGCTGGCGCAGTGCGTTTGTGGCCGCAGCGGCCGTCGGTGGGGTGACGCTGGCATTCCAGCTGTTCACGCTGCCACGCCTGGCCCCGACGGGCACCGCACGCCTGCGCACGGTGCTGGACGTGCTGTTGCGCCCGGGCATCGCCATCGGCATGTTTGGCTGTGTGCTGGTACACACCGGGCACTTCGCGCTGTTCACCTACATCCGGCCTTTTCTGGAAAGCACCACGGGGGTGGGCACCGAAGGGTTGGCCTTGATGCTGCTGGGGTTCGGTGCAGCCAACTTTGTTGGCACGCTGCTGGCCGGTTGGATGCTGGTACGTTATCCACTCGGCACGTTGGTGCTGATGCCGGTATTGGTGGGCCTCGCGGCACTTGCCCTGGTGTTGCTGCCAGCCTCGCTGCCAGGCCAGGCATTGCTGCTGGCGTTGTGGGGCATGGCCTTTGGCGGGGTGCCGGTGGCGTGGTCGAACTGGGTGGCCCGCGCCGTGCCGGATCAAGCGGAAAGTGCCGGTGGCATGGTGGTGGCGTCCGTGCAATCGGCCATTGCGGCGGGTGCGGCCGGTGGGGGCGTGATGTTCAGTCTCAGCGGCATCGGCGGGGTGTTTCTCGGTGCCGGTGTGTTGATGGTGCTGGCCGCCTTGTTGATTGCGCTGCGGGTAAGCGTGCCGCGCAGTGGAGCCCTGGGCGTGCCGTTGCATCTTTGAAGCGGTCTTGGGATCAGTGTGTGACGCGCCATCAACCTTTGGTTTAGTCTGGAGCGCTTCGCTGATCGCTAACGCCTCTGGAGCAGTAAGCATGACCGATTACGTACCCCCAAAAGTGTGGACCTGGGACACCGAGAATGGCGGCACCTTCGCCAGCATCAACCGACCGATTGCCGGCGCGACCCATGACAAGGAACTGCCGGTAGGCAAGCACCCACTGCAGCTGTATTCCCTGGCCACGCCTAACGGTCAGAAGGTCACGATCCTGCTGGAGGAGCTGCTGGCGCTGGGTCACAGCGGTGCGGAATACGATGCCTGGCTGATCAAGATCGGCGACGGCGACCAGTTCGGCAGCGGCTTTGTCGGAGTCAACCCCAACTCGAAGATCCCGGCGCTGCTGGACCGCAGCGGCGCCACGCCGATCCGTTTATTTGAGTCGGGCGCGATCCTGCAGTACCTGGCCGAGAAATTCGGTGCGTTCTTCCCCACCGAACCTGCGGCCCGTGCCGAATGCTTGTCGTGGCTGTTCTGGCAGATGGGCAGCGCGCCGTACCTGGGCGGTGGTTTCGGGCATTTTTATGCCTATGCGCCGAGCAAGATGGAGTACGCGATCAACCGCTTTGCCATGGAAACCAAGCGTCAGCTCGACGTACTCGACCAGCGCCTGGCAGTGAGCGAATACATCGCGGGCGATGAATACACCATCGCCGATATCGCGATCTGGCCGTGGTATGGCGGGTTGGTCAAAGGTCGCTTGTATGGCGCGGCGGAGTTTTTGGCGGTGCATGAGTACAAGCATGTGCTGCGCTGGGCGGATGCGATTGAAGCGCGACCGGCGGTGCAGCGGGGGCGGCGGGTGAATCGGGTGTCCGGGGAGCCTGCCGAGCAGTTGGCCGAGCGCCATTCTGCAAGCGACCTGGATTAAAACCGTAGGAGCGGGCTTGCTCGCGAATGCGGTGTGTCAGTCAACCGATTCATTGGCTGATCCATCACATTCGCGAGCAAGCCCGCTCACGCAGTTGGATTTGTGTACTCCGAGCTATTTGTAGCGCTGCTCGAACACTGCCACCTGTTCAGGCTTGATCAGTTCGAACGGCACCCACACCTCCGGCTCAATCGCCTCACCCTTGATCATCCGCACCGCCGCCTGCACTGCCTGGGTCGCCTGGGCCTTCGGGTCCTGGAACACCGACGCCGTCAGCAAGCCCCGCTTGATCGCCGCCAGCCCGTCGGGCAAGCCATCGATACCCACAATCGCCACATCGCCCTTGGCTTTACCCGCTTGCTGCAACGCCATGGCGGCACCTATCGCCATTTCATCGTTATTGGCCACGATGGCATCGAACTGCGTACCCGCCAGCAGCCAGTTACTGGTCAGGTCCATGCCTTTGCTGCGTTGCCAGTCGGCGCTTTGCTGCTCGACCACCTTGATACCGGGAAAGTCCTTGAGCACCTGTTTGGCGCCCTCGGTGCGGTCATGGGTGGCGTTTTGTGCAAGGTCGCCCATGATGATCGCCACATTGCCCTTGCCAGCGAGTTTTTCCGCCAGGTAGCGCATTTGCAGTTGCCCGGCCTCGATGTCGTTGGAGGCCACGGTAACCACGCCTTTGGGCAGGGTGCGCTCGTCCGGGTGACGGTTGACGTACACCAGTGGCGTCTTGGCTGCCACGGCGGCGCGGGTCATGTTGGCGGTGGCGGCGGTGTCCACCGGCAGTACGATCACCGCGTCGACCTTCTGGTTGAGGAAACCTTCAACCTGATTGAGCTGACGCACCACATCGCCCTGGGCGTCTTCGAATTGGATCTGCACGTCCTGCTGCCTGGCAGCGGCTTCCAGGCCGGTGCGCACGTAGGTCATGAAGTTATCGTCGACCCGAGCAATGCTCACGCCGATGCGATAGGCGGCGAAGCTCCATTGGCTGAACAACAGCAACAGCGTGGCAGCAAACAATGAATAGCGATTCATAAAGGTGATCCTTTTATTGTTATAGGGTGAATGCCTGGCGGAAACGCTCCAGGGCCAACTCGCTGTCGCCGCTGGCCCAGCCCTCCAGGGCGACCACGCCGCTGTAGCCCATGGCGTGCAGGGCCCTGGCAATGGCAGGGTAGTGAATTTCACCGGTGCCGGGCTCCTGGCGTCCCGGCACGTCGGCCACCTGGATTTCACCGATGGCGCTGCCGGCGCGCTGGATCAGCTCGATCAGGTTTCCTTCGCCGATCTGCGCGTGGTACAGGTCCAGGTTCATCTTCAAGTGGGGGCTGCCCACGGCCTCGATCAGCGCCAGGGTATCGTCGGCGCGGGCGAAGGGCGTACCGGGGTGGTCGACGTCGGTGTTGAGGTTTTCCAGCAGGAACACACGGCCGGCGTCTTCCCCCAGGCGCGCGATTTTTTCCAGGGTTTTGCAGGCGCTCAGCCACATGCGACCGGTGGTCTGGCTCACGGGTTGAACGGGCAGGCCGCCGTCACCCAGGCCGGTGCCGTGCAGGTTGAGGCTGGGGCAGTTCAAGTGTTCGGCGACGCTCAAAGACTCACGGGCGCTGTCGAGCAATTGGCGGATGCCGTCGGGGTCGGTGAGGGTGCCGCTGATATAGCCCGTCATGGAGGTGAAATCGACGCCGGTGGCGGCCAGGGCGGCGATGTCCTTATTGGTCCAGTTCCAGATTTCCGCGCTGAACCCTAGCGCGTGAATACGCTTTACGCGCTCGATGAAGGGCAGGTCGAGAAACACCATCTCGGCACTGATCGCCAGTTTGAATGGGCTCATATGGCCACCGCCTTGCCGGTTTCGAACGACTCGATGCAGGCACGGGCAATCGCCAGGGCCGCCCGCGCATCCTCTCCGCTTGCCATCGGCTTGGCGCCGCTGCGCAGGCAGTCGACAAAGTGGTTGAGCTCGGCGATGTAAGCGTCGCGCAACAGGTCGGTGTCCAGGCGCTGGGTGTCGGCCTGAATGCCTTGGGCCAGGTAGCGCAAAAGGTCGGAATCGTTGAGGCTGCCCATGCTCAGCATGCCGGCGCTGCCGAACACTTCGCCGCGTACGTCGTAGCCATACACGGCCTGGAAATTGGCCTCGGCGGTGGCGATGGCGCCGTTGTCGAAGCGGATCGCAACCACGGCGGTGTCGAGGAAGCCTTTGCTTTTGTATTCCGGGGCAATCAGTGCGTCCGCCATCACGTAGACCTGCACAGCCTCGGCGCCGGGGTTGAGGTAGCGCAGGGTATCGAAGTCGTGGATCAGGGTTTCGAGAAAGATCACCCATTGCGGCGAATTGGCCGGGTTGTTCAGCGCCGGGTCGCGGGTCAGCGAGCGCAGCAACTGCGGAGTCCCGATGCGGCCGGCGGCGACGTCGAGGTGCGCGGTGCGAAAGCTCTTGGCGAAACGCCGGTTGAAGCCGACCTGCAGCGGCACCCGCGCATCGGCGGCGGCAGCGATGGCGCGATCGGCTTCATCGAGGGTGATGGCCATGGGCTTTTCGCAAAAGATGCCCTTGCCGGCGCGGGCGGCGCTGATCACCAGCTCGGCGTGGCTGCGGGCAGGGGCGGCGATGAGTACGCCGTCGATATCCGGGTCGTCGAGTAACTGCTGCGGGTCGGTATAGACCTTGCTCACGCCTAATTCAGCGGCGAGGCGAGCGGCCTGGCCAGGCGTCGGGTCGGCAATTGCCGCCAGGCTGGCACCGGGGATATGCCGAGCTGCGGTCAAGCCGTGGAAACTGCCCATGCGACCGGCACCGATCAAACCCAGGCGGATGTTGTGTGTACTCATGAAATAACCCCTTGTTGTTATTGGCCCCAGGACGGTCCTGATGGGCAAATGCACATGAGCAAGGGATATGCCAATTCATAACTCATTGATAACAAAGGGTTAATGTTTATGTGAAAACAAAAAGTGTTCATTCTGATGACATGTCTATACTGACATGTCAAAAACGTGAACATGGAAACTGCCCTCATGAGCATGGCGTTCAGCGTGCAAGACCTTGACTACCTGACGGCCCTGGGGCCTGCCGCGTTGAATGATGGCCCGGTTCCCGCGCTTGAGCAGGCATGGCACGACTGCCTGGCCGGCCAGGTCGAGCGCCCGGCGCACGTGCGCCAAGTGATCTGGGCGTCGTGGCGGCGCAGTGTCGAGGCGGGTATTGACCCGGCAGACAACGCGTACCGCTTCGTCGCCGCGGACACCCTGGCCGCCACCCAGGCCGACCACCGCGTGCTGATCGCCGCCGCGGCGCAAGTCATGCACGGTTTGCTGGCCTACAACCCGCGCGGTCATATCAACCTCACCGACGCCGATGGCACCACCTTGTATTTCTGCGGGCTGGACATCACCCCCGTGGGCAGTCGCCTGCTGGAATCGGTGCAAGGCACCAACTGCACCGGCCTGGCGCTGGCCGAGGATCACTTGGTGTACGTGCTGGCCGAGGAGAATTTCGGCATCGGCCTGCGCCAGCGCCGCATGCACTGCGCCGCCGCACCGATCAAGAATACCCAAGGCCAGACCGTGGCCATGCTGACCCTCACCGCTGAACCCGGCTGGTTTCACTTCCATACCCTCGGCACGGTGCAGGCCGCAGCCGAAGCCGTATCGCGGCAGATGGCGCTGCATGGTTTGTTGGAAGAACAGCAAACCGTCCTCGAAGTGCTCAACGAAGGCCTGGTGGTGCTGGATGAGCGAGGGTGTATCAAGGCGCTCAACCGCTATGCGCGGCAACTGTTCGGGGTGGGGCTGGAGCTGATCGGTCGGCCGTTCCAGCAACTGGGCCGTAGCGAATTAAGCGACTCGATGGGTGAGGCCGTTCGCGACCGCGACTGCACCTTCCAGCTGCACAACCGCAGTCAACTCGCCTGCCTGGTCTCGGTGTGCCCGCTGGAGCAGGGCGGGGTGATCGTGTCACTGCGAGAGAACCGCCGCATCCGCGAAATCACCCGGCGCATTATCGGCACCCAGGCCAGCTACACCTTCGACACCATTCAGGGCAGCTCGCGGGCGATCCAGGACGCGCTGCACCTGGGGCGCATCGCCAGCCGCAGTGATTCCACCACCCTGATCCTTGGCGAAAGCGGCACCGGCAAGGAGCTGTTCGCCCAGGCCATCCACAATGGCAGCGACCGCTGCAACGGCCCGTTCGTGGCGGTCAACTGCGGCGCGATTCCACGAGACCTGGTGCAAAGCGAGCTGTTTGGCCACGTCGAAGGTGCGTTCACCGGCTCGGCCCGTGGCGGCTCGGCGGGCAAGTTCGAACTGGCGGATGGCGGCACCATCTTTCTCGATGAGATTGGCGACATGTCCTTCGATGCCCAGGTCAGCCTGCTGCGGGTGTTGCAGGAAGGTGAAATCACTCGGGTGGGCGCGAAAAATTCGCGGCAAGTGGACGTGCGCATCATCGCCGCCACCCACCGCAACCTCAGCCAGGCGGTTGCGCAGGGCGCGTTTCGCGAAGACCTCTACTACCGCCTGAACGTGCTGAACCTGACCGTGCCGCCGCTGCGCATGCGCCGCGAAGACATTCCACTGCTGGCGCGGCACTTCCTGGCCCGCTGCGCACGCTCGCTGCGTAAATCGGTGCAGGGCTTTTCGCCGGAGGCGATGGCATTGCTGTCGGCCTATGGCTGGCCGGGCAATGTGCGCGAGTTGGAAAACAGCATCGAACGGGCGACCAACCTGGCGATGGGGGCGCTGATCGAACCGGTGGATCTGCCGCTGGAAAACCGCCAACGCGCCCCGCTGCGCGCCTACGAACCGCAAGCCGCCCAGGACCTCAGCAGCCACGAAAGGCACGCCATCGTCGCCGCACTCACAAACACTGGCGGCAACATCCGCCTGGCTGCGCGACAACTGAACGTGTCGCGGGGTGGGCTGTACAACAAGATGAGTCGGTTTGGGCTGAATGCCGCAGATTTCCGCAGCCCCTTGTAGGCGCTGTGTGTCAGTGACCCATGTTTTCCGACGTCACGATCTGCGGCGGGATATACACCCGCTGCTGTACCGGATCGAACGCCTCAGTGCTCTGCAACTGCACCATCAACTGCACCAGCGCTATTGCTGTCTGCCCCGGCTGCGAATCCATCACCACATCAATCAACCCCTGGCGCAGTGCGTGGCGTGACAGCTCGGTCGACTCCTGCAAGATGCAACACAACGCCGGCCGCTTGGGCAACTGTGCCAGGGCGCTGATGATGCCGTCACCGCCGCCGCCCACCACGCATAACCCGCGCAGGTCGCTGTGGCGGCTGAGCAGGTCGAGGGTGGCTTCTTCGGTGATATCGCAGTTGTCGAGGTTGATCAGCGGCTCCAACGGCTTGAGCCCCGGCGCGTGCTCGGCCAGGTAGCTGTGCAGGCCTTCGACCCGCGCCTGGTGGCCGAGAAAACGATGGCCGCCGAGCAGAATCCCCACGCTGCCTTTGCGCGCGCCACAGGTGCGCGCGAGCAGCCAGCCCATGGTGCGGCCGACCACATGGTTGTCCTGGCCTACATAGGGTTCTTCGGCCTGTTTGTGAATGTCCGATAGCAGGGCAACCACCGGCACCCCGGCTTCGCGAATCTGCTTGAGGCAGGCGTTGATCAGCGGGTGGGCAAAGCTGACCACCGCGAGGCCATTGCACTGCACGGCCAGCTGTTCGATTTGCGCAACGATGGCGGCGGGCGTGCGATCAACGATGTAGTCGAACTGGCACGTCAGGTTGGCGCCCGCATGCTGCTCGGCGGCGGCGCTGATCGCGTGCGCCAGGCTGGCATAGAACGCCTGGGCGGTAGCCAGTAACAGGATGCCGAAGCGATAGGTTGGCCGGCGTTCGCGGATACGCTGGCCGATCAACCGCGCCGCGAAATACCCCACGGCTTCGGCCGCCTGGAACACCTGCTCGGCGGTGTCGGGATTGACCGGCGCGCGTGCATTCAACACGCGGTCAACGGTGGCCACACTGAGCCCGGCATGGGCGGCAACGGTGGCGATGGTTGGGCGTTTTTTGTTGTTCATGACAGGCCCCTTGAGCGTCTTGATAGAAAACTATCAAGCCCCGCTGGGCCTGGATGATAGCTTGATAGGGAATGGATTCAAGGCCTTGAGGGTGAATTACCCGTTCTCTATGGTGGGTTTCACACAGCACCAGAAACCACCCGCTTGTGGAGAACAATAACAATGCCTGAACACACCGCTCCTATCTCGCGTCGCGACTACAGCCTCACCGGCCCCGAAGCCGCCCGCGCCTTTGATAAAGGCCTGGTCTCGGCCAGTTGGTACCAATCCCCCATCTCACGTAAGCGCATGAAAGAACTGATGCAGCGCCGCGACGGCCCGGCCCTGCTCGACACCGCTATTTGGGTGAGCGCGCTGTTTGCCACCGGTTTTGGTGGCTACTGGTTCTGGGGCACCTGGGCCTGTGTGCCGTTCTTCCTCGCCTACGGCGTGCTGTACGGTACCGCGTCCAACCCGCGCTGGCATGAAACCGGTCACGGCACCGCGTTCAAGACCCGCTGGATGAACGACGTGCTGTATCAGGTCGCCAGCTTCATGTGCATCTTCGAACCCCATGTGTGGCGCTGGAGCCATGCCCGCCATCACACCGACACCATCGTGGTTGGCCGCGACCCGGAGATCGTCGAACCGCGCCCGCCGAGCTTCTTGATGATGTTCTTGAGCCTGTTCAACCTGCCCCTGGCCTGGAAGACGTTCAGTGGCGTAGCGCGCCATGCCATTGGCAAGATGAGTGCCCAGGAGGCGGACTTCATTCCCGAATCCGAATGGCCCAAAGTGTTTCGTGCGGCGCGCATCTGGGTCGGTATTTATGCCGTGGTGATCGGCACCGCGTTGTACCTGCACAGCTGGCTGCCGCTGATGCTGGTTGGCCTGCCCAGCCTCTACGGCGCCTGGCTAGGTTACCTGTTCGGCCTCACCCAGCATGTCGGCTTGGCCGAAGACGTGCTGGACCACCGCAGCAACTGCCGCACCATCTACATGAACCGCGTGCTGCGTTTTATCTACATGGACATGAACTACCACCTCGAACACCACATGTACCCGATGGTGCCGTACCACGCGCTCGCGCAATTGCACGAAGAAATCCGCAGCGACTGCCCGCCGCCTTACGCCAACCTGTTCGAGGCGTACAAGGAAATCTTGCCGACGATCTGGAAGCAGCGCAGCGACCCGACCTACTTCATCCAGCGCCCACTGGCACACAACCCCCGTGGCGAGGGAGCTTGCTCGCGCTGGGCTGCGCAGCAGCCCCAATAAACCCAGCGCTTATTTTCAGACAAACCTGAACGCTCGATCGTGGGGCCGCTTCGCAGCCCAGCGCGAGCTCGCTCACTACAAGGTAAAAACACCATGAACGATCAATGGATCGACGTCTGCGCCGTGGGCGAAATAGACGCGGAAGACGTGCTGCGCTTCGACCACGGCCCGCATACCTACGCGGTGTACCGTTCGGCCGAGAATGAGTTTTTCGCCACCGCCGGCCTGTGCACCCACGAGAACATCCACCTGGCCGACGGCCTAGTGATGGACCACGTGATCGAGTGCCCCAAGCACAACGGGCGCTTTGACTACCGCTCGGGCAAGGCCCTCGGCGCGCCGGTGTGCGTCAACCTCAAGACCTATCCGGTGCGGGTCGAAGCGGGGCGGGTGTTGCTCGCCGTCACGGTGTGATGATGAACGCCCCTCTGATCATCGTCGGCGCCGGCCATGCCGGTGGCCGTGCGGCACTGACCCTGCGTGAAGAAGGCTACACCGGGCGCCTGATTCTGATAGGCGATGAACCGCACTTGCCCTACGAGCGGCCGCCGTTGTCCAAAGGCCTGTTGCAGGGCACAGCGGACCTGGCCGGATACAGCTTGTGCGACCGCGCACGCCTGGCCGAACTGGGCATCGAGCACATTGCGGGTAACCCAGTGACGCATCTGCAGCCGCAGCAGCATCGCCTGCAACTCGCCGACGGCCAGTGGCTGCCGTATGCCGGTCTGCTGCTGGCCACTGGTGGCCGGGCGCGACGCTTGCCCCAGGAGCAGGCCCATGTGCTTTACCTGCGCACCCATGACGAGGCGCTGGCCCTGCGCAGTGCGTTGAAGGCTGGTACGCGGCTGGTGGTGGTCGGTGGTGGCTTTATCGGCCTGGAAGTGGCAGCGACGGCACGTGGCCTGGGCTGCGAGGTGACGCTGCTCGAAGCCGGCCCGCGCCTGGCGGGGCGGGTGTTGCCGCCGGTCATCAGCGAGGCGCTGCTGACGCTGCATCGTCAGCACGGGGTCGACGTTCGCTTGAATATGGCCTTGGAATCCATCCAGGCCGACGCCGTGTGGCTGGTGGACGGGCAACGCTTGCCCTGCGACCTGGTGGTGGTTGGCATCGGCATGCAACCCAATATCGAATTGGCCGCAGCGGCGGGGTTGGAAGTAGGGCAGGGCATTCGCGTCGATAGCCACCTGCGCACCAGCGCGCCGGGCATTTATGCCGCCGGTGACGTGTGCGAGTTTCGCTTGGGTGGCGAATACCAGCGCCAGGAAACCTGGCGCAACGCCGAGGCCCAGGGGCGGCATGCGGCGCTGAACCTGCTGGGTCGCGAGCTGCCGTTCGAGGCACTCCCCGGTTTCTGGTCCGACCAGTACGACTGGGGCGTGCAGACCGTGGGTGTGATTACACCCTTGATGGTCAGCCGCCCATTGGCGAGCGGTGGCATGCTGCTGTTCTACCTGGATGCCGATCAGCGCTTGCAAGGTGCCTGCGGCTGGGCACCGGGCAACAGCGTGGCCAAGGACATAAAGCTCTGCGAACGCCTGATCAGCGCACACCTGTCGCTGGCCCCCGCCAGCCTGGCCGACCCCGAGCTGTCCCTCAAACACCTGCTGCGAGGCTGATATGCGCCAATTCCTGGTGTTCCAATCGCTGTGGGCCATGCAAACTGAACCCGGTTCGCTCGATGCCCAACTCGACCGCATCAAGGCCGCCGGTTTCGACGGCATTACCGACCATTACTTCAAGCCCGCTGAGGTCGCGCGCCTGCACGCCGCCGCCACGGCCAGGGGCCTGCAGATCGAAGGCCAGTTGTTTCCGCAAACGGTGGACGACCTGGCGGCCGCGCTGGATGTGATCAGCGGCTACGGCTGCCACCACCTCACCCTGCAAGCCGACGTACGCCCGCGTACCCAATCCGAGGCGGCCCGATTGGTCGAAGGCTGGCAGCGCCTGGCCGAGCAGGTGGACTATCCGGTGCTGCTGGAAACCCACCGTTATCGGCTCACCAATGACCTGCTGTTCACCCTCGACTTGCTGGCACAGATGCCCGACTTGAAACTGCTGGCCGACCTGTCCCACTACGTGGTCGGGCGTGAACTGCCCGAGCCTGGCGCCGCTGAGGACGACGAGCAGATTCGCCAAATTCTGCGCCACAGCTGGGGTTTCCACGGCCGCGTCGCCAGCAGCGAACAGGTGCAGGTCTCCCTGGACTTTCCCCAGCATCAAGCCTGGGTACGGCGTTTTACCGAGTGGTGGCGCTACGGGATCGAAGACTGGCTGACCCGGCCCGACACACCGCAGAGCCTGGCCTTCACTTGCGAACTGGGCCCGCCGCCCTATGCGATTACCGGCGCGGACGGTCGCGAAATCAGTGAGCGCTGGGCAGAAGCGCTGAAGATGCAGGCGTTGATTCGTGAAGTGTGGGAAAGCTGTCGGAAATGATCTGCTAATCTGCGCGGGTTCAATCTCGCCCTTTAGCCTGGACTTTCACCATGACGCCATCCTCCGTTCAGCCGCCCCTTGAGCCGCAATCTGTCTGCCATCCCATCACCAGTAGCGCGATTTTCATGGTTGCCACCGTCGCCCCCGGCGGTGAAGACCAGGTGCGTGGCTGGTGCGCGGACCTCGCCGGGCTGGTGCGCTCGGTGGGCAAGCGGGTGCCAGCGGGCAACCTGACCTGCGTGTGCGGGTTTGGCTCGGACGCGTGGGACCGACTGTTCGGTGCTCCGCGCCCGGCGGCGCTGCACCCATTTCGCGAGTTCGGTGTGGAAGGGCGCAAAGCCGTGTCGACACCGGGGGATATCCTGCTGCATATCCGCGCCGAACAGATGGACCTGTGCTTCGAACTGGCCACCCACGTGATGGCGGCCCTGGGCGACAGCGTGAAGGTGGTGGATGAGGTCCAGGGTTTCCGCTATTTCGATATGCGCAGCATCATCGGCTTTGTCGACGGCACCGAGAACCCGGTGGGGCGCAAGGCCGAGGGGTTCACCATCGTCGGTGATGAAGACAACGAATTCCGGGGCGGCAGCTACGTACTGGTGCAGAAGTACCTGCATAACATGACCGCCTGGAACAGCCTGACAGTGGAGGCCCAAGAGAAGGTGATCGGGCGTACCAAGCTGTCGGATATCGAATTGGACGAAGAGACCAAGCCCAGCAATTCCCACAGCGCGCTGACGGTCATCACCGACAAGAACGGCGAGGAAGTGAAGATCCTGCGGGACAACATGCCTTTCGGCCGGCCGGGCGCAGGCGAGTTCGGCACCTACTTCATCGGCTATGCGCGCTCGCCGGAGCCTCTGGAATTGATGCTGGAAAACATGTTCGTCGGCCGTCCGGTCGGTAACTATGACCGCCTGCTGGACTTCAGCACGGCGGTCACCGGCGGCCTGTTTTTCGTGCCTTCGGCCGACCTTCTGGAGGAACTGGCCGAGCGCAAGCTGTAGGCGCGAGCTTGCTCGCGAAGGTCGTCAACGATAACGCGGCGCCGCCCTTGTGTGCTTCGCGGGCAAGCTCGCGCCTACAGCAAGCCGGTGCTGACCGCCACGATCAGGAAGATCCCCAGCAACGCGCGATAGATCACGAACGGCCAGGTGGAGAACCGCTCCAGGAACTTCATCAGGCCCCAGATCGCAAAGAACGCCGAGATGCTCGCGACCACTAGGCCGAACAGCAAATGCGGCCAGGCATGGGCGGGCATATCGGCATGCAACAGCACCCACAGCTCCTTCAGGCCGGCGAGGGCGATGGCCGGTAGGCCGAGCAGGAACGAGAACCGCGCGGCCTCTTCACGCTTGAAGTTGAGGAACAGCGCGGCGGTGAGGGTGGAGCCGGAACGTGAGACGCCCGGAATCAGCGCACCAATCTGTGCAATGCCCACGATCAACGCATCCCGCAGGCGCATCTCACTAACCTCTCGGGTATGGCGTGCGCGCACTTCGGCCACCGCCAGCAGCACGGCCATGACCACGCAGGAAATGCCGATCACCATCAGCCCGCGCAACGGCGAGTTGCACGCATTCAGGGTCGAAGACAGCACCAGGCCGGCAATGCCGATAGGGATGGTCGCCAGCACAATCGCCACCGCCAGCTTGAACCAGCGGTCGTTGTAGTCACCTCGGCGTACCGCGCCGATGCTGCCGGTGGTCACTTGGCGCACATCGCGCCAGAAATAACTGACCACCGCCGCCAGCGCCGCCAATTGCATGGCCGCGGAAAACGCCGAGCCGGGGTCCTGCCAGCCGAGCAGGGCGGGTACTACGCGCATATGGGCGGTGGACGACACCGGCAGCAGCTCGGTAATGCCCTGGATCACGCCCAGGATGAAGATCTGCAGGTAATCCAGGGAGGCAAAACCTACATCCAGGCCGGCGGAACAGACGTTGCTCACAATACGTGTCCTTGAAAGAGGGGAGGCAATTTCGCGGAGTTTATTCGAAATGTTTCAGGGGGTTGGGGCAGGCAACACCTATTTGCAATCGGTTCAGCAAGTAGAAAGGTTGGCCGCTCTATTGGCCTGCTCCCAGGTTTTGTGAACAATGGCGCCCTGTGTTTTTTCACCGAGAGTCTCATGCCCGAAGTCACCGTCGAATTGATCCAGACCGGCCCGGAGCACGCCGAGCTGATCCGCAATCTTTACCAGTACTACGCCTATGAATCTTCTGACTGGGAACAGGAGGATGTCGAGGCCGATGGCCGTTTCTATATCCATGACGAACACCTGAGCCGTTACTGGCAGGACCCGCAATGGAGCGCCAACCTGCTGCTGGTGGATGGCTATATCGCTGGTTTCCTGTTGATCGAAGGCAGCGAGCTGCCGGGCATCGACGCCCTGGAGCTGGCCGACGTGTTCGTCCTCAAGCGCTATCGCCGCAAAGGCATCGGCCGCGCCATCGCCAGCCAGGTGCTGTGCAGCGGCGAAGCCGATTGGCTGGTGCGCTTCTATGATCAGGACGAAGTGTCCCAGGCGTTCTGGCGCACGGTGCTGGATAACCTGCCGCGTCCGGTGCAGACGATTGAGCTGGAGGATGACCCGCAGTTGGTGAGTTACCTGATTACGCGGGCGGCGTTGCACTGATTGACGCGCGCCGGCTCATCCCTGAAAGAGGCTTCGGCCTCTTTTTTTTGCCTGTGACTTAGCCATCAATGTTTTTATATGCTTAAAAAAACATTTACAAGGATGGTGCTTGCTGTGAATATGTTCAGGCGAATTTAAAAAAACAAAAACATCCGCGGTACTGATTTCGATCAGGCCATAACAACAACGACCTAACACAGGCTTGAAGCCGGCTCCTGCCCCTGGCCGGTCTTTTCAGCGAAGGAGAACATCTCCCGTGAATCGCTTACTCAATGGAACGCTGTGCGTCACCCTTGCATTGGGCGCCGGCCTTGCGCAGGCCGAGACCGCCTTGCGTGTCGGCCTGAACGCCGATATCCGTAGCACCGAACCCGGCGTCAACCGTGACGAAAATACCGACACGGTGATGCTGCACATCGTCGAGGGCCTGGTGGCCCACCGTGAAGACGCTTCCGTCGGCCCGTTGCTGGCCCGCGAGGTCAAACGCTCTGACGACGGCATGACTTACACCTTCACATTGCGCGACAGGGTGCACTTCCAGAACGGTGCGACGCTGACCGCCCAGGACGTCAAGTGGACGTGGGAACGCTACCTCAACCCCAAGACCCAATGGCGCTGCCTGGCAGAGTTCGATGGCCGCGGTGGGGCGAAAATCACCGGCATCGACACCCCGGACCCCCTCACGGTTGTCTTCCATCTCGACCAGCCCAGCGGCCTGTTCCTGGCCTCGATGGCGCGCCCCGATTGTGGTGGCAGCGGCATCCTGCACCCCGACTCGCTGGCGGCGGACGGCAGCTGGAAAGCGCCGATTGGCACCGGCCCGTTCAGCCTCGGCGAATGGAAGCCCGGACAGTACGTAGTGCTGTCGCGCTTCAAGGACTACAGCCCGCGCGATGACGCCGGGCCGGACGGCTTTACCGGCAAGAAGACCGCCCTGGTCGACGCCGTGCGCTTCATGGTGATTCCCGATCCTTCGTCGGCCAAGGCCGCCTTGATGTCCAACAACATCGACCTGTTGCCCAACGTCAGCGCCAGCGACGCCCAAGAGCTGAAATCCACGCCGGGTGTGCAGATCTCGTTCAGCCCGATCATGGCCATCTGCGGCCTGCTGTTCCAGACCAACGACCCGCTGCTCAAGGATGTGCGCATCCGTCAGGCCATCGCCCATTCCCTCGACTACGGGCAGATGGTCACTGCGCTCTCCAACGGCACCTCCGAGCCGAACAACTCGGCGATCCCGCAAACCAGTCCGTTCTACAGCGCCACCGCCAAGCAGGGTTATCGCTATGACCCGCAGGAAGCCCAGCGCCTGTTGAAAGAGGCCGGCTACCACGGCCAGCCGATCAAGATGATCGTCAACAAACGCTATTCGCAAATGTTCGACATGGGCCTGCTGAGCCAGGCGATGGCCGTGGCCAGCGGCTTGAACATCCAGATGGAAACCCTGGAATGGGGCACCCAACTGGAACGCTACCAGAGTGGCAACTACCAGATGATGGCGTTCTCTTACTCCTCGCGCCTGGACCCGGCCACCAGCTTCGACTCGCTGATGGGCGACAAGACCAAGGAACCGCGCAAGGTCTGGGACAACCCACAGGCCCAGGCGGTGCTGCGTGACGCGGTGCGCGAGAGTGACACGGCCAAGCGCCAGGCGCTGTTCGACCAGTTGCACACCATGATGATCCACGACACGCCGATGGTGATCATCTACAACGGCACGGTCGCCGCAGCGCTGCGTGACAGCGTCAAGGGCTTCCATTCGTGGCCGGTGTCGTCGCCACGGCTGTGGGGCGTCAGCCTCGCGGCGCAATAACGGGGCCTCCAGCATGTTGCGTTTTATCCTGCAAAAACTGGCCATGGCGGTCCCCACCCTGTTGCTGATCTCAGTGATGGTGTTCGCGCTGATCCGTCTGATTCCGGGTGACCCGGCGCTGCTGATGCTCGGCGACATGGCCGACCCGCAAAGCCTGGCTGACATGCGCCACACCCTCGGCCTGGATCACTCGCTGGTGACGCAGTTTCTGATCTGGTTCAAGGCCGTGTTGAGCTTTGACCTGGGGTTTTCCATCAGCACCAAGCAGGCTGTGTTGCCGCTGATTCTCGACCGCTTCAGCGTCAGCGCGACCATCGTGCTGGTGGCTGTGCTGTTCGCCACGCTGATCGCGGTGCCCATTGGCCTAATTGCCGCGTGGAAACAGAACAGCGCGCTCGACCTGGGGCTGGTGTCCATCGCGACCTTGCTGCTGTCGATCCCCAGCTTCTGGCTCGGGTTGCTGTTGCTGCACGCGTTCGGCATCCAGCTCGGCTGGTTGCCGGTGGTGGGCTACGTCAGTTTCTCCCAGGCGCCGTGGCAAGCCATGAGCTACATGGTGCTGCCGGTGGTGACCTTGACCCTGGTGGAAGTCGGCGCGATCACCCGCATGGCGCGGGCCAGCACCATCGAAGTGCTGCGCCTGGAATACATCGCCCATGCCCGGGCCAAGGGCTTGTCGGAGCGCGCGGTGTTGTGGAAACACGCGTTGCCCAACGCCTTCGCGCCGACCTGGACCCTGGTGGGGCTGATTCTCGGCAACCTGCTGGGTGGCATCGCGGTACTCGAAACCGTGTTCACCCTGCCAGGCATCGGCCGGCTGATGGTGGACGCGATTTTCGCCCGCGATTATCCGGTGCTGCAGGGCTGCTTGCTGCTGATCACCTTTATCTACGTGCTGGTCAACCTGTGTGTGGATCTGCTCTATCCGCTGTTCGATCCAAGGGTGAAGTTATGAGTTCGACTATTGCCGTGCCCGTAGCGGCCAAGCGTCGGCGCGTGTGGGCGCCGGCCAACGCCTTGATCGGTGGCGGGCTGCTGGTGGTGTTGATTGCGCTGGCGTTGATGGGGCTGGTGTGGTCACCGTTCGACCCGCTGAAGATCGACCTGATGTCGCGCTTCCAGGCCCCGTCGGCTGCTCACTGGCTGGGCACCGACGAATTTGGCCGCGATGTGTTCAGCCGTCTGTTGATTGGCGCGCGCACCAGCTTGTGGGTGAGCCTGTTGACGGTCAGCGTTGCCGTGCTGGCAGGCACCTTGATTGGCATGCTTGCCGGTTACCTGCGCGGCTGGACTGACCGCGTGTTGATGATGTTCAACGACGCGCTGCTGGCTTTTCCCGGCATCCTCATGGCGCTGGGCATTATGGCGATCATCGGCGCAAGCAAGTACGGCATCGTGCTGGCCCTGGGCATCGCCTACACGCCGTCGGTGGTGCGCGTGGTGCGCGGCACCGTACTGTCCCTGCGTGAGCTGGAGTACATCGAAGCCTCGCGGGTGATCGGCAACTCCGAGCTGTACACCATGCTGCGCCACATCGCGCCGAACTGCCTGGCGCCATTATGCGTGCTGGCCACCAGCATGTTCGGCTGGGCGCTGCTGTCGGAAAGCGCCCTGAGCTTCCTCGGCCTGGGCGTACCGCCGCCGGCGGCGACCTGGGGCAACATGCTTGCCAGCAGCCGGCCGTACATCGCTTCGGCACCCTGGCTGGGGGTGTTCCCCGGGCTGTTTATCTGCCTGACATTGCTGGCGATCAACCTGTTTGGCGACGCCCTGCGTGATCGTCTTGACCCCCGGATGAGGAAGTGAACATGTCCGCCGATCCTGTTTTGTTGAACGTCGAACACCTGAAGATCCGTGTGGGCGAACACGGCCCATTGGCGGTGGATGACCTGAGTTTCAGCATCGCGCCGGGTGAGATCGTGGCGCTGGTGGGGGAGTCCGGCAGCGGCAAGACCATGGCTGCCCGCGCGGCCATCGGCCTGCTGCCGTTGCCGATGCAAGTGTGCGGCGGACGTCTGGATTTCCAGGGGCGCGACCTGGCGAGTGTCAGCACTGAAGCGCTGCGTGCGATTCGCGGCGCCAGCATCGGCATGGTGTTCCAGGAACCGATGGTGTCGCTCAACCCGGCATTGAAAATCGGCCAACAGATGAGCGAAGCGCTCAAGCTGCACACCGACCTCGACCCTCCACAAATCCGCGAACGTTGCCTGACCATGTTGCGCCGTATCGGCATCAAGGCCGCCGAGCGCTGCCTGGAGTCCTATCCGCACCAATTCTCCGGTGGCATGCGCCAGCGCATCATGTTGGCCTCGGTGATGCTGCTGCGCCCGGCCTTGCTGATCGCCGACGAACCGACCACGGCCCTCGACTGCCTGGCGCAACTGGACGTGATCGAGTTGATGCTCGAACTGACCCGCGAGCAGGGCACCGCGATCCTGTTTATCAGCCATGACCTGTCGCTGGTAGCGCGGTACGCCCACAAGGTGGTGGTGATGCGTCACGGCAAGGCGGTGGAGCAGGGCAGCATCGAAGACATCCTGCTCGCGCCCAAGGCCGAGTACACCCGCCAGCTGTTGGAAGCGTTGCCGCGTCGGGGCGTGCTGGCGCCTTTGCCGGTCAGCAACGAGCCTTTGGTTGAAGTGGATCAGGTGTGCATCGAACACCCTGGGCCGACCACGTTCTGGGGCAAGCGTCAGCACACCCGCGTGGTGCATTCCGCCAGCCTGGTGATCGCCCCCGGCGAAACCCTGGCGCTGGTGGGCGGCAGCGGCTCGGGCAAGACCACCCTCGGGCGTTCCCTGGTGGGCCTGATCAAACCCTGTGCCGGCTCGATCCGCTTCAAAGGCGTGGACATCCTCAAGGCCGCCAACCGTACCCATCGCCTGCAATGCCAGATGATCTTCCAGGACCCCTATTCGTCCCTGAACCCGCGGATGAAAATCGGAGAAATCCTCGCCGAACCGTTGCGCCACGAACCTGGCCTGAATGCCGCCGAGCGCCGTGAACGGGTAACGCAAACCCTCAAGGACATCGGCCTGGGCGAGCAGTTTGTCGAGCGTTTCCCCCACCAGCTCTCCGGCGGCCAGCGCCAGCGCGTCGCCATTGGCCGGGCATTGGTGCGACACCCGCAACTGGTGATTGCCGACGAACCGATCTCGGCGCTGGACATGACTATCCAGAAACAGATCCTCGAACTGTTCGAGCGTCTGCAGGCGCAGTACGGTTTTGCCTGCCTGTTCATTTCCCATGACCTGGCGGCGGTGGAGCGCATTGCCCATCGGGTTGCGGTGATGCATCAGGGCAATGTGGTGGAAGTGGGCGCGCGCGAGCAGATCTTCGATCACCCGCAGCACCCGTACACCCGGCAACTGCTGGCCGCCGCCAGCCCGCTGGAGCAACTGCCGGACGGTGGCTACCGAATACGACCGGCCATTTAAACCCCTGATTTCACCCGGCGCGCAGACCCTCACGTCTGCGCGATGGGGAATGTCGTGCCCAAAAAAACAATAAGACCTACTCACCCATAACGACTGCCAGGAGCCAAGAACATGCACAACAACACTCTCAACCTGATCTTGAAGGGCGTCGGCCTCATGAGCGGGGGGCTGCTGTGTGCCCCGGCCCAGGCTGACTTCATCAAGGACAGCAAGGCAGATCTGGACCTCAAGAACTACTACTTCAACCGCGATTACCGTGAAGACGCCGGGCAATCCAAGCGTGAGGAATGGGCCCAGGGATTTATCCTCAACCTCAAGTCTGGCTTTACCGAAGGCACCGTCGGCTTTGGTGTGGACGTGGTAGGCATGCTCGGCCTCAAGCTCGATTCCAGCCCGGACCGCTCCGGCTCCGGCCTGTTGTCCAGGGACAACGATGCCACGCCGGGCAAGCCGAGCTATTCCAAGCGCGCCCATGACGAGTATTCCAAGTACGGCGTGACCGGCAAGGTGCGCTTCGCCCAGAGCGAGCTGCGCAGCGGTTACCTGCTGCCGGACCTGCCGACCTTGCAGCCCAACACCAGCCGACTGTTCCCGCAGACCTTCCGGGGCACTCAGGTGACGTCCACGGACATCGCCGGGCTGGCGTTGATCGGCGGGCAGATCGACCAGACCAAGCAGCGCGAATCCACCGAATACGAAGACATGGGGCTGACCAGCCAGAGCGGTGCCTACAAAAGCACCGCCAAGAGTGATCGTTTCCGCTTTGCCGGTGGCGATTACAAGCTCACGCCGGGGATGACGTTGAGCTACCACTTTGCGCAGTTGGAGGATATCTACCAGCAGCATTTCGTAGGGCTGAAAAACAGCTTCGCCCTGGGCGGTGGCACGCTCAAGACGGATATCCGTTATTTCGATGCGGACAAGTCCGGTGCTGGCCTGGCGGGCAAGGTGGATAACCGTGCGCTGAGTACGCGGGCGATGTTCAGCTACAAGGGGCACAGTCTGGGTGGGGGGTATCAGGAGCAGTATGGGGACACCCCGTTTACTTATGTGGACGGGACCAATACCTATCTGTTTTCCGAGTATCAGTTGAGTAATTTCTCGCAGACCAATGAGCGGGTCTGGCATGCGCGCTATGACTTTGATTTTGCGGCGCTGGGTGTACCGGGGCTGACGTTTTCAACGCGTTGGGCCAAGGGTGATCAGGCGCAGGTGAAGGGGTTCGCGGGGGAGGGGCGTGAGTGGGAGCAGGATATTGATTTGGGGTATGTGTTTCAGTCTGGAACGCTGAAAGGGGTGTCGTTGCGTTGGCGCAATGGGTTGAGCAAGGCTAACTATTTACGGGATATGAATGAGAACCGGGTGATTGTCGGTTATACCGTGGCGCTTTGGTAATGAAAGTGGGGGCGACGTGGTGTGAGTGTGGGAGCTGGCTTGCCTGCGATGGCGGTCTGTCGGTGTACATGTCCATTGCGACAGGGGTTGCGTGTGTGGTTAAGGTCTGGCCGGTTTCGAGCGTGCTTCGAGGCCGGGTCGGGCCCGTCAGGGGCATGGGCGCGCGCCCCTCATCCCTTGTTGCGTGCCACGCGCAACTTGCTCGCCACATCCAGGTGTCGATGCAGCAGCGTCGACGCCCATTCGTTATCGCCTTGCTCCAGGGCATCCAGAATCGCCAGGTGTTCACAGCACGAGACCTTGACCCTTTCCTGATTGTTCACGGTGTGGAACTCGGTCAGTCGACGCAACCGGTTCTGCTGCTGGATCGCCTGCAGGATGTAGCCGTTGCCCGATGCCGCCGCCAACAGTTCGTGGAATTCGGCGTTGTATTCGATAAAGCGTTGCCCATCGACTTTGCCTTCCAGCAGTTCCATCTGGCGTTCGCGGCAACGACGGAATTGTTCGGGGTTGATCTTGAAGGTCGGCTCCAGCAACCCGGCTGGCTCCAGCAGCATGCGGAAGCGGTAGCTCTCGAAGCGAGTCTGCGGGCTATTCAGCGTCGGCAGGAACTGCCAGCCGTGTCCGTGCTTGCGTTGCATCACGCCTTCGTCGGAAAGGCGCAACAGGCAGCGGCGCAGCACGCTTTTGCCGACCCCATAGCGGCGCAGCAGGTCGCTCTCGGAGATCTGGTCGGGCAGCACCTGGTTCAGACGGTCGTCGATCAGCCGCGTGTACAGCTCGTCCTCTTCGTTGTGCAGCTCGGTGAAGTGCTGCGCCAAGCCTTCGGTGGTTTCCAGCGGTACGCGATAGCCCTGTTGCGGCAGCGGCTCAATGGCTTTCTGTTCGGCCAGGTACGCCAGTGCGCTGCGGATGGGCGAGCGCGAGACGCCCAGGCGTTGGGCCAGTTCCACTTCCTTGAGGTGCAGACCGGGTTGCAGGTCGCCGCTGGCGATGGCGGCAAGGATCTGGCCGGCGACTTTGGTCTGCAGCGAGGTGAGTTGGGACATGGTGCGAGGTCGTTCCTGTGACAGGGGAGGCAAGGATACCCGGAAAAACTGAATTATAGGGGGCTCAAATACATCAGGGCCGCAGCGAATAAAACTTTATCTGCACTATTTGAAATATAAAAACATCATTGAGGACCCATCATGACCTACATCCCGCTGCCCAGAGCCTTGCCCCATGAGCGCGGCGTCGACCCGGCCGGCGTTGTTGACTTCCTCCAGGCCGTGACCGAGCAAGGCCTAGAGCTGCACAGTTTCCTGCTGTATCGCCAGGGTGCGGTGGTGGCCGAGGCGTACTGGCAGCCCTATTCGGCGCATCGCCTGCACGTGCAGCATTCGGCCACCAAGAGCTGGACGGCCACGGCGATCGGCCTGCTGATCGACGACGGTCGCTTGAGCCTCGATGCCAAGGTGGTGAGCTTTTTCCCCGAGCTGTGCCCGCAACCCATCAGCGCCAACCTGGCGGCCATGACCGTGGAAGACCTGCTGACCATGCGCACCGGTCACACCCGTGGCATTTCTGGCGGCGATTGGCGCAACCTGCAAAGCAGCTGGGTCGAAGCCTTTCTCAATGAGCCGGTGGACGAGCCACCTGGGCAGTCGTTTATCTATAGCAGTGCGTCAAGTTTCATGTTGTCGGCCATCGTCACCCAGGTCACTGGGCAGACGATGCACGCGTTGTTGCAGGCGCGCGTCCTCGACTATCTGGGCCTCGATCACCTGGAGTGGGACCTGGCTCCCGGTGGGTTCAACTCTGGAGGCAATGGCTTGAGTTGCACCAGCGAAGATTCGTTGAAGTTTGGCGTGTTGCACCTCAACCACGGCCAATGGCAAGGGCGCCAGTTGCTGTCGCCAGAGTGGGTCAGTGAGGCCACGCGCAATCAGGTGCAGGACGTGTGGATGGGTGAGTTCGACGGCAAGCAGTACCTGCCGCGCGACAAGAACAAAGCCAATGAAGCCCAGCGTGAAGGCTATGGCTACCAATGGTGGATGACCGAACACGGCGGTTATTACGCCTCGGGCGTGTTCGGCCAACAGTGCATGGTGCTGCCGGAACAGGACACGGTGATTGTCTTCACCTGCGGCCTGCGCCTGGGGGAAAAGCGTTTGCACGCGGCGCTGTGGCAGCACCTGTTCCCGGCGCTGGGGCGTACCGCCGTTGATGCCAATGCCAGCCAGACGCAACTGGATGCGCTGATCGACGGCCTGCGCCTGCCGACGCTGCAGGGTTTGCAAAGCTCGCCCGCCAGCCGTGCACTGCAGGGCCGTTTCGCCATTGAACCGAATGAGGATGGCGTGCGCGAAGTGGCCTTCGATTTCCAGGCGGATTACTGCGATTTCACCCTGGTGGATCATCGCGGCACTCATCACGTGCGCGCCGGTTTCCGACAGCCGATCGAGACCCTCACCAGCCTCACCGGCAATTACTTGCACCACCAGTATCAGCCTGAACAGACCGCCGTGGTCGCGCAGGCCTGCTGGTCCACGGAAGGTGAGTTACGTATGGACTGGCGCTTCGTCGAAACCGCCTTTGGCGACCACGTTACCGGCCGCGTGCAAGACGGGCGCCTGCGTTTCGACCGGGGCGTCAACACCAACGCCGGTGCCCTGCAACGCCCGACCCTGATCGGCTCACGAATCCCGCTTTAAGGAGTACAACCGATGACCTCTTCCCTGTGGGCACCCTTTACCGCGATGCGCCCCTTCAACCGCCAACCGATGCTGTTCGACCGCGCCGCCGGCATGCACTACACCACCACCGAAGGGCGCGATGTGCTCGATGCGATGGCCGGGTTGTGGTGCGTCAATGCCGGGCATGGCCAGCCCCGTATCGTCGAGGCCATTCGCGAAGCGGCAGGGCGCCTGGACTTTGTGTCCTCGTTCAAAATGAGCCACCCGGCGGCGCTGACCCTGGCGGATCAGTTGGTTGCCAAAGCGCCGGCCAACCTGGACAAGGTGTTCTTTACCAACTCCGGTTCCGAGGCCGTGGACACCGCTTTGAAGATCGCGCGCGCCTATCATCAGGCCCGAGGCGATAGCCGGCGCACCAAGCTGATCGGCCGCGCCAAGGGTTACCACGGCATGGGGTTTGGCGGTCTGTCGGTGTCGGGCATCGGCCGGCAGAAGCGTGACTTCGGGCCGTTGCTCGGCGACGTGGCGCACTTGCCGCTGCCCTATGACGCTGGCTCGCGTTTCAGCCTCGGCCAGCCGGAGCAGGGCGCGCATTACGCGGATGCGTTGCTGCACTTACTGGAAGTACACGACCCGGCTACGGTGGCGGCAGTGATTGTCGAACCGGTCACCGGCTCGGGTGGGGTCTACGCGCCGCCCCTGGGCTACCTGCAAAAGCTGCGCGAGATCTGTGATCGGCACGGCCTGCTGTTGATCTTCGATGAAGTCATCACTGGCTTCGGCCGCGTGGGCCATGGATTCGCCGCCGAGGCCTTTGGCGTCACCCCGGACTTGATGACCTTGGCCAAGGGCCTCACCAACGGCGCGGTGCCCATGGGCGGCGTGCTGGTCAGCGGCGCGGTGTACGAGGCGTTCATGCAAGGCCCGGAACAGGCCATCGAGCTGATGCACGGTTACACCTATTCGGCCCATCCACTGGCCTGCGCCGCCGGTTTGGCGACCCTGGAGGTGCACGAAGAGCTGGGCCTCAATGCGCATGTGCGGCAGATTGCGCCGTTGTGGCAGAACACCGCGCTGGCCTTGCGTGAGCAGGCGCTGGTGCTGGATGTGCGTGCCATCGGCCTGCTTTGCGCGGTCGAGCTCAAGCCCCGCGAGGGCGCCCCCGGAGCGCGGGCGGCAGAGGTGGCCCAGCGGTGTTTCGAGGCGGGCGTGCTGGTGCGCGCCTCCGGCGAAAATATCGTGCTGTCGCCGCCACTCATCATCAACCAGGAACAGGTCGCGCAGGTGTTCAGCACCTTGGGCAAGGCACTTGAGGCGACGCGATGAATCACCTGGATTTTTACATCGACGGGCAGTGGGTCAAGCCCCTCGGCGGCGACACCTTGCCGGTGGTCGACCCGACGACGGAGCGAACCGTCGCCACCATCAGCCTCGGCACCCTGGCCGACCTCGACCGCGCCGTCACCGCGGCCAGGCGGGCCTTCGACAGCTATGGGCAATGGACGCGCGAGCAACGCCTGGAACTGCTGGCGGCGATCATCGATGGCTATCGCCAGCACAGCGAAGCCCTGGCGCAATGCGTGCACCAGGAAATGGGCGCGCCGCTCTCGCTGGCGCGCAGTGCCCATGTGCCCGCGGGGTTGGGCCACTTGCAGCGTGCGTATGACGTGCTCAAGACATATGCCTTCGAATACGCCCACGACAGCACCCTGATCAGCCGCGAACCGATAGGGGTGTGCGGCCTGATCACACCGTGGAACTGGCCACTCAACCAACTCACCTGCAAGCTCGCGCCGGCCCTGGCCGCGGGCTGCACGATGGTGCTCAAGCCCAGTGAAAAGGCGCCGCTGTCGGCGATGCTGCTGGCCGATATCCTGGACCATGCCGGGGTGCCCAAGGGCGTGTTCAACCTGGTCAATGGCGACGGTCCTACGATGGGCGACGGCATCGCCCGGCATGCCGGGATCGATATGGTCTCGTTTACCGGTTCCACCGGCGCGGGCATCGCTGTGGCCAAGGCGGCAGCGGACACGGTCAAGCGTGTCTCTCAGGAGCTGGGCGGCAAGTCGGCCAACCTGATTCTTGCCGATGCGGACCTGGACGCTGCCGTGCGACACGGTGTGAGCAGCTGTTTTCGCAACAGCGGCCAGTCCTGCAATGCGCCGACGCGCCTGCTGGTGCCCCGGGCCTTGCAAGCGCGGGCGGTGGCGATCGCCGAGGAGATTGCCGCGCAGGTCTGCTTTGACGATAGCAATCCAGCGACTGCCATGGGTCCCCTGGCCAACCAGGCGCAGTTCGAACGGGTGCAGGCGCTGTTGGCGGCCGTGGACATCCCACCCGTATGCGGTGGAGCAGGGCGGCCGCAAGGCATCAACCGCGGCTTCTACGTGAGGCCCACGGTCTTTGCCGATGTCCACCCCGACCTGCCGATTGCCCGCGAAGAGGTGTTCGGGCCGGTGTTGGTGATCATTCCCTACGACAGCGAAGAACAGGCGATTGCCATCGCCAATGACAGCCCCTATGGCCTGTCGGGTTACGTCACGGCCGGCACGCTGGAAGGCGCGCGCAGGGTCGCCCGCCGTCTGCGCACGGGGATGGTCCATCTCAATGGCAGCAAGGCGGATAACGGCGCGCCCTTTGGCGGGTACAAGCAGTCCGGTAATGGCCGTGAGTGGGGGGTATTTGGCCTGGAGGACTATCTGGAGGTGAAATCGCTGTTTGGCTATCAGCCTAACCTGGGATAAACAGCGCCTGCTGCATCACCTGCGGCGGTTGCCCAAATGCCCTTAAAAACGCCTGGCGCATGCGCTCGCGATCCCCAAACCCGGTTTCGCGGGCCACCACCTCAACCGGGTGGCGACTGGTCTCCATCATCGCCCGTGCGGCTTCTACCCGAAGGGACTCGATGGCCTTGGCCGGCGTTTGCCCGGTTTCTTCACGGAACACTCGGCTGAACTGGCGCGGACTCAGGCGGGCGACATCGGCCAGGGCTTCCACGGACAGATCGTGGGTCAGGTTCTCGCGGGCGTAGGCCAGGGCCAGTTGTACGCGGTCCGATTTCGGGTCCAGTTCCAACAGCGCCGACAACTGCGATTGCTCACTGCCACGCCGCTGGGCGATCACCAGCTTGCGCGCGATGCGGCGTGCCAGGTCGCTGCCCAAGTCGTTCTCCACCATGGCCAAGGCCAGGTCGACGCCGGCACTCATGCCGGCGCCGGTCCACACGTGGCCGTCGACGATAAACAGCTTGTCTTCTTCCAGGCGAATGTCCGGGTAGCGCTTGCGAAAGGCCGGGGCGTGAATCCAGTGGGTGGTGGTGCGCTTGCCTTCCAGCAGGCCGGCTTCGGCCAGCACGAAAATGCCCATGCACAATGAGGCGACGCGCCGCGACTGGGCCGAGGCGGCCTTGACCAGTTCCAGCAGGTTGGCTTCCGGCAGGCGGAATTCCAGGTAGCCGCTGACGATCAGGGTGTCGTAACCCTCCGGCCGGATCGGCGTGGTGTTCACCGAGAACCCTTGGGACGTCATCACCGCGCCGCCGCTCTCCGAGACCAGATGAAATTCATAGGCCGGCTCGCCGCGCAGCAGGTTCGCGCACTCGAACACCGAACCCAGGCTGAGGCTCAGGGATTGGAAGTTCGGGTAAACCATCAGCGCAACGCTGTGCATCGTCATTCTCCAAAGGGCGCGGGAAGGGGGATTGTCGGCGCGTGCCGGGTAAACGGCAACTGCCTTCGCGTCATGTCCGGAATCCTTGCGGATCTGACATTGTGCGGGTCTGGACAGCCTCCTAAGATTCCCTCAACGAACTAGACGACTGGTCTAATCGGACGGGATGAAGCATGAACAGCGAAACCAAAAGTGCAAAACAGACCATTCTGGATACCGCGCAACGTCTTGTCGGTCGCAAAGGATTTTCTGCGGTAGGCCTGAACGAAATATTGCAAGCCGCCCAAGTACCCAAAGGTTCGTTTTATCACTACTTCACCTCCAAAGATGCGTTCGGCGTCGTATTGCTCGACCACTACTTCGACCACTACGTGCACGGCATGCAGCAATTGTTCGACCAGCCGGGTTTAACCCTTCACGCCAAGTTGATGCGTTATTGGCAGTCTTGGATCAACAACCAGACCGGCTGTACCGATGCAGGCAAATGCCTTGCCGTCAAACTCGGTGCCGAGGTGTCAGACCTTTCAGAGCCGATGCGCCTGGCCCTGCAGCGCGGCACCGCACGCACCATCGGCTTGCTCGCCGAGGCCTTGCAGCAGGGCGTCGACGACGGTTCGGTCATCATTACGCAACACCCCGAAAGCCTGGCCCAGCGCCTGTATGCGTTGTGGCTGGGGACCAGCGTCATGAGCAAGATCACCCGCACAGCGGCGCCTTTCGACGAGGCACTGGGGTTGACCCGGCAGTTGTTGGGGCAGCCTGAACAGACTGACAACCACACTTATCGAGGCACTGGAAAATGAAAGTATTAATGGTACTGACCTCTCACGACCAGCTCGGCGATACCGGGCGCAAGACCGGCTTCTGGCTCGAAGAGTTTGCCGCCCCCTATTACGCGTTCAAGGACGCCGGTGCCGAGATTGTGCTGGCTTCACCGGCCGGCGGCCAGCCGCCTCTGGATCCGGTAAGCGACCAGCCGGACTTCCAGACCGAACAGACCCACCGCTTCGCCGCCGATACGGCTGCGCAACAGGCCCTGGCGACCACGCTGAAGCTGGATTCGGTCAACGCCGATGACTTCGACACCGTGTTCTACCCAGGCGGCCACGGCCCGCTGTGGGACCTGGCGGAGTCGCCGGTGTCGATCGCCCTGATCGAGTCCTTCGAGCGCGCTGGCAAGCCGATCGGCTTTGTCTGCCATGCACCGGGCGCCTTGCGTCACGTCAAGGCGGTCAATGGTCAACCGTTGGTCAAGGGGCGTCGCGTTACCGGGTTCTCCAACTCGGAAGAGGCAGCGGTGGAACTGACCGATGTAGTGCCGTTCCTGGTTGAAGATGAATTCAAGCGGTTGGGCGGCCTTTATGAGAAAGGTGCTGACTGGCAATCCTTTGTCATTACCGATGGTTTATTGGTAACCGGGCAAAACCCTGGTAGTTCCAGTGACGTCGCCAAAGCCCTGCTGACACTCACCGCTTAACTTAACTAACCGCTTACTGCATTGGCGACTTTTATAAGTCGCCAATGCTTTAGCACGTCCAGAATTTGGAAATTATTGAATGACTGACAATGTGCTTAATACCCCAGTAAAGCTGGGTCACCATACGCTGAACAACCGTATTGTGTTGCCGCCGTTGACACGCCAGCGCAGTGCCCAGCCGGGTGATATCGCCACCGACTTGATGGCTGACTATTACCGCCAGCGTGCCAGTGCCGGTTTCATGGTCAGCGAAGGCACACAGATTGAACCGCGTGGCCAGGGTTATGCCTGGACGCCAGGCATCTACACCCCGGCGCAGATTGACGGCTGGCGCAAGGTCACCGACGCGGTGCACGCCGAAGGCGGGGTGATCTTCGCCCAGCTGTGGCACGTTGGCCGGGTGTCCCATAACGCCTTGCAGCCAGACGGCGCGGCACCTGTCGCACCGTCGGCAATCCAGGCGCTGCAGGCCAAGGCCTTCATCGAAACGGCACCGGGCGAGGGTGAGTTGAAGCAACCGCCTGTGCCGCGTGCCTTGACCACCCTGGAGATCGAGGAACTGGTCGGGCACTACGCCCAGGCGGCGCGCAATGCGCTGGATGCCGGGTTCGATGGGGTAGAGATCCATTCGGCGAATGGATACCTGGTCAACCAGTTCATCTCGGCCCACGCCAATCAGCGTGACGATGAATACGGTGGCTCGCTGCACAACCGCCTGCGCTTTCTGCGCGAGATCGTCGAAGCCGTCAGCGCAGTGGTCGGGCCAGAGCGCCTGGGGGTGCGTTTCTCACCGCTGTTCAGCGGCACTGATCAGGACCGGGTGTATATCGGCCTGGTGGAAGACGACCCGCACCACACCTACCTCGAAGCGATCAAGGTGCTGGAGGCGTCGGGCATCGCCTATGTGTCCATTGCCGAAGCCGACTGGGATAACGCCCCGGTATTGCCCGAATCGTTCCGCCGCGCAGTGCGCGAAACCTTCAGTGGGCGCATCATCTACGCCGGCCGCTACACCGCTGAACGCGGCGCTGATTTGGTCGAAGCCGGGCTGGCGGACTTGATCGCGTTCGGGCGGCCGTTCATTGCCAACCCAGACCTGCCGCAGCGGATTTTCAACGGATGGCCGTTGAATCCGCTGAAGGCCGAGGGTTTATATGGCGGGACGGCAGCGGGGTACATCGATTACCCGGTATACGCCGAGTAGTCCCGCAAAGCTGACCCATGTGGGAGCTGGCTTGCCTGCTCCCACACTGGATCTTCACAAGGCCACGATCAGCGTTACTCCACCCGCAACACAATCTTCCCAATATGATCCCCACCCTCCATCCGTGCATGGGCCTGGGCGGCGTCGGTGTAGGCGTACACCTTGTCGATAATCGGCAAGCAACGCCCGGCGGCCAGCACCGGCCAGATGTATTCGCGCAGTTGCTCGGCGATGGCGGCTTTTTCGTCTTTGCTGCGTGCCCGCAGGAGTGAGCCGGTAATCACCGCACGTTTGGCGAGGATGCTCAGCAGGTCGACATCATTGGCCTTGCCGCCTCCCAGGAACCCCAGCATCACCAGGTGACCGTCCATGGCCAGGGCCTTGAGGTTGTTGTTGAAGTACGAGGCGCCCATGATGTCGAGGATCACATCGACGCCCTGATTGTCGGTCTGCTGCGCAATGACGTCGGCAAAATCCTGCTCGCGATAATTGATGGGCTCGGCGCCCAGCTTGGCAATCGCTGCACACTTATCGGCGCTGCCAGCGGTGGCGAAGGCCTGGATGCCGAACTCGCGGCACAGCATCAGTGCGGTGGTGCCGATACCGCTGGTGCCGCCATGGATCAGCACGCGCTGGCCGGTGTGCGCATCGCCGAGGCCGAACAGGTTGGCCCATACGGTGAAGAACGTTTCCGGTACCGCAGCAGCTTGAATCCAATCCATGCCTTCAGGAATGGGCAGGGCCTGACTGGCCGGCACGCTGCAAAACTGCGCGTAGCCACCGCCATTGGTCAGAGCACAGACTTTGTCGCCCAACTGGTATTCGCTCACGCCTTCGCCCAGCGCCACGACTTCACCGGCTACTTCCAACCCTGGAATCGGACTGAAGCCCGGTTTCATCGGGTACTTGCCGGCGCGTTGCAGGGCGTCAGGCCGGTTGACCCCGGCGGCATGCACGCGGATCAGGATCTCGCCGGGGCCTGCGACAGGCACCTCGGCGTGGCGTGGTTGCAGCACCTCAGGCCCGCCGGGGGTGGTGATTTCGATCAGGGTCATTTCTTGAGGAAGCGTCATTTCAGATTACCTGCAGCGATGAGCGTATGGGTTGGGACCGTGTCGAGCGGCCGACGGTTCAGCACAATCATGCCGAGTTCCAGTGCCAATGCGACCACAATGGCCCCGGCAGCGATCATGAACAACAGCGCATGCTGGCCGCCGCTGCTGTTGAACAGCGCCGAGTAGGCAAACCCGGACAGCGCCTGGAACGTCGCGAAGGACACCGTGGCGCGGCTCCACGCCACGTGTTGCTGATGATGGTTGGGCAGCAGTTCATGCACCCGCGCCAGTGCCAGCGGCACGATACCTGGCGGGAAGGAACCGAGGACCACCGCGAGCACCGCCAGGGCGGTAAAGGAGCCGGTAAACGGCAACAGGCCGACCGCAATCGCCTGCACCACCAGCACCACGCGGATACTCAAGCGGGCACCGAGTTTGTCGGCGAGGAACCCGTAGGTCACCGGCCCTACAATCGCGCCCAGGCCGTACATTACCCAGATCATCGCGCCGATATGCGCACCGTCACCCAGGCCTCGGGCCACGTAATCGACCAGGAACACCATCGCCGGCACCAGGCCCGCGGCCATGAAGGCGTACTGGGCAAACAGCAGGTACACGCCGGAGGGTGTCCGCGCTGAAGTGCCCGTGGGGGCCGCTGCTTCATGCAGTGTGCCGGTGGGCCAGGCGAACCAGCTGGCGCCCGTCAACACCAGCGCCAATAGGCCCAGGCCAAACCAGGTCTGTTGCAAACCCAGGTTCAACAAGGGCGGTACGAGGGTGCCGGAGCCAGCAATGCCCAGGCCGATACCGAGGAAGATCGCGCCGCTGGCCAAGCCACGGCGTGCCGCCGGTACGTGGGGCAACACGGTCGCCGCCACCAACACCATGATCGCGCCACCGGCAATCCCCGACAGCAGCCGCCAGGCGAAGAACCACACCACCGAAAACGGGAAGCCACAGGCGAAGAACGCCAGGGTCACCGCCACCATCATCATGCGCAGCGCGGTCTTGTTCGAGGTGCGCTGGGCGATGGGGCGGCCGAGCAGCGCGCCGATCAGGTAACCCACCAGGTTGGCGGCGCCGAGGTAGACCACATCATTGGCGGAAAACCACTGCGCCTGGATCAAGGTCGGGATCAACGGCGTATAGGCGAACCGCGCCAGGCCGATACTGACCAGGCTGGCGCAGAGGCCGGCAAAGATGGGCAGCCAGACTGAGCTGCGGGGTGGGGCGTGTGTGTCGAGCATGATGGCGGTCCCGGGTATTTTTCTCTGGCGCCCAGCATATCCGGGTTTTCTGATGCAATAATGCTGCGATTAAACGGCACACCGATGCATATATGCATCACGAGGAGCAGGCATGAATTGGGATGATGCACGGGTCTTTCTGGCGGTCTGCCGCGAATCCACACTGCGCGGCGCCGCACGGGTGTTGGGCGTGGATCAGGCCACGGTGGGTCGGCGGGTCAACGCGCTGGAAAAGTCCTTGAGCGCCACCTTGTTTCTGCGCACGTCCGAAGGTTACGCACTCACGGCAGTAGGCGAAGCCGCGTTGCTCTCGGTGGAGAAAATGGAACGCTCAGCCATCGACCTGGAGCGCCAGATCCAGGGCCTGGATGACCGCCTGACCGGCACCGTGCGGGTCAGCACCACCGACTCCCTGGCCATCGACTTCCTGATTCCGTCGATTGCACGCCTGCACGACAAACACCCCGACGTGCGCGTGCAACTGGATGCCTCCACCCAGATCCTCAGCCTGGCCAAGCGCGAAGCCGATATCGCCGTGCGCAACACCCGCCCGGACAACCCCGACCTGATCGCCCGGCGCATTGCACGCTGGCCGGTAGGGCTGTTTGCCTCTCAGGACTACATCGACCGCCACGGCGTGCCGGAGCAGGGAAGCCTGTTCGAAGGCCATGACCTGGTCGTCTATCAACCCTACCTGCAAAGCCAGAAGGACATGACCCTGGTCGCTGAGCCCCCGGGGCGCGGACGCATTGTCGCGGCCTTGAGTTCCAGCCTGCTGGTGCGCCGCTCCATTGCGGCCGGCATCGGCGTCGGCGAGATCCCGGTGTACACCGGCGAACGTGATGGGCTGGTGCGTCTGTGGCCCGAGCGCACGCGGCCCTTGCCGTATGACGTGTGGCTGGTGACCCACGCCGACCTGCGCCATACCGCACGGGTGCGGGTGGTGATCGATGAAATTGTCGCGGCATTTGCGGGCACGGGGGAGTAGTCAGCACAGGCTTGCAATTTCCTGTGGTGTGGCGGGCCCACAATCGCCTCCGATATCACCGTCGCGCAGGTGCCGGCGGTGTTCACCCAGGCAGGTCGCTTATGAACGAATCAAAAACTCAGGATATTGGGCTGTTGTTTCTGCGGGGCAGCGGGGCGCTGTTCCTGCTTTGGGTACACGGTTTGCCCAAGGTGTTGAACTACAGCGAACAGCTGAAGGTGATCGAAGACCCGTTTCACTTGGGGGCGCACGTCACGCTGTTGCTGGCGATTTTCGCCGAAGTGCTGTGCCCTTTGTTGATCGTTGCGGGGGTGTTGGTGCGCCTGGCGTGCCTGCCGATCCTGGCGGTGCTGTTGATCGCCATGCTGGTGGTGCACCCGGAGTGGACGTTGTTTGAGGGGCAATTCGGCTGGCTGTTGTTGATCATCTTCACCAGTGTACTGATTGCCGGGCCGGGGCGGCTGGTATTGAACCAACGTTTCTCTTGAGCAAAAAAAGGCCGGGCAAGCCCGGCCGAAATAAGGAGAGGGTGGTACAGGTATTTCAGCGGTTCAGGAACGCCAGCAGGTCTTCATTCAAGGCCTGGGCATGGGTCACGGCGAATCCGTGTGGCGCCTCTTTGTAGACTTTCAGTTCGGCGCCTTTGATCGAGGCCGCGGCGACTTTGCCGGTGGTCTCGAACGGTACGATCTGGTCGCCGTCCCCGTGGATGACCAGGGTCGGTACGTCGATCTTGGCCATGTCCGGGCGGAAGTCGGTCTCGGAGAAGGCGGTGACGCAATCCACGGTCGATTTGAGGGACGCCAGCATCGCGATTTGCAGCGTTTGGGTCAGTACGCCTTCAGAGACCGTCTGGCCCTTGTTGATGCCGAAGAACGGTGTGTTGAAATCGCTGATAAATTGCGCGCGGTCCTTCAGCAGGCCGGCCTTGATGCCGTCGAACACGTCTTTGGGCACGCCTTGCGGGTAGTCTGGTTTCTGGCCGAAGATCGGCGTGACCGCACCCAGCAGCACCAGGCCGGCAACGCGAGCACTGCCGTGGCGCGCGATATAACGCGCCACGTCGCCGCCGCCCATGGAGAAGCCCACCAGGGTCACGTCCTTGAGGTCCAGGTGTTCGATCAACTGCGCGATATCGTCGGCGAAGGTGTTGTAGTCGTTACCGGTCCACGGCTGGTCAGAGCGGCCGAAGCCACGGCGGTCGAACGCGATGGTGCGAAAGCCACGGCTGCTGAGGTATTCCATCTGGTATTCCCACATGTCGGCGTCCAGTGGCCAGCCGTGGCTGAACAGCACGGGCTTACCGCTGCCCCAGTCCTTGAAGTAGATCTGGGTACCGTCTTTGGCAACAAAAGTGCTCATGGAAAACTCCTTGGGTAGCGAAAAAAGCTCAGCGTCACTATTGGTGTAAACCGTACGCGGGGCTTGTACGGGTGTGCTTGGTTGGGTCTACCAGCTAAATTTCAGCTCGACCCCCAGGTAATTGCTGTCATCACCACCGGCATCACGCAGGGTCTGGCCGACGTCGTAGTGCACGGCCTCGACGGCGCCGGTGAGGTTGGGGCTGAACACATAGTCGGTGCGCAATTGCGCGTAGGCACCGGTCCAGCGATCACCCTGGCCTGCGGTGCCGGCCACCGGCAAGTTGGGCTGGGTGTACACCGCATCGCTGGTGGTTTGGCGCCAGAGCAGGCCGATGGCGGTTTGCACGCTGAGCTTGTCGATCGGCTTGACGGTGATCGACGGCTTGACGTGAATCAGGTTGCTGTAGCCCGTGTAGCCCGCCAGGGAAAAGTAGTAGCCGTTGGGGAACAGCGGGTTGAACGTACCGACAGTGCCATCCCCGGTCTTACGGTCGCCCGAGGCGATGTCCAGTTGCAGGCCCAGGCGCGGTTTCCAGGCCAGGCTGTCGAAGGTATAGCCGGTGCGACTGCCACCGGCCCAGGCGCGGATATCCTTGTTGCCCACCGAACCACTTTGCAGCATCGCTTCGACGTCCCAGTCAAAGCCCATGGCCGCGCCACCCAGGCGTGCGTCGAACAGGTGGCGGGTTTCGTCGCCGTCTGCGTCCAGGTAATGCGCCGCGCTGCGTTCATACACGCCGTAGTAGGCCGACAGCTCGTTCTTGCCGCCCACCAGGCGCTCGACCCGCACCATGTGGAAGCGCGCGTCGCTGTTGGACTTGTCGTCGAAGTGCCGCCCGTCCTGATACTGCACCGGCTGGCTGGCAATCCCGATAAAGCGCCAGTTGGATGTCTCCCAGTCGGCCCACAGCGCGTCGAAGGATTGCCGCACATTCGGGCCGTCCCGCGATGAGATGAAGCGCTGCAGGTCGAAGGCGAAATCCTGACGCCCGACACGTGCCTTCAGCGTGCCGCTGCTGAAGGCATTGACGTACTCGGCAAAGGCCAGGCGCAGGTCGACGCGATTCTGGTCGGCGCCGCCGATCGTCGTCTTGTCATACGCACGCACATCTTCGAGCTGGGTGAACACTCGCCAGTTTTCGTTCAGATGCAGGTCGGCATGCACCTGGAAGCGTTGGATCAGGTAGCGATCACGCTTCACATCGCGCACGCCGAAACCACTGGCATCGTTCATCTCGAAGCGCTCGCGCAGGGTCGCGCCCAGAGACAGGTAGGTAAACGGGTTGGCACCTGACAACGGGATGTACTTCAAGCTGTCCAGCGGTTGCGTGCGCAGCGCCGGGTTTTGCAGTACCGACCAGTCTTCCTGCCAGCGATTGGCCTTGATGGCCGGGCGTGTCGCTTGCTCATCGGCGTGGACGCTGCCGGCGAGCAGCGGCCACAGCACGGCCAGGCCCCAGCCTGTGCGACGGGTCATTTTGCCGCGTTGAGTTGATGGATCTCGGCGACGTAACCGCCCGGGAACTCGACCAACGCACTGCGACGGTCTTTACTGTCGAAGGCGGGCACCACCACTTTGGCGCCGGAGCCGGTGGCCTTGCCCAAGGTGGCCGTCAGGTCAGCCACTTGATAGCCGGTGGTTTCATGGCCGAACGGGTAGGGCAGTTGCCCGTTGGTGACCAGCACTGCCATGCGCCCGAACGGCGACTCGATGTCGACACGACGATAGCTGCCGCTGGCTTGACCGATATCCACGCCACGCGCGTGTTTGTCATCGGCCAGGACTTTGCCGTGGGAGAAGCCCAGGAACGACTTGATAAAGCTGTCGGCACGGTCGGGGCTGAGGTACACGCGGTTTTCCGGCACGGTCTGGAACGCGGCGTAATCCGGGGTCTTGGTGTGCCAGTAGAGCTGCATGTTCACGCCGCCTGGCCACTGCACCACCGCGTCACGCCCGATCGGATCCGGGAAGTCGCTGACGATCACCGCCGCACCGTTTTCCCGGGCCGCCTTGAGTGCCAGGTCCATGTCCTTGACCAGGTAACCGTTGCGCTCCTGGCCGAACGGGTGCGGGATCGGCGTAGTGAAACCAAACAACGACACCGTGCCCGCCGGGGTTTGCAGCAATTGCGAGGTGGTGCTGCTCGGCACCGGCAGTACATTTACTACCACCTGGGGGGTGCTTTTGCCGCCGAAGGTGGCCAGGAAACTCTGGGCAAAACGGTCGACATCGGCCGGCGCTACGTAAACATGGCTGGTGTCGTATTGCGGTGCCACGGCCACTGCGGGCGTTGCCGCGAACGCACTGCCCATCATTTGGCCGGCCAGCAGCGTCAGTGCCAGGGAAACCTTCATCACTCGTTTACACATGCCCACTCTCCAGCACTGTCTATCGGATCGAAGCCATGAGCTTAGGGACGAGGCGGCGGTGCGAATTGTACAGGCGTGCTTGATTGAACGATTCAGCGTCTATGCTAGTCATCTGACTTCAAGCATCCGATTACACAGGTGAACGTAATGGCCAAGACTTACAGCTACGCCGCCCAGAATGCCAAGGATTCCCTCAAGCCCTTTACCTTCGAGCGCCGTGCGCCGGGGGCGGATGACGTACAAATCGATATTCTCTATTGCGGCGTGTGCCACTCCGATCTGCACACCGCCCGCAACGAATGGAACAACACTCTGTACCCCTCCGTGCCCGGCCATGAAATCGTTGGCCGTGTCACGGCGGTGGGCACCAATGTCAGCACGTTCAAAGTCGGTGATTTGGCCGGTGTCGGCTGCATGGTCGACAGCTGCCAGCACTGCGCGTCCTGCGCCGAGGGCGAGGAGCAATACTGCGAGAACGGCTTTACCGGCACCTACAACGGCCCGGTGTTCGGCGGTGAAAATACCTTTGGCGGCTATTCGGACAGCATCGTGGTCAAGGAGAAGTTCGTGCTGCGCATCTCCCACGATGATTCCAACCTGGCCGCCGTGGCGCCGTTGCTGTGCGCGGGTATCACCACCTATTCGCCGTTGCATCACTGGAAGGTCGGCCCCGGCAAAAAGGTCGGGGTGGTAGGCCTTGGTGGGCTTGGGCATATGGCCGTGAAGATCGCCCATGCGATGGGCGCGCACGTCACGCTGTTCACCACGTCGCCGAACAAACGTGAAGACGGCCTGCGCCTGGGCGCCGATCAAGTGGTGGTGTCAAAGAACCCGGACGAAATGGCCAAGGTCGCCAACAGCCTGGATTTCATCCTCAACACTGTCGCCGCTCCGCACAACCTCGATGCCTTCCTCAACCTGCTCAAGCGTGACGGCACCATGACCCTGGTCGGCGCCCCCGACAGCCCGCACCCGTCGCCGACGGTGTTCAACCTGATCTTCAAGCGCCGCGGCCTGGCCGGGTCGCTGATTGGCGGCATCCAGGAAACCCAGGACATGCTGGACTTTTGCGCCAGGCACGGGATTGTCTCGGACATCGAAATGATCGACATCCAGGGCATCAACGAGGCGTATGAGCGGATGCTCAAGGGCGATGTGAAGTATCGGTTTGTGATTGATATGGACAGCTTGAAGAAGGAAAGCCACGCGGCCTGATACACACTGCGTGTCCAAAGGTGGGAGCGGGCTTGCTCGCGAAGGGTGGGTGTCAGTTAACGTATGTGTAACTGACCCACCGCATTCGCGAGCAAGCTCCCTCCCATATTTTTTATATGTCTACTCACGGCTCAAGGCCGCTGCGGCTTCACCGACGTACTGAACGTGTTGCCCATACGCACGCTGGTCGCCGCCGGGGTGGCTAAACCGACCTTATTGGGCGGGCGCTTCTCGATGGAAATATTCTGCGCCTCGCGGTTTTTCTGCGTCGCCTTTGTGGCATTCGTGTCATTACCCATCTGTTGGCTAAGGCAGCCATAGTCGGGCGCCTTATAGCCATCCACCGTGACCTCTGCGCAATTGTCGGCATGAGCGAGTAAGGGCAGAGCGGCGCACAGCAACAGGCTGACAAGGGACGGTAACGCTTTCATCAGGGCCTCCTGGCGGGCCCGAAGGAGTGGGCCGATAAGGCTGCAAAGTGTAGTGCAGCAGGCTTCTCATCACCGTGATGTTTTTTTTGCTATCACCGTAACATCAGATTCATAAACTGGCCTCAGGATGACGGTTTTCTAGGGCGCGTCGGCCGTGCAGCGATGCAAAGCAGGGGGTGAACAGGGGGCCTGGAGGCGCGTCGCGTGCGCCCTGGTCTTGCTGTTGCTGCTGGCCGGCGGTCGTCCGGCGCAGGCAGAGTCACCGCTGCTGTCGTTGAATCTGCCGGCGCAAGACCTGGAACACGCACTGCAAGCCTACAGCCGCGCCACCGGGATGGCAGTGCTGGTGGACCGTGAGTTGACGCGGGGCCGGCGTTCCATCGGGGTGCGCGGGCGCTTTACCGCGCAAGAGGCATTGGCGATGTTGCTGACAGGGAGTGGCCTGATGGCACGTTATGCACGCAGCGATGCGTTTACCTTGCAGGCACCGCAAGTCAGCCCGCCGACCACTTCACGTGGTGCGGCGGCACGCAGCGCCGCGCGGATCAACAACAGCTACGCGTCGGCGTTACAGCAAGCCATTGAGACCAGCTTGTGCCGTTCGCCGCTGACCCGGCCCGGCAGTTTTCGTGCGCTGGTGCAGGTCTGGGTCAACCCGGACGGAGTGATCGAACACAGTCGGCTGGTCAGTTCCTCCGGCGATGAACAACGCGATGAAGCACTGGTGCGCAGCCTGAGTGCGGCCCGGGTCGAACGCCCGGCACCCAGCTCGCTGCGCCAACCGGTGACTTTACTTTTGATGCCTGACACAACAGGAACGCGCATGGAATGCACAGCAGCAAAAGGAGCCTGGGGCGGATGAAAGACACCGGGCACAGTACGATGGTCAGCTTGTTCCTGGCGTCCTACGAAGACTTCAAGGTGCGTTTGCGCAAGCGCCTGGGCTCGGAGGACCTGGCCAATGACGTATTGCACGAGACCTACCTGCGGGTCGATCGTATGGAAGTGCCGCCAAACCTGGCGCAACCCAACGCGTACCTGTACCGCATGGCCTTGAACATCGCCGCCGACCGCCGCCAGGCCGACGCGCGTTTGCTCACTGGCAGCGAGGTCGAAGAACTGCTGCAAAGCGCCGACGAAGCCCAGGACCCGTCACGCGTGGTGGGCGGCCAGAAAGAAATCCAATCCCTGGTCAAGGCGCTGTATGAACTGCCGGCACGCCGCCGCAAAATCCTCATCGCCGCCCGCCTGGAAGAGGCGCCGCACCTGGAAATCTCCCAGCGTTTTGGCATTTCCACGCGTATGGTCGAGAAGGAAATCAAGGCCGCCCTGGGCCACTGTGCCAAGCGCCTGGAAAGAAAAGTGATTCAGCGGTTCGGTCCCGGTGCCGGAAAACCGTCTTAGTGTCGAGTCCCTGATAAATCCGTGAGTACGTGCGCGCTTGAATATTTTTAACCTCTCCACCGCCCGGCCATCCGCCGCCAGCCCCCTGCACGATGAAGCCCGCGAGTGGCTGGTCCTGTTGACCTCGGGGCGTGCCACCGTGGCTGATGCCAAGGCGCTCAAAGCCTGGTGCGCGCAGAGCCCGGAACATGCCCAGGCATTCGAGCAGGCCAAGGCGCTGTGGCAGCAATTGGCCCCGGCTCTGGAGCACGTCTCGCCACCGCGCAGCTTTGGTCGTCGCGCCTTCCTGGGCGGTGCGATCGCCGCATCGGCGGCCGTGGTGATGGTGCGCGTCGGCGTACCCGGTGGCTTTGCCGGGCTTACGGCGGACTACCGCACCGAAGTCGGCGAGCAACGCCAAGTGGTGTTGAGCGAAGGGATCAGCCTGGAACTCAATACCCAGACCCGCATCAGTCGGGTGGGGCAGGGCATTGAATTGCTCGAAGGTGAAGTCGAGGTGGTTACCCACGTTGCACAACCGCTCAAGGTCCAGGCCGGCGAAGGCTGGGTGAGTGCGGCGCAGGCGCGGTTCAATGTGCGTCATACCGATCACACGGTCTGTGTCACCTGTATCGAGGGTTCGCTGTCGGTGGACGTTGCCGGCAACAGTGTGAGCCTGGGCAGTGGTCGACAACTGACCTATGGCAGCGCCGGGGTCAGTGAAGTGATCACGGTGGATACCCAGGCAGTGGTGGCCTGGCGTGAGCAGGTGCTGGTGTTCAACAACGCCACGCTGGCGACGGTGGTGGATGAGATCAATCGCTACCGGCCGGGGATGCTCGTGTTGCTGAACAACGAGCTGGGCCAGCGCCGCGTGCAGGCGCGGTTCAGCCTGCAACAGCTGGCCGGGGTAGCGTTGTTGATTCGCGATGCGTATGGCGCCAAGTGTACGGAATTGCCGGGTGGGGTGGTGTTGTTGAGTTAGTTCAACGGCCCCACCACCTGTCGATACCGTTCCACCCCCTGTGGCGTCTGTCGCACCAGGCTGATCTCCAATCCCAGTGGATCCTCGCGACGGTTACCGCTCAACTGTCGCCACCCCTTATCGGCTTCCCAAACCCGCACCTGCAAATCACTGACGCCGGTTAACACCACCACCCCATCCTTTGCCGCCGGCAGAGGAAAGCGGTCCCGCGCTGGGGCCGCTGCCCGATACAGCGAATCGCCCTTGAGCCACCACCGCACCCGTTGCAGCCCATCGCCTGCGACCGGGGCGCTGCGGATCACGTCCAGTCGAAAACCCTTACTGTCGGAACTGCGCACCGTGACTGCCGCCAGCCCCTCGGTTTTAGCCGCCCCGTCTTCCGGCGCGCTGGGGAGGGTGAGTTCGACACTGGCCCGTAAACTGATGTCCCGCTGCATCTGGTTCAATGCCCTCAGCAGCACCTCGGTCTGTTCCGTACTGGCCTGCAAGTGCTGATCGGCGCGGGTAACGCTGTCCAGGCCGCGCCAGGCGATCAAGCTGACCAATGCCATGAGCATGATCGCCACCATCACTTCTATCAGCGTGAAGCCCTGCTGGGACTGATTCATGGCAGGCGCTCCACGCGCATCAAACCGGCGGCGTCGCGGTGCAGGCTGAGACTGTGTTGCCCATCAGAGAGCACTACCCGCAGCGGCGGGCTGATCCATTCGGCATTCAGTACCAGGGTCTGGCGTGGTTCGATGTTGATCTGCATCGGCTTGCTTTCCCAGAGGCGCGGGCGCAGTTGACTGTCGCCCTGAAAGGATTCCACATGCACCCCATCATCACTGCGACGGTTGAAGCGAAAGCCCTTGGCGTCGGCGCGCCAGGTGATGGGGCGACCATCGGCGTGGGCTTCGGCCTGGGCCACTTGCAGCAGTTGGCTCAGGCGCTCGGCGTCCTTGCGCAGCAGGTGCAGTGGGTCAGGTTTGATCGTGAGGCTGATGGCGGCGCTGGCGATGCCGATAATCACCAGCACCACCATCAGCTCGATCAGGGTAAAACCTTGCTGTTTCATCACGGGCTTCCTGGAGAACTGGCGAGTCTGTGAAATAAAAGCGTGCGAATTGACCTGTAGGCTGGTGCCACGGACAAACAGGAGGTCCCTCCGATGACATTCGCCCATCGTTTCACCCTGGCCCACGGCGTGCAGGCGCTGGGTGTGTTGGCCGCCTTGGCGGGTGTGGCGGTCTGGACGCCGCTGCTCCTCACCAGCGCCGAATCCCACACGCCCCAAGCGACCCCCCAGGCATTGGCGGCACGCAGCGATAACCCGGCGTTGCAATGGTTTTCCAATACGCCGACGGCGCTGCAGGTCAAAGTCACTGGCGTGCTGGCTGGTGCCCGGGGTGCGGTGGCGATCCTCAGCCTGAATGACGGCCCGCCGCGCAGCTTTCTGCTGGGTGAACGCCTCAGCCCAGGCGTACGGCTGACGGCCATCAGAGGCGACGGTGTGGAGATCGAGCGCGGTGGCGAGAAGCTGCACGTCAACCTCGACACGTTGCCGGAGGGGCCCGCGTTGCCGCGCCTCACTCGGCCATGACCTGGGTGTCCAGGCGGGCCAGGGGCGGCGCTTCGCGGCGGGCGTCGAGCACCTGCAGGTTGACTTGAAACAGGCGGCCATCGGCGTTGATGCTCTGCTCACAACGCAGTTTCAAGCGGCCCTGGTCGCACTCGAAGGTCCGCTTGCCGCTGCGCAGGTGCCCCTCCAGGCGCAGTTCCGCCAGGCGACTCTGCGCCGCCAGCAACGCGATGGATTTGTCGCGCAACAATCCGTTGCTCTGGGTCATCAGCCCCGCCACGCGCACGGCAGCGGCCATGGCCACGGCGATGATCGCCAGCGCCACCAGCACTTCAATCAGGGTAAAACCTTGCTCCTTGCGACGGCCGTACATGGCGCTCTCAAAGCCGGGAAACAGGCCCGCAGACTAGCGCCGGCAGTTGACCGATTGGCGACCGAAACTCCCGAGGATTTTCAATACGACTGACATGTGTTCTTGCAACACTGCGCCACGAATTGCACTCAAGCCAAGGAATGTCGAGATGGATATCGCGCGCCTAACGTCCCCATTGCCAGGCCCTCGCGGGCAGCGTGGCTTTACCTTGATCGAGATCATGGTGGTGGTGGTCATCCTCGGAATCCTCGCGGCAATGGTGGTGCCCAAGGTGCTTGATCGGCCGGACCAGGCACGGGCCACCGCAGCGAAACAGGATATCGGTGGGTTGATGCAGGCGTTGAAGCTCTATCGCCTTGACCACGGCACGTATCCGAGCATGAACCAGGGGTTGAAAGTCTTGGTGGAGCGCCCGGCGGATGCGAAAAACAGCAACTGGCGCGCTTACTTGGAGCGCTTGCCCAACGACCCTTGGGGCAAGCCCTATCATTACCTTAACCCAGGCGCCAACGGCGAAGTGGATGTGTTCTCGCTGGGCGCCGACGGCCAGCCGGATGGCGATGGCGTAAATGCCGATATCGGCTCCTGGCAGTTGTAAGGCCGGCCATGAAACGGTATTCGCCCCCAGCGGCGAAGCAGCGCGGCATGGCGATAATCAGCGCCTTGCTGATCGCCGCGGTGGTGGCGGTGCTGGCCGGTGCCATGCTCACGCGCCAGACCGTGTTCACCCGCAGCCTGGAAGCCGAGCAGTTGCGCATCCAGGGCCAGTGGCTGTTGCAGGGTGGCCTTGAACGCAGCCGCCAGATGCTCTGGGACGCGCGCCAGAAGGACGTGCTGACCCGCCTCGATCAACCCTGGGCGCGTGCCCAGGGTGGCGCATTTGAGGGGCGGATTGTGGACGAGCAGGGCAAGTTCAACCTGCGCAATCTGGTCAATCGCCAGCAGGTGGACAGCGAGCAATTGCAGAGTTTTGAGCGACTGTGCCGACTGATAGGTGTCGATCCGGCGGTGAGCCGGCGTATCAGCCAGCGGGTGATCGCCTCCTATGAACCGCCCGCCAAATACCCGATGCTGCGCAGCCTGGATGACTTGAGCGGGATCGAAGGCCTCGACCCCAACCTGTTGCAGCGCATGCAGGCCTATATCAGCGTATTGCCCGGTCCTACCTGGGTCAACGGCAACACCGCCAGCGCCGAAGTGCTCAGTGCGGTGGTGCCGCAGCTCAGCCTGTCCCAGGCCCATGGGCTGGTGGCCGAGCGTGACAGCGGGCATTGGTTTATCAACCGGGGGGATTTCGTCAATCGCCTGCGCTTGCCGCAGGTGGCGGTGGACGCGGTGCAGGTGGGCATTACCAGTGAGTGGTTTCGCCTGCAGGGCCAGGCTCGCCGTGAGCAGCGGCGGGTGACGGTTGATGCGTTGTTGCATCGCCCCGAAGACCGCGAGCCTCGGGTGATCTGGTCGCGGGTGGGCGTATGAAACGCTTGCGCATTGGCTTGCCGCCGCTTGATCAATTGACCGCTGAGAGCCAGGTCAAATTTGCCTGGCTGGACCGTGGTGTGGTGATTGAAGAGGGTTATGAAAGCTTGGCGCAGGTGGGTAGGAACCGTCAGGCAGTAGAGTGTTTTCTACACCCTCGCGACAGCCTGCTCACCAGCCTGGAGTTGCCGCCGCTGCCCGCCGCGAAAACCGCAGCCGCCGTGGCCTGCGCTGCGCAGGCGTTGATCTTGGGACCAGTGGAACAGATGCAGGTGGCTCACGGCCCGCGCGAAAGCGATGGGCGTGTGCAGGTCGCCTGGGTGCCCAAGGTCGGGTTGGAGCGGCTCGCGCAGCTGCCACTCAAGCTGCGCGGCCTGTACCCGGCACCCTTCGCCTTGCCGGTGGGCGCCGCGGCGCTGGATGACGGCTATCTGTTGACGCGCGACAGCCTGCAACAAGGCGCGGTGCATCCGCTCGGCTTGCAGGCGCTGGATGTGCAACTGTTAGACGCGGGGCAGCGTTGGAGTGGGGGTGTTCCCCATTGGGGCTTGCACGGGCGTCTGCGGCAACCCTCGACCGTTGGATGGGGCAGGGCGCTCGCCTGTGTTGCGTTCGCCACCGCCCTTTGGACCCTCGGCCTCAACCTGTACGCCGCACGTCAGGTGGAGGAAGGCCAGCGACTCAAGGCCTTGATGAGCCAGCAGGTGCGCCAGGCATTTCCACAATTGCCGGTGGTGCTCAACCCTTTGCAACAAGCCCGACAACAGGTGGCCACCCGCCAGACCGGCGCTGCCGCCGATCCAGGCCAACGCTTCACCACCCTGTTGCAACTGGCTGGCAGCAACCTGCCGTTCATGGTGGGCAGTGTCGACAACCTGAGCTTTGAACAGGGCCGTTTGCACGTGGAATTGCTCGCCGACAGTCGTAACCCGACGGCCGAGGGTGAATGGCAGGCCGCACTGGCCCAGGCCGGCTTCACTGCCAGCCGCGATGGCCATGCCTGGACCCTTGGCCCGGCGCAGGCTGCGGAGCAACCCGTAGGTGCCGGCGATGAGTAACGTGAAGCGACTGCGCGGCCAGGCCCAAGTGTTCTGGAGCGGCCTGGCCCTGCGCGAAAAACGCCTGCTCGGCGGCGCCGGCCTGGTCCTGGCGAGCCTGCTGACCTGGCTGGTGCTGGTGCAGCCGGCGTTGAAGAAGATCGATTACTGGCAGGCCGAAATCCCCAAATTACGTGCTCAAGCCGAAGCCTTGCAGGTGTTGTTGCAGGACGTCGCCGCGCCGAGGCAGGGCGACGAAACCGCGCTGCGTCAAGCCCTGGACAACGCCGGCTTGCACGGCCATTACCAGTTGCAGGCGCTGGAACCCGGCGGTTGGCGCCTGACCTTCGACAACGCCCCGGCCGAGGCGGTGCTGGGTTGGCTGCTGGGCAATGCCCGTTCGTTTTCCCTGGAGGTGTCCGAGGCGCGTTTGCAGCGTGCCGTCGATACCGTCGATAACTCGGCCGGCACTGTGTCCGGGACCGTTCGCATGGATCAGGCGCTTGGCGCTAAGGAAGCTTCATGAAGTGGTCAGTCCCGCCTTTCCGTATGGTTGCACCCCTGCTGGTACTGGCGTTGAGTGCGTGCAGCAATCCGTCAACTGCACCCTTGCTGGTGGACAGTGAACTCGGCCAACCCCTGGCCGACACGCGTCGTAGTGGCGAGACCGTGCTGGATCGCCAGAGTGAACCTGCACCTAAACCTCCCGTACAACACCGAGTCACCAACAGCGCACGTGGCCACGCCCCAGCGGTGGTCAAGGCACGCAACCCGCTGGGTGACCAGCCCGTACAGCTCAACTTTGTCGACGCGGATATCCAGGCGGTGGTGCGCGCACTGTCCCGTGCCACCGGCCAGCAATTTTTGGTGGACCCTCGCGTGAAGGGTAATCTCACCCTGGTCAGCGAAGGCCAGGTACCGGCGCATCAGGCCTATGACATGCTGCTGGCGGCGCTGCGCATGCAGGGCTTCAGCGTGGTCGATGTGGGGGGCGTCGCCCAGGTGGTGCCTGAGGCCGATGCCAAGCTGCTCGGCGGGCCGATCTACACGGCCGGCAGCAGCGGCATGCAGACGCGTACCTTCCGCCTGCAATATGAAAACGCAGTCAACCTGATCCCGGTGCTGCGTCCCATCGTGTCGCCGAACAACCCGATCAATGCCTACCCCGGCAATAACAGCATTGTCATCACCGATTACGCGGAAAACCTCGCACGTGTCGCGCAGATCATCAACGGCATCGACACCCCCAGCGCCATCGACACCGATGTGGTGAGGGTGCAGAACGGCATCGCCGTGGACATCGCCGCCATGGTCTCCGAGCTGTTGGAGACCCAGGGCGCCGACCAGACCCAGAAGATCAACGTGATCGGCGACCCACGTTCCAATTCGATCATCATCCGCTCCGGCAGCCCGGAGCGCACCGAGCTCGCGCGCAACCTGATCTACAAACTCGACAACGCCCAGAGCAATCCGAGCAACATGCACGTGGTGTACCTGCGCAACGCCCAGGCGGGCAAGTTGGCCCAGTCGCTGCGTGGGTTGCTGACCGGTGAAAGCGATTCCGGCGTCAGCGACGATGCCCGTGGCAAGCTCAGTGCCATGGGCGGCAATGGCAAAAACACCGAAGGTACGAGCAATGCGCAAAACAGCAGCGGCACGCCCACCGGCAGTGGCGTGCAGTCGGGTTATGGCCAGTCCACCGGTTCGACGACGGGCACCAGTGGTACCTCCCAGGATCAGGACACTTCGTTCAGTGCCGGTGGCGTGACAATCCAGGCCGACGCCACCACCAACACCCTGCTGATCTCCGCGCCGGACCCGTTGTACCGCAACCTGCGCGAAGTGATCGACATGCTCGATCAGCGCCGCGCCCAGGTGGTGATCGAAAGCTTGATCGTGGAGGTCGGCGAAGACGATGCCACCGAGTTCGGCGTGCAATGGCAGGCCGGCAACCTCGGTGGCAAGGGAGGGTTTGGCGGCGTCAACCTGGGGGGCAGCGGTGTGAACAGCACACCTACCAGCAAGACCAGCATCGACGTACTGCCCAAGGGCCTGAACGTGGGCCTGGTCGATGGCACCGTGGATATTCCCGGCATCGGCAAGGTGCTCGACCTCAAGGTGTTGGCCCGCGCGTTGAAGAGCAAGGGCGGTACCAACGTGCTGTCCACGCCCAACCTGCTGACCCTGGATAACGAAGCGGCGAGCATTTTTGTAGGGCAGACGATTCCATTCGTCACCGGCAGTTATGTGACCGGCGGCGGGGGCACGAGCAACAACCCGTTCCAGACCGTGCAACGTGAAGAGGTGGGGCTCAAGTTGAATGTGCGGCCGCAGATTTCCGAGGGCGGTACGGTGAAGCTGGATATTTACCAGGAGGTCAGCACCGTGGATGAGCGGGCTTCGGTAACGGCGGGGACGGTGACCAATAAGCGCGCTATCGATACCAGTATTTTGTTGGATGACGGGCAGATCATGGTGCTTGGCGGGTTGCTGCAGGATGGGTATAGCCAGAGTAACGACGCGGTGCCGTGGTTATCGGATATTCCGGGGTTGGGAGCGTTGTTTCGTAATGAGAAGCGCAGTGTGAGCAAGACCAACCTGATGGTGTTTTTGCGGCCTTACATTATTCGGGACAGTGGGGCGGGGCGCAGTATTACGTTGAACCGGTATGAGTTTATGCGCCGGGCGCAGGGTGCGTTGCAGCCGGAGCATAGTTGGGCGATGCCGGATGTGCAGGCGCCGCAGTTGCCTTCGGTGGAGAAGGCGATTCCTGGGCAGCAGGGGCCTCGGGCGGTGATAAGGGCGGTGCCGCAGTGAGCGCCGGGTACATATGCGTTGCTGCGAGGTGGGAGCTGGCTTGCCTGCGATGGCATCAACGCGGTGTCTCTGATGGACCGAGGTGCCTGCATCGCCGGCAAGCCAGCTCCCACAGAAAAGCAATCTGCGGTACACAAAAAACTGCTTTTGATTTTAGGCGCACCGTCAAACACGCTGGCCGGAATTCGGCAGGGGTTACGGGCACATCGAGTCTAGGCGAGGTGCCGAGTGTTGGGGCAGGAGCCCTTTGCTTACTGTGGGGCTTTTCCACAGTGACCCGCCGTGAAGCCGGAACCCTAAGCCGCTGTTACCGCAGCAACGGATATGTACACCCCTCCAAAGGGCAAACCCAATGAGCCTATTGCCGTACGCCTGGGCCAAATCCCAACGCATCCTCCTGCGCCCCGGCGACCAAGGCATGCTACTGACGGTTTGCCCCTCAACCCCCGGCTGGTCGATCAGCGAAGTCCACCGCCAATTCGGCCAAACCCACCTCGAACAAGTACGCGATGACGAACTCGACGGCCTGCTCACCAGTGCCTACGCCGACACTGGTAGCGCCGCCGCCGTCGTCGGCGCGGCTGAAAACGAGGTAGACCTCGACCGCCTGATGCAAGATATGCCTGAGATCACCGACCTGCTCGACACCCAGGACGGCGCGCCAGTCATCCGCATGATCAACGCCTTGCTCACCCAGGCCGCCCGGGACGAGGCCAGCGACATCCACATCGAACCCTACGAAACCCACTCCGTAGTGCGCTACCGCGTCGACGGCACCCTGCGTGACGTGGTGTCGCCACGCAAGGCGTTGCATGGCGCGCTCGTGTCACGGATCAAGATCATGGCCCAGCTCGATATTGCCGAAAAACGCCTGCCCCAAGACGGTCGTATTGCCCTGCGCGTGGCCGGGCGGCCCATCGACATTCGGGTGTCCACGGTGCCCACCGGCCATGGCGAAAGAGTCGTCATGCGCCTGCTGGACAAACAAGCTGGGCGCCTGCAATTGGAGACCCTGGGCATGGCGCCGCAATTGCTGGCACGCCTGGATACGCTGATCCGCCAACCCCACGGCATCGTGCTGGTCACCGGCCCCACCGGCAGCGGCAAGACCACCAGCCTGTATGCCGCCCTGGCGCGGCTGGACGCGAGCACCAGCAATATCCTTACCGTGGAAGACCCGGTGGAGTACGACCTGCCGGGCATCAGCCAGATCCAGGTCAACGCCAAGATCGACATGACCTTCGGCCTGGCCCTGCGGGCGATCCTGCGCCAGGACCCGGACATCATCATGATCGGCGAAATCCGTGACCTGGAGACCGCACAAATCGCTGTGCAGGCATCACTCACAGGTCACTTGGTGCTGGCGACCTTGCACACCAACGATGCGGTGTCGGCGGTCAACCGGCTGATTGATATGGGTGTCGAACCGTTCCTGTTGGCGTCATCGTTGCTCGGCGTGTTGGCCCAGCGCCTGGTGCGGCGCCTGTGCCCGCACTGCAAGCAGGAAGACCCGTCCGCTCCCGGTACTTGGCGCCCTGTGGGCTGCGCACAGTGCAACCAGATCGGCTATAGCGGCCGTACCGGGATCCATGAGTTGTTCTGCGTCGACGACGATGTACGCAGCCTGATCCACCAGGGCGCCAACGAGCAGGACCTGCGCCTGGCCGCCCGTCGCGCCGGGATGTTCAGCATGCGTGAAGACGGCGAGCGCTGGGTGCACAGCGGCGCCACCGCGCCGGAAGAAATCCTGCGTGTAACACGGGACGCCTGATGAATCGCTATCGCTATGAGGCCGCCGATGCCAACGGCAACGTCGAGGCCGGGCATGTGGAGGCCGACAGCCAGAGCGCGGCGTTTGCCAACTTGCGTAGCCGAGGCTTGACGGCGTTGCTGGTGCAGATCGAGGGTAATCAGCAAGCCGCGGCCGGCAGCAGCCTGTTCACTGCCAAGCTGTCGGACAACGACCTGGCCTGGGCCACGCGGCAACTGGCAAGCCTGTTGGGCGCGAGCCTGCCGTTGGAAGCCGCGTTGAGTGCCACGGTGGAGCAGGCCGAGAAAAAACATATCGCCCAGACCTTGAGCGCGGTACGCGCCGATGTGCGCGGTGGCATGCGCCTGGCGGATGCGTTGGCGGCGCGGCCACGGGATTTTCCGTCGATTTATCGCGCGCTGATTGCGGCGGGGGAGGAGTCCGGCGACCTGGCCCAGGTGATGGAACGCCTGGCCGACTACATCGAAGAACGCAACAACCTGCGCGGCAAGATCCTCACCGCGTTTATCTATCCTGGCGTGGTGGGGTTGGTGTCCATTGGCATTGTGATTTTCCTGTTGAGCTATGTGGTGCCGCAGGTGGTCAGTGCGTTCTCCCAGGCGCGCCAGGATTTGCCCGGGTTGACCCTGGCGATGCTCAATGCCAGCGATTTCGTCCGCGCCTGGGGTGGGTTGTGTTTTGCCGGGATGGTCGGTGGTTTCTGGAGCTGGCGCCTGTATTTGCGCAACCCGGTGGCACGTTTGAGTTGGCATAGCCGGGTGTTGCGCTTGCCGCTGATCGGGCGTTTCGTGCTGGGCCTGAACACTGCGCGGTTCGCCTCGACCCTGGCGATTCTCGGCGGTGCCGGGGTGCCGCTGTTGCGCGCCCTGGAAGCGGCGCGGCAGACCCTGTCCAATGATCGCCTGAGCCAATGTGTCAACGACGCCACCGCCAAGGTGCGCGAAGGCGTCAACCTGGCCCCAGCGCTGGCGGTGGAAAAGGTGTTCCCGCCGGTGTTGATCCACCTGATCGCCAGCGGTGAAAAGACCGGCGCGTTGCCGCCGATGCTGGAGCGTGCGGCGCAGACCCTGTCGCGGGATATCGAGCGCCGGGCCATGGGCATGACCGCGTTGCTGGAGCCGTTAATGATTGTGGTAATGGGCGCCGTGGTGTTGGTGATCGTCATGGCGGTGCTGTTGCCGATCATTGAAATAAACCAGCTGGTCACCTAGCTCACCCGACCGACCTCGGGTTCCTTGTAGCGTCACATTTTCACACCCTGCGCGGGCTCCAGCCACGCCTGCTGAAACCTCGCTGTCACCTGCGCCCAAACCGCTCGAAACCGTGACCAAAACACCCGAGAATCTTTTTAAAAATCAAGGCGTTCCTCCCGAGGTTTTTTCCCATAACCGTCATCGGAAACTGCGACTTTCTCTCCCATGGTTTTACCCCTGGCCACCCCCGTAGCTACCCCAGGTAGTTCAGGCTCGGGACCGAAGCCATGGCGTCATGCAAGAGCCCTCTACCCCAAACGTACAAACACGACGAAAGGAGATTCTTCATGTTTAAGCGCAACGTTCTCGCGGTATCCGTGACCCTCGCCGCACTGTGCTCGGCCCAGGCTGCAATGGCAGACATCAACGGCGGCGGCGCGACTCTGCCACAGCCGCTGTATCAAACCGCTGGCGTACTCACCACTGGCTTCGCTCCGTACATCGGTGTGGGCAGCGGCAACGGCAAATCGGCGTTCCTGAACAATGACTACACCAAGTTCGTGGCTGGCGTGACCAACAAGAACGTGCACTGGGCTGGCAGCGACTCGAAGCTGAGCGCCACTGAGCTGTCGACCTATGCGTCCACCAAGCAACCTGCCTGGGGCAAGCTGATCCAGGTGCCTTCGGTAGCCACTTCGGTTGCCATTCCGTTCAACAAGGCAGGCACCAACGCGGTTGACCTGAGCGTTGACCAATTGTGTGGTGTGTTCTCCGGTCGTTTGACCACCTGGAACCAGATCACCAACTCCGGCCGCACTGGCCCGATTGCCCTGGTGTATCGCAGCGAGTCCAGCGGCACCACTGAACTGTTCACACGCTTCCTGAATGCCAAATGCACCGAAGCCCAACCTTTCGCTGTGACCACCACCTTCTCCTCAAGCTACGGCGGTGGTCTGCCATCGACGGCGGTGGCCGCCACTGGCAGCCAGGGCGTGATGGATGCATTGAACGCCGTTGAAGGCCGTATCACCTACATGAGCCCGGATTACGCGGCGACCACCCTGGCCGGTCTGGATGACGCCACCAAAGTCGCCAAGGTTGGCGGTGTTTCCCCTGCACCTGCCAACGTCTCGGCTGCAATCGGCCTGGTTCCAGCGCCAACTGAAGCCCGCGCTGATGGCTCGTTCATCGACGCTACCAACCCGGACAACTGGGTGCCGGTGTTTGCTGCCACTGCAAGCGGCCCAGCCACCTTCGCTTACCCCTCCAGCGGCTACCCGATCCTGGGCTTCACTAACCTGATCTTCAGCCAGTGCTACGCCGACGCTACCCAGACCACCCAAGTGCGCAGCTTCTTCGCTCGTCACTACGGTGCTTTCGGTAACAACGACACCGCCATCAGCAACAACCGCTTCGTACCGCTGCCAGCCAACTGGAAAAAAGCCGTGCGTGACACCTTCGCCACAGCTTCCAACGCTCAAGGCATCGGCAACACCAGCGTCTGCAACGCCATCGGTCGTCCGCTGTAACCCAAGCGTCCACGACCCGCACTACCGATCAGCAACGGCCTGTGCCGTTGCTGATTTTTTTGCGTTAACAGCCCTGCATGAACTTTCCATGACAGAAGTTCAGTCCCGCGCCTTGCCAACCGCCTAACCCTCATACGTGAGGCTGTCTTGCTCCCAGGCGATAACAAAGAAGGAAGAGTCCCGATGGTCCGCTGCAAAACACCGGTTAACCTCAAAGCCCCAGTGACCGTCCTGCGCCTCAAGCCTTTGGCGCAGGCCATCGCCTTGTTGATGGTGGCCGGTAATGCCCAAGCGGCTACGGCGTTCAGTTCCGGCTGGTTTGCCGACAAGGGCGCTTCCCAGGCGAGCACGGCCGCGCGGACCGGTGCCGGTCAGGTGCCCGGAATTCCTTCGCTGAACCAGCAGGCACAGGCCAAGCAGCAGTTGGCGCGTTCCATCAGCACGTTGAACACCAGCGTCGCGGCGATTGCGGCTCAGCAGGCGGCGCAAGCGGCGGGGCGTCAGGCGGCGTTCGGTCAGGTCTCGAACATCCCCGACGGTTTGGGCAAGGGCGGCCTGCAGGTCGATAACAGCCTGACCCAGGGCTGGACCAACGCCAAGGGCCCGATCCAGAGCCAATCCGGCGGCAAGACCACGGTGACCATCGAGCAGACGGCCGACAAGGCGATCCTCAACTGGGAAACCTTCAACGTCGGGCGCAATACCACCGTCGATTTCCAGCAGCAGTCCACTTGGGCAGTGCTCAACCGCGTCAATGACCCGAATGCGCGGCCCAGCGAAATTCAAGGCCAGATCAACGGCGCCGGCACGGTGATGATCATGAACCGTAACGGTGTGGTCTTCAGCGGCACCAGCCAGGTCAACGTGCGTAACCTGGTGGCGGCGGCCGCGACCATGACTGACGACCAGTTCACCCAGCGCGGGCTGTACGTCGACACCAATGGTACTCAGCCCACGTTCACCGACGCGGCGGGCAAGGTTGAAGTACAGCGCGGCGCGCTGATCCAGACGCACACTGCCGCTACCTCCACGGACTCAGGCGGCTATGCCTTGTTGCTGGGCAGCGAGGTGGAAAACGCCGGGACTATCATCACTGCCAAGGGCCAGGCCACCCTGGCGGCCGGCGACAGCTTTTACATTCGCAAGGGCGTCGGTACGGCGGGCAACGACCGCTCCACCACCCGTGGCAACGAAGTGGCGACCAGCCTCAAGGCCGGCAGCACCGCGGGTAACGTCACCAACAGCGGCCTGATCATGGCCTCCACCGGCGACATCACCCTGACCGGCCACCAGGTGCAACAAAACGGCGTGGCCCTGGCCAGCACCTCGGTGGATACACGCGGCACGATTCACTTGCTCAACGCCGCCAGCGACACCCGCGGCAGCGTGACCCTGGGCGAAGGCAGCACCACTGCGGTCCTGCTCGACGCCAGCGGCAGCACGGCCCTCAACAGCCAGAAAGACAACGGTCTGATCAAGCTCGACGGCACGCCCGCCAACCTGATCACCGGGCAGTTCAATAACCTCAGTGCTGTGGTTGACCGTACCGATCAGTCGCGCATCGAGCTTGTCAGCGGCGGCACCGTGGACTTCCAAAAGGGCTCGATCACGTTGGCCACCGGCGGCCAGGTAGCGGTCAGTGCCGGCCAGCGCAGCCTGGTGCGCGATGGCGCGATGATCGACGTGTCGGGTGCCATCGGTGTCAAGGTGGCGATGGAGTCCAACGCCATCAAGATCAACGTGCAGGGCAATGAGCAGCGCGATGCGCCGGTCAACCGCGACGGTGGGCAACTGATCAACAATGATGTGTGGGTCGATCTGCGCGAGCTGGTGTTCGTGCCGGCCGGCACCAACGGCTACGCCACCGACCGTTGGTACACGGCCGGCGGCTTGCTGGAAGTGGGCGGCTACCTCGGCACCCAGGGCCACTCGGTGGGCGAATGGATGGCCCAGGGCGGCACCGTGACCTTTACCGGCAAGGAGGCGGTGACCCAAAAGGGCGCGCAGATCAACCTGTCGGGCGGCACCGTGGATGTGCAGGCTGGTTACATTCAGCAGACCTGGCTCAAGGGCCCGGATGGCCGCTTGTATGAGGTGTCGAAAGCGCCGGGCGACATTCTCTACTCCGGTTTCTACAAGGGCTATGAAGACACCAGCGTCCGCTGGGGCCAGACCGAGTCTTACTACAACCCGCTGATCGCTCCCCAACGCCGCTATGAAGCCGGTTACACCGTGGGCCGCGATGCCGGCAAGCTGGTCGTCGGTACCTCCAGCGCAGTACTGGAAGGCCAGGTGATCAGTGATGTGTTCCAGGGTGATCGCCAGACCCAGGCACCGACGATCAACCTCGACGGCTACCAGCAATCCCAGAAAGCCAGGGCCCAGCGTGCGCAACTGATCATTGGCCAATACATTCCGGTCTACAACAAAACCACCGGCACGCTGCGCTATGCCCTGAGCGGTACGTCCGACCAGGTGCTGATCGACAGCAACACGCAGAAAATCGCCGACGGCCTGGACCTGGGCACTGTGCTGCCGTCCGATCGCCAGGGCAAGATCCTGCTCGACAGCGATCAGCTCAATGGCGCCCGGTTGGGCGCGGTCAAAGTCGCTGCCAAGCAACAGGTGAACGTCAATGGGGCGCTCAGCGTGGCGGACGGTGGCGATATCACCTTGTTCGGGCCGGGTGTGCAGATCAATGCCAACCTCACCGCCCACGGCGGCAGTGTCAACGCCGGCAACATCCTCAGCCAGGTCGACCCGCTCAAGGCCGGCGAGGTGACGGACACGATCCTGGCCGGTGGTTCGAATGTGAACGTCGCCGCCGGCGTCAAACTGGACACCAGCGGTCGCTGGAATAACCTGGCCCTGGACCCGGCCGCCAGCGCAGGTGTGGCCTATGTGAACGGCGGCAAGGTATCCCTGCGCAGTGCCAGCAATGTGAACCTGGCCGCCGGCAGTGTCGTGGATGCGTCTTCCGGGGGCACCCTCGGCGTGGATGGCAAACTCACGGGCGGCAAGGGCGGCAATGTGACCCTAGGCGCCCTGGGTGCCCTGGCCTTGGAGGGTGACGTGCGCGGCTATGGCGTCAACGGCGGCGGCACCCTGGCGTTGCAGGCGCATAAAGTACAGATCGGCGAAAGCACCAATGCGGTGGGCAGCGACACCCTGAAACTGGCCGGTGATTTCTTCAACAAGGGCTTCTCGGCCTACGACATTACCGGCAATGAAGGGCTGATCGTCACCGACGGTACTCAGGTCGACGTCAGCCTGCCGGTCTTTCGATTAGGCGCACAGGCCTCGGGTATGCCAACCGGTAGCGATCCTGCCACCGCACTGGAACGCTGGACGCCGCCGCTGTATCAGGAAGACGCTGCCAAAGGCGTGCTGACCCAACGCCGGGGCGCCGGTGTGAGCCTCACCGCCGGCCATGTCAATTCCACCGCGGCGCAATTGGCGACCACGGCGCTCACCGTCGGCCAGGGCGCGGTGATCCATGTGGACCCCGGCCAGGCGATCAACCTGCGCAGCGTCGGCCAATTGACGATGGACGGCACGCTCAATGCCTGGGGCGGCAACGTGAGCCTGGGCGGCTTGACGACGGGCGCCTCGGAAGCGGTGAATGCCATCGGCCATGGCCGCTCGATCTGGGTCGGCGAGCAGGCGGTGATCGACGTCTCGGCACGGGCTGCGACGGCGGTGGACAACCGTGGGCGCACTTATGGCCTGGTGCGCGACGGCGGCAGCCTCAACATTGGCGGCACGTTCGACCTGAACACCGGCCTGGCCAAGGCCAGTGATTTGTTCGTGGTGGTGCGTAACGGCGCGCGCCTGGAGGCCTCCGGCACCCAAGCCCTGATAAACGTGCCGGGGCAAGGCGCTGTGCAAGCGGCCAGCAATGGCGGCAGCATCACGCTGGCGTCCAATAACGGCTTGTACCTAGAGGGCAGTTTTGTCGCCAGGGCCGGGGGCGCCGGTGCGGCGGGCGGTAGCCTCAACGTGGCGTTGGACACCCCGTATTACCAGAAGGCATCTGTCACCGATCGCGTCCTCAAGGTGCGTGAACTGGTGTTGGGGCAGGCGCATCAACCGACGGCGCTGGCTGGCACTGCTGAAGACGCTGCCGCGAGCCTGGCGTATGGGCAGGGGCGGTTGGGTGTGGATCAAGTCAGCGCGGGCGGTTTCGATAACCTGGCGCTGTTGAGCAACGGCCTGTTGAGCTTTGACGGTGACGTTACCTTGAACATGGGCCAGAGCCTGCGCCTGTACAGCCGTGGATACGGCCTCAGCGACAATGCAGCAGGCAACTCGCGCATCAACCTGTCCGCGCCGCACCTGCTGTTGGCGGGTTTCCTCGCACCTGAAGAGACGGGCAAAGACCTCTATGTGCGACCGGTGCCGGTGCTGCCGGCCCCGTCCCAGCGGGCAACCAATGCGCAATTGACGGCCACCGGCAGCCTGATCGACGTGCGCGGCAATGTCATCTTCGGTAACCGCAGCCACGTGTTTCGGGCGGACAACAGCCAGGCCAGCCTTGAGCGTCGGGGCTTCGACCAGGTCAACCTGACCAGCCAGGGCGACCTGCGCTTTCTCGCCGGTGCGGCCGAGAATGACATCATTACCGGTGTCAGCACGCAGTTGCTGACCCAGGGCGATATGACCTTGCGCGCCGCGCAACTGTACCCGGCCACTGAAGTCAGTGCCCGCGTCATCGCCGGCTACCGGGGCCAGTCGACCACCACCTCCCTTGACCTGGATTTTGATCCCTTGCGTACGCTGACCATCGGTCGCGTGGGCAGTGCCGACGCGCCTATCCCTTATTCGGCGTTCGGCCGCCTGCAACTGGGCGCGGCCACGGTGCGCCAAGGTGGCGTGGTGCGCGCGCCCCTGGGGTTGATCGATATCGGCAGCATGGGCAGCAGCGTTGTGCAACTGTTGCCAGGCAGCCTGACGTCGGTGAGTGGCAAAGGCCTGGTGCTGCCCTATGGCGGAACGCTGGACGGCCAGGTCTACAAATACAACGGCAAGACGGTGAAATTTATCGGTCAGGGGGGCGTGGTCACTCGCGAAGGTGACCTGAATGTCGGGGTCATCCTCGGTGGCAAGACGATCAGTGTGTTGCCTGACGCCACGTTAGACTTGTCCGGCGGAGGCGATTTGCTGGGTGCCGGCTTTGTTTCAGGGCGCGGTGGCTCCACGGATGCGCGCTACAACCCGTTGGTGCAGTTTGGTGCCAATGGCGGGTTCGTGCTGCCGGGGCTGTCCACCAACCCGATCTATGCGATTGTACCGGGGATCCAGCCAGGCGCCGCGCCGGTCGCGGCGGAGGGCGGGGCCGTGACGCCGTTGGTCGGCCAGCAGATCACCATCGGCGCCGGTGTGCCCGGTTTACCGGCGGGCACTTACACGCTGATGCCGTCGACCTACGCGTTGATGCCAGGTGCCTTCCGCGTCGAGATCAATGGCCTGGCCGGGCAGGGCAGCGGTACCGCGACCACCTTGATGCGCAACGGTTCGTGGGCCACTTCCGGGCACCTGTCGATTGCCCATACCGGGATCAGCAACAGCGTGGCCAGCCAATTGACCCTGACCTCGGCCGACACCCTGCGCCGCTATTCCGACTACAACGAAACCCGTTACGCCCAGTTCGCCAGGGCCGATGCGGCCAGGTTGGGCGTGCCACGGCCGATGCTGGAGGCCGATGCGAAGACCTTGAAACTGGCCCTGCGTCCGGGAGACGGCGCCGAGGCCTTCTCGTTCCAGGGCATCGGGCGCTTCGGGGCCGCATCGGGAGGGTATGGCGGCACGGTGGCAGTGATCGACCGCAGTATTCAAGGGATCGAAGTGGTCGGCGCGGGGCCGTCGGCGACAGCCGGGTTCGCCGGCATCACCTTCAACGCCGACAGCCTGAATGCACTGGGGGCTTCGCGGTTGGTGGTGGGGGGGATGACGGTTGTGGAGTACGGCCAGTCCGGGAACTTCATTTACCTGGCGAACGGGGTCAATCGCGCCGATAGCAACGTGATCTTGCGAAATGGCGCAACCCTTGCGGCGCCGGAAGTGTTCCTGGTGAGTAACACCGGCTCGATCATCGTGGAGCAGGGGGCCTCGATCAACACCCTGGGGCGCGGTAATGCCAGCTACGATGCCCGTGACGGCTATATCTACCAGGTGGCCAACACGCTGGCGGTGTCCAATGGCCTGCTCAACGTGATCAGTGCGCCCAAGGTGGGCAGTGTGATCAGCCAGGGGATCAATATCGGTGCCTGCAGCAGTGGGGTGTGCGGTGGCCAGACCGGGCTGTACTCCAACGGCAGCATCGTGGCCCTGACCGACAGCACCTTCCAGCTCGGCGAACAGGTGCGTTACGGCACCCGTCACCTGAACCTGGGCGTGAGCACCCTCAATCTGGGCAGCGCCGAAGCCCTGGCCGCAGCGGCGGCGGCGAATCGCTTGCCGGCCGGGCTGACGCTCAGCCAGGCACTGCTGGATCGATTGCTGCGCGGCGATACGCAGTTCGGCGCCCCGGCGCTGGAAACCCTGCAGCTCTCGGCTCGCGACGGATTCAACTTCTACGGTAATGCGGTACTCGACACCTATGACCCGCTCACCGGCAAATCGCTGCTGAGCAACCTGATGCTATCCACCCCGGCCCTGTACGGCGCCGGGGGGGCCAACGACGTGGCGTCGATCCACACCGCCAACCTGATCTGGCTGGGCGCGATCACGGCGCCGGGCGCGGTGGTAGCGGGTGGCGCGGGCACCGGCAGCGGGCGCCTGGACGTCAACGCCGAACGGATCGAGTTCGGTTATGGCGCCTTTGGCCAGCCGAGCAACGTGAAAAGCTTCGACCGTCTGGCCCTGGGCTTTGCCAATGTCACTCTCAACGCCAGCGAGCGCATCACGGCCAACCATAAGGGCAGCCTGTCGGTGTATCAGCGCCAGGGCGCGTATGACCCGGTCAGCGGCTTTCAGTACAGCGGCGGCAACCTGGCCATTCGTACGCCGTTGATGACCGGTGAAGCCGGCTCGGTGAGCGTGATCAAGGCGGGCGGTGCGATTGATATCGGCGCCTCCGCCGGCCCGCGTGGCACGGCCAGCGGCCAGGGTGCCGAGCTGTCGCTGCAAGGCGAGAGCATTCGGGTGGCCAGTGCGGTGGTGCTGCCCAGCGGCAAAGTCAGCCTCAGCGCCCGTGGCGATGTGATGTTGACCGACGACGCCTTGATCGACGTGGCCGGTCGCGCCATCCCCTTCAACGACGTGACCCAATACGGCTGGGGCGGCGATGTGCTGCTGGACAGCCGCAGCGGCAATATCCTGCAGGCGGCGGGGTCGACCATCGACCTGTCCGCCAAGCACAACCAGGCCGGTAAGCTGCGCGCTGTGGCAACGGACGCGGCCGGGGGCATCGTCGACCTGCAAGGCAAGATCCTCGGCAGCAGCAGCGGCCACTACCTGGCCGGCGGCACCTCAATACCGTACCTGGCCGGCACCGTGGAAATCCAGGCGCAACGCCTGGGCAGCAGCGGCGCCCTCGACCAACAGTTCGCCGACCTCAACCAGCGCCTCAACAACGGCGAAGTCTTCGGTGCGCGCAGTTTCCAGCTCAAGCAGGGTGACCTGACCATCGGCAACGGGCTCAAGGCCGGCACCATCAGTGTGTCGGTGGACAATGGCAGCCTGCGCGTCAAAGGTCTGGTGGACGCCAGCGGCGAGCGGGTCGGCAGCATCAACCTGGCGGGCAAAAATGGCCTGACCCTGGACAGCACGGCGGTACTCGACGCCCATGGCAGCAAGCTGCGGGTGGACAGCTACGGCAAGATCATCGACGCGCCGAACCGCGCCAGTGTGGTATTGGGGTCGGGCACCGGCCAACTGACCCTGGCCGATGGCGTGCGCATCGACCTGCGCCATGGCACCGACGGCGCGGCGGGCAACGATGGGCGCAATCGCGGCACCCTGGCGCTGAACGCGCCTCGGTTGTTCAACCCGGACGGCAGCAGCAATGACATCAATATCGATGCCAGCGGGCGCCTGACTGTCCAGGGCGCACGCTCGATAACCCTCAACGGCATGGCCACCTACGACGATGCGCCGGAAAAAACCGACCCGACCGCGAGCGGCAGACCGTATCAGGAGATCACCCAGGGTTACCTAGATGGCAAGCACGCCTTGAGCGAGGCGTTTATCAATGCGGCGAAGAGCAACCTGAACTTGCTGAACAACAAGCTCGCCGGGTTGAACAACGCCACTTATGCCGATGCCTTCCATCTGCGTCCTGGCGTGGAAATCGTCAGCAAGACCCCGGACGGCGATTTGGTGGTGCAGGGTGATCTGGACCTGTCCGGTTACCGCTATGCCAGCCTCAACCCCAATAGTCAGAGGGACAACTCTATTTATGGTTCCGGCGAGTCCGGCAGCCTGACCTTGCGCGCCGGCGGCGACCTGAATATCTACGGCAGCATCAACGACGGCTTCGCCAAGCCGCCGGTGTCCGAGGATGACAAAGGCTGGGTGCTGTTGCCGGGTGTCGATTTCAGTGGTGGGAATATCGTGGTGCCGGGCAACGGTGTGACCCTGGCGGACGGCACCGCCTTCCCGGCCGGAGCCACGCTTAACTACGACTTGCCGATCAAAGGCTTGACGGTGGCTGCCGGCACGCGCTTGCCGGTCGTCGCGACATTGGCCCAGGACCTGGTGCTGCCCGCCGGCAGCGTGTTGTCGGCCGATGTGCGCGATGGCGGCGGTAACCTGCTGTTCGCCGCCGGCACCTTGCTCAGCCAGGCGCAAACCCTGGTGGCGGGCACGCAACTGGGCGCCGGCATGCTGTTGACCGAGGGCACCCGCCTGCAAGCCATGACCTGGCCTAAAGGGGTGCCGTTGCCCACCGTGCACGGTGCAACGCTGGCCAATAACAGCGTATTGCTCAGCGGCAACAAGGCCTTGCCAAAAGGCGGGTTGATCCCCGCCGGCACCGATGTGAAGTTGCCCAACGGGGCGACGTCGGTGCAATTGCGCGTCGGCGTTTCCGGCGCCGCCGGCCAGGTATGGGCGATCTCGCCGATGCTGGCTGAAGGTACTCAATCGTGGTCGTTGCGTCTGGTGGCAGGCGCCGACACCGAGGCGGCTGACAGCCGTATCCTGCAAGCCCATCCGCGCAGTGGTGAGATCCACTTGGCGGATAACCACTACGGCATGTTCGCCAAGGAAATGCCGGCCAAAGGTGTGCAGACCTGGACCGCCCAGGCAGTGATTGATATGGGATTTGCCGGGGTGGTCGTCAAGGAGGGCGACCCGATTGACCAGGCAGTACTCGACGGCTTCGGGTTGGGTTCAATCGAGGACTTCTGTGCCGCAACGCCGGAGTACTGCAAGCCCAAGGTGACGTATGTGTTTACTCAATATGCCGCGGATGATTTGGCCAATAATGGGATCAACGTCGTCGTCGGCACCGAAATGACCGATGCGTTTTTCCAGAGTATCGGTTACCCCTCGGTTGAGGAGGTGTGTGCCACTGCTCCGGACTATTGCCTGCTGAAGGCAGACAAGGAATACGCCGCCGTACCCTCAAGCACGCGATTCAGCGTCATCCGCACCGGCACAGGTGACCTTGAGCTGTTGAGTGCGGGAAGCCTGAGCATGGATTCGTTGTATGGCGTCTACACGGCCGGCACCTCGTCGACCGGCACCTTTGCCGGCGACCCTTACAACCAGCCCAAGGCGAAGCCGGCAGGCGCTGACCCTGCGGCCAAAACCGTGCTGAATGACACCGGCAGTTTCTTTGAAAAGTTCGTCAATGGTTCGCCCACCAGCATCTACCGTGCCTGGTATCCGGAGGCCGGGGGCAACCTGACGCTGACTGTCGGCGGCGACCTGACCGGCAACATCACCAGCGTCACCGGTTTGAACCCTGCGCGACCCAACCCACGGGATGCCGGCGTGGACTCGGCGGCCGTCGGCAACTGGTTGTGGCGCCAGGGCAGCAGCGACGTGGCGACAGGCGGGCAAGCCCAGCCGACGGCGTGGTGGATCAATTTCGGCAGTTACACCGCGACGACGGCGGCGGACAAACTGCTCGGCTTTACCGGCTTCGGTGCCCTCGGCGGCGGGAACGTGGATGTCGATGTCAGCGGCAACGCCGGCGTATTGAACACGCTGGGCTACAGCACCCACCATGTCGAGGCGAACCCGCATAGCCAGGGCCTGGTGCTGGCCGTGGGCAGTACGGGCCGTGTCGCCAGCGATGGCAGCCTGCAGTTGACCGGTGGCGGCGATCTGCGTGTGCGCATCGGTGGGGCACTGAACCCGGCCAGCGTCGCCGATAGCGGTGACCATCGCGATGGTGTACTGGTCAACCTGCGGGGTGACGTGCAGTTGCGCAGTGCCACCGTTGGCAGCGTCGACGTGATGTATGGCAGTGTCGCCGGCGTCCAGAGCCCCGGCGAAACCCGTGCATACGATCCACTGGTCGCGACCCGTGGGGTGGCTCGCGGCGGGATGACCCTGGTGCCAGGTGACGCCACATTCAACCTGCAGACCCTGGGTGACCTGGTGGTGCAGAACGTCGAAGACCCGGGGCGAGTCGTGCTTTCCCATCTGTCCCCCTTCGCTCAAGGGGCTGAACAGGGCACCGGTACCAGTTGGTTCACACTGTGGACCAAGGGCACGTCGATCGACCTGTTTTCCTTGGGCGGCAACCTGACGCCCTTCAGCCGATCCGACGCGACGGCCGACTTGGCGGTGGTCTATCCGTCGATCGTCAGGGCTACGGCCGCCAGCGGCAGTCTGTATTACGGTAAAGCGGCCCAGGCGCAGGCCAACGGCGACAACAACTACACCTACCCACTGCTATTGGCGCCCGGCGAGAACGGCCAGCTGCAGTTCATGGCCCAGGACTCGATCTACGCCGGCGGCATGACCGTCAGCCAATCCGGGACGGCGCAGAGCACCACGGCGACCCCTTGGCATCCGGCGTATCAGGGCCGCATCGGTAACGCGGTGAAGGCCAGCAACCTGTCGGTCAACGGCAACTCGGGTAGCCAGCCGTTATTTGTGTTCGGGCCGGGTACGGCTGCGCTGTCACCCGGTGGCAGTGCTGAACCTGCGCGTTTCTACGCGATTGACGGCGATCTGGTTGGGGTCAGCAGTGGCCGAGTGATTGCGTTCGGTACAACGGTGGGCAGCTTGCACGAAGGCCAGACCTGGTATGAGGGCAATGGATCGGTATGGATGATGGCTGGACGGGATATTGTCAGCAGCGGTCGGCGCTTCGGTCAGGACTCGCTTGCTGTTGCAGGCATGCGCACCCAGGATAACCTGATCATTCACGACAACCCTAACGACATCTCCGTGGTGTCCGCCGGACGCGACATTCTCTACAGCAACTTCCAGGTCGCTGGCCCCGGCCTGCTGGAGCTGTCGGCGGGACGCAATATCCTCCTGAGCGGTTCCGGGGCGTTGGGTGAGTCCAGCGTGACCAGCCTTGGGCCCCTATTGGCCGGGGACAACCGTCCTGGGGCGAGTATCGTCATGCAAGCAGGTGTCGGCCCCCATGGACCGGATTACCTGCGCTTCGTCGAGGCGTACCTGAACCCCGTCAACCTGGCGCAACCTGGCGAGTCGATTCAAGGCAATAAGGTCGCCAAGACGTACGAAAACGAACTGGTCACCTGGCTCGCCGAGCGCTTCGGTTTTGTCGGCGATACCGCACAGGCACGCGCCTACTACGCGGCACTGCCCGCCGAGCAGCAACGGGTGTTCGCCCGCGACCTGTACTTCGCCGAACTCAAGGCCGCGGGGCGTGAGTACAACACTGACGGCAGCGTGCGCCAGGGCAGTTACCTGCGTGGTCGTGCCGCCATTGCCGCGCTGTTCCCGGACAAGGACGTGGCCGGCAACCCGATTGCCTACACAGGCGACATCACACTGTTCGGCGGCTCGGGTGTGCACACCAACTTCGGGGGTTCGATCCAGATGCTCACCCCAGGCGGCAGCCAGACCTTCGGCATCGAGGGCGAAGCGCCGCCGTCGACGGCGGGGGTGATTACCCAAGGCGCCGGCGATATCCAGCTCTATTCCATGGGGAGCATCCTGCTCGGCCAGAGCCGCATCATGACCACCTTCGGGGGTTCGATCATGGGTTGGACCAGCGAGGGCGACATCAACGCCGGTCGAGGCTCCAAGACCACCGTGGTGTACACACCGCCCAAGCGTGTCTATGACAACTGGGGCAATGTGGCCCTGTCGCCGTCCGTGCCGAGCACCGGTGCGGGGATCGCCACGCTCAACCCGATTCCGGAAGTGCCGGCGGGGGACATCGACCTGATCGCGCCGTTGGGCACCATCGACGCGGGCGAAGCGGGCATTCGTGTGTCGGGTAACGTCAACATCGCCGCCTTGCGTGTCGTGAACGCGGCGAATATCCAGAGCCAGGGCAAGTCGTCCGGGGTGCCGGTGTCTGCTGCGGTCAACACCAACGCCATGACGTCGGCCAGCGCGGCGGGGGCGGCGGCGTCCCAGGCGGCGGAAGACGCGGCGCGCAGCCAGCAGGCGGCGGCCAAGCAGGGCCGGCCGTCGATCATGACGGTTGAGGTGTTGAGCCTGGGCAACGAACCATTGCCGCAGGAGCCTGCACCGGCGCAGAAAACTTCCGGCTACAACCCTGACAGCCCGGTGCAGGTACTGGGCGCGGGGCCGCTGAGTGAACAGGCGCGGGCACGGCTGACGGAGGAGGAGCGCAAGCAGATCAGTTTGTAAGGCGTTTGAAGACCGTGTGGGAGCGAGCCAGTCGCGCCGCCGCTCCCACATTTTCGCCCTGTGTTGGGCTTGCGATTACGGGCTGTCCTTGAGGGTCTTGAACGCGTCGATGCGTTTGATCAGGCGCGCGTTCTTCGCCGAATCGGCATTACCAAACAGGAAGGAGAAGTCCGACGTCAGTTGGGAGGTGCCGGCAATCGCCGCGTACTGGTGGCAGTCGTTGCAGTTCTTGTTTTGCACGTAGGTTTCGAGGGTGGTGTTGGCGACGACGACACTCTGGTCGCTGACAAACGGTCCATAGGACAGCGGCACCTTCACGTTGGGCCCAGGGCCCGGATCGTTGGGCGCGTTAGGCGTTTTGGACCACAGCACATTCACCAGTTTGTAGTACTGGAACACCGATTGGCCCTGGGTCTTCTGGGCGAAGGTCTGCTGCACAGCGGTGTTCAGCATCTGCAGGTCCTGGGGCGTGGCATTGACCCGCGTGGCCTGCACCGGCTGATCAAGGGGCGTGCAGTCGGGCGGCGTGTGGGTGGCATCGCATTGCACCCGTGCGACGTTGGGCGTGCAGGCATCACCGGTGCAGGTCGGGTTGTTGAAACTGTAGCCCTCGGGCGCAGCCGTGCCGTTGTCCGGCACGTTGTCGACCTGCTCGAAGGTGGTCCAGATGAAGTTCGGCTGAGTCTGGGTCTTGTTGATGATGTGCAAGCCCACCAGCCCCACCACTTCCTGGGTGCACTGCAGCGTGTCGGGGCGCTGCAGCCAGGCGACGGTGGTCAGGTAACGCCCGTACAGCTGGGGTTTGTTGGTGAGTACGCGCCAGGCCGCCTTGAGTTCCAGGGCGCCGAGTTCTTCCTGGGGCAGTGCTTTGGCCGGCAGCTCGCGCACCAGTTTGCCGGCGGGCAATGACAGGCCGGCGGGGTGCCGGTTGTCGCTGTTCTGCGCCACGATCAGTTGGTTGGCGGCGTCGTACAGCCCGTTATCGACGATGTAATCGAACTCGGCCTTGCCGACCTTGCGCTCGAAAAACACCAGGTTGCCCGACTGGTCCGTAAGCCAGCCACCGGAAGCCTCCATGATTGAGTCCGGCAAGGTCACCTGGGTGCCGCTGGACAAATGGAAACGGTGCTTGCGGTTGATCGCGCTTTCAGACGTGGCCGCCATGAATTTACGCGCGCCCGTGGCAAACGCCTTGAGGTTGCCGGTGGCGGTGCAATTGGACGGCACCAGGGTTTCCACGCCCCAACCCGAGGGTTTGGGGGCGCCGGGCAGGAAGATCTCGCTAGCATCCTTGTAGCTGGCCCACACCGGGGCATTGCCCATGGGCTGGCCGGACGTTGGCGGTACGCCGAACTGGGCCGCGGTGCTTTGCGTGTCCGGCTCACCGGCCAGGCTCGGGTCGGCTGGCCAGCCGGGATTGACCGGCCAGTTCATGGCGATGAACAACTGCCAGCCGAAACAATTGAGAAAGTCCTGCTCGGTGCCAAAGTTGTTCACCGGCAGGAAGCCGCCGCTGGTGGGATCGAACACCAGTTGACTGACGCAGCTCTGGGCGTCCGAGGCCGCAATGGCCGGTGCGGGGGCGAGGGGGAGAAGGGCGCAGGGTATCCAGCACAACACACTCAAGCGTGCCCGACGCAGCGGGCGAAGCCATTTGTTCATGGTCGCATTCCTTGCTCAAGACTCAAGAAACGGCCGCCCATGCCAGGCAGGGGCGGCCGGCAGGCACTCAGACGCCAGGCACCAGCGCCAGGCCGCTTTCCCACGGGTGCTGGGTGGCGCTGGGGTTGGCGGCTTCGCTGGGGTTAAGCGCGCGCACGCTGATCAGCCCCGGCACCGCGTTGCTGCTGACGGTGACGGTCATGATGTAGCCCTGGGTGCCGCCGCTGTCGGTCTGCCCTGGAATCGCCGAGGCATCCGGCAGGAATTCCGTGACCTGGGCAGTGATCCCTGGATTGGAAAACTGCACCCGCGCATCCGCCGCAGTGGTGTTCGGATCGGCCCCTTGCACCACGAGCACGAACTGGCCTGAGCTGCCGGGGGCAAAGCTGGCCGGCAAGTCGCTGGGGGACTGTCCGTAGAACAGGTCAATCGGCAGCAACTGCACCGGCCAGGGTTGCGCATCGGTGGTGTTCGCCGCTACGCAATCGCATTCCTCGGGCGTGGCGGTGAGCGGTGCCGGGGTGACGCTGAGGGCCACACTCAGCTCGTTGGCGATCACCCACACGTAATCAATCGGCGTGCCGTTGATGGTGATTTCGTTGATCGAGAACCCCGCGCTTTGGGGCACCTCGAAGACGGCCTGCAGGATCTGGTCGGACTTGTTCGGCCCGGTGCCAGCAGTGCCTCGGGTGACATGCCAGTAGCTGCTGACATCCTGGCCTTGAGGGCCTTTCCAGGTGCTGAAGGATTTCGGTTGTTGCAGGTACAGGCCGATGGGGTTGGTCAGTGAAATCAGGGCTTTGACGGCCTCCTGGTTAGCGGAGAAACCGATATGCGGATCGGAGTTGCGGTAGTTCTGCCCGTATTGGGCGCAGCAGATCAGGCTCTGTTGGTTGGCGCTGCTCTTGATCGGCCGCAGGATGGTGGCCGCGGCCGCGAGGTAGATCTCGGCACTCAAGGTATTGGGGCCGGAGGTCAGGTGCATCGCGCCGCCCGACACGCCCGGTATACGCACAGTGCCGCTGTTCCATTTGTTCACGGTGTCGTAGGCCGGCTGGCCGGTGGTCGGGTCAAGCACTGGCTCGCCGGCCTTGCCGGTCGGGCCGTTGGCGGTGTAGCGCAGGTACAGGTCTTCGATCTTCACTTGCGGGTCGACGTACGCTTTGTACAGCCCGAGCACGGCCTGCGGATCGATGTTCCACATGGTCAGGAAATAGGCCGGGTTCTCGCTGGTGAACATGATGCTGCGCATGTTGCCGTCGGGGTCGCGGGTGATCGACCACTCGCAATATTCATCCAGCCAGCCCCGTGGGCCCGAGGGTGAAAAGTCAGCGTAGGGGCCGTTCCAGTTGATGGACTTGCACAGCACGCTGGGGATCTGCAGCTGGGTCGCTTTCGGGTCCGGGTACAGCGAATACAGGGTGTTGTTGAGCGTGATCTGACCGTGGTCGGTCAACTGCATCACCTGGTCAAGGGTCATGGCCTTGCCGCCCAATTGTGGGACCACGGCGGCGCCGTCGTTGTAGAAAAACGTCCACAGCCGGTTGGGGAAGGGCTGCCAGGTGATGGTCACTGGCGTCTGCGTGCCGTATCCGCTGTCCAGCGGGTTGTAATAGCCCGAACGCGGTGCGTCATTGAAGTTGGACCAGGGGTTGCCGATCACCGACATCTGGGTCCAGCCGGTGACGTTGTTGTTCCAGTCGGTTTCGAAGGTCGGCAGCTGGTTTTCCAGGCCCAGCTTGTTGTAGTCCTTGGGGGCTTGCTCGGCAGGCGAGGTGAATTGGGTGAAGGGCGTGCTCATGTTGGTTCTCCAGCATTGGTGTTGGTGGAGCAGCAACCGGCGTCCGGAGCGGGGCCGGCGGAGGTTTGGCGTGGGTCGTCCCACACCAGTTGGGCGATAAAGCCAGGCAGGGGCGCGTATGCATCGGGCGTCAACACCTGGCCAGTATCGGGATGGGTCACGATCAGCGATAACTGCGCCGCATCGGTCGGTTTGAGGTTCAGCGCCTGGGCGTTGCGCGCGGCATTCAGTGCGCGGGAGACGCCTTGGGTGATGCAGCGGCCCTTGTCATCCACCAGGCCCATGCCGATGCGGCTGAAGCGTCCGACGTAATGCGGGTTGTTGGCATTCGCGTGTTGCGCCGTGGCACCGGGCTGATTGAGGAAGACGTCGACCAGATAGGTGTCGTGGGTGCAGCGCACGTGGTCGAACACCACCCAGGGGCCGGTGGCTACGGACTGTTTCTGATGGCAGCACGCAGCCTTGGCCGCGCCGAACTGTGGAGCCACTGGGATGCCGTAGTCGTAGCCGATGTGCCGGCTGTCCTGGGCCATGTCGCCGAGGCTGGTGTAGCGCCAGGCATCGGCGCTGGTGAAGGTCACCTCATCGGCCTGGTGCCCGGCGAAGGGTTGCAGCAGGCATTGGGTGGTGTACTGCGCCGCCGGATTGGCGCGGATCCAGACTTCCAACATGCGGTCGATATTGGCGTGATAGGAGCAGAACACCGGGTCGAACGCGGTGTAGGCGTTGTCGGCCATGTCACCGCCGATCCAGCCGTGATAGTTATCGTGGGGCTGCTCGTAGAGCCCGTCGAAATTCAGTGTGCGGTTGGGGTACAGGTTGTTCGGTTGCGGCGGGTCGAAAAAGGTGATGTTGGCCCAGGGATAACCCGGTACTCCTTGGGGCTGGCTGAACGTGGTGAACGCGAGCGCATCGACCACCTGCTGCTGGAAGATCCGGCTCATGCCATACAACTGGGTCCGCTCGAAACGAAAGGCCTCGCCTTGGGTATAGAACAGCGGGTTGCGCTGCACATACCGGCAGTCGACGCCTTCGACCGGCGTGCTGGCGCAGACCTTGGAGCAGCCGTCCTTGGCCGCCGCATAACGCAACGGGTTGCGTCGTACTTCGCCGGTCTGCGGGTGCACATAGGTTTCATCGAGAAACGCTTGGGGCAGGCCGGCCTGAGGGCTGCCGTCAACGCTGGCATCTACGGCCATCCAGTCCCAGTAAGGAATCGCGCAGTCGATCAACGCTTCCAGGTACAGCAGATAGGCGCGATGCCACAGGGCGAAGGCTTCCTGGTAATGCAGGCACCAGTTGGTATGGATATAGGCGTAACGCTGCCAGGGCGAGCCGCTGTCAGGGTCGCCGATGTGCATCACGTCATCCAGTTTGGCACGGTAAAGGTTCAGCGCCTCGGCGCTCAGCGAACGGATGTCCTGGCGCACGCGTTTGACCGGGTACGGCAGCGCCGGTGGCGGGATGCGCTCGGCCAGGTCGAATGGCGAGATGCTGTCCAGCCGCCAACCCTGGTTGACCCACAGGCGGAAGGTTTCCAGCGCGTCGATCGGCCAGAATTGTTGCGGGTCGGTGGTCAGCGGCATATTGCGCGAAGCGAGGTGCTGGTAGATGGTTTCCGACCAGGTCTTGACCGACGCCGGGTCTTCCAGGAACACATCGTAGGCATTCATGCAGCCTATCCAAGTGGCCGCGACGGCGGCGCGCTGGCTGGCGGGTATCCAGTAGGGCGCGCTGAAAAGTCCTTGGATATCAGCGGTCCATGTCGGTTTCGCGACTATCATAAGATCCCTCTCATGCCGCCATGAGGCCAGGTGTTGGCCGGGCTGCTAAGCTGAATCGATGTTAACTAGCCACTGCGCAGGATTTGTGCAAATTGGCCCGTCATTACGACGGATTCATTGCAATTTTCAAGGACGATTTGGAACCGATGACAGACGCCATGGATTTGAAGATTCTGGGCAAGTTGCAAAAGGATTGCGACCAGAGCCTGGAATTGTTGAGCGACAGTGTGGGGCTGTCATCCACCAGTTGTTACCGGCGGATCCGCCGCATGGAAAGCGTGGGGATTATCAAGGCGAAAGTGGCGGTACTGGATGAGCGCAAGCTGGGGATCCAGGTGACCGCTTTTTTTCTGATCAAGCTGGATCGGGACAGCAATGATATTGATCGCAGGATGCAGCACATACTCTTGAGTCATCCGGAGATTCAGGATTGTTATTTGATGACCGGGGAGTTTGATTTTGTGATGGTGGCGAAGTTTCGGGATGCTGCGGAGTACACCGAGTATATCTATCGGTTTTTGGAGACTTATCGGGATATTCCGATTCGGACTTATTCCTCGACGTTGGTGGTGCGGACGGTTAAGAAGTCTTATGAATTGCCGTTGCAGGGGGTTGGGTTTTGTTCTGGGGGGTGAGTACATATCCGTTATTTAGGTAACGGCGGGTATGGGGTCCGCCCTTACGGCGGCTCACCCGGCGTCCTGCCGGGGCGCCCCAGATCAAAAGCAAAAGCGCGGCGGCTTTAGTGCCTCGGTTCAGGTCTGGCGTACTCGTAAAAATGTGGGCGCTGGTTTGCCTGCGATGGCATCACCTGGGTGTGCCCGATGTACCGATTCGCCTGCATCGTCGGCAAGCCAGCGCCTACACGTAACTGCCTTTGATCCAACCACCAAGAATTGCCCCCCACCCAATCCAAAATGAAGCTTTCATGACAAAAGTTCGGTAGCCCATGGCCACTCCCGTCTCCTCTGTGTAACGCGCTTGAGCCCACCAGAAAGGTGGGCTTTTCAGCCGCAAGCAGGATGCCAGGAGTGGGGCAATGGGAACTATGGAACGTTACTCGAAAGTCGGCATGCAGGAGCTCGATCAGCGCCTGTCAAAGATCGTCGAAGCCGCGCGCAAGAAGCCGGTGTCGGTCTATCGCTATGGCGCCCCCTGGGTCTGGATCGTCTCTCAGGACGATTGGCAGGGCACCCGCAAGGAAGTCTCCAGCTACATCCCGGCCAGCCATTCCCTGGTGTTGCTGCGCCCACAGATCGATGAAGTGCTCGACCAGCACCGTGACTGGCTCAACGCCGAACCCGCGATGTCGATCGCCCCACAGACCATCCTGCAGATCCTCCTGCTGCAACTGTTGTACTCGGTGCCCAGCGAGCAGCAATTGCATGAACAGCTGAACTACAACCTACTGTTCCGCTGGTTCGTCGGCCTGGACCTCAACCAGAAGGTCTGGAGCATTCATGCCCTGACCCGCGACATCGCCACGCTGCTGAACAACCCGCGTGCGGTGCAACTTATCCAGAAAATCATCGGTGACGTGTTTTGTGGCGCCTTGCTGCACATGCCGGAGTTCTCGTTGAACTTCGCCCTGCTGCACACCTGGCTGGCACGCCACGGCAGCACCTCGATCACCAGCAATTGAGCAGGCCGCACGCCGGACATCCGGCGATGGCGCAAAAAATCAGACAGTCAGGGGGCGGTGTGGAGCATCTGTTCAAATTAACGTTGGCGCTGTGTTGCGTGACGCTGGGGAGCCTGGCGCAACCGGTGTCGGCCGAGGAAGACGAGGGCGCGCGCAAGGTCGACGTCAACGAGTACTTCGTGCGTGGCAATACGGTCCTGGATGCGGCGACGATCGAGGAAGCGGTGTATCCGTTCCTGGGGCCGCAGAAGACCTTGGGCGATATCGAAGGCGCCCGCGATGCGTTGCAGAAGATCTACCAGTCGCGTGGCTACCAGTCGGTGTTTGTCGAGTTGCCGGAGCAGAAGGTCGATGACGGTATTGTCTACCTGCAGGTGAGCGAGACCAAAGTCGGCCGGGTGCGCGTGGTGGGTGCCAAGCATTATTCGCCGGTGGAAATCCGCGAGCAGGTGCCGGCTCTGGAGGAGGGCGCGGTGCCGGACTTCGCCACGGTACAGACACAGTTGGCGGGCCTCAATCGTGGCGCTGGGCGCCAGGTCACGCCGCTGGTACGCGAGGGGCAACGCCCCGGCACCATGGACGTGGATTTGCAGGTGGAAGACCAGAACCCCTGGCACGCCAGCCTCGGCCTGAACAACGACTACAGCGCCGACACCGAGAAGCTGCGCTCGGTAGCGACCCTTGGGTATGACAACCTCTGGCAATTGGGCCACAGCATTGCCTTGACCTACTTCACCGCGCCCCAGGACACCGAAAATGCCAAGGTGTGGTCGGGCTCCTACAGCGCACCGCTCAACGAGCGCTGGACCTTGCAGTTCTCCGGTTACCAGTCCGATAGCAACATTGCCACCATCGGTGGCAGCAACGTGCTGGGCAAAGGGCATTCATACGGTGTGTCAGCCATCTACAACCTGCCTGCGGCGGGTAACTGGGCCAACTCATTCTCGTTAGGCGTGGACTTCAAAGACTTCGACGAACAGATGAAATTCGGCGCCAGCAGCGACCAGGTGCCGCTCAAATACGCGCCGTTCACCTTGGGTTACAACGGCTTTCGCTACACCGAGCAATCGCAATTGGGCTTGGGCCTGAACCTGGTGGTGGGCACCCGCGCGTTCTTTGGCTATGGCAGCGATGCCGAAGCGTTCGAGTACAAGCGCTACAAGGCCAGTGCCAGTTTTGCCGTGCTCAAAGGTGACCTGAATTACACCTACACCTTCGCCAACGATTGGCAGTCGGCGACCAAGGGCGGCTTCCAACTCGCCTCCGGCCCGCTGGTCTCCAACGAGCAGTACTCCGCCGGTGGCGCCACCTCGGTGCGCGGTTACCTGGCGGCCGAACGCACCGGGGACGAAGGGTATTTGCTCTCCCAGGAGTTACGCACGCCGTCCCTGGCCAAGCTCCTCGGCAGCTATGTGCAGGAGTGGCGCTTCTACGCGTTCGCTGAAGGTGCGCGCATGCGCCTGCACGACCCGCTGCCCGAGCAAGAAGACGAATACAGCCTGGCCAGTGTCGGCCTGGGCACCCGCGCCAGTTTGAGCAAATGGTTGTCCGGCAGCCTGGATTGGGGCTACCCGCTGCTCGATGGACCGAACACCCAGAAACAGGACTCGCGACTGCACTTCAGTGTGCAGGCGACTTTCTGACTTTTTCTTCCGGAGACTTCACCCATGCAACGCCTATTCCTGAGCCTGTTGATCTGCCTGGGCTTCACGCTCCCGGCCACCGCCCACGCCTGGTGGCAGGACGACTGGCACTACCGCAAGCAGATCTCGGTAGACACCACCGCCCAAGGCGCCGCGATCAACCAGGCCCTGGGCCGCACCGCGCTGTTGGTGCGCCTGCACACTGGCAACTTTACCTTTGATGGGGTCAAGGATGACGGCGCCGACCTGCGTTTCGTGAGTGCCGATGACAAGACGGTGTTCAATCATCAGATTGAGAGCTTCGATCCGTTGATGGGCATGGCGCTGATCTGGGTCGATGTGCCCAAGGTCGAAGGTGGCCAGCGCCAGGACTTGTGGATGTACTACGGCAACCAGAAGGCACCGGCCACCGCCAACGGCCAACTGACCTTCGACCCGAACTACACCGCGCTCTACCATTTCGACGGGGCCAACGGTACACCGGCCCGGGACACCACGGCCTACGCCAACACCGCGTTGAACGCCACCGGTGTGAGCATCGACGGAGTGATCGGCCGCGCCTTGCAGTTCAACGGCCAAGCGTTGATGTTACCGGCCAGCCCTTCGCTGCAACACGCCGCAGGTGGCGCGTTCACCTTCAGCGCCTGGTTGCGCCTGGACCAGGCCAGCGGCGAGCAAGTCGTTCTGGCTCGACGTGATGGCCCTCACAGCCTGTTGCTGGGGCTGAACCAGGGCATGCCGTTCGTGGACATCGACGGCCAGCGCGCCGTGTCGACTCAACCGCTGAACCCCGGCCAATGGCAGCACCTGGCGTTCACCGCCGAGGGTGACAAGGTCTCGCTGTATGTGAATGGCCGCGAAACCGCCACCCTGGCCGTCGCTTTGCCGGCGTTCAACACCCCACTGGCCATCGGTGCCGATCTGCCCGAAGCCGGCAGCACGCGGCCGCCATTCGCAGGGGCCATCGATGAGCTGCGCCTGTCCAAAGTGGCGCGTCCGGCGGCACTGTTGCTGGCCGATGCCAGCGCCCAAGGCGCCGAGTCAAAACTGGTGGCCTACGGTGTGGATGAAGAACAGTCCGGCTTCGGTTTCGGCAGCCTGGGCTTCCTGCTCAACGCCGTTCCGGTGGATGCCTGGGTGATCATCCTGGTGCTGGTGGCGATGATGTTCCAGTCATGGGTCATCATGTTGCGCAAGAACCGCCAAGTCAGCCGTGTGAGCAGCGCCAACGAGGTCTTCCGCGAGCACTTCGCGCAGATCGGCACGCGCCTGGAGATGTACGCCGACGATGCCCCGCTGGGCGAACGCCTGGCTCATTCTTCGCTGTGGCGCCTGTACCTGGTGGCGGTGAAGGAGATCCGCACCCGTCGCGCTCAGGGCGCCGACACCTCGTCGGTCTCCGCCGCCACCATCGAAGCCATCCGCTGCTCCATGGACGGCGTGCGCACCCGCGAAAACCAGGCGCTCAGTTCCAAGCTCTCGACCTTGTCCAACGCCATTGCCGGCGGCCCGTACATCGGCCTGCTGGGTACCGTGCTGGGGATCATGGTGGTGTTCCTCGGCACGGCCATGGCCGGTGACGTGAACATCAACGCCATCGCCCCCGGTATGGCGGCGGCGCTGCTGGCCACGGCCATGGGCCTGTTCGTCGCGATCCCGGCGTTGTTTGGCTACAACCGCCTGATCACGCGCAACAAGGAAGTCAGCGCGGACATGCGCGTGTTTGTCGACGAGTTCATCACCCGCCTGGCGGAGATGCACGGCGAGAGCCAGCACAGCGAAGCGGCGCACCGTCGTGACCACCATGCGCCGGTTCTGGCCTGAGGAGAATCGCCATGGCTTCCGTAAATGCCTCCCACGACGATGACGATGACGCCGCCGTCGACAGCATCAACATCACGCCCCTGGTGGACGTGCTGATGGTGGTGCTGGTGATGTTTATCCTCACCGCCACCGCCCAGGTGTCGGGCATCCAGATTCACCTGCCCAAGGCCAGCACCTCGGTGTCGTTGTCGGAGGCCAAGACCAAGGCCATCTCCGTGAATGACGGTGGCCAGGTGTTCCTCGACGCTTACCCGGTGACGCTCGGCGAGCTGGAAGAACGCCTGCGCATCGAGAAAGCGCTGAACCCGGATTTTCCGGTCATCGTACGTGGCGATGCGATGGTGCAGTACCAGAAGGTGATCGAAGTGCTCGACCTGCTGCGCCGACTTGAGCTGTCCCAGGTCGGGTTGGTCACCGGCAAGCCGAGCCAGGGCTGAACCATGACTGCACAGATCCCGATCGCGCCCTTGTCCGTAAAAAAGAAGCCGCCGTTGCGCCCGTTGAAGTGGGGTGCCGGCCTATTGCTGGGCGCCGTGGCGGCCTGGTGCTTGTGGCAGTGGGCCAATGACATGAGTGGCGTGCGCCGCGAAGCGCCGAAGGTGCCGACGATCATCCCGTTGCCGCCACCACCGCCACCGCCGCCGGAGAAACCCAAGGAGCCTGAGCCCCAGGTCGAAGAAAAAATCCCGGAGCCGGTGCCAAGCCCCGAGCCCGAGGAGGTCAAGCCAGCCGAGGAAGCGCCGCCTTCGCCTAACGAGGATCTGGCCAACCCGATGCAGATCGACGGCGACGCCCAGTCGGGCAATGACGGTTTCAACATCGGCGCCGGCAAGGGCGGTGGCATGGCCGGCAGTGGCGGCGGCGGCTTGGGGACGGGCACCTATAAGCAGTACCTGGCCGGCACGTATCAACGGCTGATGCGCGAAGACCCTGAGCTGCGCAAGAAGGCCTTCTCGATACAGATAGACCTGTGGTTGGGCGCCGACGGCCAAGTCACAAAGGCACTGGTGGCCAAGTCCAGCGGGGATGCCGAGACCGACGCGCAGATGCTCGCCTTGATCCAGGCACCGCGTGCCACCCAGAAGCCGCCGGCGTCTCTGACGCTGCCCATGCGCCTGTCCCTCAAGGGCCGGCGTCCGGATTGAACAAACCCTTTTACAACGGTTTTTTACAGGAGTTGCGTACACATGATTTCCCCCGTGAATCGACTGACCCTGGCGGTCGGCATGGTCATCGCGACCCTGGTCGGCCAGGCGGCTGCCGCCCCGGTCGCGCCCTCGGAAAACGTCACCATCAACCTGATCCGCCTGTTGGTGCAGCAAGGCGTGCTGACCCAGGACACGGCCAATGGGCTGATCGCCCAGGCCGAAAAAGAGGCACAGCAGGCACGCCAGGCCAATGCCGCACCGGTGGTTGCTGCAGGCCCGACTGCCGCACCCGGCGATGTGCGTGTGCAGTACGTGCCGCAGGCGGTGAAGGATCAGATTCGTGACCAGGTCAAGGCCGAGGTCATGGCCACCGCCAAGCAGGAAAACTGGGCACAGCCCAATACCTTCCCGGACTGGGTCTCGCGCATCAGCTTTGACGGTGATATCCGCCTGCGGGACGAGTCGCGTTACTTCTCGGGCAATAACAGCAACGAGATTGTCGACTACGCCAAACTCAATGAGAGCGGCCCGTACGACACCAACAAGGACACCAACACCAAGCTGCCACCGCTGCTCAATACCACCAAGGACCGCGAGAACCTGTTCCGCCTGCGTGCGCGCCTGGGCATGAAAGCGGTGCTGTCGCCGGACTGGACCGCCGGCATCCGTGTCGGCACCGGCTCCGACAACAACCCAGTGTCCACCACCCAGACCCTGGGCGGCGGCTTTGGCAAGAAAGACATCTGGCTTGATCAGGGTTACCTGAGCTGGAAGGCCACCCCGGACGTGACCCTCACCGCCGGGCGTTTCGCCAACCCGTTCTATTCCACCGACATGATGTATTCGGGTGACCTGAACTTCGACGGTATCGCTGCCAACTTCAACCATGCCCTGAACAGCCAGTGGGGCCTGTTCGGCACCTTGGGTGCGTTCCCGGTGGAGTACACCTCCGACTCGGCCAGCAGTAACGGGTTCGACAAGGAAGACAGCGAGACCAAGTGGCTGTTTGGTGGTCAGATCGGCGCCAACTGGAAGATCAACCGCGAAAACAGCCTCAAGGGCGCGGTGGCCTACTACCACTTTGACGATATCGAAGGTGAACGCTCCGGCGCTTGCCGCCCCTGGTCCGGCCAGCCGGCCTGTGACAGCGACGGCTCGCGCCTGGCCTTCATGCAGAAGGGCAACAGCGTGTTCCTGCTGCGCGACATCGCCCCCAACCCGGCCACCCCTGGCCTGACCCCGCAACCGCAGTTCGTGGGCCTGGCGTCCAAGTTCGACGTGCTCGACCTGAACCTGGCCTGGGATGCCGAACTGCCCAGCGATTTCAAGCTACGTACCCAAGGCAACTTCATTCACAACCTGGCCTACGACAAGGGCGAAATGCTCAAGCGCAGCGAAGGCGAGATCGTCAACAACATCAACAGCAAGGGCCAGTTTGAAAGTGGCGGCAATGCGCTGATGGTCTCCTTCACCCTCGGCAGTGCGCTGGAAATGCGCAAGCGCGGTGATTGGAACGTGTTGGCCGGCTACAAGTACATTCAGCCTGACGCCCTGCCTGACGGCTTCAACGATTCGTCGTTCCACCTGGGCGGCACCAACGCCAAGGGGTACTTCATTGGCGCCAACTACGGCATCGAAAAGAACATCTACGCCAGTGCGCGTTGGTTGAGCGCCTCGCAAGTGTATGGCGCGCCGTTCGAAGTCGATGTGATGCAACTGGAACTCAACACGCGCTTTTGATGCGCAGGGAGATGCCACATGAACACGCGAATCTGCGGGCTGTTGCTGCTGCTGGTCACCACTGGCGCGTCGGCTGAAGGCATGGAGGAGCGCCTGCGTACGCAACTGCGCAGCACCACCCAGCAATTGCAGGCCCTGCAAAGCGAACAGGCCCAGGCCAGCGCCGCGCGGATTGCGGCTGAAAACCAGGCCAAGCAGGCCCAGGCACACATCAAGCAGTTGACGGCTGAGTTGGACAAGGCCCGTGGCGTGGCCGAGCAAATGGCCGGTCAGCAACACAGCCTGCACAGCCAGGCACAGGCCCAGGTGGCGGCCAGTCATGAGCAGATCGGCAAGTTCAAGAAGGCCTATGACGAACTGCTGGTGCTGGCCAAGGGCAAAGAGGCCGAGCGAGCGCGCTTGCAGGCACAACTGAGCGAGCGTGACACACAAGTGCAGCAATGTTCAGTCAAGAATCAACAGATGTACGGCGTGGCTCAGCAGTTGCTCGCGGCCTACGAAAAAATCGATGTGGCCGAGGTGATGAGTATTCGCCAGCCCTTCGCCAGCAGCGCGCGGGTCAAGTTCGAGGAACTCGCCCAGGGCTTTGGCGACGATTTGTACAAGAGCCGTTTCGATGCGCCCCAGGCAACCGCCAATCATTGATAGACAGGGAAGAGATCACCATGAGCGAATTGATCACCAGCGTCACCCCCCAGAGCCTCACCGAGTTGCTGCAGGAGGCCGGCTACCGGGTCAACCAGACCGAACAAAACGGCATCGTGCAATTGCTCAGCGCCAGCCAGGGCATCGGCTTTGCCGTGCGCTTCGGTAACCCGGCGGCAGAGCAGGGTGCGTATGTGGATTTCACCTACAGCTGCGCGCTGCGGATCCAGGGCGAATTGCCCGAAGGTTTGGCCCAAGTGTGGAACGCATCGCGACGCTTTGCGCGGTTGTCGGTGCAAGGCGAGTTTTTGTTGATGGAAATGGACGTGGTGGTGGCGGGCGTCGGCGCCACGCACCTGCGCAGCCATTTGGAATTGTGGGACCGCCTGTTGCAGGAGTTCATCGTCTACCTGCGTGAATACAGCCAGCAGGCGGCGCAGTTGCAGGCTGAAGCCGAGGCACCGGTATTGTGAAGAAGCCAACCCTGATGGTCGGCGCGGGTGCGTTGGCCTTGCTGGTGGTGGCGGTGGGCTTGAGCCTGCGGCCGGGCAGCGACCCGGTGGCGGCGCAGCAACCGGCACCGGTGCTCAACCCTGTATCGGCCGGACCGGCGGTGGCCCGCCTGGGCAATCAGCAGATCGACCTGACGGAACTGAAAACCGTGCTGGCCAGCCTGCCTGCCGAGTCCCGCGAGCAATTGCGCGGCAACCGCAGCGCGTTGGAGACCTGGATCCGTTCACGCCTGGCGCAAAAGGCCGTGCTCGAACAGGCGGACGCCCAGGGCTGGCGTCAGCGCCCGGACGTGGAACAGCAGACCCGCGCCGCCGCCGAGCAAATCGTGTTTCGCGACTACATGCTGTCGGTCAGTCAGGTGCCGGCCGATTATCCCAGCGCCGCGGAGTTGCAGTTGGCCTACGACAGTGGCAAGGCGCAATGGGTGACGCCACCGTTGTACCAGGTGAGCCAGATTTTCCTGGCGACCCATGACCCGCAAACCGTCGACAGCGTGCGGCGCCAAGCGCAGGAACTGAGCCGTCGTGCCCAGGCTGCGCCGGCTGATTTCGCCGCCCTGGCCACGCAGTTTTCCCAGGACACCGACTCTGCCGCGCGCGGTGGCGACTCGGGCATGCAGCCCTTGCAACAGCTGGTGCCGGAGGTTCGCAGTGCGGTGTCGCGCCTCAAGGTCGGCGCGGTGTCGGACGTGGTGCAGAGCGCGGCGGGGTTTCATGTGCTCAAGCTCACCGGCCAGCAACCGGCGCGTACTGCGACCCTCGACGAACTGCGCGAACGTCTTACGCAGGCTCTGCGTGCCCAGCGTCAGGAACAGATCGCCAAGGCCTACCTCGAAGGCATGCTCAACACCGCAACCCTGAGTATCGACGGCGCCGAACTGAACAAGGTGCTGGAGTAACCCGCGTCAACCCGCATTGGATGCACAGACCGACAAGACAGGGAGTCTCCCATGGCATTTCTAGAACCGTCCGCCCCGCAGGTGCCGTCCTCTTATCGCGCCCCGGCGGAGGGGCGCAGTCGCTGGCTGGCCCTGGCCCATGAGATCGACCCGGAGGTGGCGCGCTACTTTCTGGTGAGCGCGCGCTGCGGCTGTTTCATGCAGGCGGCGCGCAGTCTGAATATCAAGGCGACGCTGTTGCGCAAGCGCCTGGCGCAGCTTGAAGAGCACGTGCGCCATTCGCTGTTCAGCTACCAGGGCAATGGCTTGGTACTCAGTCGCGACGGCCAGCAATTGCACGCCCAATTGATTGCCCTGGCCCATGAACGGCGTTTGCCGGTCACGGAGCAGCCGCTGATTCGGCTGGCGGTGGCCGAACCGATCTTGCACGACATCCTTGGGCGCGACCTGATCGCCTTGCTGCGTCGCAATGCCAGCGTGCGCCTGGAGATCATCTCCATCGACAGCCAGTTGTCGCTGCAAGCGGTGGATGTTGACGTGGTGCTGTGGCTGTCGGACGCCGATGGCCCCGTGCCTGGCCCGAGCTTTGCCACCGAGCCGCCACAGGCCCTGGCGCGCTTGCACTACGTGCCGCATATCGCCAAGCGATATTCACGGTTGACGACGCGGCCAGACAGCCTGGAAGACCTCGACGACTACATGCTGGTGCAATGGCAGCCCGATGCGCAGGTGGGCGCCTTGCGGGCTTGGAACCATGTGGTGGAACAGCGCCTGGCAGCGGTGGTGCAGGTGCATGCGTATTCGCTGATGCTGGAGATGATCCGCTGTGGCGCGTGCATTGGGTTGCTGCCGCATTACATGAGCAGTTTTGACCGGGGCTTGGTGGCGTTGCCGGGGTTGTTGACCGAGAGCATGCAGCGGCAGGTGTGGCTGGCGGTGAATGCGCAGGTGGCGGATAGGGAGGCAGTGCGGATGATTGTGGCGTTGATTGTGGGGACGTTTGAGGGGCGGCGGGAGTGGTTTGACTGACGGTTTAGATTGCATGTCAAACCCGGTTGAAAAGGTGGAGCTGGCTTGCCAGCTCCCACGGAAAAGCCTACTGGCAGGCCTGAATTCAGCGCTGTAGGACGCCGCGAAAGGTCGTGCTCAGGGCTCGCAAGGTTTCCCTGGAGCGCACGTCACTGATACGGCTGTAAAGCACCACTTCACTGACTGGCAAGGGCGGCAAGCCGTATTGCTCGCTCACCTCCACCGCACCCGTCGGCGCCACGCGATGGGCGAGGGCCGCCACGCCGAGCCCGGCGCTGACGGCGGCGCCCACGGCCATGACGCCACCGCCAACGAACACTTCGGTCCAGTCGATGCGTGCCTCATCCAGTGCGCGTGTCGCCAGGTGGCGAACGCCGCAGGGCGCGGCCATGGTGGCCATGCGCAGGGGCGTGCCGGGACTGTGTTGCCAGGTCGGGGCGGCGAACCAGCCAAAGCGTTCCACCGCCAACACTTCGCCGTCTTGGCGGTCGCCCTCGTTGCGCACGATGACCGCGTCCAGCTCATTGCGATCAAAGGCGGCGACCAGATCGCGGGAGGAGGCGATGCGCACTTCGAGGATCACCAAGGGGTCATAGGCGGCCAGGCGGCTGAGCCAAGTCGGCAGGTCGGGGCCGGCCACGTGGTCGCTGATGCCGATCACCAGGCGCCGTAGCAAGGGGTTGCCCATATCGGCCAAGGCGCGTTCATGGGCATTGAGCAGGGCGCGGGCGGCGACGATGAACTGTTCGCCGCGGGGCGACAGCCGCACATGCCGAGGCGTGCGTTCGAGCAGGCGATAGCCGAGGCGTTCTTCCAGGCGTTTGAGCTTGAGGCTGATCGCCGCCTGGGAGGTGTCGAGGGCTTCGGCAGCGCGAGTGAAACTGGCGAAATCGGCTACCAGCACAAAGGCCTGGACGGTGTCGATATCCAGCGGTTTTAGCGCGTCAGTCATATTGACTCCTTATCGCACCTATATTGGCTGATATCTTGTTGAAATGATCGTCGCTGCGCAAGCTGATCCCTCATCTTGCACAGGAGTTTTCGCATGTTTGCCAAACAATATTCACACCGCTTGCCTGCTGACTACGACATGGGCGTGATTCGCCGCCGCGCCGCGCAACTGGGGCCGTTGTGGGATCACGCCGAGGGGTTGCTGTTCAAGGCATTTATCGCCCAGGAGCACGGCGGCAATGTGTATTCGTCGGTGTACCTGTGGGCAGACCCGTTGCAGGCCGCTGACTTTTTACTCGGCGAGCGTTTTCAGAAGGTGCTCGATAGCTTTGGTCGGCCGCACATTGAGAGTTGGTTACCGCTGGATGTGCAACGTGGCCCGGCGCAGGGTGCGTTGAGCTTGTATCGCGAGGAGTGGCCGCTGGCGCCGGGAGCGGACAGGGCGGCGGTGCTGGCCGAGGAGAAGCAGCGCAATCGGCAGCTGGCTGACAACAGCGACACCTTTGCGGTGTTCCTGGCGCTGGATGTGCAAGCGTGGCGTTTGGTGCGTATTACGTTGTCGGCCAAGGCACTGGATACGGAGCACCCAGGTAGGGGTTACCAGGTGCTCTATCTGGCACAGGGCGTTGCGTCCCTGCGCTAACTGCTCCAATCTTGCTGGCCTCATCCCTATCCTTCAGGAAACCTGTGATGCAGGCCACTCGTTTGACACTTATTTGTCATGCCGTGACGCCACAGCAAAAAAAGGGCAGCTTCCCCGATAACGAGTCCGTTGCGATGGACTGGCAATATGCGGGCCTGTCCCTTGCCGGCCGCTATAAGAAAAGCCTGCGCCTGGTCTGCGGCCCAGAGGCGCGTACCCGCCAGACAGCAGGCTTGTTCGGTCGCAATCCCCAGGTGGATAACGCCTTGCGTGATGGCGACTTTGGTCGTTGGAAAGGTAAGGACATCAATGATATCGACCGTGAGGAGCTGATGGATTGGCAGGGCAACAGCGCCAGCACATCCCATGGTGGCGAATCGGTGGACCAGGTGTGCAAACGGGTAGGGCAATGGATGAAGTCCCTGGAAACCCAACCCGGCCATATCGTCGCTGTCACCCACCCCTTTGTGATCCGGGCCGCAATGTTCTACGCCCTGGGGTTTCCCATTTCGATGTTCTACCTGATCGATGTCGAACCGCTGTCTGCCACTGAACTGCGCTTCAACGACGTGTGGCGCCTGCGCCTGGAAACTCACGCCTAGCCGCCTGAACATGGCAAAATCCACGCCCCGCAATGAGAGCAACCCATGAAACGCATCCTGATCATCGGCATTGGCGCCGGCAACCCTGACTACATCACGATGCAGGCCGTGAAGGCGCTCAATCGCACCGACGTGTTTTTCCTGATGGACAAGGGCCAGAGCAAAGACAAGTTGATCGACCTGCGTCGCGAAATCTGCGAGACCTACATCACCGAGCCTGGCTACCGTTTCGTCGAGGCCGACTGCCCCGAGCGTGTGCGCGGCGATATCGACTACACCACCGCCGTGCAGGACCTCAACCGCGACAAGCAGCAGACGTTCGAACGCATGATCAACGAAGAAATGGCTGACGGTGAAGTGGGCGCTTTCCTCGCGTGGGGCGACCCTGCGTTGTATGACAGCACCATCCGCATTCTGCAGGCGATTCTCGCCAGCGGCCGCAGTGAGTTCGAGTTCGAAGTGATCCCTGGCATCACCAGCGTGCAAGCCCTGGCAGCCCAGCACAAAGTGCCGTTGAACCGAATTGGCAAGTCCGTTGAGATCACCACCGGGCGCCGTTTGGCGGCGGGGCAGGCGAGTGATGCCGACACGCTGGTCGTGATGCTCGACGCCGAAGACTCCTACCGCACCCTGGCGGATCAGGACCTGGATATCTATTGGGGGGCCTACCTGGGCACGCCGGATGAGATCCTGATCAGCGGCAAAGTCAGTGAGGTAGCGCAAGAAATCGAACGGGTGCGCAAGGCGGCGCGCCTGCAAAATGGCTGGATCATGGACACCTATCTGTTACGCAAACCCTGAGGTAACGTCCCATGCTCAAACGCTTCGCCCTGGCGCTGACGCTGGTAGTCGGCACCGCCCATGCCGACGATGTATTGCACACCGACTTGCCTTTGTCGTACCTGGAACAGGCCCAGGGCGATGCGCGTAACCAGCCTCTGGTGATTTTCCTGCATGGATTTGGCAGTAACGAGGAGGAGCTGTTCGGCATCAAGGACGCGCTGCCGTCCACCTGGACCTACTTGTCGGCCCGTGCGCCGATGCCAGTGGACCCGCACGGTTATCGCTGGTTTACCAAGACACCCGGCGACGGTGATTACGATGGCGAAACCGCTGACCTGCAGCGCAGCGCCAAGCTGATCGAAGACTTTGTCGGCAAAGCCACCGCCAAGTACCACACGCAACCGGATCGGGTGTTCCTGGTGGGCTTCAGCCAGGGTGCGATCATGTCCTACGAGGTGGGCCTGCGCCGGCCGGAACTGCTGCGCGGCATTGCGGCGTTGAGTGGCAGCGTGTTGCCGGTGCTCAAGGCTGAGCTGAAGCCGAACGCGTCACTGGGCAAACTGGCGATCTTTATCGGCCATGGCACGTTGGACCAGGCTTTGCCGTATGTGTCAGCGACACGGGCGAATGAGGTGCTGACCGGGTTGGGGTTAAAGCCGGAGTTCCATGGGTACCCCGGCATGCCGCATACCATCAGCGAGACGGAAGTGCAGGACCTGAAAGCCTGGTTGGAAAAAAGCCTGCACTGACCGTCGAAAGGTTATTTGCCGCCGGTAATCTGTTTGACCAACGCCGCATGCCCCTTGGCGTCATCCGCCCGTGAAATAGCCTGGATCACCAGCAGGTGGTTGCCCGAACCACCCAGGAACGTGGAGTTCAGCGTCTTGCCGCCGCCCTGGGTGGCGGTGCTGTCTACCTGGCGCAGGCCCAGGCCTTTGAACGTCAGTTTCTTCTCGCTCTGTTTCTTGAAGTCAGGCAGCGCAGCGCTCTGGTCCTTGACGAACCCGGCCACAGCGCCATCCAGGAATGGCGCGTCGTTGTCGCCGATGGTTACCCCATCGTTACGCACGGTTTCGGCGACGATCACCACACTTTTCGTGGTCTGGTTCGCATACATCGTGCCCTGGGTGTCGGCGGTGCCATCCTCGGCCTTGCCGGCCGGCAGGGTGTCGGCGACGTAGGCCTTGGGCAGTTTGAAGGTGAACTTGCCACCCAAGGTGGAGATGGTTTGCGTGGTCGGCTTGGAAGCGGCGAATACGCTGCCGGCGGTCAGCGCGAGGGCCAGCAGGACGGCGGTCTTGGTGAAAGTGGCCATGAAGCGCTCCGGGGATGAACGAAATTGCGCCGTATTCTGTCAGAAATTTCGCAAAATCGTTCATCCATAGCCTCACACCTTGTCGGACTCTTCCTCAAGTCGGTCCATCTCAAACAATCGCGCCAGTTCTGTCCGGGCTTCCTGGGCGGTTTGCATGACTTTGGCGGCGTCGTCGTACACCGCGTGTTGCGCGGCCAGCACTTGCAGGTCGTGGTTCTTGAAGCGGGTGATGCGCGCATCGGCCTGGGCCTGGCTCAATCCGAGGCCGACCAGGGTGCGACGGCTCATTTCCAGGCTGGAGTAGAAGGTCTCGCGAATCGGCGATGCGTCCAGGTCCACCAGGCGGTGCACGTGCTGGCGGTTACGCGCGCGGGCGATGATTTTCATGTGCGGGTAGAGATTGCGCACCAGCTCGGCGGTCTTGATGTTGATCTCCGGGTCGTCCATGGCGATCACGAAGAATTCCGCCTGGTCGACCTTGGCGGCGTGCAGGATCTCTGGGCGCTGCGGGTCGCCATAAAATACCGGCATGCCGCCGAAACTGCGGGTCAGTTCGATGGTTTCCACCGACGTGTCCAGGGCAATGAACGAGATGTTCTGAGCTCGCAGGATCCGCGCCACGATCTGGCCCATACGGCCCATGCCGGCGATGACCACACGGGGCGCGTCGCTTTCGATGGTGCGGTACGCCTCGGGGATTTCCACTGGTTTGACCTTGGGCTTGAACAGCTTCGGGCACACCAACAGCAGCAACGGCGTCACCGCCATGGACAGGGTGATGGTCAGCACCAGGATGTCGTAAAGGTGCGGTTCGAACAGGCCCTGGTCGCGGCCTATCTTGAACACCACGAAGGCGAACTCACCGCCCGCTGCGAGCACCACGCCCAGGCGCAGGGCGCTCTCGCGATTGAGATCACCCACCATGCGGCCCACGGCATACAGCAGCGGCAGTTTCAAACCGATCAGCAGCAGCGTCAGGCCGATCACCACCAGCGGTGAGCTGAGCAGCAGGCTGAGGTTGGCGCCCATGCCCACGCTGATGAAGAACAGACCCAGCAGCAGGCCCTTGAACGGTTCGATCTGGGATTCCAGTTCGTGGCGGTATTCCGAGTCCGCCAGCAGCAGGCCGGCGAGGAATGCGCCGAGGGCCATGGACACGCCCACCAGTTCCATCAACCAGGCGGTGCCGATTACCACCAACAGTGCGGTGGCGGTGGACACTTCGCGCAGGCCGGTCTTGGCGACGACGCGAAACACTGGCCGCAACAGGTAGCGTCCGCCGATGATCACCACCGCAATGCTGCCGAGAATCTGCAACACATGCTGCAGGCCCTGGGCTTCGGTGGTCGGGTGATCGCTGCCGGCCAGCAACGGCACCATGGCGATCAGCGGGATCGCGGCGATGTCCTGGAACAGCAGAATCGCAAAGGCCAGGCGGCCATGCGGCTGGTTCAGCTCCTTGCGCTCGGCCAGGCTTTGCAGGCCAAACGCGGTGGATGACAAGGCCAGGCCCAGACCGAGCACGATCGCACTGTTCCACGACTGGCCGAACAGCCACAACGCCACCGCGCCCATCACCAGGCCCGTGAGCAGCACCTGCGCCAGACCTACGCCGAACACGGCCTTGCGCATCACCCATAAACGCTTGGGCGACAATTCCAGGCCGATGATGAACAGCAGCAAGACCACGCCCAGCTCGGAGAACTGCGCGACGCTTTGCGGGTTGCCGATCAGGCCCAGCACCGACGGGCCGATGATCACACCGGCGAACAGATAGCCCAGCACCGCGCCCAATTGCAGGCGTTTGGCCAGGGGCACGGTCAACACGGCGGCGAGCAGGAACACCACGGCTGCTTGTAACAGGTTGCCTTCATGGGGCATTAGGAACTCCAGGATCTTCAAAGCCAATCAACAGACGGGTATTAGAGCGCCTTTTACATTTCGATAATTGTGTTTTTGCCGCGTATGCGTGTGATGGAGCAACGTTTTTACAAGGGACTGAGCGCACTGGGGTCGTTGCTGAAGGATGTACAAACAATTTGCCGACCCCTGCGAGTGGAAGCCAGGCCACTTCATCTTCTAGTTTTAGGCTCTTGAGTTTATATTCCCTGGGTGGAATATTTTCATGGGTTGGAACATTGAGTACATGGATGAATTCGGCACCGGTGGTATGAGGAGCACGTCCCTGTGGCTGAAAAGCTGTATGACGTGCATTTGGAAGCATTGCGTAAAGAGGGCCGTACCCATGGCGAAGCAATTCGCTGAACTTCAAGCTCGCATGACGCCGCAGGCGCGTGCTGAAGCGCAGCAGCTGGTCCAGCAACATCTGCAGGAAATGCCTCTGCATGAGCTGCGCAAAGCTCAGCAGTTGAGCCAGCAAAGTCTGGCCTAGGCATTGAATATCAACCAGGCCGCCGTCTCCAAGATGGAGCGGCGCACCGACATGTACATCAGCACGTTGCGCGACTATATCCGTGCGATGGGCGGCGAGCTGGAAATCATTGCGACGTTTCCCGATGGTCAGGTCAAGATCGACAATTTTGCCTGCTGAACGCGGTCGCGAACGCCTGACCTCAAGGCAATGCTGCTCGCCGGCCAGGGCGTCGGGGATCTGGAACTCATCGTCCCAGCCCCCGTGGCCTGAGGTTTGCACGCGATGAGCGACTTTTATCGCCGGCGAGTCATGCAGGTGCTCGCGCAGCCCATACGCGAACAAAATCCTGAATTCATGCCATGACTATCTATCCATGTGGGCAATCGGCTGCGGTTCCACGGGCGCGAGATTGACTGGCCTGCGGTACAGGCCCACCGCCAGGCCAACAATGATGATCCCGATCGAGATCAGGTTCGGTGTGGAAATGCGCTCGTCGAGGATCAGCATCGAACTGGTGATACCGAACACCGGAATCAGCAACGACAGCGGCGCCACGGTGGACACCGGGTACAGCTTGAGCAGCGAGTTCCAGCCCCAGTAGGCAAAGTGCGTGGCCAAGTAGACCTGGAACAGGATCGAGAGGATCGCCGTCAGGTCGAGGCTGCTTTGCAAACCTTCGAATGCCGCGCTGCCGTGCATCAGCCAGGCGGTGAGGAACAGCGGGATCGGCGGGATCAGGCTGGCCCAGACCATGAACGAGAAGATCTCCTTGACCCCGGATTTCTTGATGATCACGTTGCCTACGCTCCAGGCCACCGCACTGAGTACGATCAGCAGGACGCCCAGCACCGCATGGTTGCCTTCCTGAGTGGAGATGATCCCGGCCAGGCCAATCAAGGCCAGCACGGCGCCGATCATCTGCGCACCACGGATTTTCTCCTTGAACAGCACAAAGCCCCAGCCCATGGTGAAGAACACGCTGAGCTGAATGATCAACGACGCAATACCGGGACTCACGCCCACCTGGATGCCGTAGTTGATCACGCCCCACATGCCCAGCCCGAAGATAAAGCCGTAGGCGGCCACGTAGCTGAACTTGACGGCGGGGCGTTTGATAAAGAACACCAGGGGCAGGGCGGCGAGGGCAAAGCGGATGCCCGTGAGTACAAACGGATCGATGGCGCGCAGGCCCAGTTTGGTGATCGGGAAGTTGACCCCCCACACCAGGGTAACGAGCACGGCCAGAAACAAATGTTTTTTCAGCATGGACCCTCCTTGGGTCAGGCGGCACAGCGCGATCGCGATGTGCCGCCAGGAAGTCAGTTCAAGGCGAAGCGTTTTTGCATCAGGCACAGCCCGGCGATTTCCATCAGCAGGTTGTCTGCCGAGGCGCGTTGGGCGGTGGACAAGCTTGGCAGGGTTGCCAGCAACGCGCGCACTTTACGCGGATCGAAGAACGGCACGTTATTCAATGCCGGGCCGCTCAACACATCGTTGATCATTTCATACAGCTTCGATTGCGGGCTTTCGGACGCCGGTGGCGCGCGGAAGTACTGCTTCTTGCGATCCAGCACAGCCTGGGGCACGTAAGGGCGCATGGCTTCGCGCAGGGCGTACTTTTCGGTGGCGCCGCGTACTTTCATGTTCACCGGCAGGCGGCACGCGGCCTCGATCACTTGGTGATCGAGCAGCGGTGGGCGGCCTTCCAGGCTGCCGGCCATTTCCATGCGGTCACCCAGGGAGGTGAGCACCACGTTGGGCAGGCTGGACTTGGCGACCATGTACAACGAGCGGTTCACCGGCTCCCAGCCGTTGAGTGCCCGTGGGCTCAGACGGTCGTAGAACTCGCGATAGGCATCGGTATGGCTGAAACGCTCACGGAAATCGTCGCTGTACAGTTGCGCCAGGGGGCCGAACAACGCCGATTGAGTTTGCAGCCAGGACACGCCGTGGCCCAGCTCGTCCTGTACCCATTTCACGTCATTCTTGCCGCCAGGCAGGTAACGGTCTTCACTGGCGTGCAGGCGTCGGCTGAGTTCGGCAATCGCCGACGGGTCCTGGTTTTCATGGTTGTACAGCACCATGTCGCGACGATAATGCGGGTAGCCGCCGAAGACTTCGTCGGCGCCTTCACCGGTCAGTACGGCGCGCATGCCCTGGTTCTGCACGTATTTGCACAGCAGGTACTTGGCCACGCTGTGAGCGTTGGCGAAGGGCATTTCGGCGTGCCAAAGGGCATTTTCGAAGTTGTCCGCCATGTCGGAAGAGTTCACCGACAGCACGTTGAGGTGGGCGCGGTTATGCCGGGCGGCCACTTCGGCGTACTGGCGTTCGTCGTAGGCTTGCTCGCCCTCGAAAGACAAGTGGAACGCCTGCAAAGATTGGCCGGTCAACTCGGTGGCGATGCCCAGCATGGCCGACGAATCGAGGCCGCCGCTAAGGCACACGCCCACCGGCACATCGGCGTGCAGGCGCAGGCGTACGGACTCCTCGATGGTGTTGCGCAGGAACTCGATCATCTCGGCTTCGCTGCGCTGTTCGGTCGCCTCGGCATCCGGGAAGTCCCAGTCCCAGTACTGTTCGGTCTGCAGGCCGCTTTCGTCGGCGATAATCCAGCAACCCGGTTTCACGCTGCGGATGTTGTTGAACACGGTACGGTCGCGCAGGATAAAGCCGCGATTGGCGTAGGCTTCGTGGTCCCACTGTGCCGGCACGCCGGCTGCAAGCAAGGCTTTGATCTCGGACGCGAAGTACCAGGCACCTTCATGTTCGGTGTAGTACAGCGGCTTGACACCCACCCGGTCGCGCACGGCAAACAGCTTTTTGCGCAGGCGATCGAAAATCAGGATGGTGAACTCGCCGCGCAGTTGTTTGAGGCCACGCACGCCATGGCGGCGGTACAAGTGCATGGCGATTTCGCTGTCGGACGAGGTCTTGAAGCGGCAACCGTAGCCTTCCAGCTCGGTGCGGATGCGTTGATAGTCATAGAACTCGCCGTTGACCATCATCACCAGGTCGCCTTCGTCGGCAACGATAGGCTGGGTGCCGTTACCCAGGCCGACCAGGCCCAGGCGTACGTAACCAAAGGCCGCTTGGCCCTTGGGGTCGAACCATTGGCTGGAGCTGTCCGGGCCGCGATGATGGATGGCACGCAGGGCGGCATCGAACATGTTCGGGTTGAACGCACGAGGTTGTTTGGCAAAGACGCCAATGTATCCACACATGACAATTACTCTATTGAATTTGTAGTGATCAGCAGCACGCTGGTTTCAAGCGGTGGTGACCGGTTCGTTCATCACCTGTAACTCGGGCAGCACCGCTTCGGGGTGTATGCCGATGGAGCTGAGGATCTCGGGCATGGCCGAGTAGTCCGCTTCGCCGGTCTCGGTAAATTGAGTCGGTAGCAGCAGCGAGGGATCGCCGAATACTTCGAGCAGTTGCGGCAGGATGATTCGCCACGCTGAAATCTCGCGCATCGGGAAGATCCGGATGGAGTTGGCGATGCCGCGGGTGAACAAGGCGGTTTGCTGCGCGGTGAAGCCACCGACGACCTGCTGCACGAACAGCGGAAAGATGTGCTTGTGCACCAGTTCGTCTTTTTTGTGCAGGGCTACCACATGGCGGAACACCGGCTGGATGTCCGGCGCGTTGCTGAGGTCGGCCAGGTAGTCGCTGATGAATGTCTCCGAGACCAGCGAGAAGGCCAGGCGATAGATCTTGAAATCCGCCTCGGACAAGGTGGCCTGGGCCTGGCTCAGGTGGCGGGTCAGTTCCAGCTCCGGCCATTTGATGCGCATGCCGCGCTGGGTGATCGCCAGCTCACACATGTTGATCGAAAACAGCGTGTGATAAGCCTCATCCGCCAGGGTTTCAGAAATCGTCGCGGCGCTGGCGGAGCTCAGGCGCGAGCCCAGCTGCAGCAGGTCGATGCAGGACGGGCAAATGATCTCGGTTTCGATGGCGATGGTTTTCTGGTTGTAGATCACCCAGCCGGCCGACAGGATCAGCAGCTTCAGGGCATGGGGGTAAGCCTGGTAATGCGGGTCATGGGCGAAAGGTAACAGGGCCTCGAGAAAGTCCGGCGCCTGCAGGTCCAGCTGGATATCCGGGCGTTGGGAATCGAGCTTGATCTGTGCGCGTTTATGCCAGCTGCGTTCGATTTTGATCAATCGTTCATCGGTCGCGTCATTGCTGCGATAAAGATCGTCTTGAGTGCTGTGCTGAAACATGGTTTCACCGGGTTAATAGTGAGTTGTGACGGCCATCCATGGTTTGCCGAGGTGTGCCCGGCAACGTTCACGACCGGGAGTTACACCGCTGGCGCGGTCTGGATCTTGTCCTTCTTGCGATCCAGGAAGTCGGCCAGGCGATCCTGTGTGCGGATGTCGGAAGACACCACGGCGGCGATCAAGGCTTCCGTCATCAGGCCGTCCTGCTGGCTCTGATCGACAATGCGTGGCAACACATGGGTCACCGCGTAGTTGGTCATGGGCAGGTTGCCGGCGATCTTGTGTGCCAACTCGGTGGCCTTGAGTAACGCCTGGCCGACCGGCACCAGGTACTGGGCCACGCCGCGTTCATAGCTTTCCTTGGCGTAGAGCGTGCGGCCAGTGAGCATCATGTCGGTCATCAGGGCGATGCCGGCGATACGTGGGAAGCGTACCGAGGCGCCGACGCCGACATACAGGCCACGCATGGCTTCGGGCAGCGAGAAGAAGGCGCTGTCATCCACCACGCGCAAGCTGCAGGCGGTGGCGATTTCCAGGCCGCCACCGATGGCGGCACCGGTAATGGCGGCTACCACGGGCACCTTGCCAAACTGGATCAGTTCGAAGGTCTTGTGCCATTCGCGGAAGGCCTGGACGTTATCGATGACCGATTGGTCGCGGATTTCCGACAGGTCCAACCCCGTGCAGAAATGCTGGCTGGTGCTGTAGAGCACGGCGGCACCAATGCCGTCGGGTATGTTGGTGAAGGTATCGCGCAGTTCGTGCATCACTTCCAGAGACATCGCGTTTCGCTTCTGCGGGCGGTTGAGACCCACCATCAAAACGGCGCCGTCTACGCTTACGTCCAAGTAGTTTTTGCCACTCATTTTCCGAATATCCCTTCGATATGAACCCAACTTGGGGAGCGACGATTCTAGGTGGCAGAGTGATGGCCCGCTTGCTATGTCAGGTCATACTTTGACAAAATTGGGCCATGCCACCGACCTTCAGTTTTTCTCCTTATGAACCCGATAGCCCCGAAGCGGTGGTGACGCTGCGCGAGTACCCGTCCGGTACGGTGTTTCCACGGCATACCCACCGGCGCGGGCAGTTCGCCTATGCGTCCACCGGCGCGTTGAAAATGTTCACTGACCTCGGCAATTGGGTCGTGCCGCCGCAGCGCGCCATTTGGGTGCCGGCCGGGATATCCCATGAGATGCACATGCGCGGCGACGTGGTGATGCTCAATACCTACCTGAATGACGACGCGGCCCAACGCGCTGGGTTGCAGGACTATTGCCAGGTGTTTGGCGTCTCGCCGCTGTTGCGCCATCTATTGGAGGCGGCGCTGGCGATTGGGCCATCGGCGTCGCCGAGCGTGCGCGATCGGTGTGTGCTGACCCTGCTGATCGATGAAATCGGCGCCATGCCCGAGTTGCCCCTCAGTGCGCCATTGCCCTCCGAAGCGCGGCTGGCCCGTTCTTGTCAGCGTTTCCTTGAGGCACCGACGCAGAAAATTTCCATCTGCGAGATGGCCGACTGGTCGAGCATGAGCCGGCGCACCTTTACCCGTAACTTCCGTGAATGCACCGGCATGACCTTTGTGTCATGGCGCCAGCAGGTGTGCCTGTTGGAAGCGACGGCGCGGCTCAGTCATGGCTCGTCCATTACCGATGTGGCGTTCGAGTTGGGGTTCAGCAGCTCCAGCGCGTTCACCTCGGTGTTTCGCCGTAACCTGGGCGATTCACCGGCGCGTTACCTGGCCAAGTCCAAGGCTGCTTCCATCTTCTGAAAGAAAGGGGGGGCCAACGTGGTGCCTTTTCCCCCAGCGGTACGACGTTGAGCCGTGGCCTTTGTTACTATCGCCGTCCCTTGTCACCCGGAGTCACCGGCCCATGCAACACCAGTGGGATGAAATGCACCGCACCCGCAAGCCCACGTTCCTGATGTGCGGTGAGCCTCAGGGCGATGTGCTTAATCTCTATGTCCACGGCTATTCGGCGTTCTTCAACCGGCAACAACTGGGCAGCTTCAAGGCACAGTTGGCGGGTATCGAAGGCTCCACCAACCTGATGTTGTTCTGGCCGGCGGGGCATTTCCTGGAGAACCTGTTTGCACCGTTCAAGGATGTGATCGGCGCGATGCTCGGCGGCGGCAGCCTGGGCGCGGCGACTGTCGGGTTGGGCAAGGCGATTGCGTATTTCCTCGACCACTACAAAAGCGTCGAGGCCCGTGTGGACGAGGTCGCCAGGAGCCTGCTGCCGGAACTGGCTCACTACCTGCACAGCGAGTCCCTGGCAGTCCGGCGTATCAACCTGATCGGCCATTCCCTTGGCGCACGCATTCTGGTCAAGAGCCTGCTCGCCAGCCCCGACACCGCCCGCGAACTGCCATTGGACAATCTGCTGTTGATGGGCGGGGCAATCTGTACGTCGAGCCCGTGGGATGATGTATCAGCGCCGCTCAACGGGCGCGTGATCAACTGCCACTCCAGCAAAGACTGGGCGCTGGCGCTGAAACCGGATACTGAGCGTTGCATCGGTCGCTATGCGATCCCGGTGACGCCGGCGCTCAAGGCCAAGGTCACCAACGTGCACCTGGCGACCTTCGATCACGCCGCCTATTGGCCGCAGTTGCAGACGGTGGTGCAGTACACCGACCTGCTGCACGAGCGACGCGGCATGATCCGCTCCGACCAGCGCAGCGCTGAAGTGCGTTTTGCCGAAGAGGACGCGGAGTTGTTCCCGGCGTTGGTACAGGCGCGACCTGAAGAGTTGAAATTCCTCGCCGAACTGATGGCGCAAAAACGCAGTGCATCCATAGACGCCACTGCGCGCGAGCCGCTCAAGCTGGCGATTGAGTTGCAGCGCATGGGCGGCGATACCTTTATGAACCTGGCCCGAGGCCATGGCGTGAGTTACCGCCAGATCGCTGAAGATGTGGTGCAGCGGCTGGGGATCAAGTTCGATGAGCCTCTTGATAGTGTCGCGCTGGCCGATCTTGAAACCGAGGTCGCCGAAAAACTCATCGAACAGTACAAAGACAAGCTCAGCAGCGCGGATCGGCAGGTATTCGACGCCGAACTCAAGGCCGCCGCGCAAAAGGAGCAGGGGCTGTTCAGTCGTTTTGACGTAGGCCGGTCGGCCACCACCGCGTTGAGCGGTACGGCGCTGGCCGGGCTGACCGGGTTTATCCTGCGTCGCGGTGCGGCCACGGCGATTCCGGTGGTGGGGCAGGCGGTGGCGGCGGCGATGCTGTTGGTCAGCGGCGTGCGCGCGTTTTCCGGCCCGGCGTATTCGATCACCACGCTGGCGGTGCTGGTGGTCGGCGTGATTCGCCAGCGCATGGAGCGTGAAGCGCTGAACCAGGAGATGGACCTGGTGGTGCAAGTGGTCGAAGCGTTCGACCTGCCGCGGGACACGGTGATGCGCACCGTCGCGTCCGACTGATAAGCTGCGCCTCTATCGAGAGTGTTTGCCTGGGATACCGCGTGAAATTCAGCCTGCCAAAAATCGCTACTGCCCCATTTTGCCCGCCGGAAGTGGCCGGTTCCGTTGCCGTTGATCCCAAGGCTTCGTTTTTCAAGCGCGCGCTGATGTTCGCCGGCCCAGGCCTGCTGATCTCCATTGGCTACATGGACCCCGGCAACTGGGCCACGGCCATCGAGGCGGGCTCACGCTACGGTTATAACCTGTTGTTCGTGGTGCTGCTGGCCAGCCTGGCGGGGATGGCGGTGCAGTGCCTGTGCTCGCGGCTGGGCATCGCCACCGGCAAGGACCTGGCGCAGCTATGCCGCGAGCGCTACAGCAGGCGGTCTGCACGCACCCAGTGGGTGTTGGCGGAAATCTCCATCGTCGCCACCGACCTTGCCGAAGTGCTGGGCTGTGCCCTGGCATTCCACTTGCTGCTGGGGGTGTCGCTGACCACCGGCATTGTCATTACTGCCTTCGACACGCTGCTGATCCTGGCCCTGCAGAACCGGGGTTTCCGTCGTCTGGAAGCGATCATGCTGGCACTGGTAGCGACGATCGGCGTGTGTTTCTTCATCGAACTGGTATTGATCAAACCGTACTGGCCTGACGTGTTCAGCGGTTTTACTCCGTCACTGTCGGCCATCAGCGATGCTGCACCGCTGTACCTGGCCATCGGCATCCTCGGTGCCACGGTGATGCCGCATAACCTCTACCTGCACAGCTCCATTGTGCAAACTCGCCTGATTGGCAAGGATCTGGCCAGCAAACAGGACGCGGTCAAGTTGGCGCGTATCGACACCATTGGCTCGTTGGCCCTGGCCTTGTTGGTCAACGCCGCGATTCTGGTGCTCGCCGCCGCAGCCTTCCACAAGACTGGCCACACCGACGTGGTCGAGATCCAGGATGCCTATCACCTGCTTGATCCATTGGTCGGCGGTGCCTTCGCCAGCATCCTGTTTGGCATTGCCTTGCTGGCCTCTGGGCAGAGTTCCACCTTTACCGGCACCATCGCCGGGCAGGTGATCATGGAGGGCTACCTCAACCTGCGTATTCCTTGCTGGCAACGGCGTTTGATCACCCGTGGGCTGGCGTTGATCCCCGCGTTCCTGGGGGTATGGCTGATGGGCGACGATGCCATTGGCAAATTGCTGATCCTCAGCCAGGTGGTGCTCAGCCTGCAGTTGCCGTTTGCGCTGTATCCGTTGATTCGCATGACCGGCGACAAACAGCTGATGGGGCCGTTCGTGAATCGGCTGCCAACACGCTTGCTGGCGTGGTTTCTGTTTGCGCTGATCAGTGGGGCGAATGCCTGGCTGATTGGGCAATGGGTGTTTGGATAGACGCAACAAAGCTCACCGATCCCAATAAGGCACCCCGCCAAAGCACTCTACAAAGTAATCAATCACCGTCCGCACCTTCAGCGACAACCGTCGGCTCCCCGGCCACAGGGCTGCAATCTGCTGCGGCTCCAATGTTGTCGCCACTTCGTACTCCGTCAGCACCGCCTGCAAAGTGCCCGCGCGCAAACTGTCGCCAATCAACCAGGAAGGAAACACCACCAGTCCCAACCCTTGTTCGGCGGCGTGGGTGAGGGTGTCGGCATGGTTGCCGGTGATCGGGCCCTTGACGCTATAAGGTGCCCAGTCGCCCTGGCCCTTGCGGAAGAACCAGCGTTGCTGGCCGGTGATGCCTTTGTAGGCCAGGCACTGGTGGTTGATCAGTTCGTCAGGATGCTTGGGGATGCCATGTCGGATGAGGTAGGCAGGGCTGGCGGCGATGCGAAAGCGTTGGGGAGCGAAGATGCGTGCCTGCATGCTGGAGTCGTTGAGCACGCCGATGCGAAAGAGCAGGTCGGTGCCGTCTTGCAGCGGGTCGACGTAGGTGTCGGTTTGCTGGATATCCAATTGCAGTTTTGGATAACGCCGGCACAACTCGCCCAGCCAAGGGGAGAGATGGCGCTGCCCGAACACCATCGGCGCATTGATGCGCACCAGGCCGCTGGGCTCGCTTTCCTGTTCCTGCAGCGCCTGGCCGGCGGCTTCCAGTTGTTCCAGCATCAAGCGGGCATGTCGCCCGAGCAGGCGTCCGGCTTCGGTAGGGCTGACTGCGCGGGTGTGACGGTAGAGTAACTGCTGGCCGAGGGCCTGTTCCATCAGCTGGATCTGCCGGGAAATGGAGGAGGGCGCCAGGCCCTCACGGCGCGCCACTTCGGAAAAGCTGCCTAAGTCCAGCACGGCGACGAACAGGCGCAGTGCCTTGAAGCTCAGTTCATTCAAGCCTTGCATGGTGTCTCCAGGCTGTGCGTTTTGCGCAAAGGTGTTGTAGGCATGCTCCCATTTATCGCATAGGACTGCCACCGGATAATGCGCGCCATCCAATCCTTTGTTGATGTGCAGGTGATGTATGCAAGCGAGTTCCATTGAGGGTGTGGCGCACGCCAAGCCGAAAAAAAATGTCCTGCGGCTACTGCTTTTGCCGCTGGTGATACTGGCTGGCATGGGATTGTCGGTTGAAGCCGGCCTGCTCGGGCCATTGGGTGTGCAGGTCGGGCATTTGTGGGCGACATTGAGCATCTTTGGCGTGGGCTCGGCCATCCTGTTTCTGCTGCTGTTGTTCAGCGGCCCGCAAAAAGGCCCGGCACTCTCCGAGCTGCCACGTTGGCAGTTGATCGGCGGTTTCCTGGGGCCGATCTATGTGGTGGTGCTGACCTTGGCCACGCCCCATATCGGCATCGCGATGACCATGATCGCGATTCTCTCGGGTCAAGTTGGCAAGAGCGTGCTGATCGACCATTTCGGCTGGTTCGGCACGGCGCGCAAGCGGGTCAATGGCGAACGCTGGATCGCCTTGACCTTGATTGTGGTGGCACTTGTTCTGATTGCACGAGGTTAAGGCGATGAATCTGATTCTGTTACTGGTTGTTGTGGTCGCCGCAGGTGCGGTGTTGAGTGTGCAAGCCGCCATCAATGGTCGCTTGGGCCAGACGGTGGGTGTGTTGCGCGGCAGCCTGGTGACCTTTGTGGTCGGGGCGATTGTCACCGCGTTGTTGATTCTGTTCTTTGAGCCCGCCCAGGAGGTGAGCTTGCTGGAGGTGCCGAAATGGCAACTCACGGGGGCCTTGTTCGGCGTGGTGTACATGATGGTCATGGTCGGCGCAGTGCCTGTCGTCGGCACGGCGGTTGCGACGGTGGCGGTGATCGTCGGGCAATTGGGCATGGGCATGCTGATCGACAACTTTGGCTGGCTGGGCAACCCGGCGATTGAGTTGTCGGGGGCGCGGATCGTGGCGATGGTGTGCCTCGCCCTGGCCCTGGTGTTCATGTACCGCAGCAATACCCGCACCGACTGACGGTTTGAACCATCGCCGGCGGGCCGCAGTCACTGATTAAGGTGCCGGCGCCCGCCGCACCGGGACGACCATGAAAAAGGAGTCTGACCATGCCAGATAAAACCTGTGCCTGCCCACACTGCAAGTGTGTGCTGGGAGCTGACGCGGTAATGAAGGACGGCAAGGGCTATTGCTGTCAGGGCTGTGCGGAGCACCATGCCCATGGTGAGCCGTGTGCGGCGGCAACCGGCTGCGAGTGCGCCAAGTCCGCCAAAAGCTGACATGTTTGCGGGAGCCGGCTTGCCGGCTCCTATTGCCGCTCGAGTTCGAGCCGCAAGCTATGGTCCGCCAGGTTTCGACGATGCTTTACAACCCCGCTCGTGCGACGCCCCTCCAGCGCCAACACCACCGTTTGCGCATCACGTAGATCGTCCGGCAACGGTTGGAACACGTTGAGTACCGTCCAGCCAGGTTGATGTTGCACGCTCACTTGGCATTCGACATGCCGGGTAATCGGCCCGAACAGGGTGTCCTGGGTGTAGTCGATCCGTGCCTTGCCGTTGACCAATTGTGTTGAATCCATTGTCTCTCTCCTTGATCAAGCGGGTGGCGCGCGCTTCCGAGCTGCGCCGGTATAAGCCAATGATCCCCGTGGGTCGCAAAAATTCACTCGGATTGTCGGGCGGTGGTCATTACCATGGCGGCTCACCCTTGCTTGATGTGCACTCCATGGCCCTGGCTGCGCCTCCCGACCTCAGTGATCACGCCGTCCCCGTGCAGCCCCTGGCGCGCACTTATCCGCGTGGGCTGTACGTTGAACCCCATAGCCATGACTGGGGCCAATTGCTCTATGCCATGAGCGGCGTGATGTGGGTCGAGACACCGCGCGAAGCCCTGATGGTGCCGCCACAACGCGCCGTTTGGCTGCCGCCCGGGGTGGCGCATGGGATTCGTGTGGTGTCGGATTTGCAGATGCGCAACATCTACCTGCGCCCGGCACTGGCGGCCACGTTGGACAGCCAGGTGCAGGTGATCGAAGTCGGTGGGTTGCTGCGTGAGTTGATCGTCACGCTGGTGGAGGAGGGCGATAGCGGCGAGGCGGCGTATTACGGCGCCGTGGTCAGCCTGGCCTTGCTGGAGTTGCAGCGGGCGCGGCGTTCGCAGATCCGCATCGCCATGCCGGTGGGCGCTGACCGACGGCTGATCACTGCGTGCCAGGCCATCATGGCTGCGCCCTCCCTGGAGGTTGCTTTCGAACATCATGCCGAAACCGCCGGTGCCAGCGTGCGCACCTTGTCGCGACTGTTCCAGAACAATTTGGGCATGGGCTTCGCCGAATGGCGCCGCCAGGTGCAATTGGCCACCGCAGTGGCGGAGTTGATCCAAGGCCAGTCTGTCAGTGCCATCGCGCGCTCCCTCGGTTACTCCCCCAGCAGTTTCAGCGACATGTTCCGCCGCGAACTCGGTGTGGCGCCTTCGCACTACGTCGACTGAGGGTTTGGCCGAAATCCTGAAGCACTTGGCCGATGCTTCAGGAAGGTGCTCTCTACACTGAGCGCATTCACCTCTAAGGCACGGTCCTCATGAACTACCTGATTTCCCTCGCCATCGGTTTGTTTGTCGGCGTGATCTACGGCGCCTTGGATTTTCGTTCACCCGCACCGCCGGCCATCGCCCTGGTGGGCCTGATGGGCATGTTGCTGGGCGAAAAGCTCTGGCCCATGGGCCGGCAGCTGATAGCCGCCTGGTTCTCCTGATCTCTTTTTTCACTTCGATGGATATTGGCCATGAACGCACTGCAATTTTCCGCCACCGGTGACCTCGCCGCCCTCCACTTCGTTGACGTCGCCACCCCGGTGCCGGCTGCCGGTGAAGTGCTGGTGCAGATCAAGGCCGCCGGTCTTAACCCCAGCGACGTCAAAAACGTGCTCGGCCGCTTTCCCTACACCACATTGCCGCGCATTCCCGGCCGCGATTTTGCCGGGGTGGTGGTGGAGGGGCCGCAGGACCTGGTAGGCCAGGAAGTCTGGGGCACCGGCCGCGACCTGGGCTTTTTTGCCGACGGTTCCCACGCCCAATACCTCACCGTGTCGGCCAACGGCGTGGCGCCTAAGCCCAGCCATCTGAGTTTTGCCCAGGCCGCCAGCCTCGGTGTGCCGTACACCACCGCCTGGGATGCGCTGGAACGCAGTGGCGTGACCAAGGGCACGCGCCTATTGGTGATGGGGGCCAATGGCGCCGTGGGCAGCGCAACCCTGGCCCTGGCGAAAATCCGTGGCGCACAGGTACTGGCCGCTGTGCGCCGGCCGGAGCAGGTCGAGGTATTGCAGGCGCAAGGTTTCGACGCGATGACCTTGGGTAAACCGGAAGACCTCGCTGCGCAGGTCAATGGGGTGTTCAAGGGCGGTGCCGATGTGATCTTCGACACTACCGGTTTCTGGCTACCGGCGGCCGTTTCCGCGTTGGCGCCGTTCGGACGCATCGCCATCATCGCTGCGCCGGGGGATGGCTATGTACAGCTACCCGCCCTGGCCTTGTATCGCAAAGGTGGCTCGGTAGTGGGGATCAATTCGTTGCTCTACACCTGCGAGCAGTGCGCGGTGATGCTGGAGCAGTTCGGACGTTTCTTTGATGACGGCTTGCTGCCGCTGCCCACCGGCCTGCGTGAAGTGGCGCTGGCCGATGGGGTGCAGTGCTATGAGGCGGTGAATCAAGGCAGCGCAGACAAAATCATCCTCCTGCCTTGATCCTGTCGGTCATGCCTGCGGAACGCCTTTTTCCCAGGCTGACCAGTTCTTGAGGATTGCCTGTACCAACGGGTTGCCCGTGCGGTACAGGTTCTCCAGCGCTGGCACAAAACCGCCCTGATCCGCGTACTTCAGCAGGTTGTCCACTTCGCTGTAGCCAGGGTACGGACGGTCGAAGTCCGAGCCTGCACGTACCACCGCCAGGCGCTGGATATCCACCAGACCTTCGCGGCTGGCGCGCAGCAGTGCTTCGTAGGTGGAATTGTCTTCCTGCTGGGTGGTGCAGTATTCGCCTTTGTTGTCGGTCAGCAGCTTGGTCCAGACTTCGGCGCGTTCGCTCAGGCGCGTACCGGAAAACCAGGTGTTGCCCGCCAGGGTGTCGCAGCGGGTGACTTGCGGCGGCTGGTTGGCCGGCGCGGCGGGATAGTGTTTGCGCCAGGCGGCGGATTCCTTGCTTTCAGTGAGTTCGACGTTCTGCGACAAGGCGAATGCCTTGGCCTGCAACTTGGGGTTCAGCTCGAACACTTCGGTCTTGTAATCCAACGGGGGTTTCTCGTTGGGGCCTTTGGTGTTGATGCCGATGTAGCCCGTCGGCCAATCCTTGGGCGCGTCCCGCGAATCCAGCTCCCACTGGGTGCCGAACTCCACCAGGTAGTGGGCCCAGGCGGCGGTGCCGATGGTGCCGTGTTTGGGGCTGATGCCGGCGATCCCCGCGATCAGGAAGTAGCTCTTGCGCAAGTCGAATTTGGGCGACAACGCCAAGGCCAGCGTGGACGCGGCAGCGTTGGTCTGGCCCATGCCGGTGACCAACAGGCACACGTCCTGGGTGTTGCAGCGGATCACCGGGTATTCGGCGGACAGTCCTGGCACGCGCACTTCCTGCTTGAGTTCCAGGCGATCGATCCAGGTTTGCGCCTCGGGGGCGAACATGGTGATCAGCATGACCTTGGGTTTGATCGGCGCAGGTGTATCAGCCAGTACCACGTGGGGCAGCAAGGCCAGGCCGATGGCTATTGAGAGACGTGTAAACGCTTTCATCTAAAGCTCCTTTATCAGAATTGGTAGCCCACGCCGGCGTAGTAACCCCAGCCGTCGGAACGGGCGCGGAAGTTGCCTTCGCCGAAATTCAACTCACTGCCGTCTTCCCAGTTGCCGCCGTTATGGAAGTAACGGCCGACCAGGGTGAAGCGCAGGTGGGTAAACGAGTACAGCAGCACGTTGGTCGCCACCAGGGAGTTGGCGGTTCGCGCCGGGTTGTCCTTGTGCAGGTCGGAGCCGAAATCGTAGTTGGTAAAGCCGATGTAGGTCAGCGAGGCGCCGTTATCAAACTTGCCGATGGGCACGATGTACTTCATTTGCGCGCGGTAGCCGTCCCATGAATATTCATTGCTGGCGCCGTAGTTTTCCCACTGGTAGCGCCCGTAGAAATTGGCCGACAGGTTCACCCGCGAATGGGTGTCGATGTCGGTGCCGAGGCCGCTGTACAGGGTGTTGGCGCGGTTTTCCTTGCGGCTGCCGTGGTCGTAGATCCAGTCGAACGCCACGTACCATTCTTTGAATGGCCCGATCGCCAGGCTGCGGCCGGCCAGGTAGTCGATGGAGATACGGGGTTCGTGTTCCATGAACACCGGCGAACCATGGTCCCACACGCCTTTGTCATTACTGTTACCGATGGTGAGGATCTTCGGCACGTCGATATAGCCGTACAACTCGAAGGGCCCCTTGCGGCCGAAGTACTCGTATTCCAGGTAGATGTCATCCTGCGGCTTGGGGCCGAAGCTAATGTCTTTGCTGCCGATCAATGTCAGGTCCTGGTTGAACCAGTCCGACAGGTACACGCCTTTTTTCGCCGGGCTGGCTTCAGGGCTGAGGGTTTCGCCCTGTGCTGAGTCATCGATGGGTTTGGCCTGCGCCAAAATGGGGGCGCTGAGTACTCCCGTAACGGCGGCCAGTAGCAAGGAAACACCAAAGAGGGCAGGACGCCTTGAGGTGGAGTGCATTGAAAATCCCTATTCGTACGCGGTTTGAACCCGATGCTTCGGGTAAGGATGAACTTGGCAGGCAAGTTCGTACCGCAAACGTTTGCACAGGCTGTACCAAGTTTGCTCAATGGCTTGATCAAACTGAAAAAAACGCGATTTAGTCGACCTTTTGGTCAGAATTGACTGGGTGTCATTTTCTCAATGCACTGGAACAGATGCATCGCGGTTTCCCGTCGATACTCGCTCGGCGTCTGGTGCATCTCGATGCGAAAGTGCCGGTTGAAATTGGACAGGTTGGCGTAGCCCACTTCAAAGCAGATGTCCGCCACCGACATGTCGCTTTGCAACAGCAGCCGGCAGGCGCGCTGGACACGGAACTTGCGCATCAGGTCGATGAACCCGTGGCCGGTGTTGCGCTTGAAGAAACGTGAGAAGCCCGGCTCGCTCATCTCCAGTTGCTGTGCGATTACCGACAGGCGCACATCGCCGGTCAACTCGCGCATCAGATAATCGAACGCCTGGTTGATGCGTTCGGCGCTGCGTGCATCCAGCGTCGGCGCATAGCAGGGGCTGGCCAGGGCCTTGACCTGTTGCGTCGGGGCGTTCTTCAGGGTATCGAGCAGTTTCAGGAACAGGATCAAGCGTTGCAGACCGTGGGCGGTGCCGATGGCTTCCATCAAGCGCGCAGCCTGCAACGCGGTGTCGCCAGTGAATTCCAGCCCGCGGCGGGCATGCTCGAACAGCGGTTGCAGGTCACCGAGCTCTGGCAGGGTTGTGCGCAGGGCGAGGAGGGCGGCGCCGTCGAATTGCAGTACCACATCGCGGCCGGTCAGGTAATCGCCCGGCGCCAGTTCGCCGATCCAGTCGTGGGGCAGGTCAGGGCCGATGAGGGCCACATGCCCGGCACTGAACGCACCGATGTAGTCGCCCGCTACCAGTTTGCCGCTGCCTTGACGGATCAGGTGGATTTCAAATTCGGGGTGGTGGTTCCAGCGCGCCAGGTCATAGGGGTAGTCGTGTTCAAACCAGCGAAAGCAATGCTCTGGCTCGGGCAGGATCACTTCGAGTTCGGCGGGGCGGTGCTCGAACAGCTTGGCGCGGCTGATGGGCATGGCGGGGATTCTTATGATGCTTGGAATCGCTCCAAAATACGCGCCTCGGACAGGGGCGCGCTACCCCTGGTTTTGCCTGGCACTGATACTTTTTTAACCTTCACACCAAGGTTAAAAAAGTACCACTCGCTCATCCTCCACGCGTTTGTGGGGGCTTGGTCAAGCTGCTGTAATCGGCCCTCAACAACAAAAACAACAGGTAGAAACCGCTATGTCCAAGCTCCCGCAAGCGTTGTTCCTGCTTTCCGGCCTGGCGCTGGCCATACCCAGCCACGCCGCCGACACCGTGACCATCGCCACGGTCAACAACAGCGACATGATCCGCATGCAGCGCCTGTCCAAGGTGTTCGAAGAGCAGCACCCGGACATCAAGCTCAACTGGGTGGTACTGGAAGAAAACGTGCTGCGTCAGCGCCTTACCACCGATATCGCCACCCAGGGCGGGCAGTTCGATGTGCTGACCATCGGCACCTACGAAACCCCATTGTGGGGCGCCAAGCACTGGCTGGAACCCTTGACTCAACTGCCGCCCGACTACGACGCCGACGACATCTTCCCTTCGGTGCGCCAGGGCCTGTCGGTCAACAACACCCTGTACGCCTTGCCGTTCTACGGCGAAAGCACCGTCACCTACTACCGCACCGACCTGTTCAAGCAGGCCGGGTTGAGCATGCCCGCGCATCCTACCTGGAGCCAGCTCGGCGAGTTCGCCGCCAAGCTCACCGCCAAGGACAAAGGCCAATACGGCATGTGCCTGCGCGGCAAGGCCGGCTGGGGTGAAAATATCGCCTTGCTGAGCACCATGGCCAACGCCTTTGGCGCACGTTGGTTCGACGAGCAGTGGAAGCCCGAGCTGACCAGTCCCGAGTGGACGGCGGCCGCCAACTTCTACGTCAACACCCTCAAGCAATATGGCCCGCCGGGCGTTTCCAGCAATGGTTTCAACGAAACCCTGGCACTGTTCAACAGCGGCAAATGCGCGATCTGGGTCGATGCCAGCGTCGCCGGCTCCTTCACCACCGACAAGAGCCAGAGCAAGGTCGCCGACAGCGTTGGTTTCGCCGCCGCGCCTACCGAAGTCACCGACAAAGGCTCGTCCTGGTTGTACGCCTGGTCCCTGGCGATTCCGGCCACCTCCAAGCACAAGGACGCCGCCAAGGCGTTCATCAGTTGGGCGACATCCAAGGACTACATCCAGTTGGTCGCCGACAAAGAAGGCATCACCAACGTACCGCCAGGCACTCGCCAGTCTACCTACAGCGAGGCGTACTTGAAGGCCGCACCGTTCGCCCAGGTGACCCTGGAGATGATGAAGCACGCCGACCCCGCGCATCCTTCGGCCAAGCCAGTGCCGTACGTGGGCATCCAGTACGTGACCATTCCCGAGTTCCAGGCGATTGGCACCTCGGTCGGCAAGCTGTTTTCGGCGGCGTTGACTGGCGGTATGTCGGTTGACCAGGCCTTGCTGGACGCCCAGTCCACCACCGAGCGCGAAATGAAACGCGCCGGCTACCCGAAATAACTTCAACAGGACTTTTCCATGAAACGACTTGAAGGCAAGAGCGCACTGATCACCGGTTCGGCGCGTGGTATCGGCCGCGCCTTTGCCCAGGCCTACATCGCCGAAGGCGCCACCGTGGCCATCGCCGACATCGACCTGCAACGGGCCCAGGCCACCGCCGCTGAGTTGGGCCCACAGGCCTATGCCGTCGCCATGGACGTCACCGATCAGGCGTCCATCGACGGCGCAATTACCGCGGTGGTCGCCCAGGCTGGCAAGCTCGATATCCTCATCAACAACGCCGCATTGTTCGACCTGGCGCCCGTCGTCGACATCACCCGCGACAGTTACGATCGGCTGTTCTCGATCAACGTCGCCGGCACGCTGTTCACCCTGCAGGCTGCGGCGCGGCAGATGATCAGGCAGGGCCACGGCGGCAAGATCATCAACATGGCCAGCCAGGCCGGGCGCCGGGGTGAGCCGTTGGTGGCGATCTACTGCGCGACCAAGGCGGCGGTGATCAGCCTGACGCAATCGGCGGGGTTGAACCTGATCAAGCAGGGGATCAACGTCAACGCCATCGCACCCGGTGTAGTGGATGGGGAGCATTGGGATGGCGTAGATGCATTGTTTGCCAAGCACGAGGGCCTGGCGCCGGGCGAGAAGAAGCAGCGCGTAGGGACGGAGGTGCCGTTTGGGCGCATGGGCACGGCGGAAGACTTGACGGGTATGGCAATCTTCCTGGCTTCCAAAGAGGCCGACTATGTGGTGGCCCAGACCTACAACGTCGACGGCGGCAACTGGATGAATTGAACTCCGGCAGCGAGTGTTTTACTCGGCAAAACTGCGGTCGAAGAAATAAATATCCCCGGGCTTCAGGTTTTCCACCGTTGCCTGGGGCCTGCCGCCTTCACCTTGCTTTTTACGCCCCGTCTCGCGCAAATACCCCGCCTCAGTCAGCTTCAGCAAGCGCTGACGAATACTGGTCTTCAACACCGGCCGCGCCAGCACCAGGGAAAAAATCGTGGTCGCTTCCGGCGCGCTGAACTCATTGCCCAGGAACATCAGCGGCAAGCTGCTGTACAGCGACTTGGAGAACAAGCGTTCCTGCACGGCGGCCACGATGCTGTTGTGATCGAAGGGCAGCTTGATGCTGCCATCGGCCACTGCCTTCAGTGAAAACCAGTCTTGGTGCTCACCCAACTGCGTCTCATCGCTCACGATCGCCAGGTAATAGGTGGACGACGACCAGCAGCGCGGGTCGCGAAATGCATCGCCCACCGTACCCACTTGCTCGCTCCAGGCCAGGCTCAGCCCGACCTTGTCACTTGCACGCAAACGCTCCACCGCAGCCTGGAGGCTCAGATCTTGCACATCGCCATTCACCACCACACCCGGTAGCGCCCAATGCCCGGCGAACGGCTCGGCCTCGCGCTTGTTCAGCAACAGTTTCAGTTCGCCAGCGGCGCGGCAGTAAAACAGTACGCACAGGTCGACCGTGTGCAGGTAGGGGCTAAGGGGCATGTTGACGTCCTTCTAGACAGCTGTGGGGCACAGTCTAACGAATCGAGCAGATATGTCATGTACTGGCTCAAGCGTAGATAACCAAATGTTTCTTGCAATGAAAGTACATGACATGTACTTTTGTTTCCAGGCCACAGGAGAACCGCCATGACCCTCGCGAAAACTGCCATTGCTTCATTCGATGTCGACGCCCAGAAGAGCTTCACGCCACTGTGCCCCAACGAATTGCCGGTGGCCGGCGGCGACCAGATCGGTGCCGAGCTCAACTACATGGCCAGCCTGGCCGGCCATCGCGTCGGCAGCAAGGATGCCCACACCCCGCATGCGCCCTGGGTGGTGTCGCAGCACAGCGAGATGTTGCAACCCACCGGCCTGGCCCATGCCGATGTGACCTGGGTGAGCCATTGCGTACCGGGCACCGAGGGCTTCACCTTGCTGGACGCGTTGCCTACGCCCTATGACTATGACTACTTCATCTGGAAAGGTGTTGAACCCGACCTGCACCCCTACGGCGCCTGTTACCACGACCTGCACGACAAACTGTCCACCGGCGTGATCGAGTACCTGAACGCCCAAGGCGTGACCCGCGTGATCGTCGGCGGCCTGGCCCTGGACTACTGCGTCAAGACCACCGCATTGCAATTGCTCAAGGCCGGCCTGGAGGTGATCCTGCATTTGCCGGCATGCCGAGGTATCACGGAGGAGGGGGGTGTGCAGGCGGTCAATGAGTTGCTCAAGGCTGGTGCCGTCATCAGCAGCACCCGCGAAGAACTGGCCGCGATGGCCGCGCGTTAAGGAGAGACACCATGGAAAGTGCCTACGACTACGAAACGCCCGTTATCCAGGGTTTGCTCGACACCGATTACTACACCTTCACCATGATGCAAGCCGTGTTGCACCAACACCCGAATGTCGATGTGGAATACAACTTCATCGTCCGCACCAAGGAGAAACTCGGCCACTTGATCCCCGAACTGCGCGCCGAGCTTGAGAAAATGGCCGGGCTGCACATGCGCGAAGGTGAACTGCGCTTTCTGTTCAACCCCCGCTTTCGCGAATACCTCACCCCGGATTACGAGCGTTTCCTCGGCCTGTTCCGCTTCAACCTGCGTTACGTTCACGTCAGCGAAATCGACGGCCAACTTAACATCCGCGTGGTTGGCCCGATGCTGCACTGCATCATGTTCGAACAGCCGGTCTTGGCCCTGGTCAGTGAGCTGCGCAACCGCGACAAATACCCCGATGTGACCCTGGAAGACGTCACCCGCAAGCTCTACCAGAAGTTCGACTGGTTGGAGAAAAACCTCAGCCGCGAAGAGCTGGCCGACCTGCGTGTGTCCGACTTTTCTACCCGGCGGCGCCTGTCATTCAAGGCCCAGCGCGAGGTGGTCGATATCATGCGCCGCGACTTCCCCGGTCAGTTCGTCGGCACCAGTAACGCGCACCTGGCCTACGAATTCGACCTGCCGCTGATCGGCACCATGGCCCACCAATGGCTGATGGTGCACCAGCAACTGGGGCGGCTGCGCGAAAGCCAGAACGCTGCGCTGGAAAACTGGGTGCGCGAATACCGTGGCCGCCTGGGTATCGCCCTGACTGACTGCATCAGCACCGACTTTTTCCTCAAGGACTTCGACCTTTACTTCGCCAAGCTGTATGACGGCCTGCGCCAGGATTCCGGTGACCCCATCGTCTGGGCCGACAAGGTGCTGGCCCGCTACAAGCAACTGGGCATCGACCCGATGACCAAGGACTTGATGTTCTCCGACGGCCTGAACTTCGAAAAATGCCTGCCGATCCTGCGCCACGTGCGTGGCAAGGCCCGGTTCGGGTTCGGCATGGGCACCAGCCTGGCCTGCGATGTGGAGGGCGTGGAGCCGTTGAGCATCGTGATGAAGCTGGTGCGGGTGCATGGCGAACCGGTGGTTAAATTCTCGGACGACCCGGTCAAGAACGTCTGCGAAGACGCCTCGTTTTTGCAGTATGCAGCCAAGGTATTCAACGTCGGCCACGTGGAGGTGTGACATGCAAGACCGTATCGTGCAGGAACTGAATATCGACCGCACGCTGGTGAAGGGCGGTGAGGCCAACGAAATCCAGCGGCGCATCGACTTCATCAAGGCCACTTTGCGCGGCTCCGGCTGCAAGGCGTTGGTACTGGGCATCAGTGGGGGTGTTGACTCCCTCACGGCCGGTCGTCTGTGCCAGTTGGCAGTGACGCAATTGCGCGACGAAGACTACGCCGCGCGCTTCATCGCCATGCGCCTGCCTTATAAAACCCAGGCCGACGAAAGCGACGCCCAGGCCTCCCTGGCGTTCATCACCCCGGACCAGATCGACACGCTCAACATCGCCGCCAGCGTCGACGGCCTCATGGCCAGCCTGACCACCACTGAAGCCAGCGCCGCCCATGTCGATTTCATCAAGGGCAACGTCAAGGCACGCACGCGGATGATCGCCCAGTACGCCGTGGCCAACTTGCATGACGGCCTGGTGGTCGGTACCGACCACGGCGCTGAAGCCTTGATGGGGTTTTTCACCAAGTTCGGTGACGGCGCCTGCGATCTGGCCCCGCTGTCAGGCCTGACAAAAACCCAGGTGCGCCTGCTCGCCACGGCCCTTGGCGCCCCCGACAACCTGGTGCACAAACACCCCACCGCCGACCTGGAAGAACTCGTACCCGGCAAGCTGGATGAATATGCCTACGGTTGCACGTATGCAGAGATCGACGCCTACCTGATGGGCGAACCGGTGAGCGAGCGGGTGAGAACCATTGTCGAGCAGGCCTACCTGAAGACCGCCCACAAACGCGCGCTGCCCATTACCCCCTTGTAGGGCGCTGGCAAGCCAACTGCTACAGGGGATTTCGGTCAACGTTCGATTGAGCGGCTCCAGCGTGCATTCCACTCCGGCCGCGCCTGGTTGACCTGGTCCCAATCAATTGAAATCGCGGTCTGCAAGTAACCCTGCATGGCTTCGACCCGTGCCCGGGTCTTGTCGGTGGTCGGCGTGGTCGGGTTCGATGGGATCTGGTCACCTTCTTCCAGCGCCGGGGCCTGGGCTTCGGCGGTGAGCAGGAAGGCTGCCAGTTTCTGCGCCAGTTCCGGCTGGTCGTTACGGGCAATCACACATTCAGCCACGTTCAGCACCACCGCACCTTCCTTGGGTTGCGCATATTCCATGGGCACGCCGAGCAGTTTCTGGGTGGCGACCTGGGTGGGCGTCAGCGGGAAGATCGCGGCTTCGTCGGTCTGCACCATTTCGGAGATCTTCGCGGAGCTGGCGATGTATTCCAGCACATTGGGGCCGACGGTTTTCGGCCAGGCCTTGAAGCCGGGGTCCACGTTGGTTTCGTCGCCGCCCTGGATACGGTTGAACATCAGGAAACCGTGCAGGCCGAAGGTGGATGAAGCCAGGGACTGGAACACCACTTTGTCCTTGAAGCGCGGGTCGGCGAGGTCCATCCAGGAGGTGGGCGCGGCCCAGCCTTTTTCCTTGAACATCTTGGCGTTGTAGCCCAGGCCGGTGACGCCGAGGGTTACGGCCACGGCTTCTTCCTTGATCTTCGCCTTGGCGGGGATCTGTTCCAGGGTCGGGCTTGGCGCCAGCTTTTCGCACAGGCCCATGGCGATGGCGCGGTACATGATCCCATCATCGAGGAACATCACGTGCATCTGCGGGTTGTCTTTGTTGGCCTGGACCTTGGCGAGGATGTCCGACGAGGTGCCGGGCACGATCACCACGTTGACGTTATTGGCCTTTTCGAACGCGGGCAGCACCTTATCGGCGTACACCCGCTCCATGGTGCCGCCGTTCATGCCCAGGTACAGCGTGGGTGCGGCGTGCGCGGTGGAGGCGAGCAGGGCGAGGGACAAGCAGGACAACGCAATACGTGGGTTCATGGATGTTTTTCCTCTCAGGCTTGGAAACGACGGATGGAAAACGCTTCGATGGGTTGCCGGCTGGCTCCGTCGCAGACGATCTCTGCCAGGGCTTCACCGACCGCAGGACCGAGCTGGAACCCGGCGCCGGCAAAGCCGAAACCGTGGAGCAGGCCGGGTTGAGTGCTGCTGGGGCCGATCACCGGTTCATGATCGGGGAGGTAACCTTCGGTGCCACTCCAGGTGCGGATGGCCTGGGCACCTTTGAGGAATGGGTACAGTTCGCCGGCATTGCGCAGGATCTCCAGCACCGCGGCCTGCCCAGGTCGTGCTTGCTGCGGGCCGAGGGCAAAGCCGCGACCGCCGCCGAGGATGCAATTGCCCCGGGCGACCTGTCGTGCATAGATCCCACCACCTTCGACGCCAGTGCTCACGTCCATCACTACCGGCAAGGGCTCAGTGACCAGCATCGCCGGGTATGCCGAAGTCATAGGCACTGCTTCGCCAAACTGCTCGGCCACCGCACCTGCCCACGCCCCGGCGCAATTGAGCAGCCACGGCGCTTGTAGATGCAGGCCGTTGGCGCAGTGCACCTGGAAGTGCTGGCCGTCATGCTCGATACGCGTGACCTGCGACTGTTCATAAATGTGCGCACCGCGGTGTTTCGCCGCGCGAGCAAAGGCGGGCGACACCAGACGTGGGTTGGCGTGGCCATCTTCCGGGCAGAGCGAGGCGCCTACGGCGATATCACCCACCCACGGGAAGCGTGCACGCAATGCGGTGTAGTCGAGCAACTGCAAACCCAGGCCAAATCCCCGTGTCTGCTCGGCATACGCCTGCAACGCTGAGAAATCGGCGTGACTGCGCGCCAGTTTCAAATGCCCGGAGCGCACGTATTCGCCGTCAATGCCGATCAATCCCGGCAAGTCCGCCCACAGCTGGTGGGCGCGTTGCGACAGTGGTAACTGGTGCAATGGCCGGCCTTGGCGCCGCACGCCGCCATAGTTGACGCCGCTGGAATGGGAGCCGCAGAAATCCCGCTCCACCAGCGCCACCCGCTGGCTTTTCTGCGCCAGCATCAGCGCTGCCGAGGCGCCGACGATCCCGCCGCCCAGTACGATGACGTCGATCATGCCTGTACCTCCACGCCAAACGGGAGCGGTTTGATCGGCGCCTGGCCCCGCAAGCGGCCGACGTGTTCGATGGCCCGACCACTGCGTTCGGCGACAATTTCCGCTGCCGCCAATCCGCACATCCGGCCCTGGCAGCGGCCCATGCCTACCCGACAGTGGGCCTTGACGCGATTGATCTCCCAGTGACCTTCATCCACCACCGCACGTACGTCGCCGACGCTGACTTCTTCGCAACGACAGAGGATCAACTCATCGGGGGCTTCGGCTGCCCATTCCTCCGGGAACGGGAATGCGGTTTCCAAGCCATGGCGAAAGCGCTGGATGGCCGTCAGTTGTTGCTCCAGCACAGCAGGGCGGCGGTGATCGATGGCAATGCGCGAATCCTCGAGCACGGCCAGCGCCGCACGTTCACCCGCCATTTGCGCCGCATCCGCGCCCATGATTCCGGCGCCATCGCCCGCCAGGTACACGCCGTTGACGCTGCTGCGTCCGGCGCTGTCCCGATGGGGCAACCATGCGCGGTTCAGGGCACTCCAAGCGAACTCACAGCCGAGCAAGTCCGCCAGCTGCGTCTCGCTGCGCAGGGCGTGGGCGAAGGCCACGGCGTCGCATTCCAAGGCCTGATCATCCCATTGAATGCCGCTGACCCGTTGCGCGCCGTCGATCTGTTGAAGCGTGGCGCCTTGATGCACGGGAATCCCATGGGCCGTCAGCCAGGCGCGGTAATACAAGCCTTTGGCTAACGTCGCCGGTTGCCATAACAGCGCGGGTAATGCACGGCACTGGGCACTGAACGGCGCGCTGTCGAGCACCGCCACCACCCTGGCGCCGGCCTTGGCGTATTGATAGGCGACCAGGTAGAGCAACGGCCCGCTGCCACAAAACGCGACGCGCTCACCGATGGCGCAGCCCTGGTACTTCAGCGCGATTTGCGCCGCACCCAGGCTATACACGCCCGGCAAGGTCCAGCCCGGCACGGGCAGGATGCGGTCGGTGGCGCCCGTGGCGACGATGAGTTGCGCGTACTCGATGCTTTCGGCGCGGCCGTTGTTGAGCATGTCCAGGCGCCCGTCCTCGGCATTCCACACCAGGGTTTCAGGGCGGTAGTCGATCAGGGGGGCGAGCTCATCCATCGTGCGGTGCATGGCTTGGGCCTTGCGGGCTTCAAATCCGTAGATCTGCTTGGCGGTGCGTTGAAAGCCCAGCGGTTGACGTCGATAAATCTGCCCGCCGCCGCGCAAGCTTTCATCCACCAGGCAAGGTTTGATGCCGTGGTCGAGCAACGTGCGCGCCGCGCTGATTCCGGCCGGGCCTGCGCCCACAATCACCACGGGCTTCATGGTCGGCGCCCCGGATCGCGGCTGATGGCCTGGCCTTCTTCCAGTAGCGTCGAACAGGCGCGCACGCGGCGCCCGTCTTCAAGCCGCACCCAACAATCCTGGCACGCGCCCATCAGGCAGAAACCGGCCCGTCGTTCGGCGCTGAAGTCACTGCCACGCAGGTGTTCGGCGCAGGTCAGTACGGCGGTCAGCAGGGTGTCACCGAGCAAACCGCTGGCAGGTTGCCCATCAAGGGTGAAGGCCAGGGCCGGGCGCTGGGTTTCGGCCAGGCGTTTGAACAGGGCCATCAGTGTTTCCCCACCAATACACGGTCCAGGCCGTAGACCCGGTCCAACAGGATCATGGTGGCCGCTGTCAATGCAATCACCAGCGCCGACACCGCCGCCATCATCGGATCGATGGACTCGGTGGCATACACATACATGCGCACCGGCAAGGTCTGGGTCGCCGGCGAACTGACGAAGATCGACAACGTCACCTCATCGAAACTGTTGATGAACGCCAACAGCCAGCCGCCCGCCACGCCGGGCAGGATCATCGGCAGGGTGATCTGGCGAAACAGCGTAAAGCGGCTGGCACCCAGGGACTCGGCAGCCTGCTCGGCGCTGCGATCAATACCAATCGCGGCGGCCAACACCAGGCGCAGCACGTACGGGGTGATGATCACCACATGGGCCAGCATCAGCCAGGTGAAGCTGCCATTGACGCCCATCAGCGCGAACAAGCGCAGCATCGCCACGCCCAGCACCAGGTGCGGGATGATGATCGGCGACAGGAACAACGCGCTGAAAAAATTGCGCCCTGGGAATGTGTACCGGCTGATCGCCAAGGCCGCTGGCACGGCAATCAAGGTGGCCAGGGTCGCGGCGGTGAATGCCAGAATGAGGCTGTTATAGAACGCCTGGATGAAATCCGCGCGCTCGAACACCGCGCGAAACCAACGCAGGGAGAAGCCCGACGTGGGCAGGCTCAAGGTGTTTTCCGGCGTGAAGGCCACCAGGCACACCACCACCAGTGGCGCCATCATGAACAGCACCACCACACCGTGGAAACCGAGGGCCAAAGGACCGTTTCTGGACATGCGCTTAAACCCCCAGGGACTTTTTGTAGCGGCCTTCGACCATGCGGTTCCAGCTCAGCATGATCAGCAGATTGACCAACAGCAGCACCACCGCGATGGTCGCGCCCATGGGCCAGTTGAGTTCCGAGAGGTATTGGTCGTACACCACGGTGGCGACCATTTTCAGGCGACGACCGCCGAGCAGGCCAGGGATCGCAAAGGAACTGGCGGCCAGGCCAAACACGATCAAGGTGCCGGACAGCACGCCGGGCATGACCTGCGGCAATACGATCTTGCGCATCACCGTGGCCTGGCTGGCGCCCAGGGACAACGCGGCTTGTTCAGCCGACGGGTCGAGCTTCTGCAGGGAGGTCCACACCGGGATGATCATGAACGGCAGCATCACGTGCACCAGGGCAATGATCACCGCGAACGGCGTGTACAGCAGCTTCACCGGGCGCCCGCCGAGGAACTGGATGACCTGGTTCGCCAACCCGTCTGCGCCAAGCAACAGGCTCCAGCCAAAGGCGCGCACCACCACCGAAATCAGCAAGGGCGTAAGGATCAGGATCAGGAAGATCGAGCGCCATGGCGTGCCCATGCGGCTGAGGATGTAGGCCTCGGGCACACCGATCAGCACGCACAACAGCGTGACCAGTGCACTGATCCAGAAGGTGCGCCAGAAGATCTCGTAGAAGTACGAGTCGCTCAATAGCGACAGGTAATGCGCGAAGGTCCATTCATCGGCCTTCACGCCCACCTGGTAGTCGAACACGTTGAACGACAACACCAGGGTCAGCCCCAACGGCAGGATCAGCAACCCGGCAAACAGCACCAGGGCGGGCAATGACAACAGGTAGCCCCGGCTCATGCGTGCACCTCATCCTTCGCCAACACGCGTAGCAGACTGGCTTGCCAGTCCAGGCCCACCGCCGCACCGCAACCGAGCGGCGCGCTGCCGTCGTTGCTGCGCACCACGGTGATTTCGCCCAGGCTGGTGTGGATGCGATACAGCCATTGGCTGCCGAAAAAGTAGCTGTCGAGGACCTTGCCTTGCAGTCGGCCGCTGCCTGCGTCGACCAATTGGATCTTTTCCGGACGCAGGCTCAGGGTCAGTTCGCCGTCGCCGCTTTCGTGACGTACTTGTGGGCTTCCCAACAGGTCGTAGTCGCCCGGCAACAGGTTAGCCTTGCCGACAAAGTCCGAGATGAAGCGGGTACGCGGGTGTTCGTAGAGCTTGTACGGTGCGTCGATCTGGGTCACGCGCCCGGCTTGCATGACCACCACGCGGTCGCTGATGGACAGCGCTTCGGCCTGGTCGTGGGTGACCATCAAGGTGGTGATACCGACGGCGCACTGGATGCGGCGGATTTCGAACTGCATCTCTTCGCGCAAGTTGGCGTCGAGGTTGGACAGCGGTTCATCCAGCAGCAACACCGGCGGCTCAATCACCAGTGCGCGGGCGAGGGCCACGCGCTGGCGTTGGCCGCCGGACAGTTCACGCGGGTAACGGTCGGCGTGGGGGGCCAGGCGCACCAGTTCCAGCACAGTCTTGACCTTGCTGGCGATCTCGGCGGCCGGCACTTTGCGCATCTTCAGGCCGAAGGCGACGTTGTCGCGCACGCTCATGTGCGGGAACAGCGCGTAGCTCTGGAACACCACGCCCAGGCCTCGACTGGCGGGCTTGGCGTGGGTGATGTCACGGCCGTCGAGCAGGATCTGCCCGCCACTTACATCAACGAAGCCGGCGATCATTTGCAGCGTGGTGGTCTTGCCACAGCCCGAGGGGCCGAGCAGGGAAACGAACTCGCCTTTTTCCACCGCAAGGTCAGTGGCGACCACCGCATCGACGGCGCCATAGCGTTTGCTCAAGGCGTTGAGTTGGAGAAATGCCATGTCTGCGTTCCACCTTTTTTGAGTCGCGTCGAAACGCGCTTTTTTGTTTTGGGCAGATGCGAATGAGGTGTAGCCGGTGCGTTGGCGCTCGATCTTGAGTCGGCTGCCGTTAGTTGTTCAATTCGCCCCTGTGGACGCAGATTAGGACGAAGACTAGGATGGGCGGAAGATGGAATTTCACTGAATGGACTACTATTTTCAAATTTATTCACTCACCGGAATTAACTAAGATATTGGTTATTATGGATTCCACTGATCGAAATGATGGCGGTAAAGAAGTGGGTGCCGGTGCGGTGTCTCGGCTGTTCGCGCTGCTGCGCACCCTGGGTCAGGTGCCGGAGGGCGGCGAACGCGTTACCCAGCTCGCGCAACAGGTGGGCCTGTCCCAACCCACCACTCACCGGCTGCTGCGCAGCCTGATGGACGAAGGCATGGTCGAGCAGGACGCACGCAGCAAGCGCTATCGCCTGAGCCTGGAGTTCTTCGCCCTGGCGGCGCATGCGGGCAAGACCGGCAACCTGCGTGACCTGGTGCGGCCAAGCATGTTGCGCCTGAGCGCATCATTGGGTGATTCGCTGTTCCTGCTGGCGCGTTCAGGCTTCGATGCGATCTGCCTGGACCGCAGCGAAGGCCCGTACCCGATCCGCACCTTCACCGGCGATATCGGCGGGCGCGTGGCATTGGGTGTGGGGCAGGGCAGCCTGGCGATCCTGGCGTTCTTGCCGGAGGAGGAGCGCGAGACGGTGATCCGTTACAACTTGCCACGGCTCAAGGACTTCCACCTGTATGACGAAGTGCTGCTGCGCTCGGAAGTGGAGAACGTGCGCAACCTGGGCTATGCCGCACGCAATACCGGGGTGTTGGAAGGCATGGCGGGGTTGGCGGTGCCGATCCTCAATCGTGACGGACATGCGGTGGCGGCATTGAGTGTGGCGACCATCAGCGATCGGCTGGGGCCGAGCCGGTTGCCAATGGTGGTGGAGTTGTTGAAGCGCGAAGCGGCGGCGATCGGGCCCCGGATCAATCCGTTTGATCCGACGTTGCGCCGGCCCTCACAAACCTTCGGCGGGTAACGATTTCAGCCACGATGAAGAGCAAAAAATGGGGGAGCGGGCCTCACACACATTCAGATGGCGGCCAGGGCGACTGAGGTGGCCGCCGTGCGGGTCTCCACGCCCAACTTCACATACACATGCTCCAGATGCTTGTTTACCGTCCTCGGGCTCAACCCCAGAATATCCCCGATATCCCGATTGGTTTTCCCGCACGCCACCCAGCGCAGCACCTCTACCTCACGCTCGGTCAACTGAAACCGGGCTGACAGCAGCCTCTGCGCCGGCTCATCTTCAAGCGTCAACACACTCGGCTGCTGCGCCTCCCGCGCCGACAACAAAATACGTGACGTGCGCAAATGTGCCGCCACCCGCGCCAGTACCTCGTCGGTCTGGATCGGCTTGGTCACGTAGTCACTGCCACCCACTTCAAAACCCTGCACCACGTGCCTGGTGTCGGTCAGCCCGGTCATGAACACCACCGGGATGTCCGCACTGGCGGGTTGCGCCTTGAGCCGGCGGCAGGTTTCGAAGCCGTCCAGGCCGGGCATCATTGCGTCCAGCAGGATCAGGTCCGGGCGCCGGCGTTGTACGCGGTTCAACGCGCTGAGGCCATCGAGGGCCACCAGCACCATATAGCCCGCGTCGTCGAGGGCGTCAGAGAGCATCGCCAGGTTATCCGGCGTGTCGTCGACGATCAGCACAACGCCGGGTTCAGTGCTGCGGGTGAGTGCATTCATCTTCGGCCTCCTTGAGGGTGCGGTTGAGTTCATCCAGGCGAAAACCCTTGAGCAGCCCGCGTACCTTGCTGATGAAAGGCTCGGTGTCGGGCTGCTGCGCAAGGATCGTGTCGAGTTTTTCGTGCAGGCCGCGCACGTAACCGATGGCGCTGAGTTCGGCGAGTACCGCCAGGTCTTCGGCGCCGGGCAGCACACGGGGAGGCGGTGGCGGTATCGAGCGCTGGGTGCGCCGCAGCCAGTGCAGGTCCAGGTGCTGTTGCAGGCGCCCGAGCAGCTCCGGCGTGCGCACGGGCTTGGCCAGGTAGTCGTTGCAAGCGGCGGCAATGCTGCGTTCGCGGTCGTCGGTAAAGGCGTTGGCCGAGATCACGATGATCGGTGCGGTGCACAGCGCATTACGGCGGATCAGGCGGCTGGTTTCGTAGCCATCCAGGGTCGGCATCGACAGGTCCATCAGGATCAGGTCCGGCGCCAGCAGCGCCACCTGGCGGATCGCGTCCTGGCCATTACTGGCCTGGATCACCTCGAAGCCCAGCGGCGTGAGCATGCCGCTGAGCACCTTGCGATGGTCTACATGGTCATCCACCACCAGGATGCGCCGCCGCTCGCCTTGATAACCGATGATGTCGTGCTCCACATGCACCACCGCTTGCGGCGCGCGCACCTGAGACAGGAACAGCCGCACCTGGAAGCAGGTGCCCTTGTCCAGCTCGCTGGTTACTCGCAGTTCGCCGCCCATCAACGCAGTCAGCATGCGCGTGATAGTCAGCCCCAGGCCCACGCCGTTGTCCTGGCGCATCAGGTCGCCGCGCTCGAACGGCTGGAATATCCGCTCCAACTGCCCAGGATCGATGCCGATGCCGGTGTCGATAATCTCGAAGTTGGCGGTCTCGCGCATATAACTGACCCGCAGGCGCACTTCGCCGCTGTCGGTGAAGTTCACGGCGTTGCCCAGCAGGTTGATCAGGATCTGGCGCACGCGTTTTTCATCGCCGCGCACCACCGCCGGGATCTTGCCCACGCAGTCCAGGCGAAAACGCAGACCCTTGTCGTGAGCTTGCGGGGTGAACATCTGCTCCAGGTCGTGGAGCAGCTCGGGGAAGGGGATTTCGGTGAGTTCCAGGCGCAACTTGCCGGCCTCGATCTTGGCCACGTCGAGCAAACCGTCGATCAATGACACCAAGTGCGAACCACTGCGCAGGATGGTCGCCAGTGCATCCTGATGCTGTTCGGGCATGGCGCTGTCGCGCTGCAGAATCTGGGTGAAGCCAAGGATGCTGTTGAGCGGCGTGCGCAGTTCTTGGGACAGCCCAGTGACGTAGCGGCTCTTGGCGGCATTCGCGGCTTCCGAGGCTTCCTTGGCTTGCTGCAGGGCCTGGTCGGTGAGGCTGTGGGCGTCGATTTCCTGCATCAGCAGCAGGGTTTGGCGGTCGGATTCCTCCTGGGCTACGCCACGGCTTTCGCGGGTCAGCACCACCCACCAGGCGAGCACGGCGGCCAGGACCGAGAGGGTCAGGAACGCCTTGAAGAACGCCTGGTACAGGGTTTCCGAATGGGGCAAGCCCTGGGCCGCCTGTACGTAGATCAACGCCAATGCGCCGGCCAGCATCAGCACCAGGGCGAGCAACAATCCCAGGTAATGGGCCAGGCGTGTGTGCAGGCGCGGCATCATCGTGTTGGGCAGCAGCCAGCGCAGTACGCCTTCGAACTGGGTGACCAGGCGGGCGTGGGGCTTGCAACGATCACCGCAGCGCGCATCCAGCGAGCAACACAGTGAGCAGATCGGCGTGCTGTAGGCCGGGCAGAACGCCATGTCCGCGGTCTCGAACGGGTTGCTGCACAGCCCGCACACCGCGTGGGTCGCGGGGGCAACCGGGTGAATCAACTGCACGTCGCTGGTGCGGGCGATGTAGTACTTGCCCTGGGTCAGCCAGGCCAGCAGCGGCGCCATCACCAGCGCCGTGCTCAGGGCCACGAAGGGCGGTGCCGCCTGGGCCAGGGCGCCGAACAGGCCGAAGTGGGCGAGGATCGACAGCAACGACGCAATCAGCATCGAGCCGACGCCCACCGGGTTGATATCGTAGAGGTGCGCGCGCTTGAACTCGATGTGCCGGGGCGACAGGCCCAATGGCTTATTGATCACCAGGTCCGCCACCAGCGTGCCGATCCACGCGATCGCGATATTGGCGTAGAGCCCCAGCACCTGGTCGATGACGTCGAACACGCCCAACTCCATCAGCATCAGCGCGATGGCCACATTGAACACCAGCCACACCACGCGACCGGGGTGGCTGTGGGTCACGCGGGCGAAAAAGTTCGACCAGGCCAGGGAGCCCGCGTAGGCATTGGTCAGGTTGATCTTCATTTGCGAAATGATCACGAACAGCACCATGGCGCCGAGCGCCCATTCCGGCGAACTGAACACGTAGCGGAACGCAACCAGGTACATCTGGGTCGGCTCGGCAGCGCGTTCCATGGGGATTTCATGTTGCAGCGCGAGAAACGCCAGGAACGCCCCGGCGAACATCTTCAAAGCGCCGGGGATGATCCAGCCGGGGCCGGCGCAGAGCAGGGCGGCCCACCAGCGCTTGCGGTTGGCAGCAGTTTTTTCCGGCAGGAACCGCAGATAATCCACCTGTTCACCGATCTGCGTCACCAGCGACAACGCCACCGTGCAGGCGGCGCAGAACGCCAACAGGTTGAAGCCGCCGCCGTCACCGCTGCGTCCGACAAAGCTGGTCCAGTCGCTGAAGGCGTCGGGGTTCTTCCACCCCACAAAGCCATACGGCAGCACCAGCAACAACAGCCAGATCGGTTGCGTCCACAGTTGCAGGCGGCTGATCAGCGTCACGCCGTACGCCACCAGTGGGATCACCAGCAGCGAGCAGATTACATAGGCCAGGGCCAGCGGGATATGGAAATACAGCTCCAGTGCCAGCGCCATGATCGCCGCTTCCAGGGCGAAGAACAGGAAAGTGAAGCTGGCGTAGATCAGCGAGGTGATGGTGGAACCGATATAGCCGAAGCCGGCGCCACGGGTGAGCAGGTCCATGTCCACGCCGTAGCGCGCGGCGTAATAGCTGATGGGCAGGCCGGTGAGGAAGATCACCACGCTGATGGCGAGGATCGCCCAGAAGGTGTTGGTAAAACCGTAGTTCAAGGCCAGCACGCCGCCGATGGCCTCCAGCGCCAGGAACGACACCGCGCCGAGTGCGGTGTTGGCAATGCGCAGCTCCGACCACTTGCGGAAGGACTTGGGGGTGTAGCGCAGGGCGTAGTCTTCCATGGTCTCGTCGGCGACCCAGGTGTTGTAGTCGCGGCGGATCTTGACGATGCGCTGGGTGCCGGAAGGAGGGTGCACGGCGGGAGACTCCGGAAAGAGGGCGGGTGTTAATGAGCAAGTTCCATGCCCCGATTCAAAATGTGGGAGCTGGCTTGCCTGCGATGGCGGTGGGTCAGGCATGGGGAAGTCGGTTGATACACCGCCATCGCAGGCAAGCCAGCTCCCACATTGATCGGTGCTGTCAGGGCGGGCGGGATCCTGCTCGAAAATGGTGCGCAGTGGCATACGTCAAATGACGTACGCCGTTACGTCAGGCTGCGTATACCCGCCCCAGTCCTCTGCCGCCATGCTGGACTCCTCATTGCAGAGGAGTCGCCCCATGGCACCACGATTGATCCGCTCCACACCGCTGTTGGCCCTGTCATTGCTGGCGGCCGCTCTGTTCAGCCAGGGCGTGCTGGCCGATAACGAAGGCCTCGCCGTGACCCCGACCGAAGTCACCGTCGGCCAGTTGCACTCCGCCACCGGCACCATGGCGATTTCCGAAACCGGTTCGATCCAGGCCGAACGCTTGGCCATCGAACAGATCAATGCCTCTGGCGGGATCCTCGGACGGCAGATCAAGGTGATCCAGGAAGACGGGGCCTCCGATTGGCCGACCTTCGCCGAAAAAGCCAAGAAGCTGCTGGTCAACGACAAGGTCGCCGCCGTGTTCGGCTGCTGGACCTCGGCCTCGCGCAAAGCCGTACTACCGATCTTCGAAAAGGAAAACGGCCTGCTCTACTACCCGACCTTCTATGAAGGCCTGGAACAGTCGAAAAACGTGATCTACACCGGGCAGGAAGCCACCCAGCAAATTCTCGCCAGCCTCGACTGGATCGCCAAGACTAAGGGCGCCAAGACCTTCTACCTAGTCGGCTCCGACTACATCTGGCCGCGCACGTCGATGAAGATTGCGCGCAAGCACATCGAAAACGTCCTGCACGGCACCGTGGTCGGCGAAGACTACTACCCGCTGGGCAACACCCAGTTCGGTTCGCTGATCAACAAGGTCAAGCTGAAAAAGCCTGATGTGGTGTTTGCGGCGGTGGTGGGTGGGTCCAACGTGGCGTTCTACAAACAACTCAACGCGGCGGGCGTTAATTCGGCCAAGCAGACCCTGCTGACCCTGTCGGTCACCGAGGACGAACTGCTCGGCATCGGCGGTGAAAACATGGCCGGTTTCTATGCCTCCATGAAGTACTTCCAGAGTCTGGATAACCCCAACAACAAAGCCTTCGTCGAGGCCTTCAAGGCCAAATACGGCAAGGACGCAGTGATCGGCGACGTGACCCAGGCGGCCTATCTGGGGCCGTGGCTGTGGAAAGCGGCGGTGGAGAAGGCCGGCAGTTTCGACGTGGATAAAGTTGTGGCCGCGTCGCCTGGCATCGAGCTGAAAACCGCGCCGGAAGGCTACGTGAAGATTCACGAGAACCATCACCTATGGAGCAAGTCGCGCATCGGTGAAGTGCAGCCCAACGGTCAGTTCAAGGTGATCTACGAGTCGGATCTGATCGAGCCGAATCCGTTTCCCAAAGGCTACCAATAACCCCGGTCTTGACGCTGACCTAAGTGTGGGAGCGGGCTTGCTCGCGAATGCGGAGTGTCATTCGCCGGTGTATTGACTGATCCACCTCATTCGCGAGCAAGCCCGCTCCCACCTAAAGCGGAAGCAGATTGCAATTCAACCTGGCGCTCAGGAGACCATCATCATGGAATGGCTATCGGAATTTGGAGCCATCGCGGCGATGCAGGGGTTCAACGGCTTGTCCGTGTTCTGCGTGCTGTTGCTGATGGCATTGGGGCTGGCGATCATCTTTGGCCAGATGGGTGTGATCAACATGGCCCACGGTGAGTTCCTGACCATCGGCGCGTACACCACCTACGTGTGTTCCAGCCTCACGGCGCACTTTGCGCCGGGCTTTCAACCCTATTACTTCTTCTTCGCCATTGCCCTGTCATTCCTGGTGGCCGGTGCGATTGGCTGGCTGGTGGAGTGGGCGATGATCAGCCGCTTGTACAAGCGCCCGCTGGACACTTTGCTCGCCACCTGGGGGCTGTCGCTGGTGATGCAGCAGACCTTCCGCTCGGTGTTCGGCGCCCGTGAGGTCAGCGCTGAACCACCGGCCTGGTTGATGGGCTCGGTGAATTTCACCGATGCCATCGAGATCCCGCGCAATGGCCTGTTCATGATGGCCCTGACCCTGCTGCTCACCGCCGCGATCTTCCTGATGCTCTACCGCTCGCGTTGGGGCCTGCAGGTGCGCGCCACGGTGCAGAACCGCCTGATGAGCCGCGCGGTGGGCATCAATACGCGCAAGGTCGACCGCATGACCTTCGCCTTGGGCTGCGGCGTCGCCGGGGTGGCCGGCGCGGCGTTCACCACCATCGGCTCCACCGGGCCGACGGCGGGCTCGCAGTACATCGTCGACACCTTCCTGGTGGTGGTCTTCGGCGGCGCGCAGAGCCTGTTCGGCACCATCGCTTCGGCTTTCGTGATTGCCCAGACCCAATCGCTGTCGGAGTTTTTCCTCAGTGGCTCGATGGCCAAGGTACTCACCTTGTCCTCGGTGATTCTGATCCTGATGCTGCGCCCGCAAGGGTTGTTCTCCATCAAAGTGCGCAAGTAGAGGCGAGCGGATGAAGGCTTTAGACAAGCTGCTGGGCGGCCAGCAAAACCTGATCGGCATCGTGTTGCTGGCGCTGTTGATCCTGGTGGTATTCCCCCTGACCCTGGATGCGTTCCGCCTGAACATGGTCGGCAAATACCTGACCTACGCGTTTGTCGCGGTGGGCCTGGTGTTGTGCTGGGGCTATGGCGGCATCCTCAGCCTGGGGCAGGGCGTGTTCTTTGGCGTCGGCGGCTACTGCATGGCAATGTTCCTCAAACTGGAAGCCTCGGACCCCGAAAGCACCAAGATCCAGTCCACACCGGGCATTCCGGACTTCATGGATTGGAACCAGATCACCGAGCTGCCGTGGCTGTGGCAGCCGTTCCACAGTTTCAGCTTCACCTTGGCGGCGGTGATTGCGGTGCCGGTGCTGCTGGCGTTCATCATCGGTATGGCGCTGTTCAAGCGGCGCGTGGGCGATGTGTATTTCTCCATCGTCACCCAGGCGATTGCGCTGATCCTCACGGTGCTGATCGTCGGCCAACAAGGCCTGACCGGTGGCGTCAACGGCATCACCGACCTCAAGACCCTGCTTGGCTGGGACCTGCGCACCGACAGCGCGAAGATGATCCTGTACTTCATCAACGCCGGGTTGCTGTTCGGCTGCATCTTCATTGGCCGCTTCATCCTTGCTTCCAAGCTCGGCCGGTTGCTGATGGCGATGCGCGACAAGGAAGAACGCGTGCGTTTCTCCGGGTATGACGTGGCCAGCTTCAAGATCTTCGTGTTCTGCGTGGCCGCCGCGTTCTCGGCGATCGGCGGGGCGATGTTTGCCTTGCAGGTGGGCTTTATGTCGCCCTCGTTCGTGGGCATCGTGCCGTCGATCGAGATGGTGATCTTTGCGGCGGTGGGCGGGCGCATGTCACTGCTCGGTGCAGTGTATGGCGCGTTGCTGGTGAACTACGGCAAGACTTACTTTTCCGAGTCCTTCCCCGAGTTGTGGTTGTACCTGATGGGCGGGCTGTTTATCGCGGTGGTGATGTACTTCCCCAACGGCCTCGCCGGTTTGTGGGACAGCCATGGGCGTCAGGCACTGGCGAAAATGTTGCGGCGTAAACCTGTAGCGGCGACCCCGGTGAACGCACCGTTAACACCCAAGGCCACAAGCAAAATCCTGGAGACCCAGCCATGACCGCCGTCGGCTTTGAAATGAAAAAACCGGTGCTGGCCATTGAAGGCCTCACCGTGTCGTTCGACGGCTTCAAGGCGGTCGACAACCTTAACCTGTACATCGACCGCAATGAAGTGCGCGTGGTGATCGGCCCAAACGGCGCCGGCAAGACCACCGTGCTTGACCTGATCTGCGGCAAAACCCGCGCCACCAGCGGCAGCATCCAGTTCGATGGCCAGGAGCTGACCAACATGCGCGAGTACAACATTGTGCGTGCCGGCGTGGGCCGCAAGTTCCAGAACCCGTCGATCTACGAAAACCTCACGGTGTTCGAGAACCTGGAGATGTCTTACCCGGCCGGTCGCAAGGTATGGGGCGCGCTGTTCTTCAAGCGCAACGCCCAGGTGATCGCCCGGGTGGAGGAGGTGGCGCGGGAGATCTTTCTCGGCGACCTGCTGCAACAACAGGCCGACCTGCTGTCCCACGGCCAGAAGCAGTGGCTGGAGATCGGCATGCTACTGATGCAGGACCCCGAGTTGCTGATGCTCGATGAACCGGTGGCTGGCATGAGCGTCAATGAGCGCGCGCAAACCGCCGAGCTGCTCAACCGCATCAGCCAGGGCCGTTCGGTGCTGGTGATCGAGCACGACATGGAGTTCGTCAAAAGCATCGCCCACAAGGTCACGGTGCTGCACCAGGGCAAAGTGTTGGCCGAGGGCAGCATGGCATCGGTGCAAAGCAACCCGAAAGTTATCGAAGTGTATTTGGGCCACTGAGGAGCCGCGCATGTTCAAGATCGACCAGTTGTCCTGCGGTTACGGGCAGAGCCAGATTCTCCATGACTTGAACCTGAATGTCGCCAAGCGCGAGATTGTCGCGGTGATGGGCCGCAACGGCATGGGTAAGACCACGTTGTTCAAGAGCCTGATGGGCATCCTGCCGCAGTGGCAGGGCCAAGTCAGCGTGGATGGGCAGGATGTCTCGGCGCTGGAAACCCATGAACGGGTCGCGCGGGGGATCGCCTATGTGCCCCAGGGCCGCATGATTTTCCCGAGTATGACCGTGCTGGAAAATATTCAGACCGGCTTGCCGGCATCGGCACGCGGCAAAGTGCCGGAAGACTTGTATGCGCTGTTTCCGGTGCTCCACGACATGCAGTCGCGAAAGGGCGGTAACCTGTCTGGCGGGCAGCAACAACAACTGGCGATAGCCCGGGCGCTGGCGACCAACCCCAAAGTGTTGTTGTTGGATGAGCCGACAGAGGGTATCCAGCCGTCGATCATCAAGGACATTGCCCGCACGCTGAAGGAAATCCGTAACCTGCGCGATTTGACCATTGTGGTGTCGGAGCAGGTGCTGTCGTTTACCCTGGACATCGCGGACCGTTTTCTGGTGATCGAGAAGGGGCGGTTTGTGATTGAAGAGACCCGCGACCGAGTGGATGAGGCGATGATCAGCCGGTACTTATCGGTGTGAATGCAGGTTGGGTTGCCGCTTCGTAAGTGCTGGTTTTAACCTATGTTTTACTGGAACCGTTGCTCTTTGTGTGGCCACAGATGGATGTCGACAAACTGTCCAGCCGAACGTTGGTCGGCTGTGATGCATCTACTCCCTGAGGTGTTGCCATGGTAAATACTCAATACGGTCAAAATTACCCACTCAGTTTCAATAGGCCTGATCTTGACGGGCAACCCACCTCGCGGGAGGACAAATACAAGAACACTTCAAATTTGAATCTGGTAAAGACGTTTGGGAATAACTTTGATTACTTCGTCAATACCAAGACCGGCTTCGTGGACCAGGCCAGACTCCGTGAAGTGGCGGCTCGTCCGCTGACCGGTCATTCCGTCGACGACAATATGACGCTATTGGCAGGCGAAATCCTTAATCGCCCGGACGTGAACCGCAAGTTGGATAAGTTGAATGAGCGCGGTATACACGACGGTCTAGTTGACCGTGAAAACGTTGAACAGCTCGTTGATTACTACACGAGCGATGACGCGTCTGCCGGCCAGCAGTCCAGGGCCGGAGAGCCGAGCACTGCACCGTCATTTTCGCAGGCTTACCCTGCGCAATATGAGCGCCCCATTAATAACGTCGGAGCGTTCAACCAGCCCGCAATGAATCATTCACCGGGGGACTATCGCGCGCCTTCGAATACCACGGTTGCACGGGATTTTGCCGATAACTTCAGCTACTTCCAGGGCCCGTCCGGCTTTGTCACACGTGCAGTCCTTGAGGACGCTGCCAATCGTCCGTTGACCGGTAACCCGGTAGAAGACCGGATGACACTGCTGGCCAACGAGATTCTCAGCCGTCCTGAAATGAGTCATTTGCTCGATGCAATCAACCACAGTGGTCTTGAAGACGGGCTGATCAGCCAGGGGGACGCGAACAGGGTGGTTGATTACTACCAATCCCAAGAGACACCGTCCATGCAGAGTTGGGCCGGAAGGTACACCGGTTCCATGCAGCGCCAACGTGTTGAAAACACCTATGACGAGTACTATCGCCCGCAGGCATTCGGCAGCATGTCCGCATCGTCGCAAGGCGAAGGCATGAGCCCGCAGAGTGGTGAGGTTTTTCGTGAGTTAAGAGGTGCCACAAACGCTGATTTGGCGAAAGAGCTGGGTAATAACTTTGACTACTTCGCTCCCAACGCCAATGACAAAATCAGCCAGCAATCATTACGTGAAGTAGCAAGCCAGACGATGGACGGCAATCCCGTGAACGATAGGATGACCCTGCTGGCCCGGGAGATCCTTAGCCGGCCGGAGTTCAACCGTCAGTTGGACTCCGTTACCGACAGCGATCTACCGGACAGGCTGATTGGACGCGATACAGTCCAAACATTGGAGTTATGACTTTTCATGCTCAGGTAGAGCGCCTTGCGGGGGTGTCGGACTGAACGTCCTGTCGGGCAACGTTCAGTCGTCGCTGGGTGTGATCATCCTTTCCGGCCGCACCTGTCGCTCATAATCTTCGGCGGTTATCAGCCCTAGTTGCACCGCCGCGTCCTTGGGTGACAGGCCCTCGTCCGCGGCCTTACGGGTGATCTGCGCCACGCGGTCATAGCCCAGCACCGGGTTCAGTGCGGTCGCCATCAATAATGAGTGCTCCACATTGTGCGCCAGTTGCCGGCGGTTCACTTCCAGGCCGCCCAGCAGCTTGTGGGTGAACAGGCTGGCGCAGTCGCTGAGTACCTCGATCGAGTGCAGCAGGTTGTGGATCAATACCGGCTTGGCCACGTTCAATTCGAAGGTGCTGGAAGCCCCCGCCAGGGTGATGGTGGTGTGGTTGCCGATCACCTGCATCGCCCCCTGCACCAGCACTTCGGCGATGGTCGGGTTGCGTTTGCCGGGCATGATCGAAGAGGTCAGGCCGTCGTCGGGCACGATCAATTCACCCAGGCCGCAGCGCGGCCCCGAGCCAAGCAGGCGGATGTCATTGGCGATCTTGGTCAGTGACACGGCGAGCACATTCAATGTCCCAGAGGCTTCTACCAAGGCATCGTGGGTGCCCATGCCTTCGAACTTGCACGGGTTGGTTTCGAAGCGTTCGCCAGTGAGTCGGCTGATTTCCTCGCAGAACGCCAGGTCAAAACCCGCCGGTGTATTCAGTCCAGTGCCCACCGCTGTCCCCCCTTGGGGCAGCAGGCGCAGGCGCGGCATGCACGCTTCGATGCGCGCGATGCCGTGCTGGATTTGCTGGGCAAACGCGCCAAATGCCTGGCCTTGGCTCATGGGCACCGCATCCATCAGGTGGGTACGGCCGATTTTAAGCACCTCCTGCCAGGCGTCGGCTTTGTTACCGAGCGCATCACGCAGATGGCCCAGCACAGGCAGCAGTCGACCGCGCAGTTCCAGCACAGTGGTCAGGTGCATCACCGTGGGGAAGCTGTCGTTGGACGACTGTGAGCGGTTCACATGGTCGTTGGGGTGCACCGGCGACTTGCTGCCCAGTTCGCCGCCGAGGGTGAGGTTGGCGCAGTTGGCGATCACCTCATTGGCGTTCATGTTGGTCTGGGTGCCGGAGCCGGTTTGCCAGATCGACAGCGGGAAGTGCTGGTCAAGATCGCCCTTGGCCAGTGCTTCGGCGGCCTGTTCGATCGCTTGCGCCAGGGCCGGCGCCAATACGCCGAGGCGTGCATTGGCACGCGCACACGCACGTTTTTGTTGGCCAAAGGCGCGGATCAGGCTGGCGGGGAACGGCTGCTTACCGCCGAAGACCTCCAGCGCCCGTTGGGTTTGCGCGCCCCAGTAGCGGTCGGCCGGTATGGACACGGGGCCGAACGCGTCATGTTCGATTCGCAGAGTCGTCATCACGAGGCTCCGTTAAAGCGCAGCGCCGGCAGCACGCCCGAGCACGCGTTGGTATTCATCCTGGGCAGTCTGTTGGGAGAACTCCCCGGACCATTTCGACACCACCACCGTCGCGACGCTATTGCCGATGGTGTTGCAGGTGGCAATGGCCATCGACATGAAGCGGTACACGCCGAACAGCAGCGCCAGGCCTTCTGCCGGCAGCACGCCGATGGCCGTGACCGTCGCGGCGAACACCACGAAGCTGCCACCCGACACCGCCGCCGCGCCTTTGGAGGTCACCAGCATGATCGCGATGATGCCCAGCTGTTGTTCCCAGCTCAGCGGCACTCCGTAGGCATTGGCGATAAACAGCACGCACAGCGACATGTAGATCGAGGTGCCGTCGAGGTTGAACGCATAGCCGGTGGGCAGCACCAGGCCAACGCTCTGTTTGGAGCAACCGAATTTCTCGAGTTTTTGCAGCAGGCGCGGCAGGGCGCTTTCCGACGAGGCGGTGCCGAGCACGATGAAGATTTCATCCTTGATATAGGTGAGGAAACGCCACAGGCTGAAGCCGCTCAACCGGCATACGGCGCCGAGCACCACACAGATAAAGAATGCGATGCCGACGTAGAACATCAACACCAGGTTGGCCAGGGACATCAGCACCGCCGTGCCATTGCTGCCAACCGCGTAAGCCACCGAACCGAAGGCACCCAGGGGCGCGAACTTCATGATCAGGTTGATAAACTCGAAGAAGCACTCGGAGATGCGGTTCAGGCCGTCTTCGATCACTTCGCGGCGTTCGGGCTTCAACGCCAGCAGGGCGAAGCCGAACAACACCGAGATCACCAGTACTTGCAGCAACTGGCCGCCGGCGAAGGCACCGACGAAATTGTCCGGAAAGATGCCGTAGATAAAGTCCAGGGTCGACGCCGGCGCATGCCCCTTGGCCACGGCGGCACTCGCGGCGGTCGCGGCGGCGCTGCTCGGGTGGGCGTCGTGCATGCCGGAGCCGATCTGCAACAGGTTGCCCCACAACAGGCCGATGGCCAGGGCAATGGTGGAGACCACTTCGAAGTAAATCAACGCGCGCAAGCCGACCTTGCCGACGCGCTTGATATCGCCGGCCGAGGCGATGCCGTGGACCACGGTGAAAAACACCAGCGGCGCGACGGCGGTCTTGATCAGCTTGAGGAAGATATCGCCAAGGATCTTGAAACCGGCGGCCAGCTCGGGGGCGAGAAAGCCGAAGGCGATGCCGAGGAACATGGCGGCGATGACCTGGAAGGTCAGGTCCTTGTAGAGCGGTTTTTTTGCGGTGGTGGATGACATGTCTGTGCTCTCATTGTTGTTATGGTTCGGGTGTTACACAGGCTTGTGAAACGAAAGAGAACCCCTGTGGGAGCGGGCTTGCTCGCGAAAGCGCTCTGTCAGTTGATGCATTGGTTGACTGAGGCATTGCATTCGCGAGCAAGCCCGCTCCCACAGTTGGATCTTCATCCGCGTTGGCGTCAGCGTTTCACGGCACCCTGGCGCGCCAGCGCGATATCCACCATCTGCGGCGCCAGCCCCAGGTAGTTGGCGGGATCGGTCAGGCGTTGCAGCTCGGCCAGGTCCAGTTGCGCGGTGGCTTCACCCTGGGCGAGCAGGGCGTCGAGCAAGCTGGTGCCCTGGTCGTTAGCCATGCGGCACGCGGCATACACCACGTCATGGGCCACTTGGCGGCCAAGGGCCGGGGCGAGGCCCATCATCACGGCTTCGGCGACGATCAGGCCCTGGGTCATGTCGAGGTTCTTGCGCATGCGCTCGGGGCGCACCTCCAGGCCGGCGAGCATAAAGGTCGCCTGGCCGAGGGACGCGGCGCTGAGCGCAAAGGCTTCGGGAATGGCGATCCACTCCGCCTGCCACGGGCCGGTGGAGCGTTCGAAGTCCTGGATCATCGCGTCGAGCATCAGCCCGGCGTGTTGGCGCACGCCCTTGGCGGCGGCGTACATCAGCTCGCAGGAAATCGGATTGCGCTTTTGCGGCATGGTGCTGCTGGCGCCACGGCCCTTGACGAACGGCTCGTACACTTCGCCCAGTTCGCTGGTCATCATCATCATGATGTCGAGTGCAATCTTGCCCAGGGAACCGGTGACCAGCCCGAGGAAGTTCAGGGTCTCGGCCAGGCCATCGCGGGCCACGTGCCAGGTGGCCTGCGGTACGCCCAGGCCGAGTTCGCTCATCAACGCTTCCTGGACTTCCAGGCCTTTGTCGCCGAGGGAGGCGAGGGTACCTGCAGCCCCGGCGAACTGGCCGATTTCGACGCGTGGGCGCAGTTCCACCAAGCGCTCGGCGTGGCGATCGAACATGCTCAGCCACACCGCGCACTTGTAGCCGAAGGTGATCGGCAGCGCGTGCTGCAAGTGTGTGCGGCCGGCCATGGGCGTGTCGCGATAACGCTCGGCCAGGCCGGCTAGCAGCCCGCGCACGGTCTGGATATCGCGCTCGACGATGGCCAGTGCGGCGCGTACTTGCAGGACCACGGCGGTGTCCATGATGTCCTGCGTGGTGGCGCCCCAATGCACGTAGCGGCCCGCTTCACCACAGATCTTCGACAGTTGCTCAACCAGCGGCAGGATCGGGTAACCGACGATTTCTGTCTCGTGCTGCATCAGCGCCAGGTCCAGGGCTTCGTACTGCGACAGCGTGGCGATCTGCTCGGCCGCGTCGGTCGGGATAACGCCGCAACGCGCTTCGGCACGGGCCAGGGCCACTTCCACTTCGATATAGCGTTCGATCAGGGCTTTATCGGAGAACACGCCGCGCATTTCGGCGGTGCCGAACATGTCGCGGAACAGGGCGGAATCAAAAACGGTACTCGACATGGGAAAATCCTAATTGTTATTTTTAAACCATACATATTTTATATGTCCGTACATTATGATTGCGCTTGTGCTGATACACTGTCAACTCGATAACGAGGGTAAAAATGGAAAGCGTGAGCCAGAGGCGTTATGCGGCGGTTGCCAAGGATTTGATCGACCAGATTGGCAGCGGCCATTACCCGGTGGGTTCGTTGTTGCCGACTGAGTTCGAACTCTGCTCGCTGTATGCGGTGAGCCGCCACACCGTGCGCGCGGCCATTGACCAGTTGCAGGGGCAGGGCATGGTCTCGCGGCGCAAGCGCGTGGGCACGCGCGTCGAAGCGTCGTCGCCCCAGGGGGGGTATTCCCAGGCGATGGCGTCGGTGGCCGACCTTGTGCAAGTGGCCGAAACCCATATCCGCGATATCCAGGCGGTGCGCGAGTTTGTTGTCGACATCGCCCTGGCCCGGCGCCTGGGGTTGGAGCCGGGCGGGCATTACTTCTGTGTGTCGAGCATCAAGGTCGATGCCGGCGCTGGCAATGCGCCGTTGTGCTGGACCGATGTATATGCCGAACAGACCTTTGCCGAGGTGATTCCTGAAGCACGCAAGCACCCGGATGAACTGATCGCGGCACTGATCGGCAAGGCCTTCTCGCGGCACATCGATGTGGTGGACCAGCAAGTGCGCCCGGTACAGTTATCGTCTGAATTGGCCGCCAGCCTCAAGGCGCAGAGCGGTGCGCTGGGGCTGACCATCATTCGCCAGTACCGCGATGAGGCCGGCGTGCTGATCGCCGTATCGGAATCGGTCTACCCTGCCGACCGTTTCACCCTGACCATGCAGATGAAACGCGACAAACGCTAGGCCACGTTGAAAAACGCCACCTTGGTGCTCAAGCGATCCGCCAGCTCCGCCAGTTCGTGATTGGAATTTTCCACCTGCTCGGAGCCCGCCGCCGATTGCACGGTGGAGCTGTGGATGCGCGTGACGTTCTGTGCAACCTCTTCAGCCGCCGCGCTTTGCTGCACGGAAACACTGGCGATCTGCGCGTTCATCGCATTGATCGCGCCGACTTCCTGGCTGATCTTGCCGAGCGCCAACTGAGAGTCGCGGGTCTGCGTCACGGTGGTCTGGGCCAGGCTGCGGCTGCGTTGCATGATGTCGGCGGCGTCCTGGGTGCCGCTTTGCAGCTTGCCGATCATGTCGCGGATTTCCTGGGTGGACTCCTGGGTGCGCGTCGCCAGGGAGCGCACTTCATCGGCCACCACCGCAAATCCTCGGCCATGTTCACCGGCACGTGCGGCCTCAATCGCCGCGTTCAGCGCCAACAGGTTGGTCTGGGCGGCGATGGCGTTGATCACTTCGATCACGGTTTCGATGTTTTCACTGTCGCTGGACACCTGGTTGACCCGAAGGGTGGCCTGGTCGAGGATCGTCGCCAATTCTTCGATGGACACGGTCACTTCGCCCACCAGGCGGTGGCCGCTGTCCACTTCGGCGTCGGCCAGGATAGTCGCCTTGGATGCGGCGGAAGCGTAGCCCGAGACCTCGCTGACCGAGGCGGCCATTTGCGTGATTGCGGCGGCCACGTGCTGGGCTTCGCTGGTCTGCAGGTTGATCTGCTGGCGGTTATCGCTGGCCACTGACAGCAGGGTGACCGAGGAATGGCGCAGGGCCTGGGCTGCCGAGCGCACTTCGCTGATGGTGTCGCTCAGGCGTGCCAGGGCGTTTTTCAGGATGCCCATCACGCTGTCGGGGTAGCGGGTCTCGATGCGCTGGTCCAGCTCGCCATCGGCCAGGCGGCGGATCGCCTCGGCGACTTCCTCCGGCTCTGCGCCAAGGGTGGCCTTGACCTTGCGGATAATCAGCAGTGACACCAGCACGCTCAAGATGATCGCGACGGCGCTGGCCAGCACCATCAGCATGGCAAAGGTGCTGGCAGCCGATTGCACGGTATCCAGGCGTTGCTTGATGTGCGCTTCTTCGAAGTCGATCAGCGCATTCACGCGTTTGAGCCACTCGGTGTAGTGGACCGAAGCCTGGGCCAGCAGCAAGTCCTGGGCGCCGGCAATGTCATTGCTGCGACGCAGGTTGATCACCCGTTCGGTGGACGCCAGGGCCTGGGTCTCGATGGCCTTGATATCACCCAGCAGACGGGTTTCCTCGGCGCTGGCGGTGGTGTTGGCGAACAGGCGGTCCAGCATCACGGCAGAGTCCTGGTAATCGCGCTTGAGCTGGTCGATCTCGGCCAGATGGCGGTTGAGCGCCGCTTCATCCTTGACCAGTACCGCATCGCGAATGGCAATGGCGCGGTTGTGCACGCTGCCACGGAAGTTGATCGCGTAGCGCTGGACGACGGCGGCTTTTTCACCGACATCCTTGAGCGTACTGTCGATAAAACCCACGCGTTGAATACCGACGGCAGTGATCAGCACCAGCAACGACAAGGTGGACGCGAAGCCCAGCCCGATACGCATTGCCAACGACATAGGGTTTTTCATAAAAGGCTCGATATTCAAGGGGGCAGGAGTGATGGCTAAAAGCTATCTTCGCGGTGGAATCTAACGACCTGCCTGCCTGGCGTCCAATCAGTAAATACTTAAGCTGTCATCGAGCGAATTGATGGAATAAAACCGCGACACCGTCGTTAATACGTCATCCAACGTATTTCCCGTTTTTCCTGGCCGCCTGAGACTGGATCCCACGCACCCCGTCATCCGTCCAGGAGCCAGTCCATGACCGAAACGCTGATCAAAGTCGACCTCAACCAGCCTGTCACCGAGAACGAGCAGATCCATAACCGCTGGCACCCGGACATCCCCATGGCCTGTTGGGTCAAGCCGGGCGATGACTTCATCCTGGAAACCTACGATTGGACCGCCGGCGCGATCAAGAACAATGACGACGCCAGCGATGTGCGCGATGTCGACCTGTCGACCGTGCACTATCTGTCGGGCCCGGTGGGTGTACACGGCGCCGAACCGGGGGATTTGTTGGTGGTGGACTTGCTGGATATCGGTGCCAAGGCCGATTCCCAGTGGGGCTTCAATGGTTTTTTCTCGCGGCAGAACGGCGGTGGTTTCCTTACTGATCACTTCCCCAGCGCGCAGAAAGCCATCTGGGACTTCAAAGGCATGTTCACACGTTCGCGGCATATCCCCGGGGTGAACTTTGCCGGGCTGATCCACCCAGGCTTGATCGGTTGCCTGCCCGACCCGGTGATGCTCGCCGACTGGAACCGTCGCGAGCAGGAGCTGATTGACACAAACCCGACGCGCGTTCCGCCACTGGCCAACGCACCGCTGGCCGCCACTGCCCACATGGGCAAACTCACCGGCCAGGCCCGTGACGATGCGGCAGCGACCGGCGCACGCACAGTGCCGCCGCGCGAGCATGGCGGTAACTGCGATATCAAGGATTTATCCCGGGGCTCGAAGATCTTCTTCCCGGTCTACGTCAACGGCGCCGGGCTGTCGGTGGGCGATCTGCACTTCAGCCAGGGCGACGGCGAAATCACCTTTTGCGGCGCGATCGAGATGGCTGGTTGGGTGCACATGAAGGTCGAGCTGATCAAGGGCGGCATGGCCAAGTACGGGATCAAGAACCCGGTGTTCAAGCCGAGCCCGATCACGCCGAACTACAAGAATTACTTGATCTTCGAAGGCATTTCGGTGGACGAACAGGGCCAGCAGCACTACCTGGACGTCAATGTCGCCTACCGCCAGGCGTGCCTGAATGCGATCAACTACCTGACCAAGTTCGGCTACTCGCCGGCCCAGGGTTACGCGCTGCTCGGCTCGGCACCGGTGCAAGGGCATATCAGCGGCGTGGTGGACATCCCGAATGCCTGCGCCACATTGTGGCTGCCGACGGAAATCTTCGAGTTCGACATCAACCCCAACGCCAGTGGCCCAACTCAATTTCTCGACGGCAGCATCGACCTGCCCATCGCTCCGGACCTCTAGCCATGCCGACCTACGAATACGCCTGCGACACCTGCGGCACCTTCACGATGTTGCGCCCGATTGCACAGCGCAACGAACCCAGCCAATGCCCGTATTGCGCAGGGCCCGGCGGGCAGTTGCGGGTGTCGGCTCCGGCGCTGCAAACCCTGTCGGCCAACCAGCGCAGGGCCATCGCCGGCAACGAGCGCAGCGCCAACGCGCCGCAAACGGTCGGCGAATACCAGGACAGCCGCAAACACCCGGCCGGTTGCAGTTGCTGCGGCACCCGCAAGAAGGTCGAGCCCAGCAAGGCCAACCCCTTGGGGCTCAAGACCCGCACCGGCCCACGGCCGTGGATGATCAGTCACTAGAACAGGAGCGTTGTAATGCGCCATGGCGACATTTCCAGCAGCCCGGACACCGTCGGTGTAGCGGTGGTGAACTACAAGATGCCGCGCCTGCACAGCAAGGCCGAGGTCATCGACAACGCAAGCAAGATTGCCGAGATCATTGTCGGCATGAAACAGGGCCTGCCCGGCATGGATTTGGTGGTGTTCCCGGAATACAGCACCATGGGGATCATGTACGACCATGACGAGATGATGGCGACCGCCGCGAGCATTCCCGGCGAGGAGACCGCGATCTTCTCGGCAGCCTGCCGCCAGGCGAATACCTGGGGCGTGTTCTCCCTGACCGGCGAGCGCCACGAAGAACATCCGCACAAGGCGCCCTATAACACCTTGGTATTGATCAATAACCTGGGCGAGATCGTGCAGCGCTATCGCAAGTGCATTCCCTGGTGCCCGATCGAGGGTTGGTATCCGGGGGATCGAACCTACGTGTGCGACGGGCCCAAGGGCATGAAGATCAGCCTGATCATCTGCGACGACGGCAACTACCCGGAGATCTGGCGAGACTGCGCCATGAAGGGCGCCGAGCTGATCGTGCGGTGCCAGGGCTATATGTACCCGGCCAAGGAGCAGCAGGTGCAGATGTCCAAGAGCATGGCCTGGGCCAATAACTGCTATGTGGCGGTGGCGAATGCGGCGGGGTTCGACGGGGTGTACTCGTACTTCGGGCACTCGGCGATCATCGGCTTTGATGGGCGCACCCTGGGCGAGTGCGGCGAGGAGGAGATGGGTATTCAGTATGCGCAGTTGTCGGTGTCGCAGATCCGCGATGCGCGGGCCAATGACCAGTCGCAGAACCATCTGTTCAAGCTGCTGCATCGGGGCTACACCGGCATGCATGCCTCGGGCGATGGCGACAAGGGCGTGGCGGATTGCCCGTTCGAGTTCTATCGCACCTGGGTCTTGGATGCGCAGAAAGCCCAGGAAAACGTGGAGAAAATCACCCGCAGCACGGTAGGCGTCGCGGAGTGCCCGGTGGCGAATTTGCCCCATGGTGGTCAAGAAAAGACGGCGGGGTAGGGCATGCGCTTTACCTTTGAACCGGCCCAGGTGATGGCCCTGCTGCGCAGCCGGATCATCGGCCAGGAGGCGGCGCTGGCCCAGGTGGAAGGCTTGCTCAAGGTGGTCAAGGCCGATATCAGTGAGCGTGACCGCCCCCTCAGCGTCAACCTGTTCATGGGGCCGACCGGTGTCGGCAAGACCGAAATCGTGCGCCTGCTGGCCCAGGCGCTGCACGGTCGCGCCGACGGTTTCTGCCGCATCGACATGCACACCCTGGCCCAGGAACATTACGCGGCCGCGCTGACCGGCGCGCCGCCGGGGTATGTGGGCAGCAAGGAGGGCATCAGCCTGTTCAACAGCGAGTTGATCCAGGGCACCTACAGCCGGCCGGGGATCGTGCTGTTCGATGAACTGGAAAAGGCCAGCCAGGAGGTGGTACGCAGCCTGTTGGGCATACTGGAAAACGGTCAGCTGACCTTGGCCGGCGGCACGCGCACGTTAGACTTTCGCAACAGCCTGATCTTCATGACCAGCAACATCGGCGCGCAACAGGCGCGTCGGCATCGCCTGCGTTTTACCCAGGGCTGGCGACGTCTGCTGCGCGTGTGTGCACGGGGTGAGGCACAGGTGTTGGTAGAGGCGCTGCATGGGCATTTCGAACCGGAGTTTCTCAATCGGATCGACCGTATCCTGATGTTCGAGCCCATCGACGCGCAGTGGCTGGAGGCGCTGCTGGCGGTGGAACTCGACAAACTCAACCAGCGCCTGGCGGTGCAGCAGCGCTCGTTGGTGCTGGATGCGCAGGCGCGGGCTTGGCTGTGCCGCCAGCACGACATGCGATTTGGCGCGAGGGCGCTGGCCAGGCGCTTGCGGGTCGAACTGGAGCCCGCGATTGCCGAATGCCTATTGCAAGGTAATGCCCGACACCTGAGTGCGACAGTGCGCAACGCCTGTTTGGTGGTCGAACCCGAAAGCACAGGAAGATAGGATCCACTTACGGTATAACCCTCGGACGCTTTAGTTCTTCGAGGCCCCGTTTTTTCATGCAAAGCCCTTTGCAACGCCCGCTGTGGCAGATCTACCTGATCTTTCTGGCACCGATGGTCCTGTCCAACTTCCTGCAAAGTTTTTCCGGCACCCTCAACGGTATCTATGTCGGGCAAATGCTCGGTACCCAGGCGCTGGCGGCGGTGTCGGGGATGTTTCCCATCGTGTTTTTCTTCATTGCCCTGGTGATTGGCCTGGGGGCGGGCGCCTCGGTGTTGATCGGCCAGGCCTGGGGTGCCCAGGAAACGGCAATGGTCAAGGCAATCACCGGCGCGACCCTGACCCTGGGCGCGCTGGTGGGGGTGGTTGCCGCAGTGTTGGGCAGCCTATTTGCGCGCCCGGCGCTGCAGGCGCTGGGCACACCGGTTGATGTGCTCGACGATGCGGTCGGCTATGCGCAGAAGATGATGCTGATCATGCCGCTGCTGCTGGTGTTCATCCTCTACACCCAGCTGCTGCGCGGTGTCAGCGACACGATCTCGCCGTTGCTGGCGCTGATGGTCTCGACCCTGGTCGGCCTGCTGCTGACGCCGGCGCTGATTCGCGGCTGGGTCGGCCTGCCACCCATGGGTATCCAGAGCGCGGTGTATGCCGGGCTGGTGGGCAACGCGTTAGCCATGCTGTTTTTGATCTTGCGCCTTCGGCATAAAAACCATGTGATGGCACCGGACCGCGAACTGCTCGCCGCCTTGCGCCTGGACCGTGTGATTCTTGGCAAAGTCCTGCGTATCGGCTTGCCCACCGGCCTGCAGATGGTGGTGCTGTCGCTGTCGGAATTGGTCATCCTCGCCTTGGTCAACGGCCATGGCTCCCAAGCCACGGCGGCCTATGGCGCGGTGACGCAGATCGTCAACTACGTGCAGTTCCCCGCGCTGTCGATTGCCATCACCGCGTCGATTCTCGGCGCCCAGGCGATTGGTGCCGGGCGTTTGGAGCGCATCGGCCCGATCCTGCGCACCGGCCTGTTGATCAACACCTGCCTTACCGGTGGCCTGATTGTGCTGGGTTACGTCTTGTCGCACTGGTTGCTCGGCCTGTTCATCACCGACGACACGGCGCGGGTCAATGCCGAGCACCTGCTGCACATCATGCTGTGGAGCATCCTGGTGTTTGGCTTCCAGGCTGTGATCGGCGGGATCATGCGCGCCAGCGGTGTGGTGCTGATGCCGGTGGTGATCTCGATTTTCTGTGTGCTCTGCGTTGAACTGCCGATGGCTTACCTGTTGAACGCCCACTTCGGCCTGGAAGGGGTGTGGATGGCGTTTCCGGTGACCTACCTGGCCATGCTGGCATTGCAGACTGCGTATTACCGCCTGGTGTGGCGACACAAGCAGATCAAGCGGTTGGTGTAAGGCTGAGGCCACGCAACAACAGCTCCAGGCCCTGCAAACCTTGCTCCAGCCGCTCGCCCGGATGCTCATCCCGGGCGATCCACAGGGCGGTGTTGACCAGGCTGCCGTTGATCAATTGCGCCAGCGCGGCGCTCGGGGCGGGGCGGATGACACCGGTTTGCATCAGGGCTTCCAGCCGTTGGCGCAACGACTCGACACACTGTTGCTGGGAGCCGGTATCGCCCAATACGGCGGGCGCATCCTGCAACACAATGCGCTGGATCTCGTCGTCCTGAGCCATGCGCAAATAGGCGCGGCAACGTTCGCAAAAGCCGGCCCACGGATCCGTTGCTTCATCTGTAATGCGCTGCAAGTGTGTGTCCATCTCACTGTCGAGTTGGGCAACCACGGCGGCCAACAGTCCTTTTTTGTCACCAAAGTGATGGTACAACGCGCCGCGTGTCAGGCCGGCGCGGGCGGTAAAATCGTCCATCGATGTATTCGCGTAGCCTTGGGTGGCAAAGGCCTGTCGCGCGCTGGCGATCAGCCGGGCGCGGGTGTCTTCGATCATTTCGGCACGGGCTCGGCTCATGGTAGGTCTCACAACGGGCAAGTGAACGATTGACATACGTCGCGTATGTTACGCATGATTTGCCACATACGCACCGTATGTATTTTGCCTTGGTCATTGCAGATAGCAAGTCGCAGGCATTCAGGAAGAGGTCCAGCAGGATGGCAAACCCTTACGCCGAGTTATTCCAGGTCCCCGGCGCCCGGGCCTTTGTACTGGCAGGCATGCTGGCGCGCATGCCCGTGTCGATGACAGGGATTGGCTTGATCACCATGCTTTCCCAGGTGCACGGCGGTTACGGCCTGGCGGGTTCGGTGGCAGCGGTATTTGCCCTGGCCACGGCGTTTTGCGCACCCCAGGTATCACGGCTGGTGGATCGCTACAGCCAGGGCCGGGTGCTGCCGGTGGCCGCGCTGATCGGCGGTGGGGCTTTGTTGATGGTGCTGCTGTGCACCCGCTTGCAGGCACCGAACTGGACGTTGTTCCTGTTTGCCGCCTTGGCCGGTTGCATGCCGAACATGTCGGCCATGGTGCGTGCGCGCTGGACCGAGTTGTACCGTGGCCAGCCCAAGTTGCAGACCGCGTTCGCCCTGGAGTCGGTGCTGGATGAGGTGTGCTTCATCATCGGGCCACCCATTTCGGTGGGTTTGAGCGTGGTGCTGTTCCCCGAGGCGGGGCCCTTGGTGGCGGCGCTGTTACTGGCGGTCGGCGTCACCACCTTTGTATTGCAACGTGAGACCGAGCCTCCCATCCATGAACATCAGGACCATCACGGCGGCTGGCTGATTGCATCGCCCTCGGTGCTGATCCTGATGATCCTGCTGCTGGCCATGGGCGTGATCGTCGGCGTGGTGGACGTGGTCAGCGTCGCCTTTGCCCAGCATCAGGGCCAGCCGGCGGCGGCGAGCATTGTGCTGTCGGTGTACGCCATCGGTTCGTGCCTGGCGGGGCTGGCGTTCGGTACCCTCAAGCTCAAGGCACCGTTGCCCAGGCAGTTCCTGTTCTGCGGCGTGGCCACCGCGTTGACCACCTTGCCGTTGCTGCTGGTGAGCAACATTCCGGGGCTGGCGGTGGCGATCTTTATTTCCGGGCTGTTCTTCGCCCCCACGTTGATCGTGTCCATGGCCCTGGTGGAGCAGATCGTGCCCGCCAGCCGCCTGACCGAAGGCATGACCTGGCTGATCACCGGCCTCAGCATTGGCGTGGCCATCGGCGCCGCCAGTTCCGGTTGGATGATCGACCACTTTGGCGCCACCAGCGGGTTCTGGGTCGCGTTGGTGGCCGGGGCGGTGGTGCTGGGGGCCGCGGTGCTGGGGTATCGGCGGTTGGGATAATCAGCTTATCGCTGGGCAAGCGTCTGCACTGTGGTGGTGCAGAAAATCGCTCAAGGCTTGGCGAGTCAGGTCATTGAGGGTCACTTTCTTGCGGGTCGCCGCCAGGGCCGCGGCCAAGTGCAGGTCATGGCCGACCCGGACATTGAAGGAGCCTTGCAAGGCTTCTCCGGTGTGTGGCCCAAGGACTGGCATGTAATGAGGTAGTAGCCCAGTCGACGCAGCAGCGTGACGAGTTCGGGCCAGGTAAATGCCATATGCTCATCGAGCAGTTTGGCGAGCAGCTTGTTTTGGGCAAGGCGTTTCCTGCGCGTAACTAAATTCAGTTGCAAAAAGTGGTGTTCGTCAATACTAGCCCGACGTTGTGCGGTCTTCCTGAGACTGATGTAACCCTTGATGACACCTCGCCTTGCGCCTCCCATCCCCCCGCTAATTTTTCCCTCTCCGGTTCGTTTTATAGGGACGACGTGCCTTTGTGCTTCCTGCCTATTGCTCCGGACTCCAAGAAATGAATGCTGAAGACTCCTTGAAACTTGCTCGCCGGTTTATCGGGTTACCCCTGGAAAAACGCCAACTGTTCCTGCAGGCCTTGCAGAAAGAAGGCGTGGACTTTTCCCGGTTTCCGATTCCGGCAGGGGTGCAAGTGGAGGATCGCCAGGCCCTGTCCTACGCGCAGCAGCGCATGTGGTTTCTCTGGCAATTGGACCCGGCCAGCGGGGCCTACAACCTGCCGGGTGCCGTGCGGCTCAAGGGCGCGTTGAGCCTTAATGCGCTGGAGCAGGCGTTTGCCAGCCTGGTTGCGCGCCACGAAACCTTGCGCACCGTGTTCCAGCGCCAGGCGGATGAACGCCTGTTGCAGGTGGCGGCCGACACGTCGTTGACCGTCGAGCAACTCGATCTGAGTCACCTGGCCCTCGCCGAGCGTGAAGAGGCCGTCAACGCCGCTGCGACCCGTCAATCGCTGCTGCCGTTCGACCTGGAAAACGGCCCGCTGCTGCGCGTGCAACTGCTCAAACTCGACGCCCAGGAGCACGTGTTGCTGCTGACCCTGCATCACATCGTCTCCGACGGCTGGTCGATGAACGTGCTGATCGACGAGTTCATCCGCTGCTACGACGCCCATGAGCGCAGCCAGGCCCCACAATTGCCGGCCTTGCCGATCCAGTACAGCGACTACGCCCTGTGGCAGCGCCGCTGGCTCGAAGCCGGCGAGCAGGCGCGTCAGCTGGAGTACTGGCAGGCGCGCCTGGGTGATGAGCACCCGGTGCTGGAGCTGCCCACCGACCGCCCACGCCCGGCCATGCCGAGCTATCAGGGCACGCGCCATGATTTTGCGATCAACCCGCAGCTGGCCGCGCAATTGCGCACCTGTGCGCAAAAGCACAACGTCACCCTGTTCATGCTGTTACTCGGCGCGTTCAACGTGCTGCTGCATCGTTACACCGGGCAGGGCGATATCCGCGTCGGCGTGCCGATCGCCAACCGCAACCGCACGGAAGTCGAAGGCCTGATCGGCTTTTTCGTCAACACCCAAGTCCTGCGCACCGAGCTGACCGGGCAAACCCTTGTCACTGAGCTGCTGCAAAGCATCAAGGAACACGCACTGGGCGCCCAGGCCCATCAGGAGTTGCCGTTCGAGCGGCTGGTGGAAGCGCTCAAGGTCGAGCGCAGCCTCAGCCATACGCCGCTGTTTCAGGTCATGTACAACCACCAGCCAGTGGTGGCCGACATTGCAAACGTCAGCACCGCCTCCGGCCTGGAGCTGGCCCTGGTGGAGTGGCAGGGCCGCACCACTCAGTTTGACCTGACCCTCGACACCTATGAAAAATCCGGCACCCTGCACGCCGCGCTGACCTACGCCAATGACCTGTTCGACGCGCTGACCATCGAGCGCATGGCCGGGCATTGGATCCGCCTGTTGCAGGCCATGGTGGCGGACGGCACGCAGCGTATCGGCGAGTTGCCGATGCTGGCCGCAGATGAACAGCAATTGCTGGTCCACGCGTGGAACCAGACCGCCGAGGCGTACCCGACCGAGCGCGGCATCCATCACCTGATCGAAGACCAAGTGCAGGCCACGCCCGACGCGCCGGCGCTGGTGTTCGGCACCACGACGCTGACCTACGCCCAGCTGGATGCGCGTGCCAACCAGCTGGCCCATGCCCTGCGCGAGAAGGGCGTAGCCCCGGACGTGTTGGTCGGAATCTGCATCGAGCGCTCCATCGAAATGGTGGTCGGTCTGCTGGCCATTCTCAAGGCGGGTGGCGCCTACGTTCCGTTGGATCCTGAATATCCCCAGGAACGCCTGGCCTACATGATCGAGGACAGTGGCATTCAGTTGTTGCTCAGCCAGCACAGCCTGTTGCCAGTGCTGCCTGTCGAGGGTATCCAGGTGATTGCCCTGGACCAGCCTGCCAGTTGGCTCGATGGCTACAGTGCCGAGTCGGCAAACGTCCCCCTTCACGCGCTGAACCTGGCCTACGTGATCTACACCTCGGGCTCCACCGGCAAGCCCAAGGGTGCCGGTAACAGTCATCGCGCACTGGTCAACCGCCTGTGCTGGATGCAGCAGGCCTACGGTCTGGATGCCCGCGATGCGGTCCTGCAGAAAACCCCGTTCAGCTTCGACGTCTCGGTGTGGGAGTTTTTCTGGCCGTTGATGACCGGCGCACGCCTGGTGGTCGCGGCCCCTGGCGAGCATCGCGAACCGGCCCGCCTGATCGAGACGATTGGTCGGCACGGCATCACCACGCTGCACTTCGTGCCCTCGATGCTCCAGGCGTTTATTCATGAGCCGGGCGTGCAGGCCTGCACCAGCCTCCAGCGCATCGTGTGCAGTGGCGAAGCCTTGCCGCTGGATGCGCAATTGCAAGTGTTTGCCAAGTTGCCCCAGGCCGGGTTGTTCAACCTCTACGGCCCGACCGAAGCGGCCATCGACGTCACCCACTGGACCTGCGTCGACGAAGGCGCCGACAGCGTGCCCATCGGCCGTCCAATCGCCAACCTCGGCACCTACGTGCTCGATGCCCAGCTCAACCCGGTGCCCGCTGGCGTCAGCGGCGAACTCTACTTGGGCGGCATTGGCCTTGCCCGCAGTTACCACCGGCGCCCGGCGCTCACCGCAGAACGTTTTGTGCCCAGCCCCTTCGGTGACGGCGCGCGTCTGTATCGCACGGGCGACCGCGTGCGTCAGCGGGCCGACGGGGTGATTGAGTACCTTGGCCGTCTCGATCACCAGGTCAAGCTGCGCGGCCTGCGGATCGAGCTGGGTGAAATCGAGACACGCCTGATGCAACACCCCTCGGTGCGCGAAGCCGTGGTACTGGTGCAGGGTGGCAAGCAACTGGTGGCGTACCTGGTGCTGGAGGACACTGCGCCGGTCGACCTCAAAGCCTGGCTGCTCAGCAGCCTGCCCGAGTACATGGTGCCCAGCCATATGGTGCCCCTGGCCAAGCTGCCCGTGACCGCCAACGGCAAGCTCGACCGCAAGGCCCTGCCATTGCCGGATGTCGCGCCACAGCAGGCCTTTGTCGCCCCGGAAAACGACCTGCAGAAAGCCGTGGCGGCGATCTGGAGCGATGTGCTGGGTGTGGAACAGGTCGGCCTGGACGACAACTTTTTCGAACTGGGCGGCGATTCGATCATCTCCATCCAGGTGGTCAGCCGTGCGCGCCAGGCGGGTATTCGCCTCAGCCCACGGGACCTGTTCCAGTACCAGAGCGTGCGCAGCCTGGCGCTGGTGGCGACCTTCGAGCAGGCGACTGCTATCGATCAGGGGCCGGTGACCGGCGAGGTGATCCTCACGCCCGTCCAACACAGCTTTTTCGAGCAGGCGATCCCGGCGCGTCAGCACTGGAACCAGTCGTTGCTGCTGACCCCGCGTGAAGCCCTTGAGCCCGCGCGCCTAGAGGCCGCCTTGACTCGGTTGATCAACCACCACGACGCCCTGCGCCTGCGTTTTGTGCAGCAGGCAGACGGTTGGCGACAAGCTCACGCCGAGCCGGTTGCCACCGCGTCGTTGTGGCAATCCCAGGTTGCTGACGAGGCCGAGTTGGCCGCACTGTGCGACGAGGCGCAACGCAGTCTCGACCTCGAACAGGGCCCGCTGCTGCGCGCGGTCCTGGCCGTGATGGCCGACGGCACCCAGCGCCTGCTGCTGGTGGTGCACCACTTGGCGGTGGACGGTGTGTCGTGGCGCATCCTGCTCGAAGACTTGCAACAGGCCTATCGCAACGCCGCGTTGCCAGCCAAGACCAGCGCCTACCAGCTGTGGGCGCAGCAGTTGCAGCGCCATGCACAGACGCTGGACGAGCAACTGCCGTATTGGCAAGCGCAGACCGCGAGTGCCGATCTGCCGTGCGACAACCCCCAGGGCGGCCTGCAAAATCGCCTGGGCAGCCTGCTGGAGATCCGTCTCAGTGCCGAACACACTCGGCAACTGCTGCAAGATGCCCCGGCGGCCTACCGCACCCAGGTCAACGACCTGCTGCTGACCGCGTTGGCACGGGTCATCAGCCGCTGGAGCGAACAGCCCGCCGCGCTGATCCAGCTGGAAGGCCATGGCCGTGAAGACCTGTTCGACTCGGTTGACCTGAGCCGCACCGTCGGCTGGTTCACCAGCCTGTTCCCTGTGCGCCTGCACGCCGATGGCGAGCTGTCGGCGGCGATCAAATCGGTGAAGGAGCAACTGCGCGCCGTGCCGCACAAAGGCATTGGCTACGGCCTGTTGCGCTACCTCGGCACGCCTGACGCCCGCGAAGCGTTGTCAGCCTTGGCCGCGCCACGCATCACCTTCAACTACCTGGGCCAGTTCGACCGCCAGTTCAATGAGTCGGCGCTGTTCGTCCCGGCTACCCAGGGCAGTGGCCAGGCCCAGGACCCGCAGGCGCCGCTGGCCAACTGGCTGACCGTGGAAGGGCAGGTGTATGGCGGTGAACTCGCTTTGCAGTGGGGATTCAGTCGCGAGATGTTCGACGTGGCGACGGTCCAGCGCCTGGCCGATGACTACAGGGCGGAACTCCAGGCCCTGATCGAACACTGTTGCGCCACGCCGGCGGGGCAGGTCACGCCTTCGGACTTCCCTCTGGCACGCCTGACCCAGCAGCAACTGGACGGCTTGCCCATCGCCGGGCCGGCGATTGCCGATCTCTACCCATTGTCGCCGATGCAGCAGGGCATGTTGTTCCACACCCTGTATGAGCCTGAGGCCGAGGCTTACATCAACCAGTTGCGCCTGGACATCGAAGGCTTGGACCTGCTGGCGTTCGGCCGTGCCTGGCAAGCCGCGCTGGACCGCCATGACATTCTGCGCAGCAGCTTCCACTGGCTTGGCCTGGACAGCGCCCATCAGGTGATCCAGCGCCAGGTCGATGTGCAGTTGCATGTGATCGAAGACATCGACGCCGACTGCGATGCGCTCGCCGTGGCCGAGCGCGAGAAAGGTTTCACACTGAATGCAGCGCCGCTGTTTCGCCTGATGCTGGTACGCGGTGCCGGTACGGCCTGGCACCTGATCTTCACCAGCCACCACATCCTCATGGACGGCTGGAGTAACGCGCAGTTGCTGGGTGAGGTCATCGCTCATTACGCCGGGCACGCCGTGCCAGCGCCGCTGGGGCAGTTCCGCGATTACCTGGGTTGGCTGCATCAGCAAGCTTCGGGCGAAGCGTTCTGGAAAGCCACTCTGGCACCGTTGCAAACGCCAACCTTGCTGGCGCAGGCGCTGCGTGTACCGACCGAAGGCAAAGGCATGGCTGAGCATCGGGTGCTGCTGGGCGACGACTTCACGCGTGCTCTCGGCGAGTTTGCCCGCCGCCACAAAGTCACCCTCAACACCGTGCTTCAAGGCGCCTGGAGCTTGTTGCTGCAGCGCTATACCGGGCAGGACTGCGTGGCCTTTGGCGCCACGGTCGCGGGGCGCTCGGCACCGTTGCCGGGAATCGAACAGCAACTGGGCCTGTTCATCAACACGCTGCCCATTGTCAGCGCGGCCTCGCCAGCGCTGTCGGTGGCCGGTTGGCTGAGCGAACTGCAAGCGCTCAACCTGAGCCTGCGCGACCACGAACATGTGCCGCTCTACGACATCCAGGGCTGGGCGGGGCAGCAGAGCGCTGCGTTGTTCGACACCTTGTTGGTGTTCGAAAACTTCCCGGTGGCCGAAGCCTTGAAACAAGGCGCGCCCGCCGGCCTGACGTTCGGCCGCCTGCACAACCATGAGCAGACCCACTATCCGCTGACGCTGGGGATCGAGTTGGGCGCCAGCCTGCGCCTGGAGTTCGGCTACGACCAGGCCCGATTCAGCGCGCAGCAGGTTGCTCGACTGAGCGGCAACCTGCATCACCTGCTGGTGCAGATGCTCGCAGACGCCCAGGCACCGCTTGGCAACCTGCGCCTGCTCGACGCCGCTACTCACCGCGACGTGCTCGCCCATAGCCGGGCGACCGGTGCCGCCCCGCGCCAGCTGCGCGTGCACGAACGTATCGCCGCCCAAGCTGCCGCCACACCTGACGCGCTGGCGGTACAAGCGGGCGACGCGCGCCTGAGCTACGCACAGCTGAATGACCACGCCAACCGTCTTGCCCATCGCCTGCTGGCGCTGGGTGTTGGCCCAGGCCAGCGCGTCGGCCTGGCGGCCCGACGTGGCCCGCAGTTGATCGTCAGCCTGCTGGCGGTGCTCAAAAGCGGCGCCGCCTATGTGCCGCTGGACCCGAACTATCCGACCGAACGCCTGGCCTACATGCTGGCGGACAGCCGCCTGGACCTGCTGCTCAGCGAAACCGGGCTGCTGGCCGACCTGCCACTGCCCCAAGGGCTGGCGCGTTTGGACTTCACCGCGTCGGGCGCAGAGTTGGCCGACTACCCGTCGACCCCTCCCGCCAACCATGCCGCCGCTGCCGACCTGGCCTATGTGATCTACACCTCCGGCTCGACCGGGTTACCCAAGGGTGTGGCTATCGACCATGCCGCCCTCAGCCAGTTCTGCGACAGCGCCGAGGCTTACAGCCGCTTGAGTGCTTCTGATCGCGTGCTGCAATTTGCGACGTTCAGCTTTGACGGCTTCGTCGAGCAATGCTACCCGCCGCTGTGTGTGGGCGCGGCGTTGATCATGCGCGGCGATGAGCTGTGGGATGCCGGGCAACTGGCCCGCGAAATCGTCGAGCAGGGCGTGACCCTGGCGGACTTGCCGGCTGCGTACTGGTATCTGCTCGCCAAGGAATGCGCCGTCGACCGACGCACCCTGGGCAACCTGCGCCAGGTCCACGTGGGTGGCGAGGCGATGTCGGTGGAAGGGCTGCGCGCCTGGCACACTGCCGGTCTGGGCGGCGTGCGCCTGGTCAACACCTACGGGCCCACCGAGGCCACCGTCGTGTCCAGCGTGCACGACTGCCAGTTGGCGGACGCCAGCGATGCGTTTGGCGTGCCGATTGGCCGGGCCATCGAAGGCCGTGCCTTGTATGTGCTGGACAGTGGTTTCGAACTGCTGGCCAGCGATGGCGTGGGCGAGCTGTGCATCGGCGCCGAGCACGGCCTGGCGCAATGCTATTTTGACCGCCCGGCGTTGACCGCCGAGCGCTTCCTGCCGGACCCGTTTTCCGCCGTGCCGGGTGCACGGCTCTACCGCAGTGGCGATCTGGCCCGTTACAACGAGGCGGGTGCGCTGGAGTACGTCGGGCGTATCGACCATCAAGTGAAAATTCGCGGTTTCCGCGTGGAAATGGGCGAGATCGAAGCCAGCCTGCAAGCCTTGCCGTCGTTGCGTGAAGCGGCTGTCATCGCGCAACCAAGCGCGACGGGCACGCAATTGGTGGCGTACGTGGTGCCCGTTACGGCGCAGACGCTCGACCCGCAAGCATTGGCGGCCACCTTGCGCCAGTCCCTGCCGGACTACATGGTGCCGGGGCAATGGGTCATCCTTAAGGCCTTGCCGTTGAACAACAACGGCAAGCTTGACCGTCGCGCATTGCCGGCGCCGGACCTGAATCAAGCGCGCCAGGCCTACCTGGCGCCGCAGAATCCCCTGCAATCGCGATTGGCTGCCATCTGGCAAGCGGTGTTGCAAGTGGAACAGGTAGGCCTCAACGACCACTTCTTCGAACGCGGGGGCCATTCGTTGCTGGCGACCCAAGTGGTCTCGCGGGTGCGTCATGACCTGAAGCTGGAAGTGCCGTTGCGCGCACTGTTCGAACAACCGACGCTGGAAGCGTTCGCAGCCGCTTGCGCCGGGTTGCAGACCGCCCCGGCGCTGCCGCTGGTGGCGGTGACGCGGGACCAGCCGCTGGCGCTGTCGTTCGCCCAGGAGCGCCAATGGTTCCTCTGGCAACTGGACCCGACCAGCGCGGCTTACCACGTGCCGAGTGCACTGCATCTGCGCGGACGCTTGGACGTCGCGGCGCTGGAGCAGGCGTTCCAGGTTCTGGTGCAGCGCCATGAGCCGCTGCGCACCACTTTTATGGAAGAGGGCGAGCACACCTGGCAAGTGATTCATCCGCGCTTGGCGATGCCGATCGAACGCCAGCGGGTCGCGGCGTCGGCGATCGAACACGCGGTGGCGCAGGAAATCCAGCGTCCGTTCGACCTGGTCAATGGCCCGCTGATGCGCGTCAACTTGCTGGAGGTCGAGGCCGAGCACCATGTGCTGGTGATCACCCAGCACCACATCATCTCCGACGGTTGGTCGATGCAAGTGATGGTCGACGAGCTGGTGGCGCTCTATCAGGGCCAGGCTGAGTTGCCTGCGCTGCCGATCCAGTACGTCGACTATGCCCAGTGGCAACGTGACTGGATGGCGGCCGGTGAAAAACAGCGCCAACTCGACTACTGGCGCACCCGTTTGGGCACCGAGCATCCGGTGCTTGAGCTGCCGCTGGATCACCCGCGGCCGGCGCTGCAAAGCCATCGTGGCGCACGCCGGCAAGTCCAGCTCGACAACGCGCTGGTCGCTGAGCTCAAGGCGCTGGCCCAGCGTCAGGAAGTGACCCTGTTCGTGCTGCTGCTAGCGTCGTTCCAGACCTTGCTGCATCGCTACAGCGGCCAGTCCCGGATCCGTGTCGGCGTACCGATCGCCAACCGTAATCGCCTGGAAACCGAGCGCCTGCTGGGCTTCTTCGTCAACACCCAGGTGCTGCAAGCCGACGTGCACGGGCAGATGGCCTTCGACCAATTGCTCGCCCAGGTCAAGCAGCAGGCCCTGGACGCCCAGGCGCATCAGGACCTGCCGTTCGAACAACTGGTCGAAGCCCTGCAGCCGGAGCGCAGCCTTAGCCATAACCCGCTGTTCCAGGTGATGTTCAACCACCAGGACAACCTGCGTGCAGCCCCGCTGCAATTGCCGGGCCTGGACCTGCAAGCGGTGGATTGGGCCGGGCACAGCACCCAGTTTGACCTGAACCTGGAGACCGAAGAGTCCGCCGAAGGCCTGTGGGCGTCCCTGACCTACGCCACTGACCTGTTCGACGCCACCACCGTCGAGCGCCTGGCCGAGCACTGGCAAAACCTGTTGCGCGCCGTGGTGAACGATGCGTCCCAGGCCGTGGATGAGCTGGCGATGCTTAGCGCACCGCAATGGCAACAGATGGTCGAGGCCTGGAACGACACGTCGGTGGATTATCCCCGCGAGCGTTGCGTGCACACGCTGTTCGAGGCCCAGGCACTGGCACAACCGGACGCGCTGGCGCTGCAGTTCAATGGTCAGGCCCTCAGCTACGGCGAACTCAACCGTCGCGCCAATCGCCTGGCCCATCGCCTGATTGCGGCGGGCGTAGGCCCGGACGTGCTGGTGGCGGTGCATGTCGAGCGTTCGCTGGACATGGTGATCGGCCTGTTGGCGACCCTCAAGGCGGGTGGCGCGTATGTGCCGCTCGACCCGCAATTCCCGGCGGACCGCTTGGCCTTCATGCTTGAAGACAGCCGTGCGCGAGTGTTGCTGACCCAGTCGCACCTGGACGGCATCCTGGCGCACCCGCAGGGTGTGCAGGTGCTGATGGTCGAGGCGGATGACAACGCCGCCGAGCACGACCCGCAGGTCAACGTCACGCCGGAACACCTGGCCTACGTGATCTACACCTCCGGCTCCACCGGCACGCCCAAGGGTGTGATGGTGCGCCACCAGGCGCTGTGCAGTTTCACCTGCGGGATGGCCGGCACCCTGGACATCGGTGCTGACGCCCGCGTCTTGTCGCTGACCACCTTCTCGTTCGACATCTTCGCCCTGGAGCTGTACGTGCCGCTGACGGTCGGCGCCACCGTGCTGCTGAGTGGCCAGGAACTGGCCCTCGACCCCGAAGCCATCATCGACCTGGTGCACAGCCAGTCTGCCAACGTCCTGCAAGCCACGCCGTCGACCTGGCGCATGCTGCTGGAGAGCCCGCGTGCCCAGCTGCTGCGCGGTATCAAATGCCTGTGCGGCGGCGAAGCACTGCCGTCGGACCTGGCCCAGCGCCTGCTCGACCTGCAAGGCCCGCTGTGGAACCTCTATGGCCCGACGGAAACCACTATCTGGTCGGCAGCCCATCGTCTGCACGAAGCCCAGCCTTTGGTCGGGCGGCCTATCGCCAATACCGCGTTGTTCATCCTCAATGCCGGCTTGACCCCAAGCCCGGTGGGCGCGGCCGGTGAGTTGCTGATCGGCGGCGTCGGCCTGGCGCGCGGTTACCACGAGCGCCCCGCGCTGACCGCCGAGCGATTTGTGCCTAACCCGTATGGTGCGCCGGGCGAACGCCTGTACCGCACCGGCGACCTGGCCCGCTACCGCGCCGACGGTGTGGTGGAGTACATCGGCCGGGTCGACCATCAGGTCAAGGTGCGTGGGTTCCGTATCGAACTGGGTGAAGTCGAAGCCTGCCTGCGCGAGCAGGCCGGTATACGCGAAGCCGTGGTCCTGGCCGACAACGATCGTTTGATCGCCTACCTGGTCAGTTCCGCGCCCGACGCGCCGGAGGTCTACAAGGCGGCCCTGCGCGAGCGCCTGCCGGACTACATGGTGCCGGCGCACCTGATGTTCCTCGACAGCCTGCCCCTGACCCCCAATGGCAAGCTCGATCGCAAGGCATTGCCGGCGGTGGACGCGGCGCTGTTGCGCACCGGTCATGTGGCGCCCGTGACGCCGCGTGAGCAGCAGGTCGCGGCCATTTGGGCCGACGTGCTGGACCTGCCGCAGGTCGGTCTCGATGACCACTTCTTCGAACTGGGTGGGCATTCGCTGCTGGCCACACGGGTAGTCTCGCGGGTTCGCCAGGCACTGGCGCTGGAAGTGGCGCTCAAGACTCTGTTCGAACACCCGCTGCTGGGTGACTTCGTGCAGGCCCTGGGCGAGGAGGGCGTGGTTGCGCCGGCCTTGCTCAAGGCTGACCGCCGCCAACCGCTGCCGCTGTCCTACGCCCAGGAACGCCAATGGTTCCTCTGGCAACTGGACCCACACAGCACCGCGTACCACATCCCCAGCGCCTTGCGTTTGCACGGGCAGCTTGACCTGGGGGCGCTGCAACGCAGTTTCGATACCTTGCTGGCGCGCCATGAAAGCCTGCGCACCCATGTGCGCCAGGACGCCGCCGCTACCGTGCAGGTGATTGAGGACTCGGGCCTGATCGAAATCGACCTGGCCGACACCGATGAAGCCAGCCTCAAGGCACGGGTCGCTGAGGTGGTCGCGCAGCCGTTCGAGCTGCTGCGCGGGCCGCTGCTGCGGGTCAAACTGCTGCGCCTGGCGGCTGATGATCATGTACTGGTGCTGGTGCAGCACCACATCGTCTCCGATGGCTGGTCGATGCAACTGATGGTCGAGGAACTGGTGCAGCTGTATGCCGCCTTCAGCCAAGGCCACATGCCAGACTTGCCAGCCTTGCCGATCCAGTACGCCGACTACGCCCTGTGGCAGCGCAACTGGATGGAGGCCGGCGAGAAGGCCCGCCAACTGGCGTACTGGCAGGCCCAGTTGGGTGGCGTGCAGCCGGTACTGGAGTTGCCTTTCGACTACCTGCGCCCGGCGGTACAAAGTCACCGTGGCGCACGCCTGGGAATCGAGTTGCAACCGCAACTCTTGGCCGGTTTGCGCCGCTTGGCCCAAGGCGCCGGTGTGACGTTGCCGATGGTGCTGTTGGCGTCCTACCAGGCGTTGCTGCACCGCTACAGCGGCCAGGAAGACGTGCGCGTGGGCGTGCCGATTGCCAACCGCAATCGCCTGGAAACCGAGGGGCTGATCGGCTTCTTCGTCAACACCCAGGTGCTCAAGGCCGATATCCACGGGCAGATGAGTGTCGTGCAACTGCTGCAACAGGTACGCCAGCGCTCTCTGGAGGCCCAGGCCCACCAGGACCTGCCGTTCGAGCAACTGGTAGAAGCCCTGCAACCCGAGCGCAGCATGAGCCTGAGCCCGCTGTTCCAGGTGCTGTTCAACCATCGCGTAACCTCGGCTGCCCATCACCTGCAGCGCCTCACCGAACTCGATGTCGAGGTGCTGAGTTGGGATGAAGGCGTGGCCCAGTTCGACCTGGCACTGGATGTGGAGGAAAGCCAGGCGACCCTGCGGGCTTCCCTGAACTACGCCACCGACCTGTTTGCGCCCGCCACGATTGAACGCATGGCCGGCCACTGGCAGAACCTGTTGCAGGCGATGGTCGCCGACCAACAGCAACCCATCAGCCAACTCAACCTGCTGGGCCAGGACGAGCAACACCACATTCTTCAACTGTGGGACCAGACCGACGCCGGCTTCTCGGCCAAGCGTCTGGTCCACGAATTAGTCGCCGACCGCGCCCGGGAAAACCCGGATGCAGTCGCGGTGAAATTCGACGCGCAAACCCTGAGCTACGGCGAGCTGGACCGCCAGGCCAATCGCTTGGCCCATGCATTGATCGCCCGTGGCGTCGGCCCCGAAGTGCGCGTGGCGATTGCCATGCCGCGCAGCGCCGAGATCATGGTGGCGTTCCTGGCGGTGATGAAAGCCGGTGGCGTCTACGTGCCGCTGGACATCGAATACCCGCGTGATCGCCTGCTGTACATGATGCAGGACAGCCGCGCGCAGTTGCTGCTGACCCACACCCGTGCCTTGCAGCAACTGCCGATCCCCGACGGCCTTGATTGCCTGGCAATTGATCGTACCGAGGAATGGGCAGGCTTCAGCGACACGGCTCCGCAGGTAAAACTGGACGGCGACAACCTCGCCTACGTGATCTACACCTCCGGCTCCACCGGCATGCCCAAGGGCGTAGCGGTGTCCCACGGCCCGTTGGTGGCGCACATCATCGCCACCGGCGAGCGTTATGAAACATCCCCGGCCGATTGCGAACTGCATTTCATGTCGTTTGCCTTCGACGGCTCCCACGAAGGCTGGATGCACCCGCTGATCAACGGCGCCAGCGTGCTGATTCGCGATGACAGCCTGTGGCTGCCGGAGTACACCTACCAGCAGATGCATCGCCATCACGTGACCATGGCCGTGTTCCCGCCGGTGTACCTGCAACAGTTGGCCGAACATGCCGAGCGCGACGGTAACCCGCCCAAGGTTCGTGTGTATTGCTTCGGCGGTGATGCCGTGGCCCAGGCCAGCTATGACCTGGCTTGGCGCGCACTCAAGCCGACCTACCTGTTCAACGGTTACGGCCCGACGGAAACCGTGGTCACGCCGTTGCTGTGGAAAGCGCGCAAGGGCGACCCCTGCGGAGCCGTCTACGCGCCGATCGGCACACTGCTGGGCAATCGCAGCGGCTACGTGCTGGATGCGCAACTCAACCTGCAACCCATCGGCGTCGCCGGCGAGTTGTACCTGGGCGGTGAGGGCGTGGCTCGGGGTTACCTGGAGCGTCCGGCCCTGACCGCCGAGCGCTTTGTGCCGGACCCGTTCGGCAAGCCCGGCAGCCGTGTATATCGCAGCGGCGACCTGACCCGTGGCCGCCCGGATGGTGTGGTGGATTACCTCGGTCGCGTCGACCATCAAGTGAAAATCCGTGGCTTCCGTATCGAGCTGGGCGAGATCGAAGCCCGTCTGCGCGAACAGGACAATGTCGGTGAAACCGTCGTGGTGGCCCATGAAGGCCCGACCGGCAAACAACTGGTCGCCTACGTGGTACCGGCAGACACCCTCCTGGCCGATGAAAGCGAGTTCCGCGACAGCCTGCGCCGCGCGCTGAAAACCCACCTACCGGACTACATGGTGCCGACGCACTTCATGTTCCTGGCGCAAATGCCGCTGACCCCCAACGGCAAACTCGACCGCAAGGGCTTGCCCGAACCGGACGCGAGCCTGTTGCAACAGGCCTATGTGGCCCCCGAAACCGAGCTGGAACAGCAGATCGCCGCGATCTGGGCCGACGTGCTGCGCCTGCCGCAGGTGGGCTTGAACGACAACTTCTTCGAAGTGGGCGGCCATTCCCTGCTGGCGATCCAGATCACCTCGCGGGTCCAGGCCGAACTGGGCCTGGAAGTGCCGTTGCTGGAAGTGTTCCAGACCGAAACGCTGCGCGCCTATGTACAGGCCGCCGCCACCTTCCGCGCCGGCAGTGCGGAAGATTTTGATGACCTTCGTGACTTTTTGAGCGAACTAGAGGCGATTTGACCCATGCTTTCCAACCCTAATATCGATCTGGTTTCGCGCTTCCTTCGCCTGCCTCTGGAACAGCGCCAGCAGTTTTACCAGCGCCTGCAAAGCCGGGGCATGAGCTTCGCTCAACTGCCGATTGCCTCGATCCGCGAGGACGGCCAGAAGCTGCCGTTGTCCTACGCCCAGGAGCGCCAGTGGTTTCTCTGGCAACTGGACCCGGACAGCGCCACTTACCATATTCCCGGCGCCCTGCGTTTGCAGGGCCGTCTGGACCTGGCGGCGCTGCAACGCGCGTTCGACAGCCTGCTGGCCCGCCATGAAAGCCTGCGCACGCGCCTGGTACAGGACGGCGAGCGCCTGCTGCAAAACGTAGCGCCTGAGGCGCGCATCGAGATACGCCAGGACGTTGCCGACGAACAGCAATTGCTGGCGCGCGTCGAGGCTGAGATAGCCCGGCCTTTCGATTTGCAGGCGGGGCCGCTGTTGCGCGTGAGCTTGCTGCAATTGGCCGAAGACGAGCATGTGCTGGTGATGGTGCAGCACCACATCATTTCCGATGGTTGGTCGATGCAGGTCATGGTCGAGGAACTGGTGCAGTTCTACGCCGCGCACAGCCAAGGCCGGGAGGTGCAACTGCCGGGTTTGCCGATCCACTACGCCGACTACGCGCTGTGGCAGCGCAGCTGGATGGAGGCCGGGGAGAAGGCCCGTCAATTGGCGTACTGGCAGGATCTGCTGGGCGGTGAGCAACCGGTGCTGGAATTACCCCTGGACCATCCGCGCCCGGCGCAGCAAAGCCATCGCGGCGCCAGCTTGCAGGTGCATCTGCCGGCGGACCTGGTGGCCGGTATCAAGCGCCTGGCCCAGCAAGAGGGCGTAACCCCGTTCATGCTGTTGCTGGCCTCGTTCCAGACCCTGCTGTTTCGCTACAGCGGCCAGTCGGACATCCGCATCGGCGTACCGAATGCCAACCGCAACCGCGTGGAAACCGAACGGCTGATCGGCTTTTTCGTCAACACCCAAGTGCTCAAGGCCGACCTTGACGGGCAGATGAGCTTTGCCGAACTGCTGCAACAGGCCAAGCGCCGCTCCCTGGAAGCCCAGGCGCACCAAGACTTGCCGTTTGAACAACTGGTGGTGGCGCTGCAACCTGAGCGCAGCCTGAGCCACAACCCGCTGTTCCAAGTGATGTTCAACCACCAGACCGACGCCCAGGGCGGACGCGATGGCCAGCAATTACCCGGCCTGCGGGTGGCGGAGCTGGATTGGGAAAGCCAGACCACGCATTTCGACCTAAGCCTGGACACCCATGAGTCCGCTGAAGGCCTCTGGGCGGCGTTGACCTATGCCACCGACCTGTTCGAAAGCGCAACCATCGAACGCTTGGCGCAGCATTGGCAGAACCTGCTCCAGGCGGCAGTGAGTGCACCACGCAGCCGTCTTTGCGCGCTGTCGATGCTCGATGCACCCGAACAACAGCGGATGCTCAAGGACTGGAATGCCCCCGCCACCGTCGCCGCACCGCATGCCGTGCACCAGTTGTTCGAGGCGCAGGCCCGCGAACATCCGGCGCGCCAGGCACTGGCCTTGGATAAGCAAACGCTCAGCTACGGTGAACTGAACCGCCAGGCCAATCGCCTGGCACACTACCTGATCGCCCATGGCGTAGGCCCGGAAGTGCTGGTGGGGATCGCGGTCGAGCGCTCCTTTACCATGGTGGTCAGCCTGTTGGCGGTGCTCAAGGCGGGTGGTGCCTACGTGCCGCTTGACCCTGAATACCCGCGTGAACGCCTGGTGCATATGCTCGATGACAGCGGTGTGCGCCTGGTGTTGACCCAATCCCACCTGCGCGATCGCTTGCCATTGCCGGCCGATCTGACGGCGCTGGACATCGACCTGGCCGACGCGCAGCTGGCGCAGTGTGCCGAGCACAACCCGCCTCCCGCGTTCGAGCCCCGCAGCCTGGCGTATGTCATCTACACCTCCGGCTCCACCGGCAAGCCAAAAGGCGTTGCCATCAGCCATGCGGCATTGAGCGAATTCGCCGGTATCGCGGCCGAGTATTCGCGCCTGGTCGCGGACGACCGCGTACTGCAGTTCGCGACCCTTAACTTCGATGGCTTTGTCGAGCAGCTGTACCCGGCCCTGACCTTGGGCGCGACGGTCGTGTTGCGCGGGTCGCAGTTGTGGGACGGCGCGGACCTGTACCGACAGATTATCGACCAAGGCATCACCCTGGCCGACTTGCCCACGGCCTATTGGAAACTGTTCCTGCAGGATTGCCTGGCAGCGGGGCCACGGCCCTATGGCGCATTGCGCCAGGTGCATATCGGCGGCGAAGCGATGCCGCTGGATGGCCCGGTGCTGTGGCGACGCGCGGGGTTGGGGCATGTACGCCTGCTCAATACCTACGGGCCGACCGAGGCCACGGTGGTGTCCAGTGTGCTCGATTGCAGCGATGACAACGCCGTGATGGGTGCGACGGCCAGCCCGATTGGCCGCGCGTTGCCGGGGCGCGGCCTGTATGTGCTGGACCCTGACCTTAACCTGTTGCCGGTGGGCGCCGTGGGTGAGCTGTACATTGCCAGTGCCAGTGGCCTGGCCCGTGATTACCTGCAACGCCCGAGCCTGACTGCCGAACGTTTTGTCGCCGACCCGTTCAGCACCCTGGGCGAGCGTCTTTACCGCACCGGTGACCTGGCGCGTTATCGCGCTGACGGGGTGATCGAATATGTCGGTCGCGTCGACCATCAGGTCAAAATTCGCGGGTTCCGTATCGAGTTGGGTGAGATCGAAGCGCTGCTGTTGGCCCAGGAGGCGGTGCGCGAAGCCTTCCTGCTGGCCGCCGACAACCAGTTGGTGGCCTACCTCGTTCCGGCCCAACCGTTGTCCGCGGCGGAACAGGCTGCGGCGGGCGAAACGCTCAAGGCCACCTTGCGTGAGCAACTGCCCGATTACATGGTGCCTGCTCACCTGATCTTCCTCGACCGCATGCCGTTGAACCCCAACGGCAAGCTTGACCGCCAGGCGCTGCCCAAACCTGATGGCGGCGCGGTGCAACAGGCCTGGCAGGCACCGGTTACGCCACGGCAACAGCAGGTTGCGGCGATCTGGGCCGATATTCTTGGCGTCGAGCGTGTGGGCCTGACCCATCACTTCTTCGAGCTGGGCGGGCATTCACTGCTGGCCATGCAAGTGGTCTCGCGCATTCGTCAGGCTTTGAAGCTCGAAGTGCCGCTCAAGCTGCTGTTCGAACAGCCGCGCCTGGAGGGGTTTGTCGCCGCACTGGCAACCCAGGACCCAGACGCACCGACCGCGCCCGCGCTGTTGCCGGTAGGGCGGGACCAGCCGTTGCCGCTGTCCTACGCCCAGGAGCGCCAGTGGTTTTTGTGGCAACTGGAGCCGCAAAGCGCCGCGTACCACATCCCCAGCGCCTTGCGTTTGAAAGGGCAGCTTGACTTGGGCGCACTGCAACGCAGTTTCGATACCTTGCTGGCTCGGCATGAAAGCCTGCGCACCCATTTGCGCCAGGAGCGCGACCGCACGGTTCAGATAATTTCGCCGCAGGTGTCGTTGCAGATAGCGCACGCCGAGGTGCATGAAGCGCAACTCAAGGCGCGGGTCGAGGCCGAAATCGCCCAACCCTTCAATCTGGAGCAAGGGCCTTTGCTGCGGGTTTCGTTGCTGCGCATCGCCGCTGATGAACATGTACTGGTCTTGGTGCAGCATCACATCGTGTCCGATGGCTGGTCGATGCAACTGATGGTTGAAGAGCTGGTGCAACTGTATGCGGCCTACAGCCAGGGGCAGGTGTTGCAATGGCCGGCGCTGCCGATTCAGTACGCTGACTACGCCGTATGGCAGCGCAGCTGGATGGAGGCGGGCGAGAAGGCCCGTCAACTGGCGTATTGGCGCGAGATGCTCGGCGGTGAGCAGAGCGTGTTGGCGTTGCCGTTCGACCACCCGCGTCCGGCTGTGCAAAGCCATCGTGGCGCGCGCCTGGCATTCGAACTGCCCGGCGCGTTGACCCAAGGCCTCAAGGCCCTGGCCAAGCAGCAGGACGTGACCTTGTTCATGCTGCTATTGGCCTCGTTCCAGACGCTGCTGCACCGCTACAGTGGCCAGGAAGAGATCCGTGTCGGGGTGCCGATCGCCAACCGCAATCGCAGCGAGACCGAGCGTCTGATCGGCTTCTTCGTCAACACCCAGGTGCTCAAGGCCGATCTCCATGGCCAGATGAGCGTCGAGCAGCTGTTGCAACAGGCCCGTCAACGGGCGCTGGACGCCCAGGCCCACCAGGACCTGCCCTTCGAACAACTGGTGGAAGCGCTGCAACCCGAGCGCAGCCTGAGCCACAACCCGTTGTTCCAAGTGATGTTCAACCACCAGACCGACGTGGGCCAGGCTCAGGTTCAGCAGCAACTGCCGAATCTTTCGGTAGAGGGGTTGGAATGGGAAAGCAAGACGGCGCATTTCGACCTGGACCTGGATATCCAGGAATCCACCGAAGGTATCTGGGCCACGCTCGGCTATGCGCAGGACCTGTTTGAGGCCAGTACCGTGCAACGCATGGCGCGACACTGGCAGAACCTGTTGCAAGGCATGGTTGCCGACCCACGGCAGACTCTCAGCCAATTGAACCTGCTGGACAACACCGAACGGCAGCAGATCCTTCAACGGTGGGACCAGAGCGACGCAGGTTTCTCGGCCAAGCGTCTGGTTCACGAGTTGGTGGCCGACCGCGCCGGGGAAACCCCCGAAGCGGTGGCGGTGAAATTTGGCGAGCAACAGCTGACTTACGGCGAGCTGGACCGCCAGGCCAATCGCCTGGCCCATGCGTTGATCGCCCGTGGCGTCGGCCCCGAAGTGCGCGTGGCGATTGCCATGCCGCGCAGCGCCGAAATCATGGTGGCGTTCCTGGCAGTGATGAAAGCCGGCGGCGTCTACGTGCCGCTGGACATCGAATACCCGCGTGACCGCCTGCTGTACATGATGCAGGACAGCCGTGCCCGATTGCTGTTGACCCATTCGACGGTGCAACAGCGCTTACCGATTCCAGACGGCCTGGAAGCCCTTGCCGTGGACCAGACGCAAGCCTGGTCCGCTGACGACGACACTGCACCCGAGGTGGCGCTGGACGGCGACAACCTCGCCTACGTGATCTACACCTCCGGCTCCACCGGCATGCCCAAGGGCGTGGCGGTTTCCCACGGCCCGTTGGTGGCGCACATCATTGCCACCGGCGAGCGTTATGAAACGTCGCCGGCCGATTGCGAACTGCACTTCATGTCGTTCGCGTTCGACGGCTCGCACGAAGGCTGGATGCACCCGCTGATCAACGGCGCCAGCGTGCTGATTCGTGATGACAGCCTGTGGCTGCCGGAATACACCTACCAGCAGATGCATCGCCATCACGTGACCATGGCGGTGTTTCCGCCGGTGTACCTGCAGCAGCTGGCCGAACATGCCGAACGCGACGGTAACCCGCCCAAGGTTCGTGTGTACTGCTTCGGCGGTGATGCCGTGGCCCAGGCCAGCTATGACCTGGCTTGGCGCGCACTCAAGCCGACCTACCTGTTCAACGGTTACGGCCCGACGGAAACCGTGGTCACGCCGTTGCTGTGGAAAGCGCGCAAGGGCGACCCCTGCGGAGCCGTCTACGCGCCGATCGGCACACTGCTGGGCAATCGCAGCGGCTACGTGCTGGATGCGCAACTCAACCTGCAACCCATCGGCGTCGCCGGCGAGTTGTACCTGGGCGGTGAGGGCGTGGCTCGGGGTTACCTGGAGCGTCCGGCCCTGACCGCCGAGCGCTTTGTGCCGGACCCGTTCGGCAAGCCCGGCAGCCGTGTATATCGCAGCGGCGACCTGACCCGTGGCCGCCCGGATGGTGTGGTGGATTACCTCGGTCGCGTCGACCATCAAGTGAAAATCCGGGGCTTCCGTATCGAGTTGGGCGAGATCGAAGCCCGCCTGCGCGAGCAGGACAGTGTCGGCGAAACCGTGGTGGTGGCCCAGGAAGGGCCGAGCGGCAAGCAACTTGTTGCCTATGTAGTGCCGCTCGACCCGCTGCTGATCGACGACGCAGTGGCGCAGTCGACCTGCCGCGAAGCCCTGCGCCGCGCCCTGAAAGCCCGCTTGCCGGACTATATGGTGCCCACGCACCTGATGTTCCTTGAGCGCATGCCGCTGACGCCGAACGGCAAGCTTGACCGCAAGGGCCTGCCGCGCCCGGATGTCAGCCAGATGCAGCAGGTGTACGTGGCGCCGCAGAGTGAGCTGGAGCAGAAGATCGCCGCGATCTGGTCCGACGTGCTGCGTCTGCCACGTGTTGGTTTACACGATAACTTCTTCGAATTGGGCGGTGACTCGATCATCTCGATCCAGGTGGTCAGCCGTGCCCGTCAGGCCGGTGTGCGCTTCACGCCCAAGGATCTGTTCCAGCACCAGACGGTCCAAAGCCTGGCGGCCGTGGCCCGCGAAGGCGAGGGCGCGGTGGTGCTGGATCAGTCGGCATTGACCGGTGAGTTGTTGTTGCTGCCCGTCCAGCAGGCGTTTTTCGCCGATGACATCCCCCAGCGTCACCACTGGAACCAGTCGGTGGTGCTACAGCCTCACCAGGCGTTGCAGGCGCCGCTGCTGGTGGCGGCGCTGCAGGCCTTGATCGTGCATCACGACGCCTTGCGCATCGGTTTCGTCCAGGGCGCGGCAGGCTGGAGCGCGGCGTATCGCGGGCCGCAGCAGCATCAGGCCGAGCAGGTCCTGTGGCAGACCACCTTGAATGCGGTCGAAGAGTTGGAGGCCCTGGGTGAGGAAGCCCAGCGCAGCCTCGACCTGAGTGAAGGGCCGCTGCTGCGTGCAGTGCTCGTCGACCTGGCCGACGGCTCCCAGCGCTTGCTGCTGGTGATTCATCACTTGGTGGTGGACGGCGTGTCCTGGCGCATCCTGCTGGAAGACCTGCAAACGGCTTACCGCCAAGTTGCCCAAGGTGCCACGGTCGTGTTGCCCGCCAAGACCAGCGCGATCCGGGCCTGGGCCGAGCGTCTGCAAGCCTATGCACGCAGCGCCGCACTGGCGCAGGAACTGGCCTGGTGGCAGACGCAGTTGCAAGGCAGCCCAACCGGCCTGCCGGGGGCCGATCCACAGGCCAGTTTGAGCAACCGGCATGCGCTGAGCGTGACCACCCATCTGGATCAGGTCTTCACGCGGCGTCTGTTGCAGGACGCCCCCAGTGCTTACCGCACCCAGATCAATGACCTGTTGCTGACCGCACTGGCGCGCGTCGTTGTGCGCTGGACCGGTGACGCGTCGATGTTGATCCGCCTGGAAGGCCATGGCCGTGAAGACCTGTTCGACGAGATCGACCTGACCCGTACCGTCGGCTGGTTCACCAGCCTCTACCCGGTGAAGCTGGTGCCGACCGATTCGCTGGCCGGCTCCCTCAAGCAGATCAAGGAGCAGCTGCGCGCGATTCCCGACAAGGGCCTGGGCTTTGGTGCCCTGCGTTACCTGGGGAATGCCGAGGCTCAACAGGCCCTGAGCGAACTGCCGCGCCCACGCATCACCTTCAACTACCTGGGGCAATTCGACGGCAGTTTTGACGGCGGCGAAGAAGGCTTGTTCGTCCCCTCCGGTGATGGCAGTGGTGCCGAACAGAGTGGCGAGGCCCCGCTGGGCAACTGGTTGGAAATCAACGGCCAGGTCTACGCGGGCGAATTGAAGTTGAACTGGAGCTTCAGCCAGCAGATGTTCGACGAGGCGACGGTACAACGCCTGGCGGATGACTACGCCGCGGAACTCAAGGCGTTGATCGAGCACTGTGGTGTCAACCAGGGTGTCACGCCTTCGGACTTCCCGCTGGCGCGCCTGTCCCAGGCGCAACTGGACAGCTTGCCGGTGACGGTGGCTGACATCGAAGACGTTTACCCGCTGTCGCCGATGCAGCAAGGCATGCTCTTCCAATCGCTGTACGGCGAAGGCTCGGGTGACTACATCAACCAGATGCGCATCGATGTCGAGGGCCTGGATGTACCGCGCTTCCGCCAGGCCTGGCAGGCGGCGGTGGACAGCCATGAGATCCTGCGCAGCGGATTTCTCTGGCAGACCGAGCTTGAGCAGCCGTTGCAGGTGGTCTACAAACAGATGCGCATGCCGTTCGCCGAGCTGGACTGGCAAGGTCGTCCTGACAGCAGTGCGGCACTCGATAGCCTCGCCGAGTCGGCGCGGGCCCAGGGGTTCGTGCTGGAACAGGCGCCGTTGCTGAGCCTGACGGTGGTCCGTACGGGGGCGTCCCGTTATCACTTGATCTACACCAACCACCACATCTTGATGGACGGCTGGAGTGGTTCGCAGTTGTTTGGCGAGGTGCTGCAACATTACGCCGGTGAACCGCTGCGTGCGCCCATCGGGCGTTACCGCGATTACATTGCCTGGCTGCAGGCGCAGGACAAGTCGGTCAGCGAGGCATTCTGGAAAGCGCAACTGCTCAACCTGCAGGAACCGACCCGCTTGGCCCGTGGCCTACAGGCTGCGCAAAGCGAGGCGCTGGCGGTCAACGGCGAGCACCGTCTGAACCTGGACGCCAGCCAGACCGCTCAGCTCAAGGCCTTCGCACAGCGCCATAAAGTCACCCTCAATACGCTGGTGCAAAGCGCCTGGCTGCTGCTGTTGCAGCATCACACCGGACAGGCCACCGTGGCGTTCGGCGCCACCGTGGCAGGCCGTCCGGCGCAATTGCGCGGTATCGAACAACAGGTGGGTCTGTTCATCAACACCTTGCCCGTCGTTGCCACGCCGGATGCACAGATGACGGTCAGCCAGTGGCTGCAGCAGATCCAGGCGCAGAACGTGCGCTTGCGTGAGCAGGAGCATACGCCGCTGTTCGAGATCCAGCGCTGGGCCGGGCTTGGGGGCGAAGCGCTGTTCGACAGCATTCTGGTGTTTGAGAACTACCCGGTCTCCGAAGCGCTGGAGCAGGGCGCACCCTCGGGGCTGACGTTTGGTGCCGTCCACAGCCTGGAGCAAACCCATTACCCGTTGACCGTGTTGCTGGGCATCGGTGACACCTTGGGCGTGGAGTTCAATTACGACCGCCACGCCTTCAGCGCGGCGCATATCGAACAGTTGGCCGAGCACTTCCAGCAGCTGTTGCAGGCATTGGCAGTGGACGGCGCCCAGCGTTTGGCAACGTTGCCTTCGCTGGCCCGTTCCGAGCGTGAAACGGTCCTGCATGCCTGGAACGCCACAGCCGCGGACTACCCGCTGCACCTTGCGGTGCATCAGCTGATCGAAGCCCAGGTGGTGCGCACACCGGACGCACCGGCGCTGGTATTCGCCGGGCAGGTGTTGAGTTACGCCGCGCTTAACCGTCGGGCAAACCGCCTGGCGCATCGCCTGATAGCAGCCGGCGTTGGGCCGGATGTCCTCGTGGGACTGGCGGTTGAGCGTTCGATTGAAATGGTCGTTGGCCTGCTGGCGGTACTCAAGGCCGGTGGCGCTTATGTGCCGCTGGACCCGGAATACCCCCGCGATCGATTGGCCTACATGCTGCAAGACAGCGACGTGAAGCTATTGTTGACCCAGGCGCATTTGCTGGAGCAACTGCCGATTCCAACGGGCTTGCACAGCCTGGTGCTGGAGCAGGGCGATGAGGGGTTGCAGGCCTACGCCGAGCAGAATCCGCTAGTCACCGTCGATGGCGAAAACCTCGCCTATGTGATCTACACCTCGGGCTCCACCGGCCAGCCCAAAGGCGCGGGTAACCGCCATTCGGCGCTGACCAACCGGCTGTGCTGGATGCAGCACGCGTATGACCTGGACGGCAGTGATACGGTCTTGCAGAAGACGCCGTTCAGTTTCGACGTGTCGGTGTGGGAGTTCTTCTGGCCGTTGATGACCGGCGCGCGCCTGGTCGTGGCAGCGCCGGGCGACCATCGTGATCCGGCCAGGCTGGTGAGCCTGATCAACGCCGAGCACGTCACGACGTTGCACTTTGTGCCGTCCATGCTCCAGGCCTTCTTGCAGGATGCCGGCGTCGGCGCCTGTCATAGCCTGCAGCGCATTGTGTGCAGCGGTGAAGCGCTGCCGGTGGATGCCCAGCAACAGGTGTTCGCCAAGCTGCCCCATGCCGGTTTGTACAACCTGTATGGGCCGACCGAAGCGGCAATCGACGTGACCCACTGGACCTGCGTCGACGAAGGGCGTGACGCCGTGCCGATTGGTCGGCCGATCGCCAACCTGGGCTGCTACGTATTGGACGGCAACCTGGAACCGGCACCCGTTGGCGTGTTGGGTGAACTTTATCTGGGCGGCGTCGGCCTGGCGCGCGGTTATCACCGTCGGCCGGCGCTGACCGCCGAACGCTTTGTGACCGATCCGTTCGGCAGTGGCAGCCGTTTGTATCGCACCGGAGACCTGGCGCGTTATCGCGACGATGGGGTGATCGAGTACGCCGGGCGCATCGATCACCAGGTCAAGCTGCGTGGCTTGCGCATCGAGTTGGGTGAAATCGAGGCCCGCCTGCTGGAGCACGCGTATGTGCGTGAAGCGGCGGTGCTCGCCGTGGACGGCACGCACCTGGTGGGCTACCTGGTGCTGCAGGCGCCGAGCGAGGACTGGAAAGCACAGGTGGCGATGCACCTCGCGGCGCAGTTGCCGGACTACATGGTGCCGGCACAGTGGGTGGTGTTGACACAGATGCCGCTGAGCCCCAATGGCAAGCTGGACCGCAAGGCGTTGCCTAAACCGGAGGCGCAAGGTGCAGGCGCGTATCAGGCCCCGCAAAGCGCCATCGAGCAGCAGGTCGCGGCGATCTGGCGGGATGTCCTGGGTGTCGAGCGCGTAGGGCTGAACGACAACTTCTTCGAGTTGGGCGGTCACTCCTTGCTGGTGCTGATGCTCAAGGAACGTATCCGTAAAGTCAGCGGTGTCGGCTTGTCCGTCAGCCAGTTGATGCTTAACCCGACGGTACCTGGCCAGGTCAACTGCCTGCAGGGCGACGCGCGCAGCTCGTTGATCGTCAAGCTCAACAGCCAGACCGAAGGCACGCCGTTGTTCATGTTCCACCCAAGCTTCGGTTCGGTGCATTGCTACACCGCGATTGCCCTCGCGCTACGGGAGCAGCGTCCGGTGTTCGGGGTGATCTGTCGTGCGCTGGCCGAGGCGGGGGCAGAGGTGCCCGAATGGCAAGCCATGGTCGAGGATTACGCCGAGCAACTTCTGTTGGCCCAGCCCCAAGGCGCCTTCCGCCTGGCAGGCTGGTCGTTGGGTGGCAACCTGGCGATGGAAGTGGCCTACGTGCTGGAGCAAGCGGGACGCGACGTCGAATTTGTCGGCTGGATCGACTCCGCGCCGCCGCAGTGGCTCACGCCCTATTGGCAGGCGGTCGTCACCGAGGATGACCGTGAAATCTCGGCGAACGAGCGGCGTGCGGCCTTGTTGGGCGTGATGTTCCCGGCGTTTGCCGAGCGGATTCAGGCGGCCTGGCAGCAATGTCAGCGCGATGCCCAAGACGAAGCGGGGCAATGGCAAGGGTTTATCGCCTGGGCCGAGCAGACCCTGGGCGAGGCCTTTACCGGTATCAAGGATGAGTTGCTGCGTGGCAATGAGGCGCAGATTTCCTGGGAGGTCGACCGCGCGCTCAGTGAGCGTCTGTCGGCGGCGGACTTCAAGCCGATCAAGGCCCCGGTCAGTTGCTGGTGGGCGTCCATGAGCCGCGCCGGTCAGTTCAAGGACCTCATTGAGCAGCACATGGCAAGCACCCTTGTTCAGGGGCGGATCGAGCGTTCAGTGGTGATCGAGACTGATCACGACGGGATCATCGACAGTGCCGAGTTCATCCGTAGCCTGGTGGCCGCCATGGAATAACACCTCAAATGATGAACACTGAACCTGTGGCGAGGGGGCAAGCTCCCTCGCCACAGGGGAGGGCGGGCACAAAAAAGCCCGATGAAAGCAGCGCTTCCATCGGGCTTTCGATTGATCGCCGCAAGGGCGATCAAGGCATCACATCAGAAGTCCCAGCGGGTGCTGAACATCACGTTGCGCGGCTCACCGTAGGCCGCCGAGTTATAGAAGCCCACGTTGGTGTAGTAGGACTTGTCGAAGATGTTGTTGAAGTTGACAGTCGCCGAGAGGTTCTTGGTGACCTGGTAGCGGGTCATCAAGTCCACCAGCCAATAGGCCTTCTGGGTGATGTCCTGGTTGGTGTTGAGCGGCGAGTTGTAGATTTCATACCAACCCTTGCTCTGCCAGCGCAGGCCGCCACCAATGGTGAATTGATCCAGGTCGCCCTTGAGCTTGTAGGTGGTGTTCAGGTTGACCTGGTGCTCAGGCTCGAAGGTGGAGATTTTCTTGTCGTTATCGTCACGTACGATCTTGTGGGTGTAGCCGCCCTGAACCTGCCAGCCTGGGCTCAGCTCACCGGAAACTTCAGCTTCATAGCCTTTGGTCACGGCCTTGGAACCCTTGAACGCGTAGTTGTTGGGGGCCGGGGTCTGGTTGTTGTAGGCATCGTCCGAGATAGCGCGGTTGGTCTCATGCACTTCGAAGTAAGCAACGCTGGCGTTCAGGCGGCCATCGAGGAAGTCGCCCTTGAGGCCCAACTCATAGTTTTGCCCTTCATCCGGTTCCAGCAGCTTCTGATTCCGATCTTTGTAGGTGCTTTCCTGGGGTTGGAAAATATCGGTGTAGCTGGCGTACGCCGAAATGTTGTCATTGAGGTCGTAGACCACACCGGCGTAAGGCACGAACCGGCCGGTTTCCTTGTAGGAAGGGTTGATGCCGGTGACGTGGTAGTTGGCGACGCGCCCACCGAGGATTACGTGCAGGTCATCCATCACGTTCAAGCGTGTGGTCATGTAGTAGCCGGTCTGGCGGATGGTGTCGTCGATGTATTGTTGGACAGGGCCGTAGATCGGCTTGGCGATGTGGCCATTCCAGTTATAGAAATCGACTTTATTGCCGCCTGGCCATTCTGGCGACCAGTACCCCTTGCCTTGCCAACGCGACGTGCCGATCGAGCCGCCCACCACCAGTTCATGTTCGCGGCCGAACAGGCTGAAAGGCCCGGTGGCGTAGAGGTCGGCCGAAGTGCTTTTGGTTTCACCGGTGTATTTCTGACCGTTGATCTCGGCGGTGCCATCGGCTGCCGGCTGGACAAACTGGATCGAACCGAGGTCGGCATGGTAGCTGTTGATCTTGTGGTCGAGCTGGAATTTAGTGACCCAGCCGTCACCCATATCATGCTCAAGCATGGCAAAGGCGGTGCGGGTGTTCTGTTCCCAGGAACTCCAGGTGGTGCCGTTGTTATAGGAGCGTGGCATCTTGTTGATGCTGCCGTTGGAGTTGACCAACGGGAACGAACCGGACCAGCTGGAGCCTTTTGGAATGTTGTCCTGATAGTCGAAGCCGACGGTCAACATGGTGTCGGGTGACAGGTCGAACTCGGTAATGCCGTAGTAGGTTTCGGTCTTGCGCGAGTAGTGGTCCATGAAGGACTTTTTGTCCTGGTACGCCGCCACTGCACGGCCCCGGACATTGCCGCTGTCGGTCAACGGGCCGCTCACATCCACTTCGCTGCGATAGTTGTCCCAGGAGCCGGCCCCCAGTTGCACGTGGCCCTTGAACTCCGACGTCGGCTTCTTGCGGATCAAGTTGATGGTCGCGCCCAGGGAGCCGGCGCCGTTGAGCAGGCCGGTGGCACCCTTGAGCACTTCGACGCGGTCATAGATCGCCATGTCGCTCAGGGTGTTCCCCGCCGAGTAGCCGACGTTGCGCACGGTGGACGGAATACCGTCGTACTGGAAGCTGTTGACCGAGAATCCACGCGAGTAATAGTTGGTACGGTCGGTGTCATAGGCCGATACGGTGATGCCAGGCGTGTGGCGCATCACGTCATCGACGTTGTTGAGGCCGAAGTCCTCGATATGTTGGCGGGTAATCACCGTGATCGACTGTGGGGTTTCCCGCGGGGTCAGGGTCAGCCGCGTGGCCGTGGCAATGGTGCCCGGCGTGTAGGAGCCGGAGCCCTCGGTGATGTTGCCCAGCACGTTGCCGGTCACTTGGGTCGGACTCAATTCCAGCCCGGCGGACGCGCCGGCGGCGGTAACGGTCAGCGCGTTGCCACTGAGGCTGTGGGTGGTTGAAGTGCCTGCCAGCAAGGTGTTGATCGCCTGCTGCGGATCCAGTTTGCCTTTGACCGCAGTGCTGTTTTTTCCTGCTACGTCGGTCGGGCTGTACAGCACCTGCAGGTTGGCCTGGCGGCCGAATTCCTGCAGTGCACTCCCCAGTGCCTGTGCTGGAATGTCCAACTCGATCTCCTGTGCCTGCACATAGCCGGCAACCGGCAGCGATACCGCAAGGGCAAGCGCGCTCGGCAGGAGGTTGATGTTCAGGGCCCTGGTTAGCGCTTTGCTCAGTGGGCTGAGACCGAGTCGTGCTGACATGGATGGTTTCTCTTCTGTGTTTTAAGTGGGCAAATTTTAAAGTTTATTGAGGTTGGTTCTCATTACCACTAGTGAGACGTTTCTACTTCGGAAAACCGGAAAAGAAAATTTCATGCAGGCTCCATCTCGTGCACCACCTGGCCGGCGCGCAGCCGTACGAGCTGATCGGCGATGTCGAAATAACGGTCGTCATGGCTGATCACGATGATGGTTTTGCCCAGGCGCTTGAGGTCCGGCAGCAGTTCGGTATAGAAAATTCGACGGAAGGCCGGGTCCTGGTCGGCGGCCCATTCGTCGAACACCAGCACCGGGCGTTCCTCCAGCCATGCGTTGACCAGCGCCAGGCGCTTGCGCTGGCCGGTGGACAGGTCGGTGGTGCTGAATACGCCGTCCTTGACGCTGACCTTGTGCGCGATCTCCAGGCGTTCCAGGTATTTAGTCGCGCTGTCCAGTGACTGGGTGGCGCTGCCCTGGACGAGGTCGTCGAACAGGTAATAGTCGGCGAATACCGTGGTGAACAACTGGCGATAGTCGTCGCGCTCGGGGTCGGTCACGGCCTCGCCGTTGAGCAGGATTTCGCCGGACTGCGGCGGGTAGAGCCCCAGCAGCAATTTGATCAGCGTGGTCTTGCCACTGCCGTTTTCGCCGACGATAAACACGATGTCGCCCTGGGCAATGCTCAGGTTGATCGGCCCCAGGTGAAACGGCTCGCTGCCTTCCACGGCCGGTGGGCTGTAGCTCACGTTGCGCAGTTCCAGGCTGTTGACGATCGGTGTCGGCGCCTCGCTGTCATCCATCAGCAGGTGCGGTTCCGGAGAGGAGAAGCGCTCCGACAACTCGCTGATACGCCCAAAGGCAATCTTCGCCTTGCCCACCACGGGCAGGTAACCCAGCAGGTGTTCCAGCGGGCCTTTCATGTACAACAGCACCAGCACGAAGCCGGTGATCACGGTCGGGTCCGGGTTCGGGTTATAGGCCTGCATCGCCAGGGCCAGGCCGATGACGACGAAGAACAGCATCGAGCCGAAGGTCTTGGCGAGGATATAGATGTTGACCGAACGCACCTGAATATCGCTGATGCGGTCCGCCGTTTCCTGGATACGGTGGGTGTTCATGCGAAAGCGTCGTGGCCGATGCATGCGCAGTTCCTTGGCGCCGGACGCGATGGCGTTGTAATAACGCTGCAATTCGTCTTCATGGCTGCGTGCCAAGTCAAAGCCTTGGATACCTTTGCCGCCGGCGATGAACTGCACGGCGCTGCCAATCACGATGGCGACGACCATCATCAGGAACATCGGTACCGACAGGTAAGCCAGGTAGCCCAGGCAGCCCAGCGTCACCGTGGCGGCAATGGCCAAGGGCGTGAACGCGAAGGAGAAGTCGCTGATGGTGTCGACATCGTGGGTCAGCACCGGGATCAGTCGATGGGAGCGGTAGCGCTCGATTTGCCCGATGGGCGCCGACAGCACTTTTTCCCCCAGGTCTTTGCGCAGGGCGGCAATGATCCGTTGGCCGACGTAGTTGGTGCCGATGTCGGAAATGATCGAGCTGACCAGGGCCAGCACGCACAAGGCTGCAAAGGTCAGGATCACGCCCTGGGTCATGCCTTGTGGGGAGTGCAGGGCATTGTTGATCGTCGCCAGCAGCAACGTGATGGCCAGGCCGCCGGCCATGCCCAGGGCGACGGAGACGGTCACGATGGTGCGAAAGGGCCTGAGCAATGCGAGCAGACCGTTGAAGGCGCCGCGCTTGGGGTCGGTCATAAATACTTCCCGGAAAGTGAAAAAGAGGGGGCTGGGCACACAGACCCTTACCCATGACAAACGAAGTGTCGGCGCGACTATTTAGCTCGGTGTGCCGGGCGGTGGCCGGGGTGGATAAATTGCGCGTGGGCTGGTTCGTTCTTGTGGTGTAGGCGCACGCGTATTGGCGCGTGCCTGATCTATCCAGCGAGAGCGAGACGATGACGAAAAAGAATCTGGTGTACGTGTGGTCCCTGCGCAATGCCGCGGCCGACAAGGCCGGGCAGCCGGTGGCGTACAAGGACCATGAGCGCTACATGATGTCGGTGCTGGAATCCCTGGTGGGGGCGCTGAACGACACGCCGCTGGGCGAGGCCTACAACCTGGTGGGCGTGGTGTATGACGATGACGAGCAGAACCCACGGGACCAGCAATTGGTCAGCGACTACGGTTTTGCCTACCAGCCGGGTCGCCAGTGGCTGTATCCCGCCGACCTGCGCGTGCAGGGGCGCCTGGTCAATGATCTGTTACTGAGTGTGCCGTCGACCTATCGGCGCCTGCCTCGGGGCAGCGCGGAACATATCGCCGGCAAGCAGGATTTCGAACGCCGCCTGCATGACACGCTGGTGGAGTTGAAGGCCGATATCGTGGTGCTGGACGGCCTGCTGGTGATTCTGGACGAGCTGGTGCGCCCCGGTGCGCCGTTTGCCCGTCGCATCATGAACATCCACCCGGGTATCACCCGCATCGAATCGCCGTACGAGCGCCGTGGTGCGTATGCGACCTGGAATGCCCTGTACGGCGCGCGTGGGCTGACGGTCACGGATTGGGCGACCAAGGCCACGACGCCCTCGGCGCCGCTGTACCTCACCGGCGCGTCGTTCCACTACGTGGACAACGGCATCGACTCGGGCGAAGTGTTCCACGACGTGCTCAAGACCGAGATCTCGCCGGAGGACACCATCCTTGAGTTGCGTTGGAACAACTTCAATAACAGCCTGTTCCCGGCGTTGCATGAAGGGTTGGCGTTGTTGGCGCAGCAGGGAATCTAAAGCGGGCACAGTTAAAAATGTGGGAGGGGGGCTTGCTCCCGTGGCGGCCTGACAGCCGAGCGCCATCTAACGGTTAGACTGCGATCCAAATGTGGGAGGGGGCTTGCCCCCGATAGCGGTGTGTCAGTCAATTCATCAGGTGACTGATTCGGCGCCATCGAGGCCTCGGTATCTACACAATTCTAGGTATGGCGCTGGACCTGTGGCGAGGGAGCTTGCTCCCGTGGCGGCCTGACAGCCGAGCGCCATCTAACGGTTAGGCTGCGATCCAAATGTGGGAGGGGGCTTGCCCCCGATAGCGGTGTGTCAGTCAATTCATCAGGTGACTGATTCGGCGCCATCGAGGCCTCGGTATCTACACAATTCTAGGTATGGCGCTGGACCTGTGGCGAGGGAGCTTGCTCCCGTGGCGGCCTGACAGCCGAGCGCCATCTAACGGTTAGGCTGCGATCCAAATGTGGGAGGGGGCTTGCCCCCGATAGCGGTGTGTCAGTCAATTCATCAGGTGACTGATTCGGCGCCATCGAGGCCTCGGTATCTACACAATTCTGGCTATGGCGCTGGACCTGTGGCGAGGGAGCTTGCTCCCGTGGCGGCCTGACAGTTGGCCTGGATGTTGGATCAGACAGGGTACATATCCGTTATTTGGGTAACGGCCGCTATGGGTTCCGCCCTTACGGCGGGTCACTTTTGGAAAGGCCCAAAAGTAACCAAAAGGCCTTCGCCCCAACACTCGGCACCTCGCTCACGCTCGGTGTGCCCGTAATCCGACAGGTATTTGGGGGGCCGCCGCCACGCGCCATCCATGGCGCGGGGCGGCTAAACCGGCATCCCTGCCGGTTTACCCCCCAAATCCCTGTCGAATTCCGGCCAGCGTGTTTGACGGGGCGCCTGAGATCAAAAGCGAGATCAAGAGCGGCTCGCTTCGCATCGTGGTTACCTGGGTTACCTTGGTCGCCGTGGTTGCTACAGCGTTGTGTAGAGACTTATGCCACCGAGGGCGGTAGGTCAGGTACTGATACTCTGACGGGTACACCACCATCGGGGGTAAGTCCCCTCCCTCATTTGATCTTCTGCGTTATTACAGGTCGCGCACGACCCTGAAGCCAATCCAATCCCCCCGCGTCTGCGGGTAGATGTTGTTGCGGTTGCCGGAGCGCGAGAACACCGGCGCTTCTCCCCAGTCATTGCCGCGAATCATGTAGCCCTCGCAGTTTGGCTCCATCCACGCGCTGCCGTCGGTAGGCGCGCCGATGTAGTTGGAGTGCTCGCAGTCGGCCACCCGCTCGTAGACGTTGCCATGCATGTCGTACATGCCAAACGCATTCGGCGGGTAGCTGCCGACGGGCGACGAGTAGCTGTACCCATCGGCCGGGCCATAGGTGTTGGCGTGCTTGGCGATGCTGTAGTCCTTGCCCTCGTCGAACGGGAAGGGGAATGGCCCGGTAGAACCGGCGCGCGCAGCGTATTCACGTTGGGCTTCGCTGACCATGTGGTACTGCTGGCCGGTTTTTTTCGACAGCCAGGCCACGTACTGCTTGATGTCGTCCATGTCCATGCACACCGCCGGCTGGCGTGGGCCTTGGGGGTAGCGCGGCTTGCTGGCAATGCATTCGCGGCCGGGGCGGGTGTCACCGTCGGCGATCTTCACCCCGGTCTGGCGGATGTAGCTGTCCCATTCGCCGGCGGTGATGTGAAAGCGGCTCATGGCGAACGGTTTGGCGAAGGTCACGTCGTGCATCGGGCCTTCATCCGGCTCGCGGCCGACTTCATTGTCCGGCGTACCCATGGTGAAGGTGCCGGCAGGCAGCACCACCATTTCCGGACAGTCCTTGCAGTCCTTGAACACTTTGCCGGGTTGCGGCGCGGCGGCCTGGGCCAGGTTGGGCAGCAAGGCGCTGCACAGGGCGGAAAGCGCCAGGGCTGTGAGCGGTTTGTTCATGTGGGCCTCTCATTCAAAGGGGAAAAGGTGGGTGTCACGCCCGCTGGCTCAGCAAGGTCATGAAGCGCTGGATCTCGGCGGAGGAATTGAGCAGGCCGGGGGCGGTTCGGATCACCGGGCCGACATCGCGGTCCACGGCGTCGATCACCACGCGGTTTTTCATCATGTAGGCCGCCACGGCATCACTGTCCTGGCCGTTGACGCGGAAGAAGGTGAAACCGGCCGACAGTTCAGGGCTGTGGGGGGTGACCAGTTCGATCTTTGGGTGTGCCAGCAACTGGTCTTTCAGTTCGGTGTTGAGTGCATGAATCCGCGCCTGCACCTGCGCCTTGCCCAGTTGCAGATGCAGCTTGAAGGCTTCGTCCGCCGCCCAGCGATGCTCGAAGGCGTGGTAGCCGCCCGGGGTCATGACGGTGGCGAAGTCTTTGTCTTCGGAGAAGGTTGGCACCATCGGGGTCACGTCGTTGTTTTGCGGGTCGCGGGCGCAGACCAGGCCCGTGCCGCGTGGGCCGAACATCCACTTGTGGGTACCCGCGATGAAAAAGTCGCAATGCATATCCGGGAAGTCGAGGTTTTCTACGCCGAAACCGTGCACGCCATCCACCACGTAAAGGATACGGTCCTTGTCGTCACGGTTGCGGTTGTGTTCTTCGACCAGCTTGCCGATCTCGCCAATGGGCAGCTTCACGCCGCTGCCGGACTGCACCCAGGTCATGCCGAGGACGCGGGTGTTGGGGCGGATATTGCGCTGGATGTTGCCCAGCACCTCGTCGGCAGACACGCGGTTGGCGCTGTCGAACAGGCGAATCTTGCGGACCTGGGTCTGCTCCTTGCGCACGCGAAAGTCCAGGCTGTACTCGGTGGCATAGTGTTCGTGGACGGTGGTGAGAATTTCCTGGTCAGGTCGCACCTTGATCCCGCCGTAAATCATCGCCAGCCCTTCGGACGTGCTGCCGGTGAGGGCGATCTGCGGCGGGGTGGCCTTCAGGTAGCGTCCCGCCCATTCGCGCACCTGGCCTTCGCGCTTCCAGGTTTCCTGCAGGTCCCAGTCCATGGCCAGCCCTGGGTTGCGGTCGATCTGTGCGCGGTAACGCTCGATAGCCTCGCGCACCGGCTTGGGGTGGGTAGCCACCAGGAAATTGGAAAAGTGCAGGTAATCCGGGTCCTGGTTGAACAGTTGCTTGAGCCCCGTCCATGGGTCATCGGTTGCAGGGGCGGCAAGGGCCTGCGGAAGCAGGGCGGCGCCCAGTGGCAGGCTGGCGGCAAATACACCAGCCTGCTTGAGAAAGGTACGGCGGTCGGTCATGGACGGGCTTCTGGATGATTAGCGGTTGGCCAAGGGTTTGGCGGCTTTTTGTACCTGGTCCCACACCCGCAGGAAGTTGCCTCCCCACAGCTTGGCGATATCGGCCTCGGAATAGCCGCGCTGGATCAATTCGGCAGTGACGTTGCGTATCTCGCCGACGTTGTTCCAGCCCTGGATGCCGCCCCCGTCGTTGAAGTCCGAAGACAGGCCGACATGATCGATGCCGATCTTGCGCACGGTGTAGTCGATGGCATCCCCCAGATCCTTGAGGGTGGCCTTGGGTTCCTCGTCGAGGATGCCGTACAGCGCGCTGGCGTACTCGCCGAACCTGTGCGCGGGCCAGGCGGCAATGATTGCGTCGCCCGGCATCAGCGCCACGGCCAGATTAGGCAGGGGCGGCAGGTCGAAGCGTGCGCGCAGGGCGTTGAGCTTGTCCTGGGTCGGCTGGCTCAGTGGACGCAGGTAAGCGGAGAAACCGACGATCTGCACCACGCCGCCGCTGTTCTTGATCAGTTGCAGCTCTTTGTCGCTCAGGTTGCGCGGGATATCCACGGAGGCGCGCGGCGCCGAATGGGACGCCACCATCGGTGTGCGGCTCAACTGCGCCACTTGCTCCAGGGCCTTGGTCGACATTTGCGACACATCGATGATCACCCCCAGGTCATTGAGTCGGTGCACCGCTTGCTTGCCGATGTCCGACAAGCCATCAAGGGCGTCGGTGGAATCATTGAAAAACGGCAGCGGCCGCGACGAGTCCGACCAGGCATTGTTGCCCACATAGCTGAAGCCGAACATGCGCATGCCGCGCGCCGCCCACAGGTCCAACTGGTTCAAGTCGTTGCCCAGCGGGTAGGCGTTGAGCATGCTGATGAAGATCGCGAACTTGCCCTCGCCATGCAGGCGCCGGAAGTCATCCGGGGTGTAGGCGATGGCGACCTGGTTGGGGAAGTCACGCACCATGCCGCTGATGATCTTGTAGCGCACTTCCTGTTCGTTGCGCGCGGCTTCGACAAACCCATCGGTGGGTTTGTGCGGGGCGTTGGGGCCGTTCCAGATTTCCGGCCAGCCGAAAATGGTCAACGCTGCGCCGGACAAGCGCCCGCGTGCCGCCTTGGCCAGGTCGAACTGACCTTCGCCGTCCTTGTCCGCCTCGTTGCCTGCGGTACCGAAATCCACGGGCACGGTGATATGGCTGTCAAACGACAACAACCTATCCTGCATTTCATCGGCCTGCTTGATCACCGCCAACGGGTAACCGGCATTGCCCTTGAACCAGTGATCCCAGACCAGGAAACCGGCCCCGGCACCGATGGCCAGTGCCAGGGGCAAGCCGATATACAGCGCCTTTTTCGAACGTGGTTTTGTCATTGCCATCTCAGTCAGTTGAGGCCTTCGCTATCAGGGAAGAACGAGTGATGGGTGGGGAAATTTAGGCGGGCAGGGCGCGCCGGTAAATTTCCCCGGCGGGCAAACGTTCTAGCTCTGATAAAGCCGTTTCCTAAGGTAGACAATGACCATCTCTCGACGTGGGTTCATCGCAGGCCTGGCGCTGACAGGCGCGGCTGTGCCGGCCGCCTTCTATGCCCATCGCGAGTTGACGCGCGAAGAAGAATTCCCCATCACCCCCGGCGAAGCCACGGTGGACCTGGCCGACACCGCCGGCCAGCACCTGGCGAACACGCTGCGTGGGGTTTGGGACCTGCGCCTTGAAGGCCGCGACGCCGGCCTCAAAGGGCTGCCACTGCAAGATTTGCAACTGCTGCTCGACATCGCGCCCCGTGGACGCGGTCTGCGGGGTTACCTGGACACCGCCGCCCATCTGCGCGCCGAGGGCGAGCCGCGTTACCGTGTGCTGGGTGACCTGCTGACAGGGGAGAGCGCCGTGCTCTATTGGCGCCTGATCGACCGCGCTTCGGCCGACGGCGCGCCGGCCTATGAATTCAAGATGACCCTTGATGAGGTCTGGGCTGCCTTTGCCAACGCTGGCAGCAGCACCCTCAGTGGGCAGATCCTCGACCTCGACCGGCCGCTGGCTTTAGTTGAGCGCGACAATCGTTTCATTGCCCACAAGCAGTGGTTCCCCGAGGCTCGCCAGCGCATTGGCCTCAATCCGACCCTGCTGGCCTGGCTGATTGCCCCCGAGCACCGCCTGTTTCACCAGCTGTGGCACGCGACCCGCGACCAGTGGCACAAGCTCTCCGAAGAGAAACGCGATGCCCTGCGCGGCATCGGCTGGCAACCCGGCCCACGCGGCCAGGAACGCGATGCGCGGGGAAAACACAAGGACCGCAACGGCTCGGGGATCGACTTTTTCTTTATGCATCGGCACATGCTCGGCACTGCGCGCTCAATGCAGGATTTGCCCTCGTGGCCGCAATTTCCCGAACCGCAACCGGCCCTGGAGCTGGATCGCCTGGGCTTCCTGCGTTACTTCGACAACCACGACGGCTTCGCGCTGCCGCCCACCTGGTCGGCCCCGGACGATACCGAGTACACCCAGTGGGTCAGCGACATCAAGGCTGCCGAGACCTATCACAGCAACTTCCAGGTCTGGGAGTCCCAATACCGTGACCCACGTTACCTGGCTAAATTCACCCTCGGTCAGCTGGGTTCTGAGATGGAGCTGGGTCTGCACGATTGGTTGCACATGCGCTGGGCTTCGGTGCCGCGCGACCCCTCCAACGGCGCCCCCGTGCCCATGGCTCGCGACCCCGCCGACTTCGCTGCGCGCTGGTATGCGGCGGAAAACGATTTCCTCGGCGACCCATTTTCCTCTCACGTCAACCCGGTGTTCTGGCATTTCCATGGCTGGATCGACGACCGCATCGAGGACTGGTTCCGCGCCCATGAGCGCTTCAATCCGGGCGAAGTCCAGCGCATGGAAGTCAACGGCGTGGCCTGGTTCGCACCGGGCCGTTGGGTGGAAGTCGGCGACCCCTGGCTGGGCCCGGATACCCATGGCTGCAGCACCACGCCGGGGTTGCAGATGGGCCGTTCGATGGAGATGGACCCCGAGACCATGAAGCTCGCGCTGCGCATTACCTTTGGCGAAGACGAACACCTGTTGCAGGGCCTGTTCAAGCGCGTGCCGAGACGACCGTGGTACGCCCGTCACCTGAAATTACCCCCCGCCTGAACCTGTAAGCCGGCAAGCCGAGCCAGGGGGTGGAAGACCGCGTCAATCATGCGGGGGCCGTTACCGAGCGTCCCCCTGAGATCGTCATTCGCATGGCGGCACGGTTGGATGGCGGCGGCGACGGTAAGGGGATCCAATCCTAGAAAATCGGATTAAAAGCTCGCCAGCTTGGAAGGACGCGTGGCAGTACGGGTGCACTTGGCCAGTGCCTGTTGCACATCCGCCAACAGGTCGGCCACGTCCTCAAGCCCTACCGACAAACGCACCAATCCCTCACTGATGCCGTGCGCCGCACGCTCCTGCGGGGTGTAGGTGGAATGGGTCATGCTCGCCGGGTGCTGGGCCAGTGACTCGGCATCACCCAGGCTGACCGCACGGGTAAACAACTTGAGCGCATTCATGAACCGCCGACCGGTTTCGATGCCGCCCTTGAGTTCGAAGGCGATCATGCCTCCGGGCATTTTCATCTGCTGTGTCGCCAGTTCGTACTGCGGGAACGAGCGCAATCCCGGGTACATCACCGACTGCACGGCCGGGTGTGCCTGCAAGGCTTCGGCCACGGCCTGGGCGTTGCTGCAATGGCGATCCATGCGCAGGGCCAGGGTCTTGAGGCCGCGCATAAGCAGCGAGGCGTCCTGGGGCGACATCACCGCACCGGTCAGGTCCTTGAGGCCTTGCAGGCGAATGCGCTGGGCCAGGGCTTGGTTGCTTACGGCGATGCCCGCCGTGATATCGCCGTGGCCGCTGAGGTACTTGGTGGCCGAGTGCACCACCACGTCGGCGCCCAGCTCGAGGGGGCGTTGCAGGTAGGGCGTGCAGTAGGTGTTGTCGACGACCAGGGTGACGTTCGGCTGCTGGTGGGCGAGGGCGGCCACGGCAGCGATATCCACCAGTCGCAGGTTGGGGTTGGCCGGGGTCTCGCAGTAGATCATGCGGGTGGCCGGGGTGAGTGCAGCTTGCAGTGCCGTCAGGTCAGTGAGGTCGACGTGCCGCACTTTGATACCGAATTCGCCGATGCCATGGTGCAGCAGGGCGAAGGTGCAGCCGTACAGGGTCTGGCTGACGATCACTTCGTCGCCAGGGCGCAGCAGGGTCCAGAACGTCGCGGCAATCGCGCCCATGCCGGAACTGAACGCCACTGCCGCGTCGCCGTTTTCCAGGGTCGCCATGCGCGACTCCAGCAGCGCCAGGGTCGGGTTGGAAATACGCGTATAGAAGTGCCCACTGGCTTCGCCGGCGAAACAGGCAGCGCCGTATTCGGCGGTGGGAAAAGCAAAGGTGGCAGACAGATAAATCGGCGGAACGAGCGCGCCGTGATGGTCCTTGGGGTCATAACCGTGGTGGATGGCGCGGGTGGAAAAGCCGAATGCATTGTGTTTATTGTTCATGTCGGGCGCTCCTTATTTCCTACAATGCTATGCTCATAATTGAAGATGAACTTTGCGATATTTGCCGCTAATTCCCGCACCACGGGATGAAAATCCGCTAAAAACAACAATCAGAGGCAAGTTATGCCCGTCAGCCTGGATCGTACCGACAAAGCCCTTTTAAACGCGTTGCAAGGGAACGCCCGTCTCACGGTGGCCGAGTTGGCCGACCGCGTATCCTTGACCACCTCGCCATGCTGGCGACGGGTGCGTAACCTGGAAGAGAGTGGGGTGATCAGTGGTTACCAGGCGATCCTCTCGCCCAAGGCCTTGGGGTTTGGGGTGACCGCCTTTGTGAGCATCATGATGGAGAGTCACACCCAGGAAATCGCACGGGCTTTCGAGCAGCGGCTGCTGGAGATACCGGAGATCGTGGCGTGCCATAACGTCTCGGGGCGCTATGACTTTTTGCTGGAAGTGGTGGCCAAAGACCTGGAGTCGTTTGGCGAGTTTGCGCGGGAGGTGTTGCAGACGCTGCCTTGCGTCAAGGAGATTTATTCGAGCTTTTCCTATAAGTCGGTCAGGGCGTTGAGGGTGATTCCGTTGCCGGGGTGATTGGGCAAATCCGTTATTTGGGTAACGGCGACTCAGGGTATCGCCGTTACCGAAGAAACGGATATCGACACACTCCCCACGCCCAAAAATTGGTCACCCATTCTTACCCCAAATTGGATATTCCGCCCCCAAGGCCCGATGACTAACCTAGCCATCAATCCCCACTGCCCTGGAGCACCCCCATGCAAACCCGTACCGATTTCTACACCGCCTCCCCAGACGCCATGAAAGCCATGCTCGCCCTGGAAGCCGCCGTCGGCAAATTGTCCATCGAACTGCCGCTGCTGGAGCTGGTGCGCCTGCGCGTTTCACAAATCAATGGCTGTGCTTTCTGCCTGGACATGCACACCGCCGATGCCCGCAAAGGTGGCGAGACCGAACGCCGCCTGTACACCGTGTCGGCCTGGCGTGAAACGCCGTTCTTCACCCCGCGTGAACGCGCCGCCCTGGCCTGGGCCGAGAGCTTGACCCTGATCAGCCAGACCCATGCTCCGGATGAGGACTTCAACGCACTGGCCGCCGAATTCAGCCCTCAGGAGCAGGTTGACCTCAGCGTGGCGATCGCCACCATCAACAGTTGGAACCGCTTGGCCGTGGGTTTCCGCAAGATGCCCAAGTAAGCCTTAAAAGTTGACCGACGCACTCAGGCGCGCGTTCAAGGGCGCGCCCTGGAACAGATAGTCATCGCCCATGTACTCGCCCGCGTCGCGCCAGTAGCGCTTGTCGAACAGGTTGTCGACGCTCAGGCGAAATACCGTTTCATAGCCGCTCACCTTGGTGGTGTAGCGGCTGCCTACGTTCACCACGGCGTAATCGCCCACCTCCACATTGCCGCTGCGATTGGCGTACTTCTTGGCGCTGTATTGCACACCGCCCAGTACCGCCAGGCCGTTCACCCACGGCAACGCATAATCCGCATACACACTGGCGCGCAGCTTGGGCACGTTGATCGCTTGGTGGCCCTCATAGTCCGCGGTACCACTACCGGTCACCCGTGCGCGAATCGCCGTCACGCTGGTTGCGATCTGCAGGCGCTCGGTGGCCCAGCCGTTGGCCGACAGTTCCAGCCCGGTGTTTTTCTGCTCGCCCTGTTGCACATAGGTGAAGAAGCCGGCGCCATCCGGCTTGGCGTACTGGTAGGCCTGGCGGGTCTGGAACACCGCGGCGGCAAAGCTGATGCGGCGCCAGTCGTATTTCACCCCGGCTTCTATTTGCCGTGAAGTGGTGGGCGCCAGGGTCTCATCAGCGTTGCTGGCGAACCACGGCGCAGTGCCGCCCAGGGACAAGCCTTTGCTGTAGCGGGTGTAGAGCGAGATGTTTTCCACGGGTTTGTAGATCAACGACGCTTGCGGCAGGAAGACGTATTGCTGAGTGTGGCGTGTCTGGTTGCCAGTGGTCCCGTCGAAAGCTTTTTCATCCAGGCGTACTTCGCGGCCGCCGAGAACGGTTTGCCATTGTTCGTTGAGGCGGATGCGGTCGGTGACGAACAGGCCGTATTGGCGGCTGTCGAGGTTGCGGTGGCTGTCGTTCAGTGGTTTGTCAGTGGGCATGAAGCTCGGTACATCTTCATCGATATTGGCGGTGCCGATGAACTCGTTCACCGATTTGCGCTTGTCGATCACGCGGCGAAAAGCACTGCTGCCGAAGGTCAGTTCATGGCCGATGCCGCCGGTGTCGAACAACCCGGTCATGGCCGCCTGCACTTCGTCGTCGCGGCGGGTGTCGTCCGGGCTGCGGTAGTCGTAGACGTCGTAATTGCCTTCAGGGCTGAAGTAGTTGGGCACGCTCGATGAGCTGCAACTGGTCGACCCGTAGCAGCCCCAGGCAAACGAACTGTAGTCATCGATCACCACCTTGCTGCGCGCCGCGCTCACGCTGCCTTTCCATTGATCATTGAAACGGTATTCGAACTTGCCGTTGAGGTTCAGCGAGTCGATGCCCACCTGCCTGGAACCGGTCTGGTGACCCAGCAGTGTTTTCGGCGAGGCATTGTGTGGCACTTCGGTGCCGCCCAACAGCTGGTAGCCCGGCACCGAGCGCTGCTGCTTGTTTTGGTACTCGGCGTCCAGTTGCAATACCGCGTCAGGGCTGATGTTCCAGTCGAAGGCCAGGGACACGAAATCGCGCTGGCCATTGGCGTGCTCAACATAGGCGTTGAGGTCTTCATGGGCCACGTTGGCACGCAGGCCGAACTGTTGCTCACTGCCGAACCAGCCGCCGACATCGGTGGCCACATAGCCGCTGCCACGGTCGTCGGTGGAGACGGTCACCGAACGCACGTCTTCCGGGCGCTTGGTGACGTAATTGATCACGCCGCTTGGTTCCGAGATACCGCTTTGCAGGCCCGCCAGGCCCTTGAGCACTTCCACCTGCTGCTTGTTTTCCAGGGCGACGTTCTGTTCGCCGGTGATGGTGCGCCCATTGATCTTGTAGCTGCTCGCCGCATTCAGCGAGAAGCCGCGCACCACGAAGTTTTCGTAGTAGCCGATGGGTGCATAACTGTCACCTACCGAAGCGTCGTTGCGCAGCACTTCACTGAGCAGGCGCGCCTGCTGGTCCTTGATCAGCGCGGCGTTGATCACCGTGATCGAAGCCGGGGTGTCGAGCAGTGGTGCGTCATCGAAGCCGCCCACCGAGGCGGTTTCACTGCGGTAACCGGATTCATCCTGGCCTTGGACGTTAACTGCCGGCAGTTCGATTTCCGCCGCCAGGCTGCTGCCAATGCCACCACTGAGCAGCAGGCCGAGGGCGAAACGTGAGGAGACGACGGGACGAAAACGCAAAACCATGGGAGCAGGGCCTTAAAGCGCGGGGCGGGGGGCGCATAAGCTAGGCATAAGTGCGCACTTTTACAAGTTTTCGAGAATGGCTCGCGGCTTGAGACGCTTCGTCTCAAGCCGCACACCCATCAGCCCGCGCCTCGACACGCCTTGGTGGACCTGCGATAGACAAGGCTTCCCTCATCATCGCAGGAGAACATCATGGCAATTACTGGAAAAGTCGCGCTGGTCACCGGCGCCGGTCAAGGCATTGGCCGGGCTATCGCCTTGCGCTTGGCACGGGACGGTGCCGACATCGCCCTGGTGGACATCAATGGCGCCAGGCTCGAAGCCGTGGCCAGCGAAGTCGTGGCGCTGGGCCGCCAGGCTTCGGTGTTCGTCGCCGATGTGTCCAAGCGCGAGCAGGTGGTGGCAGCGGTAGAGCACGCGCACCAGACCCTGGGTGGCTTCGACATCATCGTCAACAACGCCGGGGTCGCGCAGATCGACTCACTGCTGGAGGTCAGCCCGGAACAGGTCGAGCGCACCCTGGGTATCAACGTACAGGGCGTGCTGTGGGGTATCCAGGCGGCCGGCAAGAAGTTCAAGGCGCTCAAGCAGAAGGGCAAGATCATCAACGCCTGTTCCATTGCCGGCCACGAAGGCTTTGCGTTACTGGGTGTGTACTCGGCCACCAAGTTCGCCGTGCGCGCCTTGACCCAGGCCGCGGCCAAGGAGCTGGCGAGCGCCGGGATCACGGTCAACGCTTATTGCCCGGGTGTAGTGGGCACCGATATGTGGGTCGAGATCGACAAGCGCATGGCCGAAATCACCGGCGCTGATGTGGGCGCGACCTACAAGAAGTATGTGGATGGCATTGCCCTGGGCCGTGCAGAAACGCCGGAGGACGTGGCAGGGTTGGTCTCATACCTGGCAGGGCCGGACTCCGACTACATGACCGGCCAATCACCGCTGATCGATGGTGGCCTGGTCTACCGCTGACCCTCCATCTCCCCCGTAGGGGCCGGCAAGCCGGCTCCTACGGTGTGGGTCAGTGCCGCGGTTTGCCGGGCATGTCGATGCCCAGTTGGTTGACGCGGCGGTACAGCGTCGCACGGGAAATTCCCAGCGCCTGGGCCGTTGGCAACGGCTTCCAGCGATGACGAATCAACGCATCCAGCACCACCTGGCGTTCCGGACTCGCGCGATCTTCCGTCAGTGCCGCAACCTGTTCCCCACGCACTTCCACCGGCAAATCCGCCACCTGAACCGTACCGCCCTCACACACTGCACAGGCGTACGCCAGCACATGCCGCAGTTGCCGCACATTGCCGGGCCAGGCGTAACCCAGTAGCAGTTGCAACGCCGAAGGGGCGATGCCGACCGAGACCCTGCTGTTGCGCGCTTCCTGTTCCAGCAGCCGATTGATCAGGGCCAGCTTGTCGGTCCGTTCGCGCAACGGTGGCAGGCAGAAGCGTGCGCAACCCAGGCGAAAGAACAGGTCCTCGCGAAACCGGCCTTCACTGACCAGTACCGACAAATCACGGTGGCTGGCACAGATCACATGGATATCCACTGCACGGGTTTTCGCTGCGCCCAATGGCGCCACTTCACCCTCGGCCATCACCCGCAACAGGCGCGTCTGCAAGGCCAGCGGCATGTCGCCGATCTCATCGAGGAACAGCGTGCCGCCGTCGGCCTGCACCAACAGCCCCGGCATGCCTTTGCTGGACGCGCCGGTAAAGGCCCCGGCCACATAGCCGAACAGCTCGCTTTCAATCAGGTTTTCCGGGATCGCCGCGCAGTTCACCGCCACGAACGGCCCCGTGTGACGGGCGCTGCGCTCATGCAGCTGGCGGGCAAACACCTCCTTGCCCGCACCGGTTTCGCCTTGCACCAGCACTGGCAGGTTACGGTTCTTGACTCGCAGGGCCAGGCGCAGATGCTCCTCCACGCGCGCATCGACCAGCGGGATCACCGCCGCACGCGCCGGTTTGCGTCGCGGGGCATTGACGCGTACGTGCAGGACCCCCGGCTCCCCCAACCATGGCAACTGCTGGGTGGCATCGTGGGTCACGGCGCGCAAGGCGTCCAAGTCGAATACATCACCGATATGCTCCGGCACCTGGCCAAAGCGCCGGCGCAGAGCCTGGCGCGCCTTGCTGTTCAGGGCATGCAGGCGGCCGTCCTGGTCCCAGGCCAGCAGCAGGTCGGGCTGGCTGTCCACGTATCCCGGTGTGCTGTGGGCCTGCAGCACCCAGTGCTGGCGGGCGCTGTGCATGAAAAAAGCGTTTTCGATGGCCTGGGCGCTCTGGGCTACCATCTGGCGCACCAAGTGCTGGCTGCGGCGGTCATCCGGGGATTTGAGTGCCGAGGCATCCATTACCCCTAACAGATTGCCTTGAGGGTCGAAGATCGGCGCGGCGGAGCAGGTAAGGCCGATGAAGGCTGCGCGGAAGTGGTCGCGCTTGTGCACCGTCACCGCTGATTGGCTGGTGAGCACCGTGGCCACGCCGCAAGTGCCTTCTTCGGCTTCCGACCAACAGGTGCCGAGGTACAGGCCGGCCTTGCGGCAGTCGTTGCGGATCGAGGTGTCCACGCGATGGTCGATGGTCTGGCCCTGGGCGTCGGTCAGCATCACGCAGTAATCGGCATGCCGCACGCGGTGGTGCAGTTGCCCGACTTCTTCGCTGGCAATGCGCATGAACAGGTCGGCGCGCTCGCGGCACTCCCTGAGCAATGGTTCGCTAAGGATGCGCGGCCCCTGCAGGGAACCGGGGTCCAGGTGATGTTGCTCCATGGAGCGTCGCCACGAATCGAAAATCAGCGACGGCACCGGAGCCTGGGGCAGGCGATCGGCGTTGCGGACCACACGACTGACGCAGTCGACGTGTTCTCTGGAGTGCGCGGCGAGCATAAAGCCTCCGGTTCTCGATCTTTGTTGTTATGCCCGTTATTAAGCGCGCATGCGTCGGGTCGGACAAGCGCGGGCTGACCAACTGCCCAGGATGAGACGCAGCGTCTCAAACCGCCCGAGACGCGGCCCGCACGTTGCAATGCCGCGTCTCATTCTGCGCTGGCTTGTCTTAGCGGCACAACCGTAAGGAACTGCTCTGGATCAAGGCTTTGCCAGGTTTTTGCTGGCCTTGGCACAGGCTGTGCTGAAGGGCTTGTAGCTGGCCGCAGCCAGCCTTTTGTGCGTCGAGACAACCTGGAGAACAACAAGATGTCCACTCACCTGTCCACCGATCAATTGCTGCATGCCTACACCGTGATGCGCACCATCCGTGATTTCGAAGAACGCCTGCATGTGGAATTCGCCACCGGCGAGATCCCCGGTTTCGTGCACCTGTACGCCGGCCAGGAAGCCAGCGCCGCCGGGGTCATGGCTCACCTCAATGATGAGGATTGCATTGCTTCCAACCACCGCGGCCACGGCCATTGCATCGCCAAGGGCGTGGATGTGTTTGGCATGATGGCCGAGATCTACGGCAAGAAAACCGGCGTATGCGGCGGCAAGGGCGGCTCCATGCACATTGCCGACCAGGAGAAGGGCATGCTCGGTGCCAACGGCATTGTCGGCGCCGGCGCACCGTTGGCGGCCGGTGCGGCGCTGGCCTCCAAGCTCAAGGGCAGCCAGGGCGTGGCCGTGGCGTTTTTTGGCGACGGTGGTTCCAACGAAGGCGCGGTGTTCGAGGCGATGAACCTGGCCTCGATCATGAAACTGCCGTGCCTGTTCGTCGCGGAAAACAACGGCTATGCCGAGGCCACCGGTTCCGGTTGGTCGGTGGCGTGCAAGGACATCGCCGAACGGGCCGTGGGCTTTGGCATGCCGGGAGTGATCGTCGACGGCAATGATTTCTTCGCCGTGCACGCAGCGCTTGGCGTCGCCGTGGAGCGTGCGCGCAAGGGCGACGGGCCAACGTTGGTGGAAGTGAAGTTAAGCCGCTTCTACGGCCACTTCGAAGGCGATGCACAAACCTATCGCGGCCCCGACGAAGTGAAAAACCTGCGGGAAAACGCGGACTGCCTGGCGCTGTTTCGTCAGCGTTGCAGCGCCGAAGGCTGGCTCGATGCGGCGCAATTCGAGCGCATTGATGGCGAGGTCGCGCAGTTGATCGAGGACGCCGTGCGCCTGGCCAAGTCCGACCCCAAACCCCAGGCCGCCGACCTGCTCAGCGACGTCTACGTCGCGTATCCCTAATAACAACAATAGGTGGAGAGAATCTTATGGCTCGCAAAATCAGCTATCAGCAGGCAATCAACGAAGCCCTGGCCCAGGAAATGCGCCGCGACCAAAGTGTGTTCATTATTGGCCAGGACGTGTCCGGCGGCACCGGCTCACCTGGCGAGCAGGACGCCTGGGGCGGCGTGCTCGGCGTGACCAAGGGCCTGTACCCGGAGTTTCCCGAGCGCGTACTCGATGCGCCGTTGTCCGAAGTCGGCTACGTGGGCATGGCGGTCGGTGCTGCCACCCGTGGCATGCGCCCGGTGTGCGAATTGATGTTCGTCGATTTTATCGGCTGCTGCCTCGACCAGTTACTCAACCAGGCCGCCAAGTTCCGCTACATGTTCGGCGGCAAGACCACAACGCCGCTGGTGATTCGCGCCATGTACGGCGCCGGCCTGCGTGCGGCGGCCCAGCATTCGCAGATGCTCACTTCGATGTGGACCCACATTCCCGGCCTCAAGGTGGTGTGCCCGGCCACGCCGTATGATGCCAAGGGCATGCTGATCCAGGCGATCCGCGACAACGATCCGGTGATTTTCCTTGAGCACAAGATGCTTTACAGCCTGCAGGGCGAGGTGCCCGAAGAGCTGTACACCGTGCCTTTCGGTGAGGCCAACTTTGTTCGCGAGGGCAAGGATGTGACCCTGGTGACTTACGGGCGCATGGTGCATATCGCCCTGGAGGCCGCCGCCCAGCTGGCACGACAAGGCATCGACTGTGAGGTGCTGGACCTGCGCACCACCAGCCCGCTGGATCAAGACAGCATCCTTGAAAGTGTGGAAAAGACGGGCCGCTTGGTGGTGATCGACGAGTCCAACCCGCGTTGCTCCATGGCCACTGATATCAGTGCGTTGGTCGCCCAGCAGGGCTTTTCGTTCTTGCGCGCGCCGATCCAAATGGTCACCGCGCCGCACACGCCCGTGCCGTTCTCCGATGCACTGGAAGACCTGTACATCCCCAATGCGGCGAAGATCGAGGCCGCCGTGCTGAAGATCGCCGACAAGAGGACCGCCGCATGATCCATACCTTGACCATGCCCAAGTGGGGGCTATCGATGACCGAGGGCCGTATTGATGTCTGGCTCAAGCAACCCGGCGACCGGGTAGAGAAGGGTGAGGAAGTGCTGGACGTGGAGACCGACAAGATCTCCAGCAGCGTCGAGGCACCGTTCACTGGCGTGCTGCGCCGTGTGCTGGCGCTGAGTGACGAGACGCTGCCGGTGGGCGCATTGCTGGGGATTGTGGTAGAGGGCGAGGCCACCGAGGCAGAAATCGATGCGGTCATCGAACATTTCAACGCCGGGTTTGTTTCCAGTACCGCCGAAGCAGAGGCCTCGGGGCCCAGTGCGCAGAAGGTTGAAATAGGCGGGCGTTTGTTGCGCTATCTCGACTTGGGCGAGGGTGGCATTCCGTTGGTGCTGGTTCATGGATTCGGTGGCGACCTGAACAACTGGCTGTTCAACCAACCGGCATTGGCCGCCGAACGCCGTGTGGTCGCCCTTGACCTGCCAGCCCATGGTGAGTCGGGCAAGCAACTGCAACGCGGCGATGCTGATGAGCTGAGCCAAGCGGTGTTGGACCTGCTTGATCATCTAAAGCTAGACCGCGTGCACCTGGCCGGCCACTCCATGGGCGGGCTGGTCGTGCTGACCGTTGCCGACCGGGCGCCCCAGCGCGTCGCCTCACTGACCCTGATCGCCAGCGCCGGTCTGGGCATGGACATCAACGGTGATTACCTGCAAGGGTTTGCCGAGGCCAACAACCGCAATGCGCTCAAGCCGCAATTGATCCAACTGTTCAGCGATCCCGCGCTGGTGACGCGGCAGATGCTGGAGGACATGCTCAAGTTCAAGCGGTTGGAAGGAGTCGACCCGGCATTGCGGCAGCTCAATGCCGCGTTGTTCGAAGGCGGACGACAGAGGTTGGACAGGCGTCATGTGGTGGGCCGACAGCCGAGCCTGGTGATCTGGGGCAGCGACGATGCAATCATCCCGGCCAGTCACGCCGAGGGGTTGGACGCCCAAGTGGAGATCTTGCCGGGACAGGGCCATATGGTGCAGATGGAGGCGGCGGAGCGGGTCAACCACTTAATTGGCACTTTCCTGAAATAGCGCCCGCAGTCAGGCGTGACGCTTCAGGGTCTCGCTGGGCAACTCCTTGAACAGGGCGCGGTAGCTGTTGGAGAACCTTCCCAGGTGCCAGAACGACCAATTCATCGCCACTTCAGCGACGGTGGTCTCACGGGTCTGCAACAACTCCCGCCGCGCCCCATTCAACCGGCGCAGCCGCAACCACTGCGCCGGGCTCATCCCGGTGTAGGTCTTGAACCCCTGTTGCAACTGACGCAATGGCACGCCGGCAATCCGCGCCAGTTCCAACACGTTGACGATCTCATCCGGAGCATCCGCCGCCCATTCGCCGATGCGCGCCATCAGTCGCCGTTCTTCGCTGCGCCGCTGCAACGAGTGGCGGTCCAGGCATACGCAGGCGTTGTCGAGGATGAACAGGCAGTCTTCCAGCAATTGCTGGGTGAGGGCATCGCGGCTGGCGGGGTCGATTGCTGTGGACAGGCGGGTGAGGGTGCCACTCAACCAACGACTGAACAGTCCATTCTGCTGGCAGGTCAGCGGCGCCATGAACAGGCCTTCAAGTTTCGCCACATCCAGCCCATGGCGTTGCACGAATTGCGGCCCGAACACCACCGCCACTTCACGGTAGTTTTCCGGGGTGATCCAGGTGTTGTGGCTTTCACCGTTCAGCAGGTACAGCGCGTTGTCACTGCCGTCGAAACAGAAGGCCAGCGAGCCTGGCGGTGCGTTGAAATGCTGCTCCACGCGGGTGTTCATGCACTCTTCGTACACCTGCACACCTTGCAGGTCCAGGTAGCGGATTCGCCCGGCGAAATGCCCTGGGGACATCTGCTGGTACTGCTGCACCCAACCGGGTGTCGCACTGCATTGAGCAGCCACATCACCGGTGGTGAAGGCCTGTACGCGCAAAGCTGTTGCCTGTGTCATGGGTAACCTGGGCGCACTCTATTGGTGCGTTGTGGTTCGTGCAAAGTGGATAGATGCCGCAGGGGCGGCGGCATCAAGATAGACCTCAATGCGCCAGGAGTACAAGCCGGCGCATGCACCCACCCCATGACGAGGTCCTTATGAACGCCCCCTTCGATCAGCTGTCCGCCTGGCTGAAAGAACACAAGATTACCGAAGTCGAATGCGTGATCAGTGATTTGACTGGCATCGCACGCGGCAAGATTGCGCCCACCAACAAGTTCCTGCATGAGCGAGGCATGCGCCTGCCGGAAAGTGTGTTGCTGCAAACGGTAACCGGGGACTTTGTCGACGACGATGTCTACTACGACCTGCTCGACCCGGCTGACATCGACATGATCTGCCGTCCGGTGTCCCACGCCACCTATGTGGTGCCGTGGGCCATCGAGCCTACCGCGATCGTCATCCACGACACCTTCGACAAACAGGGCAACCCCATCGAACTGTCGCCGCGCAACGTGCTGAAGAAAGTCCTGCAGCTCTACACCGACCAGGGTTGGCAGCCGATCGTCGCGCCGGAAATGGAGTTCTACCTGACCCAGCGCTGCGAAGACCCGGACCTGCCGCTGAAAACCCCGATTGGCCGCTCCGGTCGCGCCGAGACCGGTCGCCAGTCGTTTTCCATCGACGCCGCCAACGAATTCGACCCACTGTTCGAAGACGTCTACGACTGGTGCGAAGCCCAGGGCCTGGACCTCGACACGCTGATCCACGAAGACGGCCCGGCGCAGATGGAAATCAACTTCCGCCACGGCGACGCCCTCGACCTGGCCGACCAAATCACCGTGTTCAAGCGCACCCTGCGCGAGGCCGCGCTCAAGCACAACGTGGCCGCCACCTTCATGGCCAAGCCGGTGGCCGACGAGCCTGGCAGCGCCATGCACCTGCACCAGAGCGTGGTCGATATCGCCACCGGCAAACCGGTGTTCGTCGATGCCGACGGCAAGATGAGCCAGCTGTTCCTGCACCACATCGGCGGCTTGCAGAAGTACATCCCCAAGCTGTTGCCGATGTTTGCGCCCAACGTGAACTCGTTCCGCCGCTTCCTGCCGGACACCTCGGCGCCGGTGAATGTGGAATGGGGCGAAGAAAACCGCACCGTCGGCCTGCGTGTGCCCACCTCCAGTCCCGACGCCATGCGCGTGGAAAACCGCTTGCCCGGCGCCGATGCCAATCCCTACCTGGCGATAGCGGCTAGTCTGCTGTGTGGCTACCTCGGGATGATCGAACAGATCGAGCCCAGCGCGCCGGTGGAGGGCCGCGCTTACGAGCGCCGTAACCTGCGCCTGCCGTTCACCCTCGAAGATGCGCTGGCACGCATGGAGGATTGCGCCACGGTCAAGCAGTACCTGGGCGACAAGTTCGTGCGCGGCTACGTCGCGGTCAAGCGCGCCGAGCACGAGAATTTCAAACGGGTGATCAGTTCCTGGGAGCGCGAGTTCCTGCTGTTGAGCGTCTAAAAAAACCAAAAAAGGGGTGTCGATATGCGTCTTGTGAAACAGCTTTTTCCGCTGGCCCTGGTGGCTGCGTTCAGCAGCGCCAGCCAGGCGGCGCCGACGGTCAGCGTCTACAACTGGACCGACTATATCGGTGAGACCACCCTGGCCGACTTCCAGGCCAAGACTGGGATCAAGCCGATCTACGACGTGTTCGACTCCAACGAAACCCTGGAGGGCAAGTTGCTGGCGGGGCGCACCGGCTATGACGTGGTGGTGCCGTCCAACCACTTCCTGGCGCGCCAGGTGAAGGCCGGTGCGTTCCTCAAGCTGGACCGCGCGCAACTGCCCAACTTTAAGAACCTCGACCCCAAGTTGCTAAAGCTGTTGGAAAAGAATGACCCAGGCAACGCGCACTCGGTGCCGTACCTGTGGGGTACCAATGGCATCGGCTATAACGTCGACAAGGTCAAACAGGTGCTGGGCATCGACGCTATCGATTCATGGGCGGTGCTGTTCGAGCCCGAGAACATCAAGAAGCTCAACCAGTGCGGCGTGGCTTTCCTCGATTCGGCGGACGAGCTGTTCCCGGCGATCCTCAATTACATGGGCAAGGACCCGCGCAGCGAGAATCCCGAGGACTACAAGCAGGCCGAGGCCAAGCTGCTGACGCTGCGGCCGTACATCACCTATTTCCATTCTTCCAAGTACATTTCGGACCTGGCCAACGGTAATATCTGCGTGGCCTTCGGTTATTCCGGCGACGTGTTCCAGGCGGCCAACCGTGCCAAGGAAGCCAAGAATGGTGTGAAGATCGCCTATTCGATTCCCAAGGAAGGCTCCAACCTGTGGTTCGACCTGCTGGCGATTCCCGCCGACGCGAGTCACCCGAAAGAAGCCCACGCGTTCATCAACTACCTGCTCGACCCTCAAGTGATCGCCAAGGTCAGCGCCTCGGTGGGGTATGCCAACGCCAACCCGGCGGCCAAGGCGTTCATGGACCCGGAACTGGTGAATAATCCTGAGGTGTACCCGTCCCAGGACGTGCTCGACAAACTCTATATTTCCACCACGCCGACCCCGGCAACCATGCGCCTGATGACCCGCGCCTGGAGCAAAGTGAAGACCAACAAATGATTCAGTCGACTGACCACGCCCGGTCCTACTACCGGGCTACGGCCAACGCTTTGACGGAGCGACCCGCATTGGGCACTGACCTGACCGCCGACGTGTGCGTGATCGGCGGCGGTTTCACCGGCGTTAACACCGCCATCGAACTGGCCCAGCGCGGGCTCTCGGTGGTCCTGCTGGAAGCCCGCCGTATTGGCTGGGGTGCCAGCGGGCGCAACGGCGGGCAGTTGATTCGCGGTATCGGCCATGACGTGTCGGGATTCGGCAAGTACGTGGGCGAGGAGGGCGTGCGTTACCTGGAGCGCGCCGGCATCGACTCGGTGGCCTTGGTGGGCGAGCGTATCCGAACGCACCGCATCGACTGCGACTTGCGCTGGGGCTTTTGCGAATTGGCCAACACCCCGGCGCAATTCGCGGCGTTCAAGGGCGAGCAGGCGCACCTGGCGGCGCTGGGTTACGCCCACGAAACGCGTCTGGTGGGGCCGCAGGATATACAGCAAGTAGTCGGCTCGCCGGTGTATGCCGGCGGCCTGGTGGACATGGGCTCCGGGCATCTTCACCCGTTGAATCTGGTTTTGGGTGAGGCTCGGTTGGCCGAATCCCTCGGGGTCCGGATTTTCGAGCACACCGAAGTACTCGAACTGATCCACGGCGACACGGTGCACGTGCGCTGCGCCGGCGGCACGGTGCGCGCCGCTAGCCTGGTGCTGGCGTGCAATGCGCATCTGGAGGAGCTGGAACCGCGCCTGAGTGGCAAGGTACTCCCGGCCGGCAGCTACATCATCGCCACCGAGCCGTTATCGGCGGATCTGGCCAACCAACTGATCCCGCAGAACCTGGCGCTGTGCGACCAGAAGGTCGGCCTGGATTATTACCGGTTGTCTGCAGACAGGCGCCTGTTGTTCGGCGGCGCCTGCCATTACTCTGGCCGCGACCCGGCGGACATTGCCGCTTACATGCAGCCGAAAATGCTCAAGGTGTTCCCGCAGCTCGCCAATACGGCCATCGAGTTCCAGTGGGGCGGCAAGATCGGCATTACCGCCAATCGCTTCCCGCAGGTCGGTCGCTTGAAGCAGTACCCCAACGTGTTCTACGCCCAGGGGTATTCCGGGCATGGGCTGAACGTGACGCATTGGTGCGCGAGGCTGTTGGCCGAGGGTATCCAGGCCGGTCACAGCACCGGGCTGGATATTTTCAGCCAGGTACCGCACATGACGTTTCCCGGTGGCAAGGCGCTGCGGTCGCCGCTGCTGGCGTTGGGGATGCTGTGGTATCGCCTGCGGGAATTAATTTAACTGACGCCCCCCACCTGTGGAGCTCCATCAATGCTCAGATTCGGTGAGCACCTTGCGGAAGGTTTCTACCAGCGGCCGCAGGTTGACGCGGTGCCACGCCGCCCACAGCGGGGTGGTGTAGTTCAACCACGGCAGTTCACGCAACACCACGCCGGGCGGGGCATTACGGCTCAGGCCTTTTTGCACCATGGCCACGCCCAGCCCTGACGCGACCAACCCCAGCGCAGTAAACGGCTCCCCGGCTTCCATGGGGATCTGCGGGGTGAAACCGGCGCGGATGCAGGCGGCGACGAAGTCGTCGGCGGGGTTGGCGCCGGGTTTGCGCTGCACGCCGATCCACTCCTGGTCCGCCAGGTGCTCGGGCAACAACTCGCTTTGACGGGCCAATGGATGATGCTCGGGCAAGGCCAGCAGCATCGGGTCATCCAGCACTTGCCGCGCGATAAGGTCCGGGTCGTCGGCGGCCGGTGGCTCGCCAACCAATGCGATATCCAGGCTGCGTTGGCGAAGACCTTCCAGCTGTTCGAGAGACGGCAGGTTATACAGCTTGATATGCACGGTCGGCCGATCGTCGCGCAACACGCGCAAGGCATTGGGCAACACCCCGGCATGCATGGCGTTCTCGATATAGCCGATGCACAGGCCACCTTCTTCACCTCGGCCCAGGCGCTTGCCCAAGGATTCCAGGCGGTTGGCGTGGGTCAGCAAGGCCTTGGTCTCGGCGAGGAAGGTCTGGCCGTCGCGGGTCAGGCGGATGCGTTGCTGACTGCGTTCGAACAGGGTCAGTCCCAGGCGCTCTTCCAGCTGGGCTATCTGTCGGCTCAGCGGTGACTGGGAGATGTGCAAGCGCTCGGCAGCACGGCCGACGTGCTCTTCCTCGGCGACGACTTCGAAGTAGCGCAATTGGCGCAGGTCGATCATGTTAGACCTCTGGGGACTCAAGTTGGTCGCAGTATGTCTTGGACGGTCCGATCTGCGCAATCTAGGATCTGCTCAACGGTCACAGCGACCCCTGAACCCATTGAGGATCTACCATGAGCTTGAAAGACAAACTCCCAGGCCAGCTCGGCTTCGGCACCGCGCCGCTGGGCAACATGTTCCGCGCTATTCCAGAAGACGAAGCCCAGGCCACTGTCGAGGCTGCCTGGAATGCCGGCGTGCGCTACTTCGACACCGCGCCGTTCTACGGCTCGGGCCTCTCGGAAATCCGCCTGGGCCACGCCCTGTCGCAGTACAACCGCGATGATTTCGTGCTCAGCACCAAGGTCGGCCGGGTGATCCTCGACGAAATAGAAGACAGCGCCCGCGACCTCGGCGAAAAAAGCGGCGTGTTCGAACACGGCCGCCCGAACAAGATGCTCAACGACTACAGCGCCGACGCCACCCTGCGCTCCATCGAAGACAGCCTGACCCGCCTGAACACTGATCGCCTGGACATCGTGTGGATTCACGACATCGCCCAGGACTTCTATGGCGACCAATGGCTGGAGTACTTCAACCAGGCCCGCACCGGTGCCTTCAAAGTGCTGACCCGCCTGCGTGAAGAGGGCGTGATCAAGGCCTGGGGCCTGGGCGTAAACCGCGTCGAGCCGTGCGAACTGACCCTGGACCTGACCGAAGCGCAGCCCGACGGCTTTTTGCTGGCCGGCCGCTACACACTGTTGGACCATGATCGTGCCCTGCAGCGCCTGATGGACGCGGCCCTGGCGCAGAACGTCGAGATCGTCGTCGGTGGCCCCTACAGCTCCGGCATCCTCGCGGGCGGCGCGCACTTCGAGTACCAGCAAGCCAGCCCGGCAATCATCCGCAAGGTCGAGCAAATCAGGGCGATTGCCCAGGCGTTTGGCGTCAGCGTGAAAGCGGCGGCGCTGCAATTCTCCCTGGCCCACCCGGCCGTGGCGGCAGTGATTCCAGGCGCCAGTCGTCCGGGGCGGATTGCCGAAGACGTTGCGGCGTTGTCAGAGACTATTCCGGCAGCCTTCTGGCAGTCCCTGCGCGAGGCCCGATTGATTTCGGACCGTGCACCACTGCCGCTTTAACTTCAGGAGTTCAACCGATGAAAATTGATGTGAGCGGTAAAGTAGCCATCGTCAGCGGCAGCACGGCCGGCATTGGCCTGGGCATCAGCCAGGCGCTTGCAGCATCCGGCGCCACCGTGGTGGTGATCGGGCGTGAAGCGGGCAAGGTGGATGACGCCTTGGCGAGCATCCGCCAGGCCGTCCCCGGCGCGGACCTGCGCGGGCTGGTGGCAGACCTCGGCACGGCCGAAGGTGCAGAAAAACTGTTCGCCGCCGAACCGCGCGCCGACATCCTGGTCAACAACCTGGGTATCTTCAACGATGTGGATTTCTTCGAGGCCCCGGACAGCGAATGGGCACGCTTCTATGAAGTCAACGTGATCTCCGGTGTGCGCCTGGCGCGGCATTACGTGCCGGGCATGGTCGGGCAGGGCTGGGGGCGAGTGATCTTCCTGTCGTCGGAGTCCGGCGTGGCGACCCCGGCGGACATGATCAACTACGGCGTGACCAAGAGCGCCAACCTGGCGGTGTCGCATGGTTTGGCCAAGCGCCTGGCGGGTAGCGGCGTGACGGTTAACGCGGTTTTGCCTGGCCCGACCTTTACCGACGGCCTGGAGCAGATGCTCAAGGACGCCACCGCAAAATCCGGGCGCAGTGCGCGGGACGAGGCGGATGTGTTTGTGCGAAACGCACGGCCAACCTCGATCATCCAGCGCGCAGCAAATGTGGATGAAGTCGCCAACCTGGTGGCGTACATTGCTTCACCCCTGTCTTCTGCCACCACCGGTGCCGCGTTGCGGGTCGACGGCGGTGTGGTCGACAGCATGGCCATCTGAATGGTTTTCTATTTTCTGGAGTAATTAACGTGGCAACAGCGTCTTCTGTGATTGAAATCCCTGTATCGGCCGATCAGGTCTGGCAATTGATCGGCGGCTTCAACAGCCTGCCGGACTGGTTGCCGTTTATCGTCAAAAGCGAGGCCCTTGATGGCGGTCGCGTGCGTCATCTGCAAACCGCCGATGGCGGGGTGGTGGTGGAGCGTTTGCAGAGCTTTGATAACGTCGGCCGTACTTACAGCTACACCATTGAACAGTCGCCATTTCCGGTGAGTGCATACCTGGCAACGGTGCAGGTCGAGGCGTTGGGTGAAGCGTCGGCGAAAGTGACCTGGTCCGGTGTGTTCACGCCGGCGGCAGGCACCACGGATGCGGCGGCGGAAGAGTTGTTTGCGGGTGTTTACAGCGGTGGGCTGGAGGCGTTGCGGGCCAATTTCCCAGGCTGACCCGCGTCCCCTGTAGGAGCCGGCAAGCCGGCTCCTACAGGGTGTTGTGATGCATGCGTTATTCGGGCATGAGTTGTTGGCGGCACTCCAGAACCAGGCGTGCACCGCCTCGCTCACTCGTACCCACTTCCAGCCTGAACCCATGCAGGTTGATGATCGCCGCCACAATCGACAAGCCCAATCCAAAGCCGCCTTGCTGGTCGCTCTCATCCACGCGATAGAAGCGCTGGAACACCGCGTCACGTTCCGCTGCGGGTATGCCGGGGCCGGAGTCGTGCACTTCAAGGCGCGTGCTGCCGGCGTCGTTGACCCCACGCAGAATCACCTCGCCGCCCGGTGGGGAGAACTTGATCGAGTTGCTCAGCAGGTTGGCGAGGGCTTCGAACAGCAATGCGCGGTCGCCGGTGATCCATGGCAGGGACTCCGGCGTTTCGAGCCGCAATTGCAGTTCGCCTTCTTCGGCCAGGGGCAGGTAGAAGTCGTGCAACTCGCGCAACAGTGGCAGTGGATCCATGACCAAAAAGCCTGAGCGACGCTGGTGGTCTTCCAGTTCGGAGATACGTAACAGCCCCCGGAAGCGCGCCATCAGGGTGTCGGTTTCGGCAATCGCGTCATCCAGTTTCACCGCGTAGTCCGACTCCGCCTCGGCCTCCTGCTTGATGCGGTACAGCTGCGCACGCAGGCGCGTGAGCGGGGTGCGCAGGTCGTGGGCGATGTTGTCGCACACGCCCTTGACCTCGTTCATCAGCTTCTCGATACGATCAAGCATGGCGTTGACGATGGCCGCGAGCATGTCCAGTTCGTCGCGCCGATTCGACAGCGGCAGGCGGTGGGTCAGGTCGCCGGCGACGATGGCTTCGGCGCTGGCCTGGATCCCGCGAATCCGCCGCAACGGTCGACGACGCAACAAATGCCAGCCCGCAGCGCCAGGGATAATCGTCAAGGACAGCGCCCACAGCAGGGCATGCCAGATGATACGGGTCACGCCGAACAGCGAGCCGTTGGCGCGTACCAGTACCAGCCAGCGGCCGTCATCGGTATGGGTGGCGACGGCGTCGCAGCTGTCCTTGGGCAACTTGGGGTCGTCGGAGTCGACGCAGTTGGTCAGGGCGTGGATCTTGCCGTCCAGGGGCAAGTCGGGCGGCACCGCGCGGATCGGTCCATTGAGAGGGCGGAACTGCTCATCGAACAAGCCGTAGGCGTCCACGCCCTTCATGTCGAAGGTCATGCTGGTGGTCAGGGCTTCCACCAGTTCCTCGCCGTCAAAGCGCTGGAACAGGTGCTGGCGCTGCATCAGCGAATGGCGCGACAGGTCGCCCAGATAGCCCGACACCTCGTAGTACAGCACCCCCATGAGGATGCAGCTCCAGGCCACGAACAACGAACTGTACAGCGCCAGCAAGCGGCTGCTGGAAGAGCGCCAGCCCTTAGAGGGGTTCAGCAATGACATAACCGGAACCTCGTACCGTGCGGATCAGCGGCGTGAGGCCCGGTGGGTCGATCTTCTTGCGCAGACGGCCGATGTGCACGTCGATCAAGTTGGTGCCGGGGTCGAAGTGATAGCCCCAGACTTCCTCGAAAATCATCATCCGCGACAGGATCTGCCCAGTGTTGCGCATCAGGAACTCCAGCAACTTGTATTCGGTGGGCAACAGGCTCAGGGGCTGATCGGCACGACTGGCTTCACGGCTGATCAGGTTCAGCTCCAGGTCGGCCACGCGCAGGGCGGTTTCGAATTCCTGGACGGTGCTTTTGCGCCGCAGCAGCACTTCAACGCGAGCGGCCATTTCATCCGAGGCGAACGGTTTGGTGAGGTAGTCATCACCGCCGGCACGCAGGCCGCGCACACGTTCGTCCACATCGGAGAGGGCGCTGATCATCAGGATCGGCGTCGACACACCGATAGTGCGCAGCGTGGTGACGATGGCCAGGCCATCGAGTTCCGGCAGCATGCGGTCGAGGGTGATCAGGTCGTAGTCGCCACTCACGGCGCGGACCAGGCCTTCGCGGCCGTTGTCTACCCAATCTACATCCAGTCCATGGCTACTCAGCTCGGCGACGATCTCGCGGGCCGTTACGGCGTCATCCTCGATAGTCAAAATACGGGTCATGGTATTACCTGGTGATCGATTCACACGGGAAGACCGCAATCGCCAGCAAGCCGGCGCCTACGGAAGTGCGGGCATTTTGCCAAGAAATCGCTGAACGCTTCCTAAATAAAACTTCATATTGGCAAAACTGACACATCTTTCATGACCGGCTAACGGGAATGCATAACGCCCGCCCGCAACGGCCCTTTCTTGCAAGTTGCATGGTTTGAGTAAGTTCAATTTACTTAACTCCATGATTTGTAACGGTTTTAAATTTTTTGCTGCCTGGCATGGTGCCTGCACTGTCCCTTTTGAGACTTGTAACACTATTTTTCTGCCTTGGAGCACAACAACAATGATCACATCCTCATCCACGCTGCAAGAATCGAGCACGCTCTCCGGGGTTTCCTGGGGGGCGATTTTTGCCGGGGCGGCCGCTGCGGCCGCATTGTCCCTGATCCTCGTGCTGCTGCGCTTCGGCCTGGGCTTTTCGGCGGTGTCGCCGTGGGCTGACAGTGGCATCAGCGCCAAGGGGCTTGGCATTTCCACGATTGTCTGGCTGGCGTTTACCCAGATCGTCGCATCCGGGCTGGGCGGCTATATTGCCGGTCGGTTGCGGGTAAAATGGGCGAATATGCACGGCGATGAGGTGTACTTCCGCGACACGGCCCATGGGTTCCTGGCCTGGGCTGTGGCCACGTTGATTACTGCAGTACTGGTGGTCGGTTCGGTGAGCAGTGTCGTCAGCGGCGGCGTGAAAGCCGGTGCCAGTGTTGCAGCCGGCGCGGCCAGCGGCATTACGCAAGCCGCCGGCAGTGCCGCCAAAGGTGTCAATGGCGGCAACTTCGACTACTACGTCGACAGCCTGTTCCGCGACGACCGCCCGGTAGCTGTCAGCGATGACGCCGCCCACGGCGTGGTTGCCCGCATCTTCACCCGCACCCTGAGCAATGACGGCCAATTGGCCGCTGAAGACCGTGCCTACCTGGCCCAGTTGATCAGCCAGCGCACCAACCTCAGCCAGGCAGATGCCGAAGCGCGTATCGACAAAGTCTATGGCGATGCCCGCAAAGCAGTCGAAGACGCCAAGCTTAAAGCCAAACAAGCCGCTGACACCGCCGCCAAGGTCGCTGCCTACACGTCGCTGTGGACCTTTGTTGCTCTGTTGATCGGCGCGTTCTTCGCCAGTTTCGCAGCCACCTTTGGCGGTCGCCGTCGCGATGCCGTGGTGTATGTGGAAACCGAACACTTCGTCCGTTAATTCATTCAAGGCCCGTTCTTTCAAGGAGAGCATCATGCGTTCACTACTGCTTTGGTTCCTCGGTGTGCCTATTCCTGTGATCATCCTGATCGCGATCTTCATGCACTGATTACCGTTTCATCCAAGCCGCGCCTGAGTAACAGGCGCGGCTTTTTGCTGCAAGGCCAGCCAGCTGGTCACCAGTAACACACTCGCGACCGATGTCATGATCACCAATGGCGCAGAGGTGCCATCGGACAACAACCCGGTCGCCCAACTGCTCACCGCCGTCAGCAACATCTGGGTGAAAAAGAACAGCCCGGATGCCGTTCCCGCGATTGCGCCATAAGGCTGCAGCACCGACAGCTGACAGGCCGGAATCGTCATACCCACCGATACCATGATCAGTACCATTGGCAACACAATCGCCAGCCATTCCCCTGGCAGTGCCGTTGTGGCCAGTGCAAGAGTGACGCTGCCCAGCAGATTCAGGCCTATCCCCACGGCGATCAAGCGGTCCGGGTCAAAGCGCCTGACCAGGCGCCGGAACAGGTTCGCGCCCAGCATGTAGCCGCTGATCGTGGCGGCGAACACCAGGGCATACGCCGTGGCGGACAGATGGAAGCCGCGTTGCAGCAGCGCCGATGACTCACTGATAAACGGAAAGTAGGTGCTGTACACGCAACCGATGGCCAAGGCGTAACGCAGAAAATAACGATCGCGCAGCAACTGGCCGTAGAGGCGCAGCAGTCCCTGCGGCGGGGCGGCGGCGACTTCCGGCGGGCGGGTTTCGGGCAGGCGGCGATACACCACCCCGCACAGCACAGCTCCGATCCCCCCCAGCAGCACGAACAGCCCGCGCCAGTTGATGAACGGCAGCATCAGGCTGCCCAGTACCGGCGCGGCCATGGGTGAGATGGCCATGGCCATGGAGATCAGGCCGAGCAGGCGTGCCTGTTCGTCGCGGTCGAAGTAGTCACGCACTATCACGCGGCCGATCACGGTGGTGCAGCAACCGCCCAAGGCCTGGAACAGGCGCGCGATGATCAACACGGCGAGGTTGTCCGCCAGGGCGCACGCTGCCGTGGCGAGGACATACAGGAACAACCCGACCAGCAATACCGGACGACGGCCGAAGCGGTCGGTGAGTGGCCCACTGACCAGCAGCGAAATCGCCGAGCCGAGGGCGTACAGCGTGAGGGTCAGTTGCAACTGGCTGTCGCTGGTGTGGAAATAGTCAGCCATGGCGGGTAGGGCCGGCAGGTGAATGTCCAGGGTGACGCGTGGCAAGGCGATGAGCGCGGTCAGCAGCATCAGCCAGAACCCGGTGGAGAGGGCGCGTTGAGTCATGGGGCGTCTCGAAGCAAGGAGTAGAGCCCGGACTCTAGCTGTATTGTGGTTTAATCCTGAGGACCACTTATGCCTTGTTTGATAGGACCACTATGAGCCGAGGAAAAACCGCATCCGTGCTCGACCTGCCGCGTCCCGACACGCTGGGCGCGGGCAAGCAGCAGGGCGCCTACGAAGCCTTGCGCGGGGCGATCCTCAACCGGCAATTGCCGGCGGGCAGCCGCTTGCCCTCCACGCGCAGCCTGGCCGAGCGCTGGTGGGTGTCACGTGGCACGCTGGAAGCCGTGTTCGACCGCCTGCACAGCGAAGGCTATGTAAAACGCGTCGCCGGGTCTGGCACGCGGGTGTGTGCGGTAATCCCGGAGCAGTTCATCGCCGCGCCGTTGGCCAAGGACATACCTCGTCGCCCTGCGGAGCCTGATCCGCCGGATGTCGGTGTGCAGAGCCATGTGCCCTTTGTCGCACGCCGCCCGGATGCCAGTCTGTTTGACCTGAAGACCTGGGCCCGCTGCATCTCCCGTGGGTTGCTGGCAGCAGGGCCGGGCGTGCTGGAAGCATCGCACCCGGCCGGCCTGCCTGAATTGCGCGCACAGATCGCCGACTACCTGCGCAGCTATCGCGGCCTGCACTGCGAGGCCGATGAAGTGATCGTCACCACCGGCATCCGTCATGCCCTCGACTTGATTGCGCGCAGTGTGCTCAAGACGGGCGAGACGGCCTGTGTCGAAGACCCCGGCTACCTGCCGGCGCGGCGTCTGTTCGCCCTGGCAGGCGCCAATGTGCAGGGTATTCCCGTCACTGCCGAGGGCCTCGACACTGGCCAACTCCCTGAGAGGGCGCGCTTGGCCTATGTCACACCGGCGCACCAGGCGCCGCTGGGCATGACCCTGTCGGTATCCCGTCGCCTGGCGTTGCTGGACTGGGCCGCTCGCGCCGACGCCTGGGTGGTCGAAGACGATTACGACAGCGAGTACAACTACAACACCGCGCCGCTGGCGGCGCTCAAATCCCTGGATTCGGCCGACCGCGTGATCTATTGCGGCAGCTTCAACAAGAACCTGTTCCCCGGCTTGCGCGTAGGCTTCATGGTGGTGCCCAAGGTGTTGCGCCGCGGACTGTTGCGCACCTTGCAACTCACCGGGCATTCGGTGGGGGCCACTGATCAATTGGGGCTGGTGGAGTTCCTGCGCAGCGGCGCCTTCGTACGTCATTTGCGTGCCTCGCGCCAGGCGTACCAGGCCCGACGCGATACGTTGCTGGAGTGCCTGGGCGGGCACTGCGCGGTCAGCGGCCAGCAGGCCGGATTGCATTTTGTGATGTGGCTGCCAGCGGGTGTCGAAGAGGTCGAATTCTGCAACCGCGCTGCTGAAGCAGGCTTGACGCTGCAGCCGCTGGGCAAGTTCTGTCACGGGGTGACCTTGCCGCCGGCGGTGATCATTGGCTACACGGCACTGACCCTGGCGCAGATCCGCTACCACGGCCGCGCGTTGGCGCAGTTGTGGTAGGCGTCGTCAGTCGTCGAACCCGACTTGCTCGTGAATCTCATCCACCTTCAACTCCAACCGGTACGCCACCGCAATAAACAACGCCTGGCACAGGCACAGGGTGGCGCTCAACGAGCGGAAGGCAAACGACGAACCTTCATTCACCAACAGCACCGCGTTCGCCCGCTTGGCCAGGGGCGACAGGTTGCTGTCGGTGATGATCAGGGTCTTGGCCTGATGATGCTGGGCGATGCGCAGGCAATGCTGCGTCTCTTTGCCGTAGGGCGTGAAGCTGATGGCGATCACCAGGTCATTGGCGCGCACGCTGCGCATCTGTTCGCGGTAGCTGCCGCCCAGGCCTGAGATCAGATGGATGCGTTTGTTGGTGTGCTGCAGGTTGTAGACCAGGTAGTCCGCCACCGCGAAGGAGCGGCGCACGCCGACCACGTAGATATTGTCGGCATTTACCACCAGGTCCACGGCTTTGTCGAAAGCGACATCATCCAACTCCAACCCCAGGCGCTCGATGCCGGACAGGGTCGCGTTGACGCACTCGCGCGCCAGGTCGCCGCCGCTGGCTTTCTGCGACTTGTTGGCGATCATGCTGCGGATGCGCTGCTGATAGTTCTGCACCGGCGTGGTCTTGTGGGTGTAGGCCTCGCGGAACAGCGCCTGCATCTCACTGAACCCACTGAACCCGAAGCGCTGCGAGAAGCGCACGATGGCCGACGGGTGCACTTCGCACTCGCGGGCAATGTCGCTGATGCGGTCGACCATGATCCGGTCGCTCTGCTGGCTCATGTAGCTGGCGATGCGCTTGAGTTGGCGCGGCAGGCTCTCGTATTCGTCGGTGATCAGCTGCAACAGGCGCTCGGCATTGATCGGAGGGCTGGCGATGGTGTCTTCCAGGGTGGTCTCGGGATCGGTGCGGGACATGGGTAATCCTTCTGGCGTTTTTGTCTGTTGCGCTGATGGGTGGCGCAAGTCTACAGGGTAGGCGCAAAAAAATACCTTGGCATCACGGCCGGCGTGGCCTGCTGAAACGATGCACTGTGGTGGAAGCGCCCCTGTACGAGCTTAATGGAAAAAATATTCCAATGAAAAAATATCTGGAATAAATATTGATTGGCGTCGCCGGACGTTCTAGTCTGCTCCCACCAAGAGCGTTTGCCGTCGCCACGTCGGTACAACGCAGGCTGATAAAAATAACAGGAGCCAGCATGGGCCAGACTCGTTTTGCCAGTGGGCGTCAATTGGATCTGATTTGCCTCGGGCGCCTGGGCGTCGACCTCTATGCGCAGCAAGTGGGTGCGCGGCTTGAGGACGTGTCCAGCTTTGCCAAGTACCTCGGCGGTTCCTCCGCCAACATCGCCTTCGGCACCGCCAGGCTGGGCCTCAGGTCGGCGATGTTGAGCCGGGTCGGCGATGACCATATGGGGCGCTTCCTGGTGGAGTCCCTGGCCCGCGAAGGCTGTGATGTCAGCGGCATCAAGGTCGACCCGGAACGCCTCACCGCCCTGGTCCTGCTAGGTCTCAAGGACCGCGAAACCTTTCCCCTGGTGTTCTACCGCGAAAACTGCGCCGACATGGCCCTGCGCGCCGAAGACATCAGCGAAGCCTTTATCGCCTCCAGCAAGGCGTTGTTGATTACCGGCACGCATTTCTCCACCGACGGCGTATACAAGGCCAGCATCCAGGCGCTGGATTACGCGGCCAAGCACAACGTCCAGCGCGTGCTGGATATCGACTACCGCCCGGTGCTGTGGGGCCTGGCGGGCAAGGCCGATGGTGAAACCCGTTTTGTCGCCGACCAGAATGTCAGCCAGCATGTACAGAAGATCCTGCCGCGCTTTGATCTGATCGTCGGCACTGAAGAAGAATTCCTCATCGCGGGGGGCAGTGAAGACTTGCTCACTGCGCTGCGCAAGGTGCGCGAACTGACCCCGGCGACCCTGGTGGTCAAGCTCGGCCCGCAGGGTTGCACAGTGATCCACGGCGCCATCCCCGCACGTCTTGAAGACGGCGCCATCTACCCCGGTGTGCGTGTAGAAGTGCTCAATGTGCTCGGTGCCGGCGATGCGTTCATGTCGGGCTTCCTCAGCGGCTGGATCAACGATGCGAGTGACGAGCGTTGCAGCCAGTTGGCCAATGCCTGTGGCGGCCTGGTCGTCTCACGCCACGCCTGCGCCCCGGCCATGCCCACGCCGGCGGAGCTGGAATACCTGTTCAACAGCCCGGTACCGATTACCCGACCGGACCAGGACCTGACCCTGCAACGTCTGCACCGTGTGACGGTGCCGCGCAAGGCCTGGAAACAACTGTTCGTGTTTGCCTTCGATCATCGCTGGCAGCTGGTGGACCTGGCGCAGAAAGGCGGCCAGGACCTGGCGCGCATCAGTGACGCCAAGCAACTGTTCATCCAGGCCATTGAGCGCGTGGAGAAAAAACTCGCAGAGCAAGGCGTCGAGGCCGACGTCGGCCTGCTCGCTGACCAGCGCTTCGGCCAGGATGCGCTCAACGCCGCCAGCGGTCGCGGCTGGTGGATTGCGCGTCCGGTGGAAGTGCAGAACTCGCGTCCCCTGGCGTTCGAACACGGTCGCTCGGTGGGCAGCAACCTGATTGCCTGGCCCCAGGAGCAGATCATCAAGTGCCTGGTGCAATTCCATCCCGACGACGAGCCGCTGCTGCGCCTGGAACAGGAAGCGCAACTCAAGGCAGTGTACGAAGCGTCGATTGTCAGCGGCCATGAACTGCTGCTGGAAGTCATCCCGCCCAAGGATCACCCGTCGACTTACCCCGACGTGCTCTACCGCAGTCTCAAGCGTCTGTACAACCTGGGTATCTACCCGGCGTGGTGGAAGATCGAGGCGCAGTCGGCCGAGGACTGGAAGAAGCTCGACGAACTGATCCAGGAGCGCGACCCGTACTGCCGTGGCGTGGTGCTGCTGGGCCTGAATGCGTCGGCCGAGTTTCTCGCCGACGGCTTCCAGCAGGCCAGCCAGAGCACGACCTGCCGAGGGTTTGCCGTTGGCCGCACGATCTTCCAGGAGCCGAGCCGGGCGTGGATGGCGGGGGAGATTGATGATGAGGTTTTGATTCAGCAAGTCCAGGCCACCTTTGAACAGCTCATAAACGCCTGGCGCAGTGCCCGAAATTAAACACGGTCAAATGTGGGAGCGGGCTTGCTCGCGAGCGCGGTGGGTCAGTTAAAGAATTGCGATCTGATAGACCGCATTCGCGAGCAAGCCCGCTCCCACATAACGCAAATCTCACCAGGCTCAAGTCAGATAAAAACAAAAGGTGCAGCCATGCCCGCAATCCGAATTGGCATCAACCCGATCTCCTGGAGCAACGATGACCTCCCCGCCCTGGGCGGCGAAACGCCTCTGAGCACCGCCCTGAGCGAAGGCAAGGACATCGGCTACGAAGGCTTCGAACTCAACGGTAAATTCCCCAAGGACGCCAAGGGCGTCGGCGATGTGTTGCGCCCTTATGACCTGGCGCTGGTCTCCGGCTGGTACTCCAGCCGCCTGGCCCGGCGCTCGGTGGCTGAAGAAATCGAGGCCATCGTCGGGCATGTCGAGTTGCTGAAACGCAATGGCGCTACGGTGCTGGTGTACGGCGAGGTGGCCGATTCAATCCAGGGCTCGCGCATCCGCCTGATCGAACGCCCGCGCTTTCACAGCGAACAAGCCTGGCAGGACTACGCCGACAAACTCACCGAACTGGCGCGTTTCACCCTGTCCCAAGGCGTGCGCCTGGCGTACCACCACCATATGGGCGCTTATGTTGAATCTCCGGAAGACATCGACCAACTGATGCGCCGTACCGGCCCGGAAGTCGGCCTGCTGTTCGATTCGGGCCACTGCTACATGGGCGGCGGCGAGCCCATTGAGGTGCTGCGCAAACACATCGACCGCGTCTGCCACGTGCATTTCAAGGACGTGCGCAAGGCGGTGGTGCAACTGGCGCGCAACCAGATGTGGAGCTTCCCCGACTGCATCGTCAACGGCACTTTCACCGTGCCCGGTGATGGCGATATCGACTTCGCCGAATTGCTCGATGTGCTGCTGGCCGCCCAATACGAAGGTTGGCTGGTGGTGGAAGCCGAACAGGACCCGGCGGTCGCACCCAGCTATATCTATGCAAAAAAAGGCTATGACACCTTGCGTGCGCTTCTCAACGAGAGGACTTGAGTGATGAGCTTGTTGGTCAAAAGCAGCAAACGCGGCCAGACCATGGTCGCCCTGGAAGCCGGACGCCTGGAGTATGTGGGCTTTTGCGCCTACCGCCTGAGCCTGGGGGAAACCCTGCCGGTCAGTGCCGGTGATAAAGAACTGTGCCTGGTGCTGCTCAGCGGCCGGGTGAACATCGAAGGCGAAGGTTTCAACTGGCAGAACCTGGGCGATCGACAATCGGTGTTTGAAGACAAATCCCCGTTCGCCGCCTACCTGCCGCCGGGCACTGATGCCCTGGTCACCGCGTTGAGCGACGTACAGATTGCCGTATGCGCCGCACCGGGCACCGTGGGCTACGAGCCGCGTCTGATCCGCCCGGAAAATTGCAAGCGCAGCGTACGCGGCAAGGGCGCCAACACCCGCTACGTCTGCGACATCCTGCCCGACAGCGAGCCGGCCCATTCCCTGCTGGTGGTGGAAGTACGTACGCCGTCCGGGCATTCGTCGAGTTACCCGCCGCACAAGCACGACACCGATGACCTGCCGCACCAGAGCTTCCTGGAAGAAACCTACTACCACCAGATCAACCCGCCCCAGGGCTTCGTGTTCCAGCGCGTTTACACCGACGACCGCAGCATCGACCAGGCCATGGCCGTGGAAAACAGCGACCTGGTGGTGGTGCCCAAGGGGTATCACCCGGTTAGCGTGCCCTATGGCTACGAGTCTTATTACCTGAACGTGATGGCCGGCCCCAAGCGCGCCTGGCATTTCCATAACGACCCGCAGCACAGTTGGCTGCTGGACCTTTAATCAGCGGTTTGGACGGAGAACAACAAGAATGAAGTCGCCTCTACGTTTCGCCCTTAACCGTATGGTCGCGCCCAACCTGTCCCTGCCGGATTTCATCCAACTGGCCGTGGCCTTGAAATGCGATGCCATCGAGATTCGCAACGACCTCAAGGATCGTCAGATCGAATACGGCACCCCGGCCAGCCGCGTGCGTGAATTGTGTGCGGCCCAGGGCATCACGGTGCTGTCGATCAACGCGCTGTACCCCTTCGATGTGTGGAATGACGAGCGCCGCGCCCAGGCGATAGCGCTCGCCACGTATGCTCGCGAATGCGGTGCGCAGGGCTTGGTGATGTGTCCGTTCAATGAACCCGGCGACACCCGCAACGAAGCCCAGCGTGCCGCCGGTTTGCGCACTGCGCTGAGCGAGCTGGCGCCGATCCTGCGCGAGTACGGGATTTTCGGCTTTATCGAGCCCCTGGGCTTTGAAGAATGCGCCATGCGCCGTAAGCGCGTGGCGGTGAACGCGATCCAGTCCATCGGCGGCCTGGATGTGTTTCGCCTGGTGCACGACACCTTCCATCATCACCTGGCCGGCGAACATGAGTTTTTTCCGGAGTTGACCGGGCTGGTGCATATCTCCGGTGTGGAAGATGCCGAGGCGCCGCTCCAATCGATTCGCGACGGTCACCGGGTGCTGGTGGGCGAGGGCGATATCCTCGGCAACGCCGCGCAGATCGACACCTTGCTCAGCAGCGGTTACAGCGGCTACCTGTCGTTCGAACCGTTTGCGACAAGCGTGCACGAGCTGGCGGATATCCAGCAAGCGTTGGGCGCGAGCATTGCCCATCTGAACAAATCCCGGAACTGACAGCGGATAACTTGTGGGAGCGGGCGTGCTCCCACATGGGATCACTGTTGATCGACAGATTTGCATTCATACAAGGTGCGAACATGACCACAACAAGATTGACCATGGCCCAGGCCCTGGTGAAGTTCCTGGATAACCAATACATCGAAGTCGACGGCGTACAAAGCAAGTTCGTCGCCGGCGTGTTCACCATTTTCGGCCACGGCAATGTGCTGGGCCTGGGCCAGGCCCTTGAACAGGACGCCGGCGACCTGGTGGTGCACCAGGGCCGCAACGAGCAGGGCATGGCGCATGCCGCGATTGGTTTCGCCAAGCAGCACCTGCGCCGCAAGATCTACGCCTGCACCGCCTCCGTCGGCCCGGGTGCTGCGAATATGCTTACCGCGGCGGCGACCGCCACCGCCAACCGTATCCCGTTGCTGTTGCTGCCCGGCGATGTCTACGCCAGCCGCCAGCCCGACCCGGTGTTGCAGCAGATCGAGCAGTTCCACGACTTGAGCATCAGCACCAACGATGCGTTCCGTTCCGTCAGCAAGTACTGGGACCGCATCAACCGGCCTGAGCAGCTGATGACGGCGGCGATTCACGCCATGCGCGTGCTCACCGATCCTGCCGAAACCGGCGCGGTGACCCTGGCGCTGCCCCAGGATGTGCAGGGCGAGGCTTGGGATTACCCGGACTACTTCCTGCAAAAACGTGTGCACCGTATCGACCGCCGCCCGGCCACCGCCGCGATGATCGGCGATGCGTTGGCGGCGTTCCGGGGCAAGCGCAAGCCGCTGATCATCTGCGGTGGCGGCGTGAAGTACTCCGGCGCCAATGCCGCGCTGCAAGCCTTTGCTGAACGGTTTGATATTCCCTTCGCGGAAACCCAGGCGGGTAAGAGCGCCGTGGTTTCCAGTCATCCGCTGAACGTCGGCGGGATTGGTGAAACCGGCTGCCTGGCGGCGAATCTGCTGGCGCCCGAAGCGGACCTGATCATTGGTATCGGCACGCGCTACACCGACTTCACCACCTCGTCAAAATCGCTGTTCAAGCATGCCGAGGTGAAGTTTCTCAACCTCAATATCAGCCCCTGCGATGCCCTGAAACTCGACGGCGTACAGGTGTTGGCCGACGCGCACGTCGCCCTCGAAGCACTGGCCGATGCCTTGGGCGATTACCGTTCCGGCTGGGGCGGGCAGATCGCTGAGGCCAAGGCGCAGTTGGAGGCTGAAGTGGACCGCGTGCATCAGGTGGAGTATGCCGGCGACGGTTTCGTGCCTGAGGTCGACGACCACCTGGACCGCACGGTGCTGCGTGAATTTATCGAGCTGACCGGCTCGTGCCTGACCCAAAGCCGCGTGCTGGGTGTATTGAATGAGGCCCTGGCCGACGACGCGATCATCGTCGCCGCCGCCGGCAGCCTGCCCGGCGATTTGCAGCGTGCCTGGCGCAGCAAGGGCGTCAACACCTACCACGTCGAGTACGGCTATTCGTGCATGGGGTACGAGATCAATGCGGCCCTGGGCGTGAAACTCGCGGAGCCGACCAAAGAGGTCTACGCCTTGGTCGGCGATGGGTCCTACATGATGCTGCACTCGGAACTGGCGACCTCGATCCAGGAGCGGCGCAAGATCAACGTGGTGCTGCTCGACAATATGGCGTTCGGCTGCATCAACAACCTGCAGATCGGCAACGGTATGGACAGCTTCGGCACCGAATTCCGCTACCGCAACCCCGAGAGCGGCAAGCTTGACGGTGGCCTTGTACCGGTGGATTTCGCCATGAGCGCAGCGGCCTATGGCTGCAAGACCTACAAGGTCAGCAGCGTGGAACAGCTCGAAGCGGCACTGGCCGATGCACGTAAGCAGACGGTTTCCACGCTGATCGATATCAAGGTGCTGCCCAAGACCATGATCCACGGCTACCTGTCGTGGTGGCGGGTGGGCGTGGCGCAGGTCTCCACCAGCGAACGCACGAATGCCGCCGCGAAAAAACTCAATGAACACCTGGCGAAGGCCCGGCAGTACTAATAACAAGAGGAGTGTTTGTATGTCTTTGAAACTGGGTGTGATCGGTACAGGCGCTATCGGCCGGGACCATATCCGTCGCTGCAGTCAGACCTTGCTCAACAGCCAAGTGGTGGCGGTGACTGACATCAACCTGGAGCAAGCCGCCAAGGTGGTGGCTGACTTGAACATCAGCGCCGAGGTGTACGCCGACGGCCATGCGCTGATCCATTCACCCGAGGTCGAAGCGGTCCTCGTCACCTCCTGGGGCCCGAGCCACGAAGAATTCGTGCTGGCCGCCATCGCCGCCGGCAAACCGGTGTTCTGCGAAAAACCCTTGGCGGTCACCGCCGAAGGCTGCCGCAAGATCGTCGATGCCGAAGTAGCTTTCGGCAAACGCCTGGTGCAGGTCGGCTTCATGCGCCCTTACGATGAAGGCTATCGCGCCCTCAAAGCCGTGATCGACAGCGGCCAGATCGGCGAGCCGCTGATGCTGCACTGCGCGCATCGCAACCCGACGGTGGGCGAGAACTACAAGACCGACATGGCGATCACCGACACCCTGATCCACGAACTGGATGTGCTGCGGTGGTTGCTCAACGATGACTACGTCTCGGTGCAAGTGGTGTTTCCGCGCAAATCCAGCAAGGCGCTCGCCCATCTGCGCGACCCGCAGATCGTGCTGTTGGAGACCGCCAAAGGCACGCGCATTGATGTGGAAGTGTTCGTGAACTGCCAGTACGGCTATGACATCCAGTGCGAAGTGGTGGGGGAGACCGGCATCGCCAAGCTGCCGGAGCCGTCCCAGGTGCAACTGCGCAGCGGCGCGAAGCTGTCCAACGCAATCCTGATGGATTGGAAAGATCGGTTTATCGGCGCATACGACGTGGAGTTGCAGGCGTTCATCGACAGTGTGCGTGCGGGACAGGTCGGTGGACCGTCGGCGTGGGATGGCTTTGCGGCGGCGGTGGCGGCGGATGCGTGTATTGAGGCGCAGAACAGTGAGCAGATTGTGAAAGTGAGCTTGCCGGACCGCCCACACTTCTACGGCTGACCGCGATCCCACAGATGGAAAGCAGTCAGTGTGGGAGCGGGCTTGCTCGCGAATGCGATGTGTCAGTTAAAGAATGTGTATCTGACACACCGCATTCGCGAGCAAGCCCGCTCCCACATTTTGATTGGGTTTCCCCTTCATTAAGGAGTCTATGCATGCGCATCGGTCTAGTCGGCTACGGCCACGGAGGGCGCTTTTTTCATGCGCCGCTGATTGCAACCCTGCCAGGTGCGACGTTTGTCGGCGTGGTGACTCGCTCACCTGAACGCCGCCAGCAACTGGCAACCGACCACCCCAGTGTCAGAGCTTTTGACAACATCGGCCAGATCGTTGAAGTCGGCGTCGACGCTCTGGTCGTCTCCACCACCCTCAAAGGCCGCCCAGCCCTGGTGCTGGAAGCCATCGAACACGGCGTTGCCGTCGTCAGCGACAAACCCTTCGCCGCCAACGCTGAACAGGCCCAGGCGCTGATCACCGCCGCCGAGCGCCAGGGCACGCTGCTCAGCGTGTACCAGAACCGACGCTGGGACTCGGACTACCTGACCCTGCGCAAGCTCATTGATGCCGGCGCCCTGGGCAAGATCACCCGCTTTGAATCCCGTGTGGAGCGCTACAGCCCGCAAGCCGTGGGCAACGCCAGCGGTGGCGGCTGGCTGCGCGACCTGGGCAGCCATTTGGTCGACCAGGCGTTGCAACTGTTTGGCCCGGTTGATCGTGTATTCGCCCAACTGCACTACACCGTCGAACACCCCACGGTAGATCACGGCTTCTTTGTCTCGCTGACCCATGCCAACGGCGTGATCTCCCACCTGTGGGGCAGCGCGTTGCAAAACAGCCAGGCGCCGCGCTTTCGGGTCAGTGGCAGCGCAGGCTGTTACACCGTCGAAGGCCTCGACGGCCAGGAAGAAGCCTTGATGGCCGGCAAGTCGCCGAAAACCGAAGGCGAGCATTGGGGCGCCGAAGAGCATCGACGTTGGGGATGGTTCGAACAAGGCCCGGAGCGCGAGCGGGTACCGTCGGAGAAGGGCTGCTGGACGCAGTTCTATCGACAGTTGCAACTGGCCGTACACGGGCAGGGACCGCTGCCGGTGGGTGCCTATGACGCTCTGGAAACCACCCGTATATTGGACGCCGCACGCCTGAGCGCCGAGCGCCAGCAGGTGGTTTCAACAAAAATAGAATAAAATTCTAAAACAGGTTGATATGGAAATTATTTTCCAATAAAGTCTTTTCCAGGTTGCATAAAGTACGTTCGGCTTGATCCGCGCGACTCAACAAAAACAAGATCAAAACAACCAGGTACCGTCAGATGAAAATCTTCAACGCTGTACTGCGAGTTTTACGCCCCGCTCTTGCGCCACGCGGTCTGCCCCGCGCCCGGCCGTTCTACTTCTCCTTCCTTAATGTGCTGTGCGTCGAAAACAAAGGTGCGCTGGTGTGCTGTATTCCGGGTGCCCCCGTCGTCCGGCTGCCTGCAGAGCTCTGATAAACGCAACGTCCAAAAAACCAACAAGAAAGTGGAGACAGACCGTTCATGAAGACCCCGATCCGTTTTACCGCGCTGGCCCTGTCCATGCTGCTCGCCAGCGGTGTTGCCTCTGCCGCCGATCTGAAGATAGGCGTGAGCATGTCCGCCTTTGATGACACCTTTCTCACCTACCTGCGCGAAGACATGGACAAGCAAGCCAAGTCCTATCCCAAGGGTGATGGCGTGCAATTGCAGTTCGAAGACGCCCGTGCCGACGTGGTCAAGCAACTGAGCCAGGTCGAGAACTTTATCAGCCAGAAAGTCGACGCGATCATCGTCAACCCGGTGGATACCGCGTCGACGGCCAATATCATCAAGGCCGCCACCGCTGCGAAAATTCCGCTGGTGTTCGTCAACCGTCGTCCTGACAGCCAAACATTGGCCCCCGGTGTTGCGGCGGTGACGTCGGATGACGTCGAGGCCGGGAAGCTGCAGATGCAGTACATCGCCGAAAAGCTCGGCGGCAAAGGCAATATCGTGATTCTGCTGGGTGACCTGGCGAACAACTCCACCACCAACCGTACCAAAGGTGTGAAGGAGGTCCTGACCAAGTACCCAGGCATCAAGATCGAGCAGGAACAGACCGGTATCTGGCTGCGTGACAGGGGCATGACCCTGGTCAACGACTGGCTGACCCAGGGCCGTGACTTCCAGGCGGTGCTGTCGAACAACGATGAGATGGCGATCGGTGCCGCCATGGCCCTGAAATCGGCGGGCAAGAAAGGCGTGTTGATCGCCGGTGTCGACGGCACGCCGGATGGCCTGAATGCGATCACCAAGGGTGACATGACGGTGTCGGCCTTCCAGGATGCAAAGGGCCAGGCCGACAAGTCGGTGGAGACGGCGCGCAAGATGGCCAAGAACGAGCCTATCGAGCAGAACGTGGTGATCCCGTTCCAACTGATCACCCCGGACAACGTCAAAGACTTCAAGTAGCCCCTGGATAACAACAATAAGCCGGCAGGGCGGTTTCGGTCGCCCTGCAGATGGAGTACCTCCTTATGCTCGCTCAAGCGACTGTCTCGCAGCCTCCCAGTCTTCAGCCTCAGACGCTGGAAGAACCCTACCTGCTGGAAATCGTCAACATCAGCAAAGGCTTTCCCGGCGTCGTGGCCCTGGCCGACGTGCAACTGCGGGTGCGCCCTGGCACCGTGCTGGCGCTGATGGGCGAGAACGGTGCGGGCAAGTCGACGTTGATGAAAATCATCGCCGGCATCTACCAGCCCGACGCCGGGGAAATCCGCCTGCGTGGCAAGCCGATCGTGTTTGAAACGCCCCTGGCGGCCCAGAAGGCCGGGATCGCGATGATCCACCAGGAACTCAACCTGATGCCGCACATGAGCATCGCCGAGAATATCTGGATCGGCCGCGAGCAGCTCAACAGCCTGCACATGGTCAACCACCGCGAAATGCACCGCTGCACCGCCGAACTGCTGGCGCGCCTGCGTATCAACCTGGACCCCGAGGAACAGGTGGGCAACCTGAGCATCGCCGAGCGGCAGATGGTCGAGATTGCCAAGGCCGTGTCCTACGACTCCGACATCCTGATCATGGATGAACCGACATCGGCCATTACCGAGAAGGAAGTGGCCCACCTGTTTTCGATCATTGCCGACCTCAAGTCCCAGGGCAAAGGCATCGTTTACATCACCCATAAAATGAACGAAGTGTTCGCCATCGCCGATGAAGTGGCGGTGTTCCGTGACGGGCACTACATCGGCCTGCAACGCGCCGACAGCATGAACAGCGACAGTCTGATTTCGATGATGGTCGGTCGTGAGCTGAGCCAGTTGTTCCCGCTACGCGAGACGCCCATCGGCGACCTGTTGCTGACGGTGCGCGACCTGACGCTGGACGGCGTATTCAAGGACGTGTCGTTCGACCTGCACGCTGGCGAAATCCTCGGTATTGCCGGCTTGATGGGCTCGGGCCGTACCAATGTGGCGGAAACCATTTTTGGTATCACCCCCAGCAGCAGCGGCCAGATCACCCTGGATGGCAAGGCGGTGCGCATTAGCGACCCGCACATGGCCATCGAGAAAGGCTTTGCGCTGTTGACCGAGGACCGCAAGCTCAGCGGCCTGTTCCCCTGCCTGTCGGTGCTGGAAAACATGGAAATGGCGGTATTGCCGCACTACACCGGCAACGGCTTTATCCAGCAGAAAGCCCTGCGTGCGCTGTGCGAAGACATGTGCAAGAAGCTACGGGTGAAAACCCCGTCCCTTGAGCAGTGCATCGACACCTTGTCCGGCGGCAACCAGCAGAAGGCTTTGCTGGCGCGCTGGCTGATGACCAACCCGCGTCTGCTGATCCTCGATGAACCCACCCGTGGCATCGACGTGGGCGCCAAGGCCGAGATCTACCGATTGATCGCTTTCCTCGCCAGCGAAGGCATGGCCGTGATCATGATTTCCTCCGAATTGCCCGAAGTGCTGGGCATGAGTGATCGGGTCATGGTGATGCACGAAGGCGAGTTGATGGGCACCTTGGACCGCAGCGAAGCGACCCAGGAAAAAGTCATGCAGTTGGCCTCCGGGATGACGGCAGTCCACTGACGTACAGAATAAGAAGGTGAAGGGCTATGAACGCAATAACAGATAACAAACCCGCGACGGTACCCACCAAGAGTCGTCGACGCCTGCCCACCGAGCTGAGCATCTTCCTGGTGCTGATCGGCATCGGTCTGGTCTTCGAGCTGTTCGGCTGGATCGTGCGTGACCAGAGCTTCCTGATGAACTCCCAGCGCCTGGTGCTGATGATCCTGCAAGTGTCGATCATCGGCCTGCTGGCGATCGGCGTGACCCAAGTCATCATCACCACGGGTATTGATCTGTCCTCCGGCTCGGTGTTGGCGCTGTCGGCGATGATCGCGGCGAGTTTGGCACAGACTTCCGACTTCTCCCGTGCGGTGTTCCCGAGCCTGACCGACTTGCCGGTGTGGATCCCCGTGGCGATGGGGCTGGGTGTGGGACTGCTGGCGGGTGCGATCAACGGCAGCATCATCGCCGTCACCGGTATTCCGCCGTTCATTGCCACCCTCGGCATGATGGTCTCGGCCCGTGGCCTGGCGCGTTACTACACTGAAGGCCAGCCGGTGAGCATGCTTTCGGACTCGTACACGGCCATCGGCCATGGCGCGATGCCGGTGATCATCTTCCTGGTGGTGGCGGTGATCTTCCATATTGCGCTGCGTTACACCAAGTACGGCAAGTACACCTATGCGATTGGCGGCAACATGCAGGCCGCGCGTACCTCGGGGATCAACGTCAAGCGCCACCTGATCATCGTGTACAGCATCGCCGGTCTCCTGGCTGGTCTGGCGGGTGTGGTGGCCTCGGCACGTGCCGCGACCGGCCAGGCCGGCATGGGCATGTCTTATGAGCTGGATGCGATTGCTGCGGCAGTGATCGGCGGTACCAGCCTGGCGGGCGGGGTAGGGCGCATCACCGGCACCGTGATTGGCGCGCTGATCCTTGGGGTGATGGCCAGCGGGTTTACCTTTGTCGGCGTGGACGCGTACATCCAGGACATCATCAAGGGCCTGATCATTGTGGTGGCGGTGGTGATCGACCAATACCGCAACAAGCGCAAACTCAAACGCTGACTGAATTTCCTGTCTGACGCGAGACAAGGTGTGGGAGCGGGCTTGCTCGCGAATGCGGTGTATCAGTACCGGATGTGCTGACTGATACTCAGCATTCGCGAGCAAACCCGCTCCCACATGGGATCCCTCGTCGATCAGTTCTAACCGTTTGTCTTCTATATAGCTCCACAACACTGAATTTCTTGCTATAAACGCACTCCGATGACCATTCGCCGAGCCCGTCCTGGTGCTTTTGGGGGTTATCTCGGAAAAATTGCCTGTCTTTTCAGTTGCTGCGCCCTCAAGTCGGCCTTAGACTGCCGCCCCTCGTAAATTGAGTGCCGGGTGGCGCTTGAAATGGATGGCGCCCTTCCGAGACCTGCAAAGGTCGGCCGGAACGCTCCCTTATTCGCCTTAATGCACGTATTTTTTATAGAGAAATCAATGACAAAGGAAAAGTTGCTGGCCATGCCGGCGGATGACTACATGAATGCCGAACAGCACGCTTTTTTCGAGAAGTTGCTGCAAGACATGAAAGTGGAACACCACGAGCGCATTGAACAGAACCGTATCGCCATTGAAAGCCTGGACACCCCGGCCGATCCGGCCGACGCCGCTTCCGTGGAAGAAGAGCGTACCTGGCTGGTCAACGCCATCGACCGCGACCAGCGCATGCTGCCGCAACTTGAGCGCGCACTGGAGCGTATCAAGGAAGATTCCTTCGGCTGGTGCGATGACAGCGGCGAGCCTATCGGCCTCAAGCGCCTGCTGATCAGCCCGACCACCAAGTACTGCATCGAAGCGCAAGAGCGCCACGAGCAGATCGACAAGCATCAGCGCCAAGCCTGATGCGGTGAAGCGGGGGGCCGTCCTGCGGCTCCCCGGGAAAGACCCGTTACACCCCGTCTATTGATCTGCTGCAAGCTACCCCACTAAAGGCCCATGGATAATGGCCCGATAGTGGCGTTTAATGCAGCGACAATAATGACAAACAGTGGGGTAACGAAGATGGCTGGAGACGGATCTCTGATGGGCGCAGCAGTGTCACCGCAAGCGGTGGCGCGCGGGCTGCCCGGCTGGCTGACGCCACTGTTGCAGAGCGCCGCCCTGGTGTTAGTCCTGCTTGGCTTGGCGCTCGCCAGCCTGCCGCTCTACCTTTGCCTGCCACTGGCCCTGCTGGTGATCTGGCTGCCTCGCCTGAAAAGTCGCGCGCCTGCCAGCGCGCCTTCTGAGGTCGGCGATGGGATGGGCGAGTTGACTCGCGACCTGTCCTACACCACCAGCCATAACGCCCTGTCCGCAGCCGCGGTAGCCTATTCGGTCAAGCAACTGGCGGCTCGCCTGCAGTCCCAATTGGGCGCGGCCAAGCAGATTGTCAGCAGTGCCGAAGTGATGATCGGCACCGAAAAGCTCACCTCTCAACTCAGCCGCGACGCGCTGGGTGCCGCCAGCCAGGCCCATCAACGCAGCACTGAAGGCCGCGAAGTGCTGACCCAATCGATCACCCGCATGCATCAGCTCAGCCAGCGTGCCAACGCCAGTCGTGAGCTGATCGAAGCCTTGAGCCTGCGCAGCGAGGAAATCCAGCGGGTGACCCTGGTGATCCAGTCCATCGCCAGCCAGACCAACCTTTTGGCGCTTAACGCCGCGATCGAAGCGGCGCGGGCCGGTGAGCATGGGCGTGGGTTTGCGGTCGTCGCGGATGAGGTGCGCGGGTTGGCAGGGCGTACGGCCACGGCCACCGATGAAGTCGGCGTGATGGTCGCGGATATCCAGCAACGCACCGTCCAGGTGGTGGAGCAGATTCGTCAGCTCTCGACCGACTTGCAGACTGGCGTTGAACAGGTAGAGCACGCCGGCGAGCAGCTGCAAAACATCGCCAGGTTGTCCGCAGATGTGGAAGGCCAGGTGAATGAGATCGCCCAGGGCACTGACACCAATCGCACCCAGCTCGACAGCTTGTTCCATGCTGTTGAGCAGATGCGCAGCGACCTGGCCGTCAGCGACCAGCAAACCCGTCAGTTGGCCGATGCCGCCGTGCAGATGGAAGGGCAGGCCGAAACCATCAGCGAGCGTCTGGCGGAAGTAGGGCTGGATGATTATCACCAGCGCATCTATGACCTGGCCCGTGAAGGCGCCAGCCAGATTGCCGCGCAGTTCGAAGCCGATGTGCAGCAGAACCGCATCAGCCTGGATGATCTGTTTGACCGCAGCTACACGCTGATTGCCAATACCAGCCCGAGCAAATACCACACCCGGTTCGACGGCTACACCGACCAGGTGTTGCCGGCGATCCAGGAAGCGCTGTTGCCACGGCATGAAGGCTTGGTCTTCGCGATTGCCTGCACGCCGCAGGGCTATGTGCCGACGCACAACAAGGCGTTTTCCCACGCGCTGACCGGCGATGTTCAGGTGGATGCCGTGCAGAATCGCACCAAGCGCAAATTCGAAGACCGCACCGGGATCCGTTGTGGAAGCCACCAGCAGGCAGTCTTGCTGCAAACCTATACCCGCGATACCGGAGAGCTGATGCACGACCTGTCGGTGCCGATCATGGTCAAGGGTCGGCATTGGGGCGGCTTGCGGCTGGGCTATAAGCCCGAAGAGATGAAAGGCGGGCGCTAGGGATTATTGCTGTTTATGCAATGGAGCTATTCCGGGGATAGCTTTTTCCAACGCGAGGAAAACCGTAGCATGGCCAACATTGTTAGCCAGCTAACTAATGCTGCGGAGAAGCTCCATGCAAAACAAAGTCGATGTCGCCGTGATGATTGGCAGTGGCGTACCCCAAACCCTGCGTGCGCTGGGCCAGAAGGCCTGCTGGGTGGTGTTGCTCAACGGTGAGCAGCGCGGCACTGCCTTCGCCAGTCGTGATGAAGCTGAAGAGTGCAGGGCCGCCTGGCAGGCGCTGTTGCGCCTGGAGCAGTCGGACAGCCTGCATTGATTCGGCTTACTGCGATTGATGCAGGCGTTGATTCAGTTCATCCACAGGAATCGCCCATTCAGCGTCGTCGCGCAGCTCTTCCTTTAGAAAGGCAGCTTGCTGATCGGACCAGAACGGTGCATCGATCAGTTTCACGTCCTCAGGCAAAGGGTGCGCGACGATGAAGGCGTCGATGGCTTCCGGGGTTGAGTCCAGGCCCAATTGTTCAAACAGGGTTTCCAGGGTAGGGATTGGCGCGTCCATTTCGTTCTCCATGCAGGGTGGTCGTTATGCATGGGAGGGTTGTGGTGCAGCAGAGTTCTATCGGATTATCAGGAATTGAGTGCCCCGGAATCCACGGCGGCCTTCAGGGCCTTGGCGGATTCTTTTGCGGCGGTGGCCGCCGCGTCGACGGTTTTGAACCAACGGTCTTTTTCCACCTGGTGGGTGGTGACGGTGGTCAGCGGTGGCTTGGCCCGCATGATGATCACTGCTTGGAACTCTCCGTCTACTTCCCTCGCGTCGCCATGGATGAAAAATTCGCCGATATCAAATTCCGTCACGTAGAGCCTTCCCTTGGAGATAACTGCACTGGAGAAACCTGGGCCCGCAGGGCACAAACTTCAGTGGACGGGCCAGTATGGCAGTTGTTGCGGGTCGGCGGCGCAGTTAAGTTATCGGGCGGACGAAACGACCGCTCCATGAGGTGCTTGCAACTGGGCTTCAAGTTTCTTGGCCAGTTCGCAGGCCTTGACATGGCCGCTGCGAAAGCCTTTTATTCGGCCGCTGAGCACTTCACGGATGTGGAAGAAGTTTTTGCCGGCAGGTACGACTTGGAAAAGAACCGAATCCGAGTAACCCTCGAAGCCGCCCAAGCAGTAGTATTGAGCCTCGCCCTGAGATGATGGACGGGTGTGCGAAGACATTGCATTGTAGGTTGATCGTTGCATGGCCTGCTCCTTTCGATCGATCCGGTTGACTTGATTGCAACGTTTTGGGTGGTTTTGATCGGTGCTGCTGTTTTAGTATTGTCGTCGGCGATCTTCGCCCGGTTCCATGACAGCGTGTTTATTTGTGTTTGCTTGTCGGAAAACTGCATTTTTAATTGGGTTATTCTCTGAAGTTGGTCGGCCCGTATTCTCGGGCCGTTGAACCTGTGATCTCCTGTGGTGCCTGATGACCTTGCACAAGGTCCATCGCGTACGTCCGTACTAGTCTTGCGGCGCGACAGTGGGTTCTTCTTCAGTTTTTTAAAGAATGAGTGATGGGATCGTGCCGTAATGGCCGTTTTTTTGTGCTGCCCGCTCTGGCGGGCGGCGCTCTTTTTGATGTGGGGGCGTTTCCTTGGCAGTCAGTAATCTGGATATGCACGCGTTGTTCGTGCTGGGTGATTTGCGCGCAAAGTTGGTCAAGCAGTTTCAATCCCGTTTCGTTTACATCACAGAGCAGACGCCGGAAGGTATCTACATCGCCGAGATCGATACCGAGGCAGCGATGGTCGTGGATGACAAGCCGCGTCTGGAGCTCAAAGTGGGCGATCACTTCCGCGCAGCGGTATTGCCCAGCCGTGAAGGTGGCAAGTTCGAACTGAAGTTCCGCGACATCAAGTTGACCGTCTACGGCCTGGGCGACTACGCCTTTGTGTCGTCGGCCGAAGGCCATGGCATCGTGTTCAAGGAAGGCCACAGCGTGATGCTGGTGTTTGCCGCCAACGAGCAGCTGCAAGAAGGCCTGACCAAGACCCTGAAAGCCGTGACCGGCAAAGCCGCCAAATGGCGCAAGGGTGAACTGGTGACGTTCAAGGCCAGCGAATAAGCATAAAATTCCGCGAACACCCGCTATCTCCCGGAACCTCTACTACAGTTGAGTTGACTTAACTATTCAGAGGCTTCGCGCTTACGTAGCAAAGCCGTCCGCTGTCTGCTGCGATATCGCGAGGTGCAAGGGCATGAAAGGATTGAAAACACTGTTGGCGGCCTCCCTGACGACGCTGGGGCTGTCAGTGGCGGCATTGCCGGTGTCGGCCGCCGAGGCCCCGGTGCATTTTGCCGACCTGAACTGGGAAAGCGGCAGCCTGATCACCGAAGTGTTGCGGGTGATCGTCGAGAAGGGATACGACCTGCCCACCGATACATTGCCTGGCACCACCATCACCCTGGAAACCGCCCTGGCGAAGAACGACATCCAAGTGATCGGTGAAGAATGGGCGGGCCGCAGCCCGGTGTGGGTCAAGGCCGAAGCCGAAGGCAAAGTGGTCGGCCTGGGCGATACGGTCAAAGGCGCAACCGAAGGCTGGTGGGTGCCGGAATACGTGGTCAAGGGCGACCCTGCCAAGGGCATCAAGCCCCTCGCGCCGGAGCTCAAGAGCGTGAAGGACTTGGCGCGCTACAAGGATGTGTTCAAGGACCCGGAATCTCCAGGCAAGGGGCGCTTTCTCAACAGCCCCATCGGCTGGACCTCGGAAGTGGTCAACAAACAGAAGCTCAAGGCCTACGGTTTGGACGACAGCTATGTGAACTTCCGCAGCGGCTCGGGCGCGGCACTGGACGCCGAGATCGCCTCATCGATCCGCCGGGGCAAGCCCGTGTTGTTTTACTACTGGTCGCCGACGCCGCTGATGGGGCGCTACAAGTTGATCCAGTTGGAAGAGCCGCCGTTTGATGCCGAGGCGTGGAAGACCCTGACGGATGCGGATAACCCGAATCCAAAACCTACGCGGTCGTTGGCCTCCAAGCTGAGCATCGGCGTCTCGACGCCGTTCCAGAAGGAACACCCGCAGATTGCCCAGTTCTTCGAGAAGGTCGAGTTTCCGATTGAGCCGCTGAACAAAGCCTTGGCGACCATGAGTGAAAATCACACGGCGCCACGGGAAGTGGCCCAGGTGTTTCTGAAGGAACATCCGCAGGTGTGGAAGGCTTGGTTGACAGAAGATGTGGCACAGAAGGTTGAAGCCAGCCTGAAATAACCGTGCGCATGTACTGTAGGAGCCCGGCTTGCCGGCGATGGCGTTCTATCGGACGCCATCGTCGGCAAGCCGGGCTCCTGCGTTCAAGTGTTTAGAACCTGGTTTGTACTGCCAGCTCGAATGTCCTTGGCGCACCAAGGTAGTAAGCCGGCGACACATGGGCAAACTCGGCATACACCTCATTCGTCAAATTGCGTACCCGGCCCGTCACCGAGGTGTGCGAGTCCACTTTATAGCGCAGGAACGTGCCGAACAGCGTGTAGGCCGGCACTGTCTGGGTGTTGGCATTATCTGCATACACCTCGGCCACATAACGCGCATCCACGCCCCCTTGCCAATCTTCGGCAAAATCATAGGTCAGCCACAGGTTGCCCACGCGCTTGGGCACGTTGGTTGGCGTATTGCCTTTGCGCGAGACCACCGCGCCACTGGCGATTTTCTCGTTGAAGTCGTCGTACTCGGCGTCGACCCACGCGAAGTTACCCTCCGCCAGCAACCTTGGCGTGATGCGTAACGAACTGGCCAACTCGATGCCTTTGGATGACTGCGCGCCGACCGGAATACTGTTGGTCGGGTCCTGCGGGTCGGTCACGGCAAAATCCTTACGCTCGATCGTGTAAGCGGCCACGGTGGCCGAGCCTCGGCCGTCCAGGTAGTCGAATTTGCTGCCCACTTCCCACTGTTTGCCCGTCGAGACATCAAACACCTGCGTGGTGGTGTTCGGCTGCTCGGCGGCCGTGCTGTATTGCACATACACGTTGGCCGATGGGATGAACTGGTAAGTCAGGCCGACGCGACCGGTCACCGGTTCCCAGCTGCGCTTGAAGTGGCGGGGATTGGTGGCGGTGATCGCACGGTGGTTGGTGACATCCAGGTCGATAGCGTCGTAACGCAGGCCGGTGAGCAGCGAGAGTTTATCCGTGAGCCCCAGCCGGTTCTCCACGAATAACGCCTGGGTGGTGACCTCGTTGGTCTTGTCCTTGCCGAACTTCTCACGGGTTCGCGGGATGTCGTAGAAGTGCCCGGGGTTGTAGTTGTTCGGGTCCACGCTGCTGTTGCCCGGCACATTCAGCGGGGTGTTGGTGGTGCTATTGACCTTGTACTCGAAACCACCGGACCAGGTGGTCGACAGGCCGAAAAGGCTGTTGTCGTGGCGCAGCTCGAACTGGTTGCCGTTCTGTTCGCCCTGATGGCGCACTTGGTAGGCCGTCGAACGGTTCACCGCACTGTTGTCGGCGTTGTACTGGTAGGTTTCCAGGTTGCGGTAGTCGCGCTGGCTGTCCAAGTGGTAGAGGGTGTTTTTCAGAGTGGTGCTGTCGTTGAGGCGGTAGTCGATGATCGAACGCGCCCAGATCGTGCGCTGCTCATAGCGACCGTCGGAAACGTTGTAGTTGTTGAAACGGTTGTGCTTGTCGATCTTCAGCTCGCCCACTTTGGGGTTGAGCACCGGTGTGCCCCAGTAAGGGCTGTCTTCATGCTCATCCTGGTATTCCAGCGCCAGGGTATGCGACAGGTTGGGCGTGAGGTCACTGAGCAGGGAGAACGCCAGGCTCCAGGCCTCGCGTTGGTCGCGATCGATGTAGCTATGATTAGTGTTGCGGCTCACGTCCAGGCGCGCGTAGTGCTGCACATCGGCGCCGGGTTCGGTCAGGGCGTGATTGACGCCAAACGCCATGCCGGCGGTGTCATAGCTGCCATAGGTGAGCTGGCCTTCGGCCGCCTGCTCTTCGCGGGTGGCCAGTTTGGTCACGTAGTTGAGCGAACCTCCCACCGAACCGGCACCGTTGATCAAGGAGGAGGGGCCGCCTACCAGCTCTACCCGGTCGTAGATCCACGCATCCACTGGTCGGGCCAGGCCGGTCGCGACATTGATTCCGTTGAACATCTGGGTGATCTGGCTGCTGGTAAAGCCGCGGTAGGAGACAAAACCGCCAAATCCTGGCGGGGCGCTGGCATTCACGCCAGGCAAGGTGTTGGCTGCGTCGCGGAAGGTCTTGGCGCCGTGGCGTTCGATGTCATTGCGGTTGGCGATAGCCACCGACGCCGGGGTTTCGCGCACACTCAAGCCCAAGCGCGAGGCCATTCCACTGGATTGGTCCAAGGCCAGGCCAGGCTCGGCGGTTTGTTCGCCATCAATGGTGGTCGGGGCCAACTCAAGGGCCCAGGCACAGACAGGCAGGCAGCCGAACAGGCCCGCCAACAGGGGTAAATGTTTCATGGTTGAATCCTGAAAAACTTGGCTTGAAAACAACGCACAGCCGCCCGTACATCCTTGCGGAAACGGTGGTCAGTGCAGATTGGAAAGCGAAGGGATCAGGCGAAAGCAGGCGGTGCGCGCGGATTAGCCGCAGGCCAGGTGAAGCGGGCAGGGATGTCAGCAGACAGGACAATGGCCGGCGGTGGTGCATGGGGCTGTGGCAACACCGCCACATTCAGGCTGGAACTCAGCGCCGGGCCCATGCCACCGGTGGAACACAGCGGGCAACCAAAGGCCTTGGACAGCGTCGGCAGGTTCTCTTCAGTCGAGTTGGACGGCTTGGGCGCCTGAGTACGCGGGTCCACCGTACAAAACTGACCGCCGATGCCATTGAGCTGCATCCCGACCATCTGCCCGTGACCGATACTGCAGGCGAACACATTGAACAGGACGCAGCAATAGAGCATCCAGGCAATGAGCGAGCGGTCGGCACGGGCGATTTTCATGGGGCGGCACTTTACCATCAGCCGCCGACGAAATGCCTGCAAAAAATCTCAGGACGACTATCCTGTTTCGCACCTTTTCAGGGAGAGCCAGCCATGAGCTTCGTTGTCGCACGATGGATTGTCGGGGTGTTTACCTGCATCAGCATGGTCCACCTGTACTGGGCCGCCGGCGGCAAACTCGGCAGCCTCGCCGCCATCCCCCAGCTGCCCGGCGAATTCGCCAGCGGCCCAAAACCGGCCTTCAAGCCCTCGGCGCTGGGGACATTCCTGGTGGCGATGGGGCTGGTGGCCATTGCGCTGCTGGTGTGCCTGCGGGCCGGATTGTACTTCTCGGCGGTGTCCCATGGGGCGTTGCAATGGGGCATCAGCGCAATTGCGGTGGTGATGTTCGCCAGGGCGATTGGGGATTCGGAGTTGGTGGGGTTTTTCAAGAAAGTCGGTGGGTCGCGGTTTGCGAGGTTGGATACGTATTTTTATTCGCCGTTGTGTTTGGTGTTGGGGGCAGGGTTGTTGGTGGTGGCGTGGGGGTGAGGGGCTGATTGCTCGTCAGGATGGGCAGTCGTTATTAAAGGTTGAATGAAGTACAAGTTGGACATCGAATCGGGCATTTTCTTGGCTTTTCCTCGTTTCAGATACGCGCCGAATTCATGCGCCACGTACTCTTTTCGGTATGTTTTTTTTGCGGTAGCTCACAGGCGTCAATATATAATCGCCAAAGGTCAAATTCGTCGACCTTATCGCCAGGGCTTTAATCAAAGTTGATACATAGGTCAGACAGGTAAACCCAACAACGAATGCCATGCAATTCGTAGGTCACGTCATTGGCGACAGCGCCTCGCCGCAAAATGTTCTTGGGGCACCATAACCCACGCATTTTTTTGGTTTCGAACGATCGCTTGAGGCATTCCGTTGCTTTCCCTACTTGCCTCAGACATTCCGATATAAGAGTTTCTAGTGTGTAGATTTGGATTGTGCCAGCCCTTCCAGTCTTAGGCATTGTCTTCATTTGGAGCAGTGAGCATCTAACTAAAGATCGCTAGGGTATGTTCTGACTCATTGTTTCTACCATTAGGTCATGTTTGGTTTTTGTTAAGCAGTGATTTTCGTATTGATTTTTTAAAGTCTTCAATTGTCCCGTCGTCAAGGTGGCTCATTTTTTTTGCAAACCTTTTAGTTAACGTAATCAGCATTTTTTCGTTTCCTTCAAAATGTAAAGCGGGGACCATTTTCTTTAGGAAGAGCGGTTAATACATTCAGAAAGGGCCGACTGAACACGGGGAAAAACCACTAAAAACCAACCCAAAGGCTACACAAAAAAGCGACAAAACTGATTGCAGCGCGGCAGAGCAAATAAAAATCGCTCTCATCCTTGCCCGATTTTCCGACCTGGCCGTCATGGTTAATAGAACCTCCCTTACGCAGGATTTCCCATGTCGCGCCTTGCTCGTCCCTTGCACCCACTGGCCTTGTCAGTGGCGATGGCTTTTGCCGCCGTGCCGTTGCTAACCGTCCAGTCCACCCATGCCGAAGAGAGCAGCAGCGCTGTGGGCCGCTTCTCGATTCCAGCCGGTGATTTGAGCCAGGCACTCAATAGCCTGGCCGAGCAGGCGGGCCTGGTGCTGGCGTTTGATGCAAGCCTGACGCGTGGCAAACGCAGCCAGGGGCTAAGTGGGCAATACGACACCGACGTGGCGCTGACCCAATTGCTTTCCGGCAGCGGCTTGCAAGCCTTGAAGCTCTCCGCCGACCGCTACCGCCTGGAAGCCATCCCGGATAACGGCGGGGCCATGGAGCTGCAGGCCACCACCATCAGCGGCGCGTACCAGGCTGAGAGCCCGACCGGGCAGGTGTCCGGTTATGTGGCCACGCGCAGTTTGTCGGGCACCAAGACCGACACCGCGTTGATCGAAACGCCGCAGTCGATCTCCATCGTCACCAAAGACCAGATGCGCGCGCAAAACGCCGAGAGCCTCAACCAGATCCTGCGCTATAGCGCTGCCGTTATCCCGGAGACCCGTGGCGCCACCGCATCGCGCCTGGACCAGTTGACCATCCGGGGGTTCTCGCCGGCGACCTACCTCGACGGCCTGCGCATGCCCTCAAGCCGTGATGCCTTGCCGCAGAAAGACGCCTTTGACCTGGAGCGCGTGGAAGTGCTGCGCGGCCCGGCGTCGGTGCTGTACGGGCAGGGTACGCCGAGCGGCGTGATCAACATGGTCAGCAAGCGTCCTTTGGATACGCCGTTTCATGAAGTGGGTGTGGAGTACGGCACCTTCAACAAGAAGCGTACGACCTTCGACTTGAGTGGCCCAATGGACGACCAGGGCGTGTACTCCTACCGCGTGGCCGGGCTTTTCGACGACGCCGATGGTCAGGTCGAGCACACTGAGACGCGCCGACAGTCACTGTCCAGCGCCCTCACCTGGCGCCCGGACGACGCAACCTCGTTGACCCTGCTCGGGCATTTCCAGAAGGATCCCAAAGGTGCGTCCTACGGCTCGGTGCCGGCCTGGGGGTCGGTGCTGCACAGCCCGACCGGGCGCAGTATCGATGTGGATTTCTACGACGGTGAAAAAAACTTCGAGAAAAGTGACCGCGAGTACTACAGCATCGGCTGGGCGTTCGAGCATCACTTCGATGACGTGTGGACCGTGCGCCAGAATGCGCGTTACCTGCGCAGCGAAGGCCAGTACCGCAGCCTCTACAGCAACTACCTGATGGCGGATTACCGCACCATCCGCCGCTCGACCATCGCCAGCGATGTCGACCTGGATGCCTATACCCTCGACAACCAGGTGCAGGCCAAATTCGACACCGGCCCGTTGCAGCACACCCTGCTGATGGGGCTCGATTACCAGAACACCAGCACCGACACCCTGTCCGGTTCTGGTGTATACACAGCGGGCCCGACCCTGGATATTTTCAATCCGGTCTATGGCACGGCCGTGCCGGTGCCGGCCTACACCACCGACGGCACCTCGCGCAGCGAGCAGACCGGCGTGTACCTGCAAGAACAGATGAAGTGGGACAAATGGGTATTGCTGCTGGGCGGTCGCTACGACTGGGCCAGTACCGATAACAGCACCCAGACCCTCAGCAGCGGGGCAAAGAGCAAATCCTCTCTGGACAGCAAAGCCTTCACCGGTCGCATCGGCCTGGTCTACCTCTTCGACAATGGCCTGGCACCGTATGCCAGCTACGCGGAGTCGTTCAACCCGCAGTCAGGCACCGGCTACGGCGGTTCGGTGTTCAAGCCGACCGAAGGCAAGCAGTATGAAATCGGCATCAAGTACCAACCACCAGGCAGCAACAGCTTTATCACTGCGGCGATCTTCGACCTACGCCAGACCAATGTGCTGACCACCGACCCAGACCCGACTCACCTGTGCGGCACCGGACGCTGCCAGAGCCAGGACGGCGAAGTGCAATCCCGAGGCTTTGAACTGGAGGGCAAAGCCAGCCTCAACGACAACCTGGACATCACCGCGGCCTATGCTTATCTGGATAACCGCATCAGCAAGTCCAACAACACCGTGCGGTATGCACCCATCAGCGACATCGGCGTAGGCCCGGCCATCGCCGCCGAAGGCACCACCACCTACGGCGTGCCGCGTCACACTGCCTCGGCGTGGGCTGACTACACCGTCCACGATGGCAAACTCAAGGGCTTCGGCGTCGGTGCGGGGGCGCGGTATGTCGGCTCGTCCTGGGGGGATACCGCCAACACCCTGAAGGTCCCGGGCTACACCCTGTTCGATGCGGCGGTGCACTACGACATTCCGAACATCGCCCGCCTGAAGGACAACCTGCGCCTGGCGCTCAATGCCACCAACCTGGCGAATAAAGAGTATGTCGCGTCCTGCTACTCCTATTCGTGGTGCTGGTATGGCTCGCAGCGCACCGTGCAGGCGAGCGCGACCTACCAATGGTGAAGTGAGGGCTGTTCAACGGCCTGACTGCCCGCTGCGGCAGCTAGCTGAAACATTGCGCAATAAGGCAATTTAATGGCCCCTTTGTAACAAAATCCTCGCCAGAATCGCTTTTATTTTCAAGTGGTTAGGTGAGGATGCAAATGCGCACTGTTGGATTCATGCTGATCGCCTGTTCCCTGGCCGGCGGCGCGGCTGCCGTGCAGGCTCGGGAGCTGCGCGAGGGGGACAAGTACATGTGCAGCTGGGGCGCCGGCACCGCCGCCAGGGCCCAGGAGCTCAAGCTGTCGGGCGTGTCGCTTTACGCGGCGCGGCAGAAGATCCAGACCATGAAATTCAACAAATCCTGGATGCGCATGATGGCCATGGGCATCACCGAACAAACCTACGACAGCCGTTCACGGCTTAAGCCCGAAGCGATTCGGCAGGGCTTCTACCAGGATTGCGTGCGCTACAAAGTCGCACGCAAATGACGGCTTAATGTGACAGCGGCGAGCTGGCATCAGGGCGAGGCCCTGTAGGCCGTTTTACAAATCCACGACATTCACTGCGTTTCTATTTGCCTACAATTGCGTCCTCTATTAGGGAGGCCAGTATGCAAACGCTAATCCGCGTAGCGACGCAGGACGATGTCGACACGGTCTTCACCATTCGCACCTCGGTGGTGCAAAACCATTTGAGTACCGAGCAAATGGCCGATCTGGGTATCACGCCGCAGGTGCTGGCCGACAGCATCCGCGCGGCGCCCTGCGTCTGGATCGCCGAGGTGGATGGTCAGCCCGCCGCCTTTGCCATGGTCGACCTGGCCGAAGGCGAGGTGTTCGCAATGTTCGTGCACCCGACTTACGAGAATCTGGGCCTGGGCCGTCAACTGATGGCGGTGGCCGAGGCTGCGTTATTTGAACGCCACGACCGCTTGTTCCTGATCACCGACGGCCGCGACGGCATCCGTGCCAACGGGTTTTATCAGCGGTTAGGCTGGAGCGTGGTCGGCCCAGTGGACGGCGATGATGTGCGTTATGAGAAGAGCAGGGCGCAGTAACGTCATGAACGCACCAGAGCCGGCATCGTCCAACAGCTTTCGCTACTTTGTGCTCGGCGTGCTCTGCGCCGCGGTGTTGCTGGGAATCTATTTTGTGCGGCTCAACGCCGAGGTTGACCGCGAAAGGGAAGCGGCCAATGAACGCTTGGCACTGTGCCGGCAAGTGCAAAGTGTGGGGCGTTCGGTAATGCCAGGCAGCCCCGAACCGCAGGAAGTTTGCAAGTCGTTGAATGGCACGCCGTGATAATCGAATAGCCCTTTTTTATAAGTGGAAATAGGGTGGGTAGTTGCACCAAAAAGTGGCACTTATAGACCTCGCTACCTTAAAAAATGTGTGGTTATTGAATGACTTACAGCGTTTTTAATCCGACGAAAGGATTAAAATAATCTTGTTGCGGCTTTTTACAATCGTTACTATAGCCGGGCGTTCACCTCCCACGGTTTATGCATTTTTAAATCCCAAGTTTCCATCAGCTACTTGGGATTTTTTTTGCCTGCAATTTGACCTTCGCGTCAGACTTCACTGTCAGCGAACTCCGCGCGCATCCGCCCATTGCGTTTGGCCTGGTACAACAACTTGTCGACCTCTTCGACAAATCCCAGCATCGGGCTGTCGGGTTTCACGATGCACGTGCCGACGCCCAGACTCAGGGTCAGCAGGTTCGACACCGCCGAAAAACCATGCTCGATCTGCTGCTGGCGAATCAGGTGCAAGCAACGCTGCGCCACCTGCCGGGCGGATTGCGCATCGGTTTCCGGCAGCAGCCACACAAACTCTTCACCACCGATACGCGCAATGAAATCCCGTGGCCGGTTAGCCGCCTGGGACAGGGTATGTGCAACCTGGCGCAGGCATTCGTCGCCTTTGATATGGCCGTAGTGGTCGTTGTACTGCTTGAAAAAATCGATATCCAGAATGATTAACGAAAGCGGTAGCTGGCTGCGCTGGGCGCTGGTCCATTCGCGCTCCAACACGGTGTCGAACATGCGCCGATTGCCAATGCCGGTCAGGCCGTCCTGGTAGGAATATTCTTCCAGTTGTTTTTGCAGGCGCAGCAGGTGCTCTTCGGTCTTCTTGCGTTCGCTGATATCGAACATGAACCCGATCAGCGCTTCGACTTCGCCGTCCTTGCGCACCACGTGCACCACATCGCGAATCCACACGTAGTCGCCATTCACCGTCAGCGCGCGATAATCCGCCTCGTGGTCCACGCCTGCGCGGGATTGCGACACACAGAAATTCACCACGTATTCACGATCATCCGGGTGCATGCGCTCGACCCAGTCGTCCACGCTGACCCAACTCTGCGGGGGCCAGCCCAGCAGGGTTTCGATCTGCGGGCCGATATAGTTGAAGGTCATGGTTTGCCAATCGATGCGCCAGGGAATGGCCTTGGTCGACTCCAGCAAGGTCTTGTACACATCGCTGTCGGGCTGGCTCGGCGGGTCGATGCTCATGGTGGTTTTGCTCAAAGTGATGGCCAAAGGCCAACAGCGTCTTGTGATCGACGCGCCGAGTCAAGCGCTCGCCGGAGCAGCAGACGAGAGGTCGAAAAGACGGGTTTTCTGGCGTCAGTGATTCGGCGTTTTCAGGGCGAAATGAGGCCCGGCTAACACTTTTGCATGGATGCTTTCATGCCCTGCAGAACCTCATCTACGCTGTCTCTATCTCAATGACCGGGTGAGGCCCGGGGATGGGGACTTGTCATGATTTCATTCGTTGAATTCAACCGCATCATGGCTTCGGGTTTCCTGCCGCTGGCGTGCGATTGCACCTTGAACAGCGACGGCTCGTTGCGCATCAGCATCTTCGAGCCAGTGTCGGGCCGGGTTGATTTGCTGCTGACCGGCGTGTCCCCTGACGGTTTGGATAGCATCCGTTCCATCTCAAACCTGATTGGCGAGTTGCGCACCGAGATCAAGGCCGGGCGCCGTGGTTTTGCGGCGGTTGGCTAGCCGTTGACGCTGTGGGTCGGCGTATCGAGCGCGCCGTAATAGCGCCAGCAGCAATGGCGGTGTTCCGGCACGATCACGCAGCCGCTGAGGCTGACGATCAGCAATGCGGCAATCAGCAGGTAAAGTCGGCGGGACATGGTGTTTCCTCTTCGGTTGATCAGCGTTAATCCTTCAACGTCGCCATCTGCGTAAATCCGTCGCGAAGCTTTCAAACATTTCATCAAGCCCCTTCATCCCCTGGGCAATACTGCCTGCGTAAATAATCCGCGCGTCCTGCGACGGATTTTTCGACTTGCCCCGTTCAACCCATCAGCAACCGGCACTTTCGCTCGTTGCATGAAGGAGTTGCCATGAGACCCCTGGCCACAGTGCGCTTTGCCTTGCTTGCTCCGCTGACACTCGCCGCGTTTGTCAGCACCTCGGTGTTTGCCCAGACCGAAATCATCATCCGCCAGGCGCCGCCACCGGAGCGTGTGGAAATGGTTCCCGTGGAGCGACCGGGCTACGCCTGGGACCGTGGCCATTGGCGCTGGGAAGGGCGCGGCTATGGCTGGGTGCCAGGCCACTGGCAGCCGGTGATGCGCAATGCGCGTTGGGCGCCCGGCCATTGGGAGGCCCACGGTCCGAACTGGTACTGGCGCGAAGGGCATTGGATCCGCTGACCGAGAATTGCCCGATTGAAAGACTCTGATCCGGACGTTGAACTGCTCGTACGTATCGGCAACAACGACCCTGCGGCCGTCAACGAAATGGTGACGCGCAAACTGCCGCGTCTGCTGGCGCTCGCCAGCCGGATCCTGGGGGATGCCGACGAAGCCAAGGACGTGGCCCAGGAAAGCTTCCTGCGCATCTGGCGCCAGGCGGCGAGTTGGCGCAGTGGCGAGGCGCGTTTCGACACCTGGCTGCATCGGGTGGCGCTCAACCTGTGCCATGACCGGTTGCGTCGGCGCAAGCAACGTCCTTTGTCCGAGGAGGAGGTGCTGGAGCTGGCGGACAGCGCAGCGCCTCTGGATGAGCAATTGGAAAGCGCCGACCGCAGCGCACGCATGGCCGCCGCCTTGGCCGCTTTGCCCGAGCGCCAGCGCGAGGCGATTGTGTTGCAGTAGTACCAGGAGCTGTCGAACATCGACGCCGCGGCCCTGATGAACATCAGCGTCGAGGCACTGGAGAGCCTGCTGTCGCGGGCCCGACGCCAGTTGCGCAGCCAACTTGCCGATACATCCGGGCTTGCCCGCCCAGGAAGGGGAACATCATGACACCTGAACGATTTGCTTATCTGGCCGACGCCTATGGGGCCGACCTACAGCGTTGGCCTGTGGCTGAACGCGGCGCCGCCCAGGAGCTGCTCGACAGCGCTAACGCCAGTGCCCGTGAAGCGTTGAATCAGGCCGGTTGGCTCGACGCCGAACTGGACAGCCATCAACTGGCCTTGACCGACCCGGCGCTGGCTCGGCAGATCCGTCAGTCGGTGCCGCGTCGCGCGTCGTTCTGGTCGCGCTACGCCGGTTGGTTGTCACCGGCAGGGCTGGTGGGCGCCGGCATTGCGGGTGTCGTCACCGGCATGCTGGTGGCGTCCATGAGCGTGCCATTGCCATGGGTGTCCGCCGAGGTATTGCCCAGTGTGTTTGACCAGGGCGATGCGCAAGTCATCTTTACCGTCAACGCCGAGGAAGCCGAGCAATGAGCGCCCAATCCCTGAAACCGTGGCTGCTGGTCTCGGTATTGCTCAATGTGTTCTTGATCGGCGGGCTGGCTGGTGGTCTTTACCACTGGATAGCCAGCACCCAACCTGCCGAAGTGGTGGTCAACCAGCATGGGTTGCGTCAGGCCATGGTCAAGTTATCGCCGGAGCGGCGCAGGGAATTGCGCCAACTGTTGCGTCATAACACCGCCGATAGCCAGCCGCTGATCATGGCCGGGCGTGCGGCGCGCCTGAGGGTAATCAAGCAGATGGAAGCGCCGACGCTGGATCGGGGAGCGTTGACCACCGAACTGGCCGAGGCCCGCGAAGCCGATATGGCGCTTCGTGCATTGGTGGATAGCACGCTGGCGCAGTTTGCCAGCACCTTGGCGCAGGACGAGCGGCAAAAGCTGGTGGAAGCGTTGTACCAGCGTGGGCAAGGGAGGCCCAAAGGCAAGCTCAACGCGCCAGCAATGGAATCAAAGTAGCAGGCAAAAAAATCCCGCCTGGAGAGGCGGGATCGGGCTTCAGGCGTGCCCGTGCATCACGCCGGGAACAGCTCGCTCAGTTTCATGGCCAGCATCATGTCGCCTTCGGTGCGCAGCTTGCCGCCCATGAAGGCCTGCATGCCGTCGGTCTCGCCGCTGACGATACCTTTCATGGTTTCAGCGTCCATCACCAGGGTGACCTGGGCGTCTGGGTTTTCGCCTTCCAGCAATTCGCAGGTGTTGTTTTTCACCACCAGCGAGAAGTTCTGGGTGTCGTCGATACGGAAACCGAACACCAGGTCCAGGCCGTCAGCGGCGGCTGGGTTGAATTTGGCTTTCATTGCTTCTACAGCTTTGGCTACGTCAGTCATGGTTTCGATCCTTTAGGGTAGAGTCCAGTGACCTTGGGGTCACGGTTGGCCGCAGTTCATCGGAACGTGATGAGCTGCGGCGCCTTCAACAGTTGCAAGTGGGTATGACTGTTGAAGGAAGCCAGTGCCACCTCGCGACCGCGGAATTTCAGCTGGTTGAGCGAGGTGTTAACAATTTGCCAGTTCAGTTCGAAGGCCTGGGCGGCAGGCATTCGGGTAATCAGGTGGAGCAGGGCGGTGATGGTGCCGCCGGAGGTGAACACGGCGATCTTCTGCGCGTTGTCCGCCGCCTCGAGCATCCGTTGCAGGCCTCCCTGCACACGCTCCACGAAACCCAGCCAGCTTTCCAGCCCCGGTGGGTCATAAGTGCCGGCCAGCCAGCGCTCGATGATCAGGGCGAAGATACGCTGGAACTCGCTGCGGTTCTGCGCGGCATTGCGCAGAATTTCCAGGGCTTCAGGTTCGGTGGTCAGCAGGTCGGGGAGCAGGGCGCGGATGATTGCGTCGGCGTCGAATTCGTTGAAGGCGCTGTCGATTTCCAGCGCCGGCACTGGCAGGCCCAGGGCGCTGTACTGATCGAAGGCGGCGGTGGCGGTGTGCTGCTGGCGACGCAGGTCGCCGGCCACACAGCGGTCGAACACCAGGCCCATGTCGGCCAAGTGGCGGCCGAGCACTTGCGCCTGTTCCACGCCGACGGGCGACAGGACGTCATAGTCGTCTGCACCGAAGGAGGCCTGGCCATGTCGAATCAGATAGATGCTGCCCACGTCCGTTTTCCCGGTACGTTGAAAGTCTGGCGAGGTTATGAGGATGCCTGCGAGCTGTCAATGAAAAAACATACGCTTGTTTTAAAAGCTCGTTGGAGGGCGCCTGGTGGCGGTTTGAGCACTGGCTCCCGGCAAGCCCCGTCGGTATGCTTGGGCAATCCGCGCCTGGCGCACCGCACCTGTAAGGAGAACTATGGATTTTCTGGCCGAATACGCGAGCTTTCTGGCGAAGACCGTGACCCTGGTGGTCGCTATTCTGGTGGTACTGATCAGTTTCGCGGCCCTGCGCAGCAAAGGGCGTCGCAAATCCGCCGGCCAGTTGCAGGTCAGCAAGCTCAATGACTTCTACAAGGGCCTGCGCGAGCGCCTGGAATCGACCCTGCTCGACAAGGACCAGCTCAAGGCCCTGCGTAAATCCGAAGGCAAGGCCGAAAAGAAGAAGGGCAAGCAGAAAGCCGAGGCCAAGCCACGGGTGTTTGTGCTGGATTTTGATGGCGACATCAAGGCTTCCGCCACCGAAAGCCTGCGCCATGAAATCACGGCCTTGCTGAGCCTGGCCACGCCGAAGGATGAAGTGGTGCTGCGCCTGGAAAGCGGCGGTGGCATGGTCCACAGCTACGGCCTGGCCTCATCGCAGCTGGCGCGTATCCGCCAGGCAGGGGTGCCGTTGACCGTGTGCATCGACAAGGTCGCAGCCAGCGGCGGCTACATGATGGCGTGCATTGGCGAGAAAATCATCAGTGCGCCGTTTGCCATCCTCGGCTCCATTGGCGTCGTGGCGCAGTTGCCTAACGTCAACCGCCTGCTGAAGAAGCACGACATCGACTTCGAAGTGCTGACCGCCGGTGAGTACAAGCGCACCCTCACGGTGTTTGGCGAAAACACTGAAAAGGGCCGCGAGAAGTTCCAGGAGGACCTGGACATCACTCACCAACTGTTCAAGAACTTCGTCTCGCGCTACCGCCCGCAGTTGGCGATTGATGACGTGGCGACCGGAGAAGTGTGGCTGGGTGTTGCAGCGCTCGACAAGCAATTGGTCGACGAACTGCAGACCAGCGACGAATACCTGGCCACCAAGGCCAAGACCGCCGAGGTGTTCCACCTGCATTATGCCGAGCGCAAGAGCTTGCAGGAGCGAGTTGGGCTGGCGGCCAGTGGCTCAGTGGACCGCGTGTTGCTGACCTGGTGGAGCCGGTTGACCCAGCAGCGCTTCTGGTAACCCGACCTCCAGAACGTAGACGCCCCCCCCCTGTGGGAGCGGGCTTGCCCGCGAATGCGATGTCTCAGTCAGTGCATCTGCTCCTGACACACCGCATTCGCGAGCAAGCCCGCTCCCACATTCAGTTCGGTGCCCGCAGGGGGAGTTGTGGTGGGGCTGAAGGTATCGGGTTACGCATCAACATCCCCACCACCAGCGCCCCCAGCAACCCCAATACGCCCGCCACCCACAACACCGCGCTGAACCCACCCACGAACGCCTGTCGCGCCAGCGGCTGCACCAGTGCGCGTGCCGACTCCGGCAACAAACCCATCGCTGCCGACATATCCCCGGCGACTACGCGTGAAGCAATGCCGTTAACCTGAGCCTGCCATTGTGCGCCGATGCTTGCGCTCAACAACTGCTCGCTATGACGGCTCAATAACGCCCCGTACACGCCGATCGCCAACATGATCGCGCTGAAGCGCATGGTGGTGCTCATGCCCGAAGCCATACCGGCACGGTCTCGCGGCACACAGACCATGATGTTTTTCTGCGTGTCGCCATTGAGCAGACCTGCCCCGGCGCCTGTAACTGCAATCGCCAAGGCAAAAGGCAGGTAACCTCCCACGTTTACCGCCCAGGCACTCAAGAGGTTGCCACTGCCCACCAGTGTCAGGCCACCAGCCATCATCGTAGCGGGTGTCAATCGCCCCGCCAGGCGTGCGCCAATGCGTGGGCAGATCAACAGGGTCAGCGCAAACGGCAACATGCCCAGGCCCGAGTCAATCGCGGAGAACCCCAGGCCGTTCTGCAGGTAGAACGGCAACAAGGTCATCATCACTTGGGCGCAACCGGCGTAGGCAAACATCCCCAGCAAGGCTCCGATAAAGCGCGGGTGGCGGAACAGTTGCAGGTCGACCATGGGCCGCTGTTGCACACGCTCGACGAGGACAAATACACCCAGTAATGCCGCGCCGCCGATGAGCCGGGCGTAGGTCAACGGGTTGTCCCAGCCAATGCGATTGGCTTCGATCAGGCCCCACATCAAGCACAACAGGCTGGCGCTGAAGGCCAGGCTGCCCCAGGGGTCGAGCCGTGCCGACTGGGTATCGCGGGATTCCGGGATTGCACGCAGTACCAGCGCCATCAAGGCCAGGCCCACTGGCAGGTTCAGATAGAAAATCCAGCGCCAGCCCAGGTACTCGGTGATCAACCCGCCCAGGGTCGGTGCGGCGGTCATGGCCACGCCCATGCAGGCGCCCCAGAAGGCCCAGGCTTTGGCCCGTTCCACATCGTCGTGGAAGGTGTGGCCGATGGTGGCGAGTGCCGAGGTCAACAGCAGGGCTGCGCCGACGCCTTTGATCGCGCGAGCGATGTCCAGAAACAACGCGTTGGGCGCGGCACCGCAGCCGAGGGACGCCAGGATAAAGATGCTCAGCCCCCAGACCAGGGTTTTCTTGCGGCCGAAGCGATCGGCGATGCTGCCGGCGGGTAACAACAGTGCGGCAAAGGCCAGCATGTAGGCGCTGACGACCCATTCGATGTCGGCAAAATTTGCTCCCAGATCACGGGCGATGCTGGGCAGTGTGACGGCGACGATGTTCGTGTCGAGCACGATCAGCGAACAGACGCCGGACGCCGTCAATAAGGTGAGGCGCGGACTGACTAGGCTCATGATTGAATTACCTTGCAGGCAATGTGGAAAAGACAGTTGACGGACATTGCAAAGGCTCTCTAGTGTTCACGTGCCGTTAGCTTAATCCCGGCCGGCGACGTCTTTGTTAGCCGCCGTGAAGCACTTCATTACCTTTGAGCTAATCCTGTTATGGACATCCGTCATTTTCGCTACTTCCTGGCTGTAGCCCGCCAGCGCAACTTCACCCGGGCCGCCGAGCAGTTGGGCATTGCGCCACCGACGTTGAGCCGCCAGATCCAGGACATGGAAACGACGCTGGGTACGCGCTTGTTCGTCCGCCAGCAGCGCGAGGTCAGCTTGACCGAAGCCGGCGCCGCCTTGCTGATCGAAGCCGAAGCTACCGTGCGCCAGTTCGAGTTCGCCCAGCGCAATGCCCAGCGCGCTGGGCGTGGCGAGATCGGTCATATCCAATTGGGCTACGTGGCGTCGGCGGTGTATTCGGGGCTGTTGCAGCGGCAAATGCAGGCGTTCGCCCAGGCGTTTCCGGATGTGAGCGTGAATGTGCGCGAATGTGCGATGGCGACGTTGCCTGGCGCGGTGGCGGACGGGCGTGTCGATATCGGTTATATCCGCTCGCCCATGACCCTGCCGGAGGGTGTCGAGGCGGTGCGTCTGGACAGTGAGGGGTTTGTATTGGCGCTGCCGCAGGACTCGTGGCTGCTGGGCCTCAAGGCCATCGGTTGCGAGCACCTGCAAAACGAGACGTTCATCTTGCCGGAGCAAATCAGTGGCACCTTGCAGGTGGCCGCGCAAGGCGGCTACGCGCCGCGCCTGGGGCCGCAACCCGGTGGATTGGTGGCGGTGGTGGCGCTGGTGTCACTCGGGCAGGGCGTGGCGGTGGTGCCGGCGTCAATGGTGGGGCATGTGAGTTTGCCTGGCGTGGTGTACCGCAGCATTCAGGGCAGTGACGCGTCGTCGTGGCTGTCGCTGATTCACCGGCGCTTCGAGCAAGCGCCGGCGGTGGCGCGGTATCTCCAGCAGATCAAGCAGACAGTCGCGGCTGTACCGAGTCGGCCAGGCGCGTAAGGATCAGGCAACACGACACGGCGCCGGCATCCAACACGCCGAGGGAGCGTTCGCCCAGGCGACTGGCGCGGCCGATCTTTGCCACCAGGTCCTTGGTCGAGTCGCGGCCCTGTGATGCGGCGGCTTTCATTGCGTCCAGTGCTTCGCTGAAGGAGGCCCCCGTGGCGTGTGCCTGCTCAAAGGCTTCGACCGCCGGTATCAAGGTGTCCATCAGGCACTTGTCGCCCACCCCCGCTTCGGTAATGTCCTGCAACGAGGTCAACCCGCCGCGCAGCAAATGAGCAAAAGTCGCGGCGTCGATGTCGTCGCTGTTGCGCACTTCATCGGCCATGCCGATAAACAGGCTGCCATACAGCGGGCCCATGGAACCGCCGATGCCCTCCATCAGGCTGAGGGTCAGCTCGTCGAGTGCTTCGGCCAGGGTCAGTTGGCGTCCTTCAAGGGTGCGCCCGCAATGGGCGAAGCCCTTGGCCATGTTGATGCCGTGGTCGCCATCGCCGATGGCGCCGTCTATTTCACTGAGGTATTCACGGTTGGCGACGATCACGCTGACCAGGTCGCTGACGATGGCGCCGCCGTCGCGGGTGGAAAAATACTGGCTCATGGTTCACTCCGCCTGGGTCATGCCGATGGAGCGGCAGGGTTGATCGATCAGGGTTGTAAGCTCGGCGTCGAGGCCGAGCAGGGTCAGGGTTACGCCCATCATTTCCAGGGACGTGAAGTAATTGCCCACATAGCAACGGTGAATCTTCAAACCTTTGGCCGTGAGCTGTTTTTCGACCTCGGCGTAGAAAATATACAGCTCCATGACCGGCGTGGCGCCCAGGCCCGAGACCAGCACCACCACGCTGTTGTCCTGGCTGAAGTCGCGGTCGGCAAGGATCGGCGCGAGCATGCGTTCGGCCATGGCGGCGGCCGGTTCGATCGGGATTACGTCGATGCCCGGTTCGCCATGATGGCCTATGCCGAGTTCCATCTGGCCGTCGGGAATCTGGAAGTTCGGCTTGCCCACCGCCGCAATAGTGCACGGCGTGAGGCCGATACCAATCGAGCGGCAGTGGTCGACGGTCTTCTGCGCGACCCGGATCACGCCGTCCAGGTCGTAATGCTGGGCGGCAGCGGCGCCACCGATCTTCCACATGAAGATTTCCCCGGCCACGCCACGGCGCTTGGCAATCTCGGCTTTGGGCGCGGACGCCACGTCATCGTTGGCGACCACGGTGCGGATACGCATGTCTTTGCTGGCGGCCATTTTCATTGCCAGCTTCACGTTCATGTTGTCGCCAGCGTAGTTACCGTAAAGGCAAGCCACACCTGCGCCATGGTCGGCTGCGCGAAACGCGTCGAAAAAACTCTTGGCAGTGGGCGAGGAGAAGATCTCGCCGACGGCCACCGCATCCACCAGTCCCGGGCCGACATAGCCGAGAAAGGCCGGTTCATGGCCCGACCCGCCCCCGGTGACAATGCCGACGCGGCCAGGCCCAGAAGGCTTGGCCTTGACGATGACGCGTGGGTTGGTCTCGTACTGGCGCAGTTCGGGGTGCGCGACCAGAATGCCGCGCAGCATGTCCTCGACCACCTGGTCCGGATCGTTGATGACTCGATTCATAACGCGGGTTCCTGTTCTTGTTGTTAACGGTAGGCGCAGAAGCGGTGGGTGCGCGGTCAGGGTTGCAGCACCACCTTCAGCGACTTATCGCCGCGCTCCATGACAGCGAACGCTTCCTTGAAATCCGCCAGCGCAAATGTGTGTGTCACGACGTCGCGCATGTCGATCTTGCGGTTGCCGATGAAATCGATGGCGCGCGGGTACATGTACGGTCCCAGGTGCGAGCCCAGCACGTCCAACTCCTTGCGGTCGCCAATGATCGACCAGTCCACGGTGGCCTCGTCATTGAACACGCTGAATTCGACGAAGCGGCCCAGCTTGCGCAGCATGGCCAGGCCCTGGTTCACCGCCTTGTGGTGCCCGGTGGCCTCGATGTAGATATCACACCCGTAGCCGTCGGTGATCTCGCGGATTTTCGCCAGCACGTCCTCCTCGGCCGGGTTCCAGACCTCGTCGGCGCCCATGCGCAGGGCGAGGGCGGCGCGCTCCGGCTTCATGTCCAGGACAATGAGCTTTTTCGGGTTGCGCATGCGCACCGCGCCGATGATCCCGAGGCCTAGCGTGCCAGCGCCGGCGACCACCACCACGTCGTCGAAATCCACATTGGCGCGTTCCGCGGCGTGCAGTGAGCATGCCAGTGGTTCGATCAGGATTGCTTCGTCCGGGGCGATAGAGTCCGGCACTTTGTGGATGATGCCTTCCTTGGTGAAGATCATGTACTGGGCCATGGCGCCCTGCACATTGTTCTGGAAGCCATACAGGTCGTGCTTCTGGCACATCCAGTATTGACCGTGGTTGCAGAAGCGGCAGCCCCAGCACGGCACGATTTGTTCGGAAATTACCCGGTCACCGACCTTCACCCCTCGTTTCTCTGCGCCTGGGCCCAAGGCAACCACGCGGCAGACGAATTCATGGCCGGGGATCATGGGCGGTTTCACGTAGCGGGGTTGTTCGGCGTCACCCCAGAACGACGGGGCGCCGCGATAGGTCTTGATGTCGCCCATGCAGATGCCGCACAACTCGACTTTGGTGAGGATTTCATCGGGGCCCGGCACGGGCACGTCGACGGTTTCCAGGCGGTAATCTTCCGGGCCATGGCAAACCACGGCCTGCATGGTTTTCGGGATGACCGGGGACAGGTGTTCAGGTGTGCGTTCGGTGACGGTGGACATGACAAAACCTCACGACAAGAAGATGAATTACTGAATGCTGTAGCCGCCGTCGATCACCATGTTGGCGCCGGTGATCATCTGTGCGGCATCGCTGAGCAAGTACAGCGCCAGCCCGGCGATTTCTTCCGGCTGGGCAAAGCGGCCCGCCGGGATCTGCAATTTGGCCTTTTCACCCACTTCGCCGGCCCAGGCTTTCCTGCCCAGGGCTGTCTCGACGATGGTCGGGGAGATGGCGTTGACGTTGATCTGTGGGGCCCACTCCATGGCCAGTACCTTGGTCATGCCGACAATGGCGGCCTTGCTTGCGCAGTAGGCGACATGCCGGTCCAGGCCAATCACGGCGGCCTGGGAAGCGAGGTTGACAATGCGCCCGCTGCCTTGGGCGAGCATGTGCCGGGCGCAGGCCTGGGCCACGAAGAAGCTGGCCTTGAGGTTGATGTCCAGGGTGGTGTCCCAGGCGCTTTCGCTGACATCGACGGCCTTGTCCAGCAGCACCACGCCGGCGCTGTTGATCAAGTAATCCAGGCGTTGGAAGTGTGCGAAAACCGTGTCGATGGTGTGTTGTATCTGGCCGATCTGACCGAGGTCGACGGCAATGCCCAGATGCCCGGCGCCCAGGCCGGCGGCTACCTCGACCACCGCGGGGTCACGGTCCAGCAGGGCCACGCGCGCGCCGCGTTCCACCAGCAGGCTCGCGCAGGCCAGGCCGATCCCGGCGGCGCCACCGGTAATCACCGCGCAACGGCCGGTCAGGTCGAAGGCTTGGTTCCAGAATCCAGACATGAATAACTCCATTTTCGAAAACGGTGGCGGTCCGATATGGGGGCGGTGCCGCCCCCACATTTGGCACGCATTTACAGGTCAAAACCGTTATTTGCCGCCGCTGACTTGTTTGTACAGTGCATCGGCGTTGGCATTGGTGACCGGCACCCACGGCAGGATGTAGTTCTTGGCCGTGCCGTCACCCCATTTCACCTCCTTGGCATAGCGCTCCCAGATCACCGACTGCGGCTTGTAGTCCTTGCCGGCCAGTGCGCGCAGCGCCACGTCCAGCGCGCCCTGGGACTGTGCCTGGGCGTCTTGCAGGAAGGTGGTGACTTCGTCTTTTTTCGCCGCCTGGATCGCGTCGGGCATCCCATCGATAGAGGTGACGGGCACATCCTTGGAGGTCAGCCCGTGGGACTTCAGGGCCTGTACGGCGCCGAGGGCCATGTCATCGTTCTGCGCGATCACGCCGTTGATCCCTTTGGGGTGGGCGTTCAGCCAGTCTTCGGTCAGTGCCAGGGCCTGGGCGCGGTCCCAGTTGGCGGTCTTTTTCTCGATGATCTTGATGTCTGGGTGTTTGCCCAGCACTTCCAGTTCGCCTTTTTCCCGGTCGATCTGCGCCGACTGGCCAATCGGCCCCTGGATGATCACCACGTTGCCTTTGCCATTGAGCTTGTCGACCATGGCCTGGGCCTGCAGGCGGCCGCCCTCGACATCATCGTTACCCACATACGGCACGGAGGCATCGGCTACTTTCGTATTGGAGGCGATGACCACCACGTCGTTGCTCATGGCCGCCTTGACGGTGCCGACGCCGGCCTTGGTGTCGATCGGTACGAACAGGATGGCGTCGTAGCGTTGGGTCACCATGTTTTCGATCTGGTTGTTCTGGGTGAGGGCGTCGTAGTTGCCGTCGAACACGGTCAACTGCACGGTGCCGTCCTTGACCGCCGGGTGTTCCTTGAGCTCGCGGACCCAGTTCTGCATGAACTGGCCCTTGAGGCCGTAGACGGCTGCGCCGACCTTGTAGGTCTTGCCATCGGCGGCCATGGCGATACTGCAGGCGAGCAGGGAGAGGGCCGCGGTGGCGGCCAGGGTGGTACCAAGTTTCATGAGTAGAACTCCGGTTATTGTTGTAGGTCGTTCTCTAGCGTTTTTTCTTGCGCCACACGTCGATCAGTACTGCGAACACGATGATCAGGCCCTTGGCGACCTGTTGGTAATAAGAGGACACGCCGAGCAGGTTCAGCCCGTTGTTGATCACCCCGATCAACAGTGCGCCGAACAGCGTGCCGACAATGCTGCCGGTGCCGCCCGACAAGCTGGTGCCGCCGATCACCACGGCGGCAATCGCGTCCAGCTCATAGGAAACCCCGGCCTGGGGCAGGGCAGAGGTGGTACGGGCCGATAGCACCACGCCAGCCAGTCCGGCGAGCAGGCCCGAGACCACGTACACCGAAAACATCACCTTGCGCACGCCGATGCCTGAGGTGCGTGCGCTCTTTTCATTGCCGCCCACCGCGTACACATAGCGGCCGTAAGTCGTGTAACGCAGCACCATCCAGAAGATCAGTGCGACCACGGCAAAGATGATGATCGGCACGCCGATCGGGCCGATCTTGCCGATGCCCAGCGCCAGGTAGGCGTCGGGCAGGTCGGTGATCGGGCTGCCATCGTTGAGGATGAAGGTCATGCCGCGCGCAATGCTGAGCATGCCCAGGGTGGCCACGAACGGCGGGATCGATAGGTTCGCGACCATGAAGCCGTTCACCACGCCGAGCATCGCGCCTGCAAACATCCCGGCACTGACCGCTGCCAGCAGGCCATAACCCTGGGTCGCGACCATGGCGCTGCACAACCCGGCAAAGGCCAGGATCGAACCCACCGACAGGTCGATGCCCTTGGTCAGGATCACATAGGTCATGCCTACCGCGAGGATGCCGTTGATGGAGGTCTGGCGCAGGATGTCCATCCAGTTGCGCCAGGTCATGAAGTACTCGCTGGAGAACGCCATCACCACGCACAGCAGGATAAACACCAGCGGCAGGCCGAAACGGTCGAGGGACAGACGCAGGCGATTGCGCGGCGCGGCAGTAACGGGGGCTGTGATGGTTTTGGCATTCATGAGGCAAGTCTCAACAAGGCTTCCTGGGAAAGGGCGGTGTCGGTGCTGATGGTCACCAGCCGGCCGCCCTTGAATACGGCGATGCGATCGCTCAGGTGCAGCAGCTCCGGGGCTTCCGAAGACACCACAATGGCGGCGCCACCGCCGCGTACGAATTGGTCGAGCAGGTGGTAGATCTCCTGCTTGGCGCCTTCATCGATGCCGCGGGTCGGTTCGTCGCACAGCAGGCAGACCGGCTCGGTGGACAGGCATTTGGCGAGTACCACTTTCTGCTGGTTGCCGCCGCTCATGGACGCCACCGGTAATTCCAGGGACGTGGTCTTGATCTGCAGGCGCTTGACCATGTCCTCGGCCAGCTGGGTTTCCTTGCGCGCATTGATCAGCGACCAACTCGACAGGCGCTTGTAGGCCGACAGGGCAATGTTGGAAAGAATGCTGCCGGTGAGCACCAGGCCGCTGTCCTTGCGGTCTTCGGTGACCAGGGACATGCCGGCATTGATGGTCGCCTTAGGCAGTCCGATCGGCATGGGTTTGCCTTGCAAGGTGGCGCTGCCGGAGTCCGCGACCGTGAGGCCGTAGATGCAGTTGAGAAACTCGCTGCGCCCCGAGCCCATCAAGCCATAGATGCCGAGGATTTCGCCTTGGCGCAGTTGCAGGCTGATGTCGTGGAACTCCCCGGCGCGGCTCAGGTTGTCGACTTGCAGGCAGGTGTTGGCAGCGCATTCGCGGCCGACCTTGTGGTCGATGCGGGTCAGTTCCTGGCCGACGATGCCGCGTACCAGATGGTCGCGATCAATGTCCGCCATGCGCCCGCTTTCAACAAAGGCGCCGTCGCGGAAGATGCTGTAGTCGTCGGCGATCTGCGCCAGTTCGCTCAGGCGGTGCGACACATAGACGATGCCGGCGCCCTGGGCAGTCAGGCGGCGGATGGCCTTGAACAGGGTTTGCGCCTCGTGTTCGCCGATGGCCGAAGTGGGTTCGTCCATGATCATCACCTGGCAGTCATGGCTGAAGGCCTTGGCGATTTCCACCAGTTGGATCTGCGCGACGCTCAAGCGGTGCATCGGGCTGGTGGCATCGACGTCGAACTCAAGGCTGTCGAGCAATTCGCGGGTGCGACGGTTAAGGGCCTTATTGTCGACGATGCAACCGGCGCGGCGTGGTTCGCGTCCCAGCCAGATGTTCTCGGCGACTGTCATGTAGGGGATAGGTTCCAGCTCCTGGGTGATCATCGCGATCCCCGCTGCCAGCGCTTCACTCGGGCGGTTGAACTGCACCGGCGCGCCGTTGAGCAGAATGCTGCCGGCGTCACGCTGGGTGATGCCCATCAGGATGCTCAGAAATGTCGATTTGCCCGCGCCATTGCCGCCGCACAGGGCGTGGACGCTGCCGGCCCGCAGAGAGAGGCGCCCGTCACGCAAGGCAGGGACCCCGGCGTAAGCCTTGGCGACGTGTTCAGCCTGGAGCAGTAATGGCCTGGCCATTGGCGTGTCCTCGTGCTGTGAATTCTTATTAGGTCGCACAGTCATGTTTCGCTGTGAGCATATGTGTATCAAATGAAATTCTGATCAGTCAATCTCTTTCATGTAAAAGCCATAATTCTGATCTTGTGCGTGAATAACGCCTATTTAGGCGCCATTGACTGGCGAGTCAGTTAAATCATGCTTGACAGTGAGGGGTGGTTGACCGCGAAATGTGTGAGCATAATTTCACTGACTGATCATATGATCGGTCATAAACACGATCACGGCAGTGGAGCCAGACGCCATGAACACACCTTTCCCGGTGGCTATCGGATGCGATGAAGCGGGTTTTGAGCTCAAAGAGCTGTTGAAGCGCCATATCGAGGCGCTGGGTTACCCGGTGACCGACTTCGGCACCCATTCCACCGCGCCCGTGCTTTACCCGGACATCGCCCTGGCCGTGGCCAACGCGATCAATGCCGGGCAGCAGCGGCTGGGTGTGTTGGTGTGTGGCACCGGGATTGGCATGGCCATTTCCGCCAACAAGGTGTTGGGCATTCGCGCGGCCCAGGCCCACGACACCTATTCGGCGGAGCGGGCGCGCAAGAGCAACGATGCGCAAATCCTGTCCATCGGTGCGCGGGTGATCGGTGCGGAGCTGGCCAAAAGCATCGTCAAATCGTTTCTGGAGTCGGAGTTTGAGTCGGCGCGTTCCGGCGCCAAGGTCGAGCGTATCAATGCGATCGAGCGCGACGGGCATCAGTAGTGGACTAAACGGGGCAAGAGTCGGGAGAATGCGCCTTTGACGCCGAAACGGAAGCCCGTCCCCATGAGTGACAGTACCCAGCGCATTGCCAGCGATATCGATCAGATGACCGAAGTGGCGATGCTCTATTACCTCGAGAACGTCACTCAGGAAGCCATCGCCAAGCGCTTCGATCTGTCGCGGGCAAAGGTCAGCCGCCTGCTTAAGCGTGCGCGCGATGAAGGGATTGTCGAGGTGCGCGTGCTGCAGCATCCGGCGATGAACAATGAGCTGGAGCGCGCGTTGGTGGAGCGCTTCAAGCTGGATCGCGCATTGATCGCCGTCGACCACAGTGAGCCTGACACCCAGCGCTCGGCCGTCGCCAGCCTGGTGGCCAACTACCTGAACAAGACGTTGAGCGATGGCATGATTGTCGCGGTGGGCATGGGGCGCAACGTCGGGGCCGTGGCCGACAACGTGTTCTTGCCGGTGACACGCAATTGCACATTTGTCTGCGCCATCGGTGGTTCGCTCAAGGCCGGCGAATACATGAACCCCGACCATATCTGTCGGCGCCTGGCGCTGCGCTTCGGGGGGGAGAGTGAAAGCTTGTATGCTCCGGCCCTGGTGGCGAACCCGGAATTGCGCGGGGTGCTGATCAATAACGACACCGTGCGCTCGACGCTGGATCGGGCGCGGCGTGCGGATATTGCGTTGATCGGTATTGGCGACATGAGCGAAAACAGCAATATGGTGCGCATGGGGTGGTTTTCACCGCAGGAAATCGCCCAGGCGCGTTTGTCCGGCACTGTCGGCGACATGATGGGGTATGACTTTATCGACATTCACGGCCAGCCTGCGGTCAACGCCATACAGGGCAGGGTGATTGGGTTGACGGTGCCGGAGTTGTTTCGCATCCCGGATGTGGTGGCGATTGCCAGCGAGAACACCAAGGCGGCGGCGACCCTGGGGGCGTTGCGGTCGGGGGTGATCAATACGCTGGCCACGACGGTGACCAATGCGCACACCATTCTGGCGTTGGACGACGCTACCCGAAAATCCTGACGCCTGCAGGGGGGTACAGATTTAGTAATAGTTTCGCGCTGTAGGAAATTTGTGTTTCAGATGTAGGATTCAAGTCCTTTTGCTATGTCAGGACTTGCATGAACACCCTCTCGGAGCCCCCCAGTCGTCTTTCCCCAAGACTTACGCTGCCGCTGTTCCCTCTGAAGCACCCCGTATTCCGACTGCTAACCTTGTACCGGTCCACTGACCGCGCCTTGCCGTGCCCGGCATTCTGAAAATCGATGACTGAAGAGACTCAATAAATGGAATGGTTAGCGGATCCAACGGCCTGGCTCGGCCTGTTGACCTTGATTGTGCTGGAACTGGTGCTGGGCATCGACAACCTGGTGTTTATCGCGATCCTGGCGGACAAGTTGCCACCGGAGCAGCGTGACCGCGCGCGGTTGATCGGCTTGTCCCTGGCGCTGCTGATGCGTCTGGGCCTGTTGGCGAGTATTTCCTGGCTAGTGACCTTGACCCAGCCGTTGTTCGAGGTGTTCGACAAGAGCTTCTCGGGCCGTGACCTGATCATGCTGTTTGGTGGTGTGTTCCTGCTGTTCAAGGCCACCATGGAATTGCACGAGCGCCTGGAAGGCCATGTGGCCCAGCGTACCGGCAATGTCGCCTACGCGATGTTCTGGCCGATCGTGGCGCAGATCGTGGTGCTGGATGCGGTGTTCTCCCTGGATGCGGTGATTACCGCCGTGGGCATGGTGGATGAATTGGCGGTGATGATGATCGCGGTGATCGTGTCCATCGGCCTCATGATCGTGGCAAGCAAGCCGCTGACCCGCTTCGTCAATGCGCACCCGACAGTGATCATGCTGTGCCTGGGCTTCCTGATGATGATCGGTTTCGCCCTGACCGCCGAAGGCCTGGGTTTCCATATTCCAAAGGGCTACCTGTACGCGGCGATTGGTTTCTCGATCCTGATCGAAGTGTTCAACCAGATCGCCCGTTCACGTCGCAAGAAATCGGCCCAAGGCGTGTTGCCGGTGCGTGAGCGCACGGCCCATGCCGTGATGCGCTTGTTGGGTGGTCGCAGCCTGGCCGTGGAAGAAGTGGGTGAAGAGGTCGCTGACCTGTTGGGCGAGCCGGATGCCGCGCAAGGTCCGCTATTTGACCGACGTGAGCGCGTGATGATCAGCGGTGTGCTGCAGCTGGCCGAACGCCCGATCCGCACGTTGATGACCCCGCGGGCCAAGGTCGACTGCATCGATCTGGCGGACGATCCTGACAGTATTCGCTTGAAGCTGATGCATTCGTCCTACTCACGGCTGCCATTGATCCGCAACGGCGCCGTCGATGAGCCGCTGGGCTTCGTGCACAAGAAGGAATTGCTCAAGGAATACCTGGCCGGCAACGAGCCGAACCTGGAGCACCTGGCACGCCGGGCGATCAATTTGCTGGACAGTTTCTCGATCCTCAATGCCCTGGAGCAAATGCGCCAGGAGTCGACCCATATCGCGTTCGTGATCAACGAGTTCGGTGATTTCATGGGGGTGTTGAGCATGACCGATATCCTGGAGTCCATCGCGGGTGAGTTGCCGGATGCCAGCGAAATCGAGGGCCCGGATATCGTCGAAGAGGGCGATGGCTTCCGCGCCAATGGCGCCTTGAACCTTAACCTGGTTCGCCAGCGCACCGGCTTCAGGGCGACTGCGACCGAGGACTACCAGACATTGGCCGGCCTGGTCATGAGCCTGCTCGACCGCCTTCCGGTAGTGGGCGATAGCCTGGAACATGAGGGCTGGCGCCTGACGGTCGCGGCGGTGGAGGAGCGGCGGGTGACGCAAGTTTGCCTGACGCCTTTGCCTAAGGCGTAACGGCGGGTAGTTGGGTGTACTGCTTGAAGGCACTTTTCAGCGCTTGCTCGCCAAGGCCGGGAAGGGCTTCGAGCAGTCTCTGGTTGTGGTAGACCAGCAGCATCGGGATGCGGTCGACACTTGGGTGTCGTGGGGTGTCGAGGCAATCAAGGATCAAGATTTTGACGTGGTCCTTGTAGTGTTCGCTGATGCGCATGAAGCGTGGCAGTGCGTCACTGCACGCCGTGCAGTCATGTGACATAAACACCACAAAAACGGGCTGCGCCGTCTCCAGTTCGCGCTCAAACGCAGCCTTGTCCGCAATCACGGCATTCACATAGTTCATCGACATTCCCCTCCAGGCATGGCTCACGCTAAGGCGGGAAGGTGTTCGGGTCTACTGTCAACCTTCACAGGTCGCCGTTACGCTCCACCCGTTCACGCGCCTTGCGTGCCTGGCTCGCACATTTCTTGTATTCCAGATTGTCTCGTGAGGCCTTTGCCTGGCGGTAGCCATGGTGGTTCTGACTGGTGTAGTTGGTGCTCAAGGCGTCATTGAGCTTGCGTAGTTCCGCTTTGCATTCGCGACGGTCGTTGTTGGCCGAGGCACTGCCGGCCGTCAGGAAAGCGAGCAAAACCAGAGTGAGACGGAGCTTCATCAGGGCGGGGTCCTTGTCGGCAGAGATGCGCCAAGGCTAGTCCAGTGTGGGGATTTTTCCAGGCTGCATGCGCACTGCAACGGTGCGCGGCAAAGTCGTTGTGGCGCACTCGATTGAGGCCTGTCACCGGCATTTGGGGCCTTGGGTAGCAACGTGATTCCAGATGCTGGCGTAACGCCTTGCTGCTCATGAATAGTCATCTGACTGATTTATAACAAATTTATATGCGTCATATTTTTCTGTTACCGCGTGTGGCACACTTTCTGCTGTCTATTCCGTTGTTACATACTAAGTTCCGGTATAGCGGAATACACAACTCCTGGAGTGCTTGTCATGCATCACCGACCTTCCGTGTTTAAAGCGTGTGTTTTTCTCTTCGCCGCATCGGCTTCCCTCGCCAGCATCGTGCAGGCGGCGGACAGCAAGCTCGATGATGTGCTCAAGCGTGGGCACTTGATCGTGGGTACAGGCAGTACCAATGCGCCGTGGCACTTCCAGGGAGCGGATGGCAAGTTGCAGGGGTTTGATATCGACATCGGCCGTATCGTGGCCAAGGGCTTGTTCAACGATCCGAGCAAGGTCGAGTTCGTGGTGCAGTCGTCTGACGCCCGGATTCCCAACCTGCTGACCGACAAGGTCGACATGAGTTGCCAGTTCATTACCGTTACCGCCAGCCGTGCCCAGCAGGTCGCCTTCACCCTGCCGTACTACCGCGAAGGCGTGGGCCTGCTGCTGCCGAACAACAGCAAGTACAAAGAGATTGAAGACCTGCAGGCCGCCGGCGACGGCGTCACCGTGGCTGTGCTGCAAAACGTCTACGCCGAAGAGTTGGTGCACCAGGCGCTGCCCAAGGCCAAGGTCGACCAGTACGACAGCGTCGACCTGATGTACCAGGCTGTGAACTCCGGTCGCGCCGATGCCGCCGCTACCGACCAGTCCTCGGTCAAGTACCTGATGGTGCAGAACCCAGGCCGCTATCGCAGCCCGGCCTACGCCTGGAGCCCGCAGACCTATGCGTGCGCCGTCAAGCGTGGCGACCAGGACTGGCTGAACTTCGTCAACACCGCGCTGCATGAAGCCATGACCGGTGTGGAGTTCCCGACCTACAAGGCCTCGTTCAAGCAATGGTTCGGTGTAGACCTGCCGGAACCCGCGATCGGCTTCCCGGTTGAGTTCAAGTAAATCGAAAACCTGGGGCGCCGCTGACGGCGCCTCAATCAGGTACTGCTGACCATGAACTATCAGTTGAACTTTGCCGCGGTATGGCGCGACTTCCCCAGCTTGCTGGCGGGGCTCGGCCTGGGCCTTGAGCTGGCGCTGCTGTCGATCGCCATCGGCTGCGTGATCGGCCTGATGATGGCGTTTGCCATGCTGTCCAAGCACCGTGCGCTGCGTGTCTTCGCCTCGGTGTATGTGACGGTGGTGCGCAATACGCCGATTCTTGTGCTGATCCTGTTGATCTACTTTGCGTTGCCCAGCCTCGGGATCCGTCTGGATAAGATCCCTTCGTTCATCATCACCCTATCGTTGTACGCCGGTGCCTACCTGACCGAAGTCTTCCGCGCCGGGCTGTTGAACATTCCCAAAGGGTTGCGGGAAGCCGGGCTGGCCATCGGTCTGGGGGAGTGGCGTATCCGCGCCTACATCACCGTGCCGGTGATGCTGCGCAACGTGCTGCCTGCGCTGTCGAACAACTTCATTTCGCTGTTCAAAGACACTTCGCTCGCCGCCGCCATCGCCGTGCCGGAGCTGACCTACTATGCCCGCAAGATCAACGTCGAAAGCTACCGGGTGATTGAAACCTGGCTGGTCACGACCGCGCTCTACGTGGCTGCCTGTTACCTCATTGCCATGCTGCTCCGTTACCTGGAACAGCGTCTGGCGATCCGTCGTTAAGCGAGGTTTCCATGTACGAATCCCCCAGCTGGCTGCATGAGTTGTGGATCGCCCGGGAGACCCTCTGGGCGGGTTTTCAAGCCAGCGTTTATGTGTCCGCGTTGGCGATTATCTTTGGCACCCTGATCGGCATCGTCGCCGGGTTGATCCTGACCTACGGCAAGTTCTGGATGCGTGCGCCGTTTCGGCTGTATGTCGACTTGATCCGTGGTACGCCGGTGTTTGTACTGGTGCTGGCGTGTTTCTACATGCTGCCGGCGCTCGGTTGGCAGATCACCGCGTTCCAGGCTGGTGCAGTCGGGTTGACGTTGTTCTGCGGCTCCCACGTCTCGGAGATCGTGCGCGGTGCGCTGCAAGCCATTCCCCGTGGGCAACTGGAAGCGGGCAAGGCGATCGGCCTGACGTTTTACCAGTCCCTGGGCTACGTGTTGCTGCCCCAGGCGCTGCGCCAGATCTTGCCGACCTGGGTCAACTCTTCCACGGAAATCGTCAAGGCTTCGACCCTGCTGTCGGTGATCGGCGTGGCCGAGTTGCTGCTCAGTACCCAGCAAGTGATCGCGCGCACCTTCATGACCCTGGAGTTCTACCTGTTCGCAGGCTTTATGTTCTTTGTCATCAACTACGCCATCGAGTTATTCGGGCGCTACATTGAAAAGCGGGTGGCCTTGCCATGAACCAACCTCACACCAACCAACCGCTGCTGAACATCCGTGGCCTGCGTAAGCAATATGGCCAGGTGGAAGTGCTCAAGGGCGTCGACCTGTCCATGCAGCGCGGCAACGTGGTGACCTTGATCGGCTCCAGCGGCTCGGGCAAGACCACGCTGTTGCGTTGCGTCAACCTGCTGGAAGAGTTCCAGGGCGGGCAGATCACGCTGGATGGCGAGTCCATCGGCTACAGCGAAATCGCCGGCAAGCGCGTGCGCCACCCTGAGCGGGTGATTGCCCAGCACCGTGCGATGACTGGCATGGCGTTCCAGCAATTCAACCTGTTTCCGCATCTGACTGCGCTGCAGAACGTCACCCTGGGCTTATTGAAAGTTAAGAAAATGCCTAAGGACGAGGCGGTGGCTTTGGCAGAAAAATGGCTGGACCGCGTAGGACTTCTAGAGCGTCGTAACCACTTCCCGGGTCAATTGTCCGGCGGCCAGCAGCAGCGTGTAGCGATTGCCCGCGCCATTGCCATGAACCCCAGCCTGATGCTGTTCGACGAAGTCACCTCGGCCCTCGACCCGGAGCTGGTGGGCGAAGTACTCAGCGTGATCAAAGGCCTGGCGGAAGAGGGCATGACCATGTTGCTGGTCACTCACGAAATGCGCTTTGCCTATGAAGTCTCGGACAAGATCGTTTTTATGAACCAGGGCCGCATTGAAGAGCAGGGCACCTCGAAGGACATCTTCGAACGCCCGCAATCGCCGCGCCTGGCGGAATTTCTCAAGAACATTCGTTTTTAATCAGGAGCATATTGTTATGAGCATCACTCGTTACGGTGCCGGCAGCACAGCCGGCGGTGGCCAACCTCGTCCTTTCGCCCGCGCGGTGGAAGCAGACGGTTGGTTGTACGTCTCAGGCCAAGTGCCTGCGGTGGACGGCGAAATCATCACCGGCGGCATCATCGAACAAACCCGCCAGACCATGCGTAACGTGGTGGCGATCCTCGAAGAAGCCGGCTACGAGCTCAAAGACGTCGTGCGCGTCGGCGTGTGGCTGGAAGACCCGCGGGACTTCTGGAGCTTCAACAAGGTGTTCGGCGAGTACTTCACCCCGGAACACGCCCCGGCGCGGGCCTGTGTGCAGGCGAACATGATGGTCGACTGCAAGGTGGAGATCGATTGCGTGGCGTACAAGAAAAAAGGCTAAATGCCTGGATCCTGACGTCGCTACAAATCCAATGTGGGAGCGGGCGGGCTCGCGAATGCGGTGTATCAGTAAATGCATCTGTCGCTGAGCCACCGCATTCGCGAGCAAGCCCGCTCCCACAGGGGGTATGTGTTGATAGCAACATTCTGACCGGACCGAAACCGCCATGACCGAAGACACCATCAAACGCCGCGCCAAAGGCCTGGACCGTGCATTCGATATCCTCGATTTCCTCAAGGAAATCGGCCAGCCCCTGCGCCCGAATGATATTGCCAGCGGCATCGGCAGTCCCAAGTCCACCGTGTACGAATTGGTCGCGTCCCTGCTTGAACGGCGCATTCTGGAAACGGTGGGCAAGGACGGTCACGTCTACCTCGGCCGTCAGCTGTATTTCCTCGGCCAGGCGCACCTGCGCCATTTCGACCTGACCCGCGAGGCCGACCATGCCCTGCAGGAGATCGTCAGCCAGACCCACGAAACCGCGCAGATGTGCCTGCTCAACGGGCGCAAATACACGGTGGCGCTGATGCGCGAGGGCGAGCGGCATTTTCGTATTTCCTCGGACATCGGCGAAAACGCACCGATTCCGTGGACCGCGTCCGGGCGCCTGTTGCTGGGGCACTTGAGCGACCAGCAGATCATCGACCTGATCGATCACGACGATTTCATCCTGCCGGACGGCCAGCGCCTGCCGCTGGATACCTTCCTGGCGCAAATCCGTCAGGCCACCCTCGATGGCTTCTTTTCCTTCGACAGCGTGGCCGACACCTTTACCCACTGCTTTGCCGCCCCGGTGCGGGATGCGCAAGGCGTCAGCATTGCGACCTTGTGCATCGTCGCTCCACGGGCCGATGCCATCAAACACTACAACGACTATCGCCGGGTGTTGATCGACAGCGCCAATAATCTGGCCCGGCGTATCAACGAATAGGAGTTTTCCATGTCTGCCATCAATGCCGTTGAAAAGGGCGCCGCCGCCGTCGGGGCCTACCTGGTCCGTGACGTCAGCCTGCCTGCCCTGGTGCTGCACCGTGACGCCCTGGAGCACAACATCCGCTGGATGCAGGACTTTGTCAGCAACAGCGGCGCCGAGCTGGCACCCCATGGCAAGACCAGCATGATGCCGGCGTTGTTCCAGCGTCAGATCGAGGCGGGTGCCTGGGGTATCACTCTGGCCAACGCGGTGCAGACCCGCGCCGCCTATGCCGGTGGCGTGCGCCGTGTGCTGATGGCCAACCAACTGGTGGGCGCGCCGAACATGGCGCTGATCGCCGACCTGCTGGCCGACAAGGATTTCGACTTCCATTGCATGGTTGATCACCCGGATAACGTCGCCGACCTGGGCCTGTTCTTCGCCGCCCGTGGCCTGCGCCTGAACGTGATGATCGAATACGGTGTGGTCGGTGGCCGTTGCGGGTGCCGCACCGAGCAGGAAGTGCGCGACCTGGCCAGGGCGATCAAGGCGCAGCCGGCCCTGGCCCTCACCGGTATCGAAGGGTACGAAGGCGTGATCCACGGCGAGCACGCCATCAGCGGCATCCGCGACTTTGCCGCCAGCCTGGTGCGCCTGGCGGTGGACCTGCAGAACAACGGCTCTTTCGACCTGCCCAAGCCCATCGTCACCGCGTCGGGCTCGGCCTGGTACGACCTGATTGCCGAGTCGTTTGAGCAGCAGAACGCCGCCGGCCGCTTCCTCAGCGTATTGCGCCCCGGCAGCTACGTGGCCCATGACCACGGTATCTATAAAGAAGCGCAATGCTGTGTGCTCGACCGTCGCAGCGACCTCAACGAAGGCCTGCGCCCAGCCCTGGAAGTCTGGGCCCATGTGCAATCTTTGCCGGAGCCAGGCTTCGCCGTGATCGCCCTGGGCAAGCGCGACGTGGCCTACGACGCCGGTCTGCCGGTGCCGCTCAAACGCTACAAGGCCGGTATTCTTCCAGCTGAAGGCGATGATGTGACTGCGTGCAAAGTCACTGCCGTGATGGACCAGCACGCGTTCATGACCGTGGCGCCAGGGGTTGAGCTGCGCATTGGCGACATCATTTCGTTCGGCACCTCCCACCCTTGCCTCACGTTCGATAAGTGGCAGGTCGGCTGCCTGGTGGATGAGCAATTGCAGGTGATCGAATCCCTGGAAACCCGATTCTGAGTGTAAAGCCATGACCCGTTTGTCTCCGCGCATCGCCCTCATCGGCGAATGCATGATCGAACTGCAACACCGCGCTGACGGCAGCCTGCACCAGAGCTTCGGTGGCGACACATTGAACACGGCGGTGTATCTGCGCCGTGAACTGGGTGAGACCGGCAGCGTGGATTACGTCACCGCCCTGGGCGATGACAGCTTCAGTGATGCCATGTGCAAGCAATGGAAAGATGAGGGCCTGGGCCTGGGCAGGGTCCAGCGCCTGCCCGGACGCCTGCCGGGTTTGTACTGCATCCAGACCGACGCCAATGGCGAGCGCAAATTCCTTTACTGGCGCAACGAAGCCGCCGTGCGCGACTGCTTCACTACGCCTGCCGCCGAACCGATCCTGGCCGCTTTGCCGGACTACGACGTGGTGTATTTCAGCGGCATTACCCTGGCGGTATTGGGTGATATCGGCCGCGAGCGCTTGCTGCAAACTCTGGTGGAGACCCGTCGTCGAGGGGGCAAGGTGGTGTTTGACAACAACTATCGGCCGCGTCTCTGGGCCGGTATTGACGCGGCGCGCACTGCGTATCACCGCGTATTGGCCGAGGTGGATATCGCCTTGCTGACCGAGGACGACGAACGCGCGCTGTTTGGTTATGCCGACAGTGAGCAGGTGTTCGCGGCTTATCCTGGCATTGACGAGGTGGTGCTCAAGCGTGGGGCAGATGACTGTCTGATCCGCTGGGCGGGGGAGCGCTTTGCGGTGCCGGCGGTGAAGGTCGAAAAGGTTGTCGATACGACGGCGGCGGGGGATTCATTCAGCGCGGCGTACTTGGCCAGTCGGCTCAAGGGCAGCTCGCCGGAGCAGGCTGCATTGGCCGGGCATCGGTTGGCAAGCCGGGTCATCCAGGTGCCTGGCGCACTCATTCCTCGCGTGTAAACCAAACCCGTGTGGTGAGCGGGCTTGCCTCGCGCTGGGCAAGCCTGCTCACCACAAAAAGCCGGTTTGACACCCGATTCATCAGTCGCGGTAGAACACCTGCACCAAGTGATAGCCGAACTTGCTCTTGATCGGTCCGTGAACCACCTTCACCGGCTTCTTGAAGATCACCGCATCAATCGCCCCCACCATCTGCCCGGGTCGCACTTCACCCAGGTCGCCGCCACGCTTGCCGGATGGGCAGGTGGAGTACTTCTTGGCCAGCACATCGAACGCTTCGCCCTTGGCTATGCGCTGCTTGAGTTGTTCGGCTTCTTCACTGGTTTTCACCAGAATGTGACGGGCTTGGGCTTTCATTGATCTCTACCAGGTGTGCGACGGCGCGCGATTATGCCTGAACTCATTCTTCGACGCTGATCATGCTGCGGATTTTCGTGGCCAGCAGGTCGATGGAAAACGGTTTGGCCACCATGTCCATGCCGTCCTCCAGGAACCCCTGGCGTTCGGCGGCTTTCTCGGCGTAACCCGTCATGAACAACACGCGCAAGCCAGGGCGATACTGGCGGGCGATCTCTGCCAGTTGCCTGCCGTTCATGCCCGGCAGGCCTACATCGGTCACCAGCAAGTCGACACGTAAATCCGACTCCAGCAGCGGCAACGCCGTCCGGGCATCCGCCGCCTGATGTGCGGTGTAGCCCAGCTCGTCGAGCACATTGACCACCAGCATGCGTACCGCGGGGTCGTCCTCGACCACCACCACCGCTTCACCCGCCAGGGCCACCGGCGCTTCACTCAAGTGCGGCGGCAGGCTGCTTTCCAGCGCGGTGCCGTACAGGCGAGGCAGGTACAGGCGCACGCACGTGCCCTGGCCCGGCTCGCTCTGGATTGTCACATGACCGCCGGACTGCTGGGCAAACCCGTAGATCATCGACAAACCCAGGCCGGTGCCTTGGCCAATGGGCTTGGTGGTGAAGAACGGGTCGAACGCCTTGGCAAGGATTTTCGGCGCCATGCCGGTGCCGTTGTCGCACACGCCGAGCATCACGTAGTCGCCGGCCTTGACCGGTTCGAGGGTGGTGATGTCGGTGCCATCCAGGTAGCTGTTGGCGGTTTCAATCAGCAGTTCGCCGCCATCGGGCATGGCGTCGCGGGCGTTGATCACTAGGTTGAGCAGGGCGTTTTCCAGTTGGCTGGCATCGGTGTTTACCGGCCAGATGTCGTGGCCCAGTTTCACCTTGAGCGTGATGTGCGCGCCTTTGGTGCGGCGGAACAAGTCCTCCAGGGAGGCGACCAATTGGTTCGGATCCAGCGGGCGCCGGTCCAGCGACTGACGGCGGGAGAACGCCAGCAAGCGGTGGGTGAGGGCGGCCGCGCGATGAGCGGAGGACACGGCGGCATCGGTAAAACGGCCGATTTCGTCACTGCGCCCGGCAGCGATATAGCGCTGCATCAGGTCCAGGCTGCCGATGATGCCGGTGAGCATGTTGTTGAAGTCATGGGCGATGCCGCCGGTGAGCTGGCCCACGGCTTCCATCTTTTGCGCATGGCGCAGGGCGTCTTCGGCGCGCTCGCGTTCGAACATCTCGTTCTGCAGGCGCTGGTTGGCTTCGGCCAGGGCCTGGGTGCGCTGGGCCACGCGCTCTTCAAGGTTTTCGTTGAGGTGGCGCAAGGCTTCTTCGGTGAGTTTGCGTTCGGTCTCATCGATCACAAAGATGTAGAAACCGTTCACCGAGCCGTCATTGCTGAAACGCGGCAGGTACTTCATCAAGGCGTGGCGGGGGCGGCCGTCGCGGTGGGGGGTGATGGTCATGAAGCTGCAGGCCTTGCCCTTGAGCGCGGCGGCGATCTTGTCTTCACGACCGGCATACACCTCGTCGCCGAGCACTTCACGGATGGTCTTGCCGTATAGCTCCTGGGGCGTCATGCCGTACCACTCCAGGTACGCGCTGTTGTTCAGGCGGAAACGCTGTTCATGGTCGACATACCCGATCAGCACCGGCATGGCGTTGATGATCAACTGCAGCTCGGTCTGGCTCTGGCGCAGGGCTTGCTCGGTGTGTTTGCGCTCGGTGAGGTCCAGTGCGGCCCCGAGGAAGCGCGCCGGACGGCCTTGATGATCTTTGTAGCAACGGCCACGGGCAAACACCCAGCGTACCTGGCCGTCCGCTAGCAACAGGCGGTATTCCTCGGCGTATTCGGTGCCGAAAGTGATGCAGTGCTTGATGCTGCCCGCCACCATGCCGCGGTCTTCCGGGTGCACGCCGTGCAGGTAGTCGCTGATCGGCAACAGGCGCGCATCGCTGGGGTCGACGCCGTGCAGGTAGGCAAAGTGCGCGTCGGCGATAAAGCGGTCTTCGCCGATGTCCCAGTCCCAGGTGCCCACCGCGTCGGTCGCCGCCAGGGCGAGCTGCAGGCGTTGTTCGGTGTTGTGCTGGGCCTTGCGGCGTTCGTTGGTTTCGATGGCGGTGACCAGGATGCCGGCCACGCGGGTGCTTTCATCGCGGATAGGGCTGTAGGTCAGGTCCAGCCAGATTTCCATGTCGCGATTGTTGCGCTGCAGCACGAAGCGCTGCTCGCTGAAGGTGCGTACCTGGCCACTCAGCACGGCGTCGTAGACCGGTGCGGTAAAGCTTTCCAGCTCCGGCCATGTCTGGTGCGCGGGCTGGCCCATGGCGGCGGGGTGTTTGTTGCCGGCCAACTGGGCAAAGCCGTCGTTGTAGAGTTGCGTGAGTTGGTCGCCCCACAGCAGGAGCATGGGCATTGGCGAGTGGACAACGATGTCCACGGCGGTGCGCAGGCTTTGCGGCCAATCGTTGGCCTCACCGAGCGGGCTTTGTGCCCAGTCCAGCCGCGCAATCAATGCGGCGGCTTCGCTGACGGTGGATGTTCCCTTCATGTTAAAGCCCTGAGCGTAACGCTTTGAAAAATGACAAGACCCATTATCCCGTGACTCGGGAACGGGTGACTACCCCCGAAAATAGCATGCATTCGGGGGTTATTTTCAAATGAGTACGACAGCGCTGAAACCTTTCATCCTTGAGCGAGTTCAGGGCGGTCGCGAAACTGCTCCAGAGCCTGCGGATTGGCCAACGCGTCGGTGTTCTTCACCGGCTCGCCGTGCACCACATTGCGCACCGCCAATTCAACGATCTTGCCGCTGATGGTGCGGGGGATGTCGGTGACAGCGAGGATCTTGGCCGGTACATGGCGGGGCGTAGTGTTGGCGCGGATCACCTGGCGGATCTGCTGCTCCAGGGTTTCGTCGAGTTCGACACCCTCGTTGAGGCGCACGAACAGCACCACGCGCACGTCCTCCTGCCAGCGTTGGCCGATGGCCAGGCTTTCCTGCACCTGGGGGATTTTTTCCACCTGGCGGTAGATCTCGGCCGTGCCGATCCGCACGCCGCCGGGGTTGAGCACGGCGTCGGAGCGCCCGTGAATCAGCAGGCTGCCGTTGGGGCGCTGTTCGGCGTAGTCACCCTGGGCCCAGACACCGGGAAACTGGCTGAAATACGAAGCGCGCAGTTTCTTGCGCTCCGGGTCGTTCCACAGGCCAATAGGCATGGCCGGGAAATGCCGGGTGCACACCAGTTCGCCTTTCTCGCCGATCAGCGGCCGGCCCTGGTCATCCCACACTTCGATAGCCATCGCCAGGCTCTTGCACTGCATTTCGCCGCGCCGCACCGGCAGCACCGGGTTGCCGATCACAAAGCAGGAGACGATGTCGGTGCCACCGGACATGGACGACAGGCACAGCTGCGCCTTGATCTCGCGGTACACGTAGTCGTAGCTCTGGGGCGACAGCGGCGAGCCGGTGGAAATCAATCCTTTGAGGCTACCCAGGTCGTGGCTCAGGCGCGGTTGCAAGCCGGCTTTTTCCAATGTGGCGAGAAACTTGGGGCTGGTGCCGAATACGCTGATCTTTTCTGCGTCAATCAGATCGATCAGCCGTTCCGGCCCAGGGTGAAACGGCGAGCCGTCATACAACACCGCCGTGGCGCCGATGGCCAAGACCGACACCAGCCAGTTCCACATCATCCAGCCGCAGGTGGTGTAGTAGAACAGGCAGTCGTCGCGAGACAGGTCGGCATGCAGGCCGTGTTCCTTGAGGTGAGTGAGCAGTACGCCGCCAGTACCGTGGATGATGCACTTGGGCACGCCGGTGGTGCCGCTGGAATAGAGGATGTACAGCGGATGATCGAACGGCACCGCGACGAATTGGGGTTCGCCGCCGGGTTGGTAGAAGTCTTGCCACAGCGCGACGCCAGCGTGGGTCTGATAGTCCGAAACCTGGGCCTGGGGCCGCGCGTACGGCACGATGATCAGTTGCTCCAGGGATGGCAGCCGTTCGAGGATTTCATTGAGCTTGGCGCTTTGGTCGATGTCTTTGCCGGCATAACGATAACCGGCGCAGGTGATCAACACCTTGGGTTCGATCTGGCCGAAACGGTCGATCACGCCCTGGGTGCCGAAGTCTGGCGATGAGCACGACCAGATCGCGCCGAGGCTGGTGGTGGCGAGCATGCCCACCAGGGTTTGCCAGGTGTTGGGCATGCACGCGGCGACGCGGTCACCCTGGACAACCCCGGCGGCGCGCAGGCTGTGTTGCAGGCCGGCGACGTGGGCGGCCAGTTCGGCGTAGGTCAATTGCTCGCGCTGGCCGTCTTCGCTGAGGGCGACCACGGCGGGGTGGTCGTCGCGGCGGCGCAACAGGTGCTCGGCAAAGTTCAGGGTGGCGCCGGGAAACCATTGCGCACTGGGCATCTCGGCGTCCTCGATCAGCACCGCCGTCGGCGGGCTGCGAAATTGCACGTCGAAATAGTCCACGATCGCCTGCCAGAAATCCGGACGCTGGTCGATGCTCCACTGGTGCAGCGCCGGGTAATCGCTGAGCTGCACGCTATAGCGTTCGTTGATGTGGCGCCGGAACTGGTCCATCCGCGTGTGGGCGATGCGTTCGGGGGAGGGTTGCCAGAGGATGTCGGACATCAGCGAGGTCTCTTGTTCTTATCTAGGTCTTCCACACAATACAGTTCAAATGTGGGAGGGGGCTTGCCCCCTCCCACATTTTGAACTCCAGTGTCTCGTGTTACTGGGCCAGCCAGCCGCCATCGATGTTCCAGGCGGCGCCGCGCACCTGGCTGCCGGCTTCGCTGCATAAAAACAACACCAACTCACCCAGCTGCGGCGGCGTCACAAATTCCAGCGACGGCTGCTTCTCCGCCAGCAAGTCATGCTGAGCCTGCTGCGGGTCTACGCCGTTGGCGGCGCGATCATCAATCTGCTTCTGCACCAGTGGCGTCAGTACCCAGCCGGGGCAGATGGCGTTACAGGTGACATTGCTGGTGGCCGTTTCCAGGCCCACCACTTTGGTCAGGCCGATCACGCCATGTTTGGCCGCGACGTACGCCGCCTTGCCCACCGAGCCGACTTGCCCATGCACAGACGCGATATTGACGATACGCCCCCAGCCCTTGGCCTTCATCCCCGGCAAGCTCAAGCGCGTGCTGTGGAACACCGAAGACAGGTTGATCGCAATGATCGAGTCCCAGCGTTCGACAGGGAAGTCTTCGACCGCCGCCACATGCTGAATGCCGGCGTTGTTGACCAGGATGTCCACGCCACCGAATTCACGCTCGGCGTAGGCGATCATGTCGGCGATCTGCGCCGGGTCGCTGACGTCGGCCGGGTGGTGGCCGACCTTGCCGCCGAACGCCTGCACCTGGGCGATCACTGCGCTGGCGTCGCCGAAGCCGTTGAGGATCAGGTTGGCGCCGGCCTTGGCCAGGCTCAAGGCGATGCCCAGGCCGATACCGCTGGTGGAACCGGTGACCAGGGCGGTCTTGCCGTTCAATGTCGTCATGAAAACCTCACACAATGCCGGTGGCGTAGAAAGTGCCGATCACCACGAACACCGCGAGGGTCTTGATGATCGTGATACCGAAAATATCCTTGTAGGCTTCGCGGTGCGTCAGGCCGGTGACCGCGAGCAGCGTGATCACCGCGCCGTTGTGGGGCAGGGTGTCCATGCCGCCGCTGGCCATGGCCGCGACGCGGTGCAGGACTTCAAGGGGGATATTGGCCGCATGGGCCGCCGAAATGAAGCTCTCGGACATGGCCGCCAGAGCGATGCTCATGCCGCCCGACGCAGAGCCAGTGATACCGGCCAGCAGGGTCACGGTAATCGCTTCGTTGACCAGCGGGTTGGGGATGCCTTTGAGCCAGTCCGCCAGTACCAGAAAGCCCGGCAGCGAAGCGATCACCGCACCAAAGCCGTATTCCGACGCTGTATTCATCGCTGCCAGCAACGCGCCGCTGACCGCACTTTTACTGCCTTCGGCGAGCTTGCTCTTGATCGCCGAGAAACCGAACACCAGCACCACGATAATCCCCACCAGCAATGCCGCCTGCACCGCCCAGATCGCGGTGAGCTTGGCGATTTCGGTGGTCACCGGCGTGGTCATGCCCGGCAGGGAGAGGCTGTGGGTCTTGCCGTACCACTGCGGAATCCAGTGAGTGAACAACAGGTTCATCACGCCCACCAGGATCAGCGGTGACAGCGCGAGCCAGGGGTTGGGCAGCGCCAGGTTGTCGGCGGTTTCCGGTTCGTTGCGCAGTTCGGTGCCGTAACCTTCACCGGCGCGCTGGGCCTTGTTGCGTTGGCGTGCCAAGTAGAGCATGCCGGCGCAGAACACGAAGATCGTGCCAATCAAGCCCAGCCATGGCGCGGCCCAGGCGGTGGTGTTGAAGAAGGTGCTGGGGATGATGTTCTGGATCTGCGGCGTGCCGGGCAGGGCGTCCATGGTGAACGAAAACGCGCCGAGGGCGATGGTCGCCGGGATCAGACGTTTCGGGATATTGCTCTGGCGGAACATCTCCGCCGCGAACGGGTACACCGCAAACACCACCACGAACAGCGACACACCGCCATAGGTGAGCAGTGCGCAGACCAGCACGATCACTAGCATCGCCTGGCGCGTGCCGAGCAAGCGGATCGCCGCCGCCACGATCGAACGTGAGAAGCCCGACAGCTCGATCAGCTTGCCGAACACCGCGCCGAGCAGGAATACCGGGAAATACAGTTTGATAAAGCCGACCATCTTCTCCATGAACACCCCGGTAAAGGCGGGTGCGACGGCGGACGGATCGGTCAGCAGGACAGCGCCGAGGGCGGCGATGGGGGCAAACAGGATAACGCTATAGCCACGGTAGGCAGCCAGCATCAGCAACGCGAGCGCTGCCAGGGCAATGATCACACTCATGGTGTGTCTCCATCGGATTGTTATTTTTGTGGGGTGAAACTGTGGGAAGGGTTATAGCGAGATGCGTGCCAATTAACTAACTGTTTGAAATATAAGGATAAATTATAGCGATTGGATTGGCGTTATCAGATTTGTCCCGTATTCGAGACTCATAAAGATCAAATGTGGGAGCGGGCTTGCTCGCGAATGCGGCGTATCAGCAACGAATTAGACGGCTGGCACACCGTATTCGCGAGCAAGCCCGCGCCCACATTGGACTGTCTTCATATTTGGAATGAAGTCTCTCTATTGAGACTGAGTGAGGTCCAGCGCCACCATTTTCTTGTACAGCGTCGAGCGCCCGAGCCCTAATCGATTGGCCGCCTCTATCACATTCCCCTCACACGCCCGCAACGCCGCGCCAATCACCTGCCGATCAAACCGCTCCCGCGCCGCGCTGAAACTCTCCCCCTCGACCGCCGCCACCGCGCTGGCACGTTCCACCGGCGTAAAGGTGCCAATCGCCGCCCGAATCTCCCTGGCATCCAACACCAGGTCATCACTCAGCAACGCCGCCCGCTCCAGCACATTGCGCAGCTCACGGATATTCCCCGGCCACGCATGCTGTGCCAGCAGCGCCAGTGCCTCACGGTCCAGCTCATGCTGGCTGCGCAGTTCCTCAAGAATCGCCTCGCTCAACGCCGGGATATCCTCCAGGCGCTCACGCAGCGGCGGCACCTGGATCGGCAGCACGTTCAGCCGGTAATACAGGTCCGCGCGGAATTCGCCACGTTTGATCGCCGCCTCCAGGTCCATGGACGTCGCCGCGATCACCCGCACATCGCTGTGCAGCATCTCGTTGGAGCCCACCGGCTCGAATTCCTTTTCCTGCAACACCCGCAACAATTTGCTTTGCAGCGGCAGGGGCATGTCGCCGATCTCATCGAGGAACAGCGTGCCACCCTGGGCAATCTGGAATTTGCCCGGACGGCCCTTGCGGTCGGCGCCGGTAAACGCACCCGGCGCGGTGCCGAAGAACTCGGCCTCCAGCAGATCAGCGGGAATCGCCGCGCTGTTGATGCTGACAAAGGCCTTGTGCGCACGGCTTGAGGCGCCGTGAATCGCCTGGGCCAGCAACTCTTTGCCGGTGCCGGTCTCCCCCAGCAGCAATACCGGCGACTCGGCGCTGGCGCTGCGTCGCGCCCGGCGTTTGACTTCGAGGCTGGCGGCGCTCGTGCCGATAAAGTGCGCGAAATTGTATTTGCTCTGGCGTGAGCGCAGCAGCGAGCGTGTGGAGGCCAGTTCCTGCTGCATGCTCAGGTAGCGCTCGATCAGCGGCGACAGGTTGCGCAGTTCATCAAACAGGGCAAAGCCGATCGCCCCGATCACCGCGCCGGCCTCGTTGTGGATCGGCAAGCGCATCACCACCAGCGGGCCTTTGGGTGTGTCCTGGATGTCCAGCAGGATCGGCTGGTCATTGCGCACCACCTGGCGCAACAGGCTGTTGGAAATCACCTGCTCGCACGGCTGGCCGATGGCTTCGTCGGCGCTCTTGAGGCCGAAACGCTTGGCGTAGCGCTCGTTCATCCACACGATGTTGGCGTCGCGGTCGACGATCACCGTGCCTTCGCTGGACTGCTCGATGATCTCGAACAGCGACTGGATGGCCAGGCCACGAACCTGCTGGTAGTCCTTGAGGTTGTCGGTGATGTTCATATTTATGCCGTCACACAAGTGGGGGAGCGCTTACAAGGGGATATGCGCCGCTGCCAGCAGCTCTTTGGTGTAAGGGTGTTGTGGTGCATCGAACACCGCATGACTGGCGCCGCGCTCCACCACCTGGCCGTCCTTGATCACGATCATATCGTGAGCCATGGCGCGCACCACCGCCAGGTCATGGCTGATAAACAGGTAGGTCAGGCCGTACTTGTCTTGCAGCTCACGCAGCAACGCCACCACTTGTTTCTGTACGGTACGGTCAAGGGCCGACGTGGGTTCATCCAGCAGCATCAGCGCCGGCTTGAGCACCAGGGCGCGGGCGATGGCGATGCGTTGGCGCTGGCCGCCGGAAAACTCATGGGGGTAACGGTGACGGCTGGCGGGGTCGAGGCCCACATCCTTGAGCACCTGGATCACCTGCGCAGCGCGGTCGGCCAGGCTGCACGGCGCGTGCACCTCCAGGCCTTCGCTGATGATTTGTTCTACGGTCATGCGTGGGCTGAGGCTGCCGTAAGGGTCCTGGAACACCACCTGCATCTGCTTGCGCCATGGGCGCATCTGCTGGTTATTCAGCGGGTCGAGGGCTTCACCCTGGAAGCGGATGCTACCGGTGGAGTCCAGCAGCCTCAGAATCGCCTGGCCCAGGGTGGACTTGCCCGAGCCGGACTCGCCGACAATCCCCAGGGTCTTGCCGCGCTGCACGCTGAGGCTGATGCCGTCCACTGCACGCAGGTAGGTCTTGCGGCGGAACAACCCACCGCCAAGGCGGAATTGCACGGTCAGGTCATCCACCTGTAACACCGTCTCGCGTTCGTCGCTGCACAGCGCATCCGCGTCCGGTTCCGCATCCAGCAGCAGACGGCTGTAGGGGTGTTGCGGCGCATTGAACAGGGTCTGGCAGTCGGCCTGCTCGACAATCTCGCCAGCCCGCATCACGCACACGCGCTGGGCAATGCTGCGCACCAGATTGAGGTCGTGGCTGATCAGCAGCAGCGACATGCCCAGGCGCTTTTGCAGGGACTTGAGCAGCAGCAGGATCTTGCGCTGCACCGTTACATCCAGCGCGGTGGTGGGTTCGTCAGCGATCAGCAGTTCCGGCTCGCAGGCCAGGGCCATGGCGATCATCACCCGCTGGCGTTGCCCGCCGGACAGTTGATGGGGATAGGCCTTGAGCCGTTCCTGGGGCTTCTGGATGCCCACCAGATCGAGCAATTCCAGGATGCGGGCCTGGGCAGCCTTGCCACCGAGGCCCTTGTGCAGCAACAGGGTTTCGCCGATCTGCTTTTCGATGCTGTGCAAAGGGTTCAGGGAGGTCATCGGCTCCTGGAAGATCATCGCAATACGGTTGCCGCGCAGCTTCTGCAGGGTCGCCGCCGACGCGCCGATCAGTTCCTGGCCACGGTACTGGATGGAACCGGTGGTTTCAGTGCCGGCTTCGGGGAGTAATTGCAGGATCGAGTGGGCGGTTACCGACTTGCCCGAGCCCGACTCGCCTACCAGCGCCAGGCATTCGCCGGGGCGTACGTCCAGGCTCAGGTTGCGCACCACGGTCTGGCCGCTGAAGGCGACGCTGAGGTCGCGAATTTCGATCAGGTTCATAGGTGGTCACTCATGAGCGGGGGTCGAAGGCATCACGCAATGCCTCGCCGATAAACACCAGCAGCGACAGGATCAGCGCCAGTGTGAAGAACGCCGTCAGGCCCAGCCAGGGCGCTTGCAGGTTCTGCTTGCCCTGGGCGATCAACTCGCCCAGCGAGGCGCTGCCTGCGGGCATGCCGAAACCGAGGAAATCCAGGGCGCTCAGGGTTGAAATTGCGCCGGTCAGGATAAACGGCAAGTAGCTCAAGGTGGCGGTCATGGCGTTGGGCAGGATGTGCCGGCGAATGATCTTGCCGTCACCCAGGCCCAAGGCCCGAGCAGCCTTGACGTATTCAAGGTTGCGCCCACGCAGGAACTCTGCGCGCACCACGTCCACCAGGGCCAGCCAGGAAAACAGCGCCATGATCCCCAGCAACCACCAGAAGTTCGGCTCGACAAAGCCGGACAGGATGATCAACAGGTACAGCACCGGCAACCCGGACCACACTTCCAGCACGCGCTGGCCGATCAGGTCCACCCAGCCGCCGTAATAGCCCTGCAAAGCACCAGCCGCGATGCCGATGGCGGCGCTTATGGCCGTGAGCGCCAAGGCAAACAGGATCGACACCCGTGCGCCAAAGATCACCCGCGCCAATACATCCCGCGACTGGTCATCGGTGCCCAGCCAGTTCACCGCCGATGGCGGGCTGGGGGCAGGGCGGGTCAGCTCGTAGTTGGGCGTGTCGTCGCTGAACGGAATTGGAGGGAACAGCATCCAGCCGCCGTCCTGCTCAATCAGCTTTTTCACGTAGTCACTGCGGTAGTCGGCCTGAAATGGCAACTGGCCGCCGAACGCCTGCTCGGTGTAGCGCTTGAATACCGGGAAATACAGTTCGTTCTTGAAACTCAGTACCAAGGGCTTGTCGTTGGCGATCAACTCACCGCCCAGTGTCAGGATAAACAGGCCGATGAACAGCCACAGCGACCACCAGCCGCGACGGTTCTTCTTGAAGCGCTCGAAACGTCGGCGCGCCACGGGAGACAGGTTAAGCATCAGGCGTTCCTCGCGGCAAAGTCGATACGCGGGTCCACCAGGGTGTAGCAGAGGTCACCGATGAGTTTTATCAAGAGGCCGAACAAGGTGAAGATGAACAGCGAGCCAAATACCACCGGGTAATCGCGGGAGACGGCGGCTTCGTAGCTCATGCGGCCCAGGCCATCCAGGGAGAAGATCACCTCGATCAGCAGGGAGCCGGCGAAGAATACGGCGATAAACGCCTGGGGAATCCCTGAGATGACCAGCAACATGGCATTGCGGAATACGTGTCCATACAACACACGCCTTTCGCTCAAGCCCTTGGCGCGGGCGGTCACCACGTACTGGCGCGTGATTTCATTCAAGAACGAGTTCTTGGTGAGGATGGTCAGGGTGGCAAACCCGCCGATGACCAGCGAGGTGACTGGCAATACCAGGTGCCAGAAATAATCGGCAATCTTGCCCACGGTGCTCAGCTCTTCGAAGTTTTCCGACACCAGCCCGCGCACCGGGAACCAGTTCAGCGACGTGCCGCCAGCAAAGACCACGATCAGGAACATCGCGAACAGGAACGCCGGCATGGCATAGCCGATGACAATCGCGGTGCTGCTCCACACATCGAAGCTGCTGCCATGGCGCACGGCCTTGCGAATCCCCAGGGGGATCGACACCAGGTAGGTGATCAGCGTGGCCCACAGGCCGAGCGAGAGGGTGACCGGCATTTTTTCCAGAATGAGGTCGATCACCGTCTTGCCGCGAAAGAAGCTGTTACCAAAGTCCAGCTGGGCGTAGCTCTTGAGCATCAGCCACAAACGCTCCGGTGCCGGTTTGTCGAAGCCGTATTGTTTTTCGATGTCTGCGATCAACTTCGGGTCCAGGCCGCGGCTGGCGCGGGAGCCGCCGCTGATGCCTTCGCCGGACGATCCGCCGACGGCACCGCCGCCAATGCCTTGCAAGTGGGCAATGGCTTGTTCCACCGGGCCGCCCGGAGCTGCCTGGACGATCACGAAATTCACCAGCAGGATGATCACCAGCGTCGGGATGATCAGCAGCAGGCGCCGCACGATATAGGCAAACATCAGCGCGCACCTCCGCGTTTTTTTAGCTCAGCGTTCATTTGCTCGTTGGTCAGGGGCGTGGGGCTGATTTCCCACCAGGTTTCCAGGGCTTCATCGTTTTTCGCCTCGATGGCCGGGCGGCCGAAGCGGTTCCACCAGGCGGCAGAGGTGCCGGGCGGATAGTAGTTGGGGATCCACAGGTAATTCCATTGCAGTACCCGGTCCAGTGCGTGGGCGTAGGTGAGCATCTGCGCCTGGGTGTCGGCCTTGACCAGGCCCTTGATCAGGCTGTCGACGGCCGGGTCCTTGAGCACCATGTAGTTGTTGGCGCCGGGGTCAAAGGCGGCGGCCGAGCCGAAGTAGTTGTAGAGCTCCATGCCCGGCGAGGTGGTGACCGGGAAGCCGGTGACGATCATGTCGTAGTCCCGTGCCATCACCCGGTTCACATATTGGGAGGCGTCGATACGGCGGATATTCAGGGTGATACCGATCTGCGCCAGGTTGCGTTTGTACGGCAGCAACAGGCGTTCGAGGCCAGATTGGGCATTAAGGAAGGTAAACTCCAGCGGCTCGCCCTCGGCGTTAACCAGCTTGTCGCCGTGCGGTTTCCAGCCGGCCTCTTCCAACAACGCCAAGGCTTGCAGCTGTTTGTCGCGGATCATGCCGCTGCCGTCGGTCACCGGTGCCTTGAACACCTGGGTGAACACCTCGTCGGGCACCTGGCCGCGCAAGGGTTCAAGAATCGCCAGTTCCTCTTGGGTCGGCGGCTGGGTGGCTGCCAGCGGGCTATTGGAGAAGAAGCTTTGCTGGCGGATGTACATATTGCGCATCATCTGCCGGTTGGCCCATTCGAAGTCCCACAGCATTGCGAGGGCCTGGCGCACGCGGCGGTCCTTGAAGACTGGTTTTTGCACGTTGAACACATAACCCTGGGCCGGTTGCGGCATCTCCTTGGCCAAGTGCGCGCGTTGCAGGCGGCCATCATCCAGGGCCGGGCCGTTGTAGCCGATGGAGTAACCGGTGGCAGAAAATTCGCGGTTGAAATCGTAGGCACCGCCGCGCAATACCTGGCGGGCCACCTCGGTGTCGCCGAAGTACTCCAGGCTCAGGTGATCGAAGTTGTACAGGCCACGGCTGACGGGCAGGTCCTTGCCCCACCAGTTCGGGTCGCGGGTGAAGGTAATGGTGCTGCCGGAGTCGATCTTGCTGACCTTGTACGGACCGCTGCCCAGCGGGGCTTCATAGCCGCCGCCGTTGGCAAAGTCGCGGGTCTTCCACCAGTGCTCAGGGAACACCGGCAGGGTGGCGATATCCAGGGGCAGGGTGCGGTTTTCATTGCTGGAGAAGTCGAAACGCACTTGGCGCTCGCCCTCGACCTCGACGTGCTTGACGTCGGCGAACAGGGTGCGAAAGCGCAGACTGCCCTGGGTCATCAGCAGGTCGAAGCTGTAGCGTACGTCTTCGGCGGTGATAGGCTTGCCGTCGGCGAAACGTGCCTTGGGGTTGAGGAAAAACCGCAGCGACAGGCCGTCATCGGCGCGCTCCATCTTTTCGGCAACCAGGCCGTAGACGGTGTAGGGCTCGTCCAGGGAACGCTGGGCCAGGGGCGCATACAGCCAGCCGTCGACCTGTGAAACCCCGATGCCTTTGTCGATATACGGCAGCACGTGGTCGAAGCGCCCGATCTCGATGGCCGAACGGCGCAGGCTGCCGCCCTTGGGGGCATTCGGGTTGGCATAGTCGAAATGGGTAAAACCGGCGGCGTACTTGGCCGGTTCACCGTACACGGTCAGGTACGGTTGGGGCGCCGCGATCACGACGCTGCTGGCCAGCAGCAGGACCAGTGTCGAACTAAAAATGTAGGAAAAAGCCAATCGCATTGTCAGCCTTGAATGCCGTGTGAAGTAGAAAAGGGATTTGTACGCTAACGGCATCAGCGTCGCCAGTCATCACATGCACAACGGCCCACCAAAAGGCGGGCCGTCGTTTAGACCATCAGCACAGACAGGATCAGTCCTGGCGGCTGGTGACTTCCAGCAGGTGGTAGCCGAACTGGGTTTTCACCGGGCCTTGCACGGTGTTGACCGGGGCGCTGAATACGACGGTGTCGAATTCCTTGACCATCTGGCCGGGGCCGAACGAACCCAGGTTGCCGCCGTCGCGGCTGGATGGGCAGCTGGAGTTGGCTTTGGCGATTTCTGCGAAATCGGCGCCGCCTTCGATTTGGGCCTTGAGTTCGTTGCACTTGTCTTCAGTGGAAACGAGGATGTGACGGGCGGTTGCTTTGGCCATGGGGAGTAACTCCTTGAATGAAAAGGGTGAGCCTACCGGATTCAGGCGGTTATTTCTTGGCAAAGTTCCGTTGGAGTGGTGGTGTACATATCCGTTACCGAAAAAACGGATTGGTACACGATCAAACCAAAAACGCCGCCTCCAACAACTGCCGCGTATACCCATGCTGCGGCGCAGCAAAGATCTCGGCCGCATCTCCCTGTTCCACTACCTGCCCATGCTTCACCACCATCAACTGATGGCTCAGCGCCTTGACCACCGCCAAATCATGGCTGATAAACAGATAGGTCAAGTTGTACTTGGCCTGCAAACTGCGCAACAACTCCACCACCTGCCGCTGCACCGTGCGATCCAGCGCCGACGTCGGCTCATCCAGCAAGATCAGGCGCGGCTTGAGCACCAACGCCCGGGCAATGGCAATGCGCTGACGCTGGCCACCGGAGAACTCATGGGGATACCGATGGCGCGACTCCGGATCCAACCCCACTTCCTTGAGTGCCGCAATAATCGCCGCCTCTTGCTCGGCCGGCGTACCCATCTTGTGGATGCGCAACCCTTCACCGACGATCTCACTGACACACATCCGCGGGCTCAGGCTGCCGAACGGATCCTGGAACACCACTTGCATTTCCCGGCGCAGCGGGCGCACCTGCTGCTGGCTGAGTGTGTCCAGTTGCTGGCCTTCAAAACGAATGCCGCCCTTGCTCGCGATCAACCGCAGGATCGCCAGGCCCAGGGTGGATTTGCCCGAGCCGCTTTCGCCGACAATGCCCAGGGTCTGCCCCTGGGGCAGGCTGAAGTTGATGCCGTCCACCGCCTTGACGTAATCGACGGTGTTGCGCAAAAAGCCCTTCTTGATCGGGAACCAGACTTTCAGGTTATCCACCTCCAGCAGTGGAGGGCCGATTGCATTGCTCGCAGGTCCGCCGCTGGGCTCAGCCGCAAGCAGCTCTTGGGTGTACGGATGCTGGGGCGACTGGAATAGCGTTTCACAATCGGCCTGTTCGACGATGCAACCCTTTTGCATCACGCACACGCGATGGGCGATGCGCCGCACCAGGTTCAAGTCGTGGCTGATCAGCAACAGCGCCATGCCCAGGCGCGCCTGCAGTTCCTTGAGCAATTCGAGGATCTTCAACTGCACCGTCACATCCAGCGCCGTGGTCGGCTCATCGGCGATCAGCAGCTCCGGTTCATTGGCCAGGGCCATGGCGATCATCACCCGCTGGCGCTGGCCGCCGGACAGCTCATGGGGCAGGGCCTTGAGGCGCTTGTGCGGTTCGGGAATGCCCACCAGGTCCAGCAACTCCAGGGTGCGCTGGGTGGCGACTTTACCTTGCAGCCCCTTGTGCAGGCCGAGCACCTCGTTGATCTGCTTCTCGATGGAATGCAGCGGGTTCAACGAGGTCATCGGCTCCTGGAAGATCATCGCGATACGGTTGCCGCGAATATGGCGGATGGTTTTTTCTTTCAGCGTGAGCAAGTCCTGCCCGGCATAGTTGATGGTGCCGGAGGGGTGCCGCGCAAGCGGGTAGGGCAGCAGGCGCAGGATCGAATGGGCGGTCACCGATTTGCCCGAGCCGCTTTCGCCCACCAGAGCGATTGTCTCGCCAGGCTTGATGTCGAAGCTGACGTTGTTCACCACGCGGTGGTGATGGTCGCCCGTGACGAACTCGACGGAGAGGTCGCGGATTTCGATCAGATTGTCCTGATTCATCTCATTTCCTCGGGTCGAAGGCATCGCGAGCGGACTCGCCGATAAACACCAGCAAACTCAACATGATCGCCAGCACGGCAAAGGCACTCATGCCCAGCCACGGCGCTTGCAGGTTGGATTTGCCCTGGGCCACCAGTTCACCCAGCGACGGCGAACCGGCCGGCAAGCCGAAGCCGAGGAAGTCCAGGGCGGTGAGGGTGCCGATGGCGCCGGTGAGAATGAACGGCATAAAGGTCATGGTCGACACCATCGCATTGGGCAGGATGTGCCGGAACATGATCGCGCCGTTCTGCATGCCCAACGCCCTGGCGGCGCGCACGTATTCCAGGTTGCGCCCGCGCAGGAACTCGGCGCGCACCACGTCCACCAGGCTCATCCACGAGAACAGCAACATGATGCCGAGCAGCCACCAGAAGTTGGGTTGCACAAAACTCGCAAGGATGATCAGCAGGTACAGCACCGGCAACCCGGACCAGATTTCCAGGAAGCGCTGCCCGGCCAGGTCGACCCAACCGCCATAGAAACCCTGCAGGGCCCCGGCGATCACGCCGATGATCGAACTGAGTACCGTGAGGGTCAGGGCAAACAGTACCGACACACGGAAGCCGTAGATGACCCGCGCCAGCACGTCGCGGCCCTGGTCATCGGTGCCCAGCCAGTTCACGGAAGAGGGCGGCGCCGGCGCGGGCACCTTGAGGTCGTAGTTGATGCTCTGGTAACTGAACGGAATCGGCGCCCACAAGGTCCAGGCGTCCTTGGCCTTGAGCAGTTCCTGGATATACGGGCTCTTGTAGTTGGCCTCCAGAGGGAATTCACCGCCAAAGGTGGTCTCCGGGTAGCGCTTGAGCGCCGGGAAATACCAGCCGCCGTCGTAGTGCACGGCCAGCGGCTTGTCGTTGGCGATCAGCTCGGCGCCCAGGCTCAGCACGAACAGGCTCAGGAACAGCCACAGCGACCACCAGCCACGCTTGTTGGCCTTGAATCGCTCGAACCGGCGGCGATTGAGGGGGGATAGATTCATCTCAATGCTCCCGGCTGGCAAAGTCGATACGCGGATCGACCAGGGTGTAGGTGAGGTCGCCGATCAGTTTCACGATCAGCCCCAGCAGGGTGAAGATAAACAGCGTGCCGAACACCACCGGGTAGTCGCGGTTGATCGCCGCTTCAAAACTCATCAAGCCCAGGCCGTCCAGAGAGAAGATCACTTCCACCAGCAGGGACCCCGTGAAGAAAATCCCGATGAAGGCCGAAGGGAAGCCGGCGATCACCAGCAACATTGCGTTGCGGAATATATGGCCGTACAGCACACGGTGATTGGTCAGGCCCTTGGCTTTGGCTGTAACCACGTACTGCTTGTTGATCTCGTCGAGAAAGCTGTTCTTGGTCAGCAGCGTCATGGTGGCGAAGTTGCCGATCACCAGGGCCGTGATGGGCAGCGCCAGGTGCCAGAAGTAATCGAGGATCTTGCCGCCCCAGCTCAGTTCGTCGAAGTTGTTCGACGTGAGCCCGCGCAAGGGGAACCAGTCCAGGTAACTGCCGCCGGCAAACACCACGATCAGCAAAATCGCAAACAGGAAGGCCGGGATCGCGTAGCCGACAATGATTGCCGAACTGGTCCACACATCGAAATGGCTGCCGTGCCGCGTGGCCTTGGCGATCCCCAGGGGAATCGACACCAGGTACATGATCAGCGTGCTCCATAGCCCGAGGGAGATGGACACCGGCATCTTTTCCTTGATCAGGTCGATGACCTTGGCGTCACGGAAGAAACTGTCGCCAAAATCCAGCTGGGCGTAGTTCTTGACCATGATCCACAGACGTTCCGGCGCCGATTTGTCGAAGCCGTACATCTTTTCGATTTCCTTGATCAGCGCCGGGTCCAGGCCCTGGGCGCCACGGTAGCTGCTGGAACCGGCCACCGACACTTCGGCACCGCCGCCGGCAATGCGGCTGGTGGCACCCTCGAAACCTTCGAGCTTGGCGATCATTTGTTCTACCGGCCCGCCGGGGGCGGCCTGAATGATGACGAAGTTGATCAGCAGGATCCCGAACAGCGTGGGGATGATCAGTAACAGGCGGCGAAAGATATAGGCCAGCATTTAATCGCCTCCGCTCGCCGGATCGGCGCTTGTTTCCAGGGTAACCGCAGGTTTTACGTCGGGTTTGGCCCACCAGGTGGCGGTGCCGACGTCGTAGCGCGGCGGAACTTTGGGATGGCCCAAGTGATCCCAGTACGCCACGCGGAAGGTCTTGATATGCCAGTTTGGGATCACGTAGTAGCCGAACTGCAACACACGGTCCAGGGCCTTGGCGTGTGCCACCAGGCTCTTGCGCGAATCGGCGTCGATCAGCTCTTCCACCAGTTGGTCGATGGCCGGGTCCTTGAGGCCCATGTAGTTACGGCTGCCGGGCTTGTCGGCGCTGGAGGACTTCCAGAACTCGCGCTGTTCGTTCCCCGGCGAGGTGGACTGCGGGAAGCTGCCCACCAGCATATCGAAGTCCCGCGAGCGAATTCGGTTGATGAACTGTGAGACGTCCACCCGACGGATCACCAGGTCGATACCCAAGTCGGCCAGGTTGCGCTTGAACGGCAGCAGGATGCGTTCGAACTCGGTCTGGGCCAGCAAGAACTCGATGGTTACCGGTTTTCCGCTGGTGTCGACCATCTTGTCGTCGACGATGCGCCAACCGGCTTCCTGCAACAGTTGGTAGGCCTCGCGCTGCTGGGTGCGGATCATGCCGCTGCCGTCGGTCTTGGAAGGTTCGAAGGCCTGGGTGAAGACTTCAGGCGGGATCTTGCCGCGCAGCGGTTCGAGGATCGCCAGTTCATCCGGGCCGGGCAGGCCGGTGGCCGCCATCTCGGAGTTCTCGAAATAACTGCGGGTGCGGGTATAGGCGCCGTTGAACAGCTGCTTGTTGCTCCATTCGAAATCCAGTAACAGGCTGATGGCCTTGCGCACGCGCACGTCCTGGAACATCGGCTTGCGCATGTTGAACACGAAGCCCTGCATGCCCGTGGGGTTGCCGTTGGGGATTTCTTCCTTGATCAGGCGCCCCTGTGCAACCGCCGGGATGTTGTAGGCGTTGGCCCAATTCTTGGCGCTGAACTCCAGCCAGTAGTCGAACTGCCCGGCCTTGAGGGCTTCGAGGGACACGGTGCTGTCGCGGTAGTAGTCAGTGATGCGGTTGTCGAAATTGTAGAAGCCTTGGGTGATCGGCAGATCCTTGGCCCAGTAATCCTTGACCCGCTCGTAGCGAATCATGCGCCCGGCCTTGACCTCGGCGACCTTGTACGGCCCGCTGCCCAGCGGCACTTCGAGGTTGCCCTTGGCAAAATCACGGGTGGCCCACCAATGCTTGGGCAATACCGGCAGTTGCCCGAGGATCAGTGGTAATTCGCGGTTATTGGTGCGCTTGAACTTGAACAGCACCTTCAGTGGGTCTTCGGCGACCACCTCGTCGACGTCGGCGTAGTAAGTGCGATAGATCGGCGAGCCTTCCTTGATCAGTTCCTGGAAGGTAAACACCACGTCTTCGGCGCGGATCGGGTGGCCATCATGAAAGCGTGCTTCGGGGCGCAAATAGAAGCGTACCCAGCTGTTGTCCGGGGCTTTTTCGATCTTGCCGGCGACCAGGCCGTATTCGGTGATGGGCTCGTCCAGGCTTTGCATAGCCAGGGTGTCGTAAATCAGGCCGAGGTTGTCGGCTGGCACGCCCTTGCTGATGTAGGGGTTGAGGCTGTCGAAGCCGCCCATGGCCGACTCGCGGAAGGTGCCGCCTTTGGGCGCGTCCGGATTCACATAGTCGAAGTGCTTGAAGTCGGCGGGGTATTTTGGGGGTTCGTTGTAGAGCGTCAACGCATGTTGCGGGGCGGCTTGGGCCGCGGTGCACAGCAGCAGGCCGCCGAGCAGTGCAGTACGCAAATACATCATTGGGCTTTCTCCGAAGCTTTCAGCCACCACGCGCTCAGGCCCAGGCTATAGGGCGGCGTGGTGACAAAGGCGAACCGGTTGCGGTACGCCAAGCGATGATAGTTGAGGTACCAGTTGGGAATACTGTAATGCTGCCACAGCAGCACCCGGTCCAGGGCACGGCCGGCGGCCAGTTGCTCTTCGCGGGTCTTGGCGGCCAGCAGTTGTTCCAGCAGGTGATCGACAATCGGGTTGGCGATGCCTGCGTAGTTCTTGCTGCCCTTGATCGCCGCCTGGCTTGAGTGGAAGTACTGCCACTGCTCAAGGCCCGGGCTCAAGGTCTGGTTAAGGGTGATCAGGATCATGTCGAAGTCGAATTGATCCAGGCGCTGCTTGTACTGGGCGCGATCGACGGTGCGCAGGCGCGCGTCGATGCCGATGCTGATCAGGTTTTCGACATAGGGCTGCAGGATGCGCTCCAGGTTCGGATTGACCAGCAGTATTTCGAATCGCAGCGGCTGACCGTCCTTGTTGAGCAGGCGTTGGCCGGAGAGTTTCCAGCCGGCGTCGCCGAGCAGGGCCAGGGCGCGGCGCATGGTTTCGCGGGGGATGCCACGGCCGTCGGTCTGGGGCAGGCTGAACGGCTGGGTAAACAGGCTGGCCAGCAATTGATCGCGGTACGGCGAGAGCATCAGCCATTCATGCCCGGTTGGAACGCCGGAGGCCGAGAATTCGCTGTTGGGGTAGTAGCTCAAGGTGCGTTTGTAGGCGCTGCTGAACAGGGTGCGGTTGGTCCATTCGAAGTCGAACATCAGCCCCAGGGCTTCTCGCACCTTGGTCTGGCTGAAGATCGGTCGCCGGCTGTTCATGAACAGACCCTGGCTCTGGGTCGGAATCTGGTGCGCGATCTGCGCCTTGATCACGTCGCCCCGATTAACCGCAGGGAAGTTGTAGCCATTGGCCCAGTTCTTGGCCTGGTGCTCAATGTAGATATCGAACTCACCGGCCTTGAACGCTTCGAAGGCCACGTCGCTGTCGCGGTAGAACTCCACTTCGACCTTGTCATAGTTATAGAAACCCCGGTTGACCGGCAGGTCCTTGCCCCAGTAGTTCTTCACCCGTTCGAACACCAGTTGCCGGCCAGGCGTGACCTTGCTGATGCGGTACGGCCCGCTGCCCAGCGGCGGTTCGAAAGTCGTCGCCTTGAAATCGCGGTTTTTCCAATAGTGCTGGGGCAGGACCGGCAATTCGCCCAGGCGCAGGATCAGCAACGGGTTGCCGGCGCGCTTGAACACAAAGCGAATGCGATGCCGGTTGAGGATATCCACCCGTGCCACCTCCTGCAGGTTGGTACGGTATTGCGGGTGGCCTTCGGTCAGCAGGGTGCGATAGGAAAACGCCACGTCATAGGCGGTGATCGGCTTGCCATCGTGGAAGCGCGCTTCCGGGCGCAGGTTGAACACCACCCAACTGCGGTCCTCGCTGTACTCCACCGACTGTGCGATCAGCCCGTAACTGGAGGTCGGCTCGTCGCCGGAGGGCGCGTACAGGCCGGTGCCGACCATCAACGGTTCGTTCAGCTCATTGACGCCGTATTGCAGGAAATTGGGGGTGGAGACCGGGCTTGAGCCCTTGAAAGTGTAGGGGTTGAGGGTGTCGAAAGTGCCAAAGGCCATGACCCGCAATGTCCCGCCTTTCGGCGCTGCAGGGTTTACCCAATCGAAGTGGGTGAATTTGGCCGGGTACTTGAGCACGCCGAACTGCGTATAACCGTGGCTCTCGGTAATCGCCGCGTTCGCACCAAAGCTCAAGGCCAGACTTATTAGTAGAAGGAGGGGACGCTTCAAGTCAGAGATCCGATCCGGGCGGCTTGGGCTTTATGATCGGTACAGTAACAGCTTGTTCCGGTTGGAAAAAGCCGGTCGGATGATGGAGCGCCCATGTGGGAGCGGGCTTGCTCGCGAAGACGGAGTGTCAGTCACCGAATATGTCGAATGACACACTGCCTTCGCGAGCAAGCCCGCTCCCACATTTGCTCCCCGGTGCTGTTGGGAGGGCTTATCTTGGTCCGGAAACCACCAGCATCTGCCCCGGCTTCAACGCCTGGCCAGTACGTGGGTTCCAACGCTTGAGATGTTGCATCTCAACGTTGAAGCGCTTGGCGACGATGTACAGCGAGTCGCCTTTCTTGACCTTGTATTGCACCGGCTTCTTGCTGTCGGCCTTGGCCACCCGCTTGCGCGTGTCCTGCATCACCAGGGTCTGGCCGACCTTGAGGGCCTGGCCGTTGAGCTTGTTCCAGCGCTGCAGGTCATGCACATCGACCTTGTTGGCCTTGGCAATCAGCGTCAGGTTGTCGCCACTGCGTACCTTGTAGTTGCGGGTACGGCCGGCAACGCGTGCGGTCTCGACTTCGTCGAACACCTGCTTTTTCGGGCGCATCGCCAGCAATTCTTCAGGCTTCATCGTCGAAAGGGTGCTGGTGAGCAGTTGTGCCTTGGAACTCGGCACCAGCAGATGCTGCGGGCCATCCAGGGTGGTGCGTTGTTTCAGCGCGGGATTGAGCTGGAACAGTTCGTCTTCGTCGATCTCGGCCAGCGCGGCAACCCGTGACAGGTCCATGCTTTGCTTGACTTCAACCACCTCGAAGTACGGCGTGTTGGCAATCGGGTTCAGGTTGACGCCATAGGCCTCGGGCGCCAGCACCACCTGGGACAGCGCCAGGAATTTGGGCACGTAGTCCTTGGTTTCCTGGGGCAGGGGCAGGTTCCAGTAGTCGGTCGGCAGGCCGAGCTTTTCGTTGCGCTCGATCGCCCGGCTCACCGTGCCTTCACCCGCGTTGTAGGCAGCCAGGGCCAGCAGCCAGTCACCGTTGAACATGTCGTGCAGGCGGGTCAGGTAGTCAAGGGCGGCTGTGGTGGAGGCGGTGATGTCGCGGCGGCCATCGTAGGCACGGGTCTGGCGCAGATTGAAGTAGCGCCCGGTGGAGGGGATGAACTGCCATAGACCGACCGCATCGCTGCGCGAATAGGCCATCGGGTTGTAGGCGCTTTCAATCACTGGCAGCAGTGCCAGTTCCAGGGGCATGTTGCGCTCTTCAAGGCGTTCGACGATGTAATGAATGTAGAGACTGCCGCGTTCGCCGGCATTCTCTAGGAAGGAAGGGTTGCTGGCGAACCACAGGCGCTGTTGTTCGATACGCGGGTTGACGCCTACACCGTCCTGCAGTTGAAAGCCCCGTCGCATACGCTCCCAAACATCCTGGGGCACTTCGGGAGCCGGCTTGTCCGAAAGCCAGATGACGGGTTTCTGTTTGATCTTGGCAGTAAGGTTTGGCTTGGGTTGCACGGTGGATTGTGCGGTGAAATTGCTTGATTGGCAGCCCGCCAGCGTGGCGGACACAGCCACCGCCACAGCTTGAGCCAGGCGGGTCAATGCGTCTGAATGGTTGGATTTACGAATAGATGACGACATTGGCTGGAAGTAAGTTCCGGGCAAAAATGTCGGGCGATTCTAGAAACCCGTTTGGTTCCGGTCAACCATTCAGAAATTACGTATCAGATTGCTTCCTATTAGAACTTATCTTTCCAAGCCCTCAGGCTAGCAAATACCTCGGCCCCAGAGCGGTTGTCGCGTCCACTCCGTTCGTCCGCTTTTTGTTTAACGGATGTTTCAGAGGTGCGCAGAAAGGGGTTGGTGCGCTTTTCCAGGGCCAGGTTGGAAGGCAGCGTGATCTCGCCACGTTCCCGTAATTGGCGGACGATTTCCACCCGTTGGGCGATATCGGCGTTGTCCGGTTCCACGGCCTGGGCAAACTTGAGATTACTCTGCGTGTATTCGTGGGTGCAGTACACCAAGGTGTCAGCGGGCAGGGCGGCCAAACGTTCAAGTGAAGTGTGCATCTGTGCTGGCGTGCCTTCGAACAGGCGCCCGCAACCGGCGGCGAACAGGGTGTCGCCACAGAACAGCACGCCCAGGTGATAAAAGGCGATATGCCCCAGGGTGTGGCCCGGCACTGTATAAATGTCAAAATCCCAGCCGAGCACGCTGATGCGATCGTTATCGTTCAGGGCTACGTCCCGCGCAGGGATCTTTTCGTTGGCCGGGCCGTAGACCTTGGCGTCAGTCACCCGTTTGAGGTGTTCGACGCCGCCGACATGGTCATGGTGGTGGTGAGTGATCAGGATGTCGCTCAGGGCCCACTCAGGGTTCTGCTTTAGCCAAGCCAGCACCGGCGCGGCATCGCCGGGGTCGACCACGGCGCAGCGCTGGGTACTCGGGTCTTGTAACAACCAGATGTAGTTATCGGTGAAGGCGGGCAGGGCACTGATCTGTATCATTCTTCGATTCGCCAAGCTGAACACATTGGTGCATCTTAGAACGTCTAGGCGAGTTGGAGAATGCAATGACTGATAAAGCGTTCGCCCAGGCCGATCCTGAGTGGCTGGCCCTGATCGGCGCAGCCCGCGAATGGCTGTCCGGTCCGATCGGGCAATTTTTGCTGGACGAGGAACGGCGCATGCTCGAAGACGAGCTGGGCCGGTTCTTTGGTGGCTACCTGGTGCATTACGGTCCTTCGGCCGAAACGCCGCCGTGCGCCCCCCAAGTGCAGCGCAATGTGCGCCTGGGCGCGCCGTTGCCAGGGGTAGAGATCGTCTGCGAGGAACAGGCCTGGCCCTTGAGCGAGCACGCTGCCGACGTGGTGGTGTTGCAGCATGGCCTGGATTTCTGCCTGTCGCCCCACGGTTTGCTGCGCGAAGCGGCGAGCAGCGTACGCCCTGGTGGCCATTTGCTTATTGTCGGGATCAACCCTTGGAGCAGTTGGGGCTTGCGCCATGTATTCGCCCACGACGCCTTGCGCCAGGCGCGCTGTATCTCGCCGCAGCGGGTAGGAGACTGGCTGAACCTGCTGGGCTTCGCGCTGGAGAAACGCCGCTTCGGGTGCTATCGTCCGCCGCTTGCGTCGACCAAGTGGCAAGCCCGCCTGGCTGGCTGGGAGCGCCGCGCAGGTGCGTGGCAATTGTCGGGTGGCGGCTTCTATCTGCTGGTGGCGCGCAAGATCGTGGTTGGGTTGCGGCCGGTGCAACCGGTACGCCGCGAGCCGATGGGCAAGCTGGTGCCGATGCCGATGGCCAAGGTCAACCGCAAGCAAAGCGATGCATGACCCTCTTTTTGAATGAATACCGAGCAACCGATGACCGATAGCGTAGAACTCTTCACCGATGGCGCCTGCAAGGGCAACCCGGGCCCTGGCGGCTGGGGCGCGTTGCTGGTGTGCAAGGGCGTAGAGAAAGAGTTGTGGGGCGGCGAGCCTAATACCACCAACAACCGTATGGAACTGATGGGCGCCATTCGCGGCCTGGAAGAACTCAAGCGCCGCTGCAACGTGCTGCTGGTGACCGACTCGCAATACGTGATGAAGGGCATCAACGAGTGGATGGTCAACTGGAAGAAACGCGGCTGGAAGACGGCGGCCAAGGAACCGGTAAAAAATGCCGACCTGTGGCAACTCCTCGACGAGCAATGCAATCGCCATGACATCACCTGGAAGTGGGTGCGTGGTCACATCGGCCATCCTGGCAACGAGCGCGCCGACCAATTGGCCAACCGTGGCGTGGACGAAGTGCGCGGCTACAAGCAGAGCTGATGCCGACTCACGTGTTAATATCGCGGCCCTTGAATCACACCACACCGTTGAGAGCTGAACCCTGATGGCCATCCGATCTGTTGTACTCGATACCGAAACCACCGGCATGCCGGTGACCGACGGCCACCGGATCATTGAAATCGGCTGTGTCGAATTGATGGGTCGGCGCCTCACCGGGCGTCACTTCCACGTCTACCTGCAACCGGACCGCGACAGTGACGAAGGCGCGATCGGCGTCCACGGTATCACTGACGAATTCCTCAAGGGCAAGCCGCGTTTCGCTGAAGTCGCCGATGAGTTCTTCGAATTCATCAACGGCGCCCAGCTGATCATCCATAACGCGGCGTTTGACGTCGGCTTCATCAACAACGAATTTGCCCTGATGGGGCAGACCGATCGCGCAGACATTTCCCAGCACTGCTCGATCCTCGACACCTTGATGATGGCCCGTGAGCGTCACCCCGGCCAGCGCAACAGCCTCGATGCCTTGTGCAAACGTTATGGCGTCGATAACTCCGGCCGTGAACTCCACGGCGCCTTGCTCGACTCCGAGATTCTTGCCGACGTCTACCTGACCATGACCGGCGGGCAGACCAGCCTGTCCCTGGCCGGTAACGCCTCTGACGGCAGCGGCTCGGCGGAGGGTTCGGGTAACCGCCCTTCGGAAATCCGCCGCTTGCCGGCCGACCGCAAGCCAACCACGATCATCCGCGCCAGTGAGCAGGATCTGGCCGAGCATGCGGCGCGGTTGGAAGCGATTGCCAAATCGGCGGGTGCGCCGGCGTTGTGGTCGACCCTGACCCAACAATGAGTCAAACCCCTCAGGAGCCGGCGAGCCGGCTTCTACTGTGGGTTACCGCGCTTTAAAAATCTTCATTCGCGTCATCGCCCCCAAGCTTCTACCCTTGAGTGCATAGCCCTCAGGACTACAAGCACTCATGTACAAAGACCTGAAGTTTCCTGTCCTTATCGTGCACCGTGACATCAAGGCCGACACCGTTGCCGGTGACCGGGTCCGAGGTATCGCCCGAGAGCTGGAACAAGAGGGCTTCAGTATTTTTTCCGCCGTGGATTACGCCGAGGGGCGACTGGTGGCTTCCACCCATCACGGTTTGGCGTGCATGCTGATCGCCGCCGAGGGCGCTGGCGAGAATACCCATCTGCTGCAAAACATGGTCGAGCTGATCCGCCTGGCGCGGCTGCGGGCACCCAACTTGCCAATCTTTGCCCTGGGCGAGCAAGTTACCCTGGAAAACGCGCCCGCCGACGCCATGAGCGAGCTCAACCAACTGCGCGGCATTCTCTACCTGTTCGAAGACACCGTGCCGTTCCTTGCGCGGCAAGTCGCGCGCGCGGCCCGCACTTATTTGGATGGCCTGTTGCCGCCGTTCTTCAAGGCGCTGGTGCAGCACACCGCCGACTCCAACTATTCCTGGCACACCCCCGGTCATGGCGGTGGCGTGGCCTACCGCAAGAGCCCGGTGGGGCAGGCGTTTCATCAGTTCTTCGGGGAAAACACCCTGCGCTCGGACCTGTCTGTGTCAGTGCCCGAACTGGGCTCGCTGCTGGACCACACCGGGCCTCTGGCTGAAGCCGAGGCCCGCGCAGCGCGCAACTTTGGCGCCGATCACACCTTTTTCGTCATCAACGGCACGTCCACCGCCAACAAGATCGTCTGGCATTCCATGGTCGGGCGCGATGACCTGGTGCTGGTGGACCGCAATTGCCATAAGTCGGTGCTGCACTCGATCATCATGACCGGCGCCATCCCGTTGTACCTGTGCCCCGAACGTAACGAGCTGGGGATTATCGGTCCGATTCCCTTGAGCGAGTTCAGCCCCGAATCCATCCGCGCCAAGATCGACGCCAGCCCGCTCACCCGTGGCCGCCCGCCGAAAGTGAAGCTGGCGGTGGTGACCAACTCCACCTACGATGGCTTGTGCTACAACGCTGAGCTGATCAAGCAGCAACTGGGCAATAGCGTCGAGGTGCTGCATTTTGATGAGGCCTGGTACGCCTACGCCGCGTTTCATGAGTTTTTCGCCGGGCGCTACGGCATGGGCACCTCGCGCACTCCGGACAGCCCACTGGTATTCACCACCCACTCGACCCACAAGCTGCTGGCGGCTTTCAGCCAGGCCTCGATGATCCATGTGCAAGATGGCGGCGCCCGCCAGTTGGACCGTGACCGTTTCAACGAAGCCTTCATGATGCATATCTCCACCTCGCCGCAATACAGCATCATTGCTTCGCTGGATGTGGCGTCGGCGATGATGGAAGGTCCGGCCGGGCGTTCGCTGTTGCAGGAAATGTTCGACGAGGCGTTGAGTTTTCGCCGCGCGTTGGCCAACTTGCGCCAGCACATTGCTGAAGAGGACTGGTGGTTTTCGATCTGGCAGCCGCCGTCGGTAGCCGGAATCGACCGCGTCGTCACCGCAGATTGGCTGTTGCACCCTCAAGATGACTGGCATGGCTTTGGCGACGTGGCCGAAGACTATGTGCTACTGGACCCGATCAAGGTGACACTGGTGATGCCCGGCCTCACTGCGGGAGGTGCCCTCAGCGATTGCGGGATTCCCGCAGCGGTTGTCAGCAAATTCCTCTGGGAGCGGGGCCTGGTGGTGGAAAAAACCGGGCTGTATTCTTTCCTCGTACTGTTTTCCATGGGCATCACCAAGGGCAAATGGAGTACCTTGCTCACCGAGTTGCTGGAATTCAAGCGCAGCTACGACGCCAATGTCAGCCTGGCCAGTTGCCTGCCCTCGGTTTTTGCCCAAGGCCCGACGCGCTATCAAGGCCTGGGCCTGCGCGACCTGTGCGACCAATTGCACAGCTGTTACCGCAGCAACGCCACCGCGAAACACCTCAAACGGATGTACACCGTTCTGCCGGAAATCGCGATGAAACCCGCCGACGCCTACGACCAGTTGGTCAGGGGTGAAGTGGAAGCGGTTTCCATCGACGCCTTGCCAGGGCGCATCGCAGCCGTGATGCTGGTGCCTTATCCGCCGGGCATTCCGTTGATCATGCCGGGCGAGCGCTTTACCGAGTCGACGCGCTCGATCATTGACTACCTGGCTTTTGCCCGGACGTTCGATAGCAGTTTCCCCGGTTTTGTCGCCGATGTTCATGGGTTGCAACACGAAGATGACGGCAGTGGTCGTTGTTACACCGTTGATTGCATCAAGGGTTAAGGACGTTTATGCAAGCTGTAATGAACCCGAAGTATCCAGGGCTCAATGTACGGGTCGCCGACGAAGGTTTTGATGCCTACGTGTGGGGTAATGATTTCAGCTTTGAGGTCAGCGCCTACGGTGAGCCACAGATGGGCAAGCGAGTCGATCAATGGCCCGTGGAGCGAATATTGCCGTACCGCAAGTGTTATGGCATCGACCCTGAAGAGTTCGCCAGTTTCCGCGATGCGCCCGACAGCGCAATCTTCATGGCCTACCTGGATGATCGCCCGGTGGGACATATCGTGGTCAGCACCAATTGGAATGGTTTTGCCCATGTCGACGAGCTGGCAGTGGCCTTGCCCGCGCGACGCCACGGGGTAGCCAACGCGTTGCTGGATGTGGCGCAGTTCTGGAGCCGCAAGAAAAACCTGCCGGGCATGATGCTGGAAACCCAGAACAACAACCTCGGCGCCTGCCGATTGTATGAGCGTTGCGGCTACGTGATGGGTGGGGTCGACCACCTGCGCTATCGAGGCATTGACCCGCAAACCCGCGAAGTGGCGATATTCTGGTATCGGTTGTTCAAGGTGTAGGGGGGAGGGGTTTTGTGTCGCTGGCGAGCAGGCCCTCGGCCTTTTGCGTGACGATCTCCAGCAGCGCATTCAGCGCCGGGGTGGTCACGCCGTCCTTGAGGGTGAGCGCGTACAGGCTGATCAGGATCGGCGGCGACACCGGGCACGCATCCAGCCCAGCCTCCCGTGCGCCGAACGCGGTGAAGGGGTCGACCACTGCCAGGCCTTCTCCGGCTTCCACCAGGCTGCGCATCATCTGATAGGTCTGTACGCGCGTCTGCACCACCGGCTGCGGGCGCAGGGCTTGCAGCTTGGCGTCCAACAGGCGGCTGAGCGGGTCCTGGCCTTCCAGGCCGATCATCGATTGTCCTGCCAGCTCCTGTAGCGCGATGTATTTCTGTTTGGGCTTGAGCCAGCCATGGGGGGCGAGCAACTGCAGTTTGCCCTGAGCCAGTACGGTGCTGTGAATCTGCGGGTGTTCCGGGTCATGCAGGCTCAAGCCCACATCGGCTTCGTGCAGCAGCAGGCTCCTGACGATCTCTCGGGTCGTCTGGCTCGACAGGTTGCACGGAGTGTCCTGGAAACGCCGGCGCAGTAGCGCAATGCTGTGCGGCAACAGCTGATTGGCCAGGGGCGGCGTGCAGAGGGCGCGCAGGGTCGGGGCGTGAGGGTGTTTCAAGCGGCTGGCCAGTCGTTGTACTGGTTCCAGCGCTTCATAGACATGGGCGATTTCGGCTTGCAGCTCGAGGGTTTCCCGGGTGGCCTGCAAGCGTCCACGCACACTGGCGAACAGCATGAAACCAAGCTGCTGCTCGGCGTCCTTGAGCGCCGCGTCTACATCGCCCACGGAAAGTTGCAACCACTCGGCGGCCGTGCCGAGGTGTCCGGTCTGCAAGATGGCCTGAATCACTTCGATATGACGTAAACGCATCGCCGGAGTCTATGTGCAGCGGGCTGCGTATTCAATAGAATGGCTGCGCTGATCATCAACGACCACAGCCGGCTACCGGCATTAACAACAAGAACAGGTCTGGTCCCATATGCCTTTACCCTCGATATTCCTCGGGGTAACGGCCAAGCAACTGCTGGTCCTAGTGACCGTCGGCTGCGTGGCTGCTTATCTCTTCGACACTCAACGCGAAATCCCGCCGGAAAACCTGGCACTTGAAGCCTTTATTCGCTCCCAGGAACAGGTGGTCGAGCAAGTGGGCTCGGTGCTGGGCGTGGAGTTGGTCAGGCAGGTGGTCGCACATCCGGGCTACAACTCGGCAGGCTACCAGCGTTCGATGTATGCCGTCGAAGGCGAGCGGGGGCAGTTGATGGTGACGCTTAAGCAGGTGCAGGGAGAGCAGGGTATCGAGGTCACGGAGATCCGTCGTCCGTGATCACCCCAGCCCAGTCAATGCCTTGAATGGCCAGGACTGAGCAGGTGAATAGGCGAGGTCTTATGACGCGAGGGTGGTTTGCGATTCGCGCACAAGAATGGTACCTGATTGGATCAATTTGAATTCGTCGCCTTCCAGTTTCTCTACACGGTCGCCAATGGCCAGCTTGTAGGTGGTGGTAGGTGCCGAGCCAGCCAGGTCGCCTTGCGCCGGGTTGGATTCCTGGAACTCATGCACCGAATACACGCGTCCTTCTGCGTCTCTGGCATGAAACTGTCCGACTAATACTGCTGCCATCTGTTTAGAACCTCTGGAGATAAACACTCTATTTGCGGTTCTGTAGACCGTCACGGAGCGGGGTAGTTTACTTACGGAATAAAAATACTATTCGCTGATATTTTCAGACTCTTCCTACGGGTCGTAATGCCGGGCAAACGCCCGCAGGAATATCAAAACCTTCTGGTGAACACGCCGCGAAGACTTTATAACTACAAGCTCCTTTAGTCAGACGTCGGGAAACCCCAATGAGCAAGGTCTACACCGTAGCCGTCGTGGTCGGTAGCTTGAGAAAAGACTCGATCAACCGTAAGGTCGCGCTGGCACTGGCCGAACTGGCCCCTGCCAACCTGCAGTTGAACATTGTGGAAATTGGCGATTTGCCGCTCTACAACGAAGATATTGACGGTGCGACACCGCCGGCAGCCTACAGTACTTTCCGCAAACAGGTGAGCTCATCCGACGCGGTGTTGTTCGTGACCCCGGAATACAACCGCTCCGTGCCCGCCCCGCTGAAGAATGCCATCGACGTCGGTTCTCGACCTTATGGGCAGAGCGCATGGAGTGGTAAGCCGGGCGCGGTCATCAGCGTATCGCCAGGTGCGATTGGTGGATTTGGCGCCAACCATCACCTGCGTCAGTCCCTGGTATTCCTCGATGTGCCCTGCATGCAGCAGCCGGAGGCCTACCTGGGCGGCGCGGGCAGCGTGTTTGACGAGGCGGGCAAGGTGTCGGAAAAGACCAAGCCGTTCCTGCAGGCATTTATTGATGCCTACAGCAAGTGGGTGGCAAAACAGCACGCTTGATTGCTATGGACCCGGCGATGACCGCCGGGTCTTTTTTGCGCGTTGTCAGGCCAGCTGATCTACCAGCAAGAACGCCAACGCGGTCCGCTACGGCGCTTCCCTGTGTTAGCGCAACCAGTTGGTGCGCGCCAGTTCGATCACTTCATCGCCACGGCCACTCATCACCGCCTTGAGCATATACAGGCTGAAACCCTTGGCCTGTTCCAACTTGATGGTCGGCGGCATCACCAACTCCTGGGTCGCGGTGACCACGTCCACCAGCACTGGGCCGTCGTGGGCGAGGGCGCGGCGCAGGGCCGGTTCCAGGTCTTCGGACTGCTCCACGCGAATGCCCAGGATGCCCATGGCGTTGGACATGGCCGCGAAGTCCGGGTTTTTCAGCTCGGTGCCGGCATCCAGGTAGCCCGCAGCCTTCATTTCCATCGCGACAAACCCCAGGGACGAGTTATCGAACACGATGACTTTCACCGGCAGGTTCAACTGTGCCAACGAGATGAAATCCCCCATTAACATGGCGAAACCGCCGTCACCCGACATCGAAATCACCTGGCGATCCGGGAAGGCTGCCTGGGCCCCGATGGCCTGGGGCATGGCATTGGCCATCGAACCGTGGTTAAACGAACCGATCAAACGGCGCTTGCCATTCATCTTCAAATAGCGCGCAGCCCACACGGTGGGCGAGCCGACATCGGCGGTGAAGATCGCATCGTCATCTGCCAATTCACTGAGCAAGCGTGCGACGTATTGTGGGTGAATCGGCCGATTGGCTTTCGACGGCTGAGCCAAGTCGTCCAGCCCCTGGCGGGCTTTCTCATAATGTTTCAAGGAGGTTTCAAGGAAGCTGCGATCAGTCTTGCGCGTCAAGCGCGGCAGCAGGGCGCCGATGGTTTCGCTGACATCCGCGGCAATGCCCAGGTCCAGCGTGGCGCGACGGCCGAGGGCCTGGGGGTTGCGGTCGATCTGGATGATCTTCGCGTCCGTTGGGTAGAACTGGCGGTAGGGGAAGTCGGTGCCGAGCATGATCAAGGTATCGCAGTCGAGCATGGCGTGATAGCCGGAGCTGAAGCCAATCAGGCCGGTCATGCCCACGTCGAACGGGTTGTCCCATTCCACATGTTCTTTGCCGCGCAGGGCGTGTACCACGGGAGCGCCGAGAGCGTCAGCCAGGGCCACCACCTGATCGTGGGCGCCGGCACAACCGCTGCCACAGAGCAGGGTGGTTTTCTGGCTGCTTTCCAGGATTTCGATGAGGCGTTGCAGGTCCTGATCCGCAGGCAGCGTGCGTGGCGCATGCAAGGCTGGCCATGGCTTGAGCTTGTCTTCCACTTCCAGCAGCGACACATCGCCTGGAATCACCACGACCGCGACGCCGCGATTGAGGATCGCCGAACGCATGGCGCGGTGCAGCACGTGGGGCATCTGCTCGGGGTTGGTGACCAGTTCGATGAAGTGGCTGCACTCCTTGAACAATTCCTGGGGATGGGTTTCCTGGAAGTAGTTCAGGCCGATCTCCGACGATGGGATCTGCGCGGCAATCGCGAGCACCGGCACATGGTTGCGATGGCAGTCGAACAGGCCATTGATCAAGTGCAGGTTGCCCGGCCCGCAACTGCCGGCGCACACCGTCAATTCGCCCGTGGCCGCCGCTTCGGCGCCTGCGGCAAAGGCCGCCACTTCTTCGTGGCGCACATGCATCCACTCGATGCTGTCCATGGTACGCAGGGCGTCGGTGAGGCCATTGAGGCTGTCGCCGGTCAGGCCCCAGATGCGCTTGATGCCCGCCTGTTCAAGGGTGGTCGCCAATTGCTGGGCCAGGTTGATTTTCGCCATGAAGAACTCCAATCGTCAGTGAGGTTAAAAACTGCTGATCAATAGGGGACAGTTCGATCACGGCGGATGTTCAGCCTTTAATGTGAAGATTGCGTCATGGCTGCCCGGTATTGCCGGGTACGCCGCGCAAGAAACCACTGGTCACGCACCAACGCCATACACGGCGCGACGTTGGCCTTGGGCAAATGGCCGCGGCTGAGCCGGCGCATCTGATAGCGCACGACGGCGAGGATGGCCAGTGACGCCAGGGGCTTGCGCTTCCAGTCGATGGGCTTAAGTTGCGGGTTGGGGTCGCGGCCTTCGCGCCAGTGTTGGATCAATTGCGGCTCCAGCGTCAATGCTGTGGCGATCCCGGCCATGGCGACGCCACTGTCCAGTACCTGTTGCACGATGGGCAGCCGACGGATACCGCCGGTGACCAGCAGCGGCATCTTGGCGATCGTCGCCAGTTGACTGGCGAATTCCAGGAAATACGCCTCACGCGCCAGGGTGCGACCGTCACGCGCTTCGCCTTGCATGGCCGGTGCCTCGTAGCTGCCGCCGGATAACTCCAGCAGGTCGATGGGCAGCGGGTTGAGCATTTCGACCACGGTGCGTGCGTCGGCTTCTGCAAAGCCACCCCGCTGGAAATCGGCGGAGTTGAGTTTGACGGATACACAAAACGCCGGGCTGACATTGGCGCGCACTGCCCGGATTACGTCCAGCAACAGGCGCGCACGGTTCTCCAGGGAGCCGCCCCAGCGGTCGGTGCGCTGGTTGCTCAACGGCGACAGGAACTGGCTGAGCAAGTAGCCGTGGGCACCGTGGATCTGCACGCCGGTAAACCCGGCTTTTTCGGCCAGGCGTGCGCTGGTGGCGAAGCGCTGGATCACGTCCTGGATGTCGTCCTCGGTCATGGCCTTGGGTGTGGCAAACATTTTCGAGAAACCGCCGAGGTCGAGCGCGACGGCGGACGGTGCAAGGGCTTGCTGGCGCAGGTTGGCTGGCGTCTGGCGCCCTGGGTGGCTGAGTTGTACCCAGAAGTGCACGCCGTTGCTGCGGGCGACGTCGGCCCATTCGCGAAAGCTCGCCAGATGCTGCTCATCTTCGAGGGCCACGCCACCGGGGCCGGTCATGGCCCGGCGGTCGACCATCACGTTGCCGGTGATCAACACGCCTGGCTTGCCGTCCGCCCAGGCCTTGTACAGTTGCTTCAACTCACGGGACGGCGCCTGATTGCCATCGGCCATATTTTCTTCCATCGCCGCCTTGGCGATACGATTGGGGAGGACCTGGCCATTGGGCAGTTGCAGGGCTTCAAAGGGTGACATGGGTTGACTCCTGAGTGGGGGAAGCCTCAGGCTAAGCTTAAAGTTAACTTTAATGTCAAGCAGGTGCCGTGATGAATATTGGGGAGCTGGCAAAGCAGAGTGGGCTGGCGGCGTCGCGGATCCGCTTTTATGAGGCCGAGGGCCTGATCAGCCAGGTAGGACGCCAGTCCAATGGGTACCGGCGTTATGCGCCGGAGGCCCTGCAAACCCTGCAACTGATCCAGAGCGCGCAACAGGCAGGCTTTACCCTGCAGGAGCTCAAGGCGCTGATGCCTGCGCCGGGCGAGCACAAGCGCGAAGAGTTGATCGAGGCGCTGGAGCGCAAGGTCACGCAGATCGAAGCCATGCAGGCGCAACTGGCCCATAGCAAGGCGCAACTACTGGGGGTGATCGAAGCGGTACGGGCGCAGCCGGAAGGGGTGCCGTGCAGCGTAGGGCAGAAGCAGGTATTAGGATTGATCAGCGAGAACCTGTAGGAGCGAGCTTGCTCGCGAAGACCTCACAGACAACACGTTCATCCAGGATTCACGCGTTATCGTTGACGATCTTCGCGGGCAAGCCCGCTCCTACGGTTTATTGGCGACGACGAAACAACGGCAGCGGTTCATCCGTTGCCGCCTGGTACGTCACCGAAAAGTCCTTGAGGCTTTCCAGGGCTTCGTACGGGTCTTTGTCGGCGCGCAGGGCGAACGCATCGAACCCGCAACGGCGCAGGTAGAACAACTGGTCGCGCAGCACGTCGCCAATCGCACGCAGCTCGCCTTTGTAGCCGTAACGGTCACGCAACAAGCGGGCGTTGGAGTAGTTGCGGCCGTCGGTGAACGCCGGGAAGTTCAGCGCGATGACCTGGAAGTGTTCCACGTCTTCACCGATCTCTTCGGCTTCTTCATCGGCGTCCAGCCACACACCCAGGCCGCCGTCGCGGGCCTTGAGGGCGTGGCCGTGTTCGCGCCACAGCGCCAACGGCACGATCAGGTCGTCGCAGTTGGAGATGCCGTCAAAGCTCGCGTCCTTGGGCAGCAGGTGCCAGGTTTCGTCGAGGACTTCGTTGTTCTTAATGATTCGCTGCATAGACGCGCTCCTTGAACAGGTCGATGCCGATGCGCTGGTAGGTGTCGATGAAACGTTCATCTTCGGTGCGCTGTTCGATGTACACGTCGATCAGCTTGCCGATCACCTCAGGCATGGCTTCCTGGGCGAAGGACGGGCCGAGGATCTTGCCCAGGCTCGCATCGCGGCTGGCGCTGCCACCCAGGGACACTTGGTAGAATTCTTCGCCTTTCTTGTCCACGCCCAGGATGCCGATGTGGCCGACGTGGTGGTGACCACAGGCGTTCATGCAACCGGAGATGTTCAGGTCCAGCTCGCCGATGTCGAACAGGTAGTCCAGGTCGTCGAAACGGCGCTGGATCGATTCGGCAATCGGGATCGACTTGGCGTTGGCCAGCGAGCAGAAGTCGCCGCCCGGGCAGCAGATGATATCGGTCAACAGGCCGATGTTCGGCGTGGCAAAACCGCCTTCGCGCAGTTCGCCCCACAGGGTGAACAGCTGGCTCTGCTCAACGTCCGCGAGAATGATGTTCTGCTCGTGGGAGGTGCGCAGTTGGCCGAAGCTGTAGCGCTCGGCCAGGTCGGCGACGGCGTCCAGCTGTTTGTCGGTGATATCGCCTGGGGCAACGCCGGTCGGTTTCAGCGACAGGGTCACTGCCACATAGCCTGGCTTCTTGTGCGCCAGGGTGTTGCGGGTGCGCCAACGGGCGAAACCGGGGTGTTCTTTGTCCAGTGCTGAGAGCTCGGCGTCCTGATTGCTCAACGCCTTGTACTCAGGGTCGACGAAGTGCTTGGCCACGCGGTGCACTTCGGCTTCGGTCAGGGTGGTCTGGCCGCCGCGCAGGTATTCCATCTCAGCATCGACTTTCTGGGCGAAGACCTCAGGGGTCAGCGCCTTGACCAGGATCTTGATCCGGGCCTTGTACTTGTTGTCACGACGGCCATAGCGGTTGTAGACCCGCAGGATCGCGTCGAGGTAGCTCAACAGGTCCTGCCATGGCAGGAACTCGTTGATGAACGCACCGACCACCGGTGTACGGCCGAGGCCACCACCAACCAGTACGCGGAAGCCCAGCTCGCCGGCTTCGTTGTGCACCGGCTCTAGGCCGATGTCGTGCACTTCGATGGCGGCACGGTCCGAGGTCGAGCCATTGATGGCGATCTTGAACTTGCGCGGCAGGTAGGCGAATTCTGGGTGGAAGGTGGTCCATTGACGGACGATTTCACACCAGGGGCGTGGGTCGATCAGTTCGTCAGCGGCCACGCCGGCGAATTGGTCGGTGGTCACGTTGCGCAGGCAGTTACCGCTGGTCTGAATGGCGTGCATCTGCACGGTAGCCAGTTCAGCCAGGATGTCCGGCACATCTTCCAGCGCCGGCCAGTTGAACTGTACGTTCTGGCGGGTACTGATGTGGGCGTAGCCTTTGTCGAAGTCGCGGGCAATCTTGGCCATCATGCGCGTCTGGCGCGACGTCAGTTGGCCATAGGGCACGGCCACCCGCAGCATCGGCGCAAAGCGCTGAACATAAAGGCCATTTTGCAGGCGCAGAGGGCGGAACTCTTCTTCGCTCAGTTCACCTGCTAGGTAGCGTCGGGTCTGATCACGGAACTGCTTGACGCGGTCCTCGATGATGCGCTGATCGTATTCGTCGTATACGTACATATAGGTCCTGTTCTCGGCAAATCTGCGCGCACGGCCGCGCACTCCCAACGGAGCCGGGGCAAGATACCAGTTTGCGTTTATGCGCAAAAGCGATGTTTGAGTATATGCAAATAACCAAATCGACTAATGAGAACCGTTATCGCCATACCCACATTTGTCATGCGGGCAATCGTCAACTTTACTGTGAGCGTGTTTGAACGTAATCACCTATAAAACCGACAAGAGGCGATGCGATGAGTAACCCGACAAAAGCCCGTAAACCCGACAGTACCGTAGATGCCTGGGCCATTCTGTTCCTGATCATTCTGGTGGTGGGAACTGCCGTGTTTTGGGTAAGCCACCAGTAAACAGCCTCGATTGACTGTCGCAATGCCATTATCATGACGGTCAAATATCCGGGGCTGAACATCAATGTCGAAGGTGCTGATTGCGTGCGTGTGGTTGCTGGGATCGGCGTACGGGGCGATGGCCCATGCCACGTCGGTGGTGTTTCTCAACCCTGGCATGTCGACGGAAACCTTCTGGGTCAGCTACGCGCAGTTCATGCAGGCCGGAGCCAAGGACCTCGGCCTGCATTTGCGTGTGCGCTATTCCGAGCGTGACACCCGCAACACCCTGAATCAGGCGCGCGAGGCACTGCAAGGCAGCGAGCGGCCGGATTACCTGGTGTTGGTGAACGAGCAATACGTTGCCCCGCAGATCCTGCGCATGGCCCAGGGGAGCGGGGTCAAGCTGCTGATTGTGAATAACGCGCTGACCGCCGATCAGGTGCAATTGCTGAACGCCCGCAACGACGCCGACGTGATGGGCAGCATGGTCGCCAACGACGAGCAGGCCGGTTATTTGATGCTGACCGACTTGCTGCGCCAGCACGGCCCTGCAAAGCCTGGCGAATCCATCGACCTGCTGGCATTCTCCGGCACCAAGACGACCCCGGCCGCGCAGCTGCGCGAAAAGGGCCTGCGCCGTGCCCTGGCTGAGCACCCTGAAGTGCGCCTGCGCCAGTTGGTCTCCGGCGAATGGAGCCGCCAGCGCGCGTTCGAGCAAGCGGTGCTGTTGTTCAAGCGCTACCCGCAGACCGCGCTGGTGTGGTCGGCCAACGACGAAATGGCGCTTGGCGCCATGCAGGCGCTACAGGACAGTGGGCGGGTGCCGGGTCAGGAGGTGTTGTTCAGTGCGGTGAACAGTTCGCCGCAGATTTTGCAGGCACGGCTGGATGGACGGCTGAGTACACTGGTCGCCGGGCATTTCACCCTGGGCGGGTGGGCGATGGTGTTGATCCATGATGATGCCAAGGGCGTGCCAATCGACGCCCATGGCGGGCGCGACCGCCAGGAAGCGCTGTTCCAGTTGATAGACGCCACCCAGGCACAACGGTTGTTGGCGCCAGCGGCGCCAGTGGATTTCCGTGCACTGTCTGCCGTCGGCAAGCCGGCGTCCTACCGTTACCCCTTCAGCCTGCAACTGCTGCTGCGCTAGACGCCGGCCAACAGCAGCACCAGCTTGACGATACCGAACAACGTCAGGGCAAACACCACCGTGAACAGAATGCCCAACGCTACAAAGTGGCTGGGCCTGCCGTGGGTAAAGTCGCGAGCGCGGTTCTTGCCGCTTTGCACGCCAAACGCGGCCGCGATCACGCTGTGCAGCATCTGCCAGAAGGTAGGGGGCTTGTTGTTGATTGGATCGTCCATACATCCCTCGACACCAGGTGTGTGAGGGATAGCATAGACAATCCAGCCGGGCTTAGTTGTCGTGGGCTTAGTTGTCGTAGCCCAGGTTCGGCGCCAGCCAACGTTCGGTCACACTCAGGTCCTGGCCTTTGCGCGCGGTGTAGCTCGCCACCTGGTCCTTGTCGACCTTACCCACGGCAAAGTACTGCGCCTGCGGGTGGGCGAAGTACCAGCCGCTGACGGCCGCCGCCGGGAACATCGCGTAATGCTCGGTGAGGAACACGCCGCTACGACCTGCATGCATTTCGCGGGCCTCGGGGTCGAGCAGTTGAAACAACTGGGCTTTCTCGGTGTGATCCGGGCACGCGGGGTAACCGGGGGCAGGGCGGATGCCGCTGTATTGCTCTTTGATCAGCGCCTCGTTGTCCAATTGCTCATCCTTGGCGTAGCCCCAGTGCTCTTTACGCACTTGCTGGTGCAGCCATTCAGCGCAGGCTTCGGCCAGGCGGTCGGCCAGGGCCTTGACCATGATCGAGTTGTAGTCGTCGCCCGCGTCCTGGTAGGCCTTGGCGACTTCTTCGGCACCGATACCGGCGGTGGTGATAAAACCACCGATGTAGTCAGTCACACCGCTGTCCTTGGGCGCTACGAAGTCGGCCAGGGAGAAGTTTGGCTTGCCATCGGTCTTGATGATCTGCTGGCGCAGGTGGTGCAGTTTTGCGATCGGCTGGCCGTCGTCGCCGTAGACTTCCAGGTCGTCGTCCTGCACCTGGTTGGTCGGCCAGAAACCGAACACCGCACGGGCGCTGATGAGTTTTTCGTCGATCAATTTCTTGAGCATTTCCTGGGCATCGGCGTACAGCGCGGTGGCCGCTTCACCGACGACTTCGTCAGTAAGAATGCGTGGGAATTTGCCCGCCAGGTCCCAGGAAATGAAGAACGGTGTCCAGTCGATGTACTCGGCCAGCACCTTGAGGTCGATATTGTCCAGCACCTTGGCGCCGGTAAAGGTCGGCACCACCGGGCTGTAAGTGCTCCAGTCGAACTGTGGCTTTTTGGCGATGGCGGCGGGATAGCTCAGGCGCTCGGTGCGGGCGCTGCGGTTCGAGGTGCGCTCGCGCACTTCCACGTACTCCTCGCGGGTGCGCTCCACGAAGCCGGCTTTCAGTTCCTTGGACAGCAACTGCGTCGCCACGCCCACGGCGCGGGAGGCGTCAGTGACGTACACCACGGCATCGTTACTGTACTTGGGCTCGATCTTTACCGCCGTGTGCGCCTTGGAGGTGGTGGCGCCACCGATCATCAGCGGCAGGTGGAAGTCCTGGCGCTGCATCTCGCGAGCCACATGGACCATCTCGTCCAGGGACGGGGTGATCAGGCCGGACAGCCCGATAATGTCGCACTTCTGTTCCTTGGCCACCTGCAGGATCTTCTCTGCCGGCACCATTACGCCCAGGTCGACGATGTCATAGCCGTTGCAGCCGAGCACCACGCCGACAATGTTTTTGCCGATGTCGTGCACGTCGCCTTTTACGGTTGCCATCAGGATCTTGCCCTTGGCTTCCGGCTTGTCGCCTTTTTCGAGTTCGATGAACGGGATCAAGTGCGCTACCGCCTGTTTCATCACGCGGGCAGATTTCACCACCTGGGGCAGGAACATCTTACCTGCGCCAAACAGGTCGCCGACGATGTTCATGCCGGACATCAGCGGGCCTTCGATCACTTCGATCGGGCGCGCAAACGACAGCCGCGATTCCTCGGTGTCTTCCACGATGTGCGTAGTGATGCCTTTGACCAGCGCGTGTTCCAGGCGCTTGTTCACGTCCCAGCCACGCCATTCTTCGGTCTCGGCTTCCTTGACGCTGCCGTCGCCCTTGTACTTGTCGGCGATGGCGAGCAGGGCGTCGGTGCCGTCCGGCGTGCGGTTGAGCACCACGTCTTCCACGGCATCACGCAGCTCGGCCGGGATCTGGTCGTAGATCTCCAGCTGGCCGGCGTTGACGATGCCCATGGTCAGGCCGTTGCGGATCGCATACAGCAGGAACACCGAATGGATTGCCTCACGCACCGGGTTGTTGCCACGGAACGAGAACGACACGTTGGACACGCCGCCGGAGGTCAGTGCATACGGCAGCTCGTCACGGATGTAGGCGCAGGCGTTGATAAAGTCGACGGCGTAGTTGTTGTGCTCTTCGATACCGGTGGCGACCGCAAAGATGTTCGGGTCGAAGATGATGTCTTCCGGTGGGAAGCCGACTTCATTCACCAGGATGTCGTAGGAGCGTTTGCAGATCTCTTTCTTGCGCGCTTCGGTGTCGGCCTGGCCGGCTTCATCGAACGCCATCACCACCACCGCAGCGCCATAGCGCTTGCACAGCTTGGCGTGGTGGATGAACTGCTCCACGCCTTCCTTCATGCTGATGGAGTTGACGATGCCCTTGCCCTGGATGCACTTGAGGCCGGCCTCGATCACGTCCCACTTGGAGGAGTCGATCATGATCGGCACGCGGGAGATGTCCGGCTCGCCGGCGATCAGATTGAGGAAGGTCACCATGGCCTTCTTCGAATCCAACATGCCCTCGTCCATGTTGATGTCGATCACCTGGGCGCCGGCTTCCACCTGCTGCAGCGCGACTTCCAGGGCTTCGGTGTAGTTATCTTCACGGATCAGGCGGGCGAACTTGGCCGAGCCGGTGATGTTGGTGCGCTCGCCGACGTTGACGAACAACGAGCTGCGATCGATGGTGAACGGCTCCAGGCCTGACAGGCGGCAAGCCTTCGGAATATCCGGGATCTGGCGCGGCGCGTAACCGGCCACGGCCTTGGCGATGGCCTCGATGTGGCCCGGCGTGGTGCCGCAGCAGCCGCCGACAATGTTGAGGAAGCCGCTCTGGGCGAACTCTTCGATGACCTTGGCTGTTTGTGACGGCAACTCGTCGTATTCGCCGAATTCGTTGGGCAGGCCGGCGTTCGGGTGGGCAGAAACGTGGGTGTTGGCCTTGTTCGACAATTCTTCCAGGTACGGACGCAGCTCGCTGGCACCCAGGGCGCAGTTGAGGCCCACGGAAATCGGCTTGGCGTGGGCCACGGAGTTCCAGAACGCTTCGGTGGTCTGGCCCGACAGGGTACGCCCGGAGGCGTCGGTGATGGTGCCGGAAATCATGATCGGCAGCTCAATATTCAATTCCTCGAACACGCCTTGCACGGCGAAGATCGCGGCCTTGGCATTGAGGGTGTCGAAAATGGTTTCGATCAGGATCAGGTCGGCACCGCCTTCGATCAGGCCTTTGGTGGCCTCGGTGTAGTTTTCCACCAATTCATCGAAGGTCACGTTGCGGTAGCCGGGGTTGTTCACGTCGGGCGACAGCGAGCAGGTGCGGCTGGTCGGGCCGAGCACGCCTGCGACGAAACGCGGCTTGTCCGGGGTTTCCGCCGTTTTGGCGTCGGCGATCTTGCGCGCCAGGCGTGCGCCTTCTACGTTTAGCTCAAACGCCAGCGCTTCCATGCCGTAGTCGGCCATGGAGATGCGCGTGGCGTTGAAGGTGTTGGTTTCGAGGATGTCGGCGCCGGCATCCAGGTAGGCTTTTTCGATGCCGCCGATTACGTCTGGACGGGTGATCACCAGCAGGTCGTTGTTACCCTTGACGTCGCTGGGCCAGTCGGCGAAGCGTTTGCCACGGTAGTCATTTTCCTCAAGCTTGTAGCTTTGGATCATCGTGCCCATGCCGCCGTCGAGGATCAGGATACGTTCCTTGAGGGCTTGATGAAGGGCTTGCAGACGAACGCTACGATCGGACATGGGACTACTCTGGTCAGGCATTTCGGAGGGCGTGAATCATAACAAACCTGTGCCGATTTAGAGCATGCGCAGTTTTTGCATGAATATCGTTCATGTTGCTGGGGAGTATGGCCCGGTAGAATCACCGGCAAATTTTCAGCGTACGCATTGAACCGGGACCCGATACATGTCACTTCGCCTCATCACCAGCGCCGTCCTGGCGCTGGTCGCTTGCATCGCACAGGCTGACGGACCCGCCCCGGCGATTTCGTACACTCGCGACATTCAACCAATATTTACCGAGAAGTGCGTGGCCTGCCACGCCTGCTACGACTCCGCCTGCCAGCTCAACCTGGGCAGTGGCGAGGGCGCGGCCCGGGGTGCAAACAAAGTGCCGGTCTATGATGGCGAGCGCAGCCAGGCGACCCCGACCACACGGCTGTTCTATGACGCCTTTGGCAAGCAGGCCTGGCAGCAAAAGGGCTTTTACTCGGTGCTGGACGCCCAGGGCAGCCAGGCGGCCTTGATGGCACGCATGCTGGAGCTGGGCCATAACGCACCGCTGCAACCCAACGCCAAGTTGCCTCAAGATATCGTACTGGGCCTGAACCGTGAAAACATGTGCGCCATGCCCGGCGAGTTCAATGCCTACGCCGGTGCCCATCCCAAGGAAGGCATGCCGCTGGCGGTCACCGGCCTGACGGACCAGCAATACCAGACCCTGCAACGCTGGCTCGCGTCCGGCGCTCCTATCGATGAACAAGGCCTGGCGCCCAGCGCCAAGGAAGCCCTGCAGGTGCAGCAGTGGGAAAACCTGTTCAACCAGCCGGGTGCGCGGGAGAGCCTGGTGGCGCGCTGGTTGTTCGAACATCTGTTTCTCGCGCACATCTACTTCGAAAACGGCGAACCGGGGCATTTCTTCCAGTGGGTGCGTTCGCGTACGCCCAGCGGCCAGCCGATCGATCTGATCGCCACCCGTCGCCCCAATGATGATCCAGGCACCCGTGTGTATTACCGCCTGTGGCCGGTGCAGGGTGTGATTGTGCATAAAACCCACATCGCGTACCCGTTCAGTGCCCAGAAGATGGCGCGGATCAAAGAACTGTTCTACGCCGGCAACTGGCAGGTCAACGCCTTGCCGGGCTATGGCCCAGGCCGTCGCGCCAACCCCTTCGAAACCTTCGAAGCCATCCCGGCCAAGGCGCGTTACCAGTTCATGCTGGACAACGCCGAATACTTCGTACGCACCTTTATCCGTGGGCCGGTGTGCCGTGGGCAGATTGCCACGGACGTGATCCGTGACAACTTCTGGACCCTGTTCCAAGACCCGGACCACGACCTGTACATCACCGATGCGCGCTATCGCGGCCAGGCCACGCCGTTGCTGGCGATGCCGGGGCAGAACGATGACGTCGGCAGCGTGCTCAGCCTGTGGCTGGCGTACCGCGACAAACGTAATGAATACGAGGCCCTGCGCCGCGACAGCTATGCTGACTTGCCGCCGCCAAGCTGGTCGACCCTGTGGGCGGGCAATGACAATGCCTTGCTGAGCATCTTCCGCCACTTCGACAGCGCTTCGGTGACCAAAGGCCTGATTGGCGAGGTGCCGCAAACCCTGTGGCTGTTCGACTACCCGCTGCTGGAGCGCACCTATTATCAGTTGGCGGTGAACTTCGATGTGTTCGGCAACGTGTCGCACCAGGCCCAGACCCGGTTGTATTTCGACCTGATTCGCAACGGTGCCGAGCAGAACTTCCTGCGCCTGATGCCGGCCGATTCCCGCGAGGGCTTCTTGGATGACTGGTACCAGAACAGCGGCAAGCTCAAGCTATGGCTGGACTATGAAGCCATTGATGACGACAAACCCACCGGCCTGCACCTGAATGAAAACGATCCGAAGCGCGACTTTGCCAACCAGTTGCTCACGCGTTATGGCGATTTGAATGCGAGCCCGGATCCGATCAACCGCTGCACGGGCGCCTATTGCTCGCGTGACGGCGTGGACCCAGCCATTCAGGATGCGGAGCAGGCGCTGAGCCGCCTGACTTCACGCCCGGCCGCCGGGCTCAAGGTCATCGACCAACTGCCTGAAGCGACGATGTTGCGTGTCGAGACCGCCAGCGGTAAGCGTGTGCTCTACAGCATGCTGCGCAATCGTGCCCACAGTAACGTGGCGTTTCTTCTGGGTGAGGCTTATCGCTATCAGCCGGGCTTGGACACGGTGACGATTTATCCTGGCGTGCTGAGCAGCTATCCGAACTTTATGTTCAATATCCCTGCCCAGGAAGTGCCGGAGTTTGTGGCTGAAATGGAGCAGGCCAAGGATGCCAAGCGTTTCGAGAAGATTGTGGACCGCTGGGGTGTGCGGCGCAGTCATCCGTTGTTTTGGCAGTACTTCCATGATGTGTCGCAGTACATTCGGGAGACTACGCCGGTGGAAGAGGGGGTGTTGGATATGAATCGGTATCAGAACTTGTGAGATCTTTTCGGAGTGCATATCCGTTGCTGCGGTAACGGCTGATATTGGTTCCGCCCTTACGGCGCCTCAGATCAAAAGCCAGAGCAAGCGCGACTCGCTTCGCATCGTGGATACGCTTTTCGTCCTTTGTAGGAGCCGGCTTGCCGGCGAAAAACGTGAGAACGCCGCGTTTTGTCTGGTTACCCGCGTCATCGTTAACCACCATCGCAGGCAAGCCAGCTCCTACAGGGACTGCGTTTGCCCTTGCCTTTGCTCTACACCACTCAGGCCGCCGTGCTCTTGCGGTCCCCCAAACCCCTGTCGGATTACGGGCACACCGAGTATTGGGGCAAGAGCCTTTTGGTTGCTTTTGGACTCTTTTCAAAAGTGACCCGCCGTAAGAGCGGAACCCATAGCAGCCATCACCCAAATAACGGATATGTACACCCCCCCAAAAAACCTATCCCGACAAAAACACTAGGACTTTGTACCTGCGTAATATTTTGGCGTAAACTGCTGGCAAGCCTGTGAGGAGTTTCCATGACTGCCATAACCATTACCGACGCCGCCCACGATTACCTGGCTGACCTGCTGTCCAAGCAGAACACCCCGGGTATCGGCATCCGCGTCTTTATCACCCAGCCCGGCACCCAATACGCCGAGACTTGCATTGCCTACTGCAAGCCTGGGGAAGAGAAACCTGAAGACACCGCCCTGGGGCTGAAAAGCTTCACCGCGTACATCGATGCCTTCAGCGAAGCCTTCCTCGACGACGCCGTGGTCGACTACGCCACCGACCGCATGGGCGGCCAGTTGACCATCAAGGCGCCAAACGCCAAGGTGCCGAACGTCAACGCCGACAGCCCGGTGAACGAGCGCATCAATTACTACCTGCAGACCGAGATCAACCCAGGCCTGGCCAGCCACGGCGGCCAGGTCAGCCTGATCGACGTGGTCGAAGACGGCATTGCGGTGTTGAAATTCGGCGGCGGCTGCCAAGGCTGTGGCCAGGCGGACGTGACCCTGCGTGAAGGCATTGAGCGCACCTTGCTGGAGCGTATTCCAGAGCTCAAGGGCGTGCGTGACGTGACCGACCACACGCAGAAAGAAAACGCCTACTACTGAATAAGGCGTTCACTGCGAGCAGAAAAAACGGCGCCCCGTGAGCGCCGTTTTTTTATGCCTGGGTTTCAGGGGCGGTAAAGGTGAGCATGGCCCGCGCGATACAGCGACGACTCACTGAAGCTGTCACTTGCCAACACCCGGCCCACCACAATCAATGCCGTGCGCCGAAAGCCTTTGGCCGCCACCTTCTCGGTAATGTCACTCAACGTGCCCATCGCCCAATCCTGATCCGGCCAGGTTGCCCGGTGCACCACGGCAATCGGGCAATCCGCGCCGTAGTGCGGCAGCAGCTCAGCGACGATCTTCTCCAGGTGATTGACCCCCAGGTGGATCGCCATGGTGGTGCCATGCCGGGCCAGGCTGTCGAAATCCTCGCCGGCGGGCATGCGGGTTTTGTCGGCATAGCGGGTCAGGATCACGCTTTGGGCGATATCGGGCAGGGTCAGCTCGGTTTCCAGCAGGGCGGCGCAGGCGGCCACGGCGGTGACGCCGGGAATGATCTGGAAGGGAATGCCCAGCTCCCGCAGATGGCGGATCTGTTCGCCAATGGCGCCATACAGGCTCGGGTCACCGGAATGGACGCGGGCCACGTCCTGGCCGTTGTCGTGGGCGGTTTTGATCAGGTCAATGATCTGTTCCAGGTGCAATTCGGCGCTGTTGACCACCGTTAGCGCCGAATGGCCGTCCAATACCGCCGCCGGAACCAATGAGCCGGCATAGATGATTACCGGGCAACTACGGATCAGCCGCTGGCCTTTGACGGTGATCAATTCCGGGTCGCCGGGGCCTGCGCCGATGAAGTAGACGGTCATGGTGGTTCCTGTCGAAAAACGGGCGAGCATGAATGTTGCTCATGATCGGGGGCGGCAATTATCGGGATTTTAGCCGGCGCAGGCTAATGCAAAGGTGGCTTGGGCGGTTTTTTTGCGAGTGATCAACAGGCGGGCAGGGCTGCCTGCAAGGTGCTCGGCGAGTGCCAGCGCGGCGCTTTCGGCGATGCCATAACAGCCGGTGTGGGCAAAAGCGATGTCGGATTTGTGGCTCAGGCGGTGCTCAAACGCCGCCAGTTGCTCGGCGCTGAAACATTGCAGTGGCAGGTTCAGCCTCTGGGCCAGAGCCAGTAACCCCGGTTCATTCTGTTTGCGATCGATACTGGCCAGCGCGCTAATACGGTGACGCTCGATACCGCCCTCGGCGAGGGCTGAATCGAACAGCGCCAGCAAGGTGTGAAGATCGCAACCCTGCTGGAAACCCAGGCCGATCACCAGGGTCATGCCGAGTATTGGTCGTCACGGTTGCGGCGGAACAGCCACGCGCTGATCAGGCCCAGTGCCAGCCAGAAAGCGACGTTGGTCAACTGTGAAGCGATCTTGAATTGTGCTTCCAGGGCTTGCGGTGCCAGCATCGAATGCACTTCGGGCTGTGGCGCGCCGATCACGTGGGGGACGGCGAGGATCGCCGCGCCCAGCACTTTCAACAGCCAGTTACGACCAAATACGATCAAAGCGATGCCGGCAGCTGTAGAAGCCGCAGTGCCGATCCACCAGGTTTGGCGCAGCGCCAGGTCCGCGGCGACAGTGCCCGGCAGCTCAGGCGGCAGGCCCATCGTCGGTGCCAGCACGAAGGTTGCGTAACCGGCCAAGCCCCACAGCAGGCCTTGGGCGGTGCGGGTTGGCGCGCGCAGTGTGTAGAGACCGGCCAGCATCAGCGCAAAACCGACCGCGACTACCAGATTACCGCCTGTGGTCGAGAGCACGCGCTGCCAGCCGTCTTCCGGCTCCCAGGCTTCGGCATCGTGGGTGTGGGCGGCAGCGCCTTCGGTGTGTTCGTGGGCCACTTCGGTGGCGGCCGGGGCCTTTTCAAAGGTTTCCGCCTGCAGAATCAGCGGGGCGACCCAGAAGCTTTGCAGCAAGGTCAGCAACAGGGCGGCCAGCAGGCCGGTGAAACCTGCAGTTTGCACGATACGCTTGATCATGTCGGCAGGTCTCAGTGGCACGGGAACGCAGCGCTGTGGCGGGTATCGTGGGCAGCGTTGTGCACGGCCTCGATGTGCGAGAAACCGGCAAAGTACACCAGGCACGCACCAAGGATCGACGCGCCGATGGCGGCGGTCAGGCGTTGGCTCAGGGTAGCGGTGCTGCTGGCGGAGTGCGAGGTGCTGCTGACGATTGACATGGCGCGTCCCTTTCAGGTGTCTGGGTGAAACGAGCGCATGGAAACCCCGCGAGCCAGGCACGCAGGGTTTGAACAGCGCCCGCCCACCGCGGGTTTGTTATCTGATTTTTTCGGGCCGGTCTCCGGGCTTGCGAGGGGCAGTCTGCCTAATAAGCATCGCCTTCCCATGCCGTCGAGGCACAGTGGATCTGACGCTTCACTCGCTTACCGTTGCGGGGGCAGCACCGGACTGGTCATATCGCTATGACGCACCGGTTTCCCGTTTCACCCTGTGAAGGGCACCCGAAACAAGATGTGTAGGAGAGCATGGGGGTGGGAGGGGAGTCAATTGGGGTGTGTACATATCCGTTGCTGCGGTGATGGCTGAAATGGGTTCCGCTCCTACAGCGAACCGCCTTTGCTCTACACCACTCAAGCCGGCTGTCAGGCCGCTGTGCTTTTGCTTTTGATCTTGATCTTGATCCTAAGCGCCCCCCCAATCCCTGTCGGATTACGGGCACACCGAGCGTGAGCGAGGTGCCGAGTGTTGGGGCAAGAGCCCTTTGGTTACTTTGGGGCTCTTTTCCAAAGTGACCCGCCGTAAGGGCGGAACCCATTTCAGCCGTTACCGCTGAAACGGATATGTACCCAACCCAACCCATCATTGACCATCCCCCAAGCACTGCGTAGCCTTACACCCTTCGAGGTTCTTCGGCCCAGGCCGAAGCTAAGAAGGGAACGCGGTCCAAGCCGCGGCTGCCCCCGCAACTGTAAAGGGTTCAGCTGACTGCCACGCCACTGCCGACAAGGCGGGAAGGCGCAGCCAGCGCCGGTCGCAAGACCCGCAAGCCCCAAGCCAGGAGACCTGCCTCGCAACCGATTTTCTACTTCAACCGGGCGGGGTGATCCGGTGACGAAATCCGCTGCTGCGCGCCGTCGCAGGGCCTATCGTCCCGTATGCCCGCCCCCAAGGGCATCCGATGAAAACACTGGCCAAACTCCCCGTCACCATCGTCACCGGCTTCCTCGGCTCGGGCAAGACTACCTTGCTGCGCCACATGCTCGACAACGCCCAGGGCCGTCGCATCGCCGTGATCGTCAACGAATTCGGCGAACTGGGCATCGACGGTGAAATCCTCAAGCAGTGCTCCATCGGCTGCACCGAAGAAGAAGCCAACGGCCGCGTCTACGAGTTGGCCAATGGCTGCCTGTGCTGCACCGTGCAGGAAGAGTTCTTTCCAGTGATGCGCGAATTGGTGGCCCGTCGCGGCGACCTCGACCATATCCTCATCGAAACCTCCGGCCTGGCCCTGCCAAAACCGCTGGTACAAGCCTTTCAGTGGCCGGAAATCCGCAGCGCCTGCACCGTCGACGCTGTGATCACCGTGGTCGACAGTCCGGCCGTGGCCGCCGGCACCTTCGCCGCTTTCCCGGACCAGGTGGATGCCCAGCGCAAGCTCGACCCGAACCTGGACCACGAGTCGCCGCTGCATGAGCTGTTCGCCGACCAACTGGCCAGCGCCGACCTGGTGATCCTCAACAAGAGCGACCTGATCAGCCCTGAAGACCTGGCCCGTGTGCGCCTGGAAGTCGCGGAAGAACTGCCGCCCGCGGTGAAGATCATTGAAGCCAGCAGCGGTCGTTTGCCGTTGGACGTGCTGATCGGCCTGGGTGCCGGCTCCGAAGAGCATATCGACGGTCGCCACAGTCATCACGACCATCACCATGACGGTGAAGACGATCATGACCATGATCACGACGCCTTCGACTCCATCTCCATCGACCTGCCGCAGGCCGATGAAGCGCTGCTGCTCGACGCCCTGACCCAGTTGGTGGTGCAACACGGCATCCTGCGCGTCAAAGGCTTCGCTGCGATTCCGAACAAGCCGATGCGCCTGCTGATCCAGGGGGTGGGTACGCGTTTCGACAAGCACTTCGACCGTGCCTGGGGCCCGGACGAAGCACGCATCACACGCTTGGTGCTGATCGGTCAGGACCTCGACGCGGCGGGCCTTGAAGCGCAACTGCGCGCAGCCCTCAGCGTTTAACCCATGCACCTGCTCAGGACCCAGCCCGGTGGTTTCGTCTCGGACGACAATATTGCCGACCTCGGACAAACCCCCGCTGATCTGGTGATCCTGTGCAGCGGCGATTCCAGCCTGGCGCTGCTGGCCGAAGCGGCCCAGCAGTTGCCGGACGATTACCCCAGCTTTCGCTTGGCCAACCCGATGCAGGTGCAGAACCATGCCTCGGTCGACCTGTATGTCGATGAGGTGCTGCGCCACGCCAAGGTCATCCTGATTTCCCTGCATGGTGGCATCGGTTATTGGCGTTACGGCATTGAGCGTCTGGTGGAATTGGCCGAGCGTGGCGTTCAACTGATTCTGGTGCCGGGGGATGATCGCCCGGACCCTGAGCTCAGCGGACTAAGTACCGTCGGCGCCGAAGAGCGTGATCGCCTCTGGCACTTCCTGCGCCAGGGCGGCCTGGGCAATGCCCTGGATTTCTATCGCTGCCTGGCCAGCACTTACCTGGGCCGTGATTACGCCTGGGCCGAGCCGCAAACCTTGCCGCGCACGGCGATTTATCACCCGCACCGTGCCAGCGCCCGGCTGAATGATTGGCAGGCCGACTGGAATGCCGAGTGGCCGGTGGCGGCGGTGTTGTTCTATCGCTCGCATTTGCAGGCAGCCAATACCGGTTTTATCGATGTGTTCTGCCAGCGCTTGCAGGCGGCGGGTCTCAACCCGTTGCCGATGGCGGTGGCCAGTTTGAAAGAACCCGGCTGCCTGGCGGTGGTCGAGGACCTGCTGGACGAGGTCGGCGCGGCGGTGATTCTCAACACCACCGGCTTCGCCCAGTCGAGCCCGGAAGCGCCGCACTTGCGGCCGTTTCGCCGCAATATCCCGGTGATCCAGGCGATCTGCGCCCAGGACAACCAGCCCGGCTGGGAAGCCAGCGACCAAGGTCTCGGCCCCCGCGACCTGGCGATGCACATTGCCTTGCCGGAGCTGGACGGGCGGATCATCAGCCGGCCGATCAGCTTCAAGGACCTGGCCTGGCGCAGTGAGCGTAGCCAGTCGGATGTGGTGTGCTACCGCGCCGCGCCGGAGCGCATGGATTTTGTTGCTGAGCTGGCGCGGCGCTGGGTCGAGTTGGCGCGAGTGCCGAATGGCGACAAGCGCATCGCGCTGATCCTCGCCAATTACCCGACCCGCGACGGTCGTATCGGCAATGGTGTCGGCCTGGATACGCCGGCGGCGGCGTTGAATATCCTGCGTGCCCTGCAGGCCGAAGGCCACCCGGTGTCGGATGCATTGCCGGAAAGCGGCACGGCACTGATCCACGCTTTGCTCGGCGGCGTTACCAATGACCTCGACAGCCTCGACCTGCGCCCCTGCCACCAAAGCCTGGGCCTGGAGGACTACGAGGCGATGTTCAGCCGCTTGCCCGCGGCCAATCGCCAGGCGGTGCTGGAGCGCTGGGGCACGCCTCATCACGACCCGATGTTCCGCGATGGCCGCATGATGGTCGCCGGCCTGCGCCTGGGCCTGACGTTCGTCGGTATCCAGCCGGCGCGGGGTTATCAGGTGGACGCCAGCGCCGTTTACCACGACCCGGACCTGGTACCGCCCCACGGTTACCTGGCGTTCTACTTCTGGTTGCGCCACACCTACGGTGCCCACGGCGTGATCCATGTAGGCAAACATGGCAACCTTGAATGGTTGCCGGGCAAGGGCGTCGGCTTGTCGGAAAACTGCTGGCCCGATGCGCTGCTGGGGCCGCTGCCGAATATCTACCCGTTTATCGTCAACGATCCGGGCGAGGGCGCCCAGGCCAAGCGACGCACCCAGGCGGTGATCATCGATCACTTGATGCCGCCCCTGACCCGTGCCGAAACCTACGGCCCCCTGCGTAACCTTGAGCTGCTGGCGGACGAGTACTACGAAGCGCAACTGCTGGATCCGCGTCGCGCCCTGGAGTTGCAGAAAGACATCCTCAAGCTGGTGCGCGAAACCCGCATCGACCAGGAACTTGAGCTGGAGAGCGACGCCGACGCCGCCGTCTGGCTGCCGCGCCTGGACACGTACCTGTGCGACTTGAAAGAGTCGCAGATCCGCGATGGCCTGCACATCTTTGGCGAGTCGCCGGCAGGTCGCCTGCGTATCGATACTTTGCTGGCCTTGCTGCGCATCCCGCGTGGCGATGGCCGTGGTCCGCAATCGAGTCTGCTGCGTGTGTTGGCCAAGGCCTTTGACTTGGGCTTTGATCCGCTGGATTGCGCTTTGGCCGAGCCCTGGACCGGGCGCCGTCCCCAGGTCTTGCAGAAGATCGATGCGCAGTTGTGGCGCACCGCCGGCGATACCCGCGAGCGCCTGGAGCTGTATGCCGCGCGGCTGATCGAACAGGCGCTGGAGGGGCCGCTTGAACAGCTGGAAGAGCCCGGTTGGGAGGATGTGAAGGCCGTTATCGAAAGCCTGCGCATCGTGGTGGCGCCGCGTCTGGACGCTTGTGGCCCGGCGGAAATGTGTGGCTTGCTGGATGCCCTCAGTGGCCGTTTTGTGCCTGCCGGCCCGAGTGGCGCGCCGAGCCGCGGACGTTTGGATGTGCTGCCGACGGGCCGCAATTTTTTCACCGTCGACGTGCGCAACCTGCCCACTACCACGGCCTGGCGCATCGGCTTTCAATCCGCCAACCTGATTCTCGAGCGACATTTGCAAGACCACGGCGACCACCTGCGCCAACTCGGCCTGTCGGTATGGGGCACTGCCACCATGCGCACCGGCGGCGACGACATCGCCCAGGCCATGGCGCTGATGGGCGTGCGCCCGGTGTGGGCGACCGGCAGCCAGCGGGTGGATGATTTTGAAATACTGCCGATCAGCCTGCTGGACCGCCCGCGTGTCGACGTGACCCTGCGTGTGTCCGGGTTCTTCCGCGATGCCTTCGCCAACCTGATCCGCCTGTTCGACGCCGCGGTGCAGGCAGTGGCGGCGCTGGATGAACCGGACGATATGAACCCGCTGGCCGCCAAGGTGCGCAGTGAGCGTGAGGCGTTGCTCACGTCTGGCCTGGACGCAGAGGCTGCGGCGAAACAAGCCGGTTGGCGCATTTTCGGCGCCAAGCCGGGCGCCTATGGTGCGGGCGTGCAGGGCGCGGTCGACGGTCGCCTGTGGCAAAGCCGTGAGGACTTAGCCGAGGTTTACCTCAACTGGGGCGGCTACGCCTATGGAGGTTCCGATGAAGGCACCGCCGCCCGTGCGCAATTCGCTCAGCGCTTGAGCCAGGTGCAAGCGGTGCTGCAGAACCAGGACAATCGTGAGCACGACCTGCTGGATTCCAACGACTACTACCAATTCCAGGGCGGCATGCTCGCTGCCGTGGAAACCCTCAGTGGTGACAAGGCCGCCAGCTACCATGGTGACCACAGCCAACCGGACCTGCCGAAGATCCGCACTCTGAAGGAAGAGCTGAACCGGGTGATCCGTTCCCGCGCCGCCAACCCCAAGTGGATCGAAGGCGTGAAGCGCCATGGCTATAAAGGTGCATTCGAGATGGCGGCGACCGTGGACAACCTGTTCGCCTTCGACGCCACCACGGCACTGATTGACGATCACCAATACGCACTGTTGGCCGATGCCTACCTGCTCGACCCCGACACCCGCGCCTTTGTGCAGCAACACAACCCCGACGCTTTGCGGGACATGACAGAGCGCATGCTCGAAGCCCAGCAGCGGGGCATGTGGCAGGAGCCGGGGGCGTATCGCGAGGCGCTGGAAAACCTGTTGCTGGATATAGAAGAGGACGGCTGAAGGCGGGCTCGTTGTGGTGAGCAGGCTTGTGTCGCAGAATTTGAAGAGGGATCGCATGACTGATATTCCCCATTTCCCGCTGTCCGCCGTAGTCGGCGCCGATGACCTGAAACTGGCGCTGTGCCTGACTGCCATCGACCCGAAGATCGGCGGTGTGCTGATCGAAGGTCCGCGCGGCATGGCCAAGTCGACCTTGGCGCGCGGTTTGGCGGACCTGTTGGCCAGTGGTCAGTTCGTGACGTTGCCTTTGGGCGCCACCGAAGAGCGCCTTGTGGGCACGCTGGACCTGGACGCCGCGTTGGGCGAGGGGCGGGCGCAGTTCTCACCCGGGGTCTTGGCGAAGGCCGATGGCGGCGTATTGTACGTCGATGAGGTCAACCTGCTGCCCGACCACTTGGTGGATGTGCTGCTGGACGTGGCCGCCAGCGGCACCAACCTGATCGAACGCGATGGTATTTCCCATCGCCATTCGGCGCGCTTCGTGCTGATCGGCACCATGAACCCGGAGGAAGGTGAGTTGCGACCGCAGCTGCTCGACCGTTTCGGTTTCAACGTGGCGTTGAGTGGGCAGACCTTGCCGGTCGAGCGTGGGCAGATCATTCGTCGTCGCCTGGATTTCGACAGCGACCCGGCGGCGTTCTGCGCGCAATGGGATGAGTCGCAGGCAGCCTTGCGTGAGCGCTGCACTCAGGCGCGGGCGCGGCTGGATGCCATCGCGCTGGACGATGAGACGCTGGCTCGGATCACCGAACGGTGCTTCGCTGCGGGCGTCGACGGGTTGCGTGCGGACCTGGTCTGGTTGCGCGGCGCTCGGGCCCATGCCGCCTGGCGGGGTGCCCATGCTATCGGCGAGGAAGATATTGAAGCTGTGGCGGAGTTTGCCTTGCGCCATCGCCGCCAAGAGCAGGCCACTCCATCGAGCCCACCGAGTGAAGGGCAATCGCCCAAGTCCTCCGACGCTTCCCCAGGCCAAGGCCAATGGGGTGACATGCCCGCAGCGGCCTTGCCCACGGGCGCACGCCGGGAAATCCCCACCTGGCCAAAAAAGCCCTAGGCATTCGCCCCCGACCTGACGCGGGGCCGGATGCCCGCCCCAACGCGGGGCAATTGGACAGAGGCAGGCACGGCAAGGCGCGCAGCGCGAAACAGGGCTCGATCAATTGGCCGGGCACCTTGCTCGGTGGGCGCCCGCAAACCCGTGAGGATCTGCTTTATCACCTGCGCAGTCGTTCGGCCCCCGCGTTGTGGCTGGTGATTGTCGATGCGTCGGCGTCCACCCGGCGACATCACGCGCTTTCCGACGCCAAGGGCTTGTTGGCGCAGTTGTTTGATGATGCCTACCGCCAGCGGGCACGGATGGCGTTGTTGACGGCCAGCGGGCATTCGCCCAACTGGCAGGTCCAGGGATTGAAGGCGGCGAAGGGCTTGGCGGGTTGGCTGGACCAGTTGGGCGCGGGCGGCGGCACGCCATTACTCGCGGCGCTTGTAGAGGCCAGGCATTGGCTGGCACTGCGGCGTGCGCGTTATCCGGCTGAGCAACAGCGGTTGCTGGTGATCACTGACGGACGACTCAAGGATATCGCCGGGTTACCGTTGCTGGAGTGCCCTGGCGTGCTGGTGGATATCGAGCGTGGGCCGATCAGGTTGGGTCGGGCTCAAGAGTTGGCGGCTGGGTTGCAGCTGGATTATCGGCATATCGATGACTTGTAGCGCCTGGACGATCGCTTTCGCAGGCAAGCCAGCTCCCACATTTGATAGGCGGTGCAGTCAAAGTGTGGCCGCTGGCTTGCCTGCGATAAGGCCCTCCAATACACCAAAAATCCTTCAGCCAGCCCCCGGCACATTCGGCCAAAGGTCCGCCACCAGAAACAGCCGCTCAGCTTCCTCCCAATCCTCACCCACCTGCACCAGTCGCACCAGCAACTGCGCCGGGGCCATGGGGTCCAGGTCGGCCAGCCAGCCTTGCATCTGCGCCTCGCTCCACACCTGATCCGCCGGGTAATGCGCCGGCGCCAGCCACGCATGCCGGGGCAGGGGTTGCCAGCGGCCCGGCTGGCTGAGGCTGACAAACGCTTGCCAATCGCGCTGATGCAACCAGCGCCCACGCAGGTGCTGCGGATGGGCGCCGACGGGGGCTTGAGCCTGGCCGGGCCAGGGGTAGAGGAGATAACCGCCCAGCCACAAATGCGCATCGAATTGCTGTATATCCAGCGCCGCCAGCGCCTCGCGGCTTTCCGCACGCGCTGATATCGGCAGTTGATGCTGGGCCAGATGAGCCAGTTTGCGGTCCAACCGATCATGGCAACCCGGCCCCAGCCATTGCGCCGTGTCCTGGCCGTTGCCATCCTGTGGCCCAAGATAAAGTTTGATCGCCAGCTCCAGGTGATGCACCCCATCGCGGTCGCGCAGCAGCATGTCCAGCTCGCCCAGGGTATGCCCGGCACGCCGGATCGGCAGGTTGGCGGCCAGCAATTCCACGCCCGGCGCATGTTGCACCGCGAACTGCCACAGGCGTTCGTAATAGAGGCCCAGGCGCCGCGTGCGTGACAGGCTGAGCCATTGCTGCAAGGCGCCGCTGTCCTGATCAAGTTGGCGCAGCCAGCGTTCCAGTTGATGCGGTGCCTGCACCCAATCGCTGCCGGCCAGCGGGTGGTGTTGCGGCCACGGTGTGCGCGCGAGCATCGGCGGGGCGAGCATCACCCACGCCAGGTCGCGCACTTCGGGGTGGCGCAGCTGTCGGGGCAGGGTGTGCAGATCCGGGAACACAGTCATGGTCCGAGCATAGCCGTTTAAAGGTTGCATGGGTGGCTGAGAACTATTGTCATCAAGGCTTCATGGCGACAAAGGATTTTGCCTGGGGCGGCCTTTCGCCCATAATCCTTCTTTTTGCCACACCCCACATCCCGCAGGAGCCCCATGGAGCAATTTCGCAATATCGGCATTATCGGTCGCCTGGGCAGTACCCAGGTGTTGGACACCGTCCGCCGGCTGAAAAAATTCCTGCTGGAACGCCATCTGCATGTGATCCTCGAAGACACCATCGCTGAAATCCTCCCCGGCCACGGCCTGCAGACTTCATCGCGCAAGATGCTCGGCGAAGTCTGTGACATGGTGATTGTGGTCGGTGGCGATGGCAGCCTGCTGGGTGCGGCCAGGGCCTTGGCTCGGCATAACGTGCCGGTGCTGGGGATCAACCGTGGCAGCCTGGGGTTCCTCACCGATATCCGCCCCGATGACCTGGAAGTCGAAGTGGCCAAGGTGCTCGACGGCCATTACCTCGTGGAAAACCGCTTCCTGCTGCAAGCTGAAGTGCGTCGCCACGGCGAAGCCATCGGCCAGGGCGATGCCTTGAATGACGTGGTGCTGCACCCCGGCAAGTCCACGCGGATGATCGAGTTCGAGCTCTATATAGACGGCCAGTTCGTGTGCAGCCAGAAGGCCGACGGCCTGATCGTGGCCACGCCTACCGGCTCCACGGCCTACGCGCTGTCGGCGGGCGGCCCGATCATGCATCCCAAGCTGGATGCCATTGTGATCGTGCCGATGTACCCCCATATGTTGTCGAGCAGGCCTATTGTGGTCGATGGCAACAGTGAGCTGAAAATCGTGGTGTCCAAAGACATGCAGATCTACCCCCAGGTGTCGTGTGACGGGCAGAACCATTTCACCTGCGCCCCCGGTGACACCATCACCGTGAGCAAGAAGGCACAGAAGTTGCGGTTGATCCACCCGCTGGACCACAACTACTACGAAGTGTGCCGCACCAAGCTGGGCTGGGGCAGCCGCTTGGGGGGTGGAGGCGACTGATGCTCGATCCCGCGCGTAGCTACGACCTGATTGGTGACGTGCACGGTTGCGCCCATACCCTTGAGCACCTGCTCGACCTGTTGGGCTACCACAAGCAGGGCGGCACCTGGCGTCACCCGTCGCGCATGGCGGTGTTCCTCGGCGATATCATCGACCGTGGCCCGCGCATCCGCGAGGCCTTGCACATCGTCCACGACATGGCCGAGGCCGGCCAGGCGCTGTGCATTATGGGCAACCATGAGTTCAACGCCCTGGGCTGGACCACGCCCGCACCGCCAGGCAGTGGCAAACAGTTCGTGCGCGAGCACAACCCACGGCACGCGCGGTTGATCCACGAGACCCTGACCCAATTCGAACAGCACCCGGCCGACTGGCACGACTTCCTCGGCTGGTTCTACGACATGCCGCTGTTTGTCGATGCCGGACGCTTCCGCGTGGTGCACGCCTGCTGGGATAACGGCTTTATCGATCCGCTGCGCGCGACTTTTCCGGACGGATGCATCGACCAGCATTTCCTGCAGGCCGCCGCCGTACCGGGCAGTTTTGCCTGTAATGCGTTCGACCGCCTGCTGCGTGGCACCGACATGCGCCTGCCGGATGGCTTGACGCTGACCGGTGGCGATGGCCTGACGCGCTCATTCTTCCGCACCAAGTTCTGGGAAGACGACCCCAAGACCTACGGCGATATCGTGTTCCAGCCCGACGCCTTGCCGGAACCGGTGGCGCGTACGCCGTTGTCGTCCACCGAAAAGAATTCCCTGCTGCGCTACGGCGTCGACGAACCCTTGCTGTTCGTCGGCCATTACTGGCGCAGCGGCAAACCGGCGCCGATCCGACCGAACCTGGCCTGCCTGGACTACAGCGCAGTGCTGTATGGCAAGCTGGTGGCCTACCGTCTGGATCAGGAGACGCGGCTGGATCCGAATAAATTCGTATGGGTCGACGTTGAGCGGCCCGAGGTCATCAAATGAGTGCTGTGGCGGTATTACGCTTACCCTTGAGCGTCGACCTGGGCGGCTTTGTCCTGCTGCTGCAACGTATGCAAGTCCCCCATCGTGTCAGTGAAGAGGCGGGTGAGCAGGTGTTGTGGGTGCCCGAGAACATCAGCGACGACGTGCGCGTACTGTACCAACGCTTTCCTGCCGGGGACCCTGACCAGCAACTGGATATTCCCGAGCAGGCTCCGGTCAAGCGGCCCGGGTTCATCCAGCAACTGCGGCACAGCCCGTTGACCGCTTTGGTGCTGCTGGCAAGTATCATTGTTGGCGCCGTGACCTTGCTCGGTGAAAACCTGCAAGCCATGAGCTGGCTGACGTTCCTGCCATTTCGCATCGTCGGCGAGTACATCCAGTTCACGCCGCTGGCCGATAGCCTGGCGGCGGGGCAGTGGTGGCGGCTGGTCACCCCGATGCTGATCCACTTTGGCATCCTGCACCTGGCCATGAACGGCATGTGGTACTGGGAACTGGGCCGGCGCATCGAAGCGCGCCAGGGCAGCATCAACTTGCTGGGCCTGACCCTGTTGTTCAGCCTGGTGTCCAACTACGCTCAATATGCTTATGGCGGCCCCGGCCTGTTCGGTGGGTTGTCCGGCGTGCTGTATGGCCTGCTCGGGCATTGCTGGATTTTTCAATTATTGTCGCCTAACCCGGCCTATCGCTTGCCCCGCGGGGTGCTGGTGATGATGCTGGTATGGCTGCTGCTCTGCCTGTCGGGGCTGGTCTCGATGATCGGTTTCGGCGAAATCGCCAACGCTGCCCATGTCGGCGGCCTGGTTATCGGTTGCCTGACGGGTTTGCTGGGTGGGCTTTACAGCCGCCGCAAAGCGTCTATTTGATAAGGAAGAGCCTTATGTCCTCTTTTGCTGAAATGATCGAAAACATCACGCCGGACATCTACGAGAGCCTCAAGCTCGCCGTGGAGATCGGCAAATGGTCCGATGGCCGCAAGCTCTCTGCCGAACAGCGCGAACTGTCGTTGCAGGCCATGATCGCCTGGGAAATCCAGAACCTGCCGGAAGACCAGCGCACCGGCTACATGGGCCCGCAGGAATGTGCGTCCAAGTCCGCGCCGGTGCCGAACATCCTGTTCAAGTCGGATGCGATCCATTGATTGAAATTGGTCGCGGTGCAGTCAGCAAAATGTCGGCGCAACTCGGTGAGCCGACCGTTCAATATGCGTTTCGCCTAGGCGATGCCGAGGTACCGGTCAATCCATTGATCGGTACTCACGTGCGCCTGGAATACCTCGGTGCCATTCATTGCAGCCATTGCGGCCGCAAGACCAAGACCAGCTTCAGCCAGGGTTACTGCTACCCGTGCATGACCAAGCTGGCCCAGTGTGACCTGTGCATCATGAGCCCCGAGCGTTGCCATTACGATGCCGGCACCTGCCGCGATCCGGGCTGGGGCGAAAAATTCTGCATGACCGACCACGTGGTGTACCTGGCGAACTCGTCGGGGATCAAGGTTGGCATCACCCGCGCCACTCAGTTGCCGACTCGCTGGCTGGACCAGGGCGCAAGCCAGGCGCTGCCGATCATGCGCGTGGCGACGCGCCAGCAGTCCGGGTTCGTCGAAGACCTGTTCCGCAGTCAGGTGGCTGACAAAACCAACTGGCGCGCGCTGCTCAAGGGCGACGCCCAAGCGGTCGACCTCAAGCAGGTGCGCGATGAGCTGTTCGCTTCCTGCGCCGAAGGCTTGCTCGGTTTGCAGGAACGCTTTGGCCTGCAGGCCATCCAACCGGTGACCGACATCGAACCGATCGAAATCCGCTACCCGGTGGAGCAGTATCCGGCCAAGATCGTCAGCTTCAACCTGGACAAGAACCCGATTGCCGAAGGCACGCTGCTGGGGATCAAGGGCCAATACCTGATCTTCGACACCGGCGTTATCAATATTCGTAAGTACACGGCCTACCAGCTCGCCGTGCATCAGTAGAAGGATGCCACCCATGCGCACCGAACAACCGAAGATGATTTACCTGAAGGACTATCAGGCGCCGGACTACCTGATCGAAGAGACGCACCTGACCTTCGAGTTGTTCGAGGACCACAGCCTGGTCCACGCGCAGCTGGTGATGCGCCGCAACCCTGAGCGCGGCGCGGGGTTGCCGCCGTTGGTGCTGGATGGACAACAGCTGGAATTGTTGAGCGTGAACCTTGCCGATCAAGCACTCGGCGCTGATGACTACCAACTGACCGACAGCCACCTGACGGTCCAGCCGAAAAGTGCGAGTTTTACCCTGGACACCACGGTAAAAATCCACCCGGAAACGAACACCGCCCTGGAAGGCCTGTACAAGTCCGGCAGCATGTTCTGCACCCAGTGCGAGGCCGAAGGTTTCCGCAAGATCACTTACTACCTCGACCGCCCGGACGTGATGAGTACCTTCACCACCACGGTCATCGCCGAACAGCATCGCTACCCGATCCTGCTGTCCAACGGTAACCCGATCGCCAGCGGTCCTGGCGAAGACGGCCGCCACTGGGCAACCTGGGAAGACCCGTTCAAGAAGCCGGCGTACCTGTTTGCCCTGGTTGCAGGTGACCTGTGGTGTGTCGAAGATACGTTCACCACCATGACTGACCGTGTCGTAGCGCTGCGCATCTACGTCGAGCCGGAAAACATCGACAAGTGCCAGCACGCGATGACCAGCCTGAAGAAGTCCATGCGCTGGGACGAAGAAACTTATGGTCGCGAGTACGATCTCGACATCTTCATGATCGTGGCGGTGAACGACTTCAACATGGGCGCCATGGAAAACAAGGGCCTCAACATCTTCAACTCCAGTGCGGTGCTGGCCCGTGCCGAAACCGCTACCGACGCCGCGCACCAGCGGGTCGAGGCAATCGTCGCCCACGAATACTTCCACAACTGGTCGGGTAACCGCGTGACCTGCCGCGACTGGTTCCAGCTGTCGCTCAAGGAAGGCTTCACCGTGTTCCGTGATTCGGGCTTCTCCGCCGACATGAACTCGGCCACGGTCAAGCGCATCCAGGACGTGGCGTACTTGCGCACCCACCAGTTCGCCGAAGACGCGGGCCCGATGGCCCACGCGGTGCGTCCGGACAGCTTCATCGAAATCTCCAACTTCTATACCCTGACCGTGTATGAAAAAGGCTCCGAAGTGGTGGGCATGATCCACACCTTGCTCGGTGCCGAAGGATTCCGCAAAGGCAGCGATCTGTACTTCGAACGCCATGATGGCCAGGCCGTGACCTGCGACGACTTCATCAAGGCCATGGAAGACGCAAACGGCGTCGACCTGACGCAGTTCAAACGCTGGTACAGCCAGGCCGGCACGCCACGTCTGGCGGTGAGCGAGTCCTACGATGCGGTGGCCAAAACCTACAGCCTGACCTTCCGCCAGAGCTGCCCGGAAACCCCGGACAAGGCGGAAAAACTGCCGTTCGTGATCCCTGTGGAATTGGGCTTGCTGGACGGTAAGGGCGCCAGTATGGCCTTGCGCCTGGCCGGTGAAGCGACCGCTGGCGCCACGTCGCGCGTGATCTCGGTGACCGAGGCCGAGCAGACCTTCACGTTCGTTGATATCCCTGAGCAACCGTTGCCTTCGCTGCTGCGCGGGTTCTCTGCGCCGGTCAAGCTGAGTTTCCCGTACAACCGCGATCAACTGATGTTCCTGATGCAGCATGACAGCGACGGTTTCAACCGCTGGGATGCCGGCCAGCAGTTGTCGGTGCAGGTGTTGCAGGAGCTGATTGCCCAGCATCAACAGGGCCAGGCGTTGCACATGGATCAGCGCTTGATCACCGCGCTGCGCAGCGTGTTGAGCGACGAAAGCCTGGACCAGGCGATGGTTGCGGAGATGCTGTCGCTGCCGGGTGAAGCCTACCTGACCGAAATCAGCGAGGTGGCGGATGTGGATGCCATCCACGCCGCCCGCGAGTTTGCGCGCAAGCAATTGGCGGATAACCTGCATGAAGCCCTGTGGCTGCGTTACCAAGCCAATCGCGAGCTGTCCAAGCAAACGCCGTACGTGGCGGCCGCCGAGCACTTCGCCCGTCGCGCATTGCAAAACATCGCGCTGTCGTACCTGATGCTCAGCGGCAAGCCGGAAGTGTTGGCGGCGACTCTCGAGCAGTTCGACACCAGCGACAACATGACCGAGCGCCTGACCGCGCTGGCGGTGCTGGTGAATTCGCCGTTCGAAGCGGAGAAGGCCCAGGCCCTGGCGGTGTTTGCCGAGAACTTCAAGGACAACCCGTTGGTCATGGACCAGTGGTTCAGCGTGCAGGCCGGCAGTACCTTGCCGGGCGGGCTGGCGCGCGTGAAGGCGTTGATGGAACACCCGGCGTTCAACATCAAGAACCCCAACAAGGTGCGCGCCTTGATGGGAGCCTTTGCCGGGCAGAACCTGATCAACTTCCACGCGGCGGACGGTTCGGGTTATCGCTTCCTGGCGGACCTGGTGATCGAGTTGAATGGTTTCAATCCGCAGATCGCTTCGCGGCAGTTGGCGCCGTTGACCCGCTGGCGCAAATACGACAGCGCACGCCAGGCGCTGATGAGGGCAGAGCTGGAGCGCATTCGGTCGTCTGGTGAGCTGTCGAGCGATGTGTTCGAAGTGGTCAGCAAGAGCCTGGCTTAAGCTGGAGCGATGAATAAAAAACGGCCTGTTCGACAGGCCGTTTTTTTTCGCCTCAGATAACCGGCGGGCGAGGGGAGTCCAGGCCGATATCGATGGGGAAACGCTCGGCGATGATGCCGTGCGGTACACCCAGTGGTATGGCGCTGGCGTGGTCGAGGCGGGTGACGTGCTCGGCCGACAATTGCACATTCAACGCGCCCAAGGTGCTGTCCAGTTGAGCGCGAGTGCGCGAACCCAGGATCGGGATCAGTGCGGTGGTGGAGCGGCGCGCCTTTTCCCGTAGCCAGCCGATGGCAACGTGGGTCGGGGAGGCTTCAACTTCGGCGGCGACCGCCAGCAGGGTATCCAGCACGGCGGTTTCACGGGCGCTGTGTTCGGCGTGCACCAGGATCCCAAGTTTGTTGGCGCGGTTGTCGTCCTGGGTGTTGCGGTACTTGCCTGTCAGGAAGCCACCGCCGAGGGGCGACCACAGTGTGGCAGCCAGGCCCAGGGCTTCTGCCATCGGCAGCAATTCGCGGTCGGCGGTGCGCTCGACCAGACTGTATTCCACCTGGATGCCGATGATCGGCGCGAAGTTGCGCACTTCGGCAAGCAGGTCGGCGCGGGCAATACGTCAGGCGGGAAAGTTGGAAAGGCCGGCGTAGTGGATCTTGCCGGCGCGGACCAGGTCGTCGAGGCCGCGCAGGATCTCTTCCATGGGCGTGACGTTGTCGCTCATGTGCGCCCAGAGCAGGTCGATCCGGTCGGTGTTCAGGCGTTTGAGGCTGTCTTCCACCGAGCGAACCAGGTTCTTGCGATTGTTGCCCAGCCTGATCGTGCCTTCATCCGATGGCTGGGAGCGCAAGGTGTACTTGGTGGCCACCACCAGGTTGTCACGCTCGGTGGCGATAAACTCACCCAGCAGTTTTTCGGCCTGGCCGAACTGGTAGCCGTTGGCGGTATCGAGAAAGTTGCCGCCGGCCTCAAGGTAGCCGTCGAAGATTTGTTTGGCTTCATCGCGTTCGGCGCCATGGCCCCAGCCCGTACCGAAATTAGCGGTGCCCAAGGCCAGTTCAGACACCTGCAGACCGCTGCGGCGGCCAAAGACTTTATTGCGCATAGAAGGACTCCTGAGGCTGTGATGGTTAATACATGTTTATCAACATGTATTAAATATGATGCTGGTAATGTATTCGGTCAAGAGGCTTTTTCACTGCTGACGTTTTCTGACAGGGGGCTCTGCTAAGCTGCATCACTTTTTTTCTCGGCAGGCATTCCCGTGTCGCGCACCACTCGTCTACTGACTTTGCTCCAGGCCTTGCGGGGCAAGAAACGCCCGGTGACTGCTGCCGTGCTGGCGGCGCAGCTAGAGGTGTCCGAGCGTACGCTTTACCGCGACATTGCCGAATTGACTGCATTGGGCGCGCCGATTTTCGGCGAGGCGGGGGTTGGATATGTGTTGCGAAGCGGCCTGTTTCTGCCGCCTTTGATGCTGAACGCCGAGGAAACCGAGGCTATCGTGCTCGGCTTGCGTTACGTGGATCAGCGCGGTGATGACGTGCTCAGCCGCGCCGCCGCCAATGCTTTGGCGAAAATCGCCGACGTGCTCGACCCGGCCGCTCAGGAAGCCTTGCGCAACCCAACGGTATTGCCCGGCCCGCCAGGGTTCGGTTATCCGGAAAACCGCGTACCCCTCAACGTGTTTCGCGAAGCCATTCGCAGCCAGGCCAAATTGCAGATCGATTACGCAGACGCCAGCCAGACCCAGAGCCAACGTCTGATTTGGCCCCTGGCCTTGGGGTTCTTGAACGAAGTGCGGGTGATCGTCGCCTGGTGTGAATTGCGTGGCGCGTATCGCACCTTCCGCACCGACCGTGTGGCCAGTGCCCAAGCCCATGGCGAGCGTTATCCGGGGCGGCGCAGTGATTGGCTACGGGCCTGGCGCAAGCTGATGGAACAGAATGAGGACGGGCCGTTTACTCCTGACAAAAACTGACACAACCCTGGCTTAGCATGGCGTCACCAATCACCTACAAAGGAGCTGTGCCATGTCTATTCCCGAGTTGGCGCCGGCCATCATGGCCTACCTCGAGGCGGCCAACAGCCGTGACACCTCGGCTGTCGCCGATTGTTTTGCCGACGACGCCAATGTGTTCGATGAGGGGCAGCATCAAGTCGGCACCGTTGCCATCGCGCGCTGGATGGAAGACACCGCGCGCCGTTACCAGCCGCGGGTCGAAGTGCTCAAGGTGCAACACCGAACGGGCAAGGTGCTGGTCAGTAATGTGGTGTCTGGCAATTTTCCCGGAAGCCCGTTGGAGCTGCGCTACACCTTTCGATTGAACGAGCAGGGTAAGATTTCGCGACTGGATATTTCCCTGTAGGTCATACTGGCGGGCATGACTTTCGACTCGCCCCGCGCTGCCTACCAATACGCCATTGCTCAACCGGGCTTCGTTGCCGACGACGCTCAGCGTCGAGCGGTCGACGCGCTGCAAGCCTGCCATGAAGCCCTACATCGGGGGCGTGCGCCAATCATCGGCGTCTACCTGTGGGGGCCAGTGGGGCGTGGCAAGACCTGGCTGATGGACCAGTTCTACCAGAGCCTGCGGGTGCCTGCGCGGCGCCAGCACTTTCATCACTTCATGGCGTGGGTGCATCAACGGCTGTTCCAACTGACAGGCACCCATGACCCCTTGCAGGCCCTGGCGCGCGAGCTGAGCCAGGAGGTGCGCGTGCTGTGCTTCGATGAGCTGTTCGTCAATGACATCGGTGACGCGATCATCCTGGGACGCTTGTTTCAGGTGATGTTCGAGGAAGGCGTGGTGATGGTCTGCACGTCGAATCAACCGCCTGGGCAGTTGTACGCCGATGGCTTCAACCGGGAGCGTTTTTTGCCGGGCATTGCGGCAATAGAACAGCATATGCAGGTGGTGGCCGTGGACGGCGAAAAGGACCACCGCTTGCACCCGGGCGTGGCGTTTCAGCGCTATTGGGTCAATCAACCCGACGCGCTGGCCGGTGTATTCAAGCAATTGGCGCAAGGGCAGGCGGTGCAGAGTGGGCCGGTGACTGTCGGTCATCGCTCGATCATCGCGCAGCAGTCCAGCGACACAGTGCTCTGGTGCAATTACGCGGACCTGTGCGAGCAACCCCTCGCGGCGATGGATTTCATGCTGCTGTGCGATCGCTTCAAGGCGATCCTGTTGGGTGAAGTGCCCAACCTCAGTGCGCAAAAACGCCCCGGCCGGATCGCCCGAGGTACCGAAGATGGCGCACAGCGCGTGGAGGCGGGTGATCGCGAGTTGCCGCAATTGTCGGTGCACGATGACAGTGTGCGTCGTTTCATCGCCCTGGTGGACGAGTGCTACGACCGCAAGGTGCCATTGTTCATCGAGGCGCGGGTACCTCTGGAGTGTCTTTATACCGAGGGTTACCTGGAGTTTGCGTTCCGTCGGACATTGAGCCGCCTGCGGGAAATGCAGTTGCTGCGTTTCGCCTGAGGGCGTGTGAAAAAACACAGGAATCGGCTGATTGTCGGCTTTCAACGGCACAGCCTTGGCGCTTTCATGCGCATTTTTGTAGTTAATCTCCTTCATCTGTGTCCGGCTCCACGCTTACAATCGTGCCCCTATAGGGAGCCGATTCCCTTGTAGTCGTGATTGAGGACGGAAATGGACACCCCAGATATCCTGGTGCTGCAAGCCAGCTATACCAATCCCGTGCATGCGCAAGCCATTGGCCGCGTGCTCAACCATTACGCCGAGGACCCGATGGGCGGTGGCCACAGCCTGCCTGCCGATCTTCTGGAGCAGTTGCCGGGCGAGCTGGCCAAGCGACCTCATGCCTTCAGCGTGCTGGCGTTTGTGGGAGGGGAGCCGGCAGGTCTGGTGAATTGTTTTGAAGGGTTTTCCACATTTGCCTGCCGTCCGCTGGTCAATGTCCATGACGTGGTTGTGATGGATGCGTTTCGGGGGCTGGGGTTGAGCCAGAAAATGCTGTTGAAGGTCGAGGAAATCGCCCGTCAGCGGGGCTGCTGCAAAATCACCCTGGAGGTGCTGGAGGGCAATGCGGTGGCTCAGTCGGCCTATCGCAAGTTCGGTTTTGATGACTCGATATTTGATCCAGCCCACGGGCGCATGTTGTTCTGGAGCAAACCGCTTTAATCAATCACAGGCAAAAAAAGGCGCCATTAATTAAATGGCGCCAAGTTCACCTTAGCCATAGGAGCAGGATGGTAAAGGGCCGTGCGGTTAACGCAGTTGAATCAAGTGTTCGGTAGTTCCTCGGCGGTAGATTGACCGGCTGCCTCTTTCTTCACGTTCTTCCCATCAGCCTGCGCGGTTTGTTCTGCAGTGCCGTGAGTCTTTTGCTGCATGAACGTGAAGTTGTTGTAGAACTCCTTCGAGCGCTCGGAACCACCTTCGGCGAAGGCGGCGGCGGAGGTCAGGGTCATCAGGCTGGCAAGCACCAGGGTCGAGAGTTTCATGGCAGTATTCCCATTAAGAGTGATCGGTATCCGCTCTGTCCTTGATCAGATTCATGGGGCGAGTTTGAGGTGAGTTTATTAAGTAGGAATTAACTCGGAAAAAACCGCGAAGTTAACAATTTCGTTAACTTCGGGTTAAAAGATCTTACAGCTTCCAGTCCAATGCCAGAGTGATCGAACGAGGGTCACCCCAATACACGCCATTGTAAAAACCGACACGTTCGTAATATTTTTTATCAAATAGATTGTTGACGTTAATGGATGCCGAAACATGTTCGTCAAACTGGTAGCGCGACATCAGGTTGACCACGGTGTAGGTCTGCTGGGTGATCTTGGTCGGAGTCGTGATGAGGTCGCCGTCCTGGTTCCGGCCACCCGTTGGACGCCCGGCAAATTTGTAGAACTCGCTCTGCCAATTGACCGCGCCACCTACCGTCAACCCTCGCCATTCACCCGGCAGGCGATAGGCTGTCGACATCTTCAGCAGGTTCATCGGCTGATCGGTGTTGTTGCGTTGCTTATCGCCGTTGACCGAGTGGGTGTACGTGTAGCCTGCGGTGAGATTCCAGTCGGGCATCACTTCGCCTGACACCTCGACTTCAAAGCCCTGCACCTTGTTGCCTTTACCACCGGATTTATAGAACTGCTCGCGGGTCACCGGGTCGGGTGGCGCGGCGTTGTCGAGTTCGGCCACGTTATCCTGGGTGCTCCAGAAGTACGCGGTGGCCAGGTTCAACCGCTCGTTCAGCAGGCTGCCCTTGAGGCCGATTTCGTAGTTGCTGCCCACCACCGGTTCCAGGTATTTCTTGCTGGCGTCGCGTTCGTCCTGCGGGTTGAAGATATCGGTGTAGCTGGCATACACCGTGTATTGCGGTGTCAGGTCGTAGAGTAGCCCGGCGTAGGGCGTCCACATGTCGTTGTGGGTCTGGCGGGTTTTGGGTTCGGGGATACGCTGGTTATTGGCGTCATAGTCAACAGGGGTGCTTTCGATTTCCCAGCTGCCATACCGGCTGCCCAGTACCGCGTGAAGTCTGTCGGTCAGGCTCAGTCGAGTGGCCAGATACCCGGCTTTTTGTTGTTTGCTTGAGTGAGGGCCCTTGAGCCCAGTGGTACGGTCGGGGAACTTGACGATACCGCCCATATCTTGCCAATCAGGGATGGTTTCGTAGCCTTCGGGTGTGCTGTAACGCTGGTAGGGCGAGGAATCCCGCTGCTCCGACTCCCCATACCCCACCATCAATTCATGCTCGCGCCCCAGCAGTGTGTAGGTGCCGGCGAGGTTGAAGTCCACGGCATCCATTTTCGACGTGCCCACCATCTGGTTGGTCCAGGCGGTCATGCCGCTGCCGTCCGGATTCGGGAAGCCCGCGCCGCCGTAATAGACCTTGCCGTCGGTATCGCTCTGTCGGTGGGTGTAGGCGGCTTTCAGGCGCCAGTCCTCGGACAGTTTGTGGTCAAGGGAGGCAAAGGTGGTCTTGTCCTTCAGCGGCCAGGAGCTCCAGTCGGTGGCCATATTGGCGGAGCGTGACAGGCGGGCCTTGCCGCCATCGCTGTTCCAGTAGGGCAGTGTGCCCCATGAGGTGCCCTGAACATGCTTGTTCTGATAATCGAAGCCTACGGCTACCACGGTATCGTCTGTCAGGTCGGCCTCGAGAATGCCGTAGCCGACTTCCCTTTGCAGAGCGTAGTTGTCGCGAAAGGATTGGCTGTCGCGGTAAGCCATCACGGTACGTCCGCGCAGGCGCCCGTCAAATGCCAGCGGGCCGCCCACATCCAGGTAGCTGTAGTAGTTGTCATGGCTGGCGCCGCTGACGCCGGCTTTGGCTTGCCACTGTGACGTCGGGCGTTTGCGGATCATGTTGACCGTGGCCGAGGGATCGCCTGCGCCGGTAGTCAGGCCGGTCGCACCGCGTACCACTTCGATACGGTCGTAGATGATGGTGTCGGCGTCTGACTTCATGCGCCCGAATGTATTGAGCATGCCATCCACCTGGAAATTGTTGATGGAGTAACCGCGCGATGAGTAGCCGGCGCGGTCCGAATCCAGGTGTTGGACGGTCACCCCGGTGGTCTGGCGCAGCGCATCGGTCAATGTATTGAGATTGAAATCATCCATCTGCTGGCGAGTGATCACCGAGATGGATTGCGGGGTGTCTTTGACCGACAGGTTCAGGCGGGTGGCGGTGCTCATGGAACCGGTGGTGTAGGCCCCGGTGTGCTCGGTGGTGGCACCCAGGCCTTCGGCGGTGATACTGGTGGCACCGAGTTCGAGGGAGTTGTTTTCGGGGTCGGTTTCAGCCAGCAGATCCGGGCTTGCTACCACAGTGAACAGGCCGAGGGTGAAGGTCATGGAACGCGTAAAGGGCGCGAACATCGCGGAAGACTCCTTGTCGTCTTTGCAGCCTTCTCAGTAAAAGAAGGCCTTGGCTCAAAGACGAAAGGAGGCGCGGAACTTTAGGGTTAAACGAGAATGATTGTTATCTTTCTATTGCAAGGGCTCTTGTAGCACCACGTCGGTGGTGCGCTTTTTCGGCTTGATCAGGCTGAAGTCGATCAGGCCTTTCTGCTGACGCTCGTAGGGGTTGCCGATCATCAAGGGGCGAGGCGTGAAGCTGTCGCTGACCAGGCTCTTGCTGCGGTCCCATTCATCGAAACTCAGGCCCGCCAGGTCCGCCCAGGTGTGGATCAGTTGGGAGCTGCTGTACGGGCGTTGCAGGTCGCCGGCGAAACTCCAGTCGTGGCTTTCGCGCCATTTGGGGGAGGCGTAGGCCATGAACGGGATGGTGTACATCGGCGCCGTCGGCTTGCCTTCGTTGCGCCCCAAGGTGGTGTGGCCGGCGGAGTCGAAAACGTCTTCGCCATGGTCCGACAGGTACAACAGGAAGCCATTGGGGTCGGTCTTGGCGTAGTCCTTGATCAGGCTCGACACCACAAAGTCGTTGTACAGCACGGCATTGTCGTAGCTGTTATAGGTCGGCAACTGCGCATCGCTGACGCCCTCCGGTACGCCTTGGCGATCGGTGAATTTGTCGAAGGTCGGCGGATAGCGGTACTGGTAGCTCATGTGGGTGCCCAAGAGGTGCACCACGATGAACTTGCGTTCGGCGGGGTCGGCCAGCGCCTTGGAGAAGGGGGCAAGCACGTCACCGTCGTACTGGCGAGCGTTCTGGTTGCGGTTGTTGTTCAGGTACACCTGCTCGTCGGCCTGTTCGGAAAAGGTTGTGAGCATGGTGTTGCGTTTGGTCATGGTTTGCTGGTTGGTGATCCAGTAGGTCTTGTAGCCGGCCTGCTTCATCACGCTGACAATCGACGGTGTCTTGAGGTACAGGTCCGGATTTTCTTCGTCGGCAAAGGTCAGCACCTGTTGCAGTGCTTCGATGGTGTAGGGGCGCGGTGTGATGACGTTATCGAACACTGCCAGTTGATCACGCAGCTTGTCCAGTTCGGGCGTGGTGTTGCGTGGGTAGCCGTAGAGGCTCATGCGCTGGCGGTTGGTGGATTCGCCGATCACCAATACCAACGTTGACGGCTGGCCAGCCATGCTGTCCTTGAGGTTTTTCAGGGGCGGGATCTGGCTGGCGCTGGTCAGCATGCCTTGCATGTTGTCCAGCTGTTCGGTGTAGCGGCGATAGGCAACAATCATCTGCCATGGCACGGCAGGCTCGATGCGGGTTTCGAAGCGATCAATAGCCTGTTCCATGTTATCGCTGGTGGCGATCTGCTTGACCAGCGGATAACCCACCACAGCCAGCACAATGGCGGCCGCGGCGAGCATCGACTGACCGCGAGGCAGATAGACCGGGCGCAAACGGGTCCAGAGGAACACGGCGAAGGCGGTATGAGCGATGAACGCCAGCACGATCCACCAGGCAAAATACTGGGTGGCGTATTCACCGGCTTCCGAAATGTTCGACTCGAACATGATGAAGATGACGCTTTGGGAAAATTCCTGCTGGTAGATGAAGAAATAACCCAGGCTGGCCATGGAGCAAGCCCACAGCACGACGCCGATCAACGCGGCGAGCAGGCGCGTACGGCGCGGGAACAGCAACATGGGCGCCAGCCACAGCGCGCTCATAAAGAAGGCTTGGCGAAAGCCACTGAAACCGGAGGTTCCGGTCAGTTGGATCAGCAGTTGGGTAATACCCGAGAAGTACCAGAAGAACAGAAACAGCCAACCAAGACCGGCCCAATCAAAGCCTTTCGCAGACGTAGTGCTGCGTTTGAACATCGCCATCCAGCGCTCCAACCCGATAATTTTTTCAGTTGACGCGCAGGGGCGCGCGCAACAGAGGCCACCCTTGCATGGGGCGGCCCTTCGGGCGGGAGTATCGGGAGGGGTATGTGAAAACTTTGTGAGATTTTTGTAGCTGTTATCTTACAAAGTGATCGCAAGACTCAGCAGAGTGCGGGCTGGACGCCGGCGGGCTGGTCCAACTGGGCTTGGATGATGTGCGAACGCAGGCGCATGACTTCCTGCTGCAGCTGTTCGCGTTCGTCTTTCAACTGGCGCAACTCATCACGTCGAATGGTGACATAGAGGGTCTGTGGCGGACGATTCATCTGTGCAGTGCTCATTGCTTACCTCGCAAATAGCCGGTATGTCGCGGTGTGCCAGAACGCTTGAGTCGAGGTTCTCGGCAGCAGTCGAGGCTAATTCTGAATTCTTTTTGCGGGCAATGGAACTTTTTTATTTTTGATGGTCCTGTGACTTTTTGTGCCGTGATGGTGAAACGATGGCAACTTTTTTCCATGAAACTACAGGTATCCGCGCTGGACTAACCCTCATTAGCCTCATTGCGCTATAAACTATGTCACACATTTTTTAGTAGTTAGGAGCATCAGCACATGCAACTGGGGATTATCGGACTAGGCCGCATGGGCGGGAATATTGCACGGCGCCTGATGCTCAATGGGCATACCACCGTTGTTTACGACCGTAACGAAGCATTTGTAAAAGGCCTGAGCGAAGAGGGCGCTACCGGCGTTGCCGATCTCAAGGCCCTGGTTGCCGGGCTGCAGAAGCCGCGCACCGTGTGGGTGATGCTGCCAGCCGGCGCACCGACCGAAGACACCATCAACGAATTGAGTACGCTGCTGGAAGACGGTGATGCAATCATCGACGGCGGCAACACCAACTATAAGGACGACGTCCGTCGGGCCAAGGCGCTGGCGGAAAAAGGCTTGCACTATGTCGACGTCGGCACGTCCGGCGGCGTCTGGGGCCTGGAGCGTGGTTACTGCATGATGATCGGTGGCGACGCCGAGACCGTGCAGCGCCTCGATCCTATCTTCAAGAGTCTGGCCCCTGGCCTGGGCAACATCCCGCGCACCAAGGATCGCTCAGACAGCGCTGACCCGCGCGCCGAGCAAGGCTATATCCACGCAGGCCCTGCGGGTTCCGGGCACTTCGTCAAGATGATCCACAACGGCATCGAGTACGGCATGATGCAGGCGTTCGCCGAAGGCTTTGACATTCTCAAGACCAAGAACTCGGAAAACCTGCCCGAAGACCAGCGCTTCGACCTGAATGTGGCCGATATCGCTGAAGTCTGGCGCCGTGGCAGCGTGGTGTCTTCCTGGCTGCTGGACCTGACCGCTGACGCCTTGGCCACCGACCCGAAACTCGACGGCTATTCCGGCTCGGTTGCCGACAGTGGCGAAGGCCGCTGGACCATCGAAGCGGCCATGGAGCAAGCCGTGCCGGTGCCGGTGCTGTCCACCTCGCTGTTCGCACGCTTCCGTTCGCGTCAGCAGAGCACCTACGGTGACAAAATGCTTTCTGCCATGCGCTTCGGCTTTGGTGGTCATGTGGAGACTTCCAAAAAATGACCGCCAACGGCAAGAAACCCAAGGCCGAACCCGCTCCACCCACCACGCTGTTTCTGTTTGGTGCCCATGGTGACCTCGTCAAGCGCCTGCTCATGCCGGCGCTGTACAACCTCAGTCGTGATGGCCTGCTGGGCGACGGCCTGCGTATTGTCGGCGTTGACCACAACGCCATCAGCGACGCCGATTTCGCCAAGAAACTCGAAGACTTCATTCGCACCGAAGCAGCGAGCAAGGTCAAGGGAAGTGGTGAAAACGCCCTGGACCCTGAGCGGTGGGCGCAATTGGCCAAGGGCATCAGCTACGTCGAGGGGGATTTCCTCGATGACAGCACCTATGCCGACATCGGCAAGAAGATCGCTGACAGCGGCACCGGCAACGCGGTGTTCTACCTGGCCACTGCTCCGCGCTTCTTCAGCGACGTGGTGCAGCGCCTGGGCAGCGCCGGCCTGCTCACGGAAACCGAAGACGGCTTCCGCCGCGTGGTCATCGAGAAGCCCTTTGGCTCCGACCTGGCCACCGCTGAGGCGCTGAACGCCAGCCTGCTCAAGGTGATGAGCGAGAAGCAGATCTATCGCATCGACCATTACCTGGGCAAGGAAACGGTGCAGAACATCCTCATCAGCCGTTTCTCCAACGTGCTGTTCGAAGCGTTCTGGAACAACCATTACATTGACCATGTGCAAATCACCGCCGCTGAAACCGTCGGCGTTGAAACCCGTGGCAATTTCTTCGAGAAGACCGGCACTCTGCGCGACATGGTGCCCAACCACCTGTTCCAGTTGCTGGCGATGGTGGCCATGGAGCCTCCCGCTGCCTTCGGCGCCGATGCCGTACGGGGTGAAAAGGCCAAGGTGATTGGCGCTGTACGCCCTTGGTCGCTTGAAGATGCACGGGCCAATTCGGTGCGCGGGCAGTACACCGCCGGTGAAATCGGCGGCAAGTCGCTGCCGGGCTATCGCGAAGAGGCGAATGTCGCCCCGGACAGCAGCACCGAAACCTTCGTCGCCCTCAAGGTGATGATCGACAACTGGCGCTGGGTCGGCGTGCCGTTCTACCTGCGCACCGGCAAGCGCATGAGTGTGCGCGACACCGAAATCGTCATCTGCTTCAAGCCTGCGCCCTACGCGCAATTTCGCGATACTGAGGTGGATGAGCTCAAGCCCACCTATTTGAAGATCCAGATCCAGCCCAATGAAGGCATGTGGTTTGACCTGTTGGCGAAAAAGCCCGGGCCGACCCTGGACATGGCCAACATCCAGCTGGGTTTTGCCTACAAGGACTTCTTCGAAATGCAGCCGTCGACGGGGTATGAAACCCTGATCTATGACTGCATGACCGGCGACCAGACCTTGTTCCAGCGCGCAGACAACATCGAGAACGGCTGGCGTGCGGTGCAGCCATTCCTTGATGCATGGAAGGAAGACGATGGGATCCAGACCTACAAGGCCGGTGAAGATGGTCCGGCTGCCGCCGACGCCTTGCTGGCCCGTGACGGCCGCACCTGGCATAGCCTCGGATGAGTGATGCTGCGATCCATCCCATCCGTTTTATCCTCAGTGATGTGGACGGCACGTTGCTGCATCCGGATCACAGCCTCAGCCAACGCACCGCCGACGCGGTGCGTGCCTTGCGTGACAGCGGGGTGTTTTTCAGCCTGGCCAGCGGGCGTCCGCCCAAGGCCATGCTGCACTTGATCGAAACCTTCGGCATCGACGTGCCCGTCGCTGGTTTTAACGGCGGTACGCTGATCCATCCCGATGGCAGCATTCTGGTTGCCCATCATCTGCCGGCGGAGGCGGCGCTGGTGACGTTGGCGTTGTTCTCGGCTGAGCCGGAGGTGGAGGTCTGGGTGTTTGCTGACGGCGACTGGTTGCGCCGCGACCCGGCAGGGCCGATGGAGCCGCGCGAGGCTGAGGGGCTGGGCTACGGGCCGGTCGTGGTGGAGAGCTTTGAACCCTACCTGGACCGTGTGGACAAGATTGTCGCGGCCAGCAACAACACGCAGTTGCTGGTGGAGCTAGAGGCGCAGTTGCAGCCCAAGGTGCAGGGGTTGGCCCAGGTGTCGCGTTCACAGCCGGTGTACCTGGACGTGACTGCAATGTTGGCCAACAAGGGCGAGGCCTTGAAAACCTTGGCGGCGCACCTCGGCATCGCCATGGAGCAGACCGTGGCTATAGGGGATGGCGGCAATGACCCTGCCATGTTTCAGGTGGCCGGGTTGTCGATTGCCATGGGCCAGGCTGAAGAAACCGTCAAGCGTCAGGCCAGCGTGGTAACCGGTAGTAATGTCGAGGACGGTGCCGCAGAGGCCATCGAGCGGTTTATTCTGGCTGCTCAATAAGCGTCGCGCGTTTTAACACTGAACTTGCGCTGATCTAAACCGATAAGCGCAAGTTGCAGTGGCGGATTACTTAGGCATTGCCCACGATTGCAACTGGTAGCCACTTTTATCGAGTTCGGCACGGGCCTGCAACAGCAAGTCTTCAAGTTGTGCCGGGTCGGTATAAGCACTCGACGACAGTTGTTTGCTACCAATACGGGTATTGGTTCGGTCGATGACGCTCAGGCTGAGGGCGCCATTGCCGTCATGCCAGGCCACGCACTGAAAGGGCTGGAAGGCACGGTCTGCGATCAAAAGAGCTTCGTTGATGCGGAGCGGGGCGTTCATGTGGGTTCTCTCTCATTGCCCATTCAAGTGAGTGCCGGCGGTTGGGCTGACCGTGCGGCGGGTTACTTGTACTGATGCACGATGGCGGGGTACGGGTCACATGTTAAAGCAACTATTTTCGATATTTAGTGATTAACGTCATGTAAGCGGCTGTTTTGAAAGCTGAATGGAAGTCTCGTCGACGCCTAACTTTTTCAGTCTGAACGCCGGCTGATGGCTTTTTGCCCCGACTTATAGCGAAACGATACAAGGCCAGCGTCAAAACCTTGCTAGGGTAAGCGGCAGACGTCACAAACTATTGTTTCTAAATAACTTTAACAATGTTGACGCCAAGGAACAGTCATGGGTGGACCCCCCGTTCAACGTCGATTGCTAGTGGTTGATCCCTGTGACGACTGCCACGGGCTGCTGCCCGGTTTGCGTGCGGCGGGGTGGGAAGTCGACAGCTGCACCTTGGAAGGGGTCGGTGACCGGTCTTGCGATGTCGGCCTGTTGCGCCTGCAGCCCTATCACCTGGAACGTCCTGAAGCGGTCAAAGAACTGATCAGCCGCAGCGGCACTGAGTGGATCGCGGTGCTCAGCCAAGACGTGCTACGCCTGCAGAACGTCGGTGACTTCGTCTGCGAGTGGTTCTTCGATTTCCATACCTTGCCCTTCGATGTGGCTCGCGTACAGGTCACCCTGGGCCGCGCGTTTGGCATGGCACGCCTGCGTGGCAAGGGCTACACAGCGGTGGATGAACCCGAGCATGAGCTGCTGGGAGACAGTCGACCGATCCGCGAACTGCGCAAATTGCTCTCCAAACTGGCGCCCACCGAATCCCCGGTATTGATCCGTGGCGACAGCGGCACCGGTAAAGAACTGGTCGCCAAGACCCTGCACCGCCAATCCCAACGTCACGCCAAACCATTTGTGGCGATCAATTGCGGGGCGATCCCTGAACACTTGATCCAATCCGAATTGTTCGGGCATGAGAAGGGCGCGTTTACCGGTGCACACCAGCGCAAGATCGGGCGGATTGAAGCGGCCAACGGCGGCACCCTGTTTCTCGATGAAATCGGCGATCTGCCGATGGAGCTACAGGCCAACCTGCTGCGCTTTCTTCAGGAAAAACAGATCGAGCGAGTGGGGGGCAGCCAGCCGATTCCGGTGGACGTGCGGGTATTGGCGGCGACTCACGTCGACCTTGAAGCCGCCGTAGAGAAGGGCACTTTCCGCGAAGACTTGTACTACCGGCTCAACGTCCTGCAAGTGGTCACCGCGCCTCTGCGTGAACGGCATGGTGACATAGCGATGTTGGCCAACCACTTTTCACGTTTCTACAGCCAGGAAACCGGCCGCCGCCCCCGCAGTTTCAGTGACGATGCGTTGGTCGCAATGGGTGAGCACGCCTGGCCAGGCAACGTCCGTGAGCTGGCCAATCGCGTACGCCGTGGGCTGGTCTTGGCCGAAGGACGGCAGATAGAAGCCGTTGATCTGGGATTGCAGGGTCAACAGGCAATTTCGCCGCCGATGGCTACACTGGAAGACTACAAGCACCGCGCCGAACGTCAGGCGCTGTGCGACGTGCTCAACCGGCACAGTGACAACTTGAGTGTGGCGGCCCGTGTACTGGGGGTTTCCCGACCCACGTTCTACCGGTTGCTGCACAAACACCAGATCCGCTAGGGCGGGTAAACCGAAAAGCCCCGCAACGACCCTTATCGTTGCGGGGCTTTTCCTTGTTTCGACTACCCGTAGTAGGCGCGAGCTTGTTGGCGAATACCGTCGTTTCAGTTAGAAGTAATAAGGGAATTTCAGGCTGAACGTAAAGTCCGGCGCATCATCCGTCATCCCGATCGCCAGGTTCGGCACAATCGTCAGGTTATCCGACGCCGCAATGGTCATGCCCACGTTGAAGTAGCCTGCGTTGGCATCGCTGGACACCACCGACTGCCAGTCCCCACCGTCAGGCTTGAGCTTGCTCTTGCGCTGTATCAGGTCGGAGACCGAGAACGACATACTCATCTTTTCGTTCAGGGCGAAGGCTACACCGACGCCGAGCTGGAAGCTGTCGCCCAGCCTGACTTTGCCGCCGACCTTCTGATTGACGTCACTGCTGATGTCGTCAAACGAATCTTCGAAGTTATGGGTGTACGAAAGCGAGCCAAACAGCACGGCCGGGTCGAAGGTCTTGACCAGCGAGATGCCCGGTGTGATCGACCAGACACCGTTACCGGTCGGCAGGCTTTCCGGTACATAGAGGTTGTCGTTGGTAGTTTGCCTGACCAGCTTGATGCCAAAGGGTTCTTTACCGGTCGGCGCCTTGACGCGTACCGAAACCACCGCGTCCGGCAAGGTAGGGGTTTCATCGAGGAATTTGTACGCCACGCCGAAGTTCACGTCACCGATGGTTGGATCGCGGCTGACGTCTGCTTCAGAGGTGGCAGTGGCATCATTGCCGGCGCCGCTCGATTGGTAGGTCGATTCGCGGTACACCACCGGCACGTTGACGTCGAACTGCCAACGGTTATCGACGTTGTAGCGACCGGTCAGGTCCAGGGTCCAGCTATCGGCTTTGATCCGGTCCAGGTTGATATTGCCGAGGAAGATAGAGTCCAACGCCAGGAAGCCGTTGAGGGTGAGCTGGCGGGCATCGTAACGCGCGTAGGTGATACCGGTTTCAACGCTGAACTTGCCGTTGCCGAAAAAGCCGCTGGCCTCGTTATAGAGGTTGCTCACGCTTTGTGCAGGGGCTGAGTCGTCCTTGAGTGACTGACCGTAAGAACTGCCGCCACCACCTGCACCACCAGAGGCTGCTGCTGCGCCCGTACCTGCCACGGTCGTGCCACCTTTCTTGAAGTCTGCCGGGGACTTGGCCAGGCGCTTGGGCGCGGGTGCCGCGGGTTGGTCCTCCACCTGGCGCACCCGTTGCTCTAACACCGCCAGGGCTTTTTGCTGTACATCGTACCGCTGCTTGAGTTCCAGAAGTTCCTGTTTGAGGGTCTCGATATCGGCGTCTGGCGCGGCATACAACACGGATGCGGGCAACAGCGTACTTAAACAGACCACCGCACGTAGCGATAACGATCGATGCATGAAATAAGCCGTCCTGTTCTGAATGCGAAAGTGCCGAGGGTCAGCGTAGTTCAATAACCGAGAGTGCGTAGGCCTTTGAGTTGATCCAGGTTGCAGTTCAACGCCGGGTTGTTCAGGCCGTTATTCATCACCACATTGAGTTGGGTCATATTGGTGACGAAGTTGGCATTACCGGTCAGGACGATGGCCTGGCCCAGATTACCGCCACCGATTTGTTGGAGGCTGTTGCCTTGATTATTCTTGGACTGGATCGCCATCTGCAGGCCGCCGTTTCTCGCCGAAACAGCAATATCGCCCGCAGCGCTGGTGCCGTTGACTATTCCACCTGCCAGCAGTACCTGCCCGGATTGCACGACATTCGTGGGGGCCAAGCCATTTTCAGTCACGTTGATACCTACATTGTTGTAGCCCGTATTACCGTCACCGGCTGTACGTACGCTCTGAGTGACGCCTTGGCCACTGCCCAGGCCTGCTCCGCCGGTCACGGTGCCGGTGCCCGGCCCCTGGTTCGTGCCTGAACCTGATGAGCCGGTGGTTTGTACATAGAATTGCGGTGTGATGGTGGACGCGTCGACCTGCATGCTTGCCGTGCCCTTGATGATGTCTCCGGCAGCGTTTTGAAACGTGCTGCTCATGACGATGCCGAAGCTGATAATCCGCCCCGGCATCACATATCGACCGCGCAACTCGGCCATTTCCGAATCCTTGAGTTCGATCGGTTTAAACCCCGATGAAGCATAAGCGGGCATTGAGGCTGCCAGACACAAGACCGTCAGCCAACGGGAAGTGTTCATCTGCTGCTCCTGGAGCGTCCTGCCCCTTATTGCGCTTCTGTTAAAAGAAGTCGCTCTGGATGAAACCGAAATCCATCAGCTCTGCATCGCCTACGGGCCTGAACTCATTCATCTGGTTTTTGGCGGTCAGCGGTGTGGGTGGGTCGAGCAAGGCGTTGGCCTTGTCGTAACCTTCACCCAGGATGGCGAAGACAATGCCATTCCAGCCTTTGACGAAGTCGTCGTGTGAATAGCGTTTATGGCCCATCACCGGGTCGCCGATATAGACCCAGTCCTTGTCCGCGCGCTGTAACACCACGAAGTGCTTGTAGCCACGAATCTCCAGCAGCACCACCACAGGGATTTTCACGGTCACCAGGGTCTCTGGCCCGATCTTGTAACCCCGGGCACGCATGCCGATGCTTTCGAGGTAGCGCTTCATGTCCAGCATGGAAAAACCCTGGGTACGTACCAGGTCTTGGTCTGCATTGACCAGCATGCCTTTGATGACGTGGTCTTCGTCTACGTCCAGCCAATAGCCCTGGCGCAGGATGGTGGCGAGTGCCGCAGCACCGCAGCTGAAATCGGTTTTCTGTTCCACCAGGTTGGCGAACCGGCGTTCACGGATACTCTCGACCTTCTTGTAGATGACTGCACCGCCAGGCATGGCGGAGATCGCCATGGTGCCTGCCCAGGTTGGGCCGGTGAGCAACATCAGGAGGGTAAGGGTCGCGAGGCGCATGATCGTGTGACCTGTTGGACACTGGAATAAAAAAGGGCCTTGTTGCCAAGGCCCGATTGGATCAGAAGCGCACGCCGCTGGTGCAAACGGTGCAACCTTGACCGATCGACAGGCTGTTGCTGCCTTGGTTGCCGGCACCGGATTGCAGGTTTACACCTGTGTTGCCGGAGTTGCGGTTAACCGAGTTGTTGAGGCTGGAGTTGTTCGATACGTACTGAGGTTTGCCATAATGGCCATACCCGGAAGTAGCGGTGTTGAGGTAGCTGTTGGCGAGCGAGTTTTGCTCGGTGTTGGCGGCCGCTGCGATGTTTTTGCCATCAGCGGTGGTGATTGCCAGGTTGTTTTTACCTTGGTTGCCTTGACCGGCTTGGCCGTTGTAACCGACGTTACCGGAGTTGCCGTTAACCGAGTTGTCCAGGGAGGCATTGTTTTGCGTGCCTTTGTTAACGAAGTTGTTCAGACCGCTGTTTTGATTCACATCGACCACGGCGAACACGCTTGCATAGTCACCTTTGGCACTGGAGATGGCGCCAGAGTTGTCTGCCTGGTTGCCACTGCCAGCCTGAGCGTTCACACCGGTGTTACCGCTGTTGCTATTAACCGAATCATCGGCAGAGGCGTTGTTTTCGGTGTTGGTGTCGTCGAAGCGGTTGCCTGCGCTGTTTTGTACGTCTGTGACGACAGAGGCAACAACACCGGTTGGTTGAGGCGCAGGGTGCCAGCCATTTGCTTGAGCAGCAGCAGCCATGAGTGCGGCGAGAGCGAAAACCAGTGGTTTCAGAGCCATTTGAGGTTTCATGGTGTTTCTCCTTGCTTCTAATTAGTTGGTTAAGTGTTGGTACGGTCTAACGTGTGCTACCAAGCTGTTACTTGATAGTGATGCCCAAGGTGTTAGCCACTCGGTTCCCCACCCCGGCACTCTGGTTCACCTGAATCACTCCTCGGCTGCCGGTGAAGGCCTGGTCGCTTGTCACGACCTGGCGGCTGCCAGTGGTGGGGGTGAGCCCTGAGTCGGTTGCCAGCGTCGTCGTGTTCTGTTGCAACAGGACGCTGTCGTCGATGCTTTGCGGGCCAGGGTTGAGGCTGATCCGCACGGCATTGATTGATTGGTTATTGGCCCCGGCCGACTGGTTGATGCCCAGCATGCCGTTGCCATTGGTAAAAGAAGTGCCCTCGATCGTCGCCTTGGCGCTCAGGGCGGAGTCGACCTTGCCATCCATATTCTGGACAGTGCGGGTGGAGGCCTGGCCCCCGAGCGCTACGGCGCGATTGTTGGCCGATTGCTGTTGGTTGCCCGCCGCCTGATTGATCATCACGTTGCCGACATAGTCTTTGCCGCTGTTGTTGATCACCGCAGTGTTGTCGGCCATGGCCGCGGCGCTGCCCAGCAGGGCCAGAATGAGCAACGAACGGTTCATTATTTGCCCCCCATCATGCTGCCGATGTTGTTCAGGGGCGCCATGCCACGCTGGATCGAGTCGCTGATCTGCCCGCCCATGCTGCTGCCCGCACCATGACCGGCTGCCGAGCCGGCACCCAGGGTCGACATGCCGTTTTGGGTGGCGGTCAAGTGGTTCAGGTTGCTGGTGGACTGAATCGAGCGGGCAATGCTTGAGCCGCTGCTGATGCCGCCAATCGCCGAATCACTGAGTTCGCCGGTGGCGCTGATGATGTCCCGGCTTGGATTTGCGTTAGCCGTGGTTGGGTAGGGGTCTTTGCCGAATGAAGGTCGACCGTACATGTGCCCTTGTACGTCGCGGCCCGTCACAATAACGCCGTCACCCGCAAAGCTCGGAACACTGATGCCGGCACTGAGTAAACAGCTGATCAGCAATACGTTCAGCGACGCTTGATTGAGTGTGATCACGGCGGTCTTCCTTATGCTTCGCGCTGACCCTAAACAGCGCTGTAAGGGATAGAGCAGAAGCCGTGCCGCTTTCTATTTGTCTTGATTATTCATGGGGTTAGGTTTTTTGTGGGGCAAAGTGATGTCACGGCTGTTTCATCCGTGAGACAGCGCCAAGTGGAACCCTTGCACTTCTGTCATCGCACAAACGTTTCATCCCGCTGTATCAGTGTTGAAACACTGTCCATGACAAAACCATGAATCCGCTCCGCACGGGCGATTCAGGCCGACAGTGTGTTAAAAAAACGGACACTCCACGCGCACAGAACCCTGTGCCTGTAGGCAATGGTTCAGCCTTTCGGTGCTTTACGCGGGATGGAATTGAGTACGGGGTTGCCGTCCTGGTTCTGGGTCAGGTAGACCGGCAGAACCTTGGGCAGGGAGGGAACGAGGTTGTTGACCTCGTTGATGTTGTAGATGCCGCCGATGCGGATCGTGCCGGTGTTGGCGTCGGCGAGCATCACCGGTTTGCTCAGGTAGCGGTTGATCAGCGGTAGCGCGTCGGCCAGGGCCAGGTTGTCGAGGATCAGCTTGCCCTGGCGCCAGGCCAGCGCCGTGTCGTTGGGACTCATCGTCCTTACGCGCGGCGTGGCATCGCCGTGTTGGTAGTTGGCCTGCATGCCGGGGGTCAGTGGCACGCTGCCATGCACTTTGTCGCTGGAGATCTGCACCGAGCCTTCGAGCAGCGTCACGCGCACCTGGTCTTCATACTTCCACACGTTGAACTGAGTGCCCGTGACCCGCACCTGACCTTCGCCGGCGTGCACGATAAACGGATGCGCAGTGTCATGACTGACCTTGAAGAACGCTTCGCCTTTCTTCAGCGTTACGCGGCGCTGGTCTTTGTAATTGCTATAGACCAATTGGGTGCCCAGGTTGAGTTCCACCTGGCTGCCATCCCCGAGCGTCACCTGGCGCAGGCCATGGGTGGCATCAAAGCGTTCATAGGAACTGGGCAGCCATCCTGCTTCCCAGCCGGTAAAGGCCGCCAGGGGCAGGGCGACCAGACAGATCGCGGCCGCTACCGCATAGGTGCGCAGGCGACGACGGGGCTTGAAGGGCACCACCGTTGCCGTGGGTTCATTGCGTGGCAGGTGGTCGGCGACGTCCCAGATTTCCAGCATGGCCGCGTACTCGAAAGCATGCAGCGGGTGGGCATCGTGCCATTGTTCAAAAGCCTGACGTTCACTCGCGGTGCAATCAACCGCGTGCAGGCGCATGCACCAATGCGCGGCAGCGTCGGTGATGGCGTCGTATTCGGCTTCTGAAAGGGACTTTTCGGTCATTGACTCATCCTGATTTCCCACATTCTAACCTCCGCAGGCCGGTGGCGAGAACAGCCGTCATGGCGATTGCACATCAATTGGAACTTATTCTTGTTTGAGAGCGCCTAAAAAATTCAGGACATTCCCACAATGGAGAACGAATATGCTGAAGAAAACCTTAGTCGCTGTGTGCGCAACCACTGCACTGCTCAGTGCTGGCGCAGCCCTGGCGGATAAACCGGGGGCGGGCTGGATTACCATTGAAAAGGCTATTGAAGTCGCCAAGACCAAGGCCGGTTATGTCGAGGTTTACGCGGCCGAAGCCGATGACAATGGCTATTGGGAAGTCAAAGGGCGCAAGTCCGACGGCACAGTCTATGAAGCGCGTATTGATGGCGCGTCGGGCAATGTTCTGCGCGATCAGAAAGACTGACGCTGCCCGCCGGGAGCCCGTTCGGGCTCCCAGCTCCAATGGGGCGCCGGAACATTTAACGCGTACCCTGTTCAGGGTCGAGTGCGCGCCCCATTTCACAAATAAGCCTGGCAACGGAGTCGGCGTTGCGCAGAATCGTGTCAATGCGTTTGTCGGCTGATGCGGTATCTAAAAATGCTCTACGTGCCTCATCAATGCTCGTGCTGGCTGTGGTTTCCAGGATTGCCTTGGCGGCTAGATCTTCCGAGTTGGAAGCGTCCATGGTGACCCAATTACCGGAGTTGCCGGAGGTGCCAGAGCTCCCGGACCTAGGGTACCAACGCGAGAACAGCTGATTAAACGGCGTGCGCAGCGACAGAACGTTGTGCTGAAAGGCTTGCAACAGTGTGTGTTCGAACCTGCCTCTTTGATTCGTGGTGTCAATCAGGTCCGCGAAGGGCCGACGCGCCTCTATGTAGGTGATATCTTCGGCGCGCGCGTAGAGATGGGCGAACTCGTGAATCAGTGTGGCCGCTCGCGCATGGCCGTCAATGTTGAAGGGTTCGGTCAACAGAGTGATGTACTTGTGCCGGAGTTGTTGATCAAAAAACAGCTCGGTAAAGAACACTTGGTTTTTTCTGTCGCCGGAGACAGTGAACGCGATCACCCTTTGCGAGGGATTTCTGTTCGCCCCGACCACAAAACGTGAGGTGTCCCACCCGTCGAGGTCCGGGTCTACCAAGGCTTTGCACAGCGGGGTGATGGCATCATGCACTTTCTTCAGGAGGCCAGCATCAACGTTTTTGACGTCAAACAGCCGCTTCAGGAAGTCATCAAGGCGTGTGCCGGGCGTCAGGCGTCGTAGTTGAACCAGGTTATGCATCGCGCGCAATGCGTAGAGGCGTGCGATGTCCAGGGCCTCGATAATCTGCTGGGCCTTGATCGGGTAGATTCGGCGAATTTCATCCATGCCAGTCGCTTCGATATTCATGTCAAGCGAGGCGTTCAAACGCGTCACATAATGATTACCCAGCCGCGTGATCGCTTGGCCGTATTGCAGCGGGTGATAATGCGGGGCCAGCACCTGTTGCTGCCGAGGGGTACGGGATAGCAGCGGGCCGTCACTGTTGGTGGACAGGCCGGCGATCCTCAGTTGTGGGCTATTTTTGATCGGGTAAACCTTGCCCTCCACGGCACCGTAGAGCGACCTGCCGTCGGCAGCAGCGTAGAGGCCGGTTTCCGCCTGTTTTTTCAAATCTATCAACGCCACTTGGCTGGTTTCGTAGGTTTGCAGGCGTGTGCGCCTGGGGTCGGTCACGTCGATGTCCTTGACGGTCGGCGCGACGACTGTGTCGGAGGGGCTCAAATCGCGTTCGTTCACTTCTTTGTAGACAGGGGGAGCTGCTTTGGGAGCTGGCGTGCGCATCAGCCGCTCCAGCCTTGCCATTGTTGCAACACCAAGAATGAATGAGCGCAGTGCATCCTGCCAATGATGCTGTTGCAGTGCCTCGGCAGAGTCTTTGAACAGTTTATAGCTCTGCCAGATCACCACCGGTATCTGCAGCGTTCCTGGCAAGAATTGCGCGACGATCCGCACGCCGCCGCTCAAGAGGCTTTTGACGGTGCCCCATAAACCCGCGCCATCGGGGTCCTGTTGGTGTTTCAGCATCCGCCCCATCACCACTTGGTTGTCCTGATAGAGCTGCTTGATGGCGTGACCTCTTATTGGGTGATTGGCCAAGGTGATGTCGGAGGTGGCACCTGCTGTGCTGATCAGCAAATTTTTATACGTCGTCTTATCTGCGCCTTCCAGGTGGGCGATGATCCAGTCCTGCAGCATGCCTGGGGCATTCAGGTGGAGGAGAAACTGCGCCTGGTGCTCGAACTCCATGAAGCACTGCCCTGGGTAGTAAGGCGCATAGAGAATCAACGGCCCAGTAGCACCGGCACCCATCACGTAAAGACCCAGTGCCTTGACGATTCTGGCGCCAGGTGTCGCAATCATCTCAAGGGGCCGAATACTTGCCGTGGCGCCCGAAATCGTGGCTCGGCCGACGGCGTCCGGCATGTCGAAGACCTGACGAATCAGGTTGTAGCCAGCCTCCGATAACCGCTCCTGCAGTTTCAGCGCATGGGCCTGTTGCAACAGTTGCCAGGGTAATTGCCGGATAAAACGCAGCTCACGCTCCAGTGCACCTGGTTGCCCGGAGGCTAGTTTCTCTTTCAGGTAGTCCTGAGTGGCCTGGGCGATGTTCAATTTAAGCAGGAGTGGCCGGATCGTTGATTCGGTCAGTTGTGTTACCGCCGACTCCACAGTGAAGGCGCTCGCCTGCTCATTGATGTGGGCCAGGGCGTAATCGGTGAGGTTCTGTCGTTGACCACCCATGGCAAGCCGTGGCGTGATAAACACGTCTTCCGGGTCAACAGAATAGTCCACCAGCATCTCGTTCAGCGTGTCGTGAACCCGCTGGCGTAGCGAGGAACACTCATACAGATAGTCTTTTTGATCCAGGGTGTTGAGCCGATATTGCTCAAGTAACTCAGCATGGTGCTGCTGTTCAGCAGGGCTCGCCATGCCAAGCCAAGCGGGTAGTGAGCGTTGTGCCATAAAATGATGGGCGAGCTGTGCAGCCCCCCCAAGGACAGGGGTAGGCAGTACCGCCATAAGATTTAACAGTGCTTTGCCATTTGGCTTCTGTGCCAACCAATGGGCTCTTTGTGCGATGTAGTGGTCGATCCAAGACTGCTGGCGATTTTCGCTGATCGGTTCGGTGATCAGCCAGAATGCCCCCAAGCTGTAGTTGGCATGCGGCTGGCGTTGGCGCGGGTCCAGGTTTTCCAACAGTGCCAAGCACGCGCAGGGGTCGCTCAGGCGCTCCTCAAGCTGTTGTTTTGCCACGGAGGGAGAAACGAAACTTTCCAGGCCCCAGGCCGGTGTCCAGAGAATGGCGCGACCCGAATGCTGGTGATCAAGTCCACCGCGCTCGGTGATCATCAGGCAATTGGCCAGGCTGTGCCGCAGTGCTTCTTCATCGCGTTGGACGGTGATGCGATAGACATCGGGGATAAACCCTTCCAGGTCTTCCCGTCGACGACGGTCAGGGTTGAACGGGTCAAACACGGCTTGAATGATGGCCTCATCCCTGGCGTCCAGGGTCTTGTTAAGACGTCGCAGATAGGCCTGGTGGCGTATCGCGTTGGACATCATGACCCCCATCTGCGGTAGCAGGTCCTGAAGGTGTTTACGGGGGGCGTCGTGGATGCCCTGCTCTTTGTAGTGGGCCAACACCTGATTGACGATCCGATTGAGCGACCTCACGTCCACATGAGTCAGTTGTTGCCCATAAGCGGTGTGGTCTGGCTTGTAAACGCCGTAATGGCGGGTTTCAGGGACCGGGCCAGCCCCTTCGGCCAGACGTGCGGCGAAATGATCCGCCAGGCTATGGCTGTCCAGTGGCAGCACAAGGGGGTAGGGGGGCGCATCGTCGGTGTAGCGATTGATGTACACCCGTTCAGGGTCGACTGCCTGCCGCTCGCGGCTCGACAAGGCTTCGGCCAGCGGGGCGGTGATCGACGGCAGTGGTTTGACCAGGTTCTCGAGCGCGTCGGGGATATCAATCAACTGTTTATGCGCCTGCTCCGCTCGTTTAGCGGCGACCGAAATGGGCCGAAGCGGGTCGGCCAACACTGAGTGGGTGGTCCAGCGGTGCGCAGTGTCCAGTGTCAAGAGCTTGTCATCGATCATGAAGCGCACGTCCATGGCATGATCCAGCAACGCCGAGAGGTTGATATCGCCGCGTTCGCGTCGGAATTGGCCGAGCACGTAGATCAGGTTCTGTTTCTGTTTGTCGATGATGCCCTCCATCAGGTGTTCAAACACGTTGCCGACGATGAGGTTGCCGCTGACCGACGGTTGGTTGAAACCGATAAACCACAGGCGCTCCTCCAGGGACAGAGCGTTGTAGACATCATCTTCATAGGCCGGGGCCTTAACCATTGCCTTCAGGGTATGAATCAGATCGTCGTGATCGGCCAGTACCTGCAGCCCCTTGGGCGGCGAATAAAACCAGGTCTGCACATCGCTGATCATCACCGAATTGGTCAGTTCGACGAAGTGAGACGCGCGCTCCCAGAACCTCACCGTCTCGACACGTAATCCGTCACTGGCGTGGGAGCGCGGCGCGCCGTCCGGAAGGTAAAGCGCGGCCAGTTTATCGGCGTGTTCAGGCGTAATGATTTCACTCTGGCGTTTGAACAGTAGGTCGATCCGAGCCTTGTGCGCCATGGTGTGTGCCAGGAATTCACGGCGTGAGGTGCCGTTTGGCGACTCTGTGTTCCAAAACGTCTCAAGGGTATTCTGCAAGAACGACGACAATTGTTCTGATGCCTGCTTCAGGCCATCTTCCCAGCGGGTTGCGTTGTTGGCGGCGGTGATGGCGTAGGGATGGGAGTACTCGCGGGTCTGCCCCGCCGGCCAGGCTTGCTGACGGTAAAGCATCAGGAGCGCCTCGCTGATCGACAGCGAATTGACCCACTGCCGTGGCTTCCCTTCGGTGGATAGCAATTTGAACAAGTTGATTCGGGTTTGGCTGGGCTCAAGCCCGGGGAAGAGTGGGTGGAAGACCGACCTGAGCAGCGACTGGAGCATCATGTCGAGGCTGGGCAATTTCACCAGCTCGGCGAGCACGGCTTGCAGGTTGAGCGTTTGCTGCTGCTCCACGGCTTTTCTCTGCTGGTCAAATACATCGCCCTCAATATCCACTGGTGTCAGCACCAGAGGGGATGACAGCTTCAATCCCGAACGCGTGCCCAGCGCAATGAACTGCAAGAGCTCATCGGCTTTGGCCGGCGTCTTGAGGCGTTCAGTCAACTCACTTAGCAACAGAGTCCGACTGTCGAATTTTTCCAGCCCGCCATAGGGCGTGTAGAGAAAGGCGCGGGTGTAGGTGCCTGTTGAACTCATCATGAAACTGCCCACCAGTTCCTGCTCGGTCGGGCTGTTTTTGTTCAGCCAAAGCGTCTGGGCGATCATGGGGGGCACCTGCTTGCCCCGTACCTCATGGCTGCTCAAAGGCAGATTGCGCAAGAACCCCCTGTCGTTGGCATCAATGCCAAAGTGTCGTTCGCGATCGCGTTCCTTCCAGACCGAACGCAGGACTTCAGGAAAAAAGTAAGGCGGTTGTACCTGACTCATAGGGTGGACCCTCAAAGGTGCGGAGGCGGTGCGAATAGCCCGTCCGGGACGTCGTGAGCCTAGAGTCGTGGTACGCGGGTTCGGCAGTAGATATGTCTGATGCGCCGGGCTGCTTGTCGTGGTCGACAGTCACGCGCGAAACACTGTTTAATCGTGACTGCCGATTGTTCGTACGCACTGCCCCTTCCAATAATTAAACGGGAGCTACCGATGTCTGCATCGCCTTTGGATCACGCCCCTTCAACCACGCACCTGAGCTATGAGGCCTTGACGCTGCTGTTGCAGCGCATCTTTATCCGGCAGGGCACGTCTGAATCGGTGGCTCAGGTACTGGCCGAAAACTGCGCCAGTGCCGAACGCGACGGGGCCCATAGCCACGGGGTGTTTCGCGTGCCCGGCTACGTCTCGACGTTGAACAGCGGCTGGGTCGACGGCAAGGCAGTGCCCATCGTTGAAGACGTTGCCAGCGGCTTTGTGCGGGTGGATGCGGTGAATGGTTTTGCCCAGCCGGCGCTGGCAGCTGCCCGCTCACTGTTGGTGGACAAGGCCCGCAGTGCCGGCATTGCGCTGCTGGCCATTCACAATTCCCATCACTTTGCGGCGTTGTGGCCCGACGTCGAACCCTTTGCCGAAGAAGGCCTGGTGGCGCTGAGTGTGGTCAACAGCATGACCTGTGTGGTGCCCCATGGCGCCGACCGGCCGTTGTTCGGCACCAACCCGATTGCGTTCGCTGCACCACGGGCGGACGGCCCTCCCATTGTGTTTGACCTGGCCACCAGCGCCATCGCCCACGGCGACGTGCAAATTGCCGCGCGCAAAGGTGAGCGCCTGCCGCCGGGCATGGGCTTCGACAGCCTGGGTCAGCCGACCCAGGACCCCAAGGCCATTCTTGAAGGCGGTGCGCTGTTGCCGTTTGGCGGGCACAAGGGCTCGGCGCTGTCGATGATGGTCGAGTTGCTGGCCGCCGCGTTGACGGGCGGTAACTTCTCGTTCGAGTTCAATTGGTCGGATCATCCAGGTGCGCGCACGCCATGGACGGGCCAGCTGGTGATTTTGATCGACCCGAGTAAAACCACCGGGCAAAACTTTGCCGAGCGCAGCCAGGAGCTGGTGCGGCAGATGCATGCGGCGGGGTTGCGGCGCTTGCCGGGGGACCGGCGTCATCGCTCGCGGGCGAAGTCGCAGGAAATCGGTATAGAGATTAACGCGCAGGATTTAAAGCAGTTGCAGGAATTGGCCGAAGATTGACGGGGGCTGCGCCAGCAGCGCAGCCCCCGTTGCTCAGTTACGGCGACCGAGCAGCAGGCCCACCACCAGGCCGAAACCGGCGCTGATCGCCACGGTCTGCCACGGGTGGCCACCGATGTAGGTCTCGGTGGCATCGACCACCGGCTTGCTGCGCTCGCGCACATTGGACACCGAGTCCAGGGCTTGTTTGAGCTTGATGGCGACCTGCTCACGCAGGGTTTCACCTTCTTCGCCTACCAGGGAGGCGCTGCTTTTGAGCAGTTTGTCCGATTCTTCGATCAACGCGGTCAGTTCGCTGAAGGCTTGATCCTTGATTTGGTCTTCGACAGCTTGGGCAGCGGATTTGCGGGCCATTGTGTGACTCCTTGCGGGTGAATGGGACAGTGATCAATGGAGTGCCGGGCGATGGCAAAAGTTGCAGTTTTTTTGCTTAGGCCCGGCCTTGAGCAAAATCCGAATCTGGAATATTCGACCTACAGTGTAAGATGTCGCCTATTTGTGCAGCAGGTAATTCAACATGAGCTTCAATCTCGCCAACAAGACCCTCGCCGAACGCGCCGAGCTGGAAGATGAAAAGTCGCGTCTCTACGACCTGTGGCAAACCAATCTGGGCAAGGCCAAGGGCGAGGCCGCGCGTTTGTTCGGCGAGCGCGCCAAGCGTAAGGGCAAGTGGGCCGAGTGGGTGCGCGCCGAACTCGACGGCATGTCGCCTCCGGAGTTTTCGAACATGGTGCGCAGCGAAGTCAACAAGCTGATGGCCGCGGCTAAGTAAAACTCGCCACAATCGCTTCACGCACTTTCAGCAACAGCGGATCAAGCTGCGCCTGGGTACGCCAGCCCAGTTCCACCGGGTAGCGCGGCAAGGCCAGCGGGCAGGGCAGCACGCGCAGGCCGGTCATCTGCGCGATGGCCTGTGCCGCATGCCCAGGAATGGTCGCCACCGCCTGACTGCCCTTGAGCAGAAAGGGCAGCGCGGCGAAGTGGCTGGTGGACGCACATACCTGGCGGCTCAGCCCCAGCGCCGCCAAGCCCTCGTCAGTAATCCCGATAAACCCGCCGGATGACACCAGCACATGCTCGCGTGTGACGAATTCCTCCAGGCTGATGCTGGCTTGGTCCGAATCCACCAGACAGCGGTAATCGCCTTCTCCCAGTACTTGGCGACTCAGCCGGCCCTGAGCAAAGCCACCGGCTGTGATAGCAAGATCCAGGGTGCGGTCGAGGAGGGCGCCCGCGACGATCTGGCTATGGGTCTGACGGAAAATCACCCGCAGCCTGGGCGCCCGTTGTGCGATGGCCTCGATCAGCCGGCGGCCGTACGCAATTTCGAAATCATCGGATAAACCCAACACCACTGACCGACCCTGATAGTGCTGATTGTCCGGATCAACCATGGCCAGGCTCTGCCGGCAGCGTTCCAGTGCTTCACTGATTACCGGTTTCAGTTGATTGGCCCGCAAGGTCGGCGCCAGGCCACGCCCGGTGCGCACGAACAATTGATCACCATACACCTCGCGCAAGCGCCGCAAGCCTGCGCTGACGGCCGATTGCGTCACACCCAGGCGCAAGGCGGCGCGGCTGGCGCTGGACTCGTCATGCAGGGCTTCGAAGGTTTTCAGCAGGTTCAGATCGACCTGGGCAATATTGATTTGGCTCATATCATTCAGCACTGAAGTGGGCTTTATTCATGATCGAGGCTGACGGGAGAATGGGCAACCCCTTTATCTGGAGTGAATGCGATGCCTGTTTCTACTGTGGCGGCCCTGCAAATCGGATCCCTGCCTGGCGGCAAGGGCGAAACCCTGGCGCAGATCCTCAGTTATGAGGACGAGATCCTGCGCAGCGGTGCGCAATTAGTGGTAATGCCCGAGGCGCTGCTGGGTGGCTATCCCAAAGGTGAGGCATTCGGCACGCAGCTGGGTTATCGGCTGCCGGAAGGTCGCGAAGCCTTCGCGCGTTATTTTGATAATGCGATCGATGTGCCAGGCCCTGAAACGCAGGCGCTGGCAGGCCTGTCGGCGCGCACTGGCGCCAGCCTCGTTCTCGGTGTGATCGAGCGCAGCGGTAGCACGCTGTATTGCACGGTGCTGTATTTCGAACCGGCGGGCGGTCTGGTGGCCAAGCACCGCAAGTTGATGCCTACCGGCACCGAGCGGCTTATCTGGGGCAAGGGCGATGGCTCGACCCTGCCGGTGATCGATACGGCAGTGGGACGTGTCGGCGGCGCGGTGTGCTGGGAAAACATGATGCCGCTGCTGCGTACGGCGATGTACGCCAAGGGTGTGGAGGTCTGGTGCGCGCCGACGGTGGACGAGCGCGAGATGTGGCAGGTGAGCATGCGCCATGTGGCCCATGAGGGACGTTGCTTTGTGGTGAGCGCGTGCCAGGTGCAGGCGTCGCCCGAGGCGCTGGGGATTCAGGTGGCGAACTGGCCGCCCGAGCGTGCGTTGATTGCAGGTGGCAGTGTGATTGTCGGGCCCATGGGTGACATTCTGGCAGGGCCGTTGCTTGGAGAAGCCGGGCTGCTGACGGCGCAAATCAACACGGATGATTTGGTGCGTGCGCGGTATGACTATGACGTGGTGGGGCACTACGCCCGGCCGGATGTTTTCGAACTTGTGGTGGATGAGCGCGCCAAGCCAGGCGTGCGCTACATCACCGACTAAAACGCAATCGTTCGGTGTGCAGCGTCGGTTGCATGGCGGTCACCAGGTGGCCGTGTTGGGCATGTCCAACGTACCACGGTCGACAAAGCGCATCGTGCCGAACAGTCCACCCGCCAGTTTGCCGCGCAACACGTAGGGCAGGTTGTTCAAACTCTGGGTCTGGCTCAGGCCCAGGGTCTGGCGCAAGACAGAAAACGCCGAAACACTGACCGGCACCGTCAGAACCGTCTCGGAAAAGCGTGGGATGGATCCGCTTTGATCACTCACCCCTGACGCCAGCGGCCGGCCATTGACCTCCAGGTCCAGGGCCACGCCGTTGTAGTCGATCGCCGTATCATTAGGGTTCTGCACCCGCAGTTTCACGGCGAATCGCACTTCCAGGTCCTGGCTTTGCAGGGGCTCGATACCCACCACGTTGATGTTCACCGGGTCGCGGTTGGGGAACAGCGCGCAGGCGCTCAGGGTCAGTAGCAACAGCGATAGAACCATGAGCTTGCGCATTGATAAGTGCTCCTATTTCGTGACGTCCGGGTCCTGCATCACTTTAAGGGTCGAAGACTCCGGATCAAATTCATCTTCTTCCAGCTCTATGAACTCTTCCGGCAGGAAAATGTTCAGCAGGATTGCACAGAAAGCCCCCACGGTGATCGGCGATTCGAAGATGTTGTGCAGCGCCTTGGGCAGGTCACGCAACACTTCCGGCACGGCGGCCACGCCCAGGCCCATGCCCAGGGAAATCGCCACGATCAGCACATTGCGGCGGTGCAGCCCGGCTTCGGCGAGGATCTTGATGCCGGCCACGGCCACGGTGCCGAACATGATCAGCGTGGCGCCGCCCAACACCGGCTTGGGCATCAATTGCAGCACCGCGCCGATCATCGGGAACAGCCCCAGCAGCACCAGCAGCCCGGCGATGAAGTACGCCACGTAGCGGCTGGCCACGCCGGTCAACTGAATCACCCCGTTGTTCTGGGCGAAGGTCACCATCGGCAGGCTGTTGAAGGTGGCCGCCATCGCCGAGTTGAGGCCGTCGGCCAGCAGGCCGGACTTGATGCGCTTGATATACAGCGGGCCCTTGACCGGCTGCTGGGAAATCATCGAATTGGCGGTCAGGTCACCGGCCGCTTCCAAGGGCGATATCAGGAAGATCACCGCCACCGGGATAAACGCCACCCAGTCGAACGAGAAACCGTATTTGAACGGCACCGGCACACTGATCAACGGCACCTGGGGCAGTGCCGCCATGTCCACACGCCCCATCAGCCAGGCCACGACAAAGCCCAGGGTCAGGCCGATCACGATGGAGCCCAGGCGCAGGAACGGGTTGTTGAAACGGTTGAGCACCACGATAGTCAGCAGTACCAGCGCAGCCAGGCCCATATTACTGGCCGCGCCGAGGTCGCTGGCGCCGAAACCGCCAGCCATGTCAGTGACTGCGACTTTGATCAGCGACAAGCCCATCAAGGTAATGATGGTGCCGGTGACCACCGGGGTGATCAGCTTGCGCAGCTTGCCGATGAACTGGCTCAGCACCACCTCGATAAACGCGGCGAAGAAGCAGATGCCAAAGATCGTCGAGAGGATCTCATCGGTGCCGCCGCCCCGGGCCTTGACCATGAAGCCCGCGCTGAGAATTACGCTGATGAAGGAAAAACTGGTGCCCTGCAGGCACAACAGCCCCGAGCCGATCGGGCCGAACGTGCGCGCCTGCACAAAGGTGCCGAGCCCCGACACAAACAGCGCCATGCTCACCAGGTACGGCACTTCGCTTTCCAGGCCCAGCACGCCACCGACGATCAGCGTGGGGGTGATGATTCCGACGAAACTCGCCAGCACGTGCTGCAACGCGGCAAAAATCGCCGCGGTGAAGTGCGGGCGGTCTTCCAGGCCGTAGATCAGGTCGGATTTATAGCGCGGGCGGGGGGCTTGAGCGTCAGACAAAATACGGGCTCGGGTCAGAAAATGGAGGCGCAGGATGCCAGAAAGCGCCGGTCGTCAGAAGTGTAAAAAAATATTTATGAATGACCTGCGGGAAACCCCAGGCCCTGCCGATATCGAGGATAGGCCCACATACCAACGACAACAGTGGTGACCACAGGTCGGAACGGCGCGTTGACGCCGACTGATCGTTTCGCAGCAGGGACGCTCGCAAACACTACTTCTGAGAGCCCCCCCTATGTCCCTTCGCCAATTGAACATTGCCCCTCGAGCGTTTCTCGGTTTCGCCTTCATTGCGTTGTTAGTGATTTTACTGGGGGTGTTTGCGGTCAACCGCATGGCACAGATTCGGCAATCCTCAGTGGAAATGACCGCGACCCAACTGCCCAGCGTGACGTCGCTGGGGGTGATCACGGAAAACGTGCTGCGCCTGCGCATCCTGTCGTTCCGCGTGCTGGTCAACCGCGAGCCTGCCAGCCTGCAAGAGGCCGAAACGCGCATAGGTGTGCTCGTTGACAAGGTCAAGACCGCCCAGGCCAGTTACGCTGCGCTGCCCGCCGGCCCGGAAGAAGCCGCGCTGTACAAAACGTTTATGGTCACGCTGGACAACTACCTCAAGGCCCAGGCCGACATGCTCGCGTTGTCCAAGCAGGGCAAAGTGGATGAAATGCGTGCGCTGATCAACAGCCGCATCAAGGACGGCACCGACCAGATGGGCGAGCAATTGAATAAGCTCATCGCCATCAACGTGGCCGATGCCAAGACCGCCGACACTGATGCCGGGCAGAGTTACGACGGCGCGATCACCGGCGTGATTGCGGTTTCCGTCGCTGCCGCATTGCTCACCGTGCTGTTGGCCTGGTTGTTGACCCGCAGCATTGTCACGCCACTGCGCAAAGCCGTAGAAGTCGCTGAAACCATCGCAGGCGGCAACCTGAGCAAAGCGATCGAAGACGACGGCAAGGACGAACCGGCGCGCTTGCTCGGCGCCCTGGCCACCATGCAGGCCAACCTGCGCCAGACCATCCAGCACATCGCCGGCTCGGCCACCCAGCTTGCCTCGGCAGCGGAAGAGTTGAGCGCAGTCACCGAAGAAGCCTCCAAAGGTTTGCAGCAACAGAACAACGAAATCGACCAGGCCGCCACGGCAGTCAACGAGATGACGGCGGCGGTAGAAGAAGTGGCGCGCAATGCGGTGTCCACCTCCGAGGCGTCCAGCCAGTCCAACCAGGCCGCCCGTGAAGGCCGCGACCGTGTGGTGGAAACCGTCGGCGCCATCCAAACCATGACCCAGGACGTACAAAACACTGCGGCGATGATTGAAGGCCTGGCCACCCAGGGCCGCGACATCGGTAAGGTACTGGACGTGATCCGTGCGATTGCTGAGCAGACCAACCTGCTGGCGCTCAACGCCGCCATTGAAGCGGCTCGCGCCGGTGAGGCCGGGCGTGGCTTTGCGGTGGTGGCCGACGAAGTGCGAGCGTTGGCCCATCGCACCGCGCAGTCGACCCAGGAAATCGAGAAAATGGTCGCCGGCATCCAGAACGGCACCGGTGAGGCCGTGCAATCGATGCAGCAGAGCAACCAGCGCACCCAGACCACCCTGGAAATGGCCCGCGCCGCCGGCGTGGCCCTGGAGCAGATCACCCAATCCATCAGCCTGATCAACGAACGCAACCTGGTGATCGCCAGCGCCTCGGAAGAACAGGCCCAGGTCTCCCGCGAAGTGGACCGCAACCTGGTGAACATCCGTGACCTGGCGACCCAGTCGGCGGCCGGTGCCAATCAGACCAGCGCAGCCAGCCACGAACTGTCGCGCCTGGCGGTGGATTTGAATGGAATGGTGGCGCGTTTCGTTATCTGACCTGAAATGCGCTCAAAATGGGGGAGCGGGGGCGTGCTCGCGAATGCAGTGGATCAGTCAAGACGTCTCTCGACTGACACACCGCATTCGCGAGCAAGCCCGCTCCCACATGGGGTTTGTGGTGTCAGAAATCAGCGGTTCCAGGCGTTGGCGTTGACCAGGTTCTTCGGCTTCTCACCGGCCAACGCCTGCAGCAAATTATCCACCGCACATTTGGCCATGGCCTCCCGCGTCTCATGGGTGGCCGAGCCGATATGCGGCGTGGCCACCACGTTGTTCAAGCGCAACAACGGCGAGCTGTGATCCAGCGGTTCCTTCTCAAACACATCCAGCCCCGCTGCCCGAATGGTGCGCTGTTGCAACGCCTCCACCAGCGCGGCCTCGTCGACCACCTTGCCCCGCGAAATATTGATGAAGATCGTCTCCGGGCCCATCCGCGCAAACTGTTCTGCGCCTATCAATTTCTCGGTTTCGGCGGTGAGCGGCAACGTCAGGCAGACAAAGTCGGCCTGTTGCAGCAAGTCGTTCAAGCTGCGGTACTGCGCACCAAAACGCGCCTCCACCGCCGGCTTGGGCGAATGGCTGTGGTAGATCACCGGCATGCCAAAACCAAAATGCCCACGCTGGGCCAGCGCTTCGCCGATGCGGCCCATGCCGATGATGCCCAGGGTCTTGCCATGCACATCGCTGCCGAAATGCGCTGGGCCGATGTTTTTGTTCCATTGGCCGGCGCGGACCATGTCGGCCAGTTCGACCACGCGCCGGGCGGTGGCCAGGATCAATGCAAAACCGGTGTCGGCGGTGGTTTCGGTGAGCACGTCGGGTGTGTTGCTGAGCAAGATGCCGCGCGCGGTGAGGTAGTCGATATCGTAGTTGTCGACGCCGACCGATACGCTGGCCACGGCCTCCAGCTGTGGCGCCAGGTCGAGCAACTTGGCATCCAGCCGTAGGCTGGCACCTAGCAGACCGTGGGCGCCGGGCAGGGCATCGCGCAATTTGGCCAGGCCGGTGTCGTCCAGTGCTTCGATCAGCGTGACATCGGTCTGCTCATGCAGGCGGGCCATCAGTGGCGCAGAGAGTTTCTTGTACAACACGACAGACTTTTTCATGCGGTCTTTACCTTTAATTCCAGGTTGGGCGCCGGCGTGCGATCACTGGCGCCGGGCTTGAGAAAAATCGTCAGTACCACCGACAGCAGCAAGGCGCCGCTCATCAGCAGGTACGAAGTACCGGGCGAACCGGTGCTGCTATTGAGGTAGCCCACCAAGTACGAGCCGCCAAAGGAGCCCAGGGCGCCCATGCTGTTGATCAGCGCCATGGCGCCCCCGGCGACGTTGGCCGGCAGGATTTCCGGGACAATCGCAAAAAAAGGACCGTAGGGCGCGTACATGCAGGCGCCGGCAATCACCAGCAAGGTGTAGGACCACCAGAAGTGTTCGGCACCGAGCACGTAGGACGCGTAGAAAGCAATGGAGGCAATCAGCAACGGTGGCCATACGAAACGCTTGCGCTTTTGCAGCTTGTCCGAGCCCCACGACACCGCCAGCATGCCAATCACAGCCGCCAGGTAGGGCAGCGCCGACAGCCAGCCGGCCTCGACCATGTCCATCTGCAAGCCTTGCTTGAGGATCGACGGCAGCCACAACACGAAGCCGTACACACCAATGCTCCAGCAGAAGAATTGCAGGGCCAGGATGATCACCTTGGGCGAGCGGAAGGCTTCGGCGTAGTTCTTCACCGCCTTGATCCCGACTTGCTCGGCGGCCAGCGCGGTTTCCAGGTCCTGTTTCTCAGAGTCGCTCAGCCACTTGGCATCCTTTGGACGCTCATCGGCCAGCTTCCACCAGATAAACGCCCACAGCACGGCCGGCAGGCCTTCGATGATAAACATCCAGCGCCAGCTGAAATGCTGCACCAGGTAGCCTGATACCACCGACATCCACAGCATGGTCACCGGGTTGCCGAGGATCAGGAACGTGTTGGCGCGTGAGCGTTCTGCCCGGGTGAACCAATGGCACAGGTACACCAGCATCGCCGGCATCACCGCGGCTTCGACCACGCCGAGCATGAAGCGGATCACGATCAGCATGTAGGCGTTGGACACCACGCCGGTCAGGGTGGCGAGGCCGCCCCACAGGATCAGGCTGACGAAGATCAGCTTCTTGACGCTGCGCTTCTGCGCGTAGATCGCTCCTGGCACCTGGAAGAAAAAGTAGCCGAGGAAAAACAGCGCGCCCAGCAGTGACGACATGCCGGGGGTGATCATCAGGTCTTCGGCCATGCCGGAGGCGGCGGCGAAGCCGTAGTTGGCGCGGTCCAGGTACGCCAGGCTGTAGGTGATAAAAACGATGGGCATGATGTACCACCAGCGGCGGGTGGCGAGTTTCACGGTTTCCATGGGGTTGCTCCTGAGCTTGTTGTAGTTGTGGCAACAGGTAGTGGGTTAGGCAACGGATCGAATCGGTAACTCTGAACGGGCGGGCAGGCCTTCCATATCGCCACGGCTTTGCACGGCGCGGCTGCCGATCCAGTTGCCGCGCTGTACCGCCTCGGGGAAGCTGAGGTTTTCCAGCAGGGCGCTGATCATGCCCACGGCAAAACCGTCGCCGGCGCCGACCGTGTCCACGACCTTGTCCACGCGCACGGCGGCGACAAAGCCCTGGTCCAAATGAGTGCGGTAGTAGGCACCGTCCGGGCCAAGCTTGATGGCCACGGCTTCGGCGCCTTGGTCGAGGTAGAACGCGGCGATGTCGGCCGGGTCATCGAAACCGGTGAGCAGGCGGCCTTCGCCCAGGCCCGGCAAGACCCAATCGGCCAGGCCGGCGAGGGCGTTGATTTCACGGATCATCGTCTGTTGGTTGGCCCACAAGGACGGGCGCAGGTTGGGGTCGAACGACACGCTGCGTCCGGCTTTGCGCATCTGCGTCATCAGCTCCACGGACAACTCACGTGTCGCCTCAGACAGTGCGGGCGGAATGCCGGTGGCATGCAGATGGCGGGCTTGCAGCAAGGCAGGACTGATGGCTGCGATCGACAAATGGCTGGCCGCCGAGCCCTTGCGGAAGTACTCCACCTGAGGATCATCGCCGGTTTCTTCACGGGATTTGAGTTGAAAACCGGTGGGGTGTGCCGGATCGACCGCCACGTGGCGGCAATCCAGGCCTTCCTGGGTCAAGGTGTCGACCACAAAGCGCCCGAGCGAATCGTTACCGACCCGGCTCAGCCAGGCCACCTTGAAACCCAGGCGTGACAGGCCGATGGCGACGTTGCTGTCGGCACCCGCGATCCGTTTATGAAATTGAGCCACGTGGGCCAGATCGCCGGTTTGCTCGGCGACAAACATCGCCATGGTTTCACCAAACGACAGGATATCGATCTCAGACATAAGCACGCTCCGCACGAGGTTGGCCCAGCAGGGTGAGGGTGGCGACCTGCCGCGCGGTGACCGCGACCAGGTCATCGCCTTGCAGCGGGAATTCCACGGCCCGGCTAATACCTGGAGTCATGTGCTTGAGCAGTTGTTCCCACAGATGCAGGTCGGTGGCGCCAGGCGGCATGGCCACCAGCTTGCCGTCGGCGCGGCGGGCCACGGCCTTGCAGTGCAGGTAATCCACATGCCGGCCCAGCAGGCGTGCAGCGGTGAGGGCGGATTGGTCTTGCCACTGCCAGTTGCCGATATCGAAGGTCATCTTCACCGGCAGGCCCAGGCGTTCCACCTCGGTGAAAAAGCGCTGCATGGGTTCGATGCGGCCGCCGTGCAAGGTCTGGTCGTTCTCTACCAGCAGTTGAACCGGGTGGCGGTTGAGCAGGGCGTGCAGGCTTTCCAGGTCGTTGGTGTCGGTGAAGTAGCCAAGGGAGACTTTCAGCCAGCGTGAGCCGAACGCCTGCGCTCGATCGAGGGTGGCCGCGAGTTCTGCATTCGGTTGGGCGCGGCCGGCGACCCACAGTTCCAGCGGCGATGAAAACACCGATTCCAGGCCATGCTCGGCAGTGGCCTGGGCCAAGGCTTTGGGTTGCTCGACGGTCAGCAATTCTTCACGCCATTCGATACGTTGGGCGCCGGCGGCCCTCAGCAGCTCGACAAAACTCAACTGGCCCTGCTGGCGGACGAGGTCGGCGCCGTAGCTGGAGAGGCTGATTGAAACGGGGTATTTATGCATTGTTGGTTACCTCTGAAACCGGTTTCATTTTTTCTGAAAAAAATACTTTCCGTAGGCGCGAGCTTGCTCGCGAAAAACCTGAGAGCGCCGCGTTAAACCAGGATCGCTGCGCTATCGTTGGTGTTTTTAGCGAGCAAGCTCGCTCCTGCAAGGGGTTGTGGAGCCTCGGATGATCAGTTGGGGCATGAAGTCCAGGGTGCGGGTCGGCGTTGTGTCACCGCGCAGACGTTTGAGCAAACAGTCGAAGGCGCTGGCACCAATCGCTTCGGTCGGCTGGGCGAGGGCGGTAATACCCGTGCCTACCAGCGGATACCAGTCGAGGTCATCCAGGGCGATCAGGCCGATGTCGTCGAACAGGTTGCAACCCAGGTTCTTCAGGGCGCGGGTGCAGGCCAGTGCTGCGACGCCGTTGGCACAGAACAGCGCCTTGGGGCCAGGTTTTGCGAGAAAGGTCTGCAGGTGTTGTTGCAGCGCGTCATCCAGTTCTAGCACGGCGCCGGTCAATGCCGGGCGGCTGGCAATCTCAGCCTTGAAACTCTCCAGGCGTTCCAAGCGTGAACTGGTGCCATCGGTGGGTTCGCTCACCATCAGCACATCGCGATAACCCTGCTGCTCCAGGTGTTCTACCGCCATACGCACTGCCGCCGGGTTGTCCAGACCAACCAGGTCGCTGTGCAGCGGCTCGACCTTACGGTCCACCAGCACCAGGGGCATTTCCCGTTGCAGTTCCAGCAACTGGTCGAGGTGATGGCCGAGGGTGTTCACGATCAGCCCTTCGATGTTGTAAGAACGCAGGGCCGCCAGGTGCTGGCGCTCTTGTGCGTCATCGCGGTCGGTGTTGCACACCACCAGGCTATAACCGTGCTGGCGGCAAGCGGTTTCGACACCGTGCATCACGGCAATGGAATAGGGGTTGCGGATATCGGCCACCAGCATGCCGATCAGGCGGGTGCGGCCACGTTTGAGACCACGGGCCATCTGGTTGGGGCGGTAGCCGAGGTGTTCGATGGCTTGCTCGATGCGCAGTGCAATGGCATCGGAGAGCAGGGCGCGGTCGTCGCCGATAAAGCGTGACACGCTGGCCTTGGACACACCGGCGCGCTCGGCCACATCAAGCATGGTCACACGGCTGCGCTGGGCGGCAGAGAAATTGTTCACGGTCATCGACCTTCTGTTTTTATTGGAATGACTGAAACCGGTTTCAGGAAACCATCAAATGAGGAAAGTCGTCAAGCTGTTGTAGGACAAAGTCAGATGACCGGTGCGTCAAACTGCCACATGCAGCCAGGTCGCTATCAGCAGCAACAGGGCCGGTGTTGGCTTCCTCGGATAAGTCGATTCAGTTGTGCGTGCCCATAAGGCACCGAGACGGACTAAGTGAAGCGATTAGCGCCCAGCGTGTGTGGGGCGTCTAGCAGGTGTGTGCCGTGTCAGCCGAACAGTCCGGCGGCAATATTGATCGAAAACCCCAGGATCGCCGTGTTGAACAAAAAACCGATCAACGATTGGCCCAGCACCACTTTGCGCATGGCCCGGGTGGCGACGCCCACATCGGAGGTCTGCACCGCTACACCGATGGTGAAGGAAAAGTACAGGAAGTCCCAGTAATTGGGCGTAGTCAGGCCCTCGGCAAAGCGCAACGCCGGTTCCTTGCCGTCCCAGGTGTAGTAAAGGCGGGCGTAGTGCACGCTGAAAATCACCCCGATCAGCAACCACGATCCGATCACCGTCAACCCGGTGAACCCGTAGTGCAGCAGGCGCTCGGCATTGGCCAGATCCTTGCTGCCCACCAGCTCGAACGTGATGGTCGCCAGGCTGGCAATGGCGGCGATGCATACCGTGAACAGCACCAGGCCGGCATTTTCATCTTCGATCTCGGCGATGCGCTTTACGTCCTCGGCCTTGGCGCGGCGGGTCAGCCACAGCATCAGCACCAGGTAGGTCCAGACGCCGGCGTTCCAGCCGATGAGGACTTTGCTGACCAGCGTGTCGGCCGGCACCAGGATGCCCACGGCAATCCCGAACACGGCGGCGGCGGAGAGGCGAGGGTGGGTGCGGGCGAGGAAGGGCATGAGGGCTCACAAATCACGGTATGTGAGCAGACTGTACCCGATCCTTATGGGAGCTGGCTTGCCTGCGATGCAGCCACCTCGGTATATCAGGCATACCGAGTTGATGCCATCGCAGGCAAGCCAGCTCCCACAGGGGAAAGGGAAAATTGTGCTAGCGGCTTTTTTTCTTCACCAACTTCATCACCACCACAAAGAACACTGGCACAAACACCACTGCCAGCGTCGCCGTGATCATCCCGCCAATCACCCCCGTACCAATCGCTTGCTGACTGGCCGAGCTGGCGCCGGTTGCAATCGCCAGCGGCACCACGCCGAGGCTGAACGCCAGGGATGTCATGATGATCGGCCGCAGGCGCAAGCGCGCAGCTTTCAAGGTAGCGGTGACCAGGTCTTCACCCTGGTCATACAGGTCCTTGGCGAACTCGATGATCAGGATCGCGTTCTTCGCCGACAGGCCGATGATGGTGATCAGGCCGACCTTGAAAAACACATCGTTGGGCATGCCGCGCAAGCCCACCGCGATGACGGCACCGAGAACACCGAGCGGCACCACCAGCAATACCGAGGTGGGGATCGACCAGCTTTCATACAGCGCCGCCAGGCACAGGAACACGATCAACAGCGACAAGCCCAACAGCAAGGGCGCTTGAGCGCCGGACAGACGTTCCTGCAACGACAAACCGGTCCATTCCTGGCCCAGGCCTGCCGGCAACTGGCTGACCAGGCGCTGGATCTCGTCCATCGCTTCACCGGTACTGTGGCCCGGTGCCGCTTCGCCGGAAATCGCGATGGCCGGGTAGCCGTTGTAGCGGGTCAGCTGCGTCGGGCCCTGGGTCCATTTGGCTTCGACAAAGGCCGACAGCGGTACCATCTTGCCGGCGTTGTTGCGCACGTTGATTTTCATCAAATCCGCCACCTGGCTGCGCTGGTCGCCTTCGGCTTGTACCACCACCCGCTGCATGCGGCCCTGGTTGGGGAAGTCGTTGATGTAGGCCGAGCCGATGGCCGAGGACAGCACATTGCCCACGTCGGCGAAGGACACGCCCAGCGCATTGGCCTGCTTGCGGTCCACCTGCAACTGCACTTGCGGGGCTTCGGCCAGGGCGCTTTCGCGGACGTTGGCCAGGATCGGGCTTTTCTCAGCGGCAGCCAGCAATTCGGTACGCGCCGCCATCAATGCGGCATGGCCGACGCCCCCCCGGTCCTGCAGGCGGAACTCGAAACCACTGGACGTGCCCAGGCCGTCCACCGGCGGCGGCAGGACCGCGTAGGCAATCGCATCCTTGAGCTCGCTGAAGGCCATGTTGGCGCGGTCGGCAATCGACGAAGCCGAATCATCGCTGCTGCGCTCAGACCAATCCTTGAGCGTGGTAAACGCCAGCGCCGCGTTCTGTCCCGAACCGGAGAAGCTGAAGCCCATGATCATGGTGGTGTCGCCCACCCCAGGTTCCTCGGCGTTGTGCGCTTCGATCTGCTCGGCCACCTGCACCGTGCGGTTCTTGCTCGCGCCCGGCGGTAGCTGGATGTCGGTGATGGTGTAACCCTGGTCTTCCACCGGTAGGAAGGAGGAAGGCAGGCGGCTGAACATCCAGCCCAGGCCTACCAGCAGCACCAGGTAGATCAGCAGGTAACGGCCGCTACGCTTGAGGGCATAGGCTACCCAGCCTTCATAGCGGTCGGTGAGCTGTTCAAAGCGCGTGTTGAACCAGCCGAAGAAACCGCCCTTGGCATGGTGCTCGCCCTTGGCGATCGGCTTGAGCAATGTGGCGCACAGCGCCGGGGTCAAGGTCAGGGCGAGGAACGCCGAGAACAGGATTGAGGTGGCCATCGACAACGAGAACTGCTGGTAGATAACCCCCACTGAACCGGCCATGAACGCCATCGGCAGGAACACCGCCACCAGCACCAGGGTGATGCCGATGATGGCCCCGGTGATCTGGCCCATGGCCTTTTTCGTCGCTTCCTTGGGCGACAGGCCCTCGGTGGCCATGATGCGCTCGACGTTCTCCACCACCACAATGGCGTCGTCCACCAGGATACCGATGGCCAATACCATGCCGAACATGGTCAGTACGTTGATCGAGAAGCCCAGCAACAGCATGGTGGCAAAGGTGCCCATCAGGGCAATCGGCACCACCAGCGTCGGGATCAAGGTATAGCGCACGTTCTGCAGGAACAGGAACATCACCGCAAACACCAGCGCCATCGCTTCGAGCAGGGTATAGACCACCTTGGTGATCGAGACCTTGACGAATGGCGAGGTGTCGTACGGGATCTTGTACTCCACATTGGCCGGGAAGTAGCGCGACAGCTCGTCCATTTTCGCCCGCACCAACGTCGCGGTGTTCAGGGCGTTGGCGCCCGGCGACAGCTGTACGCTGACGGCGGTGGACGGCTTGCCGTTCAGGCGTGTGGAGAACTGGTATTCCTGGCTGCCCACTTCAACCCGCGCCACATCGCCGATGCGCACGGTCGAACCGTCCGGGTTGGCTTTTAGCACGATATCGGCAAACTCGGCGGGCGTCGAAAGCTGGCCCTTGACCAGGATTGCAGCGGTGATTTCCTGGGTGTTGGTGCCGGGCAAATCCCCGATGCTGCCGGCCGAGACCTGGGCGTTCTGCGCGCTGATCGCAGCGTTCACGTCGGCCGGCGTCAGGTTGAAGCCGATCAATTTCTGCGGGTCGATCCAGACGCGCATGGCGCGCTCGGCACCATACAGCTGGGCCTTGCCCACACCGTCGAGGCGCTTGAGTTCGTTCATCACGTTGCGCGCCAGGTAATCACTCAGCGCCACGTCATTGAGCTTGCCGTCGTTGGAGGTGAGCGTTACCAGCAGCAGGAAGCCGGCGGAGACTTTCTCCACCTGCAAGCCTTGCTGGGTCACCGCCTGCGGCAGGCGCGGCTCGACCGCCTTGAGGCGGTTCTGCACGTCCACCTGAGCCATTTCCGGGTTGGTGCCCGGCTGGAAGGTGGCGGTGATGGTGGCCGAACCGAGGCTGCTCTGGGACTCGAAATACAGCAGGTGATCGGCGCCGTTGAGCTCCTGCTCGATCAGGCTCACCACGCTTTCATCCAGGGTCTGCGCCGATGCACCGGGGTACACCGCGTAGATCTCCACTTTCGGCGGCGCGACGTTGGGGTACTGCGCCACCGGCAGTTGCGGGATCGCCAGCAAGCCGGCCAGCAGGATAAACAGGGCGACCACCCAGGCGAAGATCGGGCGGTCAATAAAGAACTGCGGCATGACGGGTTATTCCTTCACGAGCGGGCTGTCGTCCACTTCAACTTTTTCACCGGGGCGCGCGTGTTGCAGGCCTTCGACGATGATGCGGTCACCGGGCTTGAGGCCGCTGCTGACGAGCCAGCGATCGTTGATCACCGCCCCCAGCTCGACCGGCTGTTGGCTCACGGTCTGCTCGGCGTCCAGCAGCAACACCATCGGGATACCGGCGCTGTCACGGGTGATGGCGCGTTGCGGCACGCTGATGCCTTGTTTGTCGACCGCTTGTTCCAGGCGCACCCGCACAAAGCTGCCGGGCAGCAGGTCGAGGTCGGGGTTGGGGAACTCGCTGCGCAGGATGATTTGCCCGGTGCCAGGGTCGACACTGATCTCGGCAAACAGCAACTTGCCCGGCAATGGGTAGAGGCTGCCGTCGTCCTCGATCAGCGTAGCCTTGGCCTGGTCCTGGCCGACCTGCTTCAAGCTGCCGGCGCGGAAGGCGCGGCGCAGGTCGTTCAGTTCGCGGGTGGACTGGGTGAGGTCGGCGTGGATCGGATCCAGTTGCTGGATGAGCGCCAGCGGTGTGGCCTCGTTCTGGCCGACCAGCGCGCCTTCGGTGACCAGCGCCCGACCAATGCGCCCGGAAATCGGGGCGGTCACGGTGGCGTAGCCCAGGTTCAAGCGCGCGCGTTCGACGGCGGCTTTGTTGGCGGCGACCTCGGCGTTGGTCTGGCGCACGGCGGCGCGGGCGTTGTCGTAGTCCTGGCCGCTGATGGCATTGCCTTCCACCAACTGGCTGTAGCGCTGTTCCTGCAGGCGCGCCTTGAAGGCATCGGCCTCGGCCTTGCTCAGGTTGGCCTGGGCGCTGTCGAGGTCGGCCTTGAACGGTGCGGGGTCAATGCGAAACAGCACGTCGCCCTGTTTGACATCATGGCCTTCCTTGAACACCCGTTGCATCACCACGCCTGCGACCCGTGCGCGCACTTCGGCGATACGCGGCGCGGCAATGCGCCCGCTGAGTTCGCTGGTGATGGCCAGGGGCTTGGCTTCAAGGGTTTCGACGCGCACTTTGGCCAGGGGCATTTCCGGCGCCTCGGCGGCGGAGTCGCCACATGCGCTCAGGGCCAGGGTGAGGGCCAGCAGGCAAAATGGCGCAAACAGATTCTTCGACATGCTTTTATCCCAATATTGACTGGCGCATCCTAAAGTCACCTGCGCCTTGGTGCTGTGAAGCTGTGTAGCTCGTCTGTGAAGAAATGTAAGGTGCGACCCATAGTCGGCAGAGGGCGTATATCCTTGCACAATCCTGCAAACAGCAACGATCAATGTGGGGGGCGGGCTTGCCCGTGAAAGCGGTATATCAGCCAAAAAATCTGCTCACTGAACCACTGCTTTCGCGAGCAAGCCCGCTCCCACAAGGGTCTGTGCACAGCCGACGAACCGCATTATTTGGAAACACCATGCCCAACATCCTCCTGGTGGAAGACGACGCCGCACTCTCCGAGCTGATTGCCAGCTATCTGGAACGCAATGGCTACCACGTCAGCGTGCTCAGCCGTGGCGACCACGTCCGCGAACGCGCGCGCCTCAACCCGCCGGACCTGGTGATCCTCGACCTGATGCTGCCCGGCCTCGACGGCCTGCAAGTCTGCCGCCTGTTGCGCGCTGACTCGGCGGGCCTGCCGATCCTGATGCTCACCGCCCGCGACGACAGCCACGACCAGGTGTTGGGCCTGGAAATGGGCGCCGACGACTACGTGACCAAGCCTTGCGAGCCACGGGTATTGCTGGCGCGGGTGCGCACGTTATTACGGCGCAGCAGTTTGTCCGAGCCCCAGGTGGCCAACGATCAGATCATCATGGGCAACCTGTGCATCGACCTGTCGGAGCGCACGGTGACCTGGCGTGAGCAGCCGGTGGAGCTGTCCAGCGGCGAGTACAACCTGCTGGTGGTGCTGGCGCGGCATGCAGGCGAAGTGCTGAGCCGCGACCAGATCCTGCAACGCCTGCGGGGCATCGAATTCAATGGCACTGACCGTTCGGTGGACGTGGCCATCTCCAAGCTGCGCCGCAAGTTCGACGACAACGCCGGTGAGGCGCGCAAAATCAAGACGGTGTGGGGCAAGGGCTACCTGTTCAGCCGTTCCGAGTGGGAATGCTGAGCCATGTTTCGTGTATTGCTGCGCCTCTACCTGATCACCATCGTCACCTACAGCCTGGCGATCTACTTGATCCCGTCGCTGGTGATCCAGCTGTTCGAACACCGCTACATGAACTACAACATCGAGCAGACCCGCGGCCAGCAGAAGCTGATCGTCAAGCAATACCTGCGGGCGCCGGTGGAGCGCTGGTCCCAGGTCACCGAGCAACTCGGTCGTGATTTCGCGCCGCTGAAAGTGCAGTTGTTGCTGCGCCAGGACGCCAGCTACACCCCGGCCGAAGAGACGCTGCTGGAACGCGGCAAGTCGGTGGTCCGGCTGGGGGAATGGGGTTGGATGGAGGAAATCAGCTCGCCGATCAATGAGCAGTTCGTGGTCAAGCTGACTGTACCGCCCGATCCGATGGACATGAATGTGCTGTACTGGGCGATCAACGTGCTGATCGTCGCTGCACTGCTGGCCTGCCTGCTGGTGTGGTTGCGCCCGCACTGGCGCGATCTGGAACGCCTGAAAAGCACCGCCGCGCAATTGGGCCAAGGCAACCTGGCCGAGCGCACGGGTATTCCGGCCAGTTCCAGCATCGGCAGCCTGGCCTCGGTGTTCGACACCATGGCCGACGACATCGAGCACCTGCTCAACCAGCAGCGCGACCTGCTCAACGCGGTCTCCCATGAGCTGCGCACGCCGCTCACGCGCCTGGATTTCGGCCTCGCCCTGGCGCTTTCCGAGGACTTGCCCGAGGCCAGCCGCGAACGCCTGCAAAGCCTGGTGGCGCATATCCGCGAACTGGATGAGTTGGTACTGGAGTTGTTGTCCTACAGCCGCCTGCAAAACCCGGCGCAGCTGCCGGAGCGGGTCGAGGTGGTGCTCGATGAGTTCATCGACAGCGTGCTGGGCAGCGTCGATGACGAACTGGAAAACCCCGAGATCGTCATCGACGTCGCGCTCGACTGCGCCGTAGAGCGCTTCAGCCTCGATCCGCGCCTCACTGCTCGTGCCTTGCAGAACCTGCTGCGCAATGCCACGCGTTACTGCGACAAGCGCATCCAGGTTGGGGTGAAGGTGTGTGCCAAGGGCTGTGAAATCTGGGTGGACGACGACGGTATCGGCATCCCCGTGGACCAGCGCGAGCGCATCTTCGAGCCGTTCTACCGGCTCGACCGCAGCCGCGACCGCGCTACCGGCGGGTTTGGCCTGGGCCTGGCCATCAGCCGGCGCGCCCTGGAAGCCCAGGGCGGCACCTTGACGGCATTGGCTTCACCGCTGGGCGGTGCGCGGTTTCGCGTGTGGTTGCCCACCGTCGCCTGATCAGAGCACTTTGACCGCGCGGCCGATCGCCTGGATCGGCCCAGTGGGTTTGCCGGTCGGCGAACCGCGCGGGTCTTCCAGGGTCAGTTCGAACAATTGGTTCTGAGTCAGCGGTGGCAGCTTGTCCAATGGCACCGACAGCGTCTGCCCCGGCGTGACCAGGCCCAAGGATACCGGTCCCTGCCAGCCGTCGCCCTTGGTCCAGAACTGCAGGGCCTTGTCGGCCGGCACTTCCATGACGCCCAACGGGATCAACTGAATCTGCTGATCATTGCTGGCCTGGATCACCCAGCCCGGTGCCTGGCTTTGAGGCGCCACCAGCACCACCACGAAGCTTGGGGCGGCAGTGGGCGGGCGGGTCAGCAGCAACCCGGCCAGCACCAGCGTGGTCAACAGCCCAGCACCGGCCAGGCCGCGCCACACTGCCAGCAGGTCCCACCAGCGTGTACCGGCACTGGCAATATTGCGTTCGATACGCCGCCACAGCTCAGAGGAGGGCGGCACGGGCTCCGCCAAGGCCGTCAGCGGCAACAGGCGTTGCTCCCAGGCGTCCACGGCAGCGCGTAGTTCGGAATCGTGTTTGAGGCGTTGTTCGACTTCAGCGCGCTGTTCGCCGGGCAGGGTGCCCAGCACGTATTCGCTGGCCAGTTCGTCCAGTGGGTTGCTCATGCCATGCACTCCCGCAGCGCGGCGAGGCTACGTTTGATCCAGGCCTTGACGGTCCCCAGCGGGGTGTCGAGTTTCTGGGCGATTTCGCTGTGGGAATAACCGTCGACATAGGCATGCAGGATGCACGTGCGACGGACCGGGTCGAGTTGCTCAAGGCAGGTGTGCACTTGCCCTGAGCGTGCAGTGAATTCAAACGTGTCGGTTGCAGCGACCTGTTCGTGTTCATCGCTCAACGGGACTTCGCGGTATTGGTTTCGTACGAAGTTGAGCGCCAGGTGCCGGGTCACACTGAACACCCAGCCACGGGCCGAGCCGCGACTGGGGTCAAAACTGCCGGCACCGCGCCAGATCTTGATAAACGCATCGTGCACGATATCTTCGGCCAAGGATCTGTTCCTGGCGATGCGCATCGCTACGCCGAGCAGATGGCTGCTTTCCTGCTCGTAGAGTTGGCGCAAGGCGCGTTGATCGCCACGGGCGCAGGCCTGCAGACAGGCTTCGTAATCAAACACGTATCACCGTCCCCTCAATTGCTGAACCCCTGTAGGAGCGAGATTGCTCGCGAAAAACGTTAACGAAAACGTGGGCATTCAGGCTGTCCGTGGCGCTCTCAGGTTCTTCGCGAGCAAGCTCGCTCCTACAAGGTATGTAGGCAGTTTCGGGGCAGCGTAGCTCAGTTTGCTCAGTTGGCCGCCCAGAAGATGTAATCGGCCTGGTATTTCACCACTTCCTGCTTGCCTTTGTTGGCTGCCGTGCACTCTGTGTTCGGTGCCACGCCGCCCTTGAGGGCCACGCGCTGGATGTAACTCACGCCGCTCATCACGCCTTTGCCTTCAGCGGGGTTGGCCTTGACCAATTGATACGGCAAGTTGCCCGCGCCCGATGGCGCCACGGCCAATTGGGTGCCGGTGATTGTCGAACCGTCCTTGGCCTGCCAGGTGGCCGGTGGGCCAAAGTAGGTGCCGACTTGCTTGCCGCTGCGGTCATTCAACACCGCTTTTGGCCCGACAAACGTCCACTCGGTCTGGCCGGCGGCGTTGGCCTTGTCGCGGCACTCGTAGGTGATTTCGCCGACGCCGGTGGTTTCCAGCGCCACCTTGTGGCCGTCCGGCACCTTGATGCTGTCAGGCAAGCCGGTCTGGGCGAATGCGGCCGGCGCGGCGGCCAGCAGTGTAGTGAGGCAGAACAGTGCTTTAGCGTTCATGGGTACTTCTCCATTTCAGTAAAACAGCGGGGTTTCTGAAAGGACTACCCATGGCGCGTACGATTGGATGCAGCGATTAGAAAATAAAGGTGAGAGGGCGCACACTGTGCCCCCGCTTTACCCGAGGAGAGATTGGCAATGACTGGTGTACACACGTCTGCTCAACAAGGTTTCTCTACCCAGGCCGTCACCTACGCCCAAGGCCGGCCGGACTACCCCAGGCAACTCACGGGCTGGCTCGCCGACACACTGCGCATCGATGCACAATCGAGCGTGATCGACCTGGGCGCCGGCACTGGCAAATTCACCCGCCTGCTCAGCACCCTGGCACCGACATTGACCGCCGTCGAGCCGGTCGCGGCCATGGGCGCGCAGTTGACCAAACTGTTGCCGGATGTGCGCCTGGTCAATGGCACTGCTGAGTCTATCCCACTGCCCTCTGCCAGCGCCGACGCAGTGGTGTGTGCCCAGGCGTTCCACTGGTTTTCCACTGAAGCCGCGCTCGCAGAAATCCATCGCGTACTCAAACCTGACGGTCGGCTTGGCCTGGTGTGGAATGTCCGCGATGAGTCGGTGGATTGGGTCGCCGCCATCACCGAGATTATCACCCCGTACGAGGGTGATACGCCGCGCTTTCATACGGGGCGTTGGCGTGAGGCCTTCACCGGCGAGTATTTTTCCGACCCCGAAGTAACCTGTTTTCCCTACAGTCATGTCGGCAGCCCTCAGGAAGTGATCATGGACCGCTTCCTTTCCGTGAGCTTTATTGCCGCGCTGCCGGATGCACCCAAGGCGGTAGTGACTGCGCAATTGCAGGCCTTGATTGATACGCATCCGGCGTTGAAGGGGCGCGACACGGTGGCCTTTCCGTATCAGACCCAGGCTTATGTCTGTCACCGTCTGAGCTAAAAGGCATAAAGTCAGATCACATTGATATAAGTCGTTATAAGAAAAATCGCTATCCTGCGGCCAGAAATTTATAAGGCCGCAGGTAGCTGTGATGGATGTGGGTAATTTTGGTTTTGTAATTGCTGGCCTGATCGTTGGTTTTATCGTGGGCATGACCGGTGTGGGTGGGGGCTCGTTGATGACCCCGATCCTGCTGTGGTTCGGCATCAACCCGGCCACCGCCGTGGGCACTGACCTGCTGTATGCCGCCATCACCAAGTCGGGTGGGGTGTTGGTGCACAGCAAGAACAAGAATATCGATTGGGCCATCACCGGCTGGCTGACCCTGGGTAGCGTGCCGGCGGTGTTGTTGACGCTGTGGTTCCTGGCCAGTCTGCATACCGACCCCAGTGTGATGAATGCGGTGATCAAGCAGGCGCTCGGTGTAGTGTTGCTACTGACGGCCTTGGCGATTCTGTTCAAGAAAAGTCTGTTGGCGTTTGCCCAGCGGCATGCGGGTGATAGCTATCACATGAGCCCGCGGAACCTGAATGCGCTGACAGTGGTGACTGGCGCGGTCCTCGGAACCATGGTGGCGCTGACGTCCATCGGTGCTGGTGCGCTGGGAACGGTGGCGTTGTTTATTCTGTATCCGTTCCTGGCTACGCGGCGATTGGTGGGGACTGAAATCGCGCATGCTGTGCCGCTGACCCTGGTGGCGGGGTTGGGGCATGCCAGCATGGGGAATATGGACTGGCATTTGTTGGGGTTTTTGTTGATGGGGTCGTTGCCGGGAATCTATGTCGGCAGCCATATGACGGGCAAGCTTCCGGATGGGGTGTTGCGGCCTTGTTTGGCGGTTATGTTGATGGCGATTGGTTACAAGCTCGCGTTCTGATGTTGGCTGGGACGGCCTTAAAGCCGTCCGGTATTCAACGCCGAACTCGGTCAACATGTGGGAGCTGGCTTGCCTGCGATGGCATCACCTCGGTGTAACTGATATACCGAGTTGCCTGCATTGCTGGCAAGCCCTCCAAATCAATGTTGGATTACGGGCACACCGAGCTTAAGCGATGTGCCGAGTGACTCAGCCCCGGCCCGGCCCATTCCCAATCTGCCAGACAAACGGCGGCTCAACCCCATTAACCACCCAATCCCCCACAATCCGCGCCTTATAAATCACCGGATTATGCGACGACACCGTCCGCGCATTCCGCCAATGCCGGTCCAGCGCCTTACCCTGACGCACATCCGACGCCCCCAGGGCATTGAACAACTCACTGGTGGCACGCTGAATCAACCCCGACACCACCACCTGCGCCGTGGCCGACTCAATCTCGGCCGCTACATTGGCTTCACGCTCAACAATATCATCCCCCCCAAACCGCGCCAGGTACGCCCGTTGCGCCGGCAACGTGGCTTTCAACGCGCTTGCCTCGGCGGCATAAACCAGCGCCGCCACTTCGCCCACTACCTGTTGAACCTGCGCGTCCTGGCTGACATGGGCCGCATTGCCATGGCTGTAGATGCGCTTACGGCTGCGCACCTGGTGTGCCACGTCGCGCAGCGCCGCGCGGCCAATACCCGCCAGGCTGGCGAGCAGCACCAACTGATAGAACGCCGTCTGGTATTTGAACCGCGTAGCAAAGTCGATAACGTTGTCCGCCTCCACCACCGCATCGGTAAAGCGCGACGTGCCGCTGCCCGTGGTGCGCTGGCCAAAGCCGTCCCAATCATCACTGTGCACCACCCCAGGCTGGCGGGCGCGGGTGGCGGCAATCACATCGGCGCCGGTGTCGCTGCGTTGGGCATACACGTCGATCCAGTCGGCGAAGATGCTGCCGGTGCTGTAGAACTTTTCTCCATTGAGCTTCCAATGGTCACCGTCGGGGCTGACCTGGGTGACCACATCGCCAATGGCCACGTTACCGATTTCGGTCCAGGCGCAGCCGACGATATCGCCCTCTACGAAGCGCTTGAACCACAGGTCGCGACCGGCACTGGGCGGTGCATTCAGGCGGTCTTCGGCAAAGGCAAAGTGCCCGCGCAGGGCCTGGGGCACGTTGGAGTCGGCTTCGGCCAGTTCGATCAGCAGTTCGAACAACTGCGGCAGGGAAGCGCCCCCACCGCCGTACTCCACCGGCACGCGCACCGCGCCAAAGCCGGCGGCTTTCAGCCACTGGATCGGCTCGTGGGGCAGGGTGCGGCGCTGTTCGCGCTCTAGGGCGCCCTCGGCGATGCGCTGAAAAATCGGGCGGAAGCGTGCCGCCAGGGTCGGGTAGTCGACGCCGGTAGACAGCGGGTTGATGACGTGTTGTTCGGTCATGGGCAAGGTTCCTGGGCAGTGATCGTTACAGGGGGATTGCACAGTCCGTGCCGGGTGCCAGCGCCCGTATTTGCAAGGGTAGACCCTTCGGCAACTGTTGCCCTGGCAACAGCTGATCGACAAACCAGCACACTCTGCGACATCGTCGCCGACACCTCGAAGTCCGCCCAGAGCCCCTGGCATGGGCGTTTCACCGGCCTGGCACGCTTGCTGCTCAAGCCCTGGGTACATCCCTTTGTGCGAGGTACGTTCGATGAGTCAGCAAGCCGTGAAATTTGCCTATTGGGTGCCCAACGTCAGCGGTGGGCTGGTGGTCAGCAAGATCGAGCAACGCACCCACTGGGGCATTGATTACAACCGCAAACTGGCGCAGCTTGCCGAAGCCGCCGGTTTCGAGTACGGCCTCACCCAGATCCGTTTCACCGCCGGCTACGGCGCCGAAAACCAGCATGAGTCCGTAGCGTTCAGCCATGCGCTGCTGGCGGCGACCACCACGCTCAAGGTGATCGCCGCCATCCTGCCCGGTCCGTGGCAACCGGCGCTGGCGGCCAAGCAACTGGCGACCATCGACCAGCTCACCAACGGCCGTATCGCGGTGAATATCGTCAGCGGCTGGTTCAAGGGCGAGTTCCAGGCCATCGGCGAACATTGGCTGGAGCACGACGAGCGCTATCGTCGTTCCGAAGAGTTCATCCGTGCCCTCAAAGGCATCTGGACCCAGGACGACTTCACCTTCAAGGGCGACTTCTACCGTTTCAACGAGTACACCCTCAAGCCCAAGCCACTGGGCCAGCCGGAAGTGTTCCAGGGCGGCAGCTCGCGGGCGGCGCGGGACATGGCCGCACGGGTGTCGGACTGGTACTTCACCAACGGCAACACCCCAGAAGGCATCAAGGCTCAAGTCGACGACATTCGAGCCAAGGCGGCGGCGAATAACCATTCGGTCAAGGTCGGCGTCAACGCGTTCGTGATTGCCCGCGACACCGAGGAAGAAGCCCGTGCCGTGTTGGCGGAGATCATCGACAAGGCCGATCCGGAGGCCGTGAATGCCTTTGGTGATGCAGCCAAGCAGGCCGGCAAGGCTTCACCGGAAGGTGAGGGCAACTGGGCTAAGTCCAGCTTCGAAGACCTGGTGCAGTACAACGATGGCTTCAAGACCAACCTGATCGGCACGCCGCAGCAGGTCGCCGAGCGCATCATCGCGCTCAAGGCGGTGGGGGTGGACCTGGTGCTCGCCGGTTTCCTGCACTTCCAGGAAGAAGTCGAGTACTTCGGCAAGCGCGTGTTGCCGCTGGTGCGTGAGCTGGAGGCCAAGGCTGCGATCAAGAACGTGGCGTGAAGACCACCACCGCCGCGCGCAATTTGTTATTGCCGAACCGGCACATGCGTTCGAACTCCCCATGGCTGACCGGCAAGTGCTGGCAGTCCAGGGGCTGACGGTGCTGGCTGTGGTCAACGTCCGGGTCGTGAAGGTAGACGAAGTCATCGTCGCAGTCGGTGACTATTACCCAGTGCGGTGACTTGGATCGGGTGAGGCGGTAGCTGCTGATCAGCACCAGCGGCTGGCCGCCGTCGCGTAATACCTGGGGCAAGTCCAGCGCGCCGCCGAACACTTGCTCGACGTCACTACTCGCTAATTCCTCTTCGAAAGCCTCATGCACCAGGCGCATGACGTCCTTTTTATGCGCATCACGCACGCCATCCAAAAACAGCGGCCCGCGCACATTCACCTGCATGCGCACCGCAAAGCCCCGGCGCCAGGCGGCCAGGGCCAACCCTTGGGGGCTGCATCCGCCGTGGCCGGCGGTCATGAACACGGTGGTCGCTTCGCGCCAGATCTGCAGCTCTTCGCGGCGTTGTGCCACGCGTTTCGGCACCAGCGCGCCCATAGCCATCAGCAGGCAGGCAGCGCCACAGGTGAAGTCAGTGGTCTGCTGGTAATACGGCACGCTTTGCGGGCGCGCATCCTGATGCTGGACGATGCGTTTCTCCAGGCGCAGGGCAGCGGTGTGGTCTTCGTAGTAATCGTTGATCAGGGCAAAACGCCGGTAGCCATTGCGTTCATACAGGGCGAGGGCGCCGGGGTTGTCGGTGCGCACCTCCAGGCGCAGGTAGGCGCAGTCGTGTTCCACCGCGATGGTTTCGATACGGGCGAGCAACTGTTTGCCCAACCCCAGGCCGCGCGCGTGCTCGGCAATGGCGATGGAATACAGGCGCGCCAACGAGGTACCGCGGTGGAACAACACCAGCCCATAGCCGAGCAGTTGCCCGTCATTGTCTGCCACCAGCAACTGGCCATGGGCGCGGCTGACCATCCACTGGAAACTGCGCGATGACAGCCGGTCGGTGGTGAAACAGTGCTGTTCCAGTGCCACCAGTTCAGGCACATCGCAGGGGGTTGCAACGCGAAAGCAAAGAGCCATATGACCGCCGTAAAAGTTGCGTAACGAAACGGGACTTCTCTAAAAGATCGTGCTTAATAGAAAAGGTCGAGTTCTCTAAAGCGGATCAAATATTATGTCGGCGGTACAAGGTCATTGGCGTGAAGTATCCGAGCAAACAGTCGCGGCGACAATAACTAATACAGGTTATTTTCCCGTCCCCCTCAAAGGAACCCGTCAAGTAGTGATCATTGTCGAGCGCAAGGAAGATTGGGCCTCCTACTTCCCCAGCGAAGACATCGTCACCGCGCAGGAATACCTGGAGCAGACCCGGGAAAGCGAGACCGGCAAGCGTGTGCAGGTGATCAACCTGTGCCGCGGCTACAAGTACCTGGGGCACGGTTATTACTGCTCGCTGCTCGCCGAAGCCCGTGGGCACAAGGTAATTCCCTCGGTGCGCACCATCAGTGAACTGACCAGGAAGTCGCTGTACGGCCTGGCCCTGGACGACCTGGACAAGACCCTTGATAAAGCCCTGAATCATCACCTTTATAGCAATACCGAAGGCTTTACCCTGACACTTTATTTTGGTCGAACCAATATAGAGCCGTTGCAGGATTTGGCCCGTCAATTGTTTGAAGCCTTCCCTTGCCCGATTCTGCTAGTTGATTTCAAAAAGAATAACGGTTGGCACATAGAAGGGGTCAAGTCCGGCGTGTTGCACAAGTTGCGCGATGATCAGGAAGATCAATTTGCCCACGCCCTGGACAACTTCAGCCGCAAGATCTGGCGCCAGCCGCGCTCACGGAGACTGGCGCGTTATGACCTGGCGATCCTGCACGATCCCCAGGAGCAATTGCCGCCGTCGAATGCCAAGGCGCTGGATAATTTCATCCGCGTGGGCAAGGGCCTGGGCATCGATGTCGAGTTGATCGAGCGCAAGGACTACTCGCGCCTGGCTGAATACGATGCCTTGCTGATCCGCGAAACCACCAGCGTCGACAACCACACCTATCGCTTCGCCAAGAAAGCCGAAAGCGAAGGCCTGGTGGTGATGGACGACCCGGCGTCGATATTGCGCTGCACCAACAAGGTCTACCTTACCGACTTGCTCAACAGCCACCAACTGGGCATGCCCGCCACCGAGATCCTGTACAAGGAGCGACCGGAAGACTTCGAACGGGTCGGCGAGCGCCTGGGGTTCCCGCTGGTGTTGAAGATCCCCGACGGCTGCTTCTCGCGAGGCGTGATCAAGGTAGAAAGCCAGGACGCCTTGCTCAAGGCCACCGCCGAGTTGTTCGAGCATTCGGTGCTGTTACTGGCCCAGGAATTCTTCTACACCGAGTACGACTGGCGCATCGGCGTACTCAATCGCAAGCCGATTTTTGCCTGCCAGTACTTTATGTCCAAGGGCCATTGGCAGATCTACAACCACAAGGCCATCGGCCAGGACATCAACGGTGAGTGCCGTACGCTGGCGGTCCACGAAGCGCCCAAGGCGGTGGTGGAACTGGCGGTGAAGACCGCCAACCTGATCGGCGATGGCCTCTACGGTGTCGACCTCAAGCAGTCCGGCGACAAAGTGGTGGTGATCGAAGTCAACGACAACCCCAACCTGGACGCGGGCATTGAGGATGCCTACTTGCAGGACGACCTGTATGGGCTGGTGTTGGAGGAGTTCGTGCGACGCCTGGAGTTGAAACGTCAGGGCCAGGTTTGGTGACCCGGCGATGATTCAGCGTTTTCAACTGGCCGACGGCAAGCTGTACGGTGGGGAAAGTGACGATGCCCCGATCCTGTTGTTCAACAACCCTGACCTGGCCGAGCGCGAGTGGCTGCGCGACCACCATAAGCTCGACGAGCACGCCCTGGCTTCGGCGCTGGACCCCGACGAAGTCTCACGCATCGAGTTTCATCCGGACAATCTGTTCCTGATCTGGAAGCGCCCGGAAAACTACTCCGGCGGCGGCAACCTGGTGTTCGAGGTGTCGTCCTGCGGCCTGCTGTTTTCGCCCAGCCGCCTGCTGGTGATTGCCACCGACGAAACCCCGCTGACCGGTCTCGGCAAGCGCCGCCCACTGCACACACCGCTGGATGTGTTGCTGGACCTTTTGCTCAACAACATCCACCACTATCTGGGCCATCTCAAGGTGATCAAGCTGGTCGCCCGGGAATTGCAGCAGCAGTTCAACGCGTCCATGAGCAACCATCATCTGATGCAGATGTTCAGCCTCAGCGAAAGCCTGATCTATTACATCAACGCGCTGCACAGCAACGGCGCGGTGTTGTCGCGGCTGCGCAACCATGCCGAGAAGGAGCACTTCGACGCGGAAATCCTGGCGCTGATCGATGACCTGATCATTGAGAACCATCAGTGCTACAAACAGGCGGAGATTTATTCCAACGTGTTTTCCGGGCTGATCGATGCGCGCGGCAACCTGATGAACAACAGCATGAACAACCTGTTGCGCAAGCTCACCCTGATCAACGTGGTGTTCCTGCCGCTCAACCTGATTGCGAGCATTGGCGGCATGTCGGAGTTCAGCATGATGACCGCGGGCACGCCCTGGTGGGTGTCGTACCCGTTGTTCCTGCTGGCGATGGGGCTTGGGGCGGGCTTGATGGTGGTGGGGCTGAAGCGGATAGCGGGGGGCGCCAATGTCGTGTGAACATGCCAGCGATGCAAACACCTCTGTACATCAGGCATATCCAGTTGAGGCTATCGCAGGCAAGCCAGCTCCCACATTCGACCGAGATAGAGAGTAGGAAACGGGTCAGCTCTAAGGCCGCCGCGCTTGGCTGAGAGATCAGTCACCTCCCTGCTTTTCTGTGGGAGCTGGCTTGCCAGCGATGCAGACACCTCGGTACATCAGGCACATTCAGTCGAGGCCATCGCAGGCAAGCCAGCTCCCACATTCGACCGAGATAGAGAGTAGGAAACGGGTCAGCTCTAAGGCCGCCGCGCTTGGCTGAGAGATCAGTCACCTCCCTGCTTTTCTGTGGGAGCTGGCTTGCCAGCGATGCAGACACCTCGGTACATCAGGCACATTCAGTTGAGGCTATCGCAGGCAAGCCAGCTCCCACATTCGACCGAGATAGAGAGTAGGAAACGGGTC
>NZ_JBZXDZ010000004.1:554279-621798 GCF_058725305.1 Pseudomonas sp. DW-iso3
TGAGAGATCAGTCACCTACCTGCTTTTCTGTGGGAGCTGGCTTGCCAGCGATGCAAACACCTCAGTAATTCAGTTGAGGCCATCGCAGGCAAGCCAGCTCTCACATTTGACTGAAATCGAGAGTAAGAAAAGGGTCAGCTCTAGCGAAGTGCCGAGGGTTGCGGCGAGAGCATTTTTCTTACTTTTGACTGGGCCGGCATTCCGGCTGTTCGAAAGTGAGCCGCCGTATGGGCAACCGTCTAAGTCTGCAGGGTCAGGACTTCAAAGCCATCCGCGGTCACTGCCACCGTGTGCTCCCACTGCGCCGACAGGCTGTTGTCCTTGGTGACCACCGTCCAGCCATCCTTGAGGCTGCGCACTTTCGAGCTGCCCTGGTTGAGCATCGGCTCCACAGTAAACACCATGCCTTCACGCAGCTCCAACCCCGTGCCGGGGCGGCCGAAGTGCAGGACCTGCGGTTCTTCATGCATCTGCCGGCCGATGCCGTGGCCGCAATACTCGCGCACCACGCTGTAGCCGTTGGCCTGCGCATGGCTCTGGATGGCATGGCCGATATCACCCAGGCGGGCGCCGGGCTTGACCTGGCGGATACCGGCCCACATCGCTTCGAAGGTCTTCTCGACCAGGCGCTGGGCCTTGGGCGTAACGCTGCCGATCATGTACATCTTGCTGGAGTCGGCAATGAAGCCACCTTTTTCCAGGGTGATGTCGATGTTGATGATGTCGCCGTCCTTGAGGATTGCCTTGGCGCTGGGCATGCCATGGCATACCACCTCGTTGATCGAGGTGTTGATGGAGAAGGGGTAGTCGTACTGGCCCAGGCTGGCAGGGCGGGCCTTGAGGTCGTTGCGGATAAAGGCTTCGACGGCGGCATCCAGCTCCAGGGTAGAGCGGCCGGTGGCGACAAAACCGTCGAGCATGGTGAAGACCTGGGCCAGCAGGCGCCCGGCTTCACGCATCACGGCCAATTGTGCGGCAGTCTTGATCATCAACTGCGCCCTCGGATCAGGTCAGGTTTGTCCAGCAGCAGTTTGTTGATCAGCTCGTTGTAGGGCAGGTGAGGGTTGAGTTCGGCGAGCAGGCCGATCTTGATCCAGAACTCGGCCTGGGCGTTGATGGAGCGGTCCATCGCTGCGCTGGCCAGGCGTAATTGTTCGTGCAGGTGGTCGGTGATCTTGACGATGCCCATGGTCATCACTGTGCAGTGGGAATATACAAAGCGTATACGTTTCGTATATATAACGTAAACCCCCAGCCGCTAAATGGCGCTTGGCCATTGACTTGATCGCGGGCCGCCGGTTAGTTTCGTCACATGACTTTTCAAGCCTTCCGCAGCCAGCCAAGCATTATTACCGCCATTCCTCATTTGGCGGGATAGCGCACGGCTGTACCCAGACCCGCCCTAGAGGCGGGTTTTGTTTTTCCGTCTCCAGGGTCTTTGACAAAAAGCCAGGAGACATCCATGAGTAGCTGCACCGCGCCTCACACCGCCGACCCGGGACTGCTTGAGCATTACGTGAAGAAGATTCTTGCTGCCCCGGTGTACGACCTGGCGGTGCGTACGCCCTTGCAAGCGGCCCCGGCCTTGTCGGCATTGCTGGGCAACCAGGTGTTGCTCAAGCGCGAAGACTTGCAGCCCACCTTTTCATTCAAGATCCGCGGCGCCTATAACAAGCTGGTGCAGCTCACGCCTGAGCAAAGGGCCCGTGGCGTGGTCACCGCGTCGGCGGGTAACCATGCCCAGGGTGTGGCCCTGGCAGCGCGGGAGTTGGGGATCAAGGCGCGTATCGTGATGCCCGCCAGTACCCCGGAACTCAAGGTGTTGGGCGTACGTTCACGCGGTGCGCAAGCCGTGCTGCACGGCGCGAGTTTTCCTTTTGCCCTGGCCTATGCGCTGCAGTTGGCCGAGTCGTCCGGGTGCACCTTCGTGTCGCCCTTCGACGACCCAGACGTGATCGCCGGCCAAGGCACCGTGGCTATGGAGATCCTGCGCCAACAGCAGGGGCCGCTGGACGCGATCTTCGTGCCGGTGGGCGGTGGTGGCCTGATCGCCGGCGTCGCCGCCTACGTCAAATACCTGCGCCCGGACGTGCGCATCATCGGCGTCGAACCCGAGGGCTCCAGTTGCCTGTTGGCGGCGTTGCGTGCCGGTGAGCGCGTGGTGCTGCCCAGCGTTGACGGGTTTGCCGACGGTACGGCGGTGGCCCAGGTCGGCGCCCACGGGTTCGAGATCTGCCGGGACTGGGTGGATGAAGTCATCACCGTCAGCAATGACGCGTTGTGCAGCGCAATCAAGTTGATCTACGACGACACGCGCTCTATCACCGAGCCTTCCGGGGCGTTGGCGGTGGCGGGCATTCGCCAATACGTCGCCACTCACAACCTGCGCGGGCAGACGCTGGTGGCGATCAATTCCGGAGCGAACATCAACTTCGATAGTTTGCGACATGTTGCCGAAAGGGTCGCTGCGCAAAGTGTCGTTTGACCTTAAGTCCAGGGTTAAACGTTTAATCGTAGCCGTTCGACGACGATCCCATTGACGCTGTTCAACCTCTATAACCAGGCACAGTGCTTATGAGGAAAAGTTACAACGAGCGCTGACTTAGCCGAGTACGCTTGGGTGTTACAAGCGTCTTCCAGGGCCGGCAAGACGCGGCGGGCGAGCGTCCGCCAGATTCATAACAATCTGTTGGCAGTCTCAGAAAAGGAGAGGTTGACCATGCTTTCGGAATTAGAACTTCGCAGCATTATTGAAGGAAGTTTCCTGCCCAGACGGTGCGAATGCACCAAAGCCGAAGATGCCTCGCTGACGATCAAGGTCTACGATGACCGTGACCGCGACCGGGTGGATTTGGAAGTCAAAGGAATCGATGCAGACAAACTCGACAGCAGTCGAGCCATTTGCAACCTGATCACCGGGTTGCGCGAAGACCTCAAGCACACCCACGCACCTACACTGCAACGAGTGGGAGGGCGCGTCTACTATTAGCCGGGGCGAGCTTGCTCGCGAAAATCGGCAACGATAACGCGGGTAGCCTACTACTCAGTGGCGTTTTAAGTGCTTCGTGAGCAAGCTCGGTCCTACGGTGGTTCGCTTCAATTCTGGAAATCGCAGGCATCGGACATCTTCCGATAGCTCACGTCTTCCACCTTGCCTGCCTTGTCCAGAAACTTGATATCGGCCTTGATGACTTTGCATTCGTCGGTCTGGGCTTCGTTCATGGCCAGGACCTTGTCGATGTTCATCGGCAGGCCATAGTGGTAAGGCACGGGTTTCACGGCGGCTGTTTGATCGTCGGCCTGGGCCAGGCCTGACACAGCCGCCAGTGAAAAGGTGGCACCGAGCATCAATGTGCGCAGTTTCATGGTGGTTCTCCGCAAGTGGGTACAGCGTCACTCTCGACTTGCGGGATTAACCATCGATTAATGTTTGCCTGGCTGACAAAACCTTCATCTTCACCAGCTCATGCGCACGCCGGCGGTGCCGCTGACCCCCTCCATCGCGTTGCTGTTCAGGTGGGTGTTGTAGTCTGCCGCCAAGTAGACGCTTACCGTTGATGGTGCCGGTGCCACCTGCAGGCAGCGTCAGGCTGTTATTGCCCAGGAGATCGGTCAGGCCGGCACTGCTGCCGCTGTCGCAGATGGAGGTGTCGTTGCCCGGGCCGGGAGTGAGTGCGCAGGCAGCGTAGGACTGTTGTGGTGTGGTGTACTGCAGTGAGAGAAGGCCGACAGCTAAAACGGCGCGGGTTGATAAACCGTTGCTTTTTTGCATGGGTCTTTCCTGCATTTGTTGTAATTACTGCTCCTGTTTTGGGTTTAGCACAGTTTTCCCGCTTGGCAATGTGTGTATAAACGCGCGCAGGCCACGGAATACGTGGCCTGCGTGGTGGCACATTGCTCATGTTGCTGCTGGGTTCAACTCACCTGGCGGCGGTAAGGCAGGTCTGGACCGGTCTTGGTGCAGGTCAATGCCGCGGCGCGAATCGCAAAGCCCAGCATGGCGTCGATCTGGTCGCGGCTGAGCTGCTGCAGGCCGTCAATCGAGTCAAATTGTTGCTCGGTCAACCAGGCAATCAACGCGGCCTGGAAGGTATCGCCGGCCCCCACCGTATCGGCCATCACCACCTTGACGGCCGGTTGTGACCAGTGGCCGTGCTGGCGACTGAACACACTGGCGCCATCGCCGCCTTGGGTCAGGAACACCAACTGGCAACGGTGCTGCAGCCAACCCTGCAACACGCTTTCCGGGGACTGCTCGGGGTAGAGCAGGTGCAGGTCTTCGTCGCTGACCTTGATCAGGTCGGCATGCTTGACCAACTCTGCCACGCGGTCGCGCCACAGCTGGATATCCGGCTGCGGGTTGAGGCGCACGTTGGGGTCGAGGCTGATCAGGCGCTTGCCGCTTTCGCGCTTGACCAGGCTCAGCAGGGTGTCGCCGATGGGTTGCACCACCAGGGAGAACGAGCCGATATGCAGGCCGCGAATGTCATCACCCAGCTCAGGCAGATGGGCGACTTCCAGCAGTCGGTCGGCGCAGCCTTCACCACGGAAGTTGTACTGCGGTGAGCCATTGGCGCCCACGGCGACCATCGACAAGGTGGTCGGCGCGGCAAATTCCACCAGGAACTGCTCGCTCACGCCCTCATCCTTGAGCACCTGCAATAAGCGGCGACCAAGGAAGTCAGTGGACAAACCGCCGAACAAGCCCGCCTCGATACCCAGGCGGCGCAAGCCTACCGCGACGTTGAACGGCGAACCGCCGGCAATCGCCTTGTAATTGACCTTGGACGCCTGCCCGCTGGCATCTTCCTCGCTGAAAAAATCAAACAGCGCTTCACCACACACCAGATACATAGTCGTTCGCTCTTAAAGGGTTGCCACAAGCTGCTGGTAGCGCTCGTAGGCTTGTTGATATGCGCTGACACTGGCCGCTACCGGCAGCGTACGGCTGGCCGGGTCGACGCTCACGCACTTGTCGCACAGGCTGGCCAGTGATTCGCCGGACTGGCTCCAGGCCGCCTGAATCGCGGCGCCCAGCGCGGCGGCTTCACTTTGTTCGGTGCAGACCACTTCGGTGTTCATGATATCGGCGACCATCTGCCGCCAGATCGGGCTTTTCGAACCGCCACCGATCAAGCGGATGCTCTGGCTTTGCAACCCTGTCTGACGCAGCAAGTCCAGGCCGTAGCGCAGGCCGAAGGTCGTGCCTTCGACCACCGCGCGACACAGATTGGCGCGGGTCAGGTTGGTCATGGTCAGGCCGTGCAGGCTGCCGGTGGCGTGGGGCAGGGCGGGCACGCGTTCGCCGTTGAGAAACGGCAGCATGCTGACGCCGTCCGCGCCAATCGGCGCTTGCTCGACCAAGGCATTGAACGCGGTCAGGTCCAGATCGAAGAGTTCGCGGATCACCCCGGTGGCGTTGGTCAGGTTCATGGTGCAGATCAGCGGCAGCCAGCCACCGCTGGATGAGCAGAACGTGGCGACCGACGCCTGCGGGCTTACGCTCGGCTGGTCGGCAAACGCATACACAGTGCCCGATGAACCCAAGCTCATGGTGATCACGCCAGGGGCAATGTTGCCAGTGCCGATGGCGCCCATCATGTTGTCACCACCACCACTGGAAACGATGGCATTGGGGTTGATGCCCAGGCGTTCGGCAATTGCCGGAAGAATCGTGCCGACGCTTTGATCGGCCTCGATCAGTTGCGGCAAGGCGTTTTCAAGGCGCCCACTTGGGTCGATGTGCTTGAGCAGCGCCACATCCCATTCACGGGTGCGCACGTTGAAGTAGCCGGTGCCTGACGCATCGCCGTATTCCGCGACGGCGCGACCGGTGAGCCAGTAATTGAGGTAGTCGTGGGGCAGCAGGATATGCGCGATACGCGCAAAAATGTCCGGGTGCTGTTCGCGGGTCCACAGCAGCTTGGATACTGTGTAGCCCGGGGCAATCGCCACACCGAGGCGTTCCAGAGAGCCGCTTTCGCCGCCCAGGTGCTGCAAGAGTCGCTCGTTTTCCGGCGCAGTCTCGGTATCGCACCACAGCTTGGCCGGGCGCAGTACGCGGCCCTGGTCATCCAGCAGCACCAAACCATGTTGCTGGCCGGAAACGCCGATGCCGAGGATGTCCTGGCCATCCACGCCCGCCTGTTGCAGGGCGCGGTGGGTGGCTTCGGTAAAGGCGTCCAGCCATTCCTGGGTGTGCTGCTCGCGACGGCCATTGGCGCCGCTGATCAGCGTGTGCGCCGCAGCGCCCAGGCCGAGTACCTTGCCGCTGGAGGCGTCGAGGACGATGGCCTTGGTGCCTTGGGTGCCGCAGTCGATGCCGAGAAACAGGTTTTGCTGGGTCATGAGGATTTGCTCAGCAGTATTGTTTTTTTGGAGTGGAAACCCTATCAACGGTGGGAGCTGGCTTGCCTGCGATGGCGGTGGTCCGGTTAGCCATGATGTGACTGATAGATCGTTATCGCAGGCAAGCCAGCTCCCACCTATTTAATTCGGTTTCTTCAGTAGATGTTGCAGTGTTGCGGTGACGCCGTTGTCACGCAAGCTGACAAAGCAGCGCTCGAAAGCTGCCACAAACCCAGGCGAGTTGGGAATAGCCGTACCAAAAATCTCTTCCACCGCCAACAGGCGTTGGCTGATCAGCGCGTCATCACTCACCAGCCCCTGGCAAAACTCAGCCCGCGGATCCGGGATCTTGTAGCTCACCCCGTTTTCATCCACACCTTTCAAATACAACGCCCAGGCCGCCACCACCAGCGCGGCGCGCTCAGTCTCGCGGCCATCGGCGATCAACCGGTTAATGGTCGGTACGGTGAACTTGGGAAACTTCGACGAGCCATCCGAACACACGCGCTCCAACTGATCGGCAATCGCCTGGTTGGAGAAGCGATCCACCAGCGTCTGCTTGTAGTCCGTCAGGTCGATGCCCGGCACCGGTGCCAGGTTCGGCGTGACGTCCAGGTCCATGTAGGCGCGCATGTAGGCGACAAACACCGGATCGTTCATGGTCTCGTGCACAAACCGATAACCCTTGAGAAACCCCAGGTAGGTCAGCGCCAGGTGGCTGCCGTTGAGCAGGCCGATCTTCATTTCTTCATAGGGGGTGACGTCATCGGTGAACTGCACGCCGACCGTTTCCCAGGCCGGGCGACCGTTGACGAACTTGTCCTCCAGCACCCATTGCACAAAGGGTTCGCACACCACCGGCCAGGCATCGTCGATGCCGTGATCATCATGCAATTGCAGGCGGTGCGCGGTGCTGGTCATCGGCGTGATGCGGTCGACCATGGCATTCGGGAAACTCACGTTGGCCTTGATCCAGTCGTGCAGTTCGGCATTGTGCAGGGCGGCGAAGGCCAGCAGCGCCTTGCGCGTCACGGCGCCGTTGTGCGGCAGGTTATCGCAGGACATCACGGTAAATGCCGGAGTGCCGGCGGCGCGGCGTTTGGTCAACGCGGCACAGATAAAGCCGAACACGGTTTTCGGTGCGCTCGGGTGCGCCAAATCATGCTGGATCTGCGGCAGGTGGGCCATGAACTCACCGTTGCTGTCGTCGATGCAGTAGCCGCCTTCGGTGATGGTCAGCGAGACGATACGGATTGCCGGGTCAGCCAGCTTGTCGATCAACGCCTGGGCGCCATCTTCGGCCAGCAGCATGTCGCTGATCGAGCCGATCACACGCACTTCGGTGTCGTCGGTATCGCCCAGTTCATACAGGGTGAACAGGTAGTCCTGGCCGGCCAGGTCGTCGCGGGCCTTGCGGTCTTCGGCCCGCAGGCCGACGCCGCAGATGCTCCAGTCCAGGCCAACGCCGGTGTTCATCAGGGCGTCGGTGTAATACGCCTGATGTGCGCGATGGAAGCCACCGACGCCGATATGGGCGATGCCCTGCGTGGTACTGGCGATCTCATAGGTGGGCAGCTTCACTTGCAGTGCCAACTGGGCGAGGTTCTGTTTATTCAGTTTCATCAGCAAAGTCTCGCGAAATCAGGCGGCAGCGCGCAGTGGGCGGGCCACGGCAACACCGTCGGTGTCGAACAGATGGCAGTGCGCCGGGTCCAGGTGCAGGTGCAGCGTCTCGCCGTACTGGCTGGCCATGTCGCCGCGAATCCGCATGGTCAGCGGTTCGCCATTGGCGGTGATGACATGGCAGAAGGTGTCGCTGCCCAGGCGTTCGCCGACGTCGGCGGTGACGGTCAGGGTGGTTTGGCCCGGGGAGGCAATTTCCAGATGTTCCGGACGAATGCCCAGGGTCACTGCACTGCCCACGCTCAAGGTGGCGCCACTCAGCGGCAGGTTGATCAACGTGCCAGCGTCCAACTGCACTTCGCAGCTTTGGCTTTCAACACGGGTGACTTTGCCCTTGAGGAAACCCATCTTCGGCGTGCCGAGGAAACCCGCCACAAACAGGTTGGCTGGCTGGTGGTACAACTCCAGCGGCGAGCCGACTTGCTCGATACGGCCACTGTTCAGCACCACCACCTTGTCGGCCAGGGTCATGGCTTCAACCTGATCGTGGGTCACGTAGATCATGGTCGCTTGCAGCTCTTTATGCAGGCGCGCCAGTTCCAGGCGCATCTGTACGCGCAGGGCGGCGTCGAGGTTGGACAGCGGTTCGTCGAACAGGAAGATCTTCGGGTTGCGCACAATCGCGCGACCGATGGCCACACGCTGGCGCTGGCCACCGGACAACTGCTTGGGCTTGCGCTCCAGCAACGGTCCCAGTTCCAGGATGCGTGCCGCCTCGCTGACCTTGCTCTCCACCAGCTTCTTGTCGACACCGGCCAGGTCCAGGGCAAACGACATGTTCTTGCGCACGCTCATGTGCGGGTACAGCGCGTAGGTCTGGAACACCATCGCCAGGTCACGCTTGGCCGGGGTCACTTCAGTGATGTCGCGGCCATCCAGTTCGATGGTGCCTTCGCTGACTTCTTCCAGGCCGGCGATCAGGCGCAGCAGGGTGGATTTACCGCAGCCCGACGGGCCGACGAACACCACGAATTCCTTGTCGTTCACTTCCAGGTCGATGCCTTTGATGATCGAGAAGCCTTCGAAGCCTTTTTGCAGATTCTTGATTTTCAGGTTGGCCATGATGAGCCTCCGCTAGGAATTATTATTTAACGGCGCCAAAGGACAAACCGCGCACCAGCTGTTTCTGGCTGATCCAGCCAAAGATCAGGATCGGTGCGCAGGCTAGGGTCGAGACGGCGGACAATTTGGCCCAGAACAAGCCTTCGGGGCTGGAGTAGGAGGCGATCAATGCGGTCAACGGCGCGGCGCTGGAGGAGGTCAGGTTCAGCGACCAGAACGCCTCGTTCCAGCACAGGATCAGCGACAGCAATACGGTGGACGCCAGGCCGCCTTTGGCAATCGGCAACAGCACGCGGACCATCTCTTGCCACAGGGTCGCGCCATCCAGGCGGGCGGCTTCGAGGATGTCCTTGGGAATGTCCTTGAAGTAGGTGTAAACCATCCACACCACAATCGGCAGGTTGATCAGGGTGTAGATGATGATCAGCGCAATGCGTGTATCCAGCAGGCCAAAGCTCTTGGCCAGCAGGTAGATCGGCATCAGCACGCCCACGGGTGGCAGCATCTTGGTGGACAGCATCCACAGCAACGTGCCTTTGGTGCGCTGGGTCTCGTAGAACGCCATGGAGTAGGCGGCCGGCACCGAGATCAGTAGGCAAAGCGCCGTTGCGCTGAAGGAAATCAGCACCGAGTTCCACGCATAGCTGAAGTAGTTGCTGCGCTCGTTGATGTGCAGGTAATTCTCCAGCGTCGGCGTGAAGATGAACTGCGGCGGCGTGGCGAACGCGTCGATTTCGGTCTTGAAGCTGGTCAGCACCATCCAGAAGATCGGGAAGAAAATCAGGATCGCGATGGCCCAGGCCAGGGTGCCGAGCAACAGGCTTTGCAGGCGGCGGGATTGTTGAAGCGTCATGGCGCGGCCCTCAAGGCTTGTCAGTCAGGTTTTTGCCGATCATCCGCACCAGGATGATCGCCGCGATATTGGCGATGACCACGGCAATCAAGCCGCCGGCCGAAGCCATGCCCACGTCGAACTGCACCAGCGCCTGGTTGTAGATCAGGTAGGCGAGGTTGGTCGAGGCGTAGCCGGGGCCGCCGTTGGTGGTGGTGAAGATTTCAGCGAACACCGAGAGCAGGAAGATCGTCTCGATCATCACCACCACGGCAATCGGGCGGGCCAGGTGCGGCAGGGTCAGGTGCCAGAAGATCGCGATGGCGCCGGCACCGTCCAGGCGCGCGGCTTCCTTTTGTTCCTGGTCGAGGGACTGCATGGCGGTCATCAACAACAGGATCGCGAAGGGGAGCCACTGCCACGACACAATGATGATGATCGACAGCAGCGGGTAGTGCGCCAGCCAGTCCACCGGCTCGGCGCCGAAGAACTTCCAGACGGCGGCAAGAATCCCCGAGACCGGGTGGAAAATCAGGTTTTTCCAGATCAACGCACCGACGGTGGGCATGATGAAGAACGGCGAGATCAGCAACACCCGCACCAGGCCGCGGCCGAGGAACTCACTGGCCTCCAGCAGGGCACTGATCAACACGCCGAACACCACGCTGATCAGCAGCACGCTGCCCACCAGCAGTAAGGTATTGGTGGCGCCGGGCAGGAACCCCGAATCGGTGATGAAATAGGTGAAGTTCTCCAGCCCCACGAACTCGTTTTCGCCGGGGTAGAGCAGGTTGTAGCGGATCAACGAAAAGTACAGGGTCATGCCAAGCGGCACGATCATCCACAGCAGCAGCAAGGCCACCGAGGGGCTGACGAGGAACCAGCCGGGGTTGGCCAGGCGGTTTTTGGGTGTGGTTGTATTCATGGTGATCAAAGCCAGTCGATTACATGCAGAACCAGAGTCGGAGCGCGATCAAATGTGGGAGCTGGCTTGCCTGCGATGGCATCATCTCGGTGTAACTGACAGACCGAGTTGTCTGCATCGCAGGCAGGCCAGCTCCCACAAAAGCCCTGCTCCCACATTTATGGTGGTGAGCCTGGACTATTTGGGATAACCCGCCCGCTTCATTTCACGCTCGGTGGTGGTCTGTGCGGCGGTCAATGCTGCATCCACCGTCTGCTGACCGGTCAGTGCGCCCGAGAAGAACTTGCCGACCTGGGTACCAATCGCCTGGAACTCAGGAATGGTCACCAACTGGATACCGATATACGGCACCGGCTTGAGTGTCGGCTTGGTCGGGTCTGCGACTTTCAGCGATTCGAGGGTCACCTTGGCAAACGGCGCGGCCTTCATGTACTCGTCGCTGTAGGTGGATTTGCGCGTGCCTGGCGGTACGTTGGCAATGCCGTCGGTCTTGGCCACCAGCTCGCCATATTCCTTGGAGGTTGCCCAACTGGTGAACACCTTGGCGTCATCCTTGGCCTTGGAGCTGGTCGGAATGGCCAGGCTCCAGGAGTACAGCCACGAAGTGCCTTTGTCGGTCTTCTCGTGGGGTGCAAAGGTAAAACCGACATGGTCAGCCACTTTGCTTTGGGTCTTGTCGGTGACGAATGAGCCGGCCACGCTGGCATCGACCCAGATCGCGCACTTGCCGCTGTTGAACAGCGCCAGGTTTTCATTGAAACCGTTGCTGGAAGCACCCGGCGGGCCGGATTTCTTCATATTGTCGACGTAGAAGTTCAGCGCGTCTTTCCATTCAGGACCGTTGAATTCCGGTTGCCACTTCTCGTCAAACCAGCGCGCACCGTAGCCGTTGGCCAGGGTGGTGATCAGCGCCATGTTCTCGCCCCAACCGGCTTTGCCGCGCAGGCACAGGCCGTATTGCTCTTTGGTCTTGTCGGTGAGTTTGCTGGCGAATTCGCCGATCTGCGTCCAGGTCGGATGCTCAGGCATGGTCAGCCCGGCGTCCTTGAACAGGTCGGTGCGGTAGTAGGTGATCGAGCTTTCGGCGTAGAACGGCAGGGCATACAGCGAGCCCTTGACGGACAAACCGTCACGCACCGAAGGGAACACATCATCGAGGTCGTAGGACGCCGGCAGATCCTTCATCGGCTCCAGCCAGCCCTTGGCGCCCCAGAGTGCAGCTTCGTACATGCCGATGGTCAACACATCGAACTGCCCGCCCTGGGTGGCGATGTCGGTGGTGAGGCGCTGGCGCAGCACGTTTTCTTCGAGCACCACCCAGTTCAGCTTGATCTCCGGGTGCTCGGCCTCGAAGGTTTTCGAGAGCTTTTGCATGCGGATCATGTCGCTGTTGTTGACGGTGGCAATGGTCAGGGTCTGCGCGCCAAAGCTGACGGCGCTGAGGGTCATGCAGGTCATCATGCAGGTAGAGGCAAGCAGTGCTTTTGCTGTGAACTTCATCGCGCACTCCATTTCCGCGCCCAGGGGGCTACAGAAGGACAGTTATTGTTGTTGTGTCTTCCTACAGGTTGTCAGGAAGAGTGTGCGTTGATTACAGCCTTCTAAAGGCGATGTGACAAATCCTTGGGAACACTGGTACTGATACTTTTTTGCACTTCATTCGCGGCTGGGTAAAACGTTTCAGTGATTGTTCAGGCGAAGGCATAGGCCCGGCGGGCCTGGGCAAAAAAAGCGCTGCTATCGGATTGCGTGCACTTTTCGCCCGGCGAGGGATCAGGGGTTGATATAACCGTGAGGATAGGGGGTCTTCGGTTTCACGATAAGAGCATCCATCCAGTTCTTTTCCAGTGGGCTTATAGGCTTGTTGCCCTCGACTATTTTTATGCCATGGCGCTCCCACTGAGTCATGACCTCTTTCAGTTTTTGCGTGTACTCCCGAGCGGGGCTGGCAATACCGGCCCACGGGTCGACAATCCAGGCATCCGCCCATTCCGGTTCCGAGAAGTCGACTGTTCCTGCAGGTATCGCGGACGGGCCGCCTACCACGGTAAATGCATGAGCGTCTGAGGCTTTCCATTCGTAGGCATTGCCACCGCTCTTTTTGATGATGTCCCTCGACAGCAGGGCCATTTCTCCGCAATTGCCGGCGCCGGCTTTCAAAATTATGTCAGAGCGATTCCGCGCACTGCTGGGAATGCTTCGACGCAACCATTCGACGGTCTGGTTGGCGGCGTCTGCGCGCGCAATATCCGATGCTGAGCGTATCTGATTGCCTGGGCCTAGCCCGGTGGCCGTCATGGAACGGGTCACCGTGTCTTTTACCTGCTGCGCCAGGAATTTGTTCTGCTGCTCGGCTGTTAAGGTCGAGAAGTTCGCGGGAGTCGTCAAAGCGGTTACTTGATTTGGCTTCAGGGCGATATTCGTCTTGCCAATCGCTTCGCTACGTTGCAATTGATAGAGCACCTCGCGCTGTTGCTCCTTCGTCATGTTTTTAACGAAGGCACCTAACTCATCGACATCTTTTTTCTGGTAACCCGACCGCTTCAGTTCTGCCAGCGCCGAGTCCAGTTTGGGCAGGGCGATGAATTCGGCATCCAGTGGTGTTCTGGACACACCTTGGCGGATGCTGAATTTATTCCGATAACCATTGACGAGCGATATGTCGTCGGGTGTGGTTCTAAAGAATTTGAGTTCGCCGGATGACGCTGTATTCAGTTTCGCGTAATAAAACTGTGCGGTGTCCGCCTCGATCACAAGGTACTTTTGGGTGTCCCCAGGCGTTCGACCGTTAACGATGACCGCACGAACTTCGCGCTTGTCGTCACTTATATCGCTGATGCTGTTGAGCTTGATAACACGCGTTTCCTGGTTCAGTGCTTCGTTGGTTTGCCCAACGTAAAAGCCAAACTGTGGATCATGTTTGATGCTGCCGGTGATCAGCGATTTGTAAGTGATGGGCTGCTTGTCCAAGGTCGGGTGAAGGTGTGGCCCCGTTTCGCCATCAATCACTTTGTAGCGGCGTCGTTCGAAGACGACAAATTGATCCTTTCTCAGAAATTTCGACGGCGAGGGGAACAAGCGAACATGCTCGAGCGCTTGCAACTCCTGGGTCAATTCGTTGGGCGTGTTCTCAACGATTTTGGAGAAGCACGTGTCATTGGTGCCGCGTTTGGCTCTGCCGCCGACGGACGGTGCCTCACAGATCGCCTCGAAATTATCCAAGGGCCTAAAGTGGTCGGCCGACTCCAAGTCCGTGAGCACATTGGGATTTTTGACGTCGTAACGGTATACCTTGCCCTCATTGACCAGGTCGAAGCCCTTGGCGCGGGGGAGGGTGTACGCATCGGTGGCCAGGGGCTTTTCAGTGACCAGGGCTTGAGTGCCGCTGGAGAACGTCTCCTTACGCAGAGGGGCTGAGGTATCCGAGATAAAACCTTCCAAGGCGGGGCCATAAGCCGCCTGTGTCCTGGCGTCGTAGGCGTACCAATTACCGTCTTGGAATACCGTGCTGACCTTGACTTGGTTGTGGGTGCCGGAGCGTATGACCCTGCCCTCGGCCATATCTGCCGTTTGCACTGCAAGGTGGCTTTCCTGCATTCGGCTCAATGTGTTGATCGAATTCGAGGTGCTGGCGGCAGTTATATCCTTGAGAGCAATGTCCTCGGCTTCATCTGCGCCAAACTTTTCGACAAACTTGGCAGAGACCTTGGCCGTCGCCCACGCAGCACCTGTTTTTGCTAGCGTCCATATTTTCCCAGCGCCTTCGGTAGCCACATAGAGCGCGATATCAACGAGCAGGTCACCTGCTGCTTTGGCGTATTCACCGTGATAAAGATCTTCAAGGCTGCTGCTGCCTGGAATGGCGCGTAAGAGGCCTTTGAAGAAGTCGCTGGGTTCTACGCCATGTTCAACTGCATTGTGCAATCCACGGTGGCTACCGACAAACGTACTTTTGCGCAGGTAGACCGTGTCAACCAGCACCTTGGCGAGGTCCTCCATTCTGTTGCTGTCGTAAACGGAAGATGCGTCACTTGCACTGCGTTCAAGGAAGCGCCTTTCACGTAACTCAGGGCGTTTGTCACCGTCTGTGGTCTCGTTGAGGATAAATTGTTCGCTTTCCCTTAATACAACATCGCAGGTGACGCCCTGTTTGGGCTCCGTGCCGTTTTTGAGCGCATCCATGTCGAGAGCCACGCTGACTTTTTTGTCTAGCGGCGTTGATGGATCAATGTCGGGAATTCTGACTATTTGCCCGGTTGCCGGATAGACCGCGAAATCCCGCCTCACGCCTTCGTAGACGGACGTGATGATGATGCCACTGGCGGTCCCTTCCACTTGCAGAAGTTCCACCGTTCCAAAGTTAAGGCTATTGCGCTCCTCCAACGGCAACTTGCTGAGCATGTCTTTGAACAGGGAAATCGTATGGCGCCTGCGCGGGGTGAAGTCTTCCTGGATGGCGTTGTCGAATTGCGCGTTGATATCTGGCAACTCGTGTGCTTTTTTGCGCAGGTCTTCGACGTTCAGGCCTGGTTGTTGTGTACTCCAACTTTCACCCAGGCGGCCAGCCTCATAGACCTCGACGATGCTTGCGTTAATACCGGAAAAGATCCCGCCCGCCACCTTTTCCCATAGAACCGGCCTCTCAAAATCGATGCTTGCGCCAAACTTTTCTTTCAATGCCGCCAGGGCCATGGCCCTTCTGCTTGGGGGGGCGACGGTTCGCAGGTAACGTTTGGCTTGCGAGGTCTCATTGATCTGAGTATTGAGTTTTTCCTGGCTGTCGTTCAGCTGCTCGAGGCTATATTCGTCGTTGTTGTTTTTCCCAAGATGGTTATTGATGACGGCCCAATCAATCACTGGGTTCAGTTGGGCGACGGCCTGCAGGCGGTTTTCCTCTGCTGAAATGGGCTTGATGTTATGAAAGTCCATGACTTGCTGGTAAGTCATGTTCGCGCTGGCACCGGCGGCTATCAGTTCGATTCGATTTACCGCACTTGAAAAGTTGACCCATTCTGGGGAACCAAGCTTCAACGTCGACGGTAGGTCTTTGACCAGCAAATGTGGCGCTGCACCGGACATCAATAGGCGGGTGACTGCCGGACGAAGGTGGGTCGGGACCTGTTGGGTATCAGCCAAATGTTGGCTTAAAAGCTCACTGAGCTTGCCAGCGCCTAAGCCCCAGTTCGCAGGCCACATGAAGTCGAAACCTGCAACGCGATTGCGCTGGGTGCCGGCCGTTGGATCAAGCGCTAGCACAAGCGCGGTCAATAGCCATTGCTTTAGGCTGGTTGGGGTAGCAGCGCCCTTCATTGCGGTTTGCAAGTGTGTGGCGAGCTCCAGGGCGATGTCACTGGAGAGAAGTTGTTGCAGTGCCTGATCAGGGTCGCTGCTCAGGTTGGAAACGCCGGAACTCAAGAAGCTGAGAAGGGTGCTGTGGTTTCCAATAGACGTTTTGACGAGCTCACCCACCGCGCTGCGTTGCTCAGCACTCAACGGTAAGTCAGTGGACAAGAAGCCCCATTGGTTGCCCAGGGCAGGTGCCTGCGGGATCTGGGTTTGCAACGCCTGTAACAAATTATCGACCTGTGCGGCCGACGTGGCGCCATACCAGCCGTGGTCTGACAGAAACTTCTGGAGTGTCGTGGTGCCCTTGGGCTGGTGGCTAGAGTCCGGATCCACCGTAAAGCGGGTTGTGGCGTCGTTATCAACATTCCCGAATTTAAGCTGATGAATCAGCGCATGCCTGTCATTGCTGTCGCCTAACGCGATTTTGCGCTGGTTCAACCAGCTCACGATTTTCCCTGGGTTTTCAGGTGGCGTTGGAAATGCCAATGTTCGGCCCATCAGCTCCGTATGGCGTGTGAACGCCTCGCTGTCGTAGTCGGTACTGATGGAATAAAAATTGGCCAACCATTCAAAGGATGCGCTGCTGTCGTTGGCCTGAGCCAGCGTGATCGGTTTTCCATGTGCGGTGAATGCCTCGGCAGCGGTCAACACTGGGGTGAGTACGTCAAAATGCTGTTCCGGGTATCTTTTCGTAAAATCAGTGGCTGTAAAGCGTTGCTCAACGCCGTTGACCTTACCGATCAGTGCGCGGTCCGTTGGGTCAAAGCGCAAGGTACTTAGGTCGATGCCCTGTTTCGCGGCCCACTCGGTAAAGCCGCTGCTTTTCAGGGCTTTGTCCAAGTAAGCGCGCCATTGTCCGAACAGGCTGTTGGCCGGGACCGGCTCAACCTTTTTTGAGGCAGGGGGCGTCGGGTCGCTCTTGAGCTCAAGCATCACGCGATGCGCAGTGCCGACCAGTTCGCCTTCGGCGCGTGCCAGGATGTCTTCTGGGGTGTCGAGGTCTGGTGCCGCGTTTACGGGCGGTGCGGGGTCGCTCTGTGGCACATTGACCTTGGCTGCCGCCGCCAGGGTTTCAAGCGGCGAAAGGTTCATTGGCTTCCCAGTGAGCTGTGAGATGACGGCCTGCTGCACCTCGCGCACGCTGAGCGAGCGGGCATCGTCAGTGGGTGTACCCACCAATGCCTTGAAGCCGTCGACTTGGGTGATTTCGGCACTTCTGCGCAGACTCCCTTCGCGCGCTCTTCGCGCCCAGCCAGGGTTAGGAGCGTCATTTTGAGGCGGTCCTTCTTCCGCGTAAAAACGCAGCACCTCTGAAACCTCTGCAGAGTGTGCACTCGGGTAGAAGACGTAATCGCCTGAGCCTGTCGCCATACGTTCTACCGCCAGTTGTACTTGCGGCCAGACCTCGGACCAACCGGAGAGGTCGTTCAACACGAATGTGGTTTCGACGCCATTGACTGTGCCTTTTAAGGCCCCGTCCGCCGCATTGATCCGGACGCTCGACACTTCAAGATTTTTTTCCTGTGCGAACGCTGTAAAAGCAACGCCGTTCAGCACATCCTTAAGGTTGTTACGTACCAGGTTGAAGGTCGAATATTCGGGCAGTTCTTCAATCTTGATCCCAAACAACTTGCCCATCGCTTGGCTGCTCAGGCGGGCCAGGGCCTGATCGGCGTCCTTGACCTTTTGTGCCACCGATGCGGGCTCGAAACCGGCCAGTAGTCGGCTCAACTGAGGCGGTGGCAGGTTTGCGACGTGTTGTTTTGCCTCTCTTTGGCGCTGTTGGACTGGGGCGTATTGAGCCGCGTAGTAGGTATCGGTGTTACTTATCGAATGGAAGTTTCTCTCTTTCATCAGCCAGTCGATCGCTATCAGCGTGTCGTCGCTGTTGTAGCGGGGCGCGCGCTCCAGATAAAAGCTTGCGACGTCCTCCGCGGGTGCATGCTCGCGGTCGTGGAACGTGATGTCCCCGCGCATTTTTCTTGCCGCAGTCAAAACCGCAGATGAAGCGGCGGCCCATTCAGGATTTTGTGCCAAAGAGAAGCTGAAGGTTTGATTGTTCCTCTGGCCGGTCAGGTCTCCATTGGCCTTAATGACAAGACTGGAAATATCAATGCCTTTGGTTTGGGCAAAGGTTTTGAAAGGCACCGCGTCGAGCGCGTCAGCCAGTTCGTTCCAGGCGAGGCCGAACGTTGAGCTGGGCGGTACAGCAATTGGGACTGCACGAGCAGGGTTGTATGGGATTGCATCCACCCGAATGCGGATCAAATAATTGGCAAAATTAATCGCCAGTTGGCTGTCGCTGTCTTCAACCAGAGCATTGGCGAACTGCTGGATCGAGGTGTTACCCGCGTTTTGCGCAGGGTGGGCGTTTTGCAGGTCTCGGCGAACTCGAGAAAAACCAATGCCGTTGTTGGGCATGGCACGCGCCGGGCTTTGGAGTATGTCGTCAATCAGTTGGGTGTAGGTTTTTTGCGGATTGAGCGCGCTCGGCTGGTTCAGGAGCCGTTCGACTTCGTTGTGCAGTGCTCTTTCGTCTGTGAGTGTCTCACCGGCGCCTTGTATCAATTGACTGATCTGTTCGGCCAGACTTGGCTGCTCGTCGGTCACCGTGTATCTGAGCAGGTCAAGTATTCGCTGCGGGGCGTGTTTCGGCATATCGACTGCGTATTCGGGCTGCGGGCGGTCTCTATGCCTGTTTTGACGAGCCTGAAAAAGTCTGATGACGTTGGAGGCCACCGAATGTTCATCGGCTGCGTGCAGGCTTTGTAGTGTGGGGGCCGTGGGCGTAATAGAGGTGGCCAAGCGAACGCGGTGAACGCCAGTCATAAGTGGAGGGCCTTATATCTGTGTGTGAACATACGCCATCCAACGAATGAAAAAGAAGCGTTGGGCGTGTGTTCACTAAGTGGCTTGGCACTTCGTAAGGTTCCATTGCGTGAAGGCCACGGTTTAAGGCCCTGATCTGTAGCCGTTTGCTGGTGTCGTAAGGTGCTGGCCGCGGTTTTCTTCGGTGAGCCGTTGCACTGCCAGGCGTCGGTAGTGGGAGGGTGTCATGCCCTTGAGTTGCTGAAAGCGCCGGTTGAAGTTGGAGATGTTATTGAAGCCCGATTCGAAGCACACATCGGTCACGGCCTTGTCGCCGTCTGCCAGCAATTCGCATGATTTGCTGATGCGCAACCGGTTCACAAATTCGATAAACGTGCGCCCGGTGGCCTGTTTGAATACCCGGGAGAAATAGGTGGGTTTCATTCCCAGATATTCCGCCACTTCCTCCAGCGGCAACTCACGGGCGTAATGGGCGAAAATGTAGTCCACCGCGCGGTTGGTGCGGTCGATGCTGTGCTCGTCGGCCAGCTGCGGGGTAGTGGCACCCGACAGCAACTGGTAGTCCTCACACGCACTCAAGGCTTCCAGCAGGATAAAGAAGTGCCCCAGGCGCGCCATGCCCTGGGCGTCCTCGATGCGTTGCATCAAGGTCATCGCCTGGATAATCGTGCGTTTGCAGCGAAACTCGATACCGTACTGCGCACGCTCCAGCAGCGGCGCCAGGGTCTTGAGTTCGGCGAAAATCTGGCTGCCACCTTCAAACAGCTCATCGGTGAAATTCACCAGCATGTCGCGTTTGGGCACCACCTCGTCTTCCTCCACTTGGCTGATCCAGTTGTGGGGCAGGTTGGGACCGGTGAGAAACAGGCTTTCCGGGTAGAAGTTACCGATGTAGTCGCCGATGAACACCTTGCCGGAGCTGGCGACGATCAGGTGCAGCTCGTATTCCTTGTGGAAGTGCCAGCGCACCAGCGGGCAGGGGAAGCCGTGCTGGCGATAGATGATGGACAGGCCGTTGTGGTCGTCCATCAGCTCGTAGGAAGGGTCGGTGATTCGCGTTGCTCGGGTCATGCTGCCGTCGCTTTATTGTGGTTGCTGCGTGGGATAATGCCCCCTCGCACGCGACCTCGCCAGCACTCGTGTTTATACGATGCGGTTTTTCGCCTCGATCCACTGGGACATGTACTGCGTACTTTTATGGGCGTGATGGCGCAGCATGCTGCCGGTGAAGTTGTCCCGGCGATGGGCATCCAGATGGCTGCGGCACTGTTCCAGGCAGGCCACCAGCGCCGGGCCATGCATGGCCTGGTCATAGCGGCGGGCGAGCAGTTGGCGGCCATTTTCTTGGGCCAGGGTCCAGCGTTCGCGGTTCTGGTAGAGCGCCACGGCAGCCGCCGCCAAGGCAGGTGCGCTGTGTTCGATCATGCCCGGCCACGGCTGTTCATCACCCATGGCCTCGGCGCCGATAGGCGTGGTGACGTTCGGCGTGCCGCAGAGCATCGCGTCCGCCAGTTTGCCCTTGATGCCGGCGCCGAAGCGCAGGGGCGCCAGGCAGATGCGCGCGGCGGTCATCACCTGCAAGGCATCTTCGGCCCAGTTCATGACATGAAAACCCTGCGTCGGGTTATGCAAGGCGGTGGCTTTGGGCGGGGTGTAGGCGCCATAGATGTGCAACTGCGCCCCCGGCAACTGCTGGCGGATCAGCGGCCACAGGCTGTTTTTCATCCAGAGCACCGCATCCCAGTTGGGCGCGTGGCGGAAGTTGCCGATGCTGAGAAAGTGCGCGCGGTCTTCAAACGGCGCGAAGGCTTCGGCCGGCGGCTCCACCATCAGCGGGCACCAGTGGAGCAGGGCGGGTGGCACCTTGAAGTGCTCGGTGAGCAGGCGGATTTCCACGTCGGAAATCATCAGGCTGATGTCGCAACGGTAGATGGCCGCGATCTCGCGCTTGGCCAGGTCGGTATCGGCCATCAGTGTGAACTCTGCCTGCAGTGCCGGGGAGAACAAGGCACTGAAGTCGTCGCTGTCGGGGTGCGCCTTCAAGTGATCCTTGAACCGCTGGTGACGTGCGTCGCGCAGGCTCTGCAAGTCGGAGGTTTCCAGCACGCGCAGGGCGCTTGGGCAGCATTTCTCGACGCGCCAGCCGAACTGTTCTTCCATCATGAAACGGTCGAACAACACGATATCCGGGGCCAGATCGCGGATAAAATCATCGAAACTGCTGTTATTGAGCTCGATGGCGCACTCGGCGATACCCAGGGCAGGCAAATCGGCCTTGTGTTCGCCAATCGTCGCTGGGCTGCTGAAGGTGATGTCCCAACCTTGTGCAAGAAAGCTTTCAAGGATCTGCATCATATGCCCGCCTGCGGCCGAGGAGCGGGGTTCCGGCCAGACGTATCCAATGACCAGGACTTTGGTGGCAGGGGCATTCATCGACATCGTTTTCCTTGAAGGGCTGGGCGCAAAGCGCGCAATTAAACCATAACCGAAGGCATGACAATTTATCGCTGGCGGTAGGTAGACACCGTAGTTTGTGGTTAACTTCGACCTCTCGAATTCGTTAAACCCACATCAGCATAAGGATTCCGTTCATGGCTCAAGTCACCCTTCGTGGTAACCCTGTCCAGGTTGAAGGCGAATTGCCGAAAACCGGTTCCACCGCTCCTGAGTTCAGCCTTGTTGCTGTCGACCTGTCGCAAGCGTCCCTGGAAACCTTCGCCGGCAAGCGTAAGGTCCTGAACATCTTCCCAAGCGTTGACACCCCGACCTGCGCCACTTCGGTGCGCAAGTTCAACGCCCAGGCCAACGACCTGAGCAACACGGTCGTGCTGTGCATTTCCTCTGACCTGCCGTTTGCCCAGAAGCGTTTCTGCGGCACTGAAGGCCTGGACAATGTGCTGAGCCTGTCGGACTTCCGCAACGCCGACTTCGCAGTGGACTACGGCGTTTCGCTGGCTGACGGCCCGCTGCAAGGCCTGACCGCCCGCGCCGTGGTGGTGCTGGACGAAAACAACAACGTGCTGCACAGCGAACTGGTGCCTGAAATCGGCCAAGAGCCTAACTACGAAGCAGCCCTGGCTGTTTTGAAGTAACTGTTTCGGTACGTTACTGTCGTTTTGCAGTAACACGCGTGATGCAAGATTGCGGCCTGGCCTAGTCCAGGCCGTTTTTATTTGTAGCTCAGATGCTTAGCGAAACCGCCGTAGGACTAAGTCGCATAAGTTAAAAGTTGTAAGCCCAAGGTAAATAGCCGGTAAAGGCGCTTTTCTAAATGCGCCCCAGTGCTTATCTTTCAGCCTCCCCAAGAAGAAGCTCTCGCGCCCAATGGTTGATCACTCCATGCAATCCTCCCCCCGTAAGTCCCGCCGCTGGCTGTTCGGCCTGCTTGTGTTGCTGGTTATCGCCGGCCTGTGCTGGAAATTCTGGCCCGGCAGCCATAAAGACGGCGCCGAGAAGCCCGCGGGGCATGCCGGCAAAACGGGGATGATGCGCCCAGGCTTCGGTGGATCCACCGGCCCGGTGCCAGTGCGTGTGGCGCCTGCGGTGCTGGGCGAGTTTCCGGTGTACTACAAGGCGTTGGGCACGGTCACCGCACTCAACACCATCAATGTGCGCAGCCGGGTGGGCGGCGAGCTGGTGAAGATCGCCTTTGAAGAAGGGCAAATGGTCAAGGCTGGGGATCTGCTCGCCGAGATCGACCCGCGCAGCTACCAGAACGCCTTGCTCCAGGCCCAGGGCACGCTGATGCAGAATCAGGCCCAGTTGAAAAACGCCCAGGTCGACGTGCAACGTTACCGCGACCTGTATGCCCAGGACAGTATTGCCAAGCAGACCCTGGACACCGCTGAAGCGCTGGTTTTGCAATACCAGGGTACGGTCAAGACCAACCAGGGTGCGGTGGATGACGCCAAGCTCAACCTCGAATTCACCAAGATCCGCGCGCCCATAAGCGGCCGTGTCGGCCTGCGTCAAGTGGACGTCGGCAACCTGGTGGCGGCCAACGACACCACGTTCCTGGCCGTGATCACCCAGACCCAGCCGATCAGCGTGGCCTTCACGCTGCCGGAAAACACCCTGGAAACCGTGCTCACCCGCTACCACGCCGGCAACAAGCTGCCGGTGGAAGCCTGGGACCGTGGTGATGTGAAGCAACAGGCCGTGGGTGTGCTGCAAAGCCTGGACAACCAGATCGACGTGACCACCGGTACCCTGAAATTTAAGGCACGCTTCGATAACAAGGACCAGGCGCTGTTCCCCAATCAGTTCGTCAATGTGCACCTGCTGGCCGATACCTTGCACAACGTAGTGCTGGCGCCGTCGGCGGCGATCCAGTTCGGCAACACCGGTACCTTCGTCTACGTGCTCGACGGTGACAAGAAGGTCAAGGTGCAGCCCCTGGTGGTGGGTGATACCGACGGCGACAACACCGTGATCAAAGAAGGCCTCAAAGCCGGCGACCGCGTGGTCCTGGAAGGTACCGACCGCCTCAAGGACGGCAGCGAGATCGAAGTGGTGAACGACAGCAGCGAAGTGCCGACCACCCCGACCGAACACCTGCAAGGCAAGCCAGCGGCGAAAGGGGAGACCGGCACCACCGCCGGCAAGGCGCAAAAGGTCGGTTCATGAACCTGTCGCGGCTGTTTATCCTTCGCCCGGTCGCCACCACGCTGAGCATGCTGGCCATTGTTCTGGCCGGCATCATCGCGTACCGCTTGCTGCCGGTGTCGGCCTTGCCCCAGGTGGATTACCCGACCATCCGGGTGATGACCCTGTACCCCGGCGCGAGCCCGGACGTGATGACGAGTGCGGTCACCGCGCCGCTGGAACGCCAGTTCGGGCAAATGCCGGGCCTCACGCAGATGGCCTCCACCAGCTCCGGCGGTGCGTCGGTGCTGACCCTGCGTTTCAACCTCGACATCAATATGGATGTCGCCGAGCAACAAGTGCAGGCCGCGATCAACGCTGCCACCAACCTGCTGCCCAAGGACTTGCCGGCGCCGCCGGTGTACAACAAGGTCAACCCGGCGGATACCCCGGTGCTGACCCTTGCGATCACTTCCAAGACCATGCTGCTGCCCAAGCTCAATGACCTGGTCGATACGCGCATGGCGCAGAAAATCGCGCAGATCAGCGGCGTCGGCATGGTCAGCATCGCCGGCGGCCAGCGCCAGGCCGTGCGCATCAAGGTCAACCCCGAAGCCCTGGCAGCCAATGGCTTGAACCTGTCGGACGTGCGCACGCTGATCGCGGCGTCCAACGTCAATCAGCCCAAGGGTAACTTCGACGGCCCAACGCGGGTGTCGATGCTCGACGCCAACGACCAGTTGGTCTCGCCCCAGCAATACGCCGAACTGATCCTCGCCTACAACAATGGCGCGCCGCTGCGCCTCAAGGACGTGGCGCAGATCGTCGACGGCGCCGAAAACGAACGCCTCGCCGCCTGGGCCAACCAAAACCAGGCCGTGCTGCTGAATATCCAGCGCCAGCCAGGGGCCAACGTGATCGAGGTGGTGGACCGCATCAAGGCGCTGCTGCCGAGCATCACCGACAACCTGCCGGCCGGCCTCGATGTGACGGTGCTCACCGACCGCACCCAGACCATCCGCGCCTCGGTAAAAGACGTACAGCACGAATTGCTCATCGCCATTGCCCTGGTGGTGATGGTGACCTTCCTGTTCCTGCGCCGGGTCAGCGCCACGCTCATTCCGTCCATTGCCGTACCGCTGTCCCTGGTGGGCACCTTTGGCGTGATGTATCTGGCGGGGTTCTCCATCAACAACCTGACGCTGATGGCATTGACCATCGCCACCGGGTTTGTGGTGGACGATGCCATCGTGATGCTGGAGAACATTTCCCGTTACATCGAAGAAGGCGAGACCCCGCTGGCCGCCGCACTCAAGGGCGCCAAGCAGATCGGCTTCACCCTGATTTCCCTGACCCTGTCGCTGATCGCGGTGCTGATTCCCCTGCTGTTCATGGCTGACGTGGTGGGGCGCTTGTTCCGTGAGTTCGCCATCACCCTCGCGGTGGCGATCCTGATTTCCCTGGTGGTGTCGCTGACCCTCACGCCAATGATGTGCGCACGCTTGCTCAAGCGCGAACCCAAGGAAGAAGAACAAAGCCGTTTCTACAAGGCCAGCGGCGCCTGGATCGATTGGTTGATCGCGCGTTACGGCAGCATGTTGCAGTGGGTGCTCAAGCACCAGCCGCTGACCCTGCTGGTCGCCATCGCCACCCTGGGCCTGACCGTGGTGCTGTACCTGGTGGTGCCCAAGGGCTTCTTTCCGGTGCAGGACACCGGGGTGATCCAGGGTATTTCCGAAGCGCCGCAGTCAATTTCCTTCGCCGCTATGAGCCAGCGCCAGCAGGAATTGGCCAAGATCATCCTGGCCGATCCGGCAGTGGAAAGCCTGTCTTCCTACATTGGCGTGGACGGCGATAACGCGACCCTCAACAGCGGGCGCCTGCTGATCAACCTCAAGGCCCACGGCCAGCGCGATTTGAGCGCTGCCCAGGTGATCACGCGTTTGCAGCCGGAAATCGATAAGCTGGTGGGTATCCGCCTGTTCATGCAGCCGGTGCAGGACCTGACCATTGAAGACCGCGTCAGCCGCACCCAGTACCAGTTCAGTATGTCCTCACCCGATGCCGAGTTGCTGGCGTTGTGGAGCGACAAGCTGGTGCACGCGTTGAGCCAGTTGCCCGAACTCACCGACGTTGCCAGCGACCTGCAGGACAAGGGTTTGCAGGTGTACCTGGTGATCGATCGCGATGCGGCTTCGCGCCTGGGCGTCAGCGTGTCGACCATCACCGACGCATTGTATGACGCGTTCGGCCAGCGGCAGATTTCCACCATCTACACCCAGGCCAGCCAGTACCGTGTGGTATTGCAGGCCCAGTCCGGCGAAACCCTGGGGCCGGAGGCGCTGAACCAGATCCATGTGAAAACCACCGATGGTGGCCAGGTGCGCCTGTCCAGCCTGGCCCATGTGGAACAGCGTCAGGCCCAATTGGCGATAGCGCATATCGGTCAGTTCCCGGCAGTGATGATGTCGTTCAACCTGGCCCCCGGCGTTGCGCTGGGCAAAGGGGTGGAACTGATCAACCAGACCCAGAAAGACATTGGCATGCCGGTGGGCGTGCAGACCCAGTTCCAGGGCGCGGCCCAGGCCTTCGAAGCCTCGTTGTCGAGTACCTTGTTGTTGATCCTGGCGGCGGTGGTCACCATGTACATCGTGTTGGGCGTGCTCTACGAGAGCTATATCCATCCGATCACCATTCTCTCGACCTTGCCGTCGGCGGCCGTGGGCGCCTTGCTGGCGTTGCTGCTCAGTGGCAATGACCTGGGCATGATCGCGATCATCGGCATTATCTTGCTGATCGGTATCGTCAAGAAGAACGCGATCATGATGATCGACTTTGCCCTCGACGCCGAACGCAACCAGGGCCTCGACCCGCAGACCGCGATCTACCAGGCGGCACTGCTGCGCTTTCGGCCGATCCTGATGACCACCCTGGCTGCGCTGTTTGGCGCGGTGCCGTTGATGCTCGCCACGGGATCCGGTGCCGAATTGCGTCAACCCTTGGGCTTGGTGATGGTCGGTGGTCTGCTGGTCAGCCAGGTGCTGACTCTGTTCACCACGCCGGTGATCTACCTGTACTTCGATCGCCTTGGCCGTCGCTGGCGTAAAGAGCCGCAAAGCCTGGAGCCGGTTGAGTCATGAACCTGTCCGGACCTTTCATTCGTCGGCCGGTAGCGACCATGCTGCTGAGCCTGGCGATCATGTTGCTGGGCGGTGTCAGCTTCAACCTGCTGCCGGTGTCGCCGCTGCCGCAGATCGACTTCCCGGTAATCGTTGTATCGGCGAGTTTGCCCGGCGCGAGCCCTGAGGTGATGGCGTCTACCGTGGCCACGCCGCTGGAGCGCTCGTTTGGCTCGATTGCCGGCATTACCACCATGAGCAGCTCGTCGAGCCAGGGCTCTACTCGGGTAATCCTCGCATTTGACTCCGACCGTGATATCAACGGCGCAGCGCGGGAAGTGCAGGCGGCAATCAATGCCTCGCGCAACCTGCTGCCCAGCGGTATGCGCAGCATGCCGACCTACAAAAAGATCAATCCGTCCCAGGCGCCGATCATGGTGCTGTCGCTGACCTCGGACGTGCTGCAGAAGGGCCAGTTGTACGACCTGGCCTCGACCATCCTTTCGCAAAGCCTGTCCCAGGTGCCCGGTGTGGGCGAAGTGCAGATCGGCGGCAGTTCGTTGCCGGCAGTGCGCATCGAGCTGGAGCCCAAGGCCCTCGACCAGTACGGCGTGGCCCTCGACGACGTGCGCAACACCATCGCCAACGCCAATCAGCGCCGGCCCAAAGGCTCCTTGGAGGACAGCCAGCGCAACTGGCAGATCCAGGCCAACGACCAGTTGGAAAAGGCCAAGGACTACGAGCCGCTGCTGATTCGCTACCAGAATGGCGCGGCGTTGCGCCTTGGCGATGTGGCCAAGATCAGCGACGGCGTCGAAGACCGCTACAACAGCGGCTTCTTCAACAACGAACCGGCGGTGCTGCTGGTGATCAACCGCCAGTCTGGCGCCAACATCATCGAGACGGTCAGGCAGATCAAGGCGCAGCTGCCGGCGTTGCAGGCGGTGTTGCCGTCCAGCGTCAAGCTGAGCCTGGCGATGGACCGTTCGCCGGTGATCACCGCCACGTTGCACGAAGCCGAAATGACCTTGCTGATAGCCGTCGGGCTGGTGATCCTGGTGGTGTACCTGTTCCTGGGTAACTTCCGCGCCTCGCTGATTCCTACCTTGGCGGTGCCGGTGTCGCTGGTGGGTACCTTTGCGGTGATGTACCTGTACGGTTTTTCGTTGAACAACTTTTCGTTGATGGCGTTGATCCTGGCCACCGGCCTGGTGGTGGACGATGCCATCGTGGTGCTGGAGAACATTTCCCGGCATATCGACGAGGGTGTGCCGCCGATGAAGGCCGCGTACCTGGGGGCCCAGGAAGTCGGCTTTACCTTGCTGTCGATGAACGTGTCGCTGGTGGCGGTGTTCCTGTCCATCCTGTTTATGGGCGGGATCGTCACCAATCTGTTTCGCGAGTTTTCCATCACCTTGTCGGCGGCGATCATTGTGTCGCTGATCGTCTCGCTGACCCTGACCCCCATGCTCTGCGCACGCTGGCTCAAGCCCCATGTCAAAGGCCAGATGACCGGTTTGCAGCGCTGGAGCCAGAAGATCAACGACCGCATGGTCGCAGGCTACGCCACCAGCCTGGACTGGGTGCTGCGCCATCGTCGCCTGACCCTGCTCAGCCTGTTGCTGACCATCGGCCTGAATGTGGCGCTGTACGTGGTGGTGCCGAAAACCTTCATGCCGCAGCAGGACACCGGCCAGTTGATCGGTTTTGTGCGCGGCGACGATGGGCTGTCGTTCAGCGTGATGCAGCCGAAAATGGAAACCTTCCGCAAGGCGGTGCTCAAGGACCCGGCGGTGCTCAGCGTGGCCGGCTTCATCGGCGGCAACAACGGCACCAACAATGCGGTGATGCTGGTGCGTCTGAAGCCCATCAGCGAGCGCAAGATTTCCGCCCAGGCGGTGATCGAGCGCCTGCGCAAGGACGTGCCGCTGGTGCCGGGCGGGCGGCTGTTCCTGATGGCCGACCAGGACCTGCAATTCGGCGGTAGCCGCGACCAGACCAGCGCCCAGTATTCCTACATCCTGCAAAGCGGCGACTTGGCGGCACTGCGGCTGTGGTACCCGAAAGTGGTGGCCGCCTTGCGCGAGCTGCCGGAACTCACCGCCATCGACGCCCGCGAAGGCCGGGGTGCGGCGCAGGTCACGCTGATTGTCGACCGTGACCAGGCCAAGCGCCTGGGCATCGACATGGACATGGTCACGTCGGTGCTCAACAACGCCTACAGCCAGCGGCAGATTTCCACCATCTACGACAGCCTCAACCAGTACCAGGTGGTGATGGAGGTCAATCCTAGATACGCCCAGGACCCGATCACACTTAATCAGATGCAGGTGATCACTGCCGATGGCGCGCGGGTGCCGTTATCGACCATTGCCCACTATGAGAACAGCCTGGCCGACGATCGCGTCAGCCACGAAGGCCAGTTCGCCTCGGAAAACATCGCCTTTGACATGGCCCCCGGGGTGACGGTGGAGCAGGGTACGGCCGCCATCGAGCGGGCGATTGCCAAGGTCGGGTTGCCGGAAGACGTGATCGCCAAGATGGCCGGCACCGCCGATGCCTTCGCGGCCACGCAGAAGGGCCAGCCGTTCATGATCCTGGGGGCCTTGGTGGCGGTGTACCTGGTGCTAGGTATTCTGTATGAGAGCTACATTCACCCGCTGACGATTCTTTCTACCTTGCCGTCAGCCGGCGTCGGCGCGATGCTCGCGATTTACCTGACCGGTGGCGAGTTCAGTCTGATCTCCCTGCTGGGGCTGTTCCTGCTGATCGGCGTGGTGAAGAAAAACGCGATCCTGATGATCGACCTGGCCTTGCAGTTGGAGCGCCACGACGGCATGAGCCCGCTGGAGTCGATTCGCAGTGCCTGCCTGCTGCGTTTGCGGCCGATCCTGATGACCACTCTGGCAGCCATCCTCGGTGCGTTGCCGTTGCTGCTGGGCGCGGGCGATGGCGCGGAAATGCGTCGCCCCTTGGGCCTGACCATTATCGGCGGCCTGGTGTTCAGCCAGATCCTGACCCTCTACACCACCCCGGTGGTTTACCTCTATCTCGACCGCGCGCGCCATCGCTTCAACGCCTGGCGCGGCGTGCGTACCGATGCTGCCCTGGACACTGCGCTATGACCGATTCAATCAACGCCAATGCACCGCAGTCCCCTGTAGGCGCCGGCTTGCTGGCGAAAAACTCACCGTCACCGCGTACGTTCAGGCTGTGCGCGTTTTCGTTGACGACCTTCGCGAGCAAGCTCGCTCCTACAATGGGATTGGCGTTGTTGCTCAGTGCTTGCGCTATTGGCCCCGACTACCAGCGCCCGGAAGTCGTGGAACCGGCGCAGTTCAAGGAAGCCCAGGGCTGGCGTCAGGCTACCCCTAGTGACTCCCTGGCCCGTGGCGCCTGGTGGGAACTGTACGGCGACCGCCAGCTCAACGACTTGGTGATGCGCCTGAACACGGCCAACCAGACCGTGGCCCAGGCCGAGGCGCGCTTCCGCCAGGCCCAGGCGCTGGCGCGCAGTTCCCGTGGCGCTTTTTACCCCACCGTTGACCTTAGCGTGGGGAAAACCCGCGCCAGTCAGGGCACCGGCAGCAGCAACGCGAGCCTGAGCAGTTCCAGCAGCGGCATTCGCGACACCCTCAATGCCCAGTTGGGCGTGAGCTGGGAAGCGGATATCTGGGGCAAATTGCGTCGCGGCCTGGAAGCCAACGAAGCCAGCGCCGAAGCCAGCTCGGCGGACCTGGCGGCGATGCGCCTGAGCCAGCAATCGGAACTGGTGCAAAGTTACCTGCAACTGCGCGTCATGGATGAACAGACGCGCTTGCTGCAAGCCACGCTGGAGACCTATCAACGCTCCCTGCAAATGACTGAAAACCAGTACCGTGCCGGGGTCTCCGGCAAGGACGCGGTGGCCCAGGCACAAACCCAGCTCAAGACCACCCAGGCCAGCCTGATCGACCTGATCTGGCAGCGTGCCCAATTGGAAAACGCGATTGCGGTGTTGATCGGCGAGGCTCCGGCCAACTTCAACCTGGCGGTGAGCAAGGACATCCCGGCACTGCCGCAGATTCCGGTGAGCCTGCCGTCGCAACTGCTGGAGCGCCGTCCGGACATCGCCTCGGCCGAACGCTCGGTGATCGCCGCCAACGCCAATATCGGTGTCGCCAAGGCGGCCTACTACCCGGACCTGAGCCTGAGCTTGGCCGGCGGCTACTCCAGCAGTACCTACGCCGACTGGATCAGCCTGCCGAATCGCTTCTGGTCGGTGGGGCCGAAACTCGCCATGACCCTGTTTGACGGTGGCCAGCGTTCGGCGGAAGTCGACCGTACCGTGGCCTCCTATGATGAGACGGTGGCCAAGTACCGCCAGACCGTGCTGGATGGTTTCCGCGAAGTGGAAAACTACATGGTGCAGCTCAAGGTGCTGGAAGACGAGGCGGTGGTCAGCAACGAAGCGCTGGAGGCCGCACGTGAATCGCTGCGCCTGACCCAGAATCAGTACAAGGCCGGCCTGATTGCCTACCTGGACGTAGTCACCGTGCAAGCCACGGCCTTGAGCAACGAACGCACGGTGCTGACCTTGCTGCAGACGCGCCTGGTTGCCAGCGTGCAATTGATCGCCGCATTGGGCGGCGGTTGGGACGGGCAGACACCGATCGCGGACAAAAAATAAACATAAACCGAGCCATTGTGGGAGCGGGCTTGCTCGCGAATGCGGAGTGTCAGTCACCGAACATTTGACTGATTCACTGCCTTCGCGAGCAAGCCCGCTCCCACATTCGGCCGCAGCTGACCCTCGGATTCGAGTAGCTGTTGAGCCATATGATTGACGTCAAAATGCCACTAATGGCGCTCTGATAATTAATCAACTGTTCAATAATTATTCTCGCTACAATCGCCCGCTTTGCCACCTGGTACGGGCGTCTTAGTCCCGTTGTGCACGAGAAGTCCCATGCTCATCGGTAGTTATTCACCCTCCCTGGTCGTGATCTCGCTGTTCGTGGCGATCCTGGCTTCCTACACCGCGCTGGACCTGTCCGGACGCATCGCCACCGCCAATGGCCGCGCTGTCTATTTATGGATAACCGGCGGCGCCATCGCGATGGGCGTAGGGGTCTGGTCGATGCACTTTATCGGCATGCTGGCGTTGCGCTTGCCGTTTGCCTTGGGCTTCGACCTGGGGATCACGGCGCTGTCGTTGTTGATCGCGGTGTTGTCGAGCGGCTTTGCCTTGTGGCTGATCAGTCAGCCGCGTTTACCTGCCTGGCAACTGGCGTTTGGCGCGCTGGTCATGGGCACCGGCATTGCGTGTATGCATTACACCGGCATGGCCGCGATGCGCATGACGCCGGGCATTGACTATGACCCCACTCTGTTTGGCGCTTCGTTGTTGATCGCCGTCGCGGCGTCTGGCGCTGCGCTGTGGATCGCCCATAACTTGCGTCGTAACGCGCCGTATGTGCGCCTTGCGCGTGGGGGCGCCGCGGTGGTGATGGGCTTTGCCATCGTCGGCATGCATTACACGGGGATGGCCGCGGCACGTTTCGCCGATGACAGCGTTTGCGGTGCTGCACTGAACGGCTTGAGCGGCAAGGGGCTGGACAACCTGGTGCTGGTGACCACCCTGGCCGTGCTGGCCATCGCCTTGCTCACCTCGTTGCTCGATGCACGCCTGGAAGCGCGCACTGCAGTGCTGGCCGATTCCCTGACCCTGGCCAACCAGGAACTGACCCACCTGGCCCTGCACGACATGCTCACGGGCTTGCCCAATCGCACCTTGTTGGCCGATCGCATTCAACAGGCCATGCAGGTCGTGAAAGAGCAGGGCGGTTGCTTCGCGCTGATGTTTATCGACCTCGACGGCTTCAAACCGGTCAACGATGCGTTTGGTCATCACATGGGTGACCAATTGTTGCGCGAGGTCGGCCTGCGCCTGCGCGAAGACTTGCGCAGTCAGGACACCTTGGCGCGCATTGGCGGCGATGAGTTCGTGTTGCTGGTGCAACTGACCCAGCCGGACGATGCCCTTGGCCTTGCCGAGCGCCAAGTGATCCTGATCAATCGAGCGTTCCAGGTGGCCGAGCATGAGCTGAAGATCTCTGCGAGCGTGGGCATCGCCATGTTCCCGGGCAACGGCCACAACCCCCAGGAATTGCTGATGAACGCCGACGCCGCGATGTACCACGCCAAAGGCATGGGCAAGAACGGCTACAGCTTTTTTGATGCCTCGATGAACACCAATGCACGCAAGCAATTGCAACTGCTGCAGGACCTGCGCAATGCGGTGGAGCAGGAGCAATTCCGCTTGTACTACCAGCCCAAGTGCGACGCGGTCAGCGGTATCCCGGTGGGGGCCGAGGCCCTGCTGCGCTGGGAGCATCCGCAACAAGGGCTACTGCTGCCGGCGATGTTTATCGAGCTGGCGGAAAAGACCGGCCTGATCATTCCGATCGGTGAATGGGTGCTCAACGAGGCCTGTCGCCAAATGAGCCTGTGGTACGCCCAGGGCTACGAAGACTGGCGTATTGCCGTGAACCTGTCGGCGTTGCAGTTCTGCCACGCCGGGTTGGTCAAGAGCGTGGCCGACGCCCTGGAGCGGCACCAGTTGCCGGCCAATAACCTGACCCTGGAAATCACCGAAACCACTGCCATGAGCGACGCCGATGCGAGCATGACCGTGTTGCAGCAGCTGTCGGACATGGGCGTCGATTTGTCCATCGACGACTTCGGCACCGGTTATTCCAGCCTGATGTACCTCAAGCGCCTGCCGGCCAACGAGCTGAAGATCGACCGGGGGTTTGTACGCGATCTGGAACACGACAGCGACGACGCCGCCATCGTTTCCGCCATTGTCGCCCTCGGCCAGGCCCTGGGGCTGCGCATTGTCGCCGAAGGCGTGGAAACCGATGTGCAGCAGAGTTTCCTCACCCGGCTGGGGTGCAACTCCCTGCAGGGGTATCTGCTGGGCCATCCGTTGCCGGCGGAGGGGTTCATGACGGACATCCAGCGCGCCGAAGAGGCGGTAGCGCCTGACAAAAGCCGTGCGTGACGGTTATTCTTGGATCCAACCCTTAGCATCAGGTTGAATCAGGAGACCGCACCCATGGACAAAGTCGTCATCATCACCGGAGGCAGCCGTGGGATTGGCGCCGAGACGGCCTTGCTGGCCGCCCGCCAGGGCTATCGCATCTGCATCAACTACCAGTCCGACGAAGACGCAGCCCATCGTGTGCTCGAACAGGTGCGTGCGCTGGGTGCCCAGGCCATTGCCGTGCGCGCGGATGTGAGCATCGAGGATGAAGTGATCGCGCTGTTCCATCGGGTGGACGCCGAGTTGGGCCGCGTGACCGCATTGGTCAACAATGCCGGCACGGTGGGGCATAAATCCCGCGTGGATGAGATGTCCGAATTCCGCATCCTGAAAGTCATGAAGACCAACGTGCTCGGCCCGATCCTGTGTGCCAAGCATGCGGTGCTGCGCATGTCGCCCAAGCATGGCGGGCAGGGTGGTAGCATCGTCAACGTGTCGTCAGTGGCGGCTCGCTTGGGTTCGCCGGGTGAATACGTCGACTACGCGGCCTCCAAAGGCGCACTCGACACCTTCACCCTGGGCTTGTCCAAAGAGGTGGCGGGTGAGGGTATTCGTGTCAACGCCGTGCGGCCTGGCTACATCTTCACCGACTTCCATGCCCTGAGCGGCGACCCCGACCGGGTCAGCAAGTTGGAATCCGGTATTCCCATGGCCCGGGGCGGGCGCCCGGATGAAGTGGCGGAAGCGATTATCTGGTTGCTCTCGGATAAGGCGTCTTATGCCACCGGGACGTTCCTCGATTTGGGCGGTGGTCGTTAAGCACCTGCTGCTTACGTCTGTAGATGGCGCAGCACGTCGTAACCCTTGCGGGAAAAAGCCTGGAGCAGGCTGGCTTCGGAATTGTCCGGGATGCTGTAACCGTTGCTGGCCGAGCCGTCTATCTGTCCATTACGGCGATGGCTGGCATACAAGTAACGATCGTCTGCGTTATCGAGAAATCGCAATACCTTGTCCAGGTCGATCGCCAACAGGGCGCCCCATTGGCGCTTGCATTTCGCGTAGCTGTTGCGTGCGCGTTCTTGTGTGGCCTCTTGTGGAGTGGGGTTCCTGCTCAAAACGATCGGATAATACGCCCCAATGTTTCCATGGCTTCCTCCGATGCCTCGGTCCACGGACTGCCGTAATTCAGGCGAATGCAGTTCCTGAAGCGCTGGGTCGCCGAGAAGATCGGCCCCGGCGCAATGCTGATGCCTTGCGCCAAGGCCATCTGGAACAACTTTAACGAATCCGTCTGCTCCGGCAGCTCCAGCCACAGGAAATACCCGCCGGCGGGTTGGCTGACGCGCGTCTGCGCCGGGAAGTAGCGGGCGATGGCCGTCAGCATGGCGCTTTGCTGTTCCTCCAGGGCATAGCGCAATTTGCGCAGGTGCCGGTCATAACCGCCGTGCTGCAAGTAATCGGCAATCGCCGCCTGGGCGGGCATCGAAGGGCAAAGCGAGGTCATCAACTTCAAGCGCTCAACCTTTTGCGCGAAGCGCCCGGCGGCCACCCAACCCACGCGATAGCCGGGGGCCAGGCTCTTGGCGAAAGAGCCGCAATGCATCACCAGGCCTTCAGTATCGAACGCCTTGGCGGGTTTCGGCGCCTGTTGGCCGTAATACAGTTCGGCGTACACATCGTCTTCGATCAAGGGCACTTGATGGCCACGTAACAGCTCCACCAGTGCCTGCTTCTTGGCTTCCGGCAGGGTTGCGCCCATGGGGTTCTGGAAGCTGGTCATGGTCCAGCAGGCCTTGATCGGGTAGCGCTCCAGGGTTTGCGCGAGCGCGTTGAGGTCAATGCCATCGCGCGGGTGCACGGGGATTTCCACTGCCTTGAGTTTCAAACGCTCCAACACTTGCAGGCAGGCGTAGAACGCCGGGGCTTCGATGGCCACCAGGTCACCGGGTTCCGTGACGGCTTGCAGGCACAGGTTCAAAGCCTCCAACGCGCCGTTGGTGATCAGCAGCTCTTCCATCGGCAGCATCAACCCGCCGACCATGTAGCGCAGGGCAATCTGCCGGCGCAGTTGCGGGTTGCCCGGCGACATGTCGGTGACCACCAGGCGCGGGTCCATCTCACGGCTGGCGCTGGCCAGGGAGCGCGCCAGGCGCGGCAGTGGAAACAGCATAGGGCTGGGGAACGCCGAGCCGAACGGTACGGTGTTCGGGTCCTTGATCGAATCGAGTACCGAGAACACCAGTTCGCTCACATCCACTTCGGTGGACTCATGCACCTGCTCACTCACCACCGGCTCGGAAAACGGGCTGGGGGCATGGGTATTGACGAAATACCCGGAGCGTGGCCGCGCGCGGATCAGGCCACGGCGCTCCAGCAGGTAGTAAGCCTGGAACACCGTGGACGGGCTGATGCCGTAGGTCTGACTGGCATAGCGCACCGAGGGCACTCGCTGGCCGGGGCCCAGCACGCCGGAGCGGATCAGTTCTGCAATGTCGTCGGCGAATTTTTCGTAGCGTTTCATGAATATCCAAAAGATTTACGGTAGGAGCCGGCTTCTACAGGTTGCGAGGGTTCAGCGGTTCAGCGGTGCGACAAAACGGCTGTCGGCAGCGCTGTAGATCAATGGTTCATCCACATCCGTCACCTTGAAGCGCAAGGTCTGCGAACTGCTCGCAGGTTTGTCTGCCAGCAACGCCACCGACACGGGTACATCGCTGATTTCCCCCGGCGCCAGGCTGATCTCGGTCTTGCCTTGCAACTGGAAGCCCTCGGCGTCCACCAGCTCCAAGCGATAGTCCTGGCGCTGCTGCGTCTTGTTGATCACCTTGAGGCTGTAGATGTTTTCGATCAAACCCTGGGCGTTCTCGCGGAACATGCCCCGGTCCTTGGTCACGTCCAGCGACACCATTGGCCGCTCCACCAACGCCACCACCAGCGCCGCAATCATCACCAGCAGCACGGCACTGTAGCCGATCAGACGCGGCCTTAGCAGGTGCGTCTTGCCGCCTTGCAGTTGATGTTCGCTGGTGTAGCTCACCAGGCCGCGCGGGTAGCCCATTTTGTCCATGATCGAATCGCAGGCGTCGATGCACGCCGCGCAGCCGATGCACTCCATTTGCAGGCCGTCGCGGATGTCGATGCCAGTGGGGCAGACCTGCACGCACAGCTGGCAGTCGATGCAGTCGCCCAGGCCGACGTCGGCGGGTTTGACCTCACGTTTGCGCGGGCCACGCTGTTCGCCGCGTGCCACGTCATAGGAAATGGTCAGTGTGTCTTTGTCGAACATTACGCTCTGGAACCGCGCATACGGGCACATGTGCATGCACACCGCTTCACGCAGCCAGCCGGCATTGATGTAGGTGGCGCCGGTAAAGAACAGCACCCAGAACAGGCTGACGCCGCCCATCTGCCAGGTCAGTAGTTCGGCCGCCAAGGGGCGGATCGGCGTGAAATAGCCGACAAACGTCAGACCGGTCAGCACGCTGATGCCCAGCCATAACGTGTGCTTGGCCGAGCGTCGCGCCAATTTGTTCAGGCTCCAGGGTGCGGCTTGCAGCTTGATGCGCTGGTTGCGCTCGCCTTCGGTGACTTTTTCGCACCACATGAACAGCCAGGTGAACGAGCTTTGCGGGCAGGTGTAGCCGCACCACACGCGACCGGCGAACACCGTGATCGCAAACAGGCCGAAGGCGCAGATGATCAGCAGCGCCGACAGCAGGATGAAGTCCTGCGGCCAGAACGTCGCACCAAAGATGTGGAATTTGCTTTCAGCCAGGTCCCACAGCACCGCCTGCCGATCGTCCCAGTTCAGCCACACGGTGCCGAAAAAGGCCAGGAACAGGAAGCCCGCACCGCTCACGCGCAAGGTACGGAACAGCCCGGTGAAACTGCGGGTATGAATCAGGTTGTCACTGGATTTGGCCTTCACCTTCTTTGGGTGTGTGGGCTCAAAGATTTCCACGGTTGGGATGTGTTCGCTCATGGTCATTCGCTCATCAGCCTCCATCAGGCGGATGAACTATGCGCGTGACGCTGTTTGCATAACAGACTCAGGTATGGCGATAAAAAGCGGATCAGAGGGTGCGCGGGAAGATCGCTGCGACAATGTGCTGCACCCCGTGGCGTCAGGGGTGCAGCGTTATTCTGAATGCGCTGACACAGATCAATTAAATCAGCGAACCAGGTTCTTCTGCCTTCACGTGCTGACGTCCGTCATGGGCGCCGGCCACGGTCAGGGCATCGGCCTCCGCTTCAGTGATGTAGATCCGTTCGGCGGCCAATTCCACGTAGGACATGGATTTGTCGAGGTCGGTAACAATATTGACCCGAGTCGCCGGCACGCTCTGTTCCTGGCCGTTGTCATCGAGCATGAAGTAGCACAGGTGGTTTTCGATACGAATGGGCATGCCGTTCTCCTTATTCATGGGCTATGAGGATTAGGGGGCAGTAATGTGTGGGGGTTCCAGGCAACTGACTGGCGGTCACCGCTGTCCATCCTTTACCAACCATGACAAAGGACAGCTTCGATGGACGCTTGGTGGCTTGAAGTGTGGCAAACCCTGCAGGCTGAATTCGCCGACATTGGCGACGCCAAGCAGCTCACCCAGATCACCGTGCGCCTGCTGATCGCGGCGACCCTGGGCGGCATTCTTGGCTTTGAGCGAGAGAGCAAGGGCAAGGCCGCCGGGGTGCGCACCCACATGCTGGTGGCGTTGGGCGCGGCTTTATTTGTGATGGTGCCGCAAATGTCCGGCAACCAGGCGGATGCCATGAGCCGGGTGGTGCAGGGTGTGATTGCGGGGATCGGCTTCCTGGGCGCGGGCACGATCATCAAGGGCAAGGATGATGAAGAGGGCCACGTCAAAGGCCTGACCACCGCAGCTGGTTTGTGGATGACCGCTGCGATCGGGGTCTCGGCCGGGTTGGGCCGGGAATCGACAGCGGTACTCAGTACGTTACTGGCCTTGGTGGTGTTCAGCGTGATGCCGAAGATCGTCAAGCGTTTCGAGAAGGACTGACGATCACTGGCGGCATGGTCGTAGGGGGTTCCTCCACCGGCGGTGGCTCATTTTCGGGCGGTTCTTTTTCCGGAATGGGCTGCGGTTCGGTGGGCGGCAGGGTCGGTTTGTCGATATTCGGGTCCGGCGTTTCTGCCGGGATCGGGATATTCATCGGTGTGGCCTCCTTTGTGCTTTGCTCTATCGGTGGACAGCCGCCGGGGCGAATTGATTCCCCGCCCGATGGCGGCATATCCAGCTGAACTTTTAACCGGAGCCCAGGCTCGGACCTATTACGGTCATGCTCAGGAAGAGCGCGGCCGCCTCAGAATTCGGATCAAGCAAAGAGCGTCCACAGGGCGTAAGGGGAAGATGCTCGATGACTGCTGAAATAGAATCTTTGTTACCACTGTCCCAGGCACTGTTGCTGCCCAGGATTGCGATCGAAAGCACCACCCCCGTGATTGATGGCGGCGAATTTGCCGTGAAGGCCGTGGTCGGCCAACAGGTCAATGTCACCAGCAAAGTGTTCGCCGACGGCCATGACAAGCTCGCCGTGCTGATCCGCTGGCGCCCGCTGCAGGATGAAAGCTGGCACAGCGTGGTCATGACCGACGTGGGCAACAACGGCTGGGAGGGCACGTTTACCGTGACCCAGCAAGGCCCTCACGAATACTGCATCGAAGCCTGGATCGATACCTTCGCCAGCTTTTGCTATGAGCTACGCAAGAAACATGAGGCCGGCGTGCCGGTCAGCCTGGAGTTGCAGGAAGGCCGCAGCCTGGTGCTGCAAGCTGCCGAGCGCAGTGACAATGAGCTGCGCGATCGCCTGATGTTGCTGCACCATGAACTCTCCGGGCTGCTGGAAACCGAGCAGGTCGCGCAGTTCCTGCACGAAGACAGTGCACACCTGATGACCCAGGCCGATCATCGCGCCTATTTGAGCATCAGCACGGTTTACCCGATTGATGTGGAGCGTGAGGCGGCGCTGTTTGCCAGCTGGTATGAGCTGTTTCCACGCTCGATCACTGACGATCCTGCGCGTCACGGCACCTTTAATGACGTGCACTCGCGGCTGTCGATGATCCATGACATGGGCTTCGACGTGCTGTACTTCCCGCCGATCCACCCGATCGGGCGTAGCCACCGCAAGGGCAAGAACAACTCGCTGACCGCCGGCCCGGACGATCCGGGCAGCCCTTATGCGATTGGCAGCGAGGAGGGTGGCCATGAAGCCATCCATCCGCAACTGGGCAGTCGCGATGACTTCCGTCGCCTGGTCCAGGCGGCCGCCGAGCATGGGTTGGAGATCGCCCTGGACTTCGCGATCCAGTGTTCCCAGGACCATCCATGGCTCAAGGCCCATCCCGGCTGGTTCAACTGGCGCCCGGACGGCACGATCAAATACGCGGAGAACCCACCGAAGAAGTATCAGGACATCGTCAACGTCGACTTTTATGCCGCAGATGCCATCCCGAGCCTGTGGACGGAACTGCGCGACATCGTGGTGGGCTGGGTGGAAGAGGGCGTGAAGACCTTTCGCGTCGACAACCCCCACACCAAGCCGCTGCCGTTCTGGCAATGGCTGATCAGCGATGTCCGGTCCAAGTACCCCGAGGTGATTTTTCTCGCCGAAGCCTTCACCACCCCGGCGATGATGGCGCGCCTGGGTAAGGTCGGCTATTCCCAGAGCTACACCTATTTCACCTGGCGTAACACCAAAGCCGAGTTGAGCGAATACCTGACGCAGCTGAACGAATCACCGTGGCGCGAGTGCTACCGGCCGAATTTCTTCGTCAATACGCCGGACATCAACCCTGCCTTCCTGCACGAATCCGGCCGTGCCGGCTTCTTGATCCGTGCGGCACTGGCCACCATGGGCTCAGGGCTCTGGGGCATGTATTCAGGCTTCGAACTGTGCGAATCAGCCCCGGTGCCGGGTAAAGAGGAATACCTGGACTCGGAGAAATACGAGATCCGCCCACGGGACTACACGGCGCCCGGCAATATCATCGCCGAGATCGCCCAGCTCAACCGCATCCGCCGGCAGAACCCGGCGCTGCAGACGCACCTGGGGCTCAAGCTCTACAACGCCTGGAACGACAACATCCTGTATTTCGGCAAGCGCAGCGAGGATGGCAGCAACTTCATCCTGGTGGCCGTGAACCTTGACCCATTCAACGCCCAGGAAGCCCATTTCGAGTTGCCGCTATGGGAGTTGGGCCTGCCGGACGACGCCCAGACCCAGGGCGAAGACTTGATGAACGGCCATCGCTGGACCTGGTATGGCAAGAACCAGTGGACGCGACTGGACCCACAGATGCCCTTTGGAATCTGGCGTATCACCCATTCCCCAGCCTGATGGAGATCCCCGGTGGGAGCGGGCTTGCCTGCGATTGCGATGTGTCAGTTCAGGGACTGACAGACCGTTATCGCAAGCAAGCCAGCGCCCTCACTGGATCGTATTCCGGCCACAGAATTTTAGTGTTTTCAGGAGTTTCCAATGGCGAAGAAACCCAACGCTGCCACCTTTATCAAAGACCCGCTCTGGTACAAAGACGCGGTGATCTATCAGGTTCACGTCAAATCCTATTTCGACTCCAATAACGACGGTATCGGTGATTTTCCCGGCCTGATCGCCAAGCTCGACTACATCGCCGATCTGGGCGTGAACACCATTTGGTTGCTGCCGTTCTACCCCTCGCCACGCCGTGACGATGGTTATGACATTGCCGAATACCGTGGCGTGCACAGCGACTACGGCACCATGGCCGACGCCAAGCGCTTCATCGCCGAGGCACACAAACGCGGGCTGCGGGTGATCACCGAGCTGGTGATCAACCACACCTCCGACCAGCACCCCTGGTTCCAGCGCGCACGCAAGGCCAAGCCCGGCTCGGCGGCACGGGACTTCTACGTGTGGTCGGATGACGACCAGAAATACGACGGCACGCGCATCATCTTCCTCGACACCGAGAAGTCCAACTGGACTTGGGACCCAGTCGCGGGCCAATACTTCTGGCACCGTTTCTACTCTCACCAGCCCGACCTCAACTTTGACAACCCCCAGGTGATGAAAGCCGTGTTGTCGGTGATGCGCTACTGGTTGGACATGGGCATCGACGGCCTGCGCCTCGACGCCATCCCGTACCTGATCGAGCGCGACGGCACTAACAACGAAAACCTTCCTGAAACCCACGATGTGCTCAAGCAGATCCGCGCCGAAATCGACGCCCATTATCCTGACCGTATGCTGCTGGCCGAAGCCAATCAGTGGCCGGAAGACACGCAGCTGTACTTCGGTGACAAGAAGGGCGACGACGGCGATGAATGCCACATGGCGTTTCACTTCCCGCTGATGCCACGCATGTATATGGCGCTGGCCCAGGAAGATCGCTTCCCGATCACTGACATCCTGCGTCAGACTCCGGAAATTCCGGCCAACTGCCAGTGGGCGATCTTCCTGCGCAACCACGATGAGCTAACATTGGAAATGGTCACCGACAAGGAGCGCGATTACCTGTGGAACTACTACGCCGCTGACCGTCGCGCGCGGATCAACCTGGGTATTCGTCGCCGTCTTGCACCGTTGATGGAGCGCGACCGTCGTCGAGTCGAGCTGCTCAACAGCCTGTTGCTGTCGATGCCCGGTACGCCCACCCTGTACTACGGCGATGAGATCGGCATGGGCGATAACATCTACCTCGGCGACCGCGATGGCGTGCGCACGCCGATGCAATGGTCCATCGACCGCAATGGCGGGTTCTCTCGCGCCGACCCGGCCAGCCTGGTACTGCCGCCGATCATGGACCCGCAATACGGCTACCCGTCGGTGAATGTCGAGACCCAGGCCCAGGACCCCCATTCGCTGCTGAACTGGACCCGGCGCATGCTGGCGGTGCGCAAGCAGTCCAAGGCGTTTGGTCGTGGCAGCTTGAAAATGCTCTCGCCGAGCAACCGCCGCATCCTGGCCTATACCCGTGAATTCACCGGCGAAGATGGGCGCAACGAGATCATCCTCTGCGTGGCCAACGTGTCGCGCAGTGCCCAGGCGGCCGAGCTGGACCTGTCGGCATTCGCCGGCATGGTGCCGGTGGAGATGCTGGGCGGTAATGCCTTCCCGCCCATCGGCCAGTTGAATTTCCTGCTGACCCTGGCGCCCTATGGCTTTTATTGGTTCGTGCTGGCGCCGGAAAACCAGATGCCCAGCTGGCACGTGGAGCCGGCCCAGAGCATGCCGGACTTCACCACGCTGGTGTTGAAAAAGCGTATGGAAGAACTGCTGGACGAACCGTGCCGCGCCTCCCTGGAACAGACCGTGCTGCCAGCCTGGCTGCCCAAGCGCCGCTGGTTCGCCGGCAAGGACACGGCCATCGACAGCGTGCGCATTGCTTACGGCGTGCGCTTTGGCGACCCGCAACACCCGGTGTTGCTCAGCGAACTGGAAGTGACGGCCGGTGGACAGGTCAGTCGTTATCAGTTGCCGTTCGGTTTCCTCGGCGAAGATCAGTTCACCAGCGCCTTGCCCCAGCAATTGGCGTTGGCCCGTGTGCGGCGCGTGCGTCAGGTGGGGTTGGTGACCGATGCCTTCAGCCTCGAACACTTTGTCCGCGCCGTGATCCAGGGGTTGCAGGCGGGTACCCTGCTCAACACCCACGAAGGCGAGCTGCGCTTTGCGGCCACCCCGCACCTGGACAAGCTGCAACTGACGGATGAGTCCGAGGTGCGCTACCTGTCGGCCGAGCAGTCCAACAGCTCGGTGGTGGTGGGCGAGAGCCTGGTGCTCAAGCTGATCCGCAAAGTCGCCTCCGGCGTGCACCCGGAACTGGAAATGAGCGCCTACCTGACCGAAGCCGGCTACCCGAATATCTCGCCGTTGCTGGGCTCGATGATTCGCCACGACGCCGAAGGCCAGGACAACCTACTGATGATTGCCCAAGGCTACTTGAGCAACCAGGGCGACGCCTGGGGCTGGACCCAGAATAACCTGGAGCGCGCGATCCGCGACGAACTGGCCGAAGCCATGTCCGAACAGGAACAGCACTACAACGCCCTCGGCGAGTTGGCTGACTTTGCCGGGTTGCTTGGCCAACGCCTGGGCGAGATGCACCGGGTGCTCGGCGCGAAAACCACCAACAAGGACTTCAAGCCGGAAGTCACCACTGTCAAGGACACCCAGGCCTGGGCCAAGGATGTCGGCGCGCAATTGGACCGCGCGTTGCAACTGCTCAAACTTCATCAAAGCCAGTTGAACCTGGCGGATCAAGCGCTGGTCAGTGAATTGCTGGCGCAGAAAAAAGCCATCGCCAGCCATGTGCAGGCCCTGGCGAAAGCCACGGCCGGCGGATTGCGTATTCGGGTCCATGGTGACTTGCACCTGGGCCAGGTGCTGGTGGTCAAGGGCGATGCCTACCTGATCGACTTTGAAGGTGAGCCGGCGCGCCCACTGCATGAGCGACGCGGCAAGCACAGCCCGTATAAAGATGTGAGCGGCGTGTTGCGTTCCTTCGACTATGCAGCGGCCATGGCCTTGAATGTACAAGGGGTGGATCACTCGCCCGAGGCGGACCAGGCGCGCAAACGCGTGACTGACCGTTACCTGAAAGAAGCACGCCAGGCCTTTATCCAGGCCTATCAGTCCGCTACGTCTACACTGGCGCATGACTGGCAGGATGCCAAAGGCCAGGACGCAGCGCTGACGTTGTTCAGCCTGGAGAAGGCCGCGTATGAAGTGGCCTACGAAGCGGAAAACCGCCCGACCTGGTTGCCAGTGCCCCTGCAAGGGTTGCACGGACTGTTGAGCGGGCTTGCGCCTATATCGAAAACTGCACGCGGTGGGGAGACGTCATGAGCTTTACAAATAAAGAACCGCTGCAACCGAAGTTGACTGCATTGCCGGCGTCCAAGGACGTCGAAGCGCTGGTACGCGCCGAACACCATGACCCGTTCTCGATTCTCGGGCCACACGATGATGATCACGGCGGCCAGTTTATCCGTGCGTTCCTGCCTGAAGCGTTGAGTGTGCAGGTACTGGCCCGCGACACTGGCGAGCAGATCGGTAGCCTGGACGCGAGCCAGGTGCCCGGTCTGTTTGTCGGGCACTTTCACACGCGCCAGGCGTACCTGTTGAAAATCCAGTGGGCGGGTGGCGAGCAGATCACGGAAGACCCTTATAGCTTCCAGCAACTGTTGCTCGGTGAAATGGACCTGTACCTGTTCGCCGAAGGCAATCACCGCGACCTCGGCAGCTGCCTCGGTGCCCAGGTGACCAGCGTCGACGGCGTGCAAGGTGTGCGTTTTGCGGTGTGGGCACCGAATGCTCGGCGGGTGTCGGTGGTGGGCGACTTCAATATCTGGGACGGTCGCCGACACCCGATGCGCCTGCGCCATCCTTCCGGCGTGTGGGAGATCTTTATCCCACGCCTGCAGCCGGGCGCCGCCTACAAGTACGAAGTGCTCGGCGCCAACGGGATCCTGCCGCTCAAGGCCGACCCTGTGGCGCTGGCCACCCAATTGCCGCCGGACACTGCGTCAAAGGTCGCCGAGCCCTTGCAGGTCGACTGGCAGGACCACGCATGGATGCAGTCGCGGGTGGAAAAGCAGAAGACCACCGCGCCGCTGTCGATCTATGAACTGCACGTGGGTTCCTGGCAGGCCGAGCTGGACGAGGCGGGCGAAGTGGCACGCCAGTACAATTGGCGCGAGCTGGCTGAACGTCTGATTCCCTATGTGCAGCAACTGGGCTTCACTCATATCGAGTTGATGCCGATCATGGAGCATCCGTTCGGCGGCTCGTGGGGCTATCAGGCCTTGTCACAATTCGCACCGACGGCACGCTTCGGCTCGCCGCAGGATTTCGCCTATTTCGTCGATGCACTGCATCAGGCCGATATCGGCGTGATCCTCGATTGGGTGCCGGCGCACTTTCCCACGGATACCCACGGCCTGGCGCAATTTGACGGCACCGCGCTGTACGAATATGCCAACCCGCTGGAAGGTTTCCACCAGGATTGGGACACGCTGATCTACAACCTGGGCCGCACCGAAGTGCATGGTTTCATGCTGGCTTCGGCGCTGCACTGGCTCAAACATTTCCACATTGACGGGCTGCGCGTGGATGCGGTGGCCTCGATGCTCTACCGCGACTACTCGCGCAAGGCCGGCGAGTGGGTACCGAACCGTCATGGCGGCCGCGAAAACCTGGAAGCGATCGACTTCCTGCGTCACCTGAACGATGTGGTCGCCATCGAGGCGCCTGGCGCCCTGGTGATCGCCGAGGAATCCACCGCCTGGCCCGGCGTCAGCCAGCCGACCCAGCAGGGCGGCCTGGGCTTCAACTACAAATGGAACATGGGCTGGATGCACGATTCCCTGCATTACATCCAGCAGGACCCGGTGTATCGCGCCCATCACCACAACGAGCTGAGTTTCGGCCTGGTATACGCCTGGTCCGAGCGTTTCATCCTGCCGATCTCCCACGATGAGGTGGTGCACGGCAAGCATTCGCTGATCGACAAGATGCCTGGCGACCGCTGGCAGAAGTTTGCCAACCTGCGTGCCTATCTGGCGTTCATGTGGATGCACCCCGGCAAAAAACTGTTGTTCATGGGCTGCGAATTCGGCCAATGGCGCGAGTGGAACCACGACCAGCAGCTGGATTGGTACTTGCTGCAGTATGCTGAGCACAAAGGCGTGCAAAGGCTGGTCGGCGACCTTAACCGCCTGTACCGCGAGGAACCCGCCCTGCATGAGCAGGACGACGCGCCCCAAGGCTTCCAGTGGCTGATCGGTGACGATGCGATCAACAGCGTCTACGCCTGGCTGCGCTGGAGCAAGGACGGCAGGCCAGTGCTGGTGGTGGCCAACTTCACCCCGGTGCCGCGTGAGGGTTATAAAGTCGGCGTGCCGTTCAGCGGGCGCTGGAGCGAAGTGATCAATAGCGACGCGGACATGTACGCCGGCTCCAATTACGGAAATGGAGGGGAGATATTTACCCAGGATGAGCCGCACCATGGACAGGCGGTATCGCTGTCGTTGAATCTCCCGCCGCTTGGCGTACTGATTCTGCGTCCGGAACCGCTTTAAAGGCTCTACCGTGCTGGATTCTGTTGTCCGCACTACTGGCAGGGTGCCACAATGGCGCCTTTGTCGTGGCAGTCGGATCGGGCGAATTTCATGAATGGCCTTGAGCGTGGGCAGGACCATGATTGCTTCATAGAGGAGCAGGTGCGAACCGATCGTTTGCACCAGCTGTTCCGGCAGTCATTCGCTGCGATATTCGGCAGTTACCTGGCTGCGGTGATGCTGTGCTGGCTGTGCTGGGAGCGGTTTGACCATCAGGTTATCTTGGTCTGGCTGGTGGTATTGGCGGCGACGTCGCTGATTCGCATCATGATGTTCATGAAGTGGTTTCGCTGCCCCAATGCCGAACGCACTCCAGACCGCTGGGAACGCCGTTACTGGGTTACGTTGCTGCTGTCTGCCGCAACCTGGGGCCTCGGCGCCTTGGCGGTGATGCCCACCGATGATCGGTTGTCCCAGGTGCTGGTGATGCTGTTTACCGTGGGCATGTCGGTCAGCGCCGTGTCCTGTTACTCGGCTTATCGCTACATGACGCTGGCTTCCATGGCCGTGGTGCTGTTGCCGTGCACGCTATGGCTGCTGTTCCAGCCGTCGTCGATGCAAGTGGGCGTAGCCGTTGCGGTGCTGGTGTTCTCCACCTTTGTCGTCAGCGCCACGCGCAAGCTCTCGGATGCTTTGGAGAAGGCCTTTCGCCTGACCCGGCAGATGGAGCGTGCCCACAACATTTCCACCCGCGCCGCACAGACCGACGAACTCACCGGCCTGATGAACCGCCGTGCCTTCTTTGAACATGCCCAGGTGTTGTACGCCCAATGCCGTCACAACCGGCAACCGCTGTGTGCGCTGATGATGGACATGGATCACTTCAAGGAAATCAACGACACCTACGGCCACCAGGCTGGTGACCAGGTGTTGCGTCAGATTGGCGGGGTGATCAGCACGTCGTTCCGCCAAGCCGATGTGTACGGGCGCCTGGGCGGCGAAGAATTTGCGGTGTTGCTGCCCAATACGTCGCTGGAAACCGCGCGGGATATTGCCGAGCAGTTGATCAAGGCCATTTCGGGATTGGCCTCCGAGCCGGTGCATGGGTTGACCGCCAGTCTGGGTGTGGCGTCCACCCATGCGCAGGATCAGGACTTGCACGGCCTGATGAACACCGCTGACAAGGCCCTGTATCGCGCCAAGGCCCAGGGCCGCAATCAGGTGGCAGTGGCGGAGTAGGGCTCAGGGCATCGCCTTGGCGAGCGCCCGGGCAACCTGGTCGGCGGAGTAGGGCTTGGGCAGGAACTCAAACCCTTCGTAACCGCTGTCGGCCAGTTCCTCGCTGTAGCCGGACGTGAGCACCACCGGCAAGTCCGCGCGCCGTTGCCGCAGTACTTTCGCCATGGCTACGCCGGTCATACCGGGCATCACCACATCCGAAAAAACGCCATCGAACGCCAGGGCGTCCGTGCCGGCCAAGGCGAGGGCCTGCTCCGCGTTGGTGGCCCAAGTGGTCTGGTAGCCCAGATCCTGGAGGATCTGGGTGGCGAAGCGGCCCACTTCGAGGTTGTCTTCCACGATCAGGATGTGGCGTTGCGCGGCATCGTGCGTGGGCGCAGGGCCTTGCTGCGGTTGCTCGTCAGGTAGCGCCTGTGGCGTCGCCTCTGGCAGGTATAGCGTAAAGACCGAGCCTTGCCCTGGGGTGCTGACGACTTCCACGTTGCCCCCGGACTGCTTGGCAAAGCCGAATACCTGGGACAGTCCCAGCCCGGTGCCTTTGCCTACGGCCTTGGTGGTAAAGAACGGCTCGAAAATGCGTTCGACGGCGTCGCCAGGAATACCGCTGCCGGTATCGGCCAGGGAAATGCTCACAAACGGTTGTCGGGCTTCCGCATCGCCCCGGATCCGTGGCATTGCTTCGACAGTGACCACGCGCAGGGTCAGGGTGCCTTGACCCTCCATCGCATCCCGGGCATTAAGGGCGATATTGATCAGCGCGGTTTCGAACTGGCTGGCGTCCACCCGCACATGGCAAGGGTGCTCGGGCAGTTGCACCTGCACGTGGATGCGTGCGCCGGTGACGCTTTCAAGCATTTCGCCAATGTTCTTGACCCGCTGGCCCGCATCGAAGACTTCCGGGTTGAGCGGTTGGCGCCGGGCGAACGCGAGGAGTTGGCTAGTGAGCTTGCTGGCGCGCTCGACGGTGTCGGAAACCGCGCTCATGTAGCGCTGGCGCCGCTCTTCGGAAAGCCCGGGCTGGCGCAGAAAGTCGACCGACGAGCGAATGATGGTCAGCAGGTTGTTGAAGTCATGGGCAACGCCACCGGTCAATTGGCCGATGGCTTCGAGTTTCTGCGACTGGTGCAGCGCGGCTTCGGCCTGGGTAAGGGCGGCAGTGCGTTCAATTACACGCTGTTCGAGGGTGGCATTCAGCTCGGTGAACGCCGCCAGGCCTTCGCGTACGGCGGCATCGGCGCGTACCCGCTCGATATGGGCCCAGGAGCGTTCGGTGACTTCGCCTACCAGCGCCAGGTCGTAGGGTGACCAGACACGCGCCTTCCTGTGATGCACCGCCATCAAGGCGGTCAGGCGGCCGTCCTTGATCAGTGGGAAACACACCGTCGCCAGGACGTCCAGGGCCTGATAGCTGGCGGCTTCCTCGGGTGGGAACTCCACCCGGTTGTCCTCAACCACCAGTGGCTCACCCGCGCGCAACGGCCGCACTGCCCGTGCGCCGAACGAGGCGAGGCTGTAGCGCCCTACAATGCTGGGCGAGCCCGGTGCCGCCCAATTGCCGCGAATGGTGAAGCCGTCTTCGTCGGCGTCCATGTCCGCGTAAGCGCAGTTGGACACCTGCAAGTGCTCAGCCAGCAGGCGTGTGGTGGTGGACATGATGGTTTCGGCGTCGGTGGCATTGGCCACCGCACTGCCCACGGCATCCAGCACGGCCAGGCGGCGGGCGAGGAACACGGTGGCGGTGGTTTCCGTAACGGTGTCGAGCATGCCCACGACCCTGCCTTGAGGGTCGCGGATCGGGCTGTAGCAAAAGGTGAAGTACGCCTGCTCGGAACCGTTGCCGCGCTCGATCAGCAGGGGGAAGTTCTCGATGTAGGTGGCATGCCCCTCGAACGCCGCATTGGCGATGGGGCCGATATCTGCCCAAGCCTCATGCCACACCTCGCTGAACGGGCGGCCCAGCGCATAGGGCTTGTCCCCCAGAATCGGGATGAAGGCGTCGTTGTACAGCATGGTCAACTGCGGCCCCCACACAATGGATTGGGGGAAGCTTGAGGCGAGGCAAAGCGCCACGGTGGTCTTGAGCACATCCGGCCACTGCTCCAGCGGCCCCAGGGGCGAGCTTGCCCAATCATGCAGGCGAACCCGCTCAGCCATGTCGCTGCTGCTTTGCAGCCAATTCATCGCGAGAACACCTTGTTTGCCACCGCCTGTCGAACGCCTGAAGTCAGGTTAACTATCAACAGACCGGAATGACCGCTGCCAAGTTCAGCGCCATTATCCATGAGATGGCGATTTGATGCTGCAACCGTTTGATCGACCTGCACATTGACTTATTGCGCGCCGAAAACCCCCGTCCAGTAGATCCCTGCATCACTCTTCGGGTCCATGGCATACGCCGCGCCCAGTTCACGGAATTGCGGGTTCATCAGGTTGGCGCAATGGGCCGGGCTGGCCAGCCAGCCATCCACGACTTTGCGTGGGGTATCCAGGCCGGCGGCGATGTTCTCGCCGATGTTCTTCGCGATGTATCCCGCCAGTTCGGCACGGTCGCCAGGGGTACGCCCGTCATGGTCGAGGTGGTCAAAGAAATTGCCATTGGCCATGTTGCGCGTGTGGCTGTTGGCAGCGCTGGCCAGGTCTTCGTTCCAGGACAATGGTGTGGTCGCGGTAAAGGCCTGGGTGCCGCACTGGCGCGGCTGCGAACGCGCGGTGTTGATCAGGTTCAGCACCTGCCGGCCTTCGGTCTGCCAGTCGCCCAGGCCGCTGGTGAGCAGTGGACGGGCGAGCACGATGCGCCAGTCCTGGCCGCTGTTGCTCACGCCGATATCGACAAATTGTGGATCCAGCACCACGCGGCAGAAGCTTTCGCGCACGGCCTTCATGGCTGCCTGGGCATCCTTGGGGCCGGACAGGCTGATGGCCTGCACGTTGACCATCGGGTACGCGGCCCGCGCCAGCGCCTGCTGCAGGTCACCGACATTGGTGGCCGGCAGCACCAGCCGCGTATCGCTGGTCAGCGGTGGCAGTTCCTGGGAACCCTGGTCGCCGCAGCGCTGCACCTGGCTGCGGTATTGGTTGATCTCTTGTACCAACTGACTTTCTTCATTCGCCATCGCGCTGGCGCAGAACACCGTACTGGCGGCCAGCGTCGTAAGACCCATCATCAATGACAGAACGCGCATGGACGTTACCCTTGAGCTTGAAAGTGCCCATGATGCGCGATGTAACCCGGTCTGGCGCAACGCCTTTTTTGTTTTTTTGCCTCAATGGATGTTCTGGAGGCCGTTGAAAGCAGCAAAGCGGCGCCATGCCATCACGCTGGCCAGCAGGATCAAGCCCAATGCCACGCTGAACGTTGTATGCAGGCCATAGGCCACGGATTGGGGAAGGGCGCGGGTGACATCCGGGCTGGCCCAGGCGAACACCGCCCCCAATGCCCAGGCGCCGACGATCAGCCCCAGGTTGCGTGACAGGTTTAACAGGCCCGACACCGTGCCACGACGCGCGCCCTCCACGTCGCCCATCACGGCAGTGTTGTTGGCGGCCTGGAACAGGCTGTAGCCGGTGGTCAGGATCACCAAGGCGCCCAAATAGACGAATAGACCCCAAGCGCAGGCCAGCAGCAGGGCGCCACAGGCCATCATGCCCAGGCCGGCCAGCGTCATGCGCGGGCTGCCGAGGCGGTCGGTGAGCCTGCCGGCCGGTACGCCGGTGATGGCCGCGACGCAGGGGCCGACCGCCATGACCAAGCCCATCCATTCGGGATCGAGTCCCAGTCCTTGGGACAAGTAGAACGGGCCGACCACAAACGTGGCCATGATCACAGCGGCCACCAGGGCACTCATGACCAACCCGGTGCGCAACGACGCATCTTTTAATGATGGCCAGAAACCTGAGCCGGCCGAGGAGAGCGCGTGGGGCCGATCAACCGGCAAATAGCAGAAGGCAAGGGCGACCGCCACCAATCCCAATGGCACGCCAACCAGGAAGATCGCCTGCCAGCCCCACACACTCAGCAACACGCCGCCGACACTGGGCCCCATCGCGGTGCCAACGGCCGACATCGTGCCCAGCAAACCCATCACCCGGCCGGTACGCGCCTTGGTGACGGTGTCACCGACCATGCCCAGGGCCATGGCCATCATCACTGCTGCGCCGAGGCCTTGCACGACGCGCGCTGCAATCAGCCACGCCAGGGACGACGCCATGCCGCACAACCCGCACGCCACGGCAAACAGCAGCAACCCGGCGAGCAACAACCGCCGCCGTCCGAACCGGTCGCCCAGACGTCCGGCGCTGACAATCACCGCCGTGATTGCCAGCAGATAGGCCAGCACCACCCATTGCACGGCGTGGAAAGAGGCATCAAACGCCCGCGTCAGGCTGGGCAGCGCGACATTGGCGATACTGGTGCCCAGGGAGGCCAGCAACATGGACAGGGACAGGCTGACGAGGCTGCCACGTGAGGTGCTTTGCATGGACAATTCCTTGAATGAAGGCAACTGTCACAAATCTACGGTGTGGCTTAACATGGCGGAAGACGCATGGTGTGCAGTTAATACGTGCACCCAACGCCATATAAGGAGTGCTGATGCCCGATCTCAATCTGCTGATCACCCTGGATGTGCTGCTCGCCGAAGGCAGTGTTGCGGCTGCGGCCAAACGCCTGCGTCTGAGTCCTTCGGCCATGAGCCGAGCCTTGGCCCGTTTGCGCGAAACCACCGGCGACCCCTTGCTGGTACGCGCGGGTCGCGGCCTGGTGGCCACGCCCAGGGCGCTGGAGTTGCGTGATCAGGTCAGTCGTCTGGTGCAAGAGGCCAATGCCGTGCTGCGCCCCGTGCAATCCCTGAATATGAACCAGGTGACGCGCACCTTCACCCTGCGTACCAGCGAAGAGTTTGTCGAAAATTTCGGTCCGGCATTGCTGGCCCGCGCCGCGAGGGACGCGCCCGGCGTGCGCTTGCGGTTCATCCACAAGGCCGACAAGGACAGCACCTTGCTGCGCGAAGGCAGCGTCGACCTGGAAACCGGGGTGGTCGACCCCACTGCCGGCCCGGAAGTGCTGACCCAGGCACTGTTTCGCGATCGCCTGGTCGGCGTTGTGCGCAGTGGCCACCCCCTCAGCCGGGGTGACGTCAGCGTTGAGCGTTATGCCGCAGGTCAGCACGTCTACGTATCCCGACGGGGCCAGGATCGAGGCCAGATCGACGACTTACTTGAAGCCCAGGGCCTCACGCGACAGATCACCACCATTGTCGCCGGTTTCGCCACTGCCATCGCCTTGGCCCGAGACACTGACTTGATCGCCAGCGTGCCGGAACGCTACACCGCCCACCAACCCGAGGGCCTGCACCGCTTTGCATTGCCGCTGACGTTGCCCACCTTCACCGTGGCGATGCTCTGGCATCCCAGGCTGGATGCCGACCTGGCCCATCGCTGGTTGCGCGGATGTTTGCGTGAGGTGTGTGGGCTGCAACAGGTACAATCGGCGCTGCCTTGACGTTAAACCCAGGAATTTGCATGTTCAGCCTTACCCGCTACACCACGCCGTGCCCCGAGCCCATCAATGCTCAGATCCTGCAGATGGTGGTGGACAACCTCACCGATATCAGCAGCGTGGCGCTGCCGCCGAGCAACCTGTTGTACAACATCTACCAGTACGCCATTGGCTTTGAGGTGCACCTTTACCTGGAGGCGCTGAACGGCGCCAAAGGCATCGCCGTCGAGTTGGTGGTGGCGATGGAAGCGGAAAAACTCATCGGCTTTTGCCTGTACCTGCCGGTGAAGGACGATCCGGAGGCCTGCGGCATTGCGTTCATGGCGGTCCAGGTCGGTTACCGGCGTCAAGGTGTGGCGCGCGCAATGATGGGTGACGTGTTGAGCCGCTATCCCCATGCGGAACTGGCGTGCTCAGTGGAGAAGGTGCCGGCGTTCGAGGGCATGGGTTTCCACGTGCGCGGCGCGCGCGGTACCCAGGTGCTGATGAACACGCGGGACTACGGCACGGAGGGCTTGATGGGCGTGCTGGATGTGGCGTCGATCTACCGCTCATTGGAAGTGCGGCAGATTCATACCTACCTGCTGCAAAAGCACGGCAAGCGCGCCATGGTGGATGCCGAGAAACAACGCGATCGGCACCTTGATCAACTCGCGCGCCGGGTGCAGCTGTTTCTACAGGATCGGGGCTGAAAGACAATCCCGCATTGGCCTTACGGCTTGGCCAGGTTGCCGTTGCCGCCAACACCGTCATCGGTAATGACACGCCCGCCGTGCCGGTTTATTCCTCGCCTGTCAGACGTTATTCACATGCGACTGCGATTGACTATCGCGAGGATGGTCGCCAGCAACTCCTGCTTCGCCTCTTCACGGCTGATCTCGCCGCTGGCTGCCGCCTGGGACAGCGCCTCCGCAGCGCCCAGCATGCCGCGCAGTCCCGCCTGGGACACGCGACCGAAGGGCGACAGCGCGTCGCGGCATTTATCGAGGAAGATCGCCTCGTACTGGCGCTTGAGTGCTTCCAGCTCCGGCGAGCTGCTAAGGGCCGCAATCACCCCCGGGATTTCCCGACCCTGCAATAACACGCAATCCACATAGGATTCGGCGATCACCCAGGCACGCTCGTCCAGCGTGTCGCCACTGGCCGCGATGGCGTTGGCGAAGACCTGATCCTGGCGCGCATCGAAGTCCTCATACAGCGCCGCCAGCAATCCGGCACGGGTGACGAAATGGTCGTAAACCACCGGCTTGGTCACCCCCGCCAACTCCGCCAGGCGGCCAAGGGTCAGGGCTTCGGTGCCTTCATCGCGCACCAGTTGCCAGGCCACCTCCAAGAGTTGGCGCAGGCGATCTTCACGGGACAGGCGACGGCGGGGGGAGGTGGATTCGCTGCTTGACATGCTTATATACCAAAAGTAACTTACTAATCGTAACTTAAGCCTAGGCTAACCCCAAAGGGAGTCAATGTCATGCACGCACTCATCGTTGTTGCTCATCACGACCCGCAATCCCTCACCCATAGCGTGGCTGCGCAGGTGTCAGCCGGCCTTACTGCATCGGGCCACACCTTCGAAATCGCCGACATTGCCGCGGAAGGTTTCGACCCGCGCTACGCCGCCGCCGATCACTTAGTGCACCGTACCCGCGCCACGCCTCCGGCCGACGTGTTGGCCGAACAGGCCCGCATCGACCGCGCCGATGCGCTGGTGCTGGCATTCCCGATTTATTGGTGGTCGCTGCCGGGCCTGCTCAAGGGCTGGATCGACCGCGTCTTCGTCAACGGCTGGGCCATCGATTACGGCCCCGACACCCCGGTGGTGAAAAAGCTGCGGCACTTGCGGGTGCATCTGCTGGCGCTGGGTGCAGCGGACGCCGATGCGTTTGATCGACACGGCTACGCCAACGCGATGCGCACGCAAATTGACTACGGGATCTTTGATTACTGTGGCGCGCAGGTGGTGACGTCGGCGTTGTTGCTGGAGTCGGAAAGCGGCGCGGCGCAGGCGCATCTGGACAAGGCCAGGGCCTTGGGCAAAGGGCTGTTCGAAACCGAAACCGTGGCGGGTTGATTCAACCTTCGCGAAACAGGTCGTGGGCGTCAAGCAGGCGGTAGGCGATTTCCGGACGTTTCTCCATACCCCGGCGGATGGCTGCCGGGATGGATTGGCGGGTCTTGCGGCACATGCCCGGCAGCTCGTCGATCACGATCTGGATACCGCGCATGCTCTTGACCTCGGTATGGCCGGGGGCCACGTGCACGCGGATGCCCAAAAGTTCGTACATCCGCTGCTGCATGTGCTCCAGGTCTTGCAGGCTCTTGAGGTCTTCCAGCCGGTCGAGCAGTTTTCTCTCTTCCTGTCGCGTCAGGTTGAGAATGCGCAGGTCGGCACCAGGCGCTTGCAGCAGTTGCTCGCGGTCGCAGACGCAGGCGCCGGGTGGGCAGGGTTGGCGAATTGTCATGTGCAGTGCCTCCCCATTCCGACGCCGCCCCTTTAATAGCTCAACTGAACCCCAAGACTGCCCAAGGCCTTCCAGTATTCAGGATAGGTCTTCGCGACGCAGTCCGGGTCCTGGATGCGGATCCCCGCGACTTTCAACCCCGCCAGCGCAAAGCACATGGCGATGCGGTGGTCGGCGTGGGTGTCGATCAGCGCGTTGCACGAGGTGCCGGCCAGGGCCGGATCGCTGGCCACCAGCAGGTCGTCGCCTTCGATGGTCGCCAGGCCCGGGCGGATCTCGTTCAGGCCGTCATGCAGGGCCTGGACGCGGTCGCACTCCTTGACCCGTAGGTTGGCCAGCTCGGTAAAGCGCACTGGGGTGTTGTTGAACGCGGCGAGTACCGCCAGGGTCGGGATGGCGTCCTGCATCTGCGAGCCGACGACTGTGGCTTGCATGTTTGGAAACTGCGCGATCACGGCCTGGGCCTTGGCATCCGGCTGGGTGAAATCCTGGGCGGCCACGCCGATGTCGATGCGGCCACCGGTCAACACTTCAGCGGCCCACAGGTAGGTCGCGGCGGAGGCGTCGGGTTCGATCAGGTAGTCGTGGGCGGTGTAGCCGGTGGGGGCCACGCGCCAGGTGGTGTCGTCGACCGCTTCAACCTGGGCACCGAAGGCGCGCATGCAGTCCAGGGTCAGGTCCACGTAGCCACGGGCACCAATGTCCTTGCCGGTCAACGCCACTTCAATCGGCGCTTCGCCACAGGCCGCGAGCATCAGCAGGGCCGATACGTATTGGCTGGACAGGCCGCCGTCGATCTCGAAACGCTTGGCCTTGATCTTGCCGACGCCGTGTACGGTGACCGGTGGGCAGCCGGTGGGGCTGTCGACCAGGATGCCGTTCTGGCCGAGGGTTGCCAGCAGCGGGCCGATCGGGCGTTTTTGCATGTAGTCATCGCCGTCCAGCACCACGGTGCCTTCCACGGTGGCGACGGCAGCGGTGAGGAAGCGCATGGCGGTGCCGGCGTTGCCGAGGAACAGTGGTTGCGACGGCAGTTGCAGTTTGCCTTGGCCGGTGACGACGAAGGTGGTGTCGTCCGGCTCGTCGATGGTTACACCCATCTGGCGCAGGGCTACGGACATGTGGCGGGTGTCGTCGCTCTTGAGCGCGCCGCTGAGGCGGCTGGTGCCGTTGGCCAGCGCGGCAAGCAGCAGGGCACGGTTGGTAATGGATTTGGAGCCGGGGGGCGCGACCTTGCCATTGAGGGGGAAGTTGGGCGGTGTAACGGTCACGGTTTTCTGCGAACTCAAGGTACAAGGCTCCTGATTCAAGGCAAGGTGGAACGGAGTGGCCGACGGGCGGACTGGAATAATCGGGCATAGACGCCGTGCTTGTCGAGCTTGGGGTCGTGGCCGCTGATATTTACTCGGTGTATGTGGGAACTGGCGTGCCTGCGATGCAGGCGCCTCGCTCCCTCTGATACGCCCAGCAGTCCTTTACCGCTTCGCCAACCAATACGCGTGCAGTGCTCGTGCTGCCGGTTCGAGTTCGCTGACGCGTTGCTGGTGTGCTTGCACGTCCAGGTCGGTGGGCAGTTCGAAGTTGTCCTGTTCGGCGCACCAGGAGATTTTTTCCAGCAGTGCTGCCTGTTCTGCCGGCAGTGCCGGCCAGTTGCCGATGGCCGCGCCGCGGATGTAGCCAAAACACCATTCTTCGGCCAGGGTCACGTTCTGGCCCTGGTGTTCGGTTTCGTCGAAGCGAGCCTTGAAGCCCTGGGCATCGGTGGCCAGTTGGCTTGCCAGGGTGTTGATGTGGCGCACGCACAGTTCGAGGAAGCTTTGCGCTTCATCCATGTTGTCCCACTCCGGGTTCTGGCCGCCCCAGATCGCCGGGAACCACTCAGCCACATCCACCTGCGCCGGGCTGGACACCAAGGCGGTGAAGTAGCCGTCGAGTTCGGCCAGGTTCAGCACCGAATGGTCGTCGCCGTACTTGAGCAGGGTGTTTTCGATGAACTCGAATTCGGCAGGGGTGAGGGGTTGGGCGTGCATGGGCATATCCTTTAAACGTCGAGCGCCGCGAATGGGGCGGCCTAAAGCGCGAAGGATGGCGTGTGTGCCGGGTTTTATCCAGCATTTTGCAGCGTTTTTACCAGCGCCGTTGGCACAGCTTGCTCATACACATCGAACCCACCACGGCCAGGATGATCGGTACCAGGAAGTCATGGTCGATTCGGGTGAACTCCGCCACCAGCACAATCGCGGTCAACGGCATGCTCATGCTGGCGGCCAGGAATGCCGCCGCACCGATGATCGCAAACGCGCCCAAGGGAACGCCGGGCCACGCCAGGCTCCAGGCGCCGCCGAGGATGATTGCCAGTAAGGCGCCATTGGCGAGGCCGGGGGTAAGCAAGCCGCCTTCGGCCCCGGCGCGCAGGCTGCTGATGGTGATCAGCACTTTGACCACCAGCAATAAAGCCGCCAGGCCGATGCTTAACTCGTTGTCGAAACCCAACTGCGCAGGGCCTTTGCCATTGCCGAGGATTTGCGGCAATACCATCGCCAAGCCGCCGATGATGGTGAAGTTGATCAATGCCAGCACCGGCAAGCGCCAGCCTCTTGCAGCCTGTGCCCGCGCCTTGCCGGTGAGCTGGGTGAAAGCGTACGCAGCCACGCCGAATACCGGGCCGCAAACCACCGCCCAAGCGATCAAATCAGGGCTCAATACGAAGTTCGGGACCTCATATTGTAATTGCGCGCCCAGACCGATCCACGCCACCGAGGCCGCAATCGCCGAGGTCGCCAGCGCAATCACCGCCGCTGGCCAACTGAATGCGCCCACCAGTACTTCCAGCACAAACACCGCGCCACCCAGCGGCACGTTGTAGACCGCCGCCAGACCCGCCCCGGCGCCGCAGGCGACGAGCAGGCGATGCATCTGTGGGTCGAGTCGCGCCCGCTGGGATAACCAGGTGGCGGCCAATGCCCCGATTTCCCGCGGTGCCACTTCACGGCCCAGCGGCGAACCCAGCGCCACGGTGATGATCTGCAGCACGGCGTGGGCGAGGGTGGTCTTGGGCGGCATGATCGGCATCTTTTCCGCGACAGCTTGCTTGATGCTCACCAGCGGCCGGCCATAGCGATAAATTGCCCACCAGCCCAATCCCGCCACCAGGCCGCACACCACCAGCACCAGCAGACGCCGCTCGGGCGCAGCCGCCGTGACGCCCAGCAAGAACGTTTCATGGCTGACCAGGCTGTCGAGACTATAGCCGTAGGCCAGGTGCTGAATACCGTGCAGGAGCAATGCCAGCAGCATCCCGCCCAACCCGGCACCGATACCGGTCAATACGACCACCAGGGCCAGGATCAAGGTTGAGCGAAACGTAGTCGGCATAGGCGGCTCCAGGCAATGGCCCTGATTGTATAGCCGATAAATCGGCCGCCTTGGGTGAAATGTATCGGTGCTGCATGAAGTGATCACTCACAACATTCCATCACATTGGCCTGTCCCGTTTTTGGCCGATGTGCCGTGACGTTCCCTTGTTATAGTTCGGGCCTTATCACTCGCCAGTCAGGGATCACTGCCATGTCCGAATACCACGCTTTTGTCGTCGAACTCATCGGCAACGTTGCCCATGTGCAGATCAACCGCCCGGAAAAGATCAACGCGATGAACGCCGCGTTCTGGACCGAGATCATCGACATCTTCCAATGGATCGAGGACACCGACGCCGTGCGCGCCGTGGTGCTTAGCGGTGCAGGCAAGCATTTTTCCTCCGGCATCGACCTGATGATGCTGGCCTCGGTGGCCAACGAGTTCGGCAAGGACGTGGGCCGCAATGCGCGCCTGCTGCGCCGCAAGATCCTTGAACTGCAAGCCTCGTTCAATGCCGTCGATAACTGCCGCAAGCCGGTGCTGGCGGCGGTCCAGGGTTACTGCATCGGCGGCGCCATCGACCTGATCAGCGCCTGCGACATGCGCTACGCCGCCGAGGGCGCGCAATTTTCCATCAAGGAAATCGACATTGGCATGGCCGCCGACGTCGGCACCTTGCAGCGCCTGCCGCGCATCATCGGCGACGGCATGCTGCGCGAACTTGCCTACACGGGCCGCCAGTTTGGCGCTGAAGAGGCGCGCAGCATCGGCCTGGTCAATCGCGTCTATCCCGATCAGGACAGCCTGTTGGCCGGCGTCATGGAAATCGCCCATGAAATCGCCGTCAAGTCGCCGATAGCCGTCACCGGCACCAAGGCCATGATCAGCTACATGCGTGACCATACAGTCAATGATGGTCTGGAATACGTTGCCACCTGGAACGCGGCTATGTTGCAATCCAACGACCTGCGCGTGGCCATCGCGGCCCACATGAGTAAGCAGAAACCCGAATTCGTGGATTGACTGACATGACCCCAGGCTGGATTACCACAACGTTGCTGGACAACGACACCCCCGGTGGCTGGGCCGTCGCCCGCAGCCGCGAGGGCTTTTTACACGACACCAATGGCCCCTTGTTTCCCCGGGAGTGGCTCAAGCGCCAGGACCTCTCGGTGTTCGCCGAACACGGCATTGGCCACCTTGATGGCGAACCGGTGTACCTGCTGGAACTCGATGCCCCTGCTGAAGTACCGGGCTGCGGCTGGCAGGGTCTGCGCGGCTTCATGCTGCAAGGCGACCACACGCTTTACAAAGTGCTGGGGTATGCGGCACAGATCGGTACCTGGGCGCGTGAACACAGGTTTTGTGGGCGTTGCGGCCAGGCCATGGTCCAGGTGCCACGCGAGCGGGCGATGTATTGCGAGGCCTGCGACTTGCGCAGCTACCCACGGATCTCGCCGAGCATGATCGTGCTGGTGACCCGTGGCGACGAGATCCTGCTGGCGCGTTCGCCACGTTTTGTCACGGGGGTGTACAGCACGCTGGCGGGTTTTGCCGAGCCGGGCGAGTCGGCCGAAGACTGTCTGATCCGCGAGGTACGCGAAGAAGTGCAGGTAGAGGTCAAGAATATCCAGTACATGGGCAGCCAATGCTGGCCGTTCCCTCATTCGATGATGCTGGGCTTCCATGCCGAGTACGCCGGTGGTGACATCGTGCCCCAGGCGGACGAAATCGAGGACGCGCAGTGGTTCAACATCCACGACCTGCCGCCGTTGCCGGCCTCTCGCTCGATTGCGCGTTACTTGATCGACCTCTACCTGGCCCGTCGACTAGGCCACGCTGAACCAGTGCTGCCAGGCTAGGCGCACTGTCAGGCCAAGGACCACGGTGATAAACACCGGGCGAATGAATTTGGCGCCGCCGCTGATCGCGCTGCGTGCGCCAAAGAACGCGCCGCACATTACCGAGATGCCCATGGCCAGGCCGACGATCCAGTCCACCGAGCCGTTGATGATAAACACCGTCAGCGCCGCCGCGTTGCTGACGAAGTTCATGCTGCGCGCCACGCCGCTGGCTTTCACCAGGTCGATGGGGTGCAGCAGCATCGTGCTCACGGTCCAGAACGCCCCGGTTCCGGGGCCGGCCACGCCGTCGTAGAAGCCCAGGCTGAAGCCCTGGGTGGATTGCCATTTCTTCTTGATCGGCGCATCGGCGTCCAGCGGCGCCTTGGGCGTGCCGCCAAACAGCAGGTACACGCCACAGGCGAACACGATCACCGGCAGCATCTTGTTCAGGGTTTCGGCGGGCAGGTAGTGGGCGACTACGGCGCCGGTGAGGGCGCCGACCAGCGTGCCGACGATGGCATGCACCCACTGGCGCGGATGGAACAGCTTGCGGCGATAAAAGGTGAAGCTGGCGGTGGCCGAGCCGAAGGTGGAACTGAGCTTGTTGGTGCCCAGCACCAAGTGCGGTGGCATACCGGCGGTGAGCAGCGCAGGGGTGGTGAGCAAACCGCCACCGCCAGCGATGGCGTCGATGAAGCCGGCGATAAAGGCGACAACGGCCAGGATGGCGAGGGTGGTGAGGTCTACGCTGAGTTCGAAGGGCATGGGCTGGGCTTATGATTGGCAGGGCGCTAAGCGAAAGGCCGCCATCTTACTCGCCAGCTAGACGCAATCCAAATGTGGGAGCGGGCTTGCTCGCCAATGCGGTGTATCAGTACCCGATGTACCGACTGACACTCAGCATTCGCGAGCAAGCCCGCTCCCACATCTTCAACTGCGATCAACCGTGACGTTTTTCGATCCATTCCAGCGCCGTGCGCCAGATACAAATCCCCAGGAAGTAAGCCGACATTAACGACCACAGCCCGAACGTCCACGGGTTGGTATTCGGGTAATCCACCACCATCAAAAAGCTGCACAGCAGCCAGATCGTGGTCACCGCGATATTGATCGGCATGAAACGCTTCACCCGGAACGGGTGCAGGAATTTCATCGGCGTCACGGTCAGCAGGGCCAGGCCGATCACCGTCAGCAAGGTGACCCAGGCTTCCGGCTGGATGATATAGACGCACAAGGCCACCACATTCCACGCGGCGGGGAAGCCCACGAAGTAGTTGTCCTTGCTTTTCATGTTGACGTTGCAGAAGCAGAACAGCGACGACACCAGGATCACCGACACCGCAAACAGGTGGGTGAAGTCCGGCAGGTCGATGTAGCGGTAGATGAACAACGCTGGAATGAATACGTAGGTGAGGTAATCGATCACCAGGTCGAGCACCGAACCGTCGAAGCTCGGCAAAACCGTGCTGACATTCACGCGTCGCGCCAGTGAACCGTCGACACCGTCCACCACCAATGCCAGGCCCAGCCACAACAGGCAGGCCTTGGGTGAGTTTTCCAGCAGCGCCAGGGTAGCCAGAAAGGCCAATACCACACCGGTGGCGGTAAAGCCGTGGGCGCCCCAGGCTTTGAGTCTGGCTACATGCAGGGTCGATATCACGGGCGGTTCTCCAAAAGGTGAAACGGGGCAGCCGACAACGTGACGCCGTCGAGTCTGGCCGGGGAATGCAGGTATCGACCGGGAAGGGGGTAAGAAGGTTCACCACCCCGGCGTATCACTTAGCGTAGCAAGCGTAGGACGTTTCGGCATCAGCCCTGGCGGAACACCAGCGCCTTTAAGCCACTTTGCACATCAATGTCAGGAAATTCCGGCGGGTTTTGTAGCCGTTCAACAAAACGCAGGCCCGGAGCCTCGCGGGTGACACCGTCGATCAGGAAGTCTTCACCAAAGGCCGGATCGTTCATGCAAGCCAATACAGTGCCTTGTGGTGTAAGCAGGTCCGGCAGGCGGCGCAGCACGCGCTGGTAGTCCTTGGTCAGCAGGAAACTGCCTTTCTGGAACGAGGGTGGGTCGATGATCACCAGGTCATAGGGGCCGCTATGGGTGACTTTGGCCCAGGACTTGAACAGGTCGTGGCCCAGGAAACTGACTCTGCTCAGGTCATGACCATTCAGGCGATGGTTGTCACGGCCACGGCTCAAGGCACCACGCGCCATGTCCAGGTTCACTACGTGGTCCGCGCCACCTTCGATGGCCGCCACGGAAAACCCGCAGGTATAGGCAAACAGGTTGAGCACGCGCTGGCCCTTGGCCTGCTCGCGCACCCAGTTGCGGCCGTAGCGCATGTCGAGGAACAGCCCGCTGTTCTGTTTTTTACCCAGGTCGATCAGGTAGCGCAGACCGCCTTCAGTAATGGTCAGCTCGTCGACAGGGTTACCCGCCAGCCATTCAGTGGTGCTTTGCGGCAGGTAGCGGTGTTGCAGGGCGACGGTGTACGTACCGAACTCGGTTTGCAGCAGCTGTTTCAGGGCGTCCAGTTGTGCAGCGTCCGGCTCCTTGAACAACGCCACCAACAGCACGCCTTGCAACCAGTCCACCGTCAGTTGCTCCAGGCCCGGCCAGCAGCGGCCACGGCCGTGGAACAGGCGGCGGGTTTCAGCCGGTGGGTTCGCCAGGGCGGTGAGCAGGTGAGTGTGCAGGGTGGCGAGTACGTCTGGGGTCATCGTTAAGCGTCGGTCGTTGAGCGGGCGGCATTTTAAACACAATTGCGGGCTTTCGTCCTGCTGGAGCATAACGTGCTGGTAAAACGAAGCCTGGGAGTGATTCATGCTCAAAATTCAACGGTGAACGCCTGATAACAGGCAAAAAATCCTCCAGCACCGACATAAACTGGAAAAAAACGCCGGAGGTGCCCATGAACGGTTTCACGAATGCGGTGATTGACCAGCAAGAGTTGGATGAGTGGCGCGACGCCCTGGCTTCCCTGGTCACCCACGCCGGCCCCGTGCGGGCGCGCCAGATCCTCGACGTGCTGGCTCAAGACGCCAGTGCTGCGCACATCGACTGGAAACCCCGCCACGGCACGCCCTATATCAATAGCATCAGCGTGGCGCAGCAACCGGCATTCCCCGGCGACCTTGCTACCGAAGAACGTTTGGCCTCGCTGGTACGCTGGAACGCCTTGGCCATGGTGGTGCGCGCCAACCAGGCCTATGGCGAACTGGGTGGCCATATCGCCAGCTACGCCAGTGCGGCGGACTTGTTCGAAGTGGGTTTCAACCACTTTTTCCGCGCGCGCAACGAAGGGTTTGGCGGCGACCTGGTGTTCTATCAGCCGCATTCCGCGCCGGGCATCTACGCGCGGGCGTTCCTTGAAGGGCGCTTGAGCGAGCACGACCTGGCCCACTATCGACAGGAAATAGGCGGGTCCGCGCATGGCGCACGCGGCCTGTCCAGCTACCCGCACCCGTGGTTGATGCCGGACTTCTGGCAGTTTCCCACCGGATCCATGGGCATCGGCCCCATCAGTTCGATCTTCCAGGCGCGTTTCATGCGCTACTTGCAGCATCGCAACTTGCAGGACACCCGCGACCGCCACGTTTGGGGCGTTTTCGGCGATGGCGAGATGGACGAGCCGGAAAGCATGTCGGCCCTGACCCTGGCCGCCCGCGAAGGCCTGGACAACTTGACCTGGGTGGTCAACTGCAACCTGCAACGCCTCGACGGCCCAGTGCGCGGCAATGGGCGAATCATCGATGAGCTGGAAGCCTTGTTCGCCGGCGCGGGCTGGAACGTGATCAAGCTGGTGTGGGGCTCGGACTGGGATGCGTTGCTGGCCAATGACGCTGACGGTTCGCTGGTCAACACCTTGTCCAACACCGTCGACGGTCAATTCCAGACCTTCGCCGCCAAGGACGGTGCCTACAACCGTGAACACTTCTTCGGCCAGAGCGAATCCCTGGCCCGGCTGGTCGAGGGCATGAGCGATGAGCAGATCGACCGTCTCAAGCGTGGCGGCCACGACATGGTCAAGATCCACGCGGCCTATCACGCCGCACGTCGGGTCAAAGGCAAACCCACGGTGATTCTGGCCCAGACCAAGAAAGGCTTCGGCATGGGCGAGGCCGGGCAGGGCAAGATGACCACTCACCAGCAGAAGAAGTTGGACCGTGATGCGTTGATCGCCTTCCGCAATCGCTTCCAGTTGCCGCTGACCGATGAACAGACCGAATCACTGAGCTTCTTCAAACCGGCCGAGGACAGCCTGGAGTTGCGCTATCTGCACCAGCGCCGCACTGCGTTGGGCGGCTACGTGCCCCGTCGCAGTCAGGGCGCCACCCCGGTCGGCGTGCCGGCGGTTTCGGCATACGCCGGCTTCGCGACGGCCGCCGACGGCAAGGAAATGTCCACCACCATGGCCTTCGTGCGCATGTTGACCAACCTGCTCAAGGATAAGGCCCTGGGCCCACGTATCGTGCCTATCGTGGCCGATGAAGCGCGGACATTCGGCATGGCCAACCTGTTCAAGCAGATCGGTATTTATTCAAGCGTCGGTCAACGCTACGAGCCTGAGGACATTGGCTCGATCCTCAGCTACCGCGAAGCCACCGACGGGCAGATCCTGGAGGAAGGTATCAGTGAGGCCAGCGCCATCAGTTCCTGGGTCGCGGCGGCGACCAGCTATTCGGTGCATGGCCTGCGCATGTTGCCGTTCTACATCTATTACTCGATGTTCGGCTTCCAGCGCGTTGGCGACCTGATCTGGGCGGCCGCCGACCAACGCGCCCGTGGCTTCCTGCTGGGTGCCACCGCCGGACGCACCACCCTGGGGGGCGAAGGCTTGCAGCACCAGGACGGCAGCAGCCACCTCACCGCTGCCACCGTGCCCAATTGCCGTGCCTACGACCCGGCGTTCGCCGGGGAATTCGCGGTGATCCTCGATCACGGCATGCGCCAGATGCTGGAGCAGGATGTGGACGAGTTCTACTACGTGACCCTGATGAACGAAAACTATCCGCAGCCGAGCCTGCCGGAAGGGGTTGAAGCGGCGATCATCAAGGGCATGTATCGCCTGCAAGGCGCGGCCGGTGCCCAGGTGCGCCTGCTCGGGTCGGGCACGCTGGTGCGCGAAGCCCAGGCAGCGGCACAGTTGCTGGCGGACGATTGGCAGGTGGCGAGCGAGGTGTTCAGCGTCACCAGTTTCAGCGAGCTGGCGCGGGATGCGCGGGAGGTGGAACGATGGAACCGCTTGCATCCGCAGGCAGTGGCGCGGGTCAGCCATGTGAATGAATGCTTGCCCCACGGCGCGCCGGTGATTGCGGTGTCCGACTATGTGCGGGCAGTGCCGCAGATGATTGGCTCTTACTTGGGTTCCCGCTACACCGTACTGGGTACGGACGGCTTTGGACGCAGCGATACGCGGGCGGCGCTGCGGGATTTTTTTGAGGTGGATCGCCATCACCTGGTGCTGGCAGCGCTGACGGCGTTGGCGGAGCAGGGCAGCCTGGCGCCGCAAGTGTGTCAGCAGGCGATTGAGCGCTACGGCCTGCAGGCGGAACGCGACGCTTCCTGGAACGCCTGAACCCGTAAAAGCCCGGCTTGCCGGCGATGGCGTCCGTAAGGTCGCCATCGCCGGCAAGCCGGCTCCCACCGTGTTTTTCAGAGCGTGGCGATCAGGGCGGGGCCAAACGTTTCCTTCAGGAAACCTGGGGCGATGTACCGCTCGTAATGCGCCTCTGACAGCAGGAAAAACTCCCGGTCAATCGCATCCCGAAGATCCGCCAGGCTGCGTTCGCGAAACTCTGGCAGCAATGCCAGCCCATACGCATCCAGCTTGGAAATCACCCGCGCACCCCGTGCAATCAGCTGGTACGCCCAGCAATACGGTGACTGGTGCGGGACGAAACGGATCTTGCGGTTCTCCAGTTGCTGACGCAGCAGGTGCGCATCAAACACCTCCAGCTTGCTGGCCATCACCTGCACCAGCAATTGCTCCAGGCGCAGCCACACCGCCTGTTTCTCGTCGGCGTTGTAGCCGTTCCACTGGATCACTTCATGGTGATAACGCTTGCAGCCCCGGCAGACCAAGTCCCCGTAAACGGTGGAACACAAGCCGACGCAGGGCGTCTTGATGGTTTGATTGGGCATAAAAACTATTTAACGGGTATCAACACCAAACCTGTAGGAGCCGGCTTGCCGGCGATGGCGCCCGCATGATCGCCATCGCCGGCAAGCCAGCTCCTACACGTTAGTCCCAGCTCAGCGCGCCGCCGGTCTGGTACTCGATCACACGGGTTTCGAAGAAGT
>NZ_JBZXDZ010000005.1:0-4366 GCF_058725305.1 Pseudomonas sp. DW-iso3
AGGACACCGCCCTTTCACGGCGGTAACAGGGGTTCGAGTCCCCTAGGGGACGCCAGTTTCAACAAGCAGCTCGAAAGGTCTGCTGCGTCGCGAGACGAAAAATCCGGGGCTATAGCTCAGCTGGGAGAGCGCTTGCATGGCATGCAAGAGGTCAACGGTTCGATCCCGTTTAGCTCCACCAATTTACAGGTTCAAGGTCTGGCCACACCGTCCTTGAATCGATCAGTTCTCAGCGCTGATCAGTGTACAGAAGGTTTGTGTCCCCTTCGTCTAGTGGCCTAGGACACCGCCCTTTCACGGCGGTAACAGGGGTTCGAGTCCCCTAGGGGACGCCACGATTACCCGCTCTGCGGGATTTTTAAGGGTCATTCAATTATTGAATGGCCCTTTTGTTTGTCTGGCGTTTGGCCAATTCTCTCCTCTTTCCCATTCTTCTCCTCTGACCAACGGTCGCGCGGGTGGCTTGCGGAATATTATTATGGTAATAATATTCAACCCATGAGCATCGGAGGCAATGATGAGCGATAAAAAAGCGCAAACCCGCGAACGCATTTTGCAGGCCGCCAGCGCCGCGTTGATCCAGCGCGGCCCGGCTGAGCCGAGTGTGGGTGAAGTCATGGGCGCGGCGGGGCTGACCGTCGGTGGTTTCTACGCGCACTTCGAAAGCAAGGACGCACTGATGCTGGAGGCCTTCACCCAGTTGCTGGCCAAGCGTCGTGCGTCGATTGATGACATGGACGCCCAGTTGACCGGAGAGGAGCGCAGAAGCCTTGTGGCGGCGTTTTATCTGTCACGCAAACACCGTGACTCAACTGCCCAGGCCTGTCCGATCCCGGCAACTGTCGGCGAGATGAGCCGCCTGCCAGATGAATTCCGCCAAGCGCTGAACGAGCATTGCGAGCTGATGGCCGCGCAACTCGCCGCCAGCCCTGAAGACACCGACAAAGCCCTGGCTGACATGGCGCTGATGATCGGTGGCCTGGCCTTGGCCCGCGCCTTGGGGCCCGGTGAGTTGTCTGACCGTGTGCTGCGCGCCGCCAAGTCGGCCGTGCGCTAGAAGAGGGTTGTCATGATGGGCACATTAACCTGGATTCGTCGCTTCAACGGCACCCTGGGGCATTTGGCGCCGCAAACGGTGGCCGGCAAGATGCGCCGCGCCTTCATGACACCCCGCGACCTGCCGCCGCGTGACTGGGAGCTGCCGCTGCTGGCGCAATCGGAGCGCATCACCTTGCGTTTCGGTTTGTCCGCCTTGCGTTGGGGCCAGGGGCCCGCAGTATTGTTGATGCACGGTTGGGAAGGGCGGCCCACTCAATTCGCCAGCCTGATCACGGCGTTGGTCGATAACGGTTATTCAGTGATTGCGCTCGACGGCCCTGCCCATGGTCGTTCGCCAGGGCGTGAAGCCCATGTGCTGCTGTTCGCCCGTGCCATGCTCGAAGCCGCTGCCGAGTTGCCGCCGCTGCACGCGGTGATCGGCCATTCCATGGGCGGCGCCAGTGCGATGTTGGCGGTGCAGTTGGGCTTGCGTACCGAGGCGCTGGTCAGCATCGCTGCACCGTCACGCTTTCTGGATGTGCTGCGTGGCTTCACCAAGATGGTAGGTTTGCCGGCGCGGGCACGCTCGGCCTTCATCCATGAGGTCGAAATGACCTTCGGCATGCCGCTCAAGCATTTGGATGTGGCCCACTACCAGATGAACATTCCTGGCCTGATCGTACACGCCGAAGACGATACCTTCGTCCCGGTCAAAGCCTCCCAAGCCATTCACGAAGCCTGGTTTGACAGCCGTCTGCTGCGCCTGGAACAGGGCGGTCACCAGAAAGTACTGGCCGATCCGCGCGTGATCGACGGTGTGCTGGCGCTGCTGGCCGGCCGTCGTTTACAGGAGCGGCAAACTGCCTGATACACTGCCCCGGTTAAGTTAATCGACCGGGAGCAAGGCATGGGCTGGGATTTGGCAACGCCGTTTATCATCGATCTGCAGGTCGCCCCTGAAGACATCGACGGACTGGGGCACGCCAATAACGCGGTGTACGTGTCCTGGCTGGAGCGCTGCGCCTGGCGCCATTCCCAGCGGCTGGGCCTGGACCTGACCGAATATCGCCGCCTGGACCGTGCCATGGCGGTGGTGCGTCATGAGATCGACTACCTCGCCGCAGGCTACGAAGGCGATGAGTTGCAACTGGCCACCTGGATCGTCGACTGGGACCAGCGCCTGAAGATGACCCGGCGCTTTCAACTGGTACGCCCGCGTGACGGCGCGACCCTGCTACGCGCGCACACCACCTTTGTCTGCATCGAGCTGTCCACCGGCAAGCCCAAGCGCATGCCCGCGGAATTTCTCGACGGTTATGGCCCCGCCCTGACAGGGGGTTAACGGTTGCTGTGGGAAACCCAGTAAACTGCGCCACGATTTTTGTTGAGTGTTTTCCATGCAAATTGCTTTGGCGCCCATGGAGGGGTTGGTCGACAACATCCTGCGGGACGTTCTCACCCGTGTCGGCGGTATTGACTGGTGCGTGACCGAGTTCATCCGCGTCAACGACCGCCTGCTCACCCCTGCGTATTTCCACAAACTCGCCCCGGAACTGCTCCACGGTGCCCACACCGCTGCGGGTGTGCCGTTGCGTGTGCAATTGCTCGGCTCCGACCCGGTGTGCCTGGCGGAAAACGCCGCGCTGGCGTGTGAGCTGGGTTCGCAGGTCATCGACCTGAACTTCGGCTGCCCGGCCAAGACCGTCAACAAGTCCCGAGGCGGTGCGGTGCTGCTCAAGGAGCCGGAGCTGCTCAACCAGATCGTCGAACACGTCCGACGCGCAGTGCCGGCCCACATTCCCGTCACCGCGAAAATGCGCCTGGGTTTCGACAGCCCGGATGGCGCTCTGGTCTGCGCCACGGCCCTGGCCGAAGGCGGCGCGGCGCATATCGTGGTGCATGCGCGTACCAAGACCGACGGCTACAAGCCGCCTGCCCATTGGGAATGGATCCCGCGCGTACAGGAGGTGGTCAAGGTCCCGGTGTTCGCCAATGGCGATATCTGGAGTGTTGAAGACTGGAAGCGCTGTCGCGAAGTCAGTGGCGCCGAAGACATCATGCTGGGCCGTGGCCTGGTAGCGCGTCCGGACCTGGCGCGGCAGATCGCTGCGGCGCGGGCAGGGGAGGAGGTGGTCGAGATGACGTGGGCAGAGATGCAGCCGATGCTCCAGGAGTTTTGGACCCAGTCGGTGGCACAACTGACCGAGCGTCAGGCGCCGGGGCGTTTGAAGCAATGGCTGGCGATGCTCACCCGCAATTACCCTGAGGCGGTGGATTTGTTTACGCTGATGCGCAGGGAAACCGACCTGGAGCAGGTCGGGCGTTTGTTGGGTATGCCCAGTCGGCGCGAACAGTCTGTGGCGCTGCAAGATTAGGTTTACATATATAAGTGTTTCATCTGTTGCTGTAAGGGGCGCCGAAAGGTGCCTTTTTTTTGTCTGAAAAATATGTTTGGCATCGCCCTGTGCTGCCTGGGCCTGGCTTGGGTTTTTATTTGTTTTGGGTGGTTGTTGTGGTGTTGCGAGATATATGCAAAGGCGTATGAATGTTTGGCTCAACTGCTACTGAAGTTTAATTTTTTAATGTTCTCGGGTGGTAGGACAGGTACTTGCGCGTGCGCCAATTAACATAGCTTTTGTTTTTTAAATAGCGTTGTTGTTTTCATTAAGTTGCTTTGTTCATGGGGTGTTTCCTGAAGTTTCCACTCTTGGGTGGATGTGAGGCGCGTGCAGTCTGGGTTTTTCTGCGAATGTCCATAGGCAAACGTCTCGGGTGCCCAATTGGTTTCCTTATATAAGCCACGATTATTCGGAACTCATCTCCGTTGCGCCCCACGAATCTTGCGAGTTTGTCGAACTCACCGTTGTTTCACACTTAATGTCAATCATGGTCTCTCTCCTGCCGGTGCGGGGGTGGGCACAGATTCAGGAATAAAAATATGTCTAATGTCTCGGCCAAGCAGTTCATGCCAACGAACACACATTATCCACAGCTTAACCAGACTTCCGTGCACGCTGATAAATCGCTCGAATTGTCGCCGTCTATGGACAGTATGAATAAGTTTCTAAAGGACAGTAGTCCGACACCAAAAGAAAACAATGTGCCGATGAATAAGGAGTCCCTGGAAAAGTTATTTGCCATGTTTGAGTTCGCGGTCAAAGCGATGCGTAGCATGCTCGCGGGCATGGGGGTGTTGCCCCGCCTGCCTAGTGACCTTGATGCCCAGCCCCCGGTGAAGCCTGGTACCGATGGCAAGAACGTTCCGGATATGAAGGCCGAACACAAGGTCGCACCGGGGGTGGATACCAAGAAGACCGTGCTACCTGGC
>NZ_JBZXDZ010000005.1:4466-255388 GCF_058725305.1 Pseudomonas sp. DW-iso3
ACCGATACCAAGAACGTGCCGGATGGGAAGGTCGAGCACAAGGTCGCACCGGGGGTGGATACCAAGAAGACCGTGCTACCTGGCACCGATACCAAGAACGTGCCGGATGGGAAGGTCGAGCACAAGGTCGCACCGGGGGCGGATACCAAGAAGACCGTGCTGCCTGGCACCGATGCCAAGACCGTTGTGGATGCGAAGGCGCAGGACAAGGTTGCACCCGAAGCGGATACCAAGGCACGGGTGAAGCCGGACCCGGAGGTTAAAGTCATGCCGGATGGTCGTACCCAGGTGAGCATTAGGCCTGACGGCAAACTCGATACTCAGCAGGCAAAGCCTCCTCTCACCCCTGTGGATTATAAAAATAAGCTGTCGTCTGATATCAACGTGACGGTGCAGGTCCAAAACTGTCATTGCCCGCATACAGATGAAAAAGTAGCGCCACAACCTCCGGTGACGCCGAGGCTTGATAAGCAGCCGTCTCCACAACCCCCGGTAATGCCGAAGCCCGACGGACAGCCGTCGCCACAGCCTCCGGTCATTCCGACCCATGTGAATCCCAAGCCTGTTACCCCGACCAACGTGAATCCCAAGCCTGTTACCCCGACCAATGTGAATCCAAGGCCGGACATCCCGACCAACGTGAATCCAAAGCCTGATACCCCGATCCATGTGAATCCAAGGCCTGTTACCCCGACCAACGTGAATCCAAAGCCTGATACCCCGGCCCCTGTGAATCCAAAGCCTAATACCCCACCCAATACGGACCTTACATCCCCCGCACCGGATGACTTGGTTGATGATTGCAGCAGCCAATCCCATAAGCGTTTCGACAACCACCGAGCTAACAAGCCTGGCCTCCGTCCACGTTTTTGAGCCCGTTATCTTGACGCGTTGAACATAAATGCTGGTCCTCTGGTCGTTTCGGCCAGGGGGCACTCAATGAGACTTAAAACATGTTATCGATAAGCCATAACCGTGTTGTATCGCCAACTATTGAGCCTTGCCGGACACCAGACCATTCAGTTCGTGCATCGCTCCACTCTGTGCCCAGAGAAAACGTTCGTACTGCAACAGCTGTTCCTCGCTCAGAGGTAAAGTCCGATAGTTTCAGTAATAACGCGGACACTTCGGCCTTGCTCAGCATGTTGGGAGAAGTGTTCAAGCAGTTTTTCACTCAATTGCAAAGCCTTTTGCGTGGAGACGTGCATCCGGTTGAACCGAAAAACAACGATGTACCTGCACCGTCGCCACGCGTACAACCCACTCCCGATACGAGGCTCACCGATAAACAAAACGAACCTATCCCCGAGCTTTCCACTCAGCGTCGAGGTGCAAAGCCCAAAGATATCTTCAGTGGTTTTCGTCAGGGCAGAAATGGTAACTGTGTGACAATCTCCGCTATCAAGGCGGCGATGGCAAAGTTTGGCCAAAGCCCTAAGGATATTTACAAGTCTGTCGAGAAAGGCGTGGATGGATTTAAAGTTGTCATGCGTGACGGCATGACGGTAGAACTCAGCAAGGCGGAGTTGGACAGTGCCATCCGCGGCTCCAACTTTGTTGGAATAAATGATCCTGGCATGCTCAAGGATGCACATTTCCTGTTTGCAGTTTCTGCCAAGCGGGCGCAAATGGAGAACAACGACGGACGGGCAGGCAAAAGTTATGAAGCCGCCATAAGAAGCCTCAACGATGGTGAAGATGAATGGGGCCCTGGGGAGGGGTTCAAACGTCTGGGGCTAAAAGACCATATGAAGCGTGTATCGGTGCGTGAATTCGCTGACAAGTCATTGATTGGCATGGTCAACCGGCGCGGGCACTCAGTGGCTATCGTGGACGGAATTGAAGAGAACTATGGGCGCAAAGGCGGCCGGCCCGCAGGCGGCCAAGCCATCGCGTTGATGTGAACAACGTTTGATCTGATTTTCTTGTCACGAACTCGTCCAACTAATTAATAAAAGAGTTAACGATATGAGTACGTTTGCAATTGGATCTTTCGTGCGTTCTAACCCCATGGCTGCGCAGTTGTCGAGTGCTTTAGGAATATCTCGCACTCCCCCTGTTGATGTGCCGGAGCGTGGCTTCGGTGAGCATTTCAATGCCAGTTCGCACAGCGCCGTCATTAATCTGATGATGCTCACGTTTGGCCCGCGTCCTGCGGATTTTTTCAACGAAGTAAAGGGCAGTAACGATGGGTATGACGTGACCATGAAAGATGGTTACACGCTGCATGTTTCCAAACAGGAGTTGCAGCAGGCGGCGTCCGCGTCGCGTTTTACCGGCCATCACAACGATGCACTGAGCAGTGCCCATTTTGCGTTGGCTGTGTTTATCAAGCGCAAACAATCAGCCAGCGGTAATGCGGCTGATCGGCCTGGTTTTGAGTCGGTCTTGACCCAGTCGTTGCAGGGTGAAACGGCGTTCAACATGCTCAAAGGCATGGGGTTGTCCGGCCATCTCCAATACCGCCCCACTGCAACGGCTATCTCGGAGGGGCTGGCGGGGGTTGCAGACAGCTATGACTCTGGCTCGTCGTTAATTTACGCTGACAAGGCGCATCAGTTTGGCCGGCAACGTTCTCCCGATCGAAGCTATATGTATACGTTGGTGAGCGACAGTGCGCCAACGCGCCGCGTTGCCCCTGCCCCCGAACCGCCGACGGTCGTCCCCGAGTTTGAACGCCGCAATAAAAGTGCCCCTCCCGACGTTGCAGAGGTGTTGCAGGGATTCGCGCCGGTTTCGCGTAATTTCGGCGAAGTGTTTGACCTGAGCAGCCATGCTGCTGTCATCAAGATGATGATGCTGCGGTTTGGCCGCTCGCCCTCCGACATGTTTGAAACGGTCGAGGCCACGAAAACGGGTTACCGCATCACCATGAAAGATGGGTTTGAAGTGACGCTGTCAGCGCAGGAGTTGCAACGCACCTGTGGAGCCTCACGATTGACCGGCCCTGACGCGCCAATGGGCGCCGATGCCAATTTCATGCTGGCCGCCTTTGCCAAGCGCAAGCAGGTCGAGGGCAATGTTGAGTTTGATGCAGCGCTATCGAGCACCTTGCGTGGGGAGCACACCTATCGCGTGTTGAAAGGCATGGGCCTGATCGGCTTCATACGCGTTGTGCCCCCCGATAAATTGCGTGAGCCAGGCAGCGTCGGCGTTATCAGCACCTTTAACTATTCGGGTGCATTGGTCGCGGATGGCATCAAGCATGATAACGGTGGGCAAGCGGCTGTCAGCAAGGATTATGGCTACCAGCTTGCCGCAGACGTACCGGTCGAACCCAACGGTAAGCCTGCGCAGTTCTCGGCGGTGCCCGTCGGCACAAAGCCTGTCGATATCTGGAACGGTTTCTATCAAGGCGTCGAGGGTAACTGTGTCACGGTGTCGGCAATCAAGGCTGCGATGATGAAGTATGGGCAGAACCCTATGGGGATCTTCAAGCATGTCACCGAAACGCCCGAAGGTTTCACCACCATCATGCGTGATGGTTGCACGGTGCGCTTCACTCACGTCGAGTTGCAAAGGGCGCGAGCGGCTGCCAACTTCCATGGCGAGGACAAGGGCCTGGTTGACGATGCGGTATTCCTCTACGCGGCGAGCGCCAAGCGTGCCCAGCTGGAAAATCATGAGTTCCGCGCCAGTGCAAGTTTTGACGCCGCCCTGAAAACGCTGAACGACGGTGAGATTCCGGGCGATGCGTTGCGTCGCCTCGGCTTATACGCTTTTACCCGCCCCAGTAGCGTGCAGGAGCTGGCATCAGGCGTGCCAGGCACCTTGGCGAACTTCGGGCATTCGGTGGTCGTTGTGGAGGGGGCCATTGATGAATATGGCATCAAGCGCGAGTTGCAAGGTTCGGACTGGATGCAAAAGGAAGGTCACGCCTTGAAACTGGTTTAACCCCGGCCTTCTCCCGCGAGTAAACGCTCGCGGAATCCGATCATGGGCAGCGGTCGGCTATGCAAATACCCTTGGTACAAATGGCAGCCCAGGCCCTGCAGGAAGGCCAGTTGGTCCTGGGTTTCCACCCCTTCGGCAATCACCTCCAGGTTCAGGCTGCGGGCCATGGCGACAATGGCGCGGATGATCTCGGCATCGTTGGGGTCATGGGTGGCGTCACGCACAAACGACTGGTCAATCTTCAGGGCATCCACCGGCAGGCGTTTGAGGTAAGTGAGCGATGAATAGCCGGTGCCGAAGTCATCCATCGCAAAGCTCACGCCGAGTTTTTTCAAGCGACGCATTTTGCTGATGGTGTCGTCCAGGTTCTGGATCACGATGCCTTCGGTAATTTCCAGTTTCAACAGGCTGAACGGCAATTTGTGCTGCTTGAGACTGCGCTCCACCCGCTCCACGAAGTCGTTCTGGCGGAACTGCCGAGGGCTGATGTTCACGCACAGACTGAAATTCAGCGGGTCGACCAGGCCTTCCGCAATCAGTTGTTGGAAGGCCGCACAGGCTTCATCCAGGATCCAGGTGCCGACTTCAAGAATGAGGCCGCTGTCCTCCAGCACCTTGATGAATTCGGAGGGTGACTGCGCGCCCAATTGCGGATGCTGCCAACGCACCAGGGCCTCGGCGCCGACGATGCGGTTGCCGCGCGCATCCACTTGCGGTTGGTAATGCACGCTGAATTCACCGCGCGACAGGGCCAGGCGCAGGTCAGTCTCCATGCGCAGGCGTTCGCTGGCGGTTTTTTGCATGCTGTTGTGGAACATCTGGGTGGTATTGCGTCCTGAATCCTTGGCGCGGTACAGGGCGATATCGGCACGCTTGAGCAGGTCCGCCGGCGTGGAGCCGTGATCGGGAATCAATGCCACGCCAATGCTCGGTGTGACCTGTAAACGATGGCCGTCCAGAAACATCGGCTCGGAAAGCAGCTCACGCAACGTGTCGGCCAGCTCCTGTACCTGGTTGCTGACCTCCGTGCGCGTGCCATCCAGGCCGCTGAGCAACACCACGAACTCATCGCCACCCAGGCGCGCCACGGTGTCTTCCATGCGCACGCTGGCTTCCAGGCGGGCCGTGACGATCTTCAGCACGGTATCGCCCACCGGATGGCCCAGGGAATCGTTGATGTGCTTGAAGTGGTCGAGGTCGAGGAACAACAGTGCGCCGCGCAGGTTATGCCGCTTGAGCAGGGCGATCTGCTGGCTCAGGCGGTCCATCAGCAGGGCGCGGTTGGGCAGGTTGGTCAGTGGGTCGTGGTAGGCGAGGTGGCGGATCTGTGCCTGGGCGTTTTTCAGCAGGCTCACGTCTCGTGCGGTCAGCAGCAAGCACGGGGTTTCGTTCAAGGTGATGGGCTCTACCGAGACTTCCACTGCCAGTAACTCACCGCGCTTGTTGTGCCAGAGCATTTCCAAGTAATTGATACGGCCCTTGATCTGCAATTCGGCCAGGAGCGCGGCGCGTTGGTTCTCGTCGGCCCAGATGCCGATCTGGTAAAGGGTCAGGCCGATGGCCTCCTCGGCGCGATAGCCGGTCAGGCGGCAGAAGCCGTCGTTGACCTCCACATAACGGCCGGTGTCGCGCTCGGTGATGGAAATGGCATCGGGGCTGGAATGGAAGGCTTTGGCGAACTTCTCTTCGCTGGCCTTGAGCGCCGCTTCCGAGCGTTGCTGCTGAGTGATGTCGCGCAAGGTGGTGACGATACACGGCTGGTCACCCACTTTGATCAGTCGGCTGGAAATCACGCAGGTCAGCGCCTGACCGTTCTTGTGATGCGCCACGATCGCCACATTGCTCAACGCCTGCTCGCGGATCACCCGCTCGATCCGTTGCAGACGCTTGCTGGATTCGTCCCACAGGCCGATCTGTTCGGCGCTCTTGTCGATGACTTCGGCGGCCGTCCAGCCAAACGTCTGGGTAAACGCGGGGTTGATCTCGATAAACGTGCCGCCGTCCAGACAGGTGACGCAGATCGGGTCGGGGCTGACCTGGAACAGGCTGGCGAATTTTTCCTCGGAGGCGGTCAGGCGCTGTTCGCGTTCCACCTGGTCAGTGATATCCAGCAAGGTGCCGGCCATGCGCAGCGGTGCGCCCTGTTCGTCACGGTACAGGCGCGCGCGGCTTTCGAGGTAGCGCGAACTGCCGTCTTCCATCGGCACGCGGTAAGTCAGTTGATAGTTGCCGGCTGGGCCTTCGCGCAGGGTCCGATAGGCGTTGCGCATGCTTTCGCGCTCGTCATCGGGCATGCCTTCGAAGAAGGCGTCGAACGACTCATGGAAGGGTTCCGGCGGCAGCCCGTGCAATTGGGCGGCGCGGGCCGAGCCATAGAGCATGCCGGTGGGGATGTGCCAGTCCCAGGTACCCAGTTGCGCCGAATCCAGGGCCAGGTCGAGGCGCTCCTGGCTGTCCTTGAGGGCCTGCTCGGCGTTTTTGCGCTCGGTGGTGTCGAGAAAGGTGCTGATCAGGTAGGCCTCGCCCTCCAGCTCGACCTTCTGTGCACTGAGGGTACCATCGTGGATTTGGCCATTACTGGCGCAAAACTGCACCTCCATGGTGATCGGCTCGCCCTTGCGCTGGGTGGCTTTTACCAGCTGCGCGCGTTGCTCCGGGTGGCGCCACAGGCCGAGGTCCAGGGTGGTGCGGCCGATGGCGTCGGCGAGCGGCCAGCCGAACAGCATTTCAAAATACTGGTTGGCTTCGCTGATCAGGCCGTCGGCCTGGCGGGTCAGCAGGACCATGTTCGGGCACAGGTGGAACAGCGTGGCGAAGCGTTTCTCGGAGTGGCTGAGGGCGTTTTCGCGGTCGCGCTGGTGGGTGATTTCGCGGATCACCCCGATCATGCGGCGCCGTCCGGCCTTGTCCGGCGCCAGGCTGCCGTTGATTTCCAGCCAGTGCAGGCTGCCATCTGGCCATTGGATATGGTGATGCATGGCCTGTTCGAACGGCTCGCCCGCCAGCACCGCATGGAATGCCCGCACTACGCGGGCGCTGTCTTCGGGGGCCAGCAGGTCCAGGTAGTCCAGGTCGTTGGGCAGCGGCTGGCGTGGGTCAAAGCCAAACAGTGCCTGGGTGCCCCGTGACCAGCTGATACGTCCGCTGTCGATTTCCCAACACCAAGCCCCTAGCCGGGCAGCATTGAGCGCTGCCAGCAATTGCGGGGCGCTGTCCCAGCTTTGTTCCGCCGCTTGGGGATCCAGGGCGTAGATGCGGGGCAGGGGTGGCACGGAATCGACGGGGTTGCGCATTATCAAAGGGCCTTGGCTCAATGGGCGTTCAGCGCGGTTCTGTTCAGACCTTGAGGCCGCACGGCTTCATGCCGGTATCCCTGGCAGATCGACCTGTGCATCCAATAGGCTCATGAAAGCCCGCGCAGCGTTCGACAGCGTCCTTTCGGTGTGCACGATATAGCCTAGCTGGCGACTGAGCTGTATGCCCGGTAAAGCGATACTTGCCACCTGCTCATCGAGCATGGTGCGTGGCAGCACGCTCCAGGCCAGGCCGATGGACACCATCATCTTGATAGTTTCCAGATAGTTAGTGCTCATCGCGATGTTCGGGGTGAGGCCCTGGGCCTCGAACAGGCGGCTGACGATATGGTGGGTAAAGGTATTACCTCCAGGGAAAACCGCCGGGTGGCCGGCAATATCGGCCAGGCTGACGCTGCCGTTGCTGATCAGGCTGTGTTCCGGCGCCACCACGAAATCCAGCGGGTCATCCCAGACCGGGGTGGCGCGTACCAGGTTGTGAGGATCGGGCGCCAGGGTAATCACCGCCACTTCGGCGCGGCCATGGAGGATTTCTTCGTAGGCCACTTCCGAATCGAGGAACTGAATATCCAGCGCCACATTCGGGTATTCCCGGGTAAAAGTACGTAGCACCGGCGGCAAGCGATGCAGGCCGATGTGGTGACTGGTGGCCAGGGTCAGCCGGCCGCTGACTTCGCCGGTGAGGTTGGTGAGTGCGCGGCGGGTGTCGTCCAGCACGTTGAGGATCTGATAGGCGCGCGGCAGCAAGGCCCGTCCGGCTTCGGTCAAGCCGACTTCACGGCCCAGGCGATCGAACAGGCGCACCTTTAATTGTTGCTCCAGACCGGCGATGCGTTTGCTGATGGCCGGTTGGGTCAGGTGCAGGCGCTCGCCGGCGCCGGAGAAGCTCCCGGTCTCGGCGATGGCAATGAAGGCATTGAGGTTGGCCAGATCCATGGATGTATTCCAGTTGGTAATCCAAAGCATAAAAAATATGAATTTGAGTTATTTAATGTAGCGCCATACCATCAGCCTCACAAGCCAAAGGGTTATTGAAAAGCCCGGCATAAAGAAATACCGCTGATGAGGACCGACTGATGGCCGGCAAAACGCTTTACGACAAGCTTTGGGATTCCCATGAAGTGAAACGGCGCGACGATGGTTCGTCGCTGATCTATATCGACCGTCACATCATCCATGAAGTGACCTCGCCCCAAGCGTTCGAAGGCCTGCGTCTGGCCGGGCGCAAGCCTTGGCGCGTCGACTCCATCATCGCCACCCCCGACCACAACGTGCCGACCACTCCCGAGCGCAAAGGTGGCATCGACGCGATTGCCGACCAGGTTTCGCGTTTGCAGGTTCAGACCCTCGACGATTACTGCGACGAATATGGCATTACCGAATTCAAGATGAATGACGTGCGTCAAGGCATCGTGCACGTGATCGGCCCGGAGCAGGGCGCCACCTTGCCGGGCATGACCGTGGTGTGCGGTGATTCCCACACCTCCACCCACGGTGCATTCGGCGCCTTGGCCCACGGCATCGGCACCTCCGAGGTGGAACATGTGTTCGCCACCCAGTGCCTGGTCGCCAAGAAAATGAAGAACATGCTGGTCAAGGTCGAAGGCACATTGCCATTTGGCGTGACTGCCAAGGACATCGTCCTTGCGGTGATCGGCAAGATCGGCACCGCTGGCGGTAACGGCCATGCCATCGAGTTCGCCGGCAGTGCGATTCGCGACCTGTCTATCGAAGGCCGCATGACCATCTGCAACATGTCCATCGAAGCCGGTGCCCGCGTCGGCATGGTCGCGGCCGACGAAAAAACCGTCGAATACGTCAAGGGTCGCCCATTTGCTCCGCAAGGTGCGGATTGGGACGCCGCTGTTGAAGCCTGGAAGGACCTGGTCTCCGACGCCGACGCGGTGTTCGACACCGTGGTCGAGCTCGACGCTGCCCAGATCAAGCCACAAGTCAGCTGGGGCACTTCGCCGGAAATGGTCCTGGCCGTCGACCAGAACGTGCCGGACCCGGCTAAAGAAACCGACCTGGTCAAGCGCGGCTCCATCGAGCGCGCCTTGAAGTACATGGGCTTGCAGGCCAACCAAGCGATCACCGACATCCAGTTGGACCGCGTGTTCATCGGGTCCTGCACCAACTCGCGGATCGAAGACCTGCGCGCTGCGGCGGTGATCGCCAAGGGCCGCAAAGTGGCGTCGACCATCAAACAAGCCATCGTGGTGCCGGGTTCGGGCCTGGTCAAAGCGCAAGCCGAAGCCGAAGGCCTGGACAAGATCTTTCTTGAAGCCGGTTTTGAATGGCGTGAGCCAGGCTGCTCGATGTGCCTGGCGATGAACCCGGACCGTTTGGAATCGGGCGAGCATTGCGCCTCCACCTCCAACCGTAACTTCGAAGGGCGTCAGGGCGCCGGTGGGCGTACCCACTTGGTCAGCCCGGCCATGGCTGCTGCGGCTGCCGTCAACGGTCGTTTCATCGACGTTCGCGAATTGATCTGAGGAATACCCGATGCGTGCTTTTACCCAACACACCGGCCTTGTCGCCCCATTGGACCGTGCCAACGTCGACACCGACCAGATCATCCCCAAGCAGTTCTTGAAGTCGATCAAGCGCACCGGTTTTGGCCCGAACCTGTTCGACGAGTGGCGTTACCTGGACGTGGGCTACGCCTACCAGGACAACTCCAAGCGCCCGCTGAACAAGGACTTCGTGCTCAACGCCGAGCGTTACCAAGGCGCCAGCGTACTGCTGGCCCGGGAAAACTTCGGTTGCGGCTCCAGCCGTGAACACGCGCCGTGGGCCCTGGAAGAATATGGCTTTCGCAGCATCATCGCGCCGAGCTATGCCGACATCTTCTTCAACAACAGCTTCAAGAACGGCCTGTTGCCGATCATCCTGACCGACGAAGAAGTCGACGAGCTGTTCAAGCAGGTGGAGGCCGAAGAGGGCTACCAACTGACCGTCGACCTGGCCGCGCAAACCGTGACCCGTCCGGATGGCAAGGTGTATCACTTTGAAGTCGATGCGTTCCGTAAGCACTGCCTGATCAACGGCTTGGACGACATCGGCCTGACCTTGCAGGACGGCGATGCGATTGCAGCGTTTGAAGCCAAGCACCGGGCGAGCCAGCCTTGGTTGTTTCGCGATGCTTGATTTTATGTAAGCCGGACAGGCCCCTTCGCGAGCAAGTCGAATCGTCGCACCGCCGCTCCCACTTTTGATTGCATTTCAACTGAAGAAACTCGGTCAAATGTGGGAGCGGGCTTGCTCGCGAAGGCGGCAGCAAAAACAACACACGTCCCAAGGAAAGCCACCATGACCACCACCGCCCACACCCACGTCGTGCAAAAACAATTCGGCGAACAGGCGTCTGCCTACCTGAGCAGTGCCGTGCACGCCCAAGGCACCGAATTCGCGCTGCTCCAGGCCGAACTGGCCGGGCAGGGCACTGCACGGCTGCTGGATCTGGGCTGCGGTGCCGGTCATGTGAGTTTCCATGTGGCGCCGCTGGTCAAGGACGTGGTGGCGTATGACCTGTCCCAGCAGATGCTCGACGTGGTTGCAGCCGCTGCCAAGGATCGTGGCCTGGGCAACATCACCACCGTGCACGGCGCTGCCGAACGTCTGCCGTTCGCCGATGGCGAGTTCGATTTCGTGTTCAGCCGTTATTCGGCTCACCACTGGAGCGACCTCGGCCTGGCGCTGCGCGAAGTGCGCCGCGTACTCAAGCCGGGCGGCGTGGCGGCGTTCGTCGACGTCTTGTCACCGGGCAGCCCGCTGTTGGACACTTACCTGCAAACCGTCGAAGTGCTGCGCGACACCAGCCACGTGCGCGATTATTCCGCCGCGGAGTGGATGCAACAGCTCAGCGAGTCCGGTCTGCACGTGCGCACTAGCAGCCGCCAACGCTTGCGCCTGGAATACACCTCCTGGGTCGAGCGCATGCGCACGCCAGAGGTATTGCGCGCTGCAATCCTTGAGCTGCAGAAGGCCATGGGCCAGGAAGTGCGCGATTATTACGAAATTCAGGCCGACGGCACCTTCAGCACCGACGTACTGGTGGTCTTCGCCGAACGCTGATCGATTTTTCCCGACCTGCCCACGGGCGGGTCGCTTGATGAAATGAGGAACGCATGAGCAAGCAGATTCTGATTCTCCCTGGCGACGGTATTGGTCCGGAAATCATGGCCGAAGCGGTCAAGGTGCTGGAACTGGCCAACTCCAAGTACAGCCTGGGCTTCGAGCTGAGCCACGACGTAATCGGCGGCGCGGCCATCGACAAGCACGGCGTGCCCCTGGCCGATGAAACCCTGGACCGTGCCCGTGCGGCCGATGCCGTGCTGCTCGGCGCCGTGGGTGGCCCGAAATGGGACAAGATCGAACGTGACATCCGTCCTGAGCGCGGCCTGCTGAAAATTCGCGCCCAACTGGGCCTGTTCGGCAACCTGCGTCCGGCGATCCTCTACCCGCAACTGGCTGACGCGTCGAGCCTCAAGCCGGAAGTGGTCGCGGGCCTGGATATCCTCATCGTGCGTGAGCTGACCGGCGGCATCTACTTCGGCTCGCCACGCGGTGTGCGTGAGTTGGAAAATGGCGAGCGCCAGGCCTACGACACCCTGCCGTACAGCGAGAGCGAAATCCGCCGTATCGCCCGTGTCGGTTTTGACATGGCCCGCGTGCGCGGCAAGAAAGTCTGTTCGGTGGACAAGGCTAACGTCCTGGCCTCCAGCCAACTGTGGCGCGAAATCGTCGAGGAAGTGGCCAGGGACTATCCGGATGTCGAGCTCAGCCACATGTACGTCGACAACGCTGCGATGCAACTGGTGCGCGCACCCAAGCAGTTCGACGTGATCGTCACCGACAACCTGTTCGGCGACATCCTGTCCGACCAGGCGTCGATGCTCACCGGTTCCATCGGCATGCTGCCGTCGGCGTCCCTGGACACCAATAACAAGGGCATGTACGAGCCTTGCCACGGTTCGGCGCCGGACATCGCGGGCCAGGGCATTGCCAACCCGCTGGCGACGATTTTGTCGGTCTCGATGATGCTGCGTTACAGCTTCAACCTGAGCGACGCAGCCGACGCGATCGAGAAAGCTGTGAGCCTGGTGCTGGATCAGGGTTTGCGCACCGGCGACATCTGGTCGCAGGGTTGCACCAAGGTCGGTACGCAAGAAATGGGCGACGCAGTAGTCGCCGCGCTGCGGAATCTGTAATCTCTCGGGCCCGCTTGCAGTTCTTGCTGCAAGGCGGCCCACTTTTTAACAAGGTGTAGTTGCGATGAAACGTGTAGGTCTGATCGGTTGGCGCGGTATGGTCGGTTCCGTGCTCATGCAGCGGATGCTGGAAGAGCAGGATTTCGATCTTATTGAGCCGGTGTTTTTCACCACTTCGAACGTGGGTGGCCAAGGGCCGTCCGTGGGCAAGGACATTGCCCCGCTCAAGGACGCCTACAACATTGAAGAGCTGAAAACCCTCGACGTGATTCTGACCTGTCAGGGTGGCGACTACACCAGCGAAGTCTTCCCCAAGCTGCGTGAAGCCGGTTGGCAGGGTTACTGGATCGACGCCGCGTCGAGCCTGCGCATGCAGGACGATGCCGTCATCATCCTAGACCCGGTGAACCGCAAGGTCATCGACCAGCAGCTGGACGCGGGCACCAAGAACTATGTCGGCGGCAACTGCACCGTCAGCCTGATGCTGATGGGCCTGGGTGGCCTTTTCGAAGCGGGCCTGGTCGAGTGGATGAGCGCCATGACCTATCAGGCGGCCTCCGGTGCCGGCGCGCAGAACATGCGTGAACTGATCAAGCAGATGGGCGCGACCCACGCGGCTGTGGCCGATCAACTGGCTGACCCGGCCAGCGCGATCCTCGACATCGACCGCCGTGTGGCCGAGGCCATGCGCAGCGAGGCCTACCCGACCGAGAACTTCGGCGTGCCTTTGGCCGGCAGCCTGATCCCCTGGATTGACAAGGAACTGCCGAACGGCCAGAGCCGTGAAGAATGGAAGGCCCAGGCCGAGACCAACAAGATCCTCGGTCGCTTCAAGAGCCCGATCCCGGTGGACGGCATCTGCGTGCGTATCGGCGCGATGCGCTGCCACAGCCAGGCGCTGACCATCAAACTGAACAAAGACGTGCCGATCGCCGATATCGAAGCGTTGATCAGCCAGCACAACCCTTGGGTCAAGCTGGTGCCGAACAACCGCGACATCAGCATGCAGGAGCTGAGCCCGACCAAGGTCACCGGCACCCTGAATGTACCGGTGGGCCGCTTGCGCAAGCTGAACATGGGCACCCAGTACCTGGGCGCGTTCACCGTGGGCGACCAACTGCTGTGGGGCGCGGCCGAACCACTGCGTCGCATGCTGCGGATTCTGCTGGAGCGTTGATCGCGTAAGGCAAGATGAGAAACCCGCGTTCTGGTGACAGGCGCGGGTTTTTTATTGTTCTTTCGGGCGCTATCGCAGGCAAGCCAGCTCCCACATTTGATTGCATTCCAACTGACGAAACTCGGTCGAATGTGGGAGCGGGCTTGCTCGCGAAGAGGCCATCAGCCACACCACAAAAGCTGGGTTAATTGCCTCACCCCCCACCACCCGGTAAAGTGCCGCTCCCCCCGCAATGCCCGAGGCAGCCCCCATGACCCAGACCTTTGATATCGCCGTGATTGGCGCCACCGGCACCGTTGGCGAAACCCTGGTGCAGATCCTAGAAGAACTGGGCTTCCCGGTGGGCACCCTGCACCTGCTGGCGGGCAGTAACTCTGCCGGTGCATCGGTGCCGTTTCGCGGCAAGAACGTGCGGGTGAGGGAGGTCGATGAGTTCGACTTCAGCAAAGTCCAGCTGGCATTCTTTGCGGCGGGGCCGGCGGTGACCTTGAGTTTTGCGCCGCGTGCCACGGCGGTGGGCTGCTCGGTGATCGACTTGTCGGGCGCGCTGTCGGTCGAACAGGCACCGCAGGTGGTGCCGGAAGCCAATGCCCATGTGCTCGACGGCCTGGAAAGACCCTTCCAGCTCGGCAGCCCAAGTCCATCGGCGACCCACCTGGCAGTCGTCCTGGCGCCATTGCGGGGCCTGTTGGATATCCAGCGCGTGAGCGTCACCGCCAACCTGGCAATGTCGTCCCAGGGGCGTGAAGCCGTCAGCGAATTGGCCCGGCAAACCGCCGAGCTGCTGAATATGCGCCCACTGGAACCGAAGGTGTTTGATCGGCAGGTTGCCTTCAACCTACTGGCTCAGGTCGGTACGCCGGACGCCCAAGGTCATACAGCTCTGGAGAAGCGCCTCGTACACGAGCTGCGCGCAGTGCTGGAATTACCTTTGCTAAAGATTTCCGCAACCTGCGTTCAAGCCCCGGTGTTTTTTGGCGATAGCCTGACAGTGTCTCTGCAACTGGGCGCACCGGTCGACCTCGCCGCCGTGAACCGCCTGCTCGACGCAGCGCCGGGAATAGAGCGGGTTGAGGAGGGGGACTACCCAACGGCGGTGGGCGACGCGGTTGGCCAGGACGTGGTCTATGTAGGACGGGTCCGCGCAGGTGTGGATGACCCCGCGGAACTAAATCTGTGGCTGACGTCAGATAACGTACGCAAAGGCGCGGCACTGAACGCCGTACAGCTGGCGCAGTTGTTGATAAAAGGCCTTGCGTAAAAGATACTTGGCGGCAATTTGTAGATTGATTCTAGCCAAGCGCTATGCTTGGCCCCAGGCAGGAAAAGTTGCGCGTCGGTGACCTATCGGCTCGCCATGCCTTATGGCAGCGGTTACCAACCTTCTCGCAGGCCGGGGAGTGTTCAGACAAAGGATGAGGCTATGGTTCAAGTTCGCAAACTGGTGTTAGCAATAGCGGCCGCCTCGGCGCTGTCCTCCGGTATGGCGCAGGCGCTGCAGCTGGGGGAGATGACCCTCAAGTCGAAGTTGAACCAGCCGTTGGCGGTGGAAATCGAATTGCTCGATGTCGGTGGGCTCACCGCCTCCGAGATCACGCCAAGCCTGGCTTCGTCCCAAGCCTTCGTGGATGCCGGCGTTGATCGCCAGGCGTTCCTCGACGACCTGACGTTTACCCCGGTGGTCAATCCCAGCGGCCGCAGCGTGGTGCGTGTGACCTCCAGCAAGCCATTGCCGGATTCCTATGTCCGCTTCCTGTTGCAAGTGCAATGGCCCAATGGCCGTTTGATGCGCGACTACAGTGTATTGCTTGACCCGGCCAAGTTCGACCAGCCGGCACCGACGACCGCCGCGCCTGCGCCGCGATTGGCGGCACCGGCCAGCACCGCGCCGGCCGTGAGCAAGCCGGCACAACACACCACGACATCCCGCGACACGTTGTGGGAAATTGCCGCGAAGAACCGCAATGGCGGTTCGGTACAGCAGACCATGCTGGCAATCCAGGCGCTGAATCCCGACGCATTTATCGACGGCAACATCAACCGTTTGAAAACCGGCCAGGTCCTGCGCCTGCCGGATCCCGTGCAAAGCACCTCGCTGCCACAACCCCAGGCGATCGCCGAAGTCAGCGCGCAGAATGCGGCCTGGCGCCAAGGCCGACGCGCCGCCAACAATCCCGCCGCGGGCAAGCAGCAACTGGACGCCACCAAGCGCACCCAGGCCGGCAATGCGCCAGCGAGCACCGGCGCCAAGGACAACCTGAGCCTGGTTTCCGCTGAGGCGGCCAAGAAAGGCGTCAAAGGCAAGGCGGGCGATAGTGCGGCGTTGAGCGACAAACTGGCGATGACCCAGGAGCAACTGGACACTACCCGTGGCGACAACGAAGAGTTGAAAAGTCGCGCGGCAGACCTGCAAAGCCAGTTGGACAAGCTGCAAAAGCTGATTCAACTGAAAAACGATCAGCTCGCACGTCTGCAGGCCGAAAAGGGCACCCCGGCCGCTCCGGCCACGGCGGCGATGCCCGCGCAGTTGGCAGGTGAGCCGGTGGCCGCTCCGGCAGTGCCCGACGCCGCCACTGCTACCCCCGCACCTGCCGCGCCGGCGCCTGAGCCGGTCAAGGCGGATGCAACGCCGGCCAGCGCCGAAGGCAAGTTCAATGACCTGCTGACCAACCCGGTCGTGCTCGGTGTGATCGGCGGTGCCGCAGGCCTGCTGGTGCTGTTGCTCCTGCTGTTGTGGGTGCGCCACCGCAATGCGCGCCGCGAGGAGGAAAAACACCTGCGCATGGCGCGCGCGCTGGCTGAAGAGCCGGTATTTACCTCGAACATCGACCAGGATCTGCCACCAGACAGCTTCGAAGGCTTGGAAGTGCCGCCGCCGAACGTCAAATTGGCCGCAGCTCCAACTCCAACGCCTACGGTTGAGCCGGCAGTCGCTGTGCCGACTGTCGCCTCGGTGCTGGCGCCGCTGGCGGTTGCCGTGGCTCCGGTGAACGCCAGCGATGCCCTGGCCCAAGCGCAGTCCCTTGTCGACCGTGGTCACCTGAACCAGGCCGCCGATGTGCTGGAGCAGGCGATCAAACAGGAGCCCAAGCGCAGCGACCTGCGTTTGAAGCTGATGGAGGTCTACGGCCTGCAAAACAACAAGGACGGCTTCGTGACCCAGGAGCGTCAACTGGTGGCCAATGGTGAGAACCATGCCCAGGTCGAACAGCTCAAGAGTCGCTTCCCGGCCATGGCCGTGCTGGCGGCGGGTGTCAGTGCTGCGGTGGCCGCGGCTGCCTTGGACGCTCAGTACGTCAAGGATTTGCTGGAAGACAAGCCAGCGCCTGCGGCTACAGAGCCGGAAGCGTTCGGCACCGATTTCGACCTGAGCCTGGACGACCTAGAAGAAGCCTCCCCGGCTGAAGCCAAGGACGATCAGCAGACCTTCGAATCGCTGCTGCAACAGCAGACCGAAGCCAAGGCCGCGCCGGATGCCCTCTCGGACTTCGACCTGGACCTGCAATTGGATGGCCCGGCTTCGGCGCAATCCGATGACGACTTCCTCTCCGGCCTGGAAGAGCAGATGAAGGATGTGCCGGCCGTCGAGCCGCCCACCCTGGCCCCGACGGCGCTGGATGACTTCGACCTGCCGGAAGATTTCGACTTGTCCTTGGCCGATGAGCCGGAAGCGGCGGCCAAGCCTGATGCATTTGCGTCCGAGCTGGACGATGTCAACGCCGAGCTGGACCGTTTGTCCCAGAGCCTGGAGCATCCTTCCATCGAGCCATCCTTCACTGCAGAAGACGCGGCGCAGGGCGACGATGAGCCGGAATTCGACTTCCTCTCCGGTACGGACGAAGTGGCGACCAAGCTCGACCTGGCCCAGGCCTATATCGACATGGGCGATGCGGACGGCGCGCGGGATATCCTCAGCGAAGTGCTGACCGAAGGTGATGAAGCTCAGCGTGGCGAGGCCAAGGAAATGCTCGGCAGGCTGGTCTGACCGTCAATCGTCAAGGCAGCGGCGACCTTCGGGTCGCCGTTTTGCTTTTGTGGGCACTCACACAAATCGGCATAATGGCCGCCTTTGCGCAACTCATCAGGCTCTCAGTTCTTGGCAAATATAGATAACGCGGCCGCCGAAATGGCGGCCGCAGGCTTTTACCGCATCGCCCTGGGCGTGGAATACAAAGGCTCGCGCTATCGCGGCTGGCAGCGTCAGGCGTCCGGCGTGCTGACGGTGCAGGAAACCCTGGAGAACGCACTGTCGAAAGTGGCTGATTCGCCGGTGTCGCTGATGTGCGCCGGGCGTACCGACGCGGGCGTGCACGCCTGTGGCCAGGTGGTGCACTTCGACACTCAGGCTGAACGGTCGATGAAGGCGTGGGTGATGGGCGCTAATATCAACTTGCCCCATGACGTCAGCGTCACTTGGGCCAAGGTCATGCCAGCGCACTTTCACGCGCGCTTCAAGGCCATCGCCCGGCGTTATCGCTACGTGATCTACAACGACCAGATCCGTCCGGCGCACCTTAACGAAGAAATCACCTGGAACCATCGCCCGCTCGACGCCGAGCGCATGGCCGAAGCCGCACAGCATCTGGTCGGCGTGCATGATTTCAGCGCCTTTCGTGCCGGCCAGTGCCAGGCCAAGTCGCCGATCAAGGAAGTCCATCACCTGCGGGTGACCCGTCACGGCAAGATGATCGTGCTGGATATCCGTGCAGGGGCGTTCCTCCACCATATGGTTCGAAACATTGCCGGGGTGCTGATGACCATCGGCACCGGCGAGCGTCCGGTGGAGTGGGCCAAGGAAGTACTGGAGAGCCGCGTCCGTCGTACGGGCGGGGTCACGGCGCATCCGTTTGGCTTGTACCTGGTGGATGTGGAGTACCGTGACGAGTTCGAATTGCCGGAACGTTTCATCGGGCCACACTTCCTCACAGGTTTCAGCGAACTTGGCGGCTGACGCCCGGAAAAGCTTTTGTTACCATCCGGGACTTTCTCGGTCCAATCCCTGGGGTTTCCACGACATGTCAGCCGTTCGCAGCAAGATTTGCGGGATTACCCGCATAGAAGACGCGCTGGCGGCGGTCGAGGCGGGCGCGGATGCTATCGGTTTCGTGTTCTATGCCAAGAGCCCGCGGGCGGTGAGTGTGGTGCAGGCGCGGGCGATCATCGCTGCGTTGCCGCCATTCGTGACCACTGTGGGTTTGTTCGTCAATGCCAGCCGCTGCGAGCTCAACGAAACCCTGGATGCCGTACCGCTGGATATGCTGCAGTTCCACGGCGACGAAACGCCGGACGAATGTGAAAGCTACCAGCGTCCGTACCTCAAGGCGTTGCGTGTCAAGGCGGGGGACGATATCGCTGCGGCGTGTGCGGCCTATGGCAGCGCCCGCGCAATCCTGCTCGACACCTATGTCGAAGGCGTGCCCGGCGGTACCGGCGAAGCGTTCGATTGGTCGCTGATTCCCGAGGGCCTGAGCAAGCCGATCATCCTGGCCGGCGGGCTCAACCCCGGTAATGTCGGGGCGGCGATAGAGCAAGTCCGGCCTTATGCCGTGGATGTCAGCGGCGGCGTGGAGCAGGGCAAGGGCATCAAGGATCACAGCAAGATTCGCGCATTCATGCAGGCCGTGCGCAACAGCAGTGACGGGATGTGACGGCTGGCAGTCTGCCGCCGTCCATAACTACCACTGTGTAAAACAGCCCGGCGCCGCCTGAGGGTGGCCCGGAAACGAAGTGGCAACCCTGCGCTGGCAGGTTGTCTGGAAGGCTGAGGATACAGGCGGGAAAAGGCCGGTCGAACGTCTGACCCCGTCCAGCTTGTGTCATCGCCACATATGAATTTAGCTCAAGGGCATACGCGGGGCTGTGTTCAAGCCACCGGTACTGGAGAAAGAAAGCATGAGCAACTGGTTAGTAGACAAACTGATCCCTTCGATCATGCGTTCCGAGGTGAAAAAAAGCTCGGTTCCTGAAGGTCTGTGGCACAAGTGCCCATCCTGCGACGCGGTGCTGTACCGCCCGGAGCTGGAAAAGACCCTGGACGTTTGCCCCAAGTGCAACCACCACATGCGTATCGGCGCTCGCGCTCGCATCAACATCTTCCTGGATGCCGAAGGTCGTAACGAGCTGGGTGCCGACCTGGAGCCGGTTGACCGTCTCAAGTTCCGCGACAGCAAGAAGTACAAGGACCGTCTGGTCGGCGCGCAGAAGCAGACTGGCGAGAAGGACGCGCTGATTTCCGTCAGCGGTAAGCTGCTGGGCATGCCGGTCGTGGTGTCGGCCTTCGAGTTCTCCTTCATGGGCGGCTCCATGGGTGCCATCGTCGGTGAGCGCTTCGTTCGCGCCGCCAACTACGCCCTGGAGAACCGCTGCCCGATGATCTGCTTCGCCGCCTCCGGTGGTGCGCGCATGCAGGAAGCGTTGATCTCCCTGATGCAAATGGCCAAGACCTCTGCGGTATTGGCGCGTCTGCGCGAAGAAGGCATTCCGTTCATCTCCGTACTCACTGACCCGGTCTACGGCGGCGTTTCCGCCAGCCTGGCGATGCTGGGTGACGTGATTGTCGGCGAGCCAAAGGCATTGATCGGCTTTGCCGGCCCACGTGTGATCGAGCAGACCGTGCGTGAGAAGCTGCCGGAAGGTTTCCAGCGCAGCGAATTCCTGCTGGAGCACGGTGCTATCGACCTGATCATCCCGCGCGGTGAGCTGCGTCCACGCCTGGGTAACCTCCTGGCACAAATGATGGGCCTGCCTACCCCTGTGTACGTCGCGCCTAAAGTTGAACCGATCGTCGTGCCGCCGGTGCCTGCAAACCTATGACCCAGCGTACCCTGGGCGAATGGCTCGCTTACCTTGAGCAGTTGCATCCGTCCGCCATCGACATGGGCCTGGAGCGCTCGCAACAGGTAGCGGCCCGCCTCGGGTTGGGCCGTCCGGCACCGCGTGTGATCACGGTGACCGGTACCAACGGCAAAGGCTCTACCTGTGCCTTTGTCGCGGCGCTACTGCATGCCCAAGGGCTGAAAGTCGGCGTCTACAATTCCCCGCACCTGCTGCGTTACAACGAGCGGGTGCAGCTCAATGGCGTCGAAGCCACGGATGAGCAACTCTGCGAAGCCTTCGCCGCACTCGATGCCGGCCGTGGCGAGATTTCCCTGACTTACTTCGAGATGGGCACCCTGGCGGCGTTCTGGCTGTTCGAGCGTGCGCAACTGGATGTGGTGGTGCTGGAAGTCGGCCTGGGCGGGCGTCTGGACACGGTCAATGTGGTGGATGCCGATCTGGCATTGGTCACCAGCATTGGCGTGGACCATGCCGACTACCTGGGCAATACGCGCGAATCCGTTGCCTATGAAAAAGCCGGGATCTTCCGCCAGGGCAAGCCTGCGCTGTGTGGTGACCTGGATCCGCCGCACACCTTGCTCGACAAGGTGCGCGAGCTGGATTGCCCGTTTTTCCTGCGCGGTCGCGACTTCAATCTCGAGATCGGTGCGCAGCACTGGCAATGGCGTGGGCGCGATGCCCGCGGCCAGGTTGTAGAGCTGTGCGACCTGCCGCTGCTGAATCTGCCGATGGAAAACGCTGCGCTTGCGCTGCAGGCCTATCTGTTGCTGGACCTGCCGTGGAATGCCGAGCAGATTGCCGCCACCTTGTTGTCGACACGTGTGGTCGGGCGATTGGATCGTCGTGAGTTCCAATGGCAAGGCAAGCGCCTGAACCTGTTGCTGGATGTGGGCCATAACCCCCATGCGGCCGAGTACCTGGCGCAACGCCTGTCGCGTACGCCGCCGGTCGGTCGTCGTCTTGCAGTCTTTGGCTTGCTGGCCGATAAGGACCTGGACGGTGTCGTCGCGCCGTTGCTGGGCAGCGTCCAGGCTTGGGCGGTAGCGCCATTGGATACCTCGCGCAGCCGTCCGGCCGCCGAACTGGAAGTGGCCTTGCAGAACCTTGGTGCGCCGGTAGCGTCGTATGCAAGCGTGACCGATGCCCTTGAAGCACAGTGCGCCGTTGCCACCCCCGACGATGAGATTCTGTTGTTCGGGTCATTTTATTGTGTTGCCGAGGCGCTCGAGTGGTTGGCCCGGCGCTCCACGGAGGAAGCTGCACATGGCATTACTGGATAGCGCATACAAGCAGCGAATGGTCGGAGCCCTGGTTCTGGTGGCGTTGGCGGTGATTTTCCTGCCGATGCTGTTTTCTCGCCAGGATGAAGAGCGTCAAGTGGTCGTCGAGGCGCCGGCTGCCCCACAGGCCCCGGCGGTGCCGCAAGTACAGGTTGAGCCGGTGGTGGTGCCTGAGCCCCAGGCCTTGCCGGAAGAAGAGCCGGTGCCGACCGATGCTGAAGTGGCTGCCCAGCAAGCCCCGTCGATGCCGGTTCAGCCGAGCGTACCGGTGGTCAAGCCGGCACCCGCTGCACCGGTTGCTGCCGCCAAGCCCGCTGCGCCCGCACCTGCACCCAAGCCGGTAGCGCCGCAACCTGCCGCGCCGGGCAAGCCGGACGTGGGGCAAAGCCGTATCGATCCGAATGGGTTGCCGATCAGTTGGTCGATCCAGGTGGCCAGCCTGGGTAATCGCGAAGGCGCTGATGCCTTGCAGAAAAAGCTGCGTAGCCAGGGCTATAACGCTTACATCCGTAGCGCTGACGGCAAGAACAGGGTGTTTATCGGTCCGCTGATCGAGCGTGCCGAGGCGGATCGCCTGCGGGACCTGCTGGATCGCCAGCAGAACCTGAAGGGGTTTGTCACCCGCTTCCAGCCTGAGCGCGGCTGATACCGCCAGCCTCTGGTTGGAATGCAGGCCAAGTGTGGGAGCTGGCTTGCCTGCGATGACGGTGGGCCAATCAACAGGGATGTTGAATGTGCCCGCCCCATCGTAGGCGAGCCAGCTCCCACATTTGTTTTGTGGTGGGCTTGAGATCGGATTCGCTCGCCCCAACTGACTGATTTGCAAGGCACTGACAATCACAGCTTACCGACAGCCCGACGCTCTGCTAAAATGCGCCGCCTTATCTGTCCGTAGGCTCAAACGTGCCATTTACCTGGGTTGACTGGGCGATCGTTGCAATCGTCGCCATCTCCGCTTTGATCAGTCTAAGCCGCGGCTTCGTCAAAGAAGCACTGTCGTTGCTGACCTGGATCATCGCAGGAGTCGTAGCCTGGATGTTCGGCGGTTCATTGTCGGTCTACCTGGCCGGATACATCGAGACACCTTCGGCTCGCGTCATCGCGGGCTGCGCCATCATGTTCATCGCCACGCTGCTGGTGGGAGCAATGGTCAATTATCTTATTGGCGAGTTGATACGTGTCACCGGCCTCTCCGGGACCGATCGATTTCTCGGCATGGCCTTCGGCGCCGCGCGTGGCGCGTTGCTGGTGGTCGTGGCGGTCGGGCTGTTGAGCCTGGGGCCGGTACAGCAGGATTCGTGGTGGCAGGAGTCGGTACTCGTGCCAAAATTTCTATTGGTTGCAGATTGGTCCAAGAACCTCATTCTGGGGTGGAGCAGTCAGTGGCTGGCCAGCGGAATCAGCGTACCCGCTGATCTTCCGTTCAAGGAACACCTCTTACCGGCCAAAACGCCTCAGTAAGCTGTGTTCAGTCAAGATTCATTAAGTAGGGGTTGCGTCGCATGTGTGGCATCGTCGGTATCGTCGGTAAGTCGAACGTCAATCAGGCGCTGTATGACGCGCTAACCGTCCTCCAGCACCGCGGCCAGGACGCTGCCGGTATTGTGACCAGCCACGACGGCCGGTTATTCCTGCGCAAGGACAATGGTCTGGTGCGTGACGTGTTCCACCAACGTCACATGCAGCGCCTCGTCGGGCACATGGGCATTGGCCATGTGCGTTACCCGACTGCCGGTAGCTCGACGTCGGCCGAAGCTCAACCGTTTTACGTCAACTCGCCTTACGGCATCACCTTGGCGCACAACGGTAACCTGACCAACGTTGAACAGCTGGCCAAGGAGATTTACGAATCTGACCTGCGCCACGTCAACACCAACTCCGACTCGGAAGTGCTGCTCAACGTGTTCGCCCACGAGCTGGCCCAGCGCGGCAAGCTGCAGCCGACCGAAGAAGATGTGTTCGCCGCCGTCACCGACGTGCATAACCGTTGCGTCGGTGGTTATGCGGTAGTGGCCATGGTCACCGGTTATGGCATCGTCGGCTTCCGTGACCCCCACGGCATTCGTCCGATCGTGTTCGGCCAGCGTCATACCGACGAAGGCGTCGAGTACATGATCGCGTCCGAAAGCGTGTCGCTGGACGTGCTGGGCTTCACGCTGATCCGCGACCTCGCGCCAGGCGAAGCGGTTTACATCACCGAAGACGGAAAGCTGCACACCCGTCAGTGCGCCGTGGCGCCGAAACTCACCCCGTGCATCTTCGAACACGTCTACCTGGCGCGTCCGGATTCGATCATCGACGGTGTTTCGGTGTACAAGGCGCGTCTGCGCATGGGCGAGAAGCTGGCCGAGAAGATCCTGCGCGAGCGTCCTGAACACGACATCGACGTGGTGATCCCGATCCCGGATACCAGCCGCACCGCTGCGCTGGAGTTGGCCAACCACTTGGGCGTCAAGTTCCGCGAAGGCTTCGTGAAGAACCGCTACATCGGCCGTACCTTCATCATGCCGGGCCAGGCTGCGCGTAAGAAGTCGGTGCGCCAGAAGCTCAACGCCATCGAGCTGGAGTTCCGCGGCAAGAACGTGATGCTGGTGGATGACTCCATTGTGCGCGGTACTACCTGCAAGCAGATCATCCAGATGGCCCGCGAAGCCGGTGCTAAAAACGTGTACTTCTGTTCCGCAGCGCCTGCCGTGCGTTACCCGAACGTCTACGGCATCGACATGCCGAGCGCCCATGAACTGATCGCTCACAACCGTTCGACCCAGGACGTGGCCGACCTGATCGGCGCCGATTGGCTGATCTACCAGGACCTGCCGGACCTGATCGAGGCGGTTGGCGGTGGCAAGATCAAGATCGACCAGTTCGACTGCGCCGTGTTCGACGGCAAGTACGTGACCGGTGATGTCGACGAGACCTACCTGAACAAGATCGAGCAGGCGCGCAACGACTCCTCGAAGATCAAGACCCAGGCGGTCAGCGCGATCATCGACTTGTACAACAACTGAGTGACAACCGGCCCTGAGGGGCCGGTTTTGTATCTTAAATAAAGAATTGAGTAAGGAGTCGCAGCATGAGTCAGGAATGGGATGCCGGTCGGTTGGACAGCGACCTCGATGGCGTAGCTTTCGATACCCTGGCTGTGCGCGCTGGCCAGCATCGCACCCCGGAAGGTGAGCACGGTGATCCGATGTTCTTCACCTCCAGCTACGTGTTTCGTACCGCTGCCGACGCCGCTGCGCGCTTTGCTGGCGAAGTGCCGGGCAACGTGTATTCGCGTTATACCAACCCGACTGTGCGCGCGTTTGAAGAGCGTATCGCAGCGCTGGAAGGCGCTGAGCAGGCAGTGGCCACGGCCACCGGCATGGCGGCCATCCTGGCGGTGGTGATGAGCCTGTGCAGTGCCGGCGACCACGTGCTGGTGTCGCGCAGCGTGTTCGGTTCGACCATCAGTCTGTTCGAAAAGTACTTCAAGCGTTTCGGCATCGAAGTGGACTACGTGCCCCTGGCGGACCTGTCTGGCTGGGATGCGGCGATCAAGGCCAACACCAAGTTGCTGTTCGTCGAATCGCCGTCCAACCCATTGGCCGAGCTGGTGGATATCGCCGCATTGTCCGAAGTGGCACATGCCAAGGGCGCCATGCTGGTGGTCGACAACTGCTTCTGCACTCCGGCGCTGCAACAGCCGTTGAAGCTGGGCGCGGACATCGTCGTGCACTCGGCCACCAAGTTCATCGACGGCCAGGGCCGTTGCATGGGCGGCGTGGTTGCGGGGCGCAGCGAGCAGATGAAAGAAGTCGTCGGCTTCCTGCGCACGGCTGGCCCGACCTTGAGCCCGTTCAACGCCTGGATCTTCCTGAAGGGCCTGGAAACCCTCAGCCTGCGGATGAAGGCCCACTGCGCCAACGCTCAGGCCCTGGCCGAGTGGCTGGAGCAGCAGGACGGTATCGAGAAGGTGCATTACGCCGGCCTCAAGAGCCACCCGCAACATGAGTTGGCCCAGCGCCAGCAGCGTGGTTTCGGTGCCGTCGTGAGCTTTGAAGTGAAGGGCGGCAAAGAGGGCGCCTGGCGCTTTATCGATGCGACCCGTCTGATTTCCATCACCGCTAACCTGGGTGATAGCAAGACCACTATTACCCACCCGAGCACCACCTCCCACGGGCGCCTGGCGCCGCAGGAGCGTGAAGCGGCCGGTATCCGTGACAGCCTGATCCGCATTGCAGTGGGCCTGGAAGACGTCGCTGACCTGCAAGCTGACCTGGCTCGTGGGCTGGCGGCCTTGTGATCGAGTGGTCCATGGACGCCGCGGCAGCCAGCAATGGGCGCGTCGCGCTGGTGACGGGTGCGGCGCGGGGCATTGGCCTCGGCATTGCCGCGTGGCTGATCAGCGAAGGCTGGCAGGTGGTGTTGACCGACCTGGACCGCGAGCGCGGCTCCAAGGTGTCCAAGGTGCTGGGCGAAAACGCCTGGTTCATCAGCATGGACGTGGCCGACGAAAAACAGGTGGCCCAGGGGGTCGCCGAGGTATTGGGGCAGTTTGGGCGCCTGGATGCGCTGGTCTGCAATGCCGCGGTGGCTGACCCTCGCAACATCACCTTGGAAAGCCTCGACCTGGCTTACTGGAATCGGGTGCTCGCCGTGAACCTCAGTGGGCCCATGTTGCTGGCCAAGCATTGCGCGCCTTACCTGCGTGCCCATGGTGGTGCCATCGTCAACTTGGCATCGACCCGGGCTGGCCAGTCTGAGCCGGACACTGAGGCCTATGCGGCGAGCAAAGGTGGCCTGCTGGCGCTCACGCATGCCTTGGCGATGAGTCTGGGGCCGGAAGTGCGGGTCAATGCGGTCAGTCCCGGCTGGATCGATGCGCGCGACCCTGCTGCGCGCCGCGCTGCGCCGTTGAGTGATGCCGATCACGCTCAGCATCCGGCGGGCAGGGTGGGGACTGTAGAAGACGTGGCGGCGATGGTGGCGTGGCTGCTGTCGCGCCAGGCGGGGTTTGTCACCGGGCAAGAGTTTGTCGTGGACGGTGGCATGAGCAAGAAGATGATTTACAGCGAGTAGGGTGGGTAGCCGTCTTGAAGCAATTTTGTCTTTTTCAGAAAAACTTCAAGCAGGCTATTGACTTAGGTCCGTTACCTGCGTAAATTTCGCGGCCTCAACGAAGCAAAGGGTGATTAGCTCAGCTGGGAGAGCATCTGCCTTACAAGCAGAGGGTCGGCGGTTCGATCCCGTCATCACCCACCACTTCTTGAGAGTTTTGCCTCAGGGCAAGACGCAACGTTAAAGGTTGCACCGACGCGCAGCGGTAGTTCAGTCGGTTAGAATACCGGCCTGTCACGCCGGGGGTCGCGGGTTCGAGTCCCGTCCGCTGCGCCATATTTTCCAGGTCTGATTCGTCAGGCTTGAGATTGAACAGTCAAGGCTGAACGATCAGATGTTTAAAGACGGTTGAGGCTTTACGCACAGCCGGTCAAGCGATACGCAGCGGTAGTTCAGTCGGTTAGAATACCGGCCTGTCACGCCGGGGGTCGCGGGTTCGAGTCCCGTCCGCTGCGCCATATCTGCCTCAAGGCCCACTGAACGCCTTGAAGCACAAAGCAAGCCTCTGGCTACTTTGATCCGATAGCAAAGACCCTGGTCGAAAGACCGGGGTTTTTTGTGCCTGCGATTTGATAATGCGACCCGTGGGATCCTGATTGCGGGCGATGGCGTCAGTTAAATCGCCATCGACCGCAAGCGGGCTACCGGTTCCGAGTCAGAATCCCAATTTGTCGCGTAGCCCGTAATACCAGGCACCCATTGCCGCAAAGGGCGTGCGCAGCAGTTGCCCGCCCGGGAACGGGTAGTGCGGCAGGTCGGCAAACGCATCAAAGCGCTCTGCCTGGCCTCTGAGCGCTTCGGCCAGTACCTTGCCCGCCAGGTGTGTGTACGTTACGCCATGACCACTGCAGCCCTGTGAGTAGTAGATGTTGTCGCCCAGGCGTCCCACTTGCGGCAAGCGCGACAGGGTCAGCAGGAAATTGCCGGTCCAGGCGTAGTCGATCTTCACATCCTTGAGTTGCGGAAAAGCCTTGAGCATCTTCGGACGGATGATCGCCTCGATATTGGCCGGGTCGCGCGCGCCGTACACCACGCCACCGCCGAAGATCAGGCGCTTGTCGCTGGTGAGTCGGTAGTAGTCGAGCAAATAGTTGCAGTCTTCGACGCAGTAATCCTGCGGCAGCAGGGTTTTTGCCAGTTCGTCACCCAGAGGAGCGGTAGTGATCACTTGCGTGCCGCAGGGCATCGACTTGGCCGCCAGCTCCGGCACCAGGTTGCCCAGGTAGGCATTGCCCGCGACGATGATGAACTTGGCCCTGACCTTGCCCTGCGCGGTGTGTACCACTGGATTTGCGCCGCGCTCGATCCGCACTGCCGCCGATTGTTCGTAGATCGTGCCACCCAGGGATTCCACGGCCGCAGCTTCGCCGAGTGCCAGGTTGAGCGGGTGGATATGCCCGCCGCTCATGTCCAGCAAGCCACCTACATAGTTGTCACAGGCCACCACTTCGCGGATACGGCGTTCGTCCAGCAGCTCCAGTTGAGTGTGGCCGTAACGCTCCCACAGACGCTTCTGCGACTCCAGGTGGCCCATGTGCTTGCTGTTGAGCGCGGCGAATACGCCGCCGTCCTTCAGGTCGCACTGGATCTGATATTTGGCTACTCGCTCGCGGATGATCTTGCCGCCTTCAAACGCCATTTGGCCCAACAGTTGCGCTTGCTTGGGCCCGACGCTGCGCTCGATCACATCGATATCACGGCTGTAGCTGTTGACGATCTGCCCACCGTTGCGGCCCGAGGCGCCAAACCCCACCTTGGCGGCTTCCAGCACGGTGACGCGAAAACCGTTCTCCAGCAGAAACAGGGCACTGGAGAGGCCGGTATAGCCGGCACCGATCACACACACATCGGTTTCGACTTCGCCTTGAAGTACCGGGCGAGGCGGAACGGCATTCGCGGAAGCGGCGTAATACGACTGGGGGTAGGGGGTGTTCGCCATCCTGGAACCTCTGTTTTATATTTTTTACGAGTGCGTCGATCCTACCTGAGTTGAAAATTGCCTGCCAGCCACCCGAAATTCACGGGTGTGCTTCCCGCAAATAAAAAATTCGCATATTCATAGGGTTAGCTGCAAAAAAGATGTTGACACCCCTCCGGAATTCCGTAGAATGCCGCCTCACAGCAGGCACGTAGCTCAGTTGGTTAGAGCACCACCTTGACATGGTGGGGGTCGTTGGTTCGAGTCCAATCGCGCCTACCAAACAAAATCCGCTCTGCTGGGCGGTCTAGAAGGGCTCACCGAAAGGTGGGCCCTTTTTTGTTGTCTTGGATTTCTTCAGAACGTTTGCAAGACACCCCTCTCAGAACGCCAAAGTAAAGAACACGACGTGCAGGATGATCTGCAGTCAGGCGCTGCCCTCCGGTTGCCGGACGCAGCGAATAGGGTCGGAAATGCGGAACTAAAATCGGCAATCCCGTCTACATTTCAAGGGGGAGTTCCCTTTCGGAGAAGACGATCATGTTTAAAGCTCGCTCGCTTGTATCCGCGGTTACCTGTCTTGTATTGGCCGTGGGTTCGGTGACGGCCCTGGCCGATCCTGGCAACGGAAAAGGCCAAGGCAATGGGAAAGGCAATTCACAAGGCGGCCAAGGCCATGGCAACCAGGGCAACAAGGGGAAAGGTTCCAGCGCAAGTGATTGGGATCACGGGCCCAGCATTGACCGGGGCGGTGTGCTGGGCGTGATCGGTGGCTATCGTGACTATTGGCGCCCAGGCCCTTCACTGCCACCCGGAATACAGAAGAATCTCGCTAGAGGAAAGCCGCTTCCACCTGGCATCGCCAAAAAGCTGGATGGCCGGTTGCTGGGCAGGTTGCCCCATTACGACGGCTACGAGTGGCAACAAGCGGGCACTGATTTGATACTGGTAGCCATCGCCTCAGGCATCATTTACGAGGTGCTCAACGGAGCATTCGATTAAGTCGATAAGGGTTCGATTCTCTCCTCGCCAGGGTCTTTCTGGATGGCGAGCAGGCTTTTATTACGGAATTCCCGCGCCACGTTGTCGGGTGTCTCACCTTCGTGGCGCGGGGGCTTGAGCCAGCTGGACAGCGGTTTGAAGATTGCCACGGCAAGCATGCGGGCAGTGATGCCGACGCACCCCGAAGGTCGAGGCCCCTTTTGGTGGGGCGGCAGCCCCAGCCGCTACCCTCGAGAACAATCCATAACGCTTCAATCCCCGACAAAATTTATTGGTTCGCAGCAACAATTTTTCTTGTTGGACACCTCCCGCCCCCAGGCAGCAAAGTTGCCGCCACTGACGCTCGACCTTTCGGGTCAACAATAAAAAACCGAGCCGACTGCACGCCCATTCTTGCTGTGAACCCGTTGTTCACATCCTGCTGTAATGGCGCCGCAGCGCGCATTTAAGGACCTCACGCCATGCAAACTGTTGTGAACTTATGGCCGTTGATCGGCGTACTTGTGATCGTGGTTGGCTTTGTCTTGCGCTTCAACCCGCTGTTGGTGGTCACCGCCGCCGCTATCGCTACCGGGCTTGCTGCCCATTTCCCTCTAGAAAAAATTCTCGCGACCATGGGCGATGGCTTCCTTCAGACCCGTGCCCTGCAATTGATCCTCCTGTTGCCCCTGGCGGTCATCGGCCTGCTGGAGCGTCATGGGCTGCGCCTGCATGCGCAGAACTGGATTGCGCGGTTCGAGCGCGCCACGGTGGGGCGTTTGTTGATCATCTATCTGTTTGTGCGCGAGTCCACGGCCGCCATGGGCTTGACCAGCCTGGGTGGACACCCGCAGATGGTGCGGCCACTGTTGGCTCCGATGGCCGAGGGCGCGGCGGAAAAACGCTACGGCAAGCTGCCGGACAAGTTGCGTCACAAGGTGTTGGCCATGTGCGCCGCGACGGACAACGTCGGCCTGTTCTTTGGTGAAGACATCTTTGTCGCCTTTGGCGCGATTGCCTTGATGCACACCTTCCTGCTTGGCTCGGGGATTGATGTGGAGCCACTGCACATTGCGGTATGGGGGATTCCGACGGCAATCTGCGCTTTCATCATCCACGCAATCCGCCTGCATCGGTTCGACCGAAGACTCACCCGTGAGATGACGCCTGCCGCCGCCTCGGTGGAGGCTGTGCAATGATTATTTCCATTCAATACCTGTACTGGCTGGCTGGCGTTCTGCTACTGATCACGGCGGGCATGATTGTGATGGACCGAACCCATCCAAAGCGCTGGTCCACTGCGCTGTTCTGGCTGTTGTTCGCCATTCCGTTCCTGATCGGTGAGCGTCTGCCGTCGGTGGCTATCGGCGCAGGCATCGTGGTAATGGCACTGATCGCCGGCATGGGCGGCGTCGGTCGTGGCAAACCTGTCGAACTGCATGACAAGGCATCCCGTGCCAGTGCCGGTCGCCTGGGTCATAAGCTGTTTATCCCGGCGTTGGCCATTCCCCTGACCACCGTCATCGGTTCGGTGTTGCTCAAGCACACAGAGATCGGCGGTGTCCCGCTGCTGGACCCGAAAAACACCACCTTTGTGTCACTCGGCATCGGCTGCCTGATCGCTCTCGGCCTGGCCTGCTGGCTGACCCGTGATACGCCGGTGCAAGCCTTGCGTGAATCCCGTCGCCTGACTGAAGCACTTGGCTGGGCCATGGTGCTTCCGCAAATGCTGGCAATGTTGGGCTTACTATTTAACGAAGCTGGAGTCGGTACGGCAGTCGCGCACGTCACCACCACCTATATCAACCTGGATTTCAAGTTGGTGGCGGTGATGGTCTATGTATTGGGCATGGCGTTGTTTACGGTGATCATGGGGAATGGCTTTGCGGCTTTCCCGGTGATGACGGGCGGCGTCGGCGTGCCGGTGCTGGTCGGTATCTACGGCGGTAACCCGGCGGTGATGGCGGCGATCGGCATGTTTTCCGGCTATTGCGGTACCCTCATGACGCCGATGGCCGCCAACTTCAATATCGTGCCGGCGGCATTGCTCGAGCTGCCGGACAAGAACGCGGTGATCAAGGCGCAGTTGCCGACTGCGTTGATGATGCTGGTGGTCAATATTGTACTGCTCTACCTGTTGATGTGAGGCCAGGATGCGAATTGTACTGCTGACGGGTTTCGAACCCTTTGATCAAGACCAGGTGAACCCCTCCTGGGAAGCTGTGCGCCAACTGGATGGCGTGCAGTTGGGAAGCGACGTGAAGATTGTTGCGCGCCGGCTGCCTTGTGCATTTGCCACGGCGGGTGAATGCCTGACCCGGCTGATCGACGAGTTGCACCCGGCGATGGTGATCGCCACCGGATTGGGGCCGGGGCGTAGCGATATCTCAGTCGAACGGGTGGCGATCAACATCAATGATGCACGCATCCCCGATAATCTGGGTGAGCAGCCTATCGATACGGCAGTCGTGGCTGACGGCCCGGCGGCTTTTTTCACGACGCTGCCGATCAAGGCGATGGTCAAGGCCGTGCGTGAAGCGGGAATCGCGGCCTCGGTATCGCAGACGGCAGGGACGTTCGTGTGTAATCAGGTTTTTTATCTGCTGCAGCATGCGCTCGCAGGGTCTGGGGTACGCAGTGGGTTTATCCACGTACCGTTTCTGCCGGAACAGGTGGCGGGTTCGCAGCGGCCCTCGATGGCACTGGATGCAATGGTTGCGGGATTGCAGGCGGCTGTACTGACAGCTTGGCATACACCGGTGGATGTCAAAGAAGCGGGCGGGCAGGTCAGCTGACCGGCCCGACGCGTCTCACATTGCAAACAGTCGGGTGAGCCCGAAGGTGATCGTGCAGGCTAGGCCTGTCATTGCGCATGCGGTGGCCACGTACCATTTGATAAGGTTCGTTTCAGTGGTTGCCAGGTCTGCCTTGGACGCGAAGTGCTTATCCATGGCGTCTGCCTTGCTCGAAACGCTGATCAGCTTTTCATTCATTTCAGCCAGCCCCTTTTCCAGTAAACCTAATCGTATTTCCATTCCCGAATCTCCATTTTTTGGCGGTTGCCGGCTCTGCCTTGAGCCCCTTGGGAAGAAAGATTAGTGCGGCTTCAGTCAAACAGTAAGCGACAAACTTTTGCAAAATAACACCGGGCGTTTTGACGCTCAGTCTTCCCGTTTCGGAAAGAATAACTCAAAACACGTCACCCCTGCCTCGCTGCTCACGTCGTAACGTCCATTGTGCAGCTGCATGATGGTCGCCACGATCGACAAGCCCAGCCCATTGGACTGCGCCGAACGTTCTCGTGACTCATCCACCCGGTAAAACCGTTCGAACAGTCGCAGTAAGTGCTCGGCGGCGATGGTTTCGCCTCGATTGCTGACCCTCAGGTGAATGCCCTCGGCACTTGGAACCGCACGGATCTGCAGCACAGTACCCGGCGCACCATATTTGATGGCGTTGGCGCACAAGTTCGCCAGGGCCCTGCGCAGCAGCATCGGCTCCGCCCAGATTACCCCGTCGCCTTCAGCATGAATGCTGATATCCACATCCCCCGCCAGGCCTTCAAAGTACTCGGCGATGCGTTCCACTTCGTCCGCGGCATTCAGTTCCTGGCGTTGACGCAGGGCACTGGCGGGGTCAGTGCGGGCCAGGAACAGCATGTTGTCGAGCATCCGTGCCAGGCGTTCAAGTTCTTCGACGTTGGACGCCAACAGTTGCTGATAGCTCTCGATGCTGCGGTTTTGTTGCAGGGCGACCTGGGTTTCTCCCAGCAGGTTGTTGATCGGCGTGCGCAGTTCGTGGGCCATGTCGGTGGACACCTGGCCCAGCTGTACAAAGCCCTTGGCCAGCCGTTCCAGCATGGTGTTGAACGAATCAATCATCGGCAGCAGTTCTTTTGGCGCGCCGTGACTGTCGAGGCGTTCGGCGAGGTTGCCGACGCCGATGCCCTGGGCGTGTCGGGCCAGACGGCGCAGCGGCAAAAGCCCACGATGAACCAGCAGGTAACCGACCACGGCCAGGATGATTGCGGCAATGCTCGCCAGGATATAAACGCTCAAGCGGTAGCTGGCGAGCACGGCGGTGCGCTCGGTCATCAGGCGCCCCGTGGTGACCTGCAGGCTGCCCAGGTCGCCGGAGTCGATGGACGCGGCGACGGTCGCGAAGGGCACGCCATTGATGCCGGGAAAGTGGTGCACATCGGCAAACGTCAGCTTGTGGTTCTTCGGGACGGGGGGCACGGAGGGCAGGTTGATATTGCCGGGGTTGACCGTCAGCAACGGTTGTTGCCCTGGCGCGGCGATGCTCAGCACTGATTCACGGTTGCCCAGCATGTTCTGGAACAGTTCCGGCTTGGTCTTGATCAGGTCCAGGGTGTTGCTGTCATTGAGCAGGTTGCGCAGTTGGTCGATGCGATAGATCAAGGCGGCATCGTCACGCATGATCAGCTCGCGCTCCAGCTCGCGGTACAACGCCACACCCAGGGTTGCCAGCAAGGCGAAGGCGAGCAGGGCAAAGATCAGCGCCAGGCGCAGGGTCAGGGAGTAATGGCGACGTGTGTTCATGGCTGGGTATCGAAACGGTAGCCGATGCCGCGCACGCTGTGGATCAGCTTGAGTTGGAACGGGTCGTCGATTTTCAAGCGTAGGCGCCGCACGGCGACGTCCACCACGTTGGTGTCGCTGTCGAAGTTCATGTCCCACACCCGCGAGGCGATCAGCGAGCGGGACAGTACCTGGTCCTGGTGGGTTGCGAACAGATGCAGCAGGGCGAACTCTTTATTGGTCAGGGTAATGCGCGTGCCGGCGCGGGTAACGCGGCGCTTCAGCACGTCGATTTGCAGGTCGGCGATCTGCAGCTGTTCCTCGTCCCGGCTCGGGCCGCGACGGGTCAGGGTACGCAAGCGTGCTACCAGTTCGGCGAAGGAGAACGGCTTGATCAGGTAATCGTCGGCGCCCAGTTCGAGTCCCTTGATACGATCGGCAATGTCATCGCGTGCAGTCAGAAAAAGTACTGGCGTGTCAGCTTCCTTGCGTAGGCGGCGCAGCACTTCCCAGCCGTCCATTTTTGGCATCATCACATCCAGCACGATCACGTCGAACGGGGTTTCCAGGGCCTGGTGCAGACCGTCCACGCCGTCGCGGGCGAGACTCACGGAATAGCCCAGTTCCTGCAGGCCATTGAGCAGGTAATTGCCGGCCTTGGGTTCGTCTTCGACTACGAGAATGTTCATGGGAAATGCCCTGTCTCAATGCGTGGCGCAAGTGTAGCCCGATCAATTGTCACTGGCGCAACCGATGCCCTGCACCTGGTAGTCCAGCACGTGTTCGCGGCCTTGGCTGTCGAGGTAGTTGAGGCGTGCGGGGACGATGCCGCATTGGCCGTAGGTGTCGGTGCTCGACAGGACTTTTGCCACGTCCAGGTGGACGAAAAAGCCGGTTTTATCGTGGATCACGGGCTCGGCGGCAAACACGGAACCGGTAGCGAGTAACGCGGTAAAGCCGAAGATAAACAGTTTCATGGCGGTATCTCTCTTAATGGGTTGGCTGCCAGATCATGGCAGTGAGTTCACAGTAACCAGGGGGCCCGAACAGCCAACCAACAGGATGATGACAAGTGTGTAATGCAAGGCTTAAGGCTGGCGGCCCGAGGCTTCGAGGATCAGGTCGGTGATTTCCTTGGCGTGGGATACCAGCGACAAGTGGCTTGATGGCAACTCGATGGTGGTGGCGTTCATGCGTTTGGCAAGGAAGCGCTCCAGGTCCGGGTTGATAGTCTGGTCATTCGCCGACACCGCGTACCAAGACGGCTTGGTGTGCCAGGCGGCATTGACGGTGCGGCCGCTGAAAAGCGTCTTGGTGATGGGTTGCTGCACGGCATACAGCTGCATGGCTTTGGCGCGCGGCACGTCGGCGGCGAAATACTTGAGGAAGGCGTCCTGGTTCAGGGTGAGGTAGCCGCCGTGATCTTCGACGCCGGCGCGCACAGGCATGGTCGGGTACTTGGCCGAGAGTGCAACGAAGTCTTCGTTGGCATCTGGAGCCCGGGCGGCCACGTAGACCAGGGCGCTGACGTTCGGGTTGACTCCGGCGTCGCTGACCACGGTGCCTGCGTAGGAATGGCCGACCAACACGGTAGGGCCGTCTTGCTGATCCAGCACACGGTTGGTGGCGGCGACATCGTCGGCCACCGAGGTCAGTGGGTTCTGCACGGCAGTGACGTGCAGCCCAGCGGCCTGGAGGCGGGTAATCACCTCGGACCAACTTGAGCCGTCAGCCCAGGAACCGTGCACCAGTACCACATTATTGGCTTTGACCGGCGCGACAGTGCCGGCCATGGCGGTGCCAGTGCCCAGCATCAGCAGCGTGGCGGCGATCAGGCAGAGTTTGCTTGCAGGTTTCATGGTGAAGACCCTTTTCATCAGTAGGAAGTGGCGTCATCCGGTGTGGGTGACTGACGACTCCACTGTATGAAGTGAGGGTGGTGACAAGACTTACCGTTTGATTACAAAGCTGTAATGCAATCGGGTCGGGAGCGTTTACAAGCGACGAGGTGATCCGTAGATTGCGTTGGGCCCATCATTTGTCTCCGTCCATGAGGAAGCCGCGCAGTGTCCATCCGAGGTTCAGCCGTATACAACCGCCGTTACCGTGCCTTTCTGTTCGATATGGATGGGACGTTGCTCAACTCCATTGCTGCCGCCGAGCGAGTGTGGAGCATCTGGGCTGAACGCCATGGTCTGGATGTGCCGGCGTTTTTGAAGACCATTCACGGTGCCCGCGCGATCGATACCATCACCCGCCAGGCACTCCCCGGCGTCGATCCCGAGGCTGAGGCGCGGTGGATCACCGAGGCGGAGCTCAATGATGTCGAGGGCGTTGTCGCGATTCCCGGTGCTGTCACGTTTCTGAACAGCCTACCGGGCGATCAATGGGCACTGGTTACTTCAGCACCCAGGGAGCTGGCCTTGCGTCGCCTGCAAGCGGCGGGCATTGCGCCGCCGGCGGTACTGGTGACGGCCGAAGATGTTGCCATCGGCAAGCCGAACCCCGCCTGCTACGTGCTGGGCGCGCAACGCCTGGGCGTGCCGGTGCAAGAGTGCCTGGTGTTTGAAGATGCGACGGTAGGCATCCGTGCGGGAGAGGCCGCAGAGGCGGATGTGATGGTCGTGACCTCGACACATCACACGCCAATGGTTACCGAGCATCCATCGATTGACGGGTACGAGCAGCTAAACGTACGGCGTGACGCACAAGGATTGTTGTACGTGCAGAACGCGGCGGGCTGACGCGAAAAGGCCGAGCCCGTTAACGGTCTCGGCCGTGTTCTGCGCTGGATGGATCGGGCGGCTGCATCCGGTCATTCCTCATGCTCTTGCGTGACTGCACCATCTCCCTGAGTATTTCATTGGCCAGCCCTGCGATCGCTTCGGCTCCGCGGTAATGCGCGCGCACGATCCCGGTAATTGCAAAATGGTCGGTTTCCGGCCCGCTGAGCACGACCGAAAGGGTTCCATCCGCATGTAACGTACAGGTCACCTGATAGCTGGGCAGCCGTGCTGCCAGTGCGGATTCGATCTGGGATTTGCTCAGGGTATCCATCTTGCGTCAGTGCCTTTTCCTGATCATGCACGCCCAAGCATAGGTCGTGTTGTGGTGCTGTAAATACCGGCGATCTGATAGCGAATGGTGCCGCTTCAACGGGCCGCTTGCCGGCACAACTTACGCTGCACGGCTTTCTGGATGGGTTGGAGGCAGAACAGCAGCAGGTAGCCGCCGAGCAGCAGTGTCAGGTTCAGCCAGGAGTGGGGGGTGTTGGAGTCGGTGCCTTCGATTGCATGCCTCACGCCATACGCCAGGCCCACAACGATCAACCCGATCAATAGGGCAATTATCCAAGAAATGTAAGAAAAAGGCGGTGCGGTCGTGGGCCTCATCGACGTGCTCCTGAATGCACATGGATGGCTGAGTGTCAGTCAGGGGATTCGGCCGCGAATGAAACAACTAGTTCCAGGCGTGAAGACAGTTTCATCTTTCCACGAAGATGAACACGTTGGCGACGTCTATCACGCAACAAAGATCAGAGCAATCCGAAGAAGTTTTCGCCAGCCATTACAGTGAACGAAAAGGCTGGCTACTGAGGGCGCTTCAAGGCGTCTGGTTTTTGTCCGGTGCAGTCAGGCCAGCCTGGATGCGCTGGTAGATCTCCTCGCGATGCACGGCAACATCTTTGGGGGCGTTGATGCCGATTCGTACTTGCTGGCCGCTTACGCCCAGGATGGTGATCGTTATGTCATCACCGATGTTTATGCTTTCACCGACTTTGCGGGTGAGTATAAGCATGGACTTCTCCTTGATTACTTTTAAGGACACATGTTTCAGACAGGGCAGGTGTCGGATGTGTGTAGCTTACTGCTAAGCGCTTCCCTGTGACTGCCTCTTTTAGGACGCATAGAGGCGACATTAATTCCCATGGCGGCATCATACAGGTCTGCGATACATGATTCGCATTGTTTAAGCCAACGTTTATGACGGCCAGAATAGACAGTGAATGATAAAGTCGCCTCTTTATCTTTTAAGGAGCAGGGCAGTGCGTAAAGTAGCGATGGCAATTGCGGTGTTGGCATTGGCCGGTTGCGGTGAAGGCAAAAGCGTCGATGCGCCCAAGCCCAAGCCTGCCGTGACCGAAAGCCAGCCCCAGACCGGCGCGATTGCCGCCCAGGAATGGGACGTTCGGGTAGGCCCGCCGGACCACAAGTTGCAGGCGATCACCGACCTCACGGCCTGGCTGCTGGAGCATGGTTTCAATTTTTACATCGTGAAAGTGGATGGCAAGGACGAAGTCCTGCTGGGGCCTTTCGCAACCAAGGCTGAAGCCGAGGCGAAACAGACCCTGCTCAACGAGAAAATGGCCCGCGCCAAAAAAACCGACACTGTGTCAGAAATCATTGAGCACAGTGCCGCCCAATAAGGGCCACGTGGGCGGGCGCCCCGCCCACGTTCAACCGCAGGCTTTGAGGTTTACCGGGCCGACAAACTCATTGCCACGCCCCATCACGCACGCCACGGTCTGGTTGCGTTGACTCTCCCAGGCCTGCACCGGGTAAGTCTTGTTCCAGGCTTCATATAGCTGGCGATCCTGTTTTGACAGGCGCAAGCCGTACTGCTTGCTCATGTAGAAATACGTGCGGGCGATCATCCCCCGAATGGAAGGGCGCGGCATGACCTTCTTGGCCTTGAAGTCCACCTGGGTCAGACAAGAGCCGTATTGCCCGTTTTGCACCGGCAGCCAACCAAAGCTGAAGTTGTTACGGTCCCCATTGACCTCGCCGATGCTCGGCACCAGGTTGTGCAGGTCGGCTTCGGCGCGCTTGAACACGTCGTCGTGACGCGTGCAGTTCTTGCGCCCGCCATCCTGCCAGCACTGACGCTGATGCCCGATCTGCCACGCTGGAACGATGTGCTCCCATTCGATGCGTGCGGCGCGGTTGGCGTTTTTGCGTGGGATGTAGCCGCAGCCCTTCAAATCCACACGGTTGCCGGTGTATTTGCAACCGCAATAGAACTCGGTGGATTGTGGGGCGTAGAGCTTCCAGGCGACTTTCTTGGCTTCACTGAAGGTTCGGGGCGCCTGGGCGTGGGCGGTGAAGGTGAGAAACAGGCAACACACAGCGATAAAACGGACACTCATTGAATCAATCTTCCTTCGGTACAACCCAGAAAATCTGTACACCGCCGTCGTCCCGATAGGCGAGGGTGACGTTGTCGTTTTCAGCGATTTCCTCCAGCAAGCGCGCCCACTCATCCTCAGGCTCTTCCGGCAAACGGAAGATCAAGGCCGCCTTGGCTTTCTGCGCGTTGGTCGAATTGATGATCTTTTGCACACGAACAGCCAGGCGTTCGTAGGCATCGGGCGGGGTTGGCGCTGCGGAAGAGGACTTTGCCACGGAGTATTCCTTAATATGCTGTACGCAAATACAGTATTTAACTGTAGGCGTTTTCGCAACTGCTTAAACTTCAAGAAGTCCGTCTGACAGCAAATCAGGCAATTTCGTGTAGGGCGGGGGCGGGGATTTGTAGGAGCGAGCAAGCTCGCTCCTACAGGACGCGGCTAGGAATCAGTATTCCCAGAACATCCGTTGCAGCTCTTTGCTGTCCTGGGTCTTGGTCAGGGCGACCATTGCCAGGATGCGGGCTTTCTGTGGGTTCAGGTCGAGGGCCGCGACCCAATCGTATTTGTCGTCAGGCTGTTCGGCGTTACGCAACACCATGCCGCCGGCATTCACGTGGGAAGAACGAATGATCTGCACACCTTGTTTGCGCAGTTCTACCAGTGCGGGCACGACTTTGGAGGACACAGAGCCATTGCCGGTGCCAGCGTGGATGATCGCTTTGGCGCCGGCTTGAGCCAGTGCCTTGTAGGCGGTATCGCTCACATTGCCATAGCCATAGGCAATCTCGACATCGGGCAGGCTCTTGATGTTCTTGATGTCGAATTCCGAATCCATGGTGTGGCGCTTGGCAGGCAAGCGGAACCAGTAGGACTTGCCTTCAACCACCATGCCCAGTGGGCCCCATGGGCTCTTGAACGCTTCGGTCTTGATATTGATCATCTTGCTGACGTCGCGACCCGACTGGATCTCGTCGTTCATGGTGACCAGCACGCCCTTGCCGCGTGCATCTTTGCTGCCGGCCACGGCCACGGCGTTGTACAGATTGAGCATGCCGTCTGCCGACATGGCGGTGCCTGGGCGCATGGAGCCGACCACCACGATTGGCTTGTCGGTTTTTTCCACCAGGTTCAGGAAGTAGGCGGTTTCTTCCAGGGTGTCGGTACCGTGGGTGATCACGATGCCGTCCACGTCCTTGCTGTCGGCCAATTCGGCGACGCGGCGACCCAGCTGCAGCAGGTTTTCGTTGTTGATGCTTTCGGACGCAATTTGCATCACTTGCTCGCCGCGCACGTTGGCGATCTGGCTAAGCTCAGGAACACCGGCGATCAATTGCTCGATGCCGACCTTGGCCGCCTGGTAGGTGGCACTGTTGGCCGCGCTGGCGCCGGCGCCGGCAATGGTGCCGCCGGTGGCGAGGATCACCACGTTGGACAGTTTGGTCTTGGATTCAACTTCCTTTGCCTGGGCGGCAACGGGGAACAGCAGCAGGAGGGCTAACGCGCCCGGAACAAAGTTTTTCAGTGCAGATTTCATTATTTTTCTCTCTGGTTTTTGATGAGTGCTGTAGCAGGTTCATCTAGAACACCCGGGCGATACTGAATGCCGCGAGGTAACGGGGTAGAGCAGGATTTGTACCAGGCTGAGCGTGAATCCATTTACAAATTAAATCTTTGATTTATAACAAATTATATTGAAATTTAATGGCGATTGACCCGGTGGGCGTCCGGCTTTCCGAACATCAGACGACATTGCGTTCGGTTGTCCGAAAGAGCTGGCGCTCGCCGCGTGAAGGTTTGCAGGCGTGACGCAGCACAGTCTGTCGTTTTAGAGAACGATCAAGCGCGCACTATGTTTACAGACGTGATTGTTTGTCGCGGGGGAAGGGTGAGATGAAAGGCTATTTTCAACCGTTGACAAATCTCGACAAGGTTCTCATAGTTTGAATAACGCAAACGTTTGCGAGATGTTTCACGGAACACTCCTGGAGTATCGTGACAGCTCGTTTCAGCCACCCGGGTGGGAAGGCTGCCGAAGTGCCCTTCGGTGCAAGCGTTGCTCACAATAATCATAAGATCGGAGTGAACCCATGAAGCTGCCATTCGCTGGACGTCTTCTTGCTGTCGCTGTGCTTGCCGCCGCATCCGCTGCCCTGCCTCTCTCCTCTGCATTCGCTGATGACGCCGCCAAACCCAAGGTCGGCCTGGTCATGAAATCCCTCGCCAATGAATTCTTTGTCACCATGCAAGACGGTGCCAAGACGTACCAGAAAGAACACGCCGCCGATTTCGACATGATCACCAACGGGATCAAGAACGAAACCGACACCAGCGCGCAGATCGATATCGTCAACCAGATGATCCTCGCCAAGGTCAACGCGATCGTCATCGCACCCGCTGACTCCAAGGCGCTGGTCACCGTGCTGAAGAAGGCGTCCGATGCGGGTATCAAAGTCGTCAACATCGACAATCGCCTGGACCCGGACGTGCTCAAAAGCAAGAATCTCGATATCCCGTTCGTAGGTCCGGACAACCGCAAGGGCTCAAAGCTGGTGGGCGACTACCTGGCCAAGCAACTGGCTTCGGGTGACAAGGTTGGCATCATCGAAGGTGTGCCGACGACCACCAACGCCCAGCAGCGCACCGCAGGCTACAAGGACGCGATGGACGCTGCAGGCATGAAGATCGTTTCCACTCAATCCGGCAACTGGGAAATTGACCAGGGTCAGAAGGTTGCCTCCGCCATGCTGAGTGAATACCCGGACCTCAAGGCGCTGTTGGCCGGTAACGACAACATGGCGCTGGGCGCCGTCTCCGCTGTGCGAGCGGCAGGCAAGGCCGGCAAAGTACTGGTGGTCGGCTACGACAACATCGAGGCCATCAAGCCGATGCTGCAAGACGGTCGTGTGCTCGCCACCGCTGACCAGGCAGCTGCCCAGCAAGCCGTGTTCGGTATCCAGAACGCGCTCAAGCTGGTCAAGGGTGAGAAAGTCGACTCCAAAGACGGCGTGATCGAAACCCCGGTCGAACTCGTCCTCAAGAAGTAATCCTGGCAGTACCCAACAGCGCCCGCTCGTCCTGAGCGGGCGCCTGGAGATTTTCCTATGTCATCTTCCGCCCCGAACGCTGTCCTCTCGGTCAGCGGTATCGGCAAGACCTATGCCCAGCCGGTTCTGTCCGACATCACCCTGACGCTCAATCGCGGGGAAGTGTTGGCGCTGACCGGTGAGAACGGCGCAGGCAAAAGCACCTTGTCGAAGATCATCGGCGGGCTGGTCACACCGACCACCGGGCACATGCAGTTCAATGGCCAGGATTTCCGCCCTGGCAGCCGCACCCAGGCCGAAGAGCTGGGCGTGCGCATGGTCATGCAGGAGCTCAACCTGCTGCCGACCCTGACCGTCGCCGAGAACCTGTTCCTGGATAACCTGCCCAGCCACTGTGGCTGGATCAGCCGCAAGCAACTGCGCAAGGCTGCGATCGAGGCCATGGCCCAGGTCGGCCTGGATGCTATCGACCCGGATACACTGGTCGGCAGCTTGGGGATTGGCCATCAGCAGATGGTCGAAATCGCCCGCAACCTGATCGGCGACTGCCATGTACTGATCCTCGACGAACCCACGGCCATGCTCACTGCCCGCGAAGTCGAGATGCTTTTTGAGCAAATCACCCGCCTGCAGGCCCGGGGCGTGGCGATTATCTACATTTCACACCGGCTGGAAGAGCTGGCGCGTGTGGCCCAGCGCATTGCGGTGTTGCGCGACGGCAAGCTGGTCTGTGTCGAGCCGATGGCCAACTACAACAGCGAGCAACTGGTCACCCTGATGGTGGGGCGTGAGCTGGGCGAGCACATTGACCTGGGCCCACGCACCATCGGCGGCCCGGCCCTGACGGTGAAAGGCTTGACCCGCTCGGACAAGGTCCGCGACGTCTCCTTCGAAGTGCGCGCAGGCGAGATCTATGGTATCTCCGGCCTGATCGGCGCGGGGCGGACTGAATTGTTGCGCCTGATCTTCGGCGCCGACCTGGCCGACAGCGGCACTGTGGCGCTCGGTTCGCCGGCCCAGGTCGTGAGCATCCGCTCGCCCGTGGACGCGGTAGGTCATGGCATTGCCCTGATCACCGAAGACCGCAAGGGGGAAGGCTTACTGCTGACCCAGTCCATCAGTGCCAACATTGCCTTGGGCAACATGCCGGAGATCTCTGGCGGGGGCGTAGTCAACAGCCGCGACGAAACCGCCTTGGCCAAGCGTCAGATCGACGCCATGCGCATCCGCAGTTCCAGCCCGGCGCAGTTGGTCTCCGAGCTGTCCGGCGGTAACCAGCAGAAAGTGGTGATCGGCCGCTGGCTGGAGCGCGATTGCTCGGTAATGCTGTTCGATGAGCCGACCCGTGGCATCGACGTCGGTGCCAAATTCGATATTTATGCCTTGCTTGGCGAATTGACCCGCCAGGGCAAAGCGCTGGTGGTGGTGTCCAGTGATCTGCGTGAACTCATGCTGATCTGCGACCGCATCGGCGTGTTGTCCGCCGGTCGCTTGATCGAGACCTTCGAGCGCGACAGCTGGACCCAGGACGAATTGCTCGCCGCCGCCTTTGCCGGCTATCAGAAACGTGATGCGCTGCTCAACGATGCAGTGCTTAGGGATACCCCATGAAAACCACAACTTCCCCCGGCAAGACTGGCGGCAACTTCTACGGCCTCGGCACCTACCTGGGCCTGGCGGGCGCCTTGCTGGCGATGATCGCGCTGTTCTCGGTGCTCAGCGACCACTTCCTGTCCTATGACACCTTCAGCACCCTGGCCAACCAGATTCCAGACTTGATGGTACTGGCGGTGGGCATGACCTTCATCCTCATCATCGGCGGCATTGACCTGTCGGTGGGGTCGGTACTGGCACTGGCGGCGTCGGCCGTCAGCGTGGCGATCCTCGGCTGGGGCTGGAGTGTGTTGCCGGCTGCCGTGCTGGGTATGGGCTGTGCAGCCTTGGCCGGTACCATCACCGGCTCGATCACCGTGGCCTGGCGCATTCCGTCGTTTATCGTGTCCCTCGGCGTGCTGGAGATGGCCCGTGGCGTCGCGTACCAGATGACCGGCTCGCGCACTGCCTACATTGGTGATTCGTTTGCCTGGCTGTCCAATCCGATTGCCTTTGGTATTTCGCCGTCGTTCATCATCGCCTTGCTGGTGATCATCGCCGCACAGCTTGTACTAACGCGCACCGTATTTGGTCGTTACCTGATCGGTATCGGCACCAACGAAGAGGCCGTACGCCTGGCGGGGATCAATCCCAAGCCCTACAAGATCCTGGTCTTCAGCCTCATGGGCCTGTTGGCAGGTGTGGCTGCGCTGTTCCAGATCTCGCGCCTGGAAGCGGCGGACCCGAATGCCGGCTCCGGCCTTGAGCTGCAAGTGATCGCGGCGGTGGTGATCGGCGGTACCAGCCTGATGGGCGGGCGCGGTTCGGTGATCAGTACCTTTTTTGGTGTATTGATTATTTCGGTATTGGCGGCAGGCCTGGCGCAGATCGGCGCCACGGAACCCACGAAGCGCATCATTACCGGTGCCGTGATCGTGATTGCCGTGGTCCTCGATACCTACCGCAGTCAGCGCGCCAGTCGGCGAGGCTGAACCATGGCAACGATCAAGGATGTGGCAGCGCTTGCAGGTATTTCCTACACGACGGTGTCTCATGTGGTGAACAAGACGCGCCCGGTCAGTGAGCCGGTGCGCATCAAGGTCGAAGCGGCGATCAAACAGCTCGACTACGTGCCCAGTGCCGTCGCGCGTTCGCTCAAGGCCAAGACCACAGCCACCATCGGTTTGTTGGTGCCCAACAGCCTCAACCCGTATTTTGCCGAGTTGGCCAGGGGCATCGAGGATTACTGCGAGCGTAACGGCTATTGCGTGATCCTGTGCAACTCCGACGACAATGCCGAAAAGCAGCGCAACTATTTGCGCGTGTTGCTGGAAAAACGCATCGACGGCTTGATCGTAACTTCGGTGGGCGGCGATGACAGCGGCCTTGCCGCTGGATTGAGCGCGGTACGTACGCCCATGGTGATTGTCGACCGGGCGCTGGATGGCATCGACGTGGATTTGGTGCGTATTGACCACGAGGAGGGCGCCTACCTGGCGACCCGACACTTGCTCGAACTGGGCCATCGAGACATCGCCTGCATCGGCGGACCTGCCCATACCCGTGTCGCGCAAATGCGCTTGGCGGGCTATCACCGTGCGCTGCGAGAGGCAGGCGTAACGGTGGCAGCCAATCGCACCCAGGAAAGTGACTTCACCAGCACGGGCGGTTATACCGCCGCCGTGCAATTGTTGACGGAAAATCCGCCCAGCGCGATTTTTGCCAGCAACGATATGATTGGTTTCGGCGTGTTGCGCGCAGCAGCGGAGCGTAACATCCGCGTGCCGGGCGAGCTGTCGGTGATCGGTTTTGATGACATTCAAATGGGCCGTTATGTCTACCCGGCGTTGACCACGGTCGGGCAATCGATCGTGCAACTCGGCGAGACGGCGGCCGAACTCTTGCTGCGAAGAATTGCAACACCCCACATGCCGATCGATCAACGTATCGTGACGCCGAGCATTGTGTTGCGCGAGTCGACGGCGCCCGTCGCCGGTACATTTGCCCAATACCGCTGAATCGAATTGATGAGTACTGATGTATGCCAGCAAAAGTAGTGGTAGTAGGCAGCTTGAACATGGACCTGGTGACCCGCGCCAGCCGGCTGCCGCGTGCCGGTGAAACGCTGATCGGCCAAACGTTTTCCACGGTGCCTGGCGGTAAGGGCGCGAACCAGGCTGTAGCTTCGGCACGCTTGGGGGCCGATGTTTCAATGATTGGCTGCGTTGGCAGCGATGCCTATGGCAGTCAGTTGCGCGAGGCATTGCTGGTGGAAGGCATCGATTGCCAGGCCGTGAGCACCGTGGACGGCTCCAGTGGCGTGGCCCTGATCGTGGTCGATGACAGTAGCCAGAACGCGATTGTGATCGTGGCGGGCAGTAACGGCGAACTGACGCCTGCGTCGTTGCAGGCGTTCGACGCAGTATTGCAGGCGGCTGACGTGATCGTCTGCCAGCTGGAAGTCCCGATGAATACGGTGGGCTATGCGCTCAAGCGCGGCCGTGAGCTGGGTAAGACGGTGATCCTCAACCCGGCTCCGGCCAGCGGTCCATTACCGGCTGAGTGGTATGCATCGATCGACTATTTGATCCCCAATGAAAGTGAGGCCTCCGCACTCAGCGGCGTGACAGTCGATTCGATTGACGCTGCCAAAGTGGCTGCGACCCAATTGATTCAGGCGGGCGCCGGCAAAGTCATCGTCACCCTGGGGGCTCAGGGCGCGCTGTTTACCGACGGCCAGCGCTTTGAGCATTTGCAGGCGCCGAAGGTCAAGGCAGTCGACACCACGGCTGCGGGGGACACCTTTGTTGGTGGCTTTGCCGCGGCGTTGGCCAACGGCAAAAGCGAGGCCGAGGCCATCCGTTTTGGCCAGGTCGCGGCGGCACTGTCGGTCACCCGTGCCGGTGCACAGCCCTCTATTCCAACGCTGCACGACGTACAAGGTTTTGTGCCCTCATGAAAAAGACACCTCTGCTCAATATCGCCCTGTCGCGCGTGATCGCCTCTCTGGGGCACGGTGACATCCTGGTGATCGGTGATGCCGGCCTGCCGGTGCCGCCGGGCGTCGAGCTGATTGACCTGGCGTTGACCCAGGGCATCCCGGATTTCATCAGCACCTTGCGTATCGTGCTCAGTGAAATGCAAGTGGAGAGCCATGTGTTGGCCGAAGAAATCCTGCTCAAGCAACCGCCGGCACTGGCTGAACTCAACGCACTCACAGAACAGACCGCCCTCGGTGAGCGGCGCCTGGTCAGCCATGAAGAATTCAAACAGCTCAGCCGCAAGGCACGCGCCGTGGTGCGCACTGGCGAATGCCAGCCTTACTGCAATATCGCGCTGGTGTCCGGCGTAACGTTCTAGCGTTCTCAACGACAAGGAGTGTTTTATGCAATGTAGTCTTCCAACCCTGAAAAACCTGTTCCGGAGTGTTCTGCTTTTGTCCGCACTCACTGCTGCAAGCGCCCAGGCGGCGGAAAAGATCGATCTGATCATCGACACCGACCCCGGCGCTGATGACGTGGTGGCCTTGCTGTTCGCCATGGCCTCTCCGGATGAGCTGAACATCCGCGCGCTGACCACCGTCGCCGGCAACGTTCGCCTGGACAAGACCTCCCGTAACGCCCGGCTGGCCCGTGAGTGGGCAGGGCGGGAAGAAATCCCGGTGTACGCCGGTGCGCCGGCACCTCTTCTGCGCAAACCGATCTACGCCGAGAACATCCATGGCAAGGAAGGTATTTCCGGTGTCACCGTGCATGAGCCCAAAAAGGGCCTGGCGGACGGCAATGCCGTTGATTACCTGATCAAGACCCTCAGCACCGCCAAGCCTCACAGTATCACCATCGCCATGCTTGGCCCGCAGACCAACCTGGCGCTGGCATTGACCCAGGCGCCGGAAATCACCCAAGGCATCAAGGAAGTGGTGGTGATGGGCGGTGCGCACTTCAATGGCGGCAATATCACCCCGGTGGCGGAGTTCAACCTGTTCGCCGACCCGGTTGCAGCCGAGATTGTGCTCAAGAGCGGCGTAAAGCTGACCTATCTGCCGCTGGACGTGACCCACAAGGTACTGACCAGCGAAGCACGCTTGAAAAAGATCGCCGACATCAAGAACAACGCGAGCAAGGTGGTGGGCGATATTCTTAACGAATACGTCAAGGGCGACATGGAGCACTACGGCATTCCTGGCGGCCCGGTGCATGACGCTACCGTCATCGCCTACCTGCTCAAGCCTTCCCTGTTCAGTGGTCGTCAGGCCAATATGGTGGTGGATAGCCGTGAAGGCCCGACCTTCGGCCAGACCATCGTCGATTGGTACGACGGCCTGAAGCAGGACAAGAATGTGTTCTGGGTTGAGAATGGCGACGCGCAGGGCTTCTTCGATCTGTTGACTGAGCGCCTGGCGCGCCTGAAGTAAGGGGTTGACCGGTCGGCGTTCGCTGGCCGGTTCTTATTCGCGCTCGGGGTCGTGTGCCCCCATGTGATCGGCCGGATACTTTTCGAATATCTGGCCGATAAACGCTTGCGCCGCCTGCGTGCCCAGTTCCTTGACCAGTAGGTCGATACCAATGATTGCCAATTCCTCTGGGCTGCCAGGACTGTAGGAGCTTTGTCCTTGTGGCCACTTGGCTTTGATGTCGGCTTGGAGCGTTACGGTGGTCATGACTGTCTCGCGGGGTTGAGAGTACTGGGCAATGCGCTGGAACGCGGTTCTTACCGGGCCAGTTAACCATTTTGTACCGCGTTTGGCACTGATACTTAGGCATGAGGCGATTCGGAATGACGGCGACGCTGTGCGACACTGTTCGCCTGTTTAATTGCCGGGGACACCACGTGCAGATCGATTTGAACAATCCCGAGAACCTGACATTGGGAAATGTGCGCCTGCTGCTCGCCAGTGCCAGCGACGACGAACATACCCAGTTGCGCGTGACCAAGGCCGGAATCGCCTATATCTCCTCTGGGAGGGTGGTAGGTGGTGTGGATATCGACGGGCTGCTGTTCCGCCTGGAGACCTGGGCAAAAGGCTCTGGATACGTAGGTAATGTGGCCGCCAGCGATGAAGTCTGGGTGACGCAGATTTTCAATGCGCTGAAGGAAAACTGGCCGAAGCCGGCGTTCGACTACATCGACATCTACTGAACACATTCATATCTGGTCACGATTGACCGGGCGAATGCCTGCCCAGAGTCAGGCAGACTTGCCCAGCGGCGGTTTACGTCTTGAAACCAATCCGCCCAATCGCTGTCGCACGATCTCTGTCCATTTTTTATCATAGGAGGCTTCATGCCTTGGAAGCTCGCATCATTCGGTACTTTGTTGGCAGCGCTCGCGTTGGCGGGTTGCAGCACCCAGGGCGCCTCTGAGCCAGCCAAAGACGCCGTGGCCGATGCCGGTCATAGCCGCTGTGAGTCGAAGGCCGCCGAATTCACCATCGGCCAGAAAGCCTCGCCCCAGTTGCTGGAGCAGGCCCGTACCCGTGCCGGTGCCCAGAACGCACGCATCCTCAAGCCTAACGATATGATCACGCTGGAGTACCGCTCCGACCGCTTGAATCTGAACACCGACGATAACCTGGTGATCACGCGGGTCAATTGCGGGTAAACCGCTCCAGGCTTTAGCAGCGCCCATAAAAAACCCCGTCACATGGACGGGGTTTTTTTAGCTCAGCGGAGAATTACTCGCCGCGAACCTGTGCAGCTTGCATACCCTTTTGGCCTTTCTCAGCCACGAAGGAAACGGTTTGGCCTTCTTTCAGGCTTTTGAAACCGTCGCTTTCGATAGCTTTGAAGTGTACGAACAGGTCGTCACCGCCACCTTGAGGAGTGATGAAGCCGAAGCCTTTTTCATCGTTGAACCATTTAACGGTGCCGGTTTGGCGATTAGACATGGTGTATCTCCAAGAAACATATATTTTCAGTAGTGCTGTGCTGCTCAGGCCAACTGGGCACACCGGGCTATCATAGTCGAAATGTTCGACTTGGGAGCCCCCCCAAGGCATTGTTTGCTAATCAATAGCGTCGCATTAAGTGCTTTGGTCGGCTGAAAGCCCCGAATTACGGGGCTTTGGCTCGAAATATCAGCTAGTAAAAAAAGCCGTAAAAGCTGTGTAATTTGTGCGAAATGGCAGTTTTCGGGCCATTTTTTCGGCAAAACAGCTGTGTGATCAGCCGCAAATCTTACTTTTTCTTCACCACTTTGCAGGACGAAATAGCCGCGACCGCTTTGTTTTTAAGCTCCGGGCTGGCGTTCTGATTGGTCATCAGTTCCTTGATTTCGGCAGTGCTCAATTCGGCGTTGATCTTGTCGGCGCCACATTCGCAGTGGGCTTTGGCAGTTTTGACGTCTACGTTCTGGCTGGCAGCTGCGCTGCAATCGCTGACGAAGCTATCGCGAGCACCGGCTGGCCAGTTGGACGGGGCTGCTGCGTGCGCGCCAAGGGAAAGAACAGTCAGGGAAGCGGCGAGAGCGAGAGTAGAGGTAAAACGCATCATGAGGATGCTCCTTTGGGTCGAGGACGAACGGCGATTCTCAGTGGGTTTGAGGTAGTGCGTACAGCTCAAGTTCACTTTTGCAGCTATAAAGGCCGGATTTTGTCGTTACGCAAGATAGCAGCGCCGCGATGACCGTTCATCTGTGCTAGGATCTTGCGCTTGGCTATTTCCAGGCGCGCCAATTGCCGCCTTGCCATATTCTTTTTAGCTCACTCCAGTCACTCTGGTTCGATTATCGGTTGGCCGAAAGGCTCCTGCCGCTGTAAGGCAGGCGTTCATTACTGAGCGGCCTGGTGTTGGATCTTGTACTGGCTCATCCCAACCCACGTGACCTTTGGTAGGGGTCACCACTAGGAGAGGAGGCGCCATGCCAACTATTACTCTTCCCGACGGCAGTCAACGTTCATTCGATCATTCGGTTTCCGTAGCCGAGGTCGCCGCATCCATTGGTGCTGGCCTGGCCAAGGCCACCGTGGCCGGCAAGGTTGACGGCAAGCTCGTCGACGCCAGCGACCTGATCACTCGCGATGCCAGCCTGAAAATCATCACGCCCAAGGATCAAGAGGGGCTGGAGATCATTCGCCACTCTTGCGCGCACCTGATTGGCCATGCGGTCAAGCAGCTGTACCCAACGGCGAAGATGGTGATCGGTCCGGTCATTGAAGAAGGCTTCTATTACGACATCGCCTACGAACGTCCTTTCACTCCGGACGACCTTGCTGCCATCGAGCAGCGCATGCATGCGCTGATCGAAAAAGATTACGACGTGATCAAGAAAGTCACGCCGCGCGCCGAAGTGATCGACGTGTTCACCGCCCGTGGCGAAGACTACAAGCTGCGCCTGGTGGAAGACATGCCGGACGAGCAGGCCATGGGCCTGTACTACCACGAAGAATACGTCGACATGTGCCGTGGCCCGCACGTGCCGAACACGCGCTTCCTCAAGTCGTTCAAGCTGACCAAGCTGTCTGGCGCCTACTGGCGTGGCGACGCGAAGAACGAGCAACTGCAACGGATCTACGGCACTGCCTGGGCTGACAAGAAGCAGCTGGCGGCCTATATCCAGCGCATCGAAGAAGCCGAGAAGCGCGATCACCGCAAGATCGGCAAGCGCCTGAACCTGTTCCACCTCCAGGAAGAAGCGCCGGGCATGGTGTTCTGGCATCCGAACGGCTGGACCCTGTACCAGGTGCTTGAGCAGTACATGCGCAAAGTACAGCGCGAGAACGGTTACCTGGAGATCAAGACTCCCCAGGTCGTTGACCGTAGCCTCTGGGAAAAGTCCGGGCACTGGGCCAACTACGCCGACAACATGTTCACCACGCAGTCGGAAAACCGCGACTACGCCATCAAGCCGATGAACTGCCCTTGCCACGTGCAGGTGTTCAACCAGGGCCTGAAAAGCTACCGCGAGTTGCCGATGCGCCTGGCCGAGTTCGGTGCCTGCCACCGTAACGAGCCATCGGGTGCGCTACACGGCATCATGCGCGTGCGTGGCTTTACCCAGGACGACGCCCACATCTTCTGCACCGAAGAGCAGATGCAGGCTGAATCCGCCGCGTTCATCAAGCTGACCATGGACGTTTATCGCGATTTCGGCTTTACCGACGTCGAGATGAAGCTGTCCACTCGTCCGGAAAAACGCGTCGGTTCCGATGAGCTGTGGGATCGCGCCGAAGCTGCACTGGCCGCTGCGCTCGACAGCGCGGGCCTTGCGTACGACCTGCAGCCGGGCGAGGGCGCTTTCTACGGTCCGAAGATCGAGTTCTCACTGAAAGATTGCCTTGGCCGCGTCTGGCAGTGTGGTACCCTGCAGCTCGATTTTAACCTGCCGATCCGTCTGGGCGCCGAATACGTGTCCGAAGACAACAGCCGTAAACACCCGGTCATGCTGCACCGGGCGATCCTCGGCTCGTTCGAACGGTTCGTCGGGATCCTGATCGAGCACTACGAGGGTGCATTCCCTGCGTGGCTGGCTCCGACCCAGGCAGTGATCATGAATATCACTGATAAACAGGCAGATTTTGCCGCTGAAGTTGAAAAAACACTCAACGAAAGCGGATTTCGTGCCAAGTCCGACTTGAGAAATGAAAAGATCGGCTTTAAAATCCGCGAGCATACTTTGCTCAAGGTTCCCTATCTTTTGGTTATCGGAGATCGGGAAGTCGAGATGCAGACTGTCGCTGTGCGTACTCGTGAAGGTGCTGACCTGGGCTCGATGCCCGTCGCCCAGTTCGCTGAGTTCCTCGCGCAAGCGGTTTCCCGGCGTGGTCGCCCAGATTCGGAGTAATTATTATTAAGCGTGAAATGAGACAAGATAAACGAGCTGCACCGAAAGCCCCGATCAACGAGAATATCTCGGCACGCGAGGTTCGGTTAATTGGCGCTGACGGCGAGCAGATTGGCATCGTCTCGATTGATGAAGCGCTTCGTATCGCTGAAGAGTCCAAATTGGACCTGGTGGAAATCTCCGCCGACGCAGTCCCGCCTGTTTGCCGGGTGATGGACTACGGCAAGTCGATCTTCGAAAAGAAGAAGCAGATTGCTGCGGCGAAGAAGAACCAGAAGCAGATTCAAGTAAAAGAAATCAAGTTTCGTCCAGGGACGGAGGAAGGGGATTACCAGGTAAAACTGCGCAACCTGGTACGTTTCCTGAGTGATGGGGACAGGGCCAAGGTATCCTTGCGATTCCGCGGCCGTGAGATGGCCCACCAGGAGCTGGGGATGGAACTCCTCAAGCGGGTTGAAGCTGACCTGCTGGAGTACGGTTCCGTCGAGCAGCATCCTAAGATGGAAGGACGCCAGCTGATTATGGTCATCGCCCCGAAAAAGAAGAAGTAATCAACAGGGCACGGCAGGCCTTCTGATTATGTTTATCAACTGAATGCGGAGTATCCGAACATGCCAAAGATGAAGACTAAAAGTGGTGCTGCTAAGCGGTTTCTGAAAACTGCTAACGGTATCAAGCACAAGCACGCTTTCAAGAGCCACATCCTGACCAAAATGTCGACCAAGCGTAAGCGTCAACTGCGCGGTAGCAGCTTGCTGCATCCGTCTGACGTGGCAAAAGTCGAGCGCATGCTGCGCCTTCGTTAATTTTTGGATCAAGAATAGAGGAAGTAACTCATGGCTCGTGTAAAGCGTGGCGTCATTGCCCGTAAACGTCACAAAAAAATTCTGAAACTTGCTAAAGGCTACTACGGCGCGCGTTCACGCGTATTCCGTGTTGCCAAGCAAGCGGTAATCAAGGCAGGCCAGTACGCCTACCGTGACCGTCGTCAGAAAAAACGTCAGTTCCGCGCTCTGTGGATCGCTCGTATCAACGCTGGTGCACGTGTTAACGGTCTGTCCTACAGCCGTTTCATCGCTGGCCTGAAAAAAGCGTCCATTGAGATCGACCGTAAGGTTCTGGCTGATCTGGCAGTGAACGAAAAAGCGGCGTTTGCTGCGATTGTCGAGAAAGCTAAAGCCACCTTGGCTTAAGTACCCCCGACAGTCACCTTGGGTTACGCTGTAGCCCAAGGTGTTAAACGTCATAAATAGGGGAAGAGCCTTCAAGCTCTTCCCCTATTTTGTATCTGGAGTCTGTACATGGAAAACCTGGACGCGCTCGTCGCCCAAGCCCTTGAGGCTGTGCAAAGCGCTGAAGATGTAAATGCCCTGGAGCAAATCCGGGTTCACTACCTTGGCAAAAAAGGTGAATTGACTCAGGTGATGAAGACCCTGGGGAATTTGCCGGCTGAAGAGCGTCCGCAAGTCGGTGCGCTGATCAACGTCGCCAAGGAGCGTGTCACAGAGGTGCTCAATGCGCGCAAGGCGACCATGGAGGAGGCCGATCTCGCGGCCAAACTCGCCGCCGAGTCCATTGATGTAACCCTGCCTGGTCGCGGCCAGGCCTCGGGCGGTCTGCATCCGATCACCCGGACTCTGGAACGTATCGAGCAGTTCTTCACCCACATCGGCTACGGCATTGCCGAAGGCCCTGAGGTCGAAGACGATTATCACAACTTCGAGGCGCTCAACATCCCAGGCCACCACCCGGCCCGGTCGATGCACGACACCTTCTATTTCAACGCGAACATGCTGTTGCGCACCCATACCTCGCCGGTACAGGTCCGCACCATGGAAGCGAACAAGCCGCCGATCCGCATTGTCTGCCCAGGCCGTGTGTACCGCAGCGACTCCGATATCACCCACTCGCCGATGTTCCACCAGGTCGAAGGCCTGCTGGTTGATCGCGACATCAACTTCGCCGACCTCAAAGGCACCATTGAAGAATTCCTGCGGGTGTTCTTCGAGAAGGAGCTGGCGGTGCGGTTCCGTCCATCGTTCTTCCCGTTCACCGAGCCATCCGCTGAAGTCGACATGGAATGTGTGATGTGCAGCGGTAAAGGCTGCCGTGTCTGCAAGCAGACCGGCTGGCTGGAAGTGATGGGCTGCGGCATGGTTCACCCTAACGTGCTGCGCATGTCCGGCATCGATCCGGAAGAGTTCTCGGGCTTTGCCTTCGGCATGGGCGTTGAGCGTCTGGCCATGCTGCGTTACGGCGTGAACGACTTGCGTCTGTTCTTCGACAACGACTTGCGGTTCCTCGCGCAATTTCGCTAGTCGTAACGAATCTTTAGGAGAGCAGGATGAAATTCAGTGAACAATGGCTGCGTGGCTGGGTAAGCCCGCAGGTAGATCGTGACGAGCTGGTTGCTCGTCTGTCGATGGCCGGTCTTGAGGTCGATAGCGTTACCCCGGCCGCCGGTGTCTTCAGTGGCGTGGTGGTGGGTGAGGTGCTGAGCACCGAGCAGCACCCTGACGCCGACAAGCTGCGTGTATGCCAGGTCAGCAATGGCGCGGAAACCTTCCAGGTCGTGTGCGGAGCGCCCAATGTGCGCCCGGGCCTGAAGATCCCGTTCGCCATGATCGGTGCCGAGCTGCCGGGCGACTTCAAGATCAAGAAGGCCAAGCTGCGCGGCGTCGAGTCCAACGGCATGCTGTGCTCCCAGGCAGAGCTGCAGGTAGGCGAGGGCAACGATGGCCTGATGGAACTGCCGGCCGATGCGCCAGTGGGCCAGGACATCCGTGTTTACCTGGAGCTGGAAGACGCCAGCATTGAGGTCGACCTGACCCCGAACCGCGGTGACTGCCTGTCCCTGGCTGGCTTGGCCCGTGAAGTCGGAGCGCTGTATAACGCCCCGGTCACCCGCCCAGTCGTCGCTGCCGTGCCTGCGGTGCACGACGAAGTACGCCCGATCGAAGTGCTGGCGCCCAACGCTTGCCCGCGCTACCTGGGCCGTGTGATCCGCAACGTCGACCTGTCCAAGCCAACCCCGCTGTGGATGGTTGAGCGCTTGCGTCGCGCCGACGTGCGCAGCATCGACGCTGCCGTCGATATCACCAACTACGTGATGCTGGAGCTGGGCCAGCCGCTGCACGCTTTTGATCTTGCCGAAATCAACGGCGGCATCCGTGTGCGCCTGGCCGAAGAAGGCGAGAAGCTGGTGCTGCTCGATGGTCAGGAAGTCAGCCTGCGTGCCGATACCCTGGTGATTGCAGACCACTCCCGCGCCCTGGCGATTGCCGGCGTGATGGGGGGCGAGCACAGCGGCGTGTCCGCGACCACTCGCGATATATTCCTTGAGAGTGCGTTCTTCGACCAGATCGCCATCGCCGGCAAGGCCCGCTCCTACGGCCTGCACACCGATGCATCGCACCGCTATGAGCGCGGCGTGGACTGGAAGCTGGCGCGTGAAGCCATGGAGCGCGCCACTGGCCTGCTGCTGGAAATCACCGGTGGCGAAGCCGGCCCGATCACCGAAACCGTGAACGAGCAGTACCTGCCGTCTGTTGCGCCGATCACCCTGCGTGCCAAAAGTGTCGAGCAGATGCTTGGCCTGGTGATCGAGCCGGCTGAAATCGAACAACTGTTGTCCGCCCTCGGCCTGGGTATTTCCGCAGGCGGGGAAGGGCAGTGGACCGTTGAAGTGCCAAGCCATCGCTTCGATATCAGTCTGGAAGTTGACCTGATCGAAGAATTGGCTCGCCTCTACGGCTACAACCGTCTGCCGGTTCGTTACCCGCAAGCGCGCCTGGCGCCACAACCCAAGGCCGAGGCGCGTGCGCACTTGCCCGAGTTGCGTCGTCTGCTGGTTGCCCGTGGCTACCAGGAAGCGGTGACCTACAGCTTCATCGATCCCAAGCAGTTCGAGCTGTTCAACCCAGGCGTCGAGCCGCTGCTGTTGGCCAATCCGATCTCCAACGACATGGCGGCCATGCGTTCGTCCCTGTGGCCAGGTTTGGTGAAAGCGCTTTCCCACAACCTGAACCGTCAGCAAGACCGTGTGCGCATGTTCGAAAGCGGCCTGCGCTTCGTTGGTCAGTTGGACGGCCTGAAGCAAGAGCCGATGCTGGCTGGCGTGGTTTGCGGCAGCCGTCTGCCAGAAGGTTGGGCACAGGGTCGCGATGCTGTGGACTTCTTCGACGTCAAGGCTGACGTCGAAGCGGTGCTGGGTTTTGCAGGTGCTCTGGATGCCTTCACCTTTGTACCGGGCAGCCATCCTGCATTGCACCCTGGCCAGACTGCGCGCATCGAGCGCGAAGGTCGCCTGGTAGGCTTCGTCGGTGCCATTCACCCTGAGCTGTCGAAAACCCTCGGTCTCGACCGTCCGGTCTTCGTGTTTGAGCTGGTTCTGGCTGAAGTGGCCTCTGGCAAGATGCCTAAATTCAGCGAGTTGTCGCGCTTCCCTGAAGTGCGCCGTGACCTCGCCCTGATCGCCGACCGTGAAGTGGCCGCCACTGCCGTTCTGGAGGTAATCCGTGAAAATGCAGGGGAATGGCTGACAGACCTCAGGCTATTTGACGTCTATCAGGGTAAAGGTATTGATCCGCATAGAAAAAGCCTTGCAGTTGGCTTGACCTGGCAGCATCCATCGCGCACTCTTAATGACGATGAGGTGAATACCACGACACAAAATATCCTCACCTCGCTCGAACAAAGGTTGAACGCCACGTTAAGGAAGTGACGTATGGGGGCTTTGACGAAAGCTGAGATGGCGGAACGTCTGTACGAAGAGTTGGGTCTGAACAAGCGCGAGGCCAAGGAATTGGTCGAGCTGTTTTTTGAAGAGATCAGACACGCTCTGGAAGACAACGAACAGGTCAAATTGTCCGGTTTCGGCAATTTTGACCTGCGGGACAAACGCCAGCGGCCTGGCCGCAATCCAAAAACGGGAGAAGAAATCCCGATCACGGCTCGCCGTGTGGTCACCTTTCGTCCAGGGCAGAAGTTGAAGGCCCGAGTTGAGGCTTATGCTGGAACCAAGTCATAACGACGAGCTACCCGTCATCCCAGGCAAACGCTACTTCACCATTGGTGAAGTCAGCGAGCTCTGTGCGGTAAAACCGCACGTACTGCGCTATTGGGAGCAGGAGTTTCCTCAACTCAACCCCGTCAAACGCACCGGGAACCGTCGGTATTATCAGCGCCAGGATGTGCTGATGATCCGACAGATCCGTGCGTTGCTGTACGATCAGGGGTTCACCATCAGCGGCGCGCGCCAACGCATGTCCGGTGATGAAGCCAAAGACGACACCACCCAATACAAACAAATGATCCGCCAGATGATCGCCGAACTCGAAGATGTGCTGGTGGTTCTGAAAAAGTAATTCCGGCTTTTAAAATACTTCCACATTTCAAAAGCTTGCGGTATATTCCGGATCGCTTCGTCAAGAAGCGAACCCAGTAACACGCCTAGTCGGGGCGTAGCGCAGTCCGGTAGCGCACTAGCATGGGGTGCTAGGGGTCGAGTGTTCGAATCACTCCGTCCCGACCATATATTTCAATGACTTAGGCCAATGTTCACAGCATTGGCCTTTTTCATGTGCGTGACTTTTGCGTGACTTCTCTATTTTTCACGCCTGCTTCCTCTTCAAAATTGTCAGGACCGGTCCGCGAGAATCGGTTGCTGATACCATGTTCGCAGCTTCGATCAGATGCCCGAGTTCAGCGCCCGAGTAGTGACTGGTGATGCTGCCGTTCTTGTGGCCCAGTAGGGCCTTGCGATCTTCTTCGGTTACGCCTGCTGCGCGCAGCCGGCGGCCAAATGTGTGCTTGAGGTCATGGATCCTGATGGATGCATACCCAGGGTGAGCGGGGCGAAGGTTTTCCTCCTGCCAGAGTTTCGCCGCTCTCACCCGCGCCTTCTTCCAGGCTGAGTCGTTCATTCGGTGCATCGCGGTTCCGTTGTATGGGAAGACCCACTCCTTGCTGATGCCGCGTTGCTTCTCAATAATCGACCTGGCCACGCTGTTCAGCACCACCAACCTTTCGTCACCATTTTTCACGCCAGAGCGCTCATGCCGGCCACCAAAGTCTGCCGGTATCAGAAATACGCTGGTACCAAGTTCCGGCACTGCAATCTCCCAATCCCATCTCAACTTGCAGACCTCCTGCTCCCGCGTGCCGGTGTTCACTTTGAACAGCGCCATCGTTTGCAGGTGTGCCGGCAACTCCCCGAAAAGAATCGACTGCTCCGGCCATGACATAGGGTACGGCTTGCGGCTCGACTTCTTCTCTTCAAGCTTCGTGAGCATCGGCACGCTATCCAGCCACGGCCTGCGCTCATCGTCTCGCCACTTCCTGGCACACAACGACAAAACCCGAACCACGCGCTCTATCGAAATGTTCACCGTTCTGTTGCTGACACCTTTCTTTACCTTCCCGCATTCCAGCTTCTTCGTCGCCAGCCTGTCTTTGATGAACGGCACCAGGGCCTGGTCATCGATGTGGGTCAGCGGCATGTCACCAATGAATGGGTCGAGCTGCGAAAGGTGGTGGGCCGACAGCTTGATTGACGGCTGGTCTTTGAACTCCAGCAGGAAGCGAGTCGCCGCTTCCCGCCAGATCCTCACCTTCTTTACTCCATACACCTTCTGTTGCCGGATTTGCTCCAACCTATAGATCAGGTAGCGCTCCGCTTCTTCCCGGTCACCAGTTCCAGTGCTTTCGTAAAGTCGTTCTCCGTTGATTTTCTTGTCGATATGCCAGATACCTTTCCTTTGGGAGAGGCCTGTGATCGATTTTCGCGCCATGATTTATCTCCTTTCTGGCGCTCGCTGCGGGGCGATTGTTGCTCCGTTGCGCCTTTTTTATCAATCGCCTTGGCCTCGACGTATGCCGTGGCCCAGTCGTCCAGTTCTTGCCGATCGAACCCGACGCCACGCCCGCCGATTGGGAACTCGCTGACGAAGGGTCTGACGGTCTCGTCGAAGATTGCCCGGCACATGCCCAGATAACCCGGAGCCTCTTTGGCTCGAATGAAGCGCGGGATCAGCTGTTGAGCGCCCATACCTTCCTCCTGCCGCCCATGCTGGGCAGCGTCTTAATGATGTTCATGGTGAAGATCTACTCTGCGTGCGGCGGCAGAGTGTTCAGTGGATAGTCACGCTGTCCTGGCCCGGGGCGACGGCGCGGGCCTGCTGTTCTGTGCGGAAGGACATGTGCTGCTTGATTCCGCTGCATTCCGCGATCACCCACCAATAACCGCCAAAGCGGTTTGGGCCTTTGATGATTTTGGTAATGGTCATTTGGTGTCCTTGCCGCGCTGGGCGGCAGAAGGTGGGGTAGGTGGGGTTATGCTGTCCGGCGCCCGCTCTCTTTCTGGCGCTCTATGTCGATTTGCTCGTAGAGGGCGTCGACTCTTTTGCTTTTCCTGTCGATGGCCTGTGAGCGTTTGATGTGGTCTGACATAGCCTTGTCGTAAGGCTCGATTTGCTTGAGAAGCCGAAGTTTCTCTTCAGGGTCTTTCGACTCATTGAGTTGGGCTGCAAGCCGGTCGCGCGCCTTGAAATCCACACCATCCAACGCCCGGTTTTCCTTTTGCATCTCGTCGAGAACTTCGGCGGATTGCCGTTCCCAGCGCAGATACAAAACGTCGCTTCGTTTTGGGCGGAAGAAGTTCTGGTTCTTGATCCAGGCAACCAGTTCATCCTTCGTCATTTCATCGAGGACATCTTTCGCGGACGAATCTTTCATGCAGGAGTACCTCGCCCGCCGCTCACCGGCAGGCATGTAGGGGGATTGGGGTTAGGCGCCCTTGAACGGGACGACGTTTTCGAGTTCGCGCTTCACGCCACCAGCATCGCGGAAGGCTTTCCATTCGGCATGGTGTGCTGGGCAGTAGTCGACGTTGGGCGCTACCTCGGCGGCGTGGAACTCGCAGACCGGCCTGTCGCAGGTCTTTACATCGCCAACTGGGTAATCACAAAGCTGTGTTCCAACCTCACCGCATTCAGCGCAGTGTGGGCCCAGGTCGCCACATAGATGCCCGATCGGCTTGCGGTTCTTGTCGTAGATCCGGTAGCACGCCATTAACCGGGCACCTTGTAGATGAAGACGTAGGCGAACCGGAGGGTGGCGATCATGGCGTCACCCGCTGGCCGAGGATCACGTCGGCAACAATTTCCCAGAGCTGAGACGGTGACCACTGGTAGCGATCGAAGTCCGTGTCTGGCTGAACGCCGAAAGTGCAGGTCGAGTGGGCGCCGGCCGGGTACTCGCCGCGCTTCGCCATGATGGTCGCTACCCGACCATCCCCGCCCGGTGTGGTGGCGTGGTAGTCGTAGGCCATGGTGTTGTAGTCATTGCCCGCCGCTACCTTGAACTCACCGTCGATAACCAGGTTGGCCCGGCCGTCTGGTGTCCATGGCCGCCCACCGCCGGCAGTGCGCGAGCCTTCATGCAGATAAAGCATGTAGGCCCCGTCGTCGCATCGCTCCATCTTGAAGCAATGATTCAACTGAGTGCCGACGATTACGCGGGAGGTGAAGTTGAAGCGGTGGTCGTGGATCGCAGAGTGGACAAAGCAGGCGCGCCGGGGCAGTTCAGGGTGCCAAACATGCAGGCGCTGATTGCCTTCCAGCTGGACCTGCACAAAGCCCAGGCCGTGCAGGGTGATCTTGTCGGTCATTACGTCATCAATAATCATGGCAATAGAACTCCAGATAGATCTATGGGTGATTGGAATTTTTTTGGGTGAAGCTCTGTGAGATACTTGCTGGCTAATTGATATCTAAAGGAATGTTCTAGTGAAGGGATCTGAAGCGCTGAGCATTGCTAGCTCGATTGCCACGCTGACTGGCGTTTCATTTACATGGCTGGTTACTGCGGGAGGTTTCACAAACTCGTCAGCTATTGAGATCGCGTTTAAAAGCGTCTCGGCGATAATCGCCGTGCTGCTTTCAATCGGGGTGCTGTTCCTGATTGTTCGGTCATTTGCGAAATCGCTGGAAATGACGCCTCCGCGTAATCACATATACAACTGGACTTTTGGTCTAGCGGTTGCGTTTTTTTTGGGCGCCGTCTCGCTTGGCATCATTGCCGGGTGTGCGACTTTCTTCTGGGAAATTCAGTACTAGCAGGCATGACTTCGTCCTTGCCGCTATAGGGGCTGACTTTGAAGGGGGAGGGGAGGCATAGACGTTATGCTGAATATTGGTCAAGCTCTGTGCGAAGTTGAAGCAAAGGAGCCTGCGCAGTGAAAAAAATTGAATTATCACAGGGTATAAAGCTGGCAAGCGTATGGTGTGTGTGGGCCTTTCTCGGAGTTGGGTCCATTGGGTGGGCGTTATTCGTTGTATTGAAATATTTCGATGCGGTTAAGGATGCGTCGAGTTGGATTCAGGCATTTGGATCTGTTTTAGCGATATTTGCTGCAGTCTGGGTCGCGTCTAATCAATCAAGGCAATTGCAAGTTCAGCAGCATCAAAAAATAATAGTATCTCTTAGGTCTCTCCTGGCTCTGTCATCAAGGGCTTTTCGCGTGTGTGAAGGGCTGATTAATTACGATGCTGATAACTACTTATCAAGTGATAATTTGGTTAGGGGGTTGAATAAAAGCTTCGGTGATATAAATATTCTAGAGCTTCCTGATCCCCGGTTAATTGATTTGGTTTGCAGCATTGGAGAATGTATGCAAGAGATTCAGGAGCGGCTGGTGGATGAGCGGAATGAAGTTAAGAAGGTCTTTTATTCTAAAAGTCAGCGACTAACAGTGATTTTGGCTACTGTGATGATTTCCACCAACGGAATAGGTAAAATATTCAATGAGTTAAATGGCAGTGTCTCAGAAGATCATCCTGAGCATATATCATTAAAGAGACCAAGAGGCACTCAGCCATTAGAGCCTACTTGTAATAATGACTAGTTTGAATGTATTCCGCGTCGTAACTTTCTACTGATCACAGGTCATGGGCATTCACAACCGTCATGCCGAGGCGTTCGGCGATCAGGACTTCCAGGCGTGCACCCTTTGAATGCTCCCAGCCGGGCAGGGTGGCCACGGTGTCGCAGTCCATCAGGGCGGCAATGTCGCGGCGCATGCAGTCGTTCCAAGTGCCGCCGTCAGGGTTGATCTCAGCGGGGTTGGTGACTGTGTGGCCACTGGCGCGCATGCTAGCGGTCATTCTGTGGAAGGTTGGGAAGTTCAGCCCGGGCAAGCCGCTCATGGGGCCGCTGAGGTAAATTCGTTTCACGGGGAGTCCTTGCGGGCCAAGCCCGGGTGTTGGAAGGAAGACAGAGAGCGGTTAAAGTTCAGCGATTACCGGGGAGGGTAGTCATGAGCTGCTATATATGCGGGTATAACGTTGCGCCTATAGTGCTACCGGACGTTGAGGAGTATTCGTGCCCGGCCTGTGGACGCTACCGGATTACCGGCACAGCAATTGAGTTGCTTAAGCTGCATCCTTGGGAGTTCGATATATACCTGGCACGCTGGTGGATAGCTGATCAGCAGGATGAGTCCTGCCCCCCATTAATCAATTCGGATATTGTCACCAGGCTTTTGTACGTTTAAGCCGATCTCCTATCGACATCTGCGCGTTTCCGTAGACATGGGGAGTCCTTGCCGGGCCATGCCCGGGCGGTGGAGGTTGGTGAAAGATCAGCTACAGTTGAATGGTCATTCACAAGGAGCATGAAAAATGACCTGCTTAATTTGTGGTGAGGATGCAGAAACTGTTCAGCCTATTGGCGACTTTCACGAAAGAAACTGTTCGGATGGTTGTGGGCGTTACCGCGTAGCCGACACTTTGTTTGTGACCATGGAAAACAATGGCCAGAAGTTTGATGTGCAGAAAACTCGGCAGTGGCTGGCTGTGAACCGTGTTACCGATCCAGCACCAACAATCACATCATCAACAGCGATCTACGGCTGAATCTGCATGAGGATGCGCAGGCCGATCCAGCGAACCACGGTGACGGCCTTGCTGTTGCCGATCGCCTTGTAGCGGGGGCCGTCCGGGCACAAACCCAAAACCCTTCCGCGCCAGGGGATGCGTGTGTAATCGTCGGGGAAGCCCTGAAGGCGTTCGCACTCGCGGGGAGTGAGTCGACGGACATCACTGGTGGAGGACACAACGTTGGGGCCCAGGGATGAGTCGGTGTTGTCGACTTGCTTGCCGTAGTTGCTGGTCAAGGTTTGGGCTACGTCGCGGCATGCGACTATCGGCTGCCCACGGCCTGTTCCGTCCTCACTCCCATCGAACCCTTCAGCTTTCAGAGTGTGAGTGATGTCTCCAGTGATGCAGACGGCCACCTGGCCCCCGGCGTTGGCGTGGCTGCCTGAGTGATTCATGGCGCGCAGGGTCGGCGCGATCTCCCCGGCGTCAGCGCCGTGATCCTTGCAGGAGAAAGCCAGCACCGCGTTTTCCTGGCCGTTGTTCCTGCCCAGGGCAAAGGCGAGCCTTTCGCTGACACCGGGGTCTTGTGTGCCGTGCACGACCAACAGTCCCGACTCGGCATCTTGTTGTGTTGCACTGCCCGCAGCCTTACCCCCAGCCTGAAGCGTGCCGGCCACAACCAACAGACTTTCCCGGCTCTCATGATCACCGTATTGGTTTGTCGTGAGCGGTGCCGTAACGACGAATGTCTCGGTCTCAGCATCCATCCTTGTCCCGCCAGGGTGTGCGCTGAGAGCTGTTGCTACCTCGGTCTGTTCGCAGTTGGCGCCGCCGCCGAAAGCTACTGACTGCAGATGGCCTGCTATTGCGTGGTCGACATCGCTGCCACCGTCAGTGCTTGTAAGAGTGCCTGCGGTAGAGTCCGCTTTCTCGCCTCGGCGCGGCGCAGAATCCCGGCGCACGCCTTCGCGCTCAAAAAGTACCTCGGTGGGATCGAACCCGTCTCGAGCACTTGCGACAACGAACACACGACGGCGTCGTTGGGCCAGGCCGAAATATTGGGCGTCCAGGACCCGCCACGCGATTGTTCTTTTGGGTCCATACACACAACCAGCGTCCTGCCATTTTTTCCCTGAAGGCTGCAGCTCGCAGTCTTCCCCAGCAAGCGCGCCAAGAAAGCATCCGAAGGCGTTCCCTTTGTCGCTGAGGACGCCGGGGACGTTTTCCCAGACGATAACGCTGGCGGGCTTTCGCTGGCCGGCGCGAACATAGTCAACTGCATCTGCAAGCTCCACGTATTTGATGGTGAGGGCGCCGCGCGGGTCGGTGAGGCCTTCGCGCATACCGGCGACCGAGAAGGCCTGGCACGGCGTGCCGCCGACCAGTGCGTCCGGCGCGGGGATCTTGCCGGCCAGCACCATTGCGGCCAGCTTGGTCATGTCGCCGTGGTTCGGAACGTTGGGGTAGTGGTGGGCAAGTACCGCCGAAGGGAACGGCTCAATCTCGGCGAACCAGGCGGCGCGCATGCCCAGCGGGTGCCAGGCCTGTGTCGCGGCTTCGATGCCGCTGCACACGCTTCCATAAGTGATGGGCATGATGGCTCCTCGCCGGTATATTCAATTTTTTGGTTTGTAGGGGATGAGGGGATGTCTTTCAAAGAGCCAACTGATGAAGATTTGCAGCGCAGCGTAAAAATCGCGTGTGCTCTAATCGCATTGTCGATTCTTGCGCCAGTCCTTTCGTTGGTCGTTCCCTATCCACGATTACCTGGAATTGATCTTGGTGGGTGGTTCAGCAGAAGCGGAGCAGTTACCACCGTCTTTGCTCTTTTGGCGGAAGCCGTGTTAGTCAGGGCAAGGCTGTCAATTACGCCGGCTGGGTTTGGCTGGGTTGGCCTGAACGAGCTGCGACAAAAATTCCTTCCTAAGTTCAATAAGTCAGATTTGGTGCTTTTCTGCTTAGTGATTGCAGGCACATTGGTGTGGGCTTACGGAGACCTGCCTTTCAAGGTCTTCGGAAAATAGAGTACGGCGGCTTGTTGACTGGAGGTCTTCGTTGATATGGGGTATTACGGGTGACCGGCATGGAGCCGGATCAGGGGTGAAAATGGCATTCGATAAACGAACCCAAAGGTTCATCAATGGGCTCGACTCGGTAAAGTTAAAAGCTGAGGCGGATGGCATAGAGCTGACGCCGGACGAAGCTGCGAGGGCGGCGATGAAACGAGCTCTAGGCGCGAAGAAAGGGAAAGCCCGAAAGAAAAAGAAGGGTCGCGGTGGATCGCCCTTTCTGCCAGGTAGCTTCGAAAGCTCCTCTCGATAAGCGCCGCCCTCCGGTTACCGGATGCAGCGAGTAGGGTGGGTTATTCTTCTTCGGCGTCGAGCCGTGATGCTTGGCGCTGGCCTATGGCGTAGAGTTCTGCCGCCACGTTTTCGTTAACGACGATTTTGTGGCGCGAACGAAGCGCCTCCCGTGCGCCGTCGCGGCCGAGTGAGTGGACGTAGCGCAGGGTTCCGGCCATTACCGATGCTTGCTCAGTGTCTTCAGTCCATTCCATCAGGTCGGCGAGCATCTGCTTTTCGCCAGCCCGAACCCGGTGCCGAAGCTCTTCCTCGCCAAGCTCCTTCCGTTTCGCCGCGCTTTTTGCAGAACGCGCTTTCTGATCCATGGCCATGGCCTACCTCTTCTATTCCGCTGGCCGGCAGTGCGAGCCAGGTTTGATGTTTGCGTTGCTGGATGCGGGCTATGCGGCGCATCGTTTGCCGCCAGCGCGAGACTTTGGATAGTCGATGCCGTGAGCAGCAATAATTCGGTCAAAAGCTTTGGAGCCGATAGCCAGCTTCCCGCAACACTGGCGGCGAGTTATCCCCAGCTCTTTGAATGCCTTGATCCGTTCTGCGAATTTTGCGTCCCGAGCCTCATCAATTTCCTTGCGCACCAAGTTTCTTGCGCCGCCTCGGGTTGGTGTCTTGAAGGTGATGTCATACCTGGCGGCGTGGTTGTAGATGAGTCGCCGACTGACACCAAGGGCGGCCGCAACTTCGGTCTGGGTGTGCGTGACGCCAAGCTGACGTATCTGCTCAACCAGCTTGAGCCGCGCCTGGGTGCGGATGTCCTCCTTGTCGAGGGGTAGGGAATCTGCTTCAACCCGGCGTCGAACAAATGGCTTGGGCGCTGGAGGCATCTGGTTGCTGTAGGTGATGGGCTTTGGCTTGTAGCCGATTGGCTCGGCCACTTCGATCTTGCCGCCGGCTGCCAGGTACTGCTCAACCTGGGCAGCCAGTTCATCCGAGGCCGGGCGCAGCGCCTCGACCAGGCTGAGGTGGTTGCTGATCATGCTGCTTTACTCCTGAGCGCCGCCTCGTACCCGTCGACCAGCAGCTTGAATTCCCACAGGTCTTCCTCAAGGCTTTCGATGTAGTCGTTGTCCCGCTTGAACTCTTTCCACCAGAGCTGGCGGCCCACTGGCTTCAACAGCGGGCAGTACATTCCGATGTGCCACCACTTGCGGTCAGTGATCCACATGCAACCCTGCACCTGGTCAATGACTTCGCTGGCGTCATTGTCAATGTGGAAAGAACGGAGTTTGTCGGGAGCCAGGAAGCATTTGTATTCCGAGCCGCCGTCGGCACCGATGAACCCGTCCGCGCTGGCGCCAAACACGCCGTCGTCGGTCTTGACCAAGCCAACTTGGGTAACGATGAGGCCGGTCTGGATCTCATGTTCCATCCGGGCCTCTGGCTCCAGCTCATGCCCTCGGCGCATTTGCCAGGTTTCGAATCCGCCATCCAGCGGCGCGCCGCCGATTCGTTCGACTGCAAGTTCAAAAGCGTAAGAGAGGGCAGCGTTTGAAGGCTCACCGACCTTTTCGCCATCTAGGGCGCGCAACACAACTTCAGCCCTTGGCGCAGCCTTGTATCCAGCCAGCTCTCGGGATCGCGCCTCGCTGCGTCCGGCCAGCATGGCGTCGACGTAGATCTTCTGCTGTGCGGTCAGTCCATTCACCTTCGAGCGGGCGGTGCTGAACATGCTTGCGGTGATGACGCCGGCGCGGGCCTGTAGCCACTCGGCCGAGCCCTGAGTGCAATTTACGATGATCATTGAGGCGCCTCCAGCTTGGCTTTGTGGACGGTGACCGCTGTCTTCACGGTGGAATAGCCGTTGGTGTCTCCAGACGCCTGAAGAACTTTCAGGCTGGCCTGCCAGACTTCCTTCAACTCATCGGGGGTCGTGGTCTGTCCGACACGTTCAAGGATGTCGGCGACCACCTGGGCGCGCATATCCTCTGTTTCAGAGCCGTCCGACGACTGACCATCATCGTCGCGGGTATCGCCTGTTGTGATGTTCAGTAGTGCACACATCACGTAGCGCTTTCCGTAGGTGGTGGATGAGCCCACCGCCTGGACATCATTGCGCCCTTTGCCGATATCGACCGGCAGGCTCATCGTTGTTTGCTCTCGGTGACCACTCCGGTGCATCAATATCCCGGTGACCTTGATTGCCTTGTCCGCGTTTTCCACCTTGAAGGTGATGGCAAATCCGTGCTGCTGCATGATCGGCTTCAGGGTGTGGGTTATGTCGTCCAGGGTGGCGTAAGAGTTGCCGGTGTGAATGTTTACCGCCCCCTCGAACACCGTGGGGATGTTGCACTGCATTTCGGCCATGGCATAGTTGAATTCCTGCTCTGCGGTTTTGGCTTGCATGCGTTCGTGCATGGCCAGCAGACGCTCCATCTTCTCGATGTCGCAGGTCGGATCGGCGGCGGCACGGCTGATGACGGCCATGATGCTGTTGTCCGTGGAGATCGGTGCCACAGCCTGGCGCCGCTGTTCGGGAACGATGATTTGGCCGCTCATGCTGGCTACCTCAGAAGTGGATGGTGATGTTTGGGACTTCGCGGCGTGCGATCTTCAGGACAATGGCCTTGGCCAGTTCCTCGGTGATATTCATCGACATCAGCGCCTCTTTGGCGGCGCCCATGATCTTCACCTTGTGAGCCTGGTCGGCTTCGCGGGCCTTCTGCTGGCGCTGCGCTTCTTCAGCCTCCGCTGCCTGCCTCGCAATTTCCGCCAGTCGCGCCTGTTCTACAGCTTCTTCCTGGCGGCGCACCGCGGCGATGCGTTCTTGTTCGGCGCGCTGCTCAGCTGCGATTCGATTGGTCTCGGCCTGTGCCGCTGCAGCGCGGGACTGTTCGGCTTGTAGCTCCAGTTGCAGGCGCTGGCGTTCGGCGGCGGCCTCTGCATCCAGTGCGGCCTGTGCGGCGGCGCGCTGAGTGGCGGCGGCCTGGTCCAGCAGTTCTTGCTCACGGCGCGCTGCGGCATCACGTTCGGACTGGGCCTTCTGCTCGGCTTGGAGCCTTGCCTGTTCTGCGGCTACCCGGGCAATCTCTGCGTCACGGTCGCGCTGGGCCTGAGTTTCTGCCTCGGCACGGAGGCGGGTCAGTTCGGCCTGTTCGGCCTCGTACTGGGTGCGCTCGGCGTGCAGGGTGCGCAACTTCGCCAGGGTCTGGTCCTTCACCTGGGCCGCTTCAGCTAGGAACTCTTCCCAAGAATCGTTGATTTCAATGGCTTCGAGGTCGGCGATTACCCGGGCAACTACGGACGCAGGAGGTGTTGCGCCGAACAGCGCCATGTCCTTCATGCTGTCGATACCATCAACGTGCTTATCTTTGCGCGCCTGGTCAGCGTTTTCCCAATCCGTCAGGGGCTGGCGGGTGGAATCGCGCAGGTTGTCCATCTTGGTGACGAACTCGCGCAGTTCAGCCTCGACCATCTTGGGCATTTCCTTGAGGCGTTTCAGGTAGTCGCGGCCAGGTGTTTCGACTGCCTTTTTTGACTTGCTTACCGTTGCGGCCAGGGAAGCGATGCGAGCGCGACCCTTCACAGTAGTCAGATCCGGCACCTCGCCGGTGACTTCGGCCTTCACGGCGTCGAAGAACTGGCCCAGGCCTCCAGCTACGTAGATAGCCGGCGCGTTGTCGGCGCTGATGTCGTCGATGGTGATGACTTGCTGTTGTGCGGACACGGTGACTCCCTGCCGCGATGCTCGCAGCGATTGAAGGTGTTGGTTATTGGGTGATCAGGCCGCCGATGGCGGGGCCCAGGAAAACGATGGTGAGGAAGGTCAGGCCAACTATGGCCGACAGAGCGCGGATGGCACGGCGCCGGTGCCGCTGGTGGGTGGTCATGGCTGCGGGTCCAACGCTTTGATTGCTGACTTGCCTAAGGCGCGAAGTGAGCGGCGGAAGTTGCCAAGGTCGCGGCGGGCTTTCTTGCGTTCTCTGACGAAATACCATGCCCGAGTGCAGTGGACGCACCCTTGCTTAAGCAGGTAATCCCTTATCTCTTCGTCGTTTAGGCCTCGGTCTTCCTCTTCTGACCATCCTCTAAACGCCTCCCACATATGCGTTTTGCGCCTGTCTTTTTCGTCGTACAGGATTCGCCAATGCTCTTCGCTTCCGTTCGGCCAAGGCAGATCGCCAAGCTCGGGAAACTCATTGACAGGCTTAGGGCCGATCAGGTCGTAGCGGTTCTCACATCGACTAAGGTGAAGGCCGATATCGGCAGTCAGCGACTTGATCCGCTGCAAGACCGATTCGTGAGCCGCCAAGGTGATGAGTATCGAGCGCTCAAGCTTCACGCTTTCACCTCATAAGCGACAGTCCACTCCCCGCACAGACAGGCACGACGGCTCCAGGCGTGGACGTTTTCGATACCAGCATCGTAGGCAAGCGACAAGGCGCCGAGCCAGGACTTGTGGGTGAAAGCCAGGGTCATGCTGTTCATGCGGCCTCCTTGCGCTGCCTGGTGATTTTCAGGAGGCGCTGGCAGTAGTGGTTGAACTCTTCGGTGGTGATTGCGTTGCCGGTGAGCATGTTGGTGATCATGTTCAGGACGATGCGCTGGGCGCCGGGCTCGCTGGCGGGATGCTCCAGGGCTTCAAGCGCTTCATCGATGAGGATGTGAGGGCTCATAGATCCGCATCCACGTCGTCTTCTTCCGCTTCCCGCTCCGCTGCTACTGCGTCGGCGGCGTAGGGCCGGAGAAGGTCAATGGCGATGCGCTCGGCGGCCTCGATGGGGCGGGGCTGGCCGATTAAGTCAGCAGCGTGGCCGCGCGAGTCGGCCTGGCTGCCCAGGATCGACGACAGGAACAGCCTGGCGAGTGAGTCGCGCTGATCCAGGCCGTCGATCTGGCGCTGGTTGAGGTGGCCTTGCAGGACCGTGCAGAACCGGTCGAACGTCACGACCTGCGGCTGGCCGTAGCGACGCTTCCACTTGATGTCGACGCCGCACACCAGGCGCTCCGCCGAATGCTCGAGCCAGTCAGTCACCTCGTCGCTCTCGCTGACCTCTGGAGGCAACTGAGCGTCGTAACGCTCCTGGCATATCTTCAATGCTGCGTTCATGGTCGCCTCCAAAGTGGCGGGTTGTTCACCTGTATTCGTCAACACTCATACCTCCCGCTGGTTGCCGATGGGCGCGGGGGAGGAGTGCTGACGTAATAGAGGTGGGGAAGGGGGCCGCGGGATGCCGGCGGAAGAACGTCAACAGTCTGCTAGGATGCAGGCTGCTACCCGGGAGAAAGGCAGAGCCTTTTTGCCCGCGATGAATGACTACTTAGGGAAAAGACATGTCGGTCTACACAGTTACCATCCCGTGTTTCGCGCAAATGCTGCGAGCTTTATCGTCACTTTTGTCTAAGGGCGAGGCTTCTGCTCTAGAGCGTGGTTACGACTCGCAGATTCTGCTTGGAGCCCGGCTAGCACCGGATATGCACGATCTAGCCCGGCAAATTCAGTACGCTTGCACTCAAGCCCAGGAAGCGGTGCAGCGGCTTACAAAGCGGCCGGTTAGTTCGCTCACCCCTCCGGAAAATATGGCGGCAGCGAAGGAGCTAATCGAACGCACTTTGGTAGTTCTTGAATCAGCGGACCGTGCTCAGATAGAGGAAGGGGCCGAGCGTAAAATCGCTATCGAGTTACCAAACGGCATGGCTTTCGATATGACCGGCAGCGAATACGCCGTGAATTGGGCTACTCCACAGTTTTACTTCCACCTGGTCACGGCTTACAACATCTTGCGCAATAACGATGTACCTCTCGGGAAAGCCGATTATGTACAGCACATGTTTGCTTATCTGCGAAAGTAATCTCGCTGCCTGAAATCCGCTGAATCCACATCGGATATAGCTCGAATCCCTCCGAGTGTTGCCCGTCTTCGCCGCGGCAAAATCCGCTCAGGCTCAGGACAAGGTGGCCACCCTGCTATCACAGGAGGGCCGAGCTATATCCGATGCGCTCTCATAGAGAGGATCGGGCAGTTAACGACAGGGCTGTCGTGGCGCTGGTTGTTCAGTCGTAAAGCCCGTAGCTCAGGTCATCCGTATCGCAATCGATCAAAAGTATTGCGTTGCCGAAGTACAGGGCTGCCAACATGCGCTCCCACTTCGAATAAACCTGCATGTTGATGGCTAACTTTTTGTCATCCAGCTTTGCGCTGTAGACCTCGCCGAAGGCGATGGTTGGTTTCCACCGATCGCCGGTTTCACGTTCGCCTTTGATGCTCACGTGCAGAGCATGTTTCAGGCTGTAGTTGCTGCGTGAGGATGACGAGTAGTGGCTGCTCCGGTAACTGCCTTCTGGCTCCGGATCGAAGTAGATGTGAAGTGTTTTGTGTGAGTAGCTGCCATCTCCTTCCTCAACGCGGATTTCCGGGCGCTCCCATTGGTCTTCTGCGGCGCTGTCCTTGTGATGCTCGATGAATTCGTCGAGCAGGGCCTTCAGCGATACCTCGCCAGCTATCAAGCCATCGCCGGTAAGCACCTCAGTGATCGAGTTGTCGGCCTGCTCCAAGATGATTGCGCCCAGGCCGGCCGCTTCCCACCGCTGACGAAGCGCATTCGCGACGACTGCGTTGTAACGCTGAAGGTCGAACACGTCTGAGACGTTGGCCGGCAACGCAGCCTTGACAGCCTCCTTGATGGCTCCGCCGAAATCGCCGTAGGAGCGGAAGGTGTCGCTAACAACTTCTTTGAACAGCTTCTCGATACCCTCGTCGATCAGCTCGCGCGGGCGGTCTGACTGGGCGTATGCAGTGACGCGCTCGGCAAGCAGCGCTTGAAGGGTTTGTTCACTCATTTGAGGCTCCGTGCTTGATGGGTTGTTTTCCCAATGCACCCGACCGAACTGCAGTTGGGTGCATCAGTGAAAACTTCCGCCGTGACCCGCTACTGGCGTCGGTCACCGGCTTGAATCAAATGTTCTTCCAGCCGCGGGCCTCTCGGCTTGTTCTCCCGCTGGATAACTGTTCTTGGCGCTTTACGCTGCACGCCCGGGTCAGTTGCCAACCCTTTGAACCGTTTAGGCCGGTTCATCGCTGCCTTTGAATCTGGGCCGGTATTGATCCGGCAGGGGGTATAACCAAAGAGCGGCGGGCGGAGGCCCTTCGCAGTGGCTGTGTGTCGCTGCGATGGAGTTAATTTAGCCTCAAGCTAAAATATCGTTAATAGCTCCGAGCTAAATATTTAGCGGTGGGCGAAATTATTAATATCTGCGAGGTCTCGCCGGGCCGATGGATGAGGTCCATCAGCGCTTTACGCGCCAGTTAGCGGTGAGCTATGATTTTTTCATTAACTGTATGTATATACAGCATTTAACTGGGAGGGTATTACATGGCAAAGAAGCAGACGGCATCAGCAGGGCGGGAAGAAATGAGCGGCATGGAGCGGCTTGGGCTGCGCGTCTCATCGATGATCAACCACCCCGTGGCGCAGGCGCAGCGGTGGGTGACCATACATCGCCTGGACACGGACGGGGATCGGGAGTGGGAAGAGGTACTGAGCGTAATCGCCGAGACGGACGAACTGGAACTTACCCTCAATGACGACGGAAGCGTGACGGTGAGGTGGGAGCAGCAGGAAGTGGAGACTGCAGGCAGGGTAGAGGACGAGCTTGAGCTAGAAGAGGAGCCTGCGCCTTTCTGAAGGATGAAAAAGCCCGCGATAGGCGGGCCTTGGGATCCTTAGCCTTTTTGCTCCTGTTGCTGAAGGCAGGCCTGGAAGATGGTATCTCTGAAATTCACGATCGCCTTCTCTTTGTACTCAGGAGATGAGTAGGCGCTCTCTTTGTAGGCACCATCAATGAGCATTTTGAAGACTCTTGACGTATAGCTGTCATCGGTCACGGACGCCTCGTACATTTTTGCCATGGGCACACCGTTTTGGCGGGCCTTCATAACAGACTCAGCCATCTTATCCATTTGAGGGCAATCGTATGCTTTGTCTGCTGCAATGGCGGATGAGGTCGTAACCGCCGATATGAGAAAGGCCGCGATTATAACTTTCATTGGATCCCTCCCATAATTTAGCCCGCACCTTACCATTCGTGGCGTGCAGCCACCATTGTTGGGCCTCAATCCGGGCCTTGGGCTTTCAACCTGGCTAAGCCCTGTTTGATGTGCCCGGCATTCTCGCCGATCGTCTCCAAAGCGCCACGTACGTTGCCACCGACCTCAGCATTGCCTTGTCCTTCGACTAGCAGCGTAAACTCCATTAGTGCAGCCTCTAGGGCGAGTTGGTTCTCGTAGATCCGTTCCAGGATGTCAGGGAGTGAGTATTTGGGGGATGGCATTGCTTGGTCTCCAGTAGAGTGAATGGAAAGCATAGCCGCGGGCAAAAAAATGGCTCGCTCATGTGCGGGCCTAATGAGAATTCTTCAAAGGAGTAGGGTGAGTTTGGCCCCTATCCTGTAAATGTCAGGTGAAAAGGATGTCGCAAAAGCAGAAAGTCCGCACGGGGCGGGCTCTCTGTAACATCTTGGGTCGCCGATCCTTCAGCGCAGCCATTGTGCAATCACGCGGATTGCCAGCTCAATGGTGACACGACGAAGGGCTGAGACAAGAAGCTCGGCGCTGGGCGACGCAACGGGCTCGAACGAGAGTGGGGGAAAACTGCTAATCCATCTGGCTGACAGGTCAAGCGTCAGCGTGTGATTTCTTCTGACCGGTCCAGATTTTCATGGAAACGGCAAAAATGAATAGATAATTTGAACAGGAACAAATAGAAACCGGTCATGTTTAACGTGAATACTTTAGCTTTGCTGGTGTTTGCAATAAAATTAGCAGAAGGCATTGAGTGCACGTCACTGAGCCACGCTACATAATCCTCTGTTAAAGATGTTTGCGCAGGAAGAAAGAAAAATGATGTGTTTTTTTGCTCACGAATAGCGAGCATTTTTTGCTCAACTGCTGCGGGATTCTTACCAGCATCTTCAAATATTTTCTGAAGCCTGCTAAATTTTATTAACGGAACGAATGTTATTTTAGGAGATACATCTCTTGCGTTTTCAGTAGAGATGTCACAGCTGTTTGAAAGTACAATTGCTTTGACGGACCTTCCGGAGTTCGTATTGAAGTCGAACAGGGTGAATCCTTGCCAGCCGTCTCCCTGCAAAAGTTCGCTAGGATACCGCGATGTATAAAATTCTGTTTTGTCACTATAGTTTTTTAACTCTTCAAGAAGCCCGCTTGCCGCCTCTTGAGTGAGGTAGTACGGGATCTGATCCTTGATTGATTGAAGCTCCATTATCAATCCTCGTAAAGATCCGAAATGTTAGCAATTAGCACGCTTTCAAATTCAGGACCTAGTTCTACTTGTTCACTGGCAAGCTGCGCGTAAAATCTTGAAATCTCTATTTCAAAGGAGTCATCTCTTTGCGAAGAAATCATTACGAATGCCCCGGCTGCGCTAGAGTTGGCTGAGCTCGTGAAATAAGTAGCGCTCCCTAGACTGGCAGGCTCTTTCACTAATGGCGTATCCGCAATTGCCGACATGGAGCAGAACGCCAAAGCTAAGGCTGGGGCGAAAGTTGCTCTGCCCGGTGTGACGAAAGATACATCACTCATATGATGGCTCCAGTGCACTCAGACCTTCAGGTGAGATAAGATTGAAAAACAATCTTTTGTTAGGCAAGTGAAGTTCATCCATATATGTATCGAATTTATTAAGGATGTCGTTTAAAGGGATGCTTTCAAGATTTTGAATCGAGTCAATGTCTAGCATCTGTCCTTTGCGTAAAATGCCGCCCGGAAGATTGCCTTGTGCTTCACCAAAATACTGGACAATATGGTGCTTGCTACCCTGTGGGATCTCAGTGCGTAGATGGGTAGATCGAGGTTCGTTATTGATTCCAGGAAACCCCACATTAAATGACAACCCATCTCCTGGCTTGGAAAATCCAGGCATATCGAAGATATCTAAATATTTTAATGAAAACCTATCGATGGTACCGATCATCCCCAGAATATTAGAATCCTCTAATACTTGTCGTATCGCTCCCTTGAAGGTTTTCCAGCCACCGTAAGGATTTCCGCTGGAGATAACAATGTTGTTGTCACCGATGTTTATATAATACTTCTCCCATTTTAATCGGGTAAGAGGTACAAACATCAACTCGGGACTTGAATGCCGAATTTGATCAGGGATGTCAGCGTGCGGCAGCTTTATAATTTCGCTGCAACCTAGCTTTGTATACAAAAAACCAGGAAGGATGCTCGAGGCAGGGTGCGCAGTCTTGAATCTGATTTCAAAAAGCGCCTCAACCAGCGGGGACTTGCCAAGTCGACTAGGTAATGGTGCTGCAGTATTCATAGTGCTCCCTAGAGATTCCGTTTCTATGCGAGCTGTTTCTGGTCTTGTTCAAGCGGTTCTTGGTCTGAGTATAGGCCCAGAGCTCGCAAGAAACATTCAATTATTGCTCGTTGGGATGGTAGATAGCAATTCGTAAATATTGTTGCCTTTTGCTCGTTTGTGACCGGTAAAACAGGTTAGACGCTATTTGCTCAAGCGCTGCCACGAAATCGCAGAGACAACAATGCCTGGGCTGATGACCCGATGCGTTCGGATGAGCCTCCGCACATCACGGCTGCGCCCAAATAGCCGGGCTGCAGCATCAGGAAAACCCGCCATACCCAGGGCACTTCATAGCTCTGAGGCGATTTCTAAGAGCTTGAGTCTCGGTATATTCCGAATCCGAGGCGCCCATCTTGGATCGCAGTGCGTATTGCACGAAATCCTCAGCCTGCTGGCGATCTGCGGCTAGCTTGAAGGTACGGCATTGCTCTAGACGCTCAGCTTCCGTCACGGGCATCGGTACTGCGTCGATCTGTTTTTCGTACTCAGTTTTTTCTTTTGGCGTGCTGTAGCAGCCGGAGATAAAAAGCGCCGCAAATATCAGTGTCGCGAGCCGTAAGGCATTCATTCACATTCCCTTGTGCATACGAGCGCTACTCAGCTCGCATAGTTTGATTTAGGTTGCCGCGTAAGACCATGAGCCTACTCGGGCTTGCTCCGGATTATTTGCCCCGCCTTCACCTCATCCGCATATCCCACCAGCCTGTCGGCTTCCTCATAGAGCGTGCCCACCAACCCCGTTAGGGCTATGGCGTCTGCATCGCTGAGCCGGTGGGCCAGCCTCCCCAGATCGACACAGGACTGCTCAAGATTTAAGGCAATAGCCTTAAGGTCGCGGCGCAGTTGCTGGTTTGGCTTGGTGAGGGACATATCTATTTCTCCAGAACCTTTCTTAGGTGGGCAATAGCGCGTCTCAGCTGTTCCGCCCGCTCGAAAGTCGATACTACCAACGCCTCCAAGCCACCCTTTCTAAATTTCTCGCCCTGATCACAAAGGGTCTGCGCCATTTGCTCGAGCTGTTTAACGTACAGCTCGGTTTGGTAATCAGCGGAGTGTCCCATTACTTCTCCATGAAACCTAAGGCTTAAGCATTTGGCTCAACAGCATCAGGTCACGGCGCAGCTGCGGATTGCAGTAGGTCAGGGCGCTGGCGCTATACCGGTTGTCCGTTCCACACATAGAGCACCCGGGCAAGGATATGGGTGTCGTCAACACGAATATCCTCGGGATCGTGGTGCTTGTTGTCCGAAATCATCTTGAAGCGATCCTTGCCTTTCTTTTGCAGGCGCTTCACGTACAGCATCTCATCGTGGGAGAAGAGGTAAATGCCATCACCCGTGAACTCCCGGATAGTGATGTCGACCAGTAGCGGGTCGCGATCCTTGATGGTTGGGGCCATCGACTGACCCCACCCAGTGATCATCTTCAGGTGGAAGTGCTCTTTGAACGTGACGCCGAGGTCACGCAGGTGCTTTGGGCTGACCCTGATGTCCTGGAGCATTTCCGGATATTCGTGCGGGATCTGTCCGCCGCCCATCGCTGCGCGCACGTCGTAGTGCGCAATCCACACTTCGTCACCGACCTGGCCGGGACGGGAAAAGTCGACAGTAATCACGTTGTTCGTTTCGTCAGCTGCCGCAATGATCCTGTCGCGAGCGGTGCTGCTGAGCCCCTTTACCTTAGAAAGCATCTGCTTCACCTGGTCCACTGCGCTCAGCCCCGCCCCCTCACTCGTTGGAGATCCTTCAGGCCCCGCAGAATTAAGAGCTGCCGACTCATCGACTGAGATTGAGTCGAACCACCCCCTGGGCAACTTTTCGATTGCCTCGATCCTGCGGGCGACATCGTCACCCAGGTTCTTTGCGGTTTTATCCGACAAAACCTGACTCAAGTGCGCAGGCGCCATCCCCCAGCGCTCGGCGCACGCGCCTTTCCGCTGGGTTCCTATAAGGCTTATCAGTTTCTGCTTTCGAATCGCATAAATGTCCATGCGGGCAAGAATGCCAGTGTTTAGCTCAATGCTAAATGTGCTCAAAGCTAAATATTCCTTGCTGATATATTAGCCATAAGCTAAATTTCTCTTATGTTTAAGGAGAAATCCCATGAATGACCATCTGCGTGACTGGCTCGCCAGCGCTTCAAACGAACGGCGCCAGTCAGTGGCTGCCGCTGCTAAGACAACGGTAGGCCACCTGTGGCAGCTAGCAGGCGGTCACCGCAAAGCGTCGGCGGATTTGGCTGAACGCCTTCAGGACGCTTCTGGTGGCGAGATCACCATCGCTGGTCTTCGCCCTGATCTTCTCGACTTGGCGCACAAAGTCCTTCGCGGCGCCGCCTGACATCCCTGTCCGCCGTTCCATTGAAGCCAGATTAGAAGAGAGCAGTCCCCATGCAAATGTCCAGTTCCAGACACACCGTACAAACCCGTGATCAGGTGCTGGTCGCCCACGCAGCAAACCAGATCGCACGCACCGGCCTGAGCCAGGACGACTTCGCCCAGGCGCTAAGCCGCGAGCTGTACCTGTCGATCCCTGATCGCGCCAAAGAGAAGGTCGTCCCTGATTTCAATTCGCCCCAACTGACCGGCGACGTGAGTGAGTTCGTGAAGGCGACCGGCCGCTGGCTCAAGCGTGTACAGCGCTGGCTGAACGGCGATCAGGAAATGCCGTCATGGCTAGAAGAGTCGTGGGTCAACGCCCTTGAGCCTGAATACCGCGATCACTGCCTGAACGAGCTGGCGAGCCGACACGGCTTGACCGGCGCCCGGCAGATGACCAGCGAACAATGTGCGAACAAAAGCTTCGGTGCTTTGATCCGCGCTCTGGGTGATGTGATTGACACCGGCAGCGAAGTGTTTGACGACCAAGTGATGTGCGAGCAAGACCTGCCGCACTTGCCGGCCTTCGCCAAGCAGTGCCGTCAGGTTGAAGCGAAGGCGGGGGAGTTGCGCCGCAAGGCTGAGGCATTGATCAACGGCAAGCCTGTACTGAAATCCATCGCCTGAATTCCAGGCACAAAAAAGCCGACGTACGAGGTCGGCTTTTTCAACAGCGGTAAACAACTGGAGCGAATCATGCACCAACACACTGAATCGATCAATACCCCCAACAATCTCGCGCCACGTTTTTCGCAATCTGAAAACGTGGCGCGCACAACGATGTCGTCCCGTGAGATTGCAGATTTGACGGGCAAGCGTCATGACCACGTCATGCGTGACATCCGCAACATGCTCTCAGAGCTGAAAATCACTGACCCCAAATTTGGGGGCACCTATATGGACGGCTCCGGGCGCTCAATGCCTTGTTTTCATCTGGATCGCGAACTTACAGAAACCCTGGTGACTGGCTATAGCATTCCGCTTCGCCACAAGGTCATCTGCCGACTTCATGAGTTGGAGGATGCTCAGGCCGCCAAGCCTGTTGCAATGCCGTCCTACGCAGAGGCTTTGAGGCTATACGCCGATCAGATCGAGCAGACTGCGGTTCTGCGCGTCGAGAATCACCAACAAGCCACAAAGATCCATTCGCTTGAAAACCTGTTCAAGGAAGGCATGACCCACACCCAGTTCTGCAAGGGCCTCAATGGCGTCAACGTAATGCAGGTGGGGAATTACCTGGAAGCACGGAGTTGGCTCTACAACGAGAGCAAGTCCGGCACCCGCCACCGTGTTGGCTCGTACGCCCGCGACAAGTACATGACCGAACACCAGGTTGAGGTCACCCCTCACGGCAAAGATCCCTTCATCTCCTACACGCCAATCCTGCTGAAGAAGGGTGCCGCGCGCCTGTACGACCTGTACCTGGCCGGCGAACTACCCATGAAGAAGACCTGGGACGGCCTGTTCACCCACGACAAAGCACAGAGGGCCGCGTAATGGCCGGGGACTGGATCAAAATGCGAATAGACCTTCAGACGCATCCGAAAGTGTTCCGCATGGTGTCCGCATTGAAAGCGGACAGGTTGCGGATCATTGGCGGACTGCACATCGCTTGGAGCATCTTCGACACCCATTGTGATGATGGGGTGTTGGTCGGTTACACCGTGGACGCAATGGATGCTGTGGTGGGGTGGCCAGGCTTTACCCAGGCCATGATTGACGTGGAATGGGCGGGCATCCAAGACGACGGAAGCCTCGTAATGCCTCGCTTTGAGGAGCATAACGGGGCCAGCGCCAAGCGCCGCGCCAACGATAACGAGCGCAAGCGAAACGACAGAAAGGCAAAGAATGTCCGCAACGTGTCCGCTAGTGATGCGGACAAATTGCGGACCAGAGAAGAGAAGAGAAGAGAAGATAAAGAACAAAAGCCTTATGGCGATGATGAGGTAGATCACGCTGAGTCGTTCGCGCAGTTCTGGGCCCTGTACCCGCGCAAGGTGGGCAAGGAAGCTGCACGCAAGGCGTGGGACAAGCTCAAGCTGACCAACGAGCTTTTCGATTCTTTGGTTCAGGCCCTGGGGGCACAGTGCCTCACGACAGACTGGCTCAAGGACGACGGCCGATTCATCCCGCACCCATCGACGTGGATCAACGGCAAGCGCTGGGAAGACGAAGTGCCTGATCCGTCGCCGGCCGGTAGCAACGTCCACCAGTTCACGCCGCGCGCTCAGTCTGGCGAACCGGATTTCAACAGCAACGCGTGGGCTGACGGCCTTGTGGCTCGCCCATGAAGCCAGTCAACCAACTGATGGCGACCATGGGCAACCTGCCTGCTGAAAGCCATGTCCAGGCGCTCGACATCACGCCGCAGACGGTCGAGGTAGTTAACGACTTGTTCCGCCGGCTACGCGGGATATTCCCTGCATGGCGCCAGGCGTGGCCGTCCACCGAAGCACTGGACGCTGCAAAGGCCGAGTGGATCAAGGAATTCGCCGACGCGGGCATACGCACCCTGGAGCAGATCGAGTTCGGCATCCAGAAGTGCCGCAAGCTCAAGAAGCCTTTCGCGCCGAGCGTTGGAGAGTTCATCGCGATGTGCGTGCCGGGGCCTGAAGATTTCGGCATGCCTTCCGTTGCGGACGCCTGGATCGAGGCGCTGATGACCACGTACAGCCATGAAGCGGTGAAGCTGGCCGCCGAGGCTACCGGTCTTTTCGATCTGCGCGGTGCCCGACAAGAAGACAAGGGCCTGCGCGCCAGGTTCGACCGAAACTACGAAATCATCCTCCGCCGCGCCCAGGCCATGCAGCCGCTTGACGGCCAGATCGCCACCGGCATCGGCCATGACAGCCAGAAGACCGAATTCGAGCTGGCCAACGAACTGGCCGACCAGCAGACCCAGGCGCGAATCCTTCAGCAGGGCATCCCTTCCGATGGCATGTCTGCCCGCGCCCAGCTGATGGCCAAGTTCGGCAAGAAGACCGCGGAGCAACGAGCATGACCATCGACAAACAAAAACTTCAGAAACTGCTCTGGGCCGAAGCCGCGTCATACCGGGCTGACTGCGCCGACTGGAAGCGCAACACCGAGGCGCTGGATGAGTTCCTGGGGGAGAAAACTGTGGGCGAGGTGGCGCTGGAGCTGCTGGCCGAAAACGAGGCGCTGCGCAAAAGTTCAGGGCGGTATGAATGGCTGCGTCAGTCCCGTAGCGGATACATCGAGGTCGTGGAATGGATTGGCCCCCATGCAACCGGGATGACCGGTGAAGACCTAGACGCGCTGCTCGACACCGCCATGGGCAAGGGAGAGCAGTCATGACTGACTTGAATAAACTCTCGCCGGCGGCTCGATCTGCCGCAATGCGTGGCGGCACTTCCGGGTGGGGTCAAGTCGGCGGTTTGGCTGAACACATCCGGTACATGGAGTTGCGGCCCAAGCGCCCAGGCCGTAAGCCGAAATGCAACTGCGGCTGTGGCATGCCGAAAACACACACCGGGTTTGCCAACGGTGTCTGCTTAACGAGTGGCTGCGAGCTTTACGTTCGCCGCTGGGTGACGGCTGCAGGAGTGAGGGTGAAGCCATGACAAAGCCAGCCAAGCCCCGCCCAATGCCCGTGTACTTGGTGCTGCGCCGCCTGGTAGATCCTGCCACCGGCAAGGAGGTGGCAGCGTTCGTGCCGTCCTCCGACGCAGACCGGTCGATCCTTCGCGAGCGGGATTTCCGGATCAACACGAAGATCCGCGCCGACCTCAAGCAGCCACGCAACCCACGGTTCAACGGCTTGGTCCACGGCCTGGGCCGGGTGCTGAGCCAGAACATCGATCGGTTTTCCGGGAAGCAATCGCATGATGCGATCAAGGCCTTGCAGTTGGAGTCGGGCGTGTACTGCGACGAGGAATTGTTCGACATCCCTGGCCTGGGCCAGCTCACCCGCAAGATCCCCCGCAGCCTTTCCTACGACTCGATGGGGGAGGAGACATTCCAAGATTTCTGGCGGCAGTGCTGCGCGTACCTGGTGCTGCATGACTGGCCAACGCTCACAGAAGAGCGCCTGACCGAAATGGCCGAGTTCGAAGCATTCAAGGAGGCTGCATGACGATTGAGCGCAAGCCGCCCAAGCCAAAGAGGTGCCGTGTCGCAACGTGCAGGGCCTCATTCGTGCCTGCGCGCCTGGGCCAGGCCGTATGCAGTCCGAAGTGCGCACTCGTCGACGGGCCGCGCCACGCGCCGAAGGCTCGCAAGGCCCTGGACCAGATCGAGCGCGCCGAGATCAAGGTCCGCAAGGAGAAGCTGAAGAGCAGGGCGGACCACCTGCGTGAAGCCCAGGCCGCTGTGAACGAGTACGTGCGCCTGCGTGACGCTCACCTACCGTGCATCAGCTGCGACTCGACGCCGAACGACAACGACCTCATGACCGGCAGCCGGTGGGATGCCGGGCACTACCGATCCGTCGGCGCCTGCCCTGAGCTGCGCTTCGAGCCGCTGAACATTCACCGCCAGTGCGTGAAGTGCAATCGCAACCTCTCCGGCAACGCCGTGGAGTACCGCATTCGCCTGGTTCAGCGCATCGGCGCCGAGAAGGTGGCCTGGCTTGAGGGGCTGCACCCTCCTTGCAAATACACCGTGGAAGAGATCAAGGCCATCAAGGCCAAGTACCGGGCAATGACCAAAGAACTGAAAAAGGGGCAGGCAGCATGAAGATCAACTCAGCGCGCCAGGCGTGGCATGACTGCAAGTACAACCCGGCCCCCGGCCAGACCTCTGACGTTGTGCAGCTGGGTGTGGTGGTGCAGAAGACCGAGCGAGGTCCAACGACCAATCACGCGGTACACGGTGCACTGGCCGGGCATATCCAGTCTGCTATCGCGAGGCTTCACCCGCAGATCCGTGTATTCGGTGACTTCATGTACGCCGCCGAGCAGTGCGACGATATTCGAGAAGCGGCGGAAGAGGTGGTGTTTCTGATGGTGGTCGGCAAGTCGCCAAGGATGACAGCGGCCAAGCGCGGAAAGCTGGAGTTCGTAGTGAAGGGCGTGATGCGCCGGTACCGGCATATGCACCAGGGTGGGCAGTCGTCGAACGAAGACCCGCTGGCCAGCGCAGAGAAGTTTCGGGCGTGGATGTGGCAGGTCTACGAAGTGCGCCTCGAATCGTGCAACTGGGAGAGAGATTGGGGTGGTGTGCTCCAGCTGATTTTCGAGTGCTGCGAGGATCTGGACCGGCGAGCACTCAGCCCTGTGGCAGCGGTAATTTACGAAATGCGCGAGGCCGCATGAGGGCCTATTGCGTTCCCGTGCGGCTCATGGCATGATTTCGCCACTGTTAGAGTTTTGCCTTCGGCAACTTACTCGCTGATCCAAGAAACCTGGCCATCGCGCCGGGTTTTTTATTGCCTGAGTTTCACTTGTGGCCAGGACAGCCCTCGGGAAGTCCTGGACACTGATAAGCCGGTAATGCAGCCCTACGGAACAACATTGACGTCCCGAACGTCATCCATCAGTTTTAGGCGCTCTATAGCGCGTCTGCATCCATAGTTAGCTGCTTTTTGAAGATAGCGGATCTTTTCCTGCTTAAGGTTCTGACCTGAAATTTGAGTTGATAGACTCATGTAAAGCTCGGCTCGAATAGCTTTTTCATTGAGAGATGCAATTGCATTTTTTCTCCTGGAATCACTATCCCTATCGCAGCTAGGCATAAGCATTGGCTGCGGATAGTACTTGCTTTGCGAAGTTGTATTTTCAGGTAAGGCGTCAATCAAAGATCGAAACTCGGCTGTTTTTACATCGTCGAAGCAGTAGCTGATCATCTGCATACCTGCTGGGGCGAACCCTTGTGTCAGGCTAGATTTCAATAAAGAGCAGACCTGACCTACAGCTTGCTCTCTGGGTTCAATGCCTATAGCGAGCCGAGCGAGCCGGTATTGTGCGGCTGGATTTCCATCAGCGGCTGAGCGCTTGAGTAGGGGGACGGCCTCCGCCACTAGAGTGCGTAGTTTATTTATGAGTTCTTCTTTTTTCTTTTCGGGAAACTTTTCCTCATTGGGTAATTGATCCCGAATATTGAAAATTTCGTTATCAATTTCGTCAATTTTATCAAGGTAAGGGAGTGCCTTGAAATACAGCGTTTCGGCCTCGGGTGAGGCATCTGGCGACTCCGCGTTTGCGATTGTCGCGACGCAAACCAATAAGGTTAATGATAGAAGTTTGATGTTTCTTTTCGTCATAGCATCATCCTTGTAATTACCTGCCTGAATCGAGCCAATGCCACAACGCAGTATGCCGGTTGGCGGGCTAACGTTTTCATATTCAGGGCCTCGAAATCAATCAACGTTTTTTTGTTTTCGGCCCCGCCACACCCTTCGCACTGAGCAGGGAGTGCCGCCGGGGCTGACCTATTTCCATCATGCCCCACGGAGTCGAGCGCATGGAGTATCTACAGCGCCTGCTCGACAAGATCGACAGGTACGAATTACTGATCGCGGGCCTCGTCGGCGCCGTAATCGCCAGCTGGTGGCACAAGGATGACCTCAACGACTGGCGTGCCTGGGTGATTTTCCTCGTCACCGGCATGGCCTGCTCGATCTATCTTACGAGCATGGTCAGCACCTACCTGGGCGTGACTGAGCCGAAGATCGTCGCCGGTATCGGCTTCCTGCTGGGTGCCTTCGGCGGCTCGCTCTTGGCGGCCATCAATCGAGCTATTAAATCCGCTGACCTCTGGGCGCTCATTCGCCAGCGGTTCGGGGGAGGCAATCCACCATGAATCTTGAACTGATCAACTCCATCGCCTGCGGACTTATCGCGCTCTGGGCTGCATGGTGCGTACTGAGCGGGAAGGTGAGGGACGGCATCCTCGGGAAGCTGATCTACTCGACGATTGCCATCACCGGTTTCGTTGTGATGGTACGCAGCCAGAACATCTTCTTCGGCCCGACCACTGCCGGCCTGACGTTGCATGTCGCCCTGGCCCTGGCCGGTGCACGGCACATCTTCATGGTCACGTACTGGCAACGGGTGAAGGTCTGGCTGTGCCGGACGCTGAACTGCGAGCACTGCCTGAACTGTCACAAGGCACCTGGCGGTGTCGAGCGCAGAGCCAAGTAATGCGAGGGCCTACCATCCCCCTGGAAACCACTGGCGGGCGAGGCTTACCGTCACACGCAAAGCATGCTGACTTTGATCACACTCCAACTGCTGATCTTCGGGCGTTGCGGGTTTGCGCGACCTGAGATTTGCCGTTAAACCTTTGGCGTAAGATCGCTCAAATTCGGTATTCGCTTCTTTGGTAAGGCGCATGGCTTTCGCATAGTCCGCTTCAAGGTCATCAGGCAGCGATTCACAAGCCAGTTTGGCTTGCTGATACCTAACGGCATACATGTAGCCGTCAGTTGGGGCTTCGTCGTAGCTGTAGCGGGAGGGCCCTGAAGCCAGTGCTGGTCCCGCGAGAAGTAGCGCAGAGATAAACAGGCGTCCGTGCATGGGTTTGAAGTCTCGAAAAAATCAAAGTCAGCGGAGTATACCCGGCTCATCCGCGCCAAGTTTTCGAATGCGCCAAATCGTGGCGCGAGGTTTTGTATTTGAGCAACGTCACCTGCCTGCGCTATGCGCTCTCGTTGAGCCAGGACACCAATAGGGACGATCGCCCAGGCAATCTACGCTGCGAAAGCAGCAGGACTTCCTCGGGATCTAGTTGTGGCGTTGCTATACGGGCAGGCGCATAGCGCGACGGCGCGAATGACAGAAAAAAAGTTATTTTTTTCAAGGGTAAACGCGTTGAATGTTTAGTTTTTGTCATTCGGTGATGTACTATCGCCATCACAGAAATCATAGGAGTGAGCGAGCCTGGCAGAGCACGACCTGCACCGCGGCACCTGTTACAACGGTGATCGGGAACTACGCCCCAGTAACCATTAACCAGACCAACGTCAGCAAATGTGAAAACCAGGTAGGGGATTCGATTTCCCCTAGCGAAAACAAAAGAAACACATCACCTACTAAAGCCCCTGGAGGGAAGAAGATGAAAAAACGCACCCAAGGTATCAAATCGAAGTTTAGATATGTAACCGCAGGCGTTGTGATGCTGGGATCGCTACTGGATGGTTATGGCGTACATTCCGCTCAATCCTATGATTTTTGATTTACACCTTATCTTTTCTCGCTGACCTCTAGCGAGATTTTCAAAGCACAGCACCGGGGTATGACCATGCGCAGGCCATACCCTCCAACGGCAATGCTGGAGCTATCCGAACTATCCGATTTCGGCATTCGACTGGCTCCCGCCCCTCAAGTATGGGAATGGCTCCAAGCCGAGATCCTTGCCGACACCGGTAGCATTCACAACGAAGACCATGCCCACCTACTGGATGCAGACATCCGGTTCATGTGGGCATCGTCAGCATTCGAGAAGCAAGGCCGTACAGTCCTGGGGCAGGCCGAACAGGTAGCGTTCCGCGCCGGCGGCTGGCAGAAGGCTCGGATGGAGCAACAGATGCGTGATTGGTTCGGCGACGTGCCGGTCTTCATCATCACGCTTGCTGCTGACTACTGCGCCCAGTGCAACGACGCCGACTTCTGTGCCTTGATTGAGCATGAGCTTTATCACATTGCACATGCCAACGATAAGTACGGCCAGCCAGCCTTCACGAAGGACGGGGCGCCGAAGCTGGAGATGCGCGGCCACGACGTCAACGAGTTCGTTGCCATCGTTGAGCGATATGGCGTTGGCGCGCCAGATAGCGATGTTGCCCGAATGGTCGAAGCGGCCAAACAAACACCATCCGTTAACCGCGCCTCTATAGCGAGTGCTTGCGGTACCTGCTTGATGAGGGCTGTGTAGTGGAAGAGCAGTGGAAGACGATTCAAAACTACCCGGACTACGCGGTAAGCAACCTGGGTCGAATCAAGCGCCTCACGACCAGGACGTGCGCGAAGGCAGGCACAATCTTAAAGACACTTGGCCGCAGTAAGGCTCGACCATACCTGAGTGTCGATCTCTGCTACCCGGGAGGCAGACGCACTGAGCTTGTTCATCGGCTCGTAGCGATCGTATTTCTGGGTGAGCCGCCGTTTCATGGCGCTGAGGTTAATCATATTGACGCCGACAGGGGAAACGCAGCCGTCTTCAACTTGGAATGGGTTACGTCTTCGGACAATCAACACCATTCCTATGAGCATGGGTTGCAGACGGCAAAGGGCGAGTCTAACGGACAAGCCAAACTGAAAGAGGGTGAGGTGCTGGAAATGCGCGCGCTTCACTCAACATCAGGCGTTGATGTTGAAACTCTTGCTGAGCTCTACGGCATCCATAAGAGAACGGCCCTTGATGTGGTTCGCCGCAAGTCGTGGGCGCACATCTGATGCTGCAAACAGTCCTGCCGAGGTGGGGAAATTGAACATTGCGAGGGCCTGCGGAACCTGTCTGCTCAAGTCGGCCTGATTTTGGACAGGTTTGGACGGATGAACGCCTATGGCAGCTCTAAGCAGTGAGGTGAAGACCTTTGTAGTACAGGCTCTCGCTTGCTTCGATACGCCTTCTCAGGTGGTTGAGGCGGTCCATAAAGAATTCAGTTTGAGCATCACCCGCCAGCAGGTCGAATCCCACGACCCGACGAAGGTTTCAGGCAAGAAGCTCGCGGACAGATGGAAGACCCTCTTCGAGCAGACCAGAAAACGTTTCCGCGAAGAAACTGAAGACATACCCATTGCCAACCGCGCCTTTCGCTTGCGCGCGATGAACCGCTTTGTGGAGAAGGCTGAGACGATGAAGAACATCGGCCTTGCCATGCAGATCCTTGAGCAGGCCGCGAAAGAAACCGGCGACATCTACGTCAACCGGGCGCGCAAGGAAGACGTGGGCGATGAACCGGTGATCCCGACCCGCATCCAGGTCGACGTAGTGGATGCGAGGAAACCGAATGCCGAGCCTTAACGTTCCGCAGGCTCAGTTCCTAACGCTGCCCCACAAATTCCGTGCGTTCGTTGCCGGGTTCGGCTCAGGTAAAACCTGGGTGGGCTGTTCGGCACTCAGCAAGCACTTCATGGAGTGGCCCAGCGTTAACGCTGGCTACTTCGCACCAACTTACCCGCAGATCCGGGACATCTTCTATCCGACCATGGATGAGGTGGCCTACGACTGGGGGCTGAAAACCAAGATCAACCAGGCGAACCACGAGGTTCACATCTACAGCGGCCGGCAGTATCGCGGCACTGTGATCTGTCGGTCGATGGAGAAACCACAGACGATTGTCGGCTTCAAGATCGGCCATGCGCTGGTGGATGAGCTGGACGTGCTGACAGCCCTCAAGGCACAGCAAGCCTGGCGCAAGATCATTGCCCGGATGCGTTACAACCTGCCAGGGCTGAAGAACGGGGTGGACGTCACCACGACACCGGAGGGCTTCAAGTTCGTCTTCCTGCAGTTCGTGAAGCAGTTGCGGGACAAGCCTTCGCTCAAAGAGATGTACGGCCTGGTCCAGGCCAGCACGTTCGACAACGAGCTGAACTTACCGGATGACTACATCGCATCCCTGATGGAGTCGTATCCGCCGCAGTTGATCATGGCCTACCTCAAGGGCCAGTTCGTCAACCTGACGTCCGGCACGATATACACGGCATACGACCGCAAGCTCAATGGGTGCTTCGATACTGTGCAGCCCGGCGAGCCGCTGTTCATCGGCATGGACTTCAACGTCGGCAAGATGGCGGCGATCACGCACGTCAAACGCGACCAGGGGCTGCCCAGGGCAGTGGATGAGCTGATTGACGGCTACGACACGCCCGACATGATCCGCCGGATCAAAGAGCGCTACTGGCAGCACGACGGCAACGACTTCAAGAAGACGTGCGAGATCAGGATCTACCCGGACGCCTCGGGCGATTCTCGCAAGTCTGTGAACGCCAGCATCACCGACCTGGCCATGCTAAGGCAGGCCGGGTTCGCGGTAATCGCTCCAGCGGCAAACCCGCCGGTGAAGGACCGAATCAACGCAATGAACGCCGTCTTCTGCAATGCGCAGGGCGAGCGCCGCTACCTGATCAATCCATTCACCTGTCCGACCTACGCCGACGGCCTGGAGCAGCAGGTGTGGGGCGCGAACGGGGAGCCAGACAAGACTGCTGGCATCGATCACGCAAACGACGCCGGCGGCTACTTCATCCACCGCGAGTACCCGATCATCAAACCGGTCACCGCTATCAAAATGGGATACGCCCGATGAGCAACGACGTCTCCTTCAAGCGGGCGGAATACACGGCAGTGCTGGACCGCTGGGCAACCGTTCGCGACGTCTGCGCGGGCCAGCACCGGGTTGTCGATCGGCTGCCGTACATCAATGCACACGACAAGTCTCCGGAGAACGAAGACCGGAACCGTGCTTACCGCGAGAGGGCGGTGTTCAAGAACGCCACCGGGCACACCCGTAACGGGCTGCTAGGCCTGGCCTTTCATAAAGATCCGACGCTCACTGTACCCAAGAAGTTGGAGTACCTGCAGGACAATGCAAACGGTTCCGGGGTGAGCATCTACCAGCACTCACAGGGCGCGCTTGAAAAGGTGCTTGAGGCTGGTCGCCACGGTCTGTACGTCGACTATCACCAGGACGACGGCATCGGCGGTCACTCGGTGATTCTTTCCTACTGCGCCGAGGACATCATCAACTGGCGTACCGGTATGGTGAACGGCCATAGCGTATTGACGCTGGTAGTGCTGCGCGAGTCTCCGGAAATTCCTGATGGCTTCGGCTACAAGATGGCTGAGCAGTACCGGGAACTGGCGCTGGAGGATGACGGTTTTGTGTGCCGCGTCTGGCGTAGGTCCGGTCCGAAAGGTGGCGGACCGCTGGCGGTCATCGAAGAGTTCAGGCCGGAAGGCGTCACGGGGCGCCTCAAGGAGATCCCATTCACCTTCGTCGGCGCGCAGAACAACGACCCAAGCATTGATGAGTCGCCGCTCTACGACATTGCCATGATCAACCTTGGGCATTACCGGAACAGTGCCGACTACGAAGACAGCGTCTTCTGGTGTGGACAGGCTCAGCCGTGGATCTCTGGCTTGGACGAGCAATGGCGCGACTGGATGGAGAAGAACGGCGTCTATGTCGGCTCCAGGGCGCCGATGATGCTGCCGTCTGGTGGCCAGTTCGGCTACGCGCAGCCACTGCCGAACACGCTTGTTAAGGAGGCCATGGCCGACAAGAACCAAATGATGATCGAGCTTGGCGCCCGCATGGTCGTTGCGTCTCTGTCCTCCAAGACGGCAACCGAGGCGCGCGGTGATCAATCAGCGTCCACTTCGGTTCTGGCAGGCTGCGTGGCAAACGTCAGCGAGGCTTACACCCGAGCAATCATGTGGTGCTGTGCCTACATGGGCATCGCTGACAAGAAGGTTGCCTACCAGGTGAATCAGGAGTTCGTCGAGTTGACGGCTGATCCGCAGATGATCACCGCCTTGGTTGGCTTGTGGCAGAACGGCGGCTTTGCGAAAGCAGATCTTCGGGCGTACCTCCGCAAGCTTGGACTGATTGCGCCAGAGCGCACTGACTTGCAGATCGACGGCGAATTGCAGGAGCAGGGCGACGGCCTGGGCCTGGACGACGAGGACACACCAAATGGCGGCAAACCAAGCAATCCTTGATGCCACGATCCGGCACGCGGTCTTCCTCGAAAAGCTGAAGGCGGGGGAGGTGGGCAAGTTCGCTCCCTTCCTCAAGGAAATTGACCGTTCCATTCGCGACCGGCTGACCCAGTCGGATTTGACCGAGTACAACGTCAAGCGCCTGGAGGCGCTGCTCAAGGAAGTGGATAGCCTGCTGCTGGGCATTTTCGACCGCTACAGCGCACAGCTAAACCTCGACTTGATCGACATCGCCAATTACGAAGCGCAGTTCGAAGCGACAAGCTTGGCCAAGTCGGCCCCAGTGGGCGTTACGCTTGATGTGGTGGCTCCTACAGCTGCGGCAATTCGGAGTGCAGTGCTGACGAACCCGCTTAGCGTGCGCGGCACCGGTGGCGGGAAGCTGCTCAAGACCTTCATCAAGGGTTGGACGGCCGCCGAGCGTGAGCGTGTCACTGGTACTATCAGGCAAGGCTTCTTCGAAGGGCAGACGAACTTCCAGATCATCCGCAACATTCGCGGCACCAAGGCGGCAGGGTACAAAGACGGCATCCTGGCTACCACCAACCGCAATGCCGGCACGGTCGTGCATACCGCGATTCAGCATGTTTCGTCCCAGGCGCGGATGGAGCTCGCGAAGGCCAACACGGACATCGTGCAAGAGATCCAGATGGTGGCCACGCTGGATAGCAAGACCAGCCAGTTGTGCCGCTCGATGGACAAACGCAAGTTTCCGGTAGATTCCGGCCCAAGACCGCCTTTCCACCCTAACTGCCGCACCACCTTCATTCTGTTGACCAAGCTCAGCGCGATGTTCGCCAAGGGCGCAACGCGTGCCTCGGTAGGTGCTGACGGCGGAAAGCAGGTCAGTGCAAGCCTGGATTACTACCACTGGCTCCAGCAACAGCCGGCGTCGTTTCAGGATGTGGCAATCGGGCCGGTGCGGGCAAAGCTGTTCCGCGAGGGTGGACTGAGTGTTGAGCGTTTTGCGGAGCTGCAGCTTGATCGAAATTTCGCGCCTCTTACGTTGGCGCAGATGAAGGGGCTGGAGCCGCTGGCTTTCGAGCGAGCGTCGCTTTTATAAGTGCTTCACTGTTGGCATTTAGCCTTCTGGTCCCGGAATTCGTCCATGAGCTTGAAGAATTGGTTCGGCCACTCGGTCATTGCGTTTTGGCTCTGCTGTGCAACCAGATCAACATCTGACTTGCTCTCTACATTCAGCATCGCTTGGACTGCAATTGTCACCTTTAGCGCTGAGTGCCCCATTTCCGGTGGTGCATATGCAATTAACTCAAATCCCGAGCGAATGACTTTTTCTGCGTCAGGTCTCGAATCGTCGAATGAGAGCTTCTTGTTAGACCCTCGACTAATGAGATCTGCAATGTTTCCCAGGAAGGCTTCGGTTTTTTCTCTAATTTTCATTTCTTGATTGTCGATTCTTTGGATACAGCTCTGAGCTACAGCCTGCTTAGTTGATTCGTTGCTGGCAAACCATGTGAGTCCCGCTCCCGCTGCTGCGACTAAACCCGTGATGAATGCTGCGTATATGACCTCGGAGGCCCGTTTTTTTTCAATAGCGTCGTCGCTTGCCTTAATTCGAAATACACGTCTCATCTTTTTTCCCGTTGCTAAAGAGGTCTGCTCTCTAGGGCAGCTCATACAGCCTAACGGCCATTTTTGAAATTCCCACCGCTTCGGCGGTTTTTTTATGCCTGCAAAGTGGGCAACACATACCCAAGGGGTGCATCAACGTGGCAGAAGAAAACGAAATCGACCTGGACAACCCGGCAATCAAGGCCGCTATCGCGACTGCCGTTGAAGCCTCTGTGACGGGGCTGAAAACCAAGAATACAGAGCTGCTGGGAAAGCTGAAGGACACCTCCACCAAGCTGACCCAGTTCGAAACCCAGTTTGAAGGCATCGACATCGACGCCGTCAAAGGCCTGCTCAGTCGCGCGGGCCAGGACGAAGAAACCAAGCTGCTGACCGAGGGCAAAGTGGACGAGGTGTTCAATCGCCGCACCGAGCGTTTGCGCGGTGACTACGACAAGCAACTGAAGGCCATCAGCGAGCGCGCCGAGAAGGCCGAATCCTTTGCTGCCAAGTTCCAGGGCAAGGTTCTGGGTGACTCGGTGCGTGGTGCGGCATTGAAGGCCGGCGCTCTGCCGGAAGCAACAGACGACATCATCCTGCGCGCCAAAGGCGTGTTCACCCTTAACGAAGATGGCGATGCAGTCGCCGTTGATGAATCCGGCCAGGTCATCCTCGGTAAAGACGGCAAAACCCCTTTGACTCCGCTCGAATGGGCGGAATCTCTGCGCGAAAGCGCACCTCATCTGTGGCCAAGGGCTTCAGGGACATTCGCCCCGGGCGGGGGTGGCGGCAAGGCTGCATTCAAGCGCTCCGAAATGACCTCCGAGCAGAAGCGCGATTTTCAGCGCAAGCACGGCCAAACCGCATATCTCGCATTGCCCAAGTAAGGGGATTGACCCATGGCTACAACCGTTAACAGCGACCTAATCATCTACAACGATGAGGCGCAAACTGCATACCTGGAGCGTGTCCAGGACAACTTGGATGTATTCAACGCATCGTCCAACGGCGCGATGGTGCTCGACAACGAGCTGATCGAAGGCGACTTCCGCAAGCGCGCCCTCTACAAACTGAACGGCTCCCTGGAGCACCGCGACGTCAACTCCGACGGCAAGGTAACTGCCAAGAAGATCAGCGCCGGCGAAGCTGTCGGCGTCAAAGCTCCCTGGAAGTACGGTCCGTACCAGACCACTGAAGAGGCGTTCAAGCGCCGCGGTCGTCCGGTCGAGGAGTTCTCCCAGATCGTCGGTGCCGACGTTGCTGACGCGACCCTAGAAGGCTTCATCCAGTACGCAACTGCTGGTCTTCGCGCCGCCATCGGCTCCAACGCTGACATGGTGGTTTCGGCCAACATCGAAACCGACGGCAAGAAGACGCTGACCCGCGGCATGCGCAAGTTCGGCGACAAGTTCGGCCGGATCGCTCTATGGGTCATGCACTCCAGCGCTTACTTCGACATCGTCGACGAAGCCATCACGAACAAGATCTACGAAGAAGCTGGTGTTGTGATCTACGGCGGCCTGCCGGGCACCTTGGGTAAGCCCGTATTGGTGACCGACACCGCGCCGGCCGACGTGATCTTTGGCTTGCTGCCAAACGCGGTAACCATCACTGAATCTCAGGCTCCGGGCTTCCGTTCCTACGAAGTGAACGACGAAGAAAACCTGAGCATCGGCTATCGCGCTGAAGGCACTGTGAACATCGACGTGCTTGGCTACAGCTGGAAAGCCACTACTGGTGGCTCCAACCCAACCCTGGCTGCAGTCGGCTCCGCTGCCAACTGGGTCAAGCACGCGGGCAGCAACAAGGTCACCGCCGGCGTGATGATCCAATTGACTGCAACGCCTCCTGTCTCTGGCGACTAAGTCTCAAACTCAACGCGCGGTCAGCGATGGCCGCCCTGGAGAAACACATGGAACTGACTTACAGCAACCAGCTCGACGGCTTCGATCCGGAGAAGCGTTACCGCAATCCGGAACACTTCGATAAGCCCGAAGCCGGTGTGACCAGCGTGCTGGTGATTGGAGATTGGCCGAGCGTGGTCAATGCGTACGAAGCAGTCGGCATCGATGTGTCGGTGACGGAGGCCAAGCGGGTGCAGCTTGTTGGCGCGGCAGACCAGGCCGAATTTGTAGAAGCCATCGCAGCTTTGCGTGCTGAACATAGATCGATCCAGATCCTTATTGACGGTCTGGAAGCAGGCGAGATTCACCGTCCCGAGTCTGGTGAGCTGGCGCTGCGCTTGTTTGAAGTGCTGGGCACCATCCATGCTTCGGTAGGTGAGTTGACCATCGAGCGTGACGGCCTGTTGCTGACGGTCGATGCGCTGCGCGGCGAGATCGAAGCGTTCAATAAGGCCGCTGTCGCACCTGGTGATGATGTTGGTGAAATTGCATCGCTGAAAGCAAAGCTCGATGACGCCAAGGTGCCTTACCGGGCCAACGCGTCGAAAGAATCCTTGGAAAAGCTCGTCGCTGATCTGACCAATGCCTGATAATGCTGGCTGCCTGCGACCCGGCGGCCAATCTTCAAACCATTCCAGCGAGTTGACACATGACACTCATTATCGAGGATGGGACCGGCAAGCCTGACGCCGAAAGCTACGCGAGCGCCGAGGACCTGGCCCTGTATGCCGTGAAATTCGGCGCGGTCATCCCTTCGGGCGGTCCTGAGCAGGAAGCGTTGCTGCGTCGGGCCGCCTTGGCAATGGATGGTATGACCTGGAAGGGGCGCAAGACCAGCAGCGAGCAGGCCTTGTCCTGGCCGCGCCGGGAGGTTCTGCTGGATCAGGAGATCAAGGCGAACAACTACCTGCCGGCGCGGATTCAGTATGGGCAAATGGCCTTGGCTGCTGAGATTCATCAGGACGATATCGACCCGGTGGAGAAACGCAAAGGCGCTGTGCTGCTGGATCGTGTTGAGGGGGCGGTGACGCGGCAGTATGCGGCGATCCCGTCGACCAGTAACCGGTTGCTGCCTGCTGCGCCGGACCGGCCGAGCGCCACGCAGTTTGCGGATTACCTACAAATGCGCGGCTTGTTTGCTGTGAGAGCGTAGTGCTAGTGTTCTGCTTCCATTTACAGGAAGTAATGACATGTCTCCGAACTTAGAAGAAAAGCGAATTTTTTGGACTCAGGCTTATCTAGCTGCTATCGCAGGGCTCTCTGGAAGCTCGCAGGATCTTGAAGTCGCCAAGCGTGCGGTTCAAGTTGCGGATGAAGCGCTCAAAGCTTATGTGTCGAAAATGTCCCACTTTTGACTTGAGTCCAAAAGCAAAAAGCCCAGCCATCGCGCTGGGCTTTTCACATCCGGAGCCCCCATGGCCTTCTACGACGAAATGGCCGTGATGGCTCTGGAGATGATCACAGAGTTCGGCCAACCCGTGACCATCAGCAAGACGCAGCCGGGGGAGTATGACCCTGAGACAGGCGGCGAGGCACCTGGCGCAACCGTTGAGCAAACCGCTCAAGGTATCCTGCTCGACTTCACCGGCCAAGAATTCCAAAACAATAGTCTCATCAAGCAGGGCGACAAGAAGCTCAAGATCGCCGCGCAGGGCTTGTCCTGGGTGCCGGGCCTGCTCGACAAGGTGGTCGTCCAGGGCCGGACATGGTCAATCGTGCCGCCCCTGAAAGAGATCAACCCGGCGGGCACGCCGATCCTTTATGAATTGCAGGTGCGATCATGAGCCGGGCAGGCGCCGGCAGGTCCGGTAGCTTCGCCCTGAGCCTGGCTGAGTTCGCCGCGCAGACCAGTGAAACCATCGACGCCAGTGTGCGCGAGATCATCATCGAGGTCGGCAGCAGCCTGATTCGCATGTCTCCCGTGGGTAACCCGGAGATCTGGGCACAGAACGCTGTCGCGACCCAGTACAACAAGGCCGTCGACGATCACAACAGCGCACTGCGCAGCGACCCGGCGAACCTCACGAAGGGCGGGCGGCTGAAGAAGGGCCGCAAGCTCAACGACGGCATGGACATCAAGGCGCCTGAAGGCTATGTCGGCGGCCGGTTCCGGGCGAACTGGCACATATCGCTTGGCATGGTCGAGAACGTCACCTTCGACGAGGTAGACCCGAGCGGCGCCGAAACCACTGCCGCACTGGTGGCTGCAATGAGCGACTTCACTGCCGGCCAGATGGCCTACATCATCAACAACTTGCCCTACGCGATCCCGCTGGAGTTCGGCCATTCCACCCAGGCCCCCGGCGGCATGGTCCGGGTAACCATGGCTCGCTTTCAGCAGATCGTGCAGGAGGCCATCAGGAATAACCAGGTATGAGTCACGCAATTATCGCTTCAATCTACGAGGCCAAGCTCATCGCCTGGAACGCTGCTAGGTCGGAGAAGTTGAAAATCGTGTTCGAGAACACGGCCTACACGCCAGCGGCAGGCGAGACGTATCTGCGTGCTTTCACAATTCCGGGCGATACCGTGAGCAATGCGCTCGGCGGCGATCACCGGCTGTTCACCGGAGTTTTCCAGGTGAGCATCATCGCACCGTCCGGTACCGGCAAGGCCAAGACGAATCCAATCGCAGCAGAACTAACGGATCTGTTCCCGCTATATGCCAGGGACACCAAGGGCGCGGTCACCGTGGTGACCATGTCGCCAGTTGACCCTGGGCCCGGCATCACAGGCGATTCGACTTATACCGTTCCAGTCGCGTTCTTGTACCGAGCCGACACGAACTGATCCCGCCCATTGGGCAAACCCACGAACCCGCTATTGAGCGGGTTTTTTCATATCTGCAAAGAGGAAATACCCATGGGCTACAAAATTCCAGACGGCGGCACCTTCCAGCACGGTGCTACCTATGGCCCGGACATCCCGTTTTCGGCGCTGAGCAACGCGGCTGAGGCCGTGGCCACTGTGACTGGCGGCACACTGTCGGCTGGCGACATCGTGATCGTCACATCTGGCTGGACTCGCCTGGGTAATCGGGTTGTGCGTGTGAAAGCTGCCACTGCCACCGCCGTCACCCTCGAAGGCATCGATACCACCGACGTGCAGGTCTACCCGGCCGGCTCCGGCATCGGCTCGCTGAAGAAGGTGCTGACCTGGGTACAGATTCCGCAAATCACCGATGTGGCTTTCGCGGGTGGCACCCAGAACTATCTGGACGTGGTGTTCCTGGAAGACAAGCAGGGCCGCCAGATGCCAACCGACAAAGCGGCGGCCAGCTTGGCGCTGACCATTGCGGATGACCCGGGCCAGGCGTTCAACGCCATCCTGCGTGCAGCGGATGCCAGCCAGACCATTCAGGCTGCGCGCCTGAACCTGCCGGGGAACGACACGCTGTTCTACGGCGCCTTCACCTCCTTCTCCAACCAGCCGACTGTGTCCCGCAGCAACTTGCTGACCCGCACCGTCAACCTGGCGCTGCAGGGCGAACCGACCCGTTACCTGACTGCGGTGGCTTAATCCATGGCAAAGATCAGAATCGCCCAAAATCCGACGTTCAAGGCCTTCGTGTCGATCCCTATCGTTGGGGGTGAGCCCGAGAAAATCGAGTTCACCTTCAAGTATCGGGATCGCCCGGGTCTTGCTGCTCTGTTTGATGAGTGGAACCTGAAACGCGATGAAGCTCGGACCGCCTTGGGCGAAAGCCCGACGCTTTCCGAAATCGTTGCCGCTGACACTGAGCAGCAGTCGCAGCAAATCAAGGACCTGGTGGTCGGCTGGGGCTTCGACGACAAGTTCGACGACAAGAGCATTCGTGCGCTGGTGACGTCCTGCCAGGGCGCCGCTGAGGCGGTCGTGAATGCCTACCAGAGCGCATTCAATCAGGCCCGCTTGGGAAACTGACGGACGCCGCCCGCGCACTCTACGCGCCGGCGGCACCTGCTGAGTTGATGTGCCTGTTCGGGCTCACCCCGGGTGACCTTGAAGAGGTGACCGAGGTCTGGCCCTGCAACTGGCCGGCGTTCTTCCTGTTCAACCGGATGTCGACTCAGTGGCGGGCGGGCGCCGGTGGCGCAATCGGCCTCGACTACACCTGTATCCGCGACGTGGCCGGTTTCCTCGGCATCAAGAAAAAGAAACTCGTTGAAATCTTCCCTGACCTTCAGGTGCTGGAAGGCGAAGCCCTGCGCGTTATGGCGGAGGAAAGGGAAAACAGCCCGTAACCACGGGCACTTATTCAAGGTGAGTCGATGAACATTGCAGAACTCGGCGTCAAGATCGACTCGGCCGATGCAATCCAGGCGAAAACGAGCCTGGATGAAATGGCGAAGGCTGGCGGCCGGACCGAGCAGTCTGCCGTTTCGCTGATGAACGAAATGCAGGCCCTGGAAAAGTCGCTGTCCACCAGCGCCAAGACCACCCAGGACCTTGCAAAGCAGCGTGATGCTCTCGCCAAGCTGACCAAGACTGGTGCCTATGGCGAGGCCGAGGCGGCGAAGATATCCGCTCAGCTCGATAAGCAGCAGGTGGCTCTGGCCAAGTCCGCTATGGATGAGCAGAAGGCCTTGAACAGCTTGCTAGGGGCGATTGACCCGGCCCGCGCTGCTCTGGCAAAGCTGGACAACCAGGTCGAGCAACTGGGCAAGCACCTGGATGCCGGCCGTATCAGCCAGGATCAGTACAACAATGCCTTGAGCAAGATCGACAAGGACTACGCCAAGCTCGAAAAGACCACCACCGGTTTCGACAAGCTGCGCCTCGGCACCCGCCAGGCGCAGGAAAACGTCGTACAGCTGGGCAATGCCCTTTCCTCGGGTGACTGGGGTAGCGGTGTGCGTGCCGTTGCTCAGTTGGGCGCCGGGGCGGGAGCAGGCGCCGCTGGTCTGCTTGCCATTCTGGGTCCGATGGCCCTGGCCACCGCAGCCGTGGGCGGCCTGGCCGTTGGCTATTACAAGGGTAGCGAGGAGCAGGACAAATTCCGTGAGTCCCTGGTAACCACTGGGAATGCCGCTGGCACAACCTCGTCATCGCTTGCGGCCATGGCGAAGCAGGTCAGCACTACCATTGGCACTACTGGTTCGGCAGCGGCGGTTCTGGCGCAGTTGGCGGGCTCCGGGAAGATCGTCAGCGGTAGCTTCGAACAGATTGCTATTGCAGCCCTCTCGTTCGAGAAAGCCACCGGCAAAGCGGCATCTGAAACCGTTCAGGAATTTACTAAGCTGGCTGATGACCCGGTAAAGTCGGTCGTTGCGCTTAATGACAAGTACAACTTCCTCACAGCCGCTGTGTACACCCAGATTCGGGCCTTGCAGGAGCAGGGCGATACGCTGGGCGCCCAGCAGGTGGCAGAGGGGGCATACGCAGATGCGCTGATCGAGCGTGCTGGCACCATCATCGGCAACCTGGGCACGGTCGAAAGCGCATGGAATGCAGTTAAGGGGGCCGCCAAAGGTGCCTGGGACGCAGTGCTTGATATCGGGCGCGAAGATACCTTCGACGAGAAGTTCGAAAAGCTCGCCGACCGTCTGAATACGCTACGTAACGCTAAATCTAACCCGATGATCCTGGGCGACAACCCGGACATGATGATGCTCAGTGGCGGCGAGGCCGGAGCCCAGAGCGACATCACGTCCTTGTTGCAGAAGGAAGTGGATGATCAGGCGAAGGCCCGGCGTGAAATGTTCCAAACGCAGGATATTCGTGAGGGCACGAAGGCCTATGAAACGCTGCAAAGCAACCTCGACGCGACGGCATCAAAGTCCACGAAGCTGATCAAAGCGCTTGAGGAAAATCAAAGGCGTATCGCTTCTGCGCGACAGGCAGGCTACACGTTCACCGCCGCGGAGGAAGCGGCTTTAGAAAAACAGACCCGCGACAAGTTCAAGGACTCGAAAACCGCCGGCACCCAAGTTGATCTGACCAGCTTCAACAACGCCAAAAACGACTTGGCGGCGATCACCGACACCTACAAAAACTACCAGAAGGAACTGGAAGCGGCGCAGAAGGCAGGCCTGCTATCCGAGGAAGACTATCTGCTGCGGCGCCAGGCGTTGATCGGCAACCAGCTCGACCAAACGACGGCAGCCTACAAGGCCGAGATTGCTGCGCTGGAGGCAGCGAAGGGCAAGAAAACTACCTCGGCCGCGCAAAGCATCCAGCTGGACCAAAAGATCGCCGACGCGCGAGCAGGGATGGTAAAGGCGCAGAAGGATGCTGACAGTCAGCTCGAAGTGCTCGCTACCAACGAGACCGGGCGCCTTGCCAAACAGGAGCGGGCGATCAGCACGTACGTGCAGGCGCTGGGGCAGCAACAGCGGGCCCTGGAGCTTGCCGGCCAACGTGCAGTTATTGGCGTAGGGCAGGGCGATCGCCAGAACGCGCTCAGCGGCGAACTGAACAGCCAGCAAGACCGGTTTGCGCAGCAGTCGCTGGAGTTGGCCAACCAGAAGTCCGACCCATCGCGGAACATGTCGGAGGAAGAGTTCAAGCGTAAATCGCAGGCGCTCGCGGACGCTAACAAGGCGGCTACCGACCAGATCCGGCAGAACTACGCGGATGTGGAGAATGCCCAGGGCGATTGGACGAAGGGCGCCACGGCGGCCTGGGACAATTACCTGGATTCGGCGCAGAACATTGCCGGCCAGACCAAAAGTCTGTTCAGTAACGCCTTCAGTTCCATGGAGGACTCGATCGTCAACTTCGCCATGACCGGAAAGCTGTCGTTTGCTGACTTCACTAAGTCGATTCTGGCGGATATGGCGCGCATTGCTACGCGTCAGGCGAGTTCGGCATTGCTGGGCAGTTTGGTGGGGGCGGCAGCGAGCTACCTCGGTGGTAGCGCTGCCGGAGGTGGCAATGGAATGGCGGCCGGGTCTGCTGGTGCCGCGTCGTCGAACCTCGGTGCATCCCAGGCTGGCTATTCAAACACCTACTTTCCGCAAGCCAAGGGCGGCGCATGGTCGGGCGGTGTGCAGATGTTCGCCGACGGCGGCGCGTTCACCAACTCCATCGTCAGCAAGCCCACGGCGTTCGGCATGGCCAACGGCAAGACCGGCGTCATGGGCGAAGCTGGTGAGGAAGCAATCATGCCGTTGACCCGGACGTCGAGCGGCAAGCTTGGGGTTATGGCCATGGGCGGCGGTGGGGCTGGCGGCACGCAGATCAATGTCGAGGTGCACATCGACGGCGACGGCAACGCGTCGTCCTCATCCAATGATCCCGGCTACGACCTGTTCGGCAAAGAGCTGGCGACGTTCGTCGAGCAGAAGTATCAGGAGCTGCGGACCAAGGACATGCGCCAGGGCGGCGTCATCAACAAAGCAATCAAGGGGCGCTGATGGCCATCGAACGATTCATCTGGGAAACGGAGAAGGGCGCGGAAGGGGATGTTGCCCAGCGCGTCCGCACCAAGCAGTTCGGCGACGGTTACGAGCAGTCAGTCGAGGACGGCCTCAACAACCAGTCCCAGTCCTGGCCGCTCGTCTTCACCGGCGCCAAGCCTCGGGTGATGTTGATTAAGGCGTTCCTTGATCGGCACAAGGGGGCAAAGGCTTTTCTCTGGACTCCGCCCCTCGGGGAGCTTGGCCTCTACAAGTGCAACGGCTACAAGCCCGTTCACCGCGGCGGACAGGTCTACGCCATCAACGCCAATTTTCAGCAAACCTTTCACCCCTGAGATAACCGCCCATGGCACTGATCACGGACATCCAGAAACTGGAGCCCGGCGGCGAGATTCGCCTGTTTGAAATCGACGGGACCGAGTACGGCGCCGATTACCTGCGTTTCCACGGGCACGCGATTCCGCACACGCCCGAAGAGCTGCTGGCCTACGAGCACTCGGAAGAGGATCTGCCAGCCAAGTCCATCTGGTGGCAGGGCGAGGAATACGCGGCCTGGCCGGTGCAGATTGAGGGTATTTCCTCCAGCAGCGATGGCACCGCGTCTCGACCGACGTTCGCCGCCGGCAACGTCAACGGGCGTGTCACAGCGCTTTGCCTAGCCTTCGAGGACATGCTCAAGTTCAAGCTGACGGTTCGCGAGACGCTGGCCCAGTACCTGGACGCGCCGAACTTCCCCGAAGGTAACCCGACCGCAGACCCGACCCAGGAAGCACTGGAAATCTGGTACATCGACCAGAAAACCAGCGAGGACGGTGAGGCGGTGGTGTGGGAGCTGTCTTCCCCGGGCGAGATTGATAACCACGGTTTGCCCGGCCGGCAGATGACAACGTTCTGCCACTGGGCCATGACCAATGGTTACCGGGGGCCGGACTGCGGATACACCGGCGCGGCCATGTTCGACGACGAGGACAACCCCACGGATGACCCAGCACTGGACCAGTGCAAGGGGTGCCTGTCGTCCTGCAAGCAGCGCTTCGGCGAGAACAATGAACTGTCCTTCGGTGGATTCCCCGCCGTGTCCCTCATAGCCCGGAGCTGATTATGCGTAAGCACATCATCGCGGCCATACAGGCGCACGCGGCGGCGGAATATCCGCGCGAGTGCTGCGGTCTGTTGTTGTCCATCGGGCGCAAGCAGAAGTACTTCCCGTGCACGAACATCTCCACGGAGCCAAACGAAGAGTTTCGGCTCGAACCCGAGGACTACGCCGCGGCGGAGGACTTGGGCGAAGTGATCGGCATCGTTCACTCGCATCCGGACGCCACCAGCAGGCCGTCACCCCATGACTTGGCCATGTGCGAGGCCACGGCCTTGCCCTGGCACATTTTGTCGTGGCCCGAGGGCGACATGCGCACGATCACGCCAACGGGCGGCACGCCGCTGCTCAAGCGCCCGTTTGTGCACGGGGCATGGGATTGCTGGCAAGTCTGCGCCGACTGGTATCAGCGGGAGTGGGGGATTGAGTTCGAAGCCTTCCAGCGCACCGACGGCTGGTGGGAGAGTGCGGAGAACGCCAGCCTGTACGAGCAGCATTACGAGGCCGCTGGCTTCGTGCGGGTGGACCAGCCGCAGCGTGGTGACTTGATCGTCATGCACGTCGGTCGGACGGTTCACCCGAACCATGCAGGAATCTACCTCGGCACAGATACGGCGCTACCTGGCGAAGAGTCGGGCGCGTTCGGCCCTGGCCCCTTCCTGCTGCACCACCTGTACGGCAGGCCGTCGGAAATCATAGTCTTCGGCGGCCCCTGGCATGACAGAACTCGCCTGATCCTCAGGCACACAGATGCAAAACAATCATGACGCGGCAGGGCCGCCGGAGTAGGGCATGCAATCAACTCAACGCTACACGCTGACCATTCACGACCTTTTCACTATTACTGGCGGTTGTATCTGCGGCGCTGAAGCCGAAGTCGCCATTCTCGATGGCGGTATCGAGATCAATCGCATGAAATTCTCCGGCAAGTGCCAGAGCGAAGAAGGCTACAGCCGTCGCTACGATGGTAAGCCTGGCCTTACAGCGCAGTTGGCATCTGGCCCTAAAGGCATGAGCTTCACCTGGAGTAAGGATGACGATGACCCTTATCAACCCACCATTACTTGGCGCTGTCGCCTGAGCAGCCCACCTGATCGTGAACCCGTCGAGTTGGATGTTCAGGATGGGCGCGCTGAGTACCTACTCAGCGGCCCTTATCGAATGGCCGAAGGCTCCAGAATAGAGGTCGTGGGAGGCAAGGTCTTGTGGTCGGGTGGAGGCTCTTGCCCTAGCTAATATGATCCATCACGCTCGCCAGTTGACCTCCAGCGAAGATGTACTGGGAGTTGTCGACACGTATCAGTGCAAATTCCTTTTCAGGCTTGCTGAACTCTTCAAATAACTCATCGAAACTTTTGTCAGTCCAGAAGGAGTGGAGACCGTCATCGCTTCTAACGTACTTACCATCTATTGATACGACACCACAGTGCATTCCGACTTCTTGATGCTTGGTTATAAGCAGGTAAGGGAAGCGTGTTTGCCCGTTACTCATTTTGACCTCCAGGTCATAAACGCGCCGATATTGTCGCAACCCCCAGTCCTTGGGCTTGCAGGCGAAGGACCGGGGAATCCCTTACGCTTTCGTTTGAGTTTTGACGATCAACTGCCACTGCACGGGAACCGCCTGGTTGACGTGCTGGTGTCGGTTTTGAGGGGGGAATTTGTCGTCTTTGTTGGAGGTGATCTCGTCACCGCATCCGGTGCATCGGTAAATACCGGAAGCAGGTACGGTGGCACCGATTCCATAAGCGTTGCTCCACTCCGGGCCTCCACCCAGAAGAGTTTTGCCGATCTGGGTAATGTGTAACGCCGTGTTCGCAGTTACCTGTGCCATTTTCATTCCCTCGCATGGCTTGCTGGAGGCACAAAGCTACTACGGCGGCACTGAGCCCAGTTACTGGCATTCCATCCACGCTGGATGCCCGGACAGGTGGGTGCATGGATAGGGAAAACATGGCGCTTCCGCTCACACCCGCTACGATCTTGTTGTGGCAATAAGCCATATAGGGGAGGGTGAGGGTATGGAACGGGTACTAATTCTCTCGGTGATAGCAGTTTTGGCTGGGTGCTCAGGTAAAGTTATCACTCATACTTCTTGTAGCGATAACATCTGTAAAGGCGTCCCGTTTTACACGATGAAGGAAGTAACCGATCGTTATTTCTATGACCGCATTCTTGATGCGGATGGCAAAGCCATAAGAGTAGCTGGAAAGCCCAGTGGACAAGACTGCACTCCTGTGGAGGTTGAGGAGCGGAAGCTTGTGGTTTCGAGTACCGCAAACTATATATATTACGATGCAGGTATTTTTGAGACTTCAAAGTTTTCCGTTGATTTAAATACTAATGGCACAATTTCTAAGGCCTCCACGGAGTCAACTCCAGCAATCAAGGAGACTGCTGAAGCGATCGCGGCATTAGCAACGGCATATAGAACAGTCAAGCCAGTGAAGGCGGGTTTTGTCAGCGAGCTGCCATGCACGTCAAGGGCTCCTTAGTTACATGGCTTATGCCCAGCCCCGCGCTGGGCTTTTGCATCTGCCAATCATAGGTTTTCGCGCTGGGCTTTTTGTTTTTGAAATAAATTTCGGCGCGTAGTGTGCGATTGTTAATCCAGAGCTGGGGATTCATCTGTTCCCTGTAGGCCCTCTTCGATAATTTAATTACTCAATGGCATCCTAATTCTCTAGATTAGGCGCCGGAATCACAATTTTTTCTATTTTACGACGACCGATTTTTTTAATAGATATGGGGTAGTCTATCTCGAAACTTCCAGCGCTGTGGACTTCAGATATAGCTGCTTTCATTAGATCGATTAAGGCTGGCTGTGGGTCTGATTGTTTTTCTAGGCAACTTCTATAAATATCTTTTGCGCGCTCATAAAACAAGTCGCGCATGCCAATTACGCCAATGTCCCCTCTATCGATCTTGCTGTGAATTATTTCGATGCCCTTAGGGCCCCCTTGGTTCATGGTGTATTTATAGATTGTATGTTCTTTTGTTGCGGGGCATTGTACGTTGAGTAGAAACTCTGTGCTGATCTTGCTGGTATCACCTAAGCGGGCTCGTGCAACTGAATTTACTATGTGGTCTATTGAGAATAGAACGGTTTTATGAATTAGATCAGCGCTTAGTAGACCCTGAATGTCATCATCAGAAAACATGCTTTCATCCCACTCAACGTAGCCTTGAGTGAGCATAGGGTTTTTCTCACATGAGCGTATTATTTTGTACTTCTTGTCATGTATATCGAAGACGTAATGCATGTTCCCTAGGTGGTTGGAAATTAGGTTTAAGGCATGCTGGGCAACCAGTGTGCTTCCAGCCATGGAGACTAGGCATGTTTGAGTCGTTGCGAGCTGATCAAAATCCCCAAGAACCCCATGAGGTCTAAAATAAGGCCGGTAAACCTTTACATCAATTTCATACGTTTTGCGAAATGATGTTGCTAGTCGTGAGCCTTTAAAATCAGGGTGTGTAATTACACTGTCTGCAATTACGAAAGTTCCGCTTGGTATTTTCAGGTCTTTTTTTGAGTCTTTAATTCGAGAAAAACCTAGATCTTCCGTGAAGTTATAGGATGAAATTACTAAGGTCATAATTGCCCATTTCCTTTTTGCGTATGGTTGCTGATATTGTTGATGACGTTTATTGATGTCTGATCTATTGGGGAAATTGCTTAGCCACGATAGAGATCGTTGTAGTCTTACCGCTGCGATCATCGGTCACTTCCAAGAGGTAGCGCTCAATAGAGCCGTCATCCCGCTTGGTGTGGCCGAGGCACTTGAAGGTGAGGGTGGGTTCGGGCACGCTGATCTCCTATGTTGGAAGGCTGAATCCGGCATACACAAAGCCCCATTCTATACCCTATAGAATGGGGCTTTGTGTATGAGGCAGAGATGAAACGCTGGGTGAGGCGCAGGGTTGCAAATTAGCAGAGGCGGCGACCACGTCGTTTGATGCGACGTCGATACTTCAGCATCTCGTCTACGCGGGTTGATGTAACCAGCCAAGCGAACTCAAAAATCAGAAGTGGGATCCCGGTGAGCGAGCCGTATAGGATGGCCAGGACATGGCTCTTATGCGCTTCAGCGGGTGCAAACCCGAAACTCACAACGCATGCCACAATGCTCAAAATGAAAAGTGACAGCATGGCGTAGCTCAGAACAATCTCTCGATTGACTCTGACGGAGTCGAACCTGGCCGCCTTAATACGTTTCAAGTCTTTAAGCTTTCGGCCTCGGAAAAAAGATCGAATACGACCTCTTGCTCCAATGAGTAGGGGCTGAATCCTGCTGTGCCCAAGCCGGTATAAATACTGGAGTAGAAAGCCAGTGACAGCCGATACAGCGCTGCTAATCCAAAATTGAGGATTGGTAGTCCATTCATCCATGGTGAGACGTCGCTCTTGATAGTCGTATATGAGAAAGGGAGGCTTTCTACGGACATCCGGTACTAAAAGCCCGGCAGGCCGGGCTTGGGTCGGGGTGTTTACAGTGGCAATAGCCCTCTAACCGACGAAAAAAATTCGTCGGCTAAGTTTTCTTGCCCAGCATCTCAAGGAGCTTGGCATATCCGCCAGGCATCTCGGCCTCCAACTGCGCCATCAGGTCAGGGCTCTTGTCCATGCGGTCCTTCATCCCGGCCGCAATAATCTGATTCACAGCTTGATCAAAGGAGATTCCTTCTTTGGCAGCAAAGTCTTCAATTGCCTTCTCTTCTGGGCCGGTCAGCATCAAGGTGATTTCCCGGCCTTCGTCCGTGGTGCCGCCTCCGGACAGCTGCTCAGCGGTCACGCCGAGGGCTGTGGCAAGCTTGAAAAGAACGGTTCTTCTGGGCTTTGCCTGGCCAGATTCGTAGCGAGATATCTGTGAGGGGGTAATGCCAACGGCGTCCGCAAGTTGTTGCTGCGTAAGATTTTTTCCACCTCTCAGTGAGATTAGCTGGTTGGCAAAATCAGTCGACATGTTTATCCCCTTGTAAGTCTCTAGAAGCGTACAGCAAACGCACAAAAAGCAAAAATTGTTTGACGAAGTCACAAAAGGCATTAAACTCACAAAACGCAAATAATGAGTCGTCATGAAAGCCCTGAAAATTACTACCGCTGTGCGGATGCTGTGCGAAATGCGAGAGAAGCTTGAGATGAGGGCAGTTGAAAACGGCCGCAGTCTCAGCGGAGAAATCGTATTCCGGCTTAGAAAATCTCTTGAGCAGGAACAGGACCATGAAAAGCAGCAGGCATAAAAAAACCCCAACGCTGGCAGGCGACGGGGCTTTGGTTAACGAGATCAACTACCAGGAAGAAATCGTCATGAGCGATGTTAGCACAGCTGTATCCAATGTCATCCCGTTCAATTTCGGCAAGCAGCGGGTGCGCACGCTACTGGTTAGTGGCGATCCCTGGTTTTCGATGCAAGATATCTTGCGCTCTTTGGATTACACCGACAGCTATAAGCCAGCCAGAGCTGCGGCACATGTTCCTGGCTTATGGAAGGGTGTGCATCGGTTGCACACCCCTGGCGGAACCCAGCAAATGCTGATGCTTTCCGAACAAGGCTTGTATTTCTTTCTCGGTCGCTCGGACAAGCCCAAGGCTCTTCCATTTCAAATGTGGATTGCCGGTGAGGTTCTGCCAGATATTCGTCGCACTGGTCGCTACGAGGATCACGGCAAGATGACAACCCTCATGGACGAGCTGATCGGCATGAGCGAGCTGAATGTCATTAAGGGGCTGATTCGCGACAAGGCAAAAGTGGTGCCTACAAATATGCAGCAGAGCTTCGCGCTGACCATGCACAACCGCCTTCACACTCGCTTTAACGTTCCTCGCACTGAGTTGATTCCTGCTGGGCAATTTGAACAAGCATGCAACTTCATTGGTAGCTACTCGCTTGAGGGCGAGTACATCCCTCGTCAGTCGAGCTTGATCCCGGAGAAGATTGGCCAGTGTGAGCGCTATCTCCTCAGTGCTGATCCAAAAGGCAATGCGCAGATCACGCCGGTGCCAATGGGCGCGTTCGTTTTGACCCGGCAGCAGTTCATGAAGGCCATGCTCGTCGACGGGGATATGCCGGTTTCGACGGCTGAGATGTTCGAGTTCGTCGCGCTGGCTACCGAGAATTTGCGTCGCCGTTCGCTTTACCAAGCTGCGCGGAGCGCGGTGGCATGAACTTCACCCTTAAAGCTGGCGGTCGCGCGCTGATCCTCTCGCCTGAGCGGCCAAATCTGGTCGGTCGCTCCGGCCAGTTGATTCGCAAGACCGAAGAAAACTGGCTGATGCTGGTCGAGGGCAAGCGCCACTCGGTCAGCGAGAAAAGCCCGATGCCATTGGACGGCTTCAACCCTGGCGCTCCGAGCGCGATGTGTGCGGAGGTGGCGGCATGAATACAGGAATTATTCCGTTCCACTACGAGGGGCAGGCCGTCAGCTTTAATAGTGACGGCTGGATCAATGCCACTGAGGTGGCGGCGCGTTATGGGAAGAAGCCAATCAAGTGGCTAGAGCTGGCCAGCACGAAAAGCTATATGGCTGCGCTTTCTCGCCACCTCGGGTTTGATGTCCGCAATTCGGACTTCAAAATGGTCGAGGCGTCACGGGTTCGTGGTCGCGCCGGTACCTGGCTTCATCCAAAGCTTGCGGTTGCATTTGCCCGTTGGCTGGATGATGACTTCGCGGTCTGGGCTGATCTACATATCGACGCGCTGCTTCGTGGCGAGCTCAACGAAAAGCAACAATTTGACCGGGCATGCAAAGCCCTAAACGACGCTCAGAGCATTGCCAGCCTCAGCGGAAAAGAGCTTTCAAAGTTTCGGTGGAAAAAACCGAAACTTGTACATGACGTTGATTACTGGCGCGATCAGCTCCAGATGACGCTCGGCCTCGACGCGGCCTAGCCTCCCACGAACTCGAAGAACCCCGCCCATGCGGGGCTTTGGTGTTGGCGTTTCGCCAAGCCCTTCCATGATGCTAAGGTTGCAGCTTAACCTAGGGGGGGGAATGGATGAGCCCGCAGCCGCAAGCCGAGTCGTTGTTGAACCACCTGTTTCGACGGCGCAGAGATTTGGAAGCCAGCTTCCACAATTCATTTCTTTTGGACGAGGTTGAAGCGCGCCGACTCGCTAAGGATCTTCAGGCCGAGTCCTCCAAGGGATCGATAGCTCAGCATGAGCGAGGTGCAGTCCTCCATGAGCTAGCCTACGTTGAGGGGCTCAGGGGGCGACTAACATCTGCCTTAGGGTTTTTGGGTAGAGCGCATCAATGCGGACTCGATGACTTAGTGGTTGCCGTATCAAGGGCCCACATCTTGATCATGTTTGGCCGCTTCATAGACGCCAGATCAGAACTGGAAAAAATTGATTATGAGGGCGCCCCCGCTTCTTCGCAGGGCGCTCTTTATGGATTGTGTGAAGAGGTGGGCATGTACGAAGTAGCGTCAAAGATGCCCATCGGATTCAGCAATCCGGAATTCCAGTCAAATGAAGCGAGTGAGATCCTCAAAGAGGCAAATGTCGATGAAATCGAGGTGACTCAGCGATTGAGTTTTGCAGCTGACATCGTTTGTGCATTCGCTAAGCACCGGCTCATTGCATATGACCTGTTTGCAATGCCTGGTGAGGGCATTCTCTTTCGTTTCATTGTCGATGCGCCGATGGATGACCTACTCAATTTAGACTGGGAAATTACCAGCGAGGTCGCGAAAAAGTTTAATGGGCCCGTTGATGATATTTTATCGATAGGAGTCAAGCCGTTCTCAAGGGGCGATGAGCATATCGAGTACGGAGCCTATCGTGTCGTTATCTAATCTTGAGTTGCTGAGTTATTCCGAGCATCTCTTAGCGACGAGCGACGAAGAGGCCGGACTAAGGGCTGCCGCAAGCCGCAGCTATTACGCTGCGTATCATCAGGCTTTTGATCTTGCCGATAAATTGCGCTGTCCTCAGCCAAACGCAAGTAAAAAGGGCTGTCACGAAAAAATAATTGATAGGTACAAGGGCATGTACTCGGGAGAATTCAATATTTCACGCTTGTTACAGAAGCAGAAAATGGTTCGAGTGACTGCGGATTACAAACTTTCGAAAGGATTCTCGCGAGAAGAAGCCAAGCTCCACGTCATGTCTTGTAGCAAGCTTGTTAAAAGCTTGGAAATGATGAGCCTGATTTCTGGATAGAAGGGAACGATATGAAATTCTTCATAGGGGCGCTGGCCTTGATTGCGCTGGCAGGGTGCTCGACATCCGGGATGCAGCAGGGGGCGCCGTCATTTTCTGCGCAGTCGCAGAAGACGCCACAGCAGTATGCTCGGTGCCTTGGACCAAAATGGCAGGAGTTCAATCCGTCAACGAGCTCTATTGAAACGGAGACTGGGTACAAGATTTCCGCATCGACAGCTTTTTCTGGGGTGGTTGCGCTTGCAGTCGTTGATCAATCGCGCGGCGGCTCCCTAGTCAAGGTATTCCTCCCTATGGATTGGGTCGGTACAAGCGGATGGAAGGATTCCGCCAGAGCCTGCATTTAAGCAGACCCCCGTACAAAAATAGCCACCTACGGGTGGTTTTTTTACATCTGGAGAAAAGTAATGGCCGCACTCGCTATCGAATATCAACCAATGACTACGATTTTGCTGTACGGGCAGCTTCGCCGGTTCGGACGCTCGTTTCGACTTTCCGTACGAACTCCTGCTGAGGCTATCAAGGCGCTTTGCGTGCAGATCCCAGGCTTTGAGCGGTTTATCTCCAATGCGAAATCGAGAGGTATCGAGTTCGCAGTATTTCGAGGAAGCAAAAACCTTGAAGAGAAAGAGTTAGGTTATGGCGGTTCGGGCGATATCCGTATCGCTCCAGTGATTACCGGCAGCAAGCGCGCCGGCCTGCTCCAGACAATAGTTGGAGCAGTCATGATTGTCGCCGGGGTTATTGTTAGCGGGATGTCATTTGGTCTTGCCTCTCCTATAGGTGCCGCCTTGATCGCTGGCGGTATTGGGATGGTCGCCGGCGGCGTAATCCAGATGCTCAGCCCCCAGGCGAGCGGCCTGAAGACCAGTGCAGCGCCAGAAAATACGCCCGGCTACGCCTTCGGTAGCGCCAAGAACACAACGGCCTCCGGCAATCCTGTGTCGCTGTGTGCCGGCCGCCGGCGCTGGGGTGGAGCGATCATCAGTGCCGCTATTTACGCCGAAGACCAGATGTAGCCAACACTCGAAAATTGAAGCCGCCCAAGAGGCGGTTTTTTTATGCCTGGAGAAAAGCATGGGCGCAGCACGCAAGATCGATGTTTATGGCGCCAAGGGCGGTTCCGAGAAGCCTAAAACTCCAACCGAGGCACCAGACAGCCTGCGTTCCGTCGCCATTGCGAAAATGCTTATTGCGGTAGGTGAGGGCGAGTTTGAAGGCGCTCCGACCGCCAAGGACATCTTTCTCGACAACACGCCGCTGCAAGACCCGCAGGGGAATATGAACTTCCCAAACGTGAAGTGGGAGTGGCGCAGCGGGGCTGTGGACCAGTCCTACATCCAGGGCATCCCATCGGTCGAGAACGAAACAACCATCAGCACCGAGTTGCGCAGCGGCACGCCGTGGGTTCGAGCGATCACCAATATTCAGCTCTCGGCTGTCCGTGTGCGCTTTGCTTGGCCTGCGCTCCAATCGGTCGACTCCGGCGGCAACATCAACGGTTACACGATCGGGTACAAGGTCGAGCTGGCAACGGACGGGGGCACGTATCAGGAGGTTTTGAACGAGGCCGTGTCTGGCAAGACCACCAGCCTGTACGAGCGGACCCGCCGCATCAATTTGCCGCGCGCGACAACCGGGTGGCTGCTGCGCATCACTCGACTGACGGCCAACCAGAACAACAACAAAATTTCCGACACCATGCAGATTGCCGGATTCACTGAGGTGATCGACGCGAAGATTCGATACACGAACACCGCGCTGCTTTACATCGAGTTTTCTGCTGAGCAGTTCCGCAGCATCCCGGCGGTGACGATCGAATGCGATGGTCGGAAATGGCAGGTGCCGAGCAACTACGACACCAGGTCGCGCACCTATACGGGCGTCTGGGACGGAACATTCAAAGAGGCCTGGACCGACAATCCTGTTTGGCACACTTACGGCATCACTACGAACGACCGTTTCGGCCTGGGCCGTCGCATCAAGCCGTGGATGGTGGACAAGTGGGAGCTGTACCGCATCTCGCAGTATTGCGACCAGCCGGTGCCGGACGGTAAGGGCGGTATGGAACCGCGCTTCCTCTGTAACTTGAACCTGCAGAGCAAGGCTGACGCCTGGTCGCTACTGCGCGATATCTCGGCGATTTACCGCGGCATGACCTACTGGGCCCAGGGCCAAGTATTCACGCTGTCGGACATGCCGCGCGCCACCGACTTCGACTTCGCCTACACCCGTGCGAACGTCATCGATGGCAAGTTCACTTATTCCAGCGCATCGGAGCGCACCCGTTACAGCCGCGCGCTGGTCAGCTACGACAACCCTCTGAACAACTACGACACCGATGTCACCGCTGTGACCGATGCCAAGTTGCAGCGGCGCTACGGCGATAACCCGCTCGAGATAAGCGCAATCGCCTGCACCCGCGAGTCGGAGGGCCAGCGCCGCGGTAAGTGGGCGCTGCTCACGAACTCGAAGGACCGCGCCGTCAACTTCAAGGTCGGCCTCGACGGGCGCATCCCGCTTCCAGGGTACGTGATCCCGATCGCCGACGAACTGCTGGCCGGTCGGCCGGTTGGCGGGCGAATCTCGGCGGTGAGCGGCAAGGTCATAACACTGGACCGCGACACCCAGGCCAAGCCCGGCGACCGGCTTATCCTCAACCTGCCCGACGGTAAGTGCGAGGGCCGCACCGTGCAACTGGTCAGTGGCCGGCAGGTCACCGTGACCGTGGCCTATTCGGTTGCGCCTGAGCGCGAGTTGGTGTGGGCGCTGGATGCTGACGACCTGGCTATCCCGCTTTATCGCGTGGTCAGCGTGGCGCGGCCGGAGCCTGGCGTGTTCGAGATCTCGGCCGTGCAGTATGACCCGAGCAAATTCGCGCACATCGACACCGGCGCGCGCCTGGAAGAGCGCCCAATCAGCGTTGTGCCGATCACCGTCGTTCCGGCGCCGGCGAGCGTCACGCTGACGTCGAGCTACGCGGTGAACCAGGGCATCGCTATCAGCACCATGAACATATCCTGGCCCGCCGTGACCGGAGCGGTCGCCTATGACGTGGAGTGGCGCAAGGACAGTGGCAACTGGATCAAACTGCAGCGCACGGGCACTACAAGCGTGGATGTCACCGGCATTTACTCGGGCGCCTACCTGGCCCGCGTGCGTTCGGTGAGCGCCTTCGAAATCTCGTCGATCTGGAAGAACTCCGACCTGACCAACCTGGAAGGGAAGGTAGGCTTGCCGCCGGCGGTTTCGTTCCTGACCACCACCAGCGAACTGTTCGGCATCGGCATCAAGTGGGGCTTCCCCGCTGGCGCCGAGGATACCCAGCGCACGGAGCTGTGGTATGGCCCGGCCAATGACCTGGCGGCGGCAACCAAGCTGGCCGACCTGGCTTACCCGCAGGCCGATTACCGGATGCAGTCGCTTCTGGCGGGCGCAACCTTGTTCTTCTGGGCGCGCCTGGTGGACCGGACCGGCAACGTTGGGCCGTTCTATCCGGTTGGCAACGGTGTAATGGGGATGGCGAGCGCAGACGCCGATCCTGTGCTGGACTTGATCGCCGGCCAGGTTGGGCGCACTCAGCTTGGTCCGGACATCCTGGACGCGATCGACAAGATCCCAGGCCTGCAAGATCAGATCAACGCCTTGGACGGTCTGAAGGGTTACGACAAGGATGCCACCTACCTGAAAGGTCAGATGGTCGTGGAGGGCGGGAGGATCTATCAGGCCGTCAAGAGCGTTCCCATCAATACTCCGCCGCCCAACGCTACCTACTGGCTTGATGTTGGCCAGTCGGTAGAGACTGCGAATGGACTGGCACAGCAGGTATCCACCAACACCGCCGATATCACCGAGTTGGACGGCGTGGTCACCGCCCAGGCATCAAGTCTTCAGGTGCTGCAGGCGGCGTACAGGGATGACACCGGCGAAGGCGAACTCGCGGATGCGCTACAGGGGTTTAACGCCAAGGCGAGCTTTGCGCAGGAGGTGAAGACCCAGGCCACGAAGAACGCGGCCATGGTTCAGCGTACGACTGAGTTGGCCGCCGAGGTGGGCGATGTCAGCGGATCTGTGACCGACTTGGAAAGCGTTGTGGTCAACGATCGCCAGGCCACGGCCCAGGCCATCCAACAGATTGGGGTGCAGATCGGGGATAACTCAGCTGATATCCAGACGGTAAGCCAGGCCCAGGCCAGCACCGATGGCAAGCTCTCCACCATGTGGTCGGTGAAGATGCAGCTCAACCAAAACGGGCAGTACGTCGCGGCGGGGATTGGGCTTGGCATCGAGAACGTGGATGGTCAGTTGCAGAGCCAGTTCTTGGTGAGCGCTGACAGGTTCGCTGTGGTGAACAACATCAACGGGATTCTTTCTTCGCCATTCGCGGTGGTGAACGGTCAGGTTTTCATGCGCTCAGCCTTCATCCAGGACGGCAGCATCACCATGCTGAAGATCGGAGAGGCGCTGCAGTCCGACAACTATGTCGCTGGTGTTCAAGGGTGGCGCCTCGATAAAGCCGGAAACTTGGAGTTTAACGGCCCGGCACCTGGTGGTGGTCGCCTGACGATGACCAATCGTGCAATCAAGGTGTACGACGAAAACAACGTCAAGCGGGTGCAGTTGGGGGATCTGACAGCATGATCGGAGGAATCAGGATATGGGGGCCTACTGGCCTCCTTGAATTGGATGAGAACTCATTCACCGTGAGGGTTGTTTATTCAGCCCTTATCGGCACGGTGGGCAGTAGTACTTTTGTATCCATCCCCGGAGTGAAACCCTCTACTCATATCGGGATATGTTTGCCTAATGGGCAGTACTCAGGGGACCCATCCGGCCAAGACGCAAGTTTGTCTCAGTTCGATGTACAGATGCTTACGGACGGAGTTCAGGTTTGGTTTAGAAATAGAAATATGCCAACCGGCAGAGTTGGGATATCAGTTCAGCGACTTCTAGTATTCAGGTATAGATAATGTCACATGGACTAACATTTAATAATAACTCAGATGTTGTAACGCTTGACTCTGAGTTTGCACGGCTGGTTGTTATACACAAAGGGATCTATGGGCCGGCTGGCGGTGATTTTCCATCGGTGATCACGTCGCAAGAACCACCGTTAATTTTTGTCAGACCTTCAACCGGGGGCTTCCAATGGGTGAGCCTTAAGGGCTCTCCCGGAAACTGGACGGGGTTCATCAACGGGGCAAGCGGAGGGTCTGGGTCGTTTTTTGTTGCGGCCTATGAGTCCGCACCAACTGCCAAATATGGTCTCAGGTTGTGGGGCGGAGACGCAAAACAACTATTCGACAATGGAACGCCTTGTGCACAGTTTACGGATGTAGTTGCTGGCTGGGCTTATGGGGGCGCATCGAATCCTTCTGTAGGGCGATGGATTTCCACGTTCTATGCCGCTGTTCCTTTGAATACCGGAAACTACATGCTGATCAATAATATTGCGATGAATATACCGGGCGGAAGCACCTTCTCGCTTCTTTCTTGTTTCTGGGATTACGCAAACAATCGTGTCGTTGCTCAGCTGCAAAACATTGGGGATTTTAACGGTTCAAGTTTCTTCCTGCCGTTAATGTTTGCAAAGCCAATTTCTTAGGAGGCTTAAATGGCCTGGTATAAAACAGGAACTGTTGCCGTTGCGGCCGACAGTAACGCGGTAATTGGCACCGGCACGGCATTTATAGCAAACGCGCGAGTGGGTGATGCTTTCCGTGGGCCGGACGGCCGGTGGTACGAGATCACCAACATCGCGAGCAATACGGCGATTTCCATAGCCCCGAATTACCAAGGGGCGACAGTCGCTGCAGGGGTGTACACCATTGCCCCGATGCAGGGCTACGTCAAAGAGTCAGCTGATCGGCTGCGCGCCATCACCGACCAGTTTAAAGACCTGGATCAGGAGGTGGCCAATGCGCAGGCCTCGGCCGCTGCGGCAAAGTTTTCAGAGACCAACGCCAAGACATCTGAGACCAATTCCAAAGCATCCGAAACCAGTGCCTCTACGTCTTCCACCACCGCCACCGGCGCCGCGACATCTGCAACGGTATCCAAGAACGCAGCGGCCACCTCTGCGACCAATGCCGCTACCTCTGCGGCCAATGCGCTGACACAAGCCGACCGGGCGAAGACCGAGGCCGATAAGCTTGGCAACGCCAATGCCTTCCTCGCCGCGGTTGACTCGGTTTCCGGAGTGGTGCCTCGCTTTAAGGGCGCTGTTCAGGTTGGATCTTCTGGTGGCCTAACTCTTCGCCGAGAAGATGTCACAGATCCAAACTCTACGGCGAATGTAAGGTTTGTTTACTCAGCTGATAACAGTGTGCGGCTGATTGATGATGCTCAAGGTTTGACCCGAATTCAGATAGGCGCGCTTGGTGGAACTCTTTTTGGTGGTGTTCTTACTACCAATGGCGGCGGAGTGAATATCAGGGCTACTGCGGACACAGAGAATGCGTTTCTCTGGTTCAGTGATAAAGCGGGCGGAAATCGAGGTGCGGTTTATTGTGAGCCGTCAGGCGCTCTGAAACTTTCCCCAGGGTATGGACAGTCTGGCGCAGGTCCGGCTGTAACCATCACTAAGGCTGGCGTGCTGGTCACTGGTGCGGGTGTGACTCTAAGTGCTGGCGTTTCTATAACAACTTCCGGGGATATTATTTCCAGTATTTGGGCTGGCGGAAACCTCTCTGGATTTGTTGCGTTTATTGATAGGAAGGTTGATCTCAAGCTTGACTCGGCGGCCGCCGATTTTGCAATTATCTATCCCAATGGTGGCACTGCATCTGCTCCAGGAAACATTGTTTCGGCATCTAGATTTACCTCAGACAACCCATTTCCTGGGTTTCATGTGATGACCATTTTGGAGGTCCTAATTGGGGGCATCTGGTCAGAACCCAGGCTTGACGGTAATGCGGGTAGCGGGGGCGCATCCTATGGCGCATATGCACAGCAGATCCTGCCGGCGGACAAGATCATCTGCCAGGCTGGTGCGAGTGGCGTTGCATTGCCCAGCGCTTCTACCGGAGGTGGGCATGGCTATACAGGTGCAGTTCTGACCACCGCACCAGTGCGCGTAAAGGTCTGGAAACTTAAGGGGGCGATCTAATGATTCGATTTTACGCAAGGGTAGGCTCGAACTTCTTCGAGGGCGACGAGACGGACAAAGGCCCTGATGAAGGCTGGATCGAAATGGAAGGGGAGAGACCCCAAGGCGATAACAGCATGGACTACACGGCTCAGGCCGATGGCACATGGGCAATTACCCAGGAGACGCTGATCGCAAGGTTGAGGGTGGTGGAAAACGCTTGGCGTGAAGAGCAAATGCCGATCGCCCAGCAGACGGTTACAGCAATCGACTTTGGCGAGGAAGACATCGTTGGCTCCATAGAAGACTGGAAGCTGTACTGGCGCGCCCTGCGCAAGTGGACAGCGGACAACCCTGACTTCCCCGACATGAGCAAGCGACCAGTTCAGCCAGCCTGAGCCGGTAAAGAACACACCAGCCGCCTTGAGCGGTTTTTTTGTGCCTGGAGAAAAGCATGCCGATCACTGAGCAGCAGTTGCTGCAGATCCTCCCTAACGCCGGCCACCAAGCCGGCGTTTTTGTTCCTGCCCTGAACACGGCTATGAACCGCTATGGCATCGTGGGCACCGCGCGCGCAGCTGCATTCATCGCCCAGGTTGGGCACGAATCCGGCCAACTGCGCTACGTGCGCGAGATTTGGGGGCCCACTGCGCAGCAGCTCACGTACGAAGGCCGTGCCGATCTGGGAAATACCGTCAAGGGTGACGGCTCGAAATACCGAGGGCGCGGACTGATCCAGATCACCGGGCGGGCGAATTACGCTGCCTGCGGCGAGGCGCTGGGCCTGGACCTCATCAGCAACCCGGAACTGCTCGAGCTGCCCCGGCACGCGGCGATGTCTGCGGCCTGGTTCTGGTCCACCAAAGGGCTGAACACGCTGGCGGATCAGGGTGACTTCACGAAGATCACCCGCCGCATTAATGGTGGTCTCAACGGCCTGGAAGATCGCTTGCAGTTGTGGGAGCGGGCGAAAAAGGTGCTGGCATGACGCCGGTGCAGAAGCTGCTCGCGCTGCTGGTGGCGGTGGCCATCGGTTTCGGCGCTGCCTGGCAGGTGCAGGACTGGCGCTATGGCACAAGGCTGGCAGACATCGGCAAGGCCCAGGCTATCGCCGTCACCAAAGCGGGCAACGATGCCCGCGCCGAAGAACAGCGCCGCCAGGCGTCCGTGAACAAGGAGGCAAGCAATGCGCGAGAACAGAACAAAGCTGCAGATGTTGATGCTGGTGCCGCTGATGCTGCTGGTGACCGGTTGCACGTCGACGCAGGCAAGCTTGCCGCCAGTGCCTGCCCCGGCGATTCCGGAGTTGCCCAGCGAGGCGCGTCAGCCACCCGCGCCGCAATGGTGCTCTCCGACCTGCTCCAGCGGGCTGACAAAAGAGCGGGAGAATTGGCTGCTGCGTATGACCGAGCCCGAATAGCTGGGCTGGCCTGTGAGCGGAGCTATCAATCGATGACCTACATTCGTGGTCGAGAAAATTAGCATGATCTCAGTTCATTTAGGAAAAGCAGAATAGGACTCCGTCGACTGAGTGGCGGCAGCACATGGGCTATGAGCGGCATCTGTCCGCAGCCTCCAGAGCTTGTCAATTAGCTCTGAGGCTGGGCGGACTACACTTTTTTGCCAGAGTGCTTCCATAATCTTGAACGACTTCCGCTGTGGGACTCATTCCATAGAAGTAGTGGATGTCGTTGATGCCTCTCTGGTAGTCCTAATATTGACAAGAAAAGCCATCACACTCGGCTTTTCACTTATTTTGAAAGGAGCTAAGTCTTTTCAACGACCATCGTCTGACGCCTTCAGAAAATGTAGGACGAGGAGGCCAGACAGTGATTCTTTCGAAATCTATTTCTAAAGCGTCGCCGACAAAGCGCCCTTTAAAGGTGCGGACATCAGTGTAGACCGTCTCACCCGTTCTACTTAGGAACGGGGTTCGCGAAACCGCGTTTAAGTCATTTCCAGTTCGTGTGTATGGCACCGGGCTACCAATATCGAGACCGGTGCCTTTGATATAGGAGTCAATTTTTTTGAGTACATCATCGGGTTTTTCTACAGTGCGCCAATATATGAAATGACCGTCGTCAGTAAATACCAAATAGACGTGCCAAGGGGCGGTGGCTGGTCTCTCTCCTTCGGAATACCACACTTTCTCGCGCACGCCAGAACTGACGCTTGTTGTGCAACTAGAGAGGAGCAATAGGCAAAATGTAGCGATCAATAAGCGATTCATATTTCCTTCCTTGAGTTAACTATCCAGCTCGAAGCGCCGCGCGCCGGCTGGCTCTAAAAATTTTTAACTACTTTTGCCTTGCCGATCCGTAAAGTTTGTTCAGTACTCTTAACTCAAGCACTGCCACGAAAACACAGAGCGCCAAAATCCAAGACTGAAGACTCGCTTACGATGGAGTCACCCCAACAGACCAGCGCTCACAAAAGCGAGCCCAAGATCATCCCGAAGGATATATCGAACGCCTAGAAGCTGCGAGGGCACTGACCTCAGCCACCATTGAGCGTTATACGTGGCAATCGAGGCAGTTGCATTCGATGTCCGTCAGCGATGACGCTTCGAACCTTTCATCTATTGGAGTATGGAGAATTGATCTTCATTCCTCCGCGCATTTTTTTCACGCCCGGCTCCATATCCGCCGGGCACTCGCCCTGAAAGCTGCCATTGATCACTGTGTGTTGCCTTTCAATTTTTCCATTTAGCTCGAACGACGTATCGGCCGTCAGTACATAGGATTTCGCAAGGTCACCTTTGAAAGATCCGGCCATAATCGCCTCAGGGCAACGTGATTTGAAACTGTAGCTATCGACGTTACCGCTTTTAGATTCGATTTTGCACTCCTGTTCGAAGTCACTCCAGAGGTCGTCATCTATAAGCCTGTCTTTCTCATGGTCGACGCATATTTCCCAAGAAAATGGCGAGGTGGACGGCGTAACCTTCCACAAACCTGAAGCGCGTTGCAGACGCAGCGATGGTTCAGCGGCTGACGCCAACAATGTTACTGAAAAAGCAATTGCAGTCGAAAACAATATGGCGAAGAACTTCATCATGCATCCTATTTGTAGATGATCACGTTGAGCAGGATACTTCGAAAACAAGTGCTCCTCGCTTCGAAAGAGTCATTGATTCACAGCTGCGCGCCTAAACTGCCCACGGCATGGTCAGCGTTACTCGCGTAGCCCGCAATAGCCAATGTGCTCCAGCACATGCTCAACGAATTATCGCCATCACCAACGACGGGGATAACGCCATGATTGCGCTGCGGGCATGCAAGGCGTATGTCAGGGCTATTGCGCGCTGACGGGCCGGATTAGTTCGGAGCCTTTGTTACGCACATTGCCCACGGCCGTGTCGACCTTGAACCATTCGAAAACTTCGGCCGGTTCGCCCTGGTGCAGCACCATCTGCTCGGCGCGTTCCTTGGGCGTGGCCGGGTCCAACCATTCCCGGGCAAGATCCGGTGTCAGCACCACGGGCCGCCGGTCGTGGATGTCCACCATGCCGCCAGCGCTGTCGGCGGTAATGATGACGAAGCCGTCATGCTCACCTGGGCCTTCATCAGCATCCGGTAGCTGACCGATTGCGGCACAGAATATAGGTTCACCATCCCGCCGGCGGATCAGGTAGGGCTGCTTCTTTGCCCCGCCTTCATCCACCCATTCAAACCAGTTATCGATTGGCGTGATCGCCCGGTGCGGCCAGATAGCCCGAAAGAACGGGCCGTGGGCGACTTTCTCCACGCGTGCATTGATTGGTGCCGCACGATCTTTCGCCCAGTGCGGTCGCCAACCCCAGCGAACGGGATCCGCATGGAGCATGTCGCCCTGCATGTGCAACAGCGCAACTGCGGAAGTCGGTGCGACGTTGTAGCGCTCAATTGGTTGATCTCCCACGGAGTTCGCCAAGGCATTGGGCATGCTCAAAGCTGCAACAAAGTCATGGATCCCTCGGTATTGCGTCAGTCGTCCGCACATGATCCTTCTCTCCAAGCGTCAACTAAGCCTAGCTGGTACTGTGGGACTGGGTTTGACGAATCTCGCCTAGAAGCCGCTGATTCTCCCTGAACAGCTGGTCGCGTTGGTGAGCAACCAATTCCAGGCTTCGAACTTTTCCGGAAAGCTCTGAGTTCTCGAAGTTGTTCCGTGCGATATTTTCGAGAGCTTTTTTGATCGCAGCCTCCGCCACGGCCTTGCCGGTGACCAGCAGATCATTCATCTGGACCAGTCCTGCGATATTCGCCCGGGCCTTTCTCAGTAAAGCTTGGGTTTGGATGAGCTCATCCTCGAGCAGGGCGCATTGATGTTGGTACATTTCCAGAGGCGTAGGGCAGCCAAGCCACTCAGAGGTGTCTTCGTCGATGTTCATGATGGGTAAACTCAAATGCTGTATATGTATACAGTAATCGAGACTCTACAGATTTGGGAGTGGTGTTCGTCGGCAGGACGCCGGAGAGGGGGCGTGACTTTTGCGTGACACTCTCACGCACTTGTAAGCTCTTGTGGGCAGTCGGTTGCAGCGAGCGCCAATAAAAACAGCTACTTAACAAGGTCTTACAGAGGTACTGCGTGCATGGGGTGCTAGGGGTCGAGTGTTCGAATCACTCCGTCCCGACCATTATTCCTGAGTAAAATCAGACACTTAAGCCGATCAGATAGATCGGCTTTTTTGTGCCCGCGCGAAACTGCCTGGTGATGTCGCTGGTATTCGGCTCAAGGGCTGTGTTCTGCTCAGTCGAGTTGCCACCTTCAGCTCTGGCAATTGCTCTGAAAATTTCCAACCGATTCATGTCTTTTTGTCGTCGGCCAGCGGGGCAGTCGGTTGGGCTTTCTCTTCGAATCAGCCTTGGCCCTTCAAGCCCTCAGGCGTTGGACAACTGAAACCGATAGCCCACGCCGTACAATGACTCGATGGGTGTTTCCCCTGGGCACGCCTGCTCCAGCTTGCGCCGTAGGTTGCGGATATGACTGTCCACTGTACGGTCGGTGACCACGCGGTGGTCGGAGTAGAGCTTGTCGAGCAGTTGGTCGCGGGAAAATACCCGGCCGGCGGAGCGTGCAAAAGTGCTCAGCAGGCGTAACTCCAGAGGCGTGAGGTCCAAAGCGACGCCGTCGAGTGATGCGCGGTACTGGGCTTCGTCGATCAGCAGTCGCGGTGGGGTGCTGCTCAGCAATTGGGGGCCACGGCGCAGGATGGCCTTGACCCTGGCAACCACCTCGCGGGGGCTGAAGGGCTTGCAGATGTAGTCGTCGGCGCCCAGGTCCAGGCCCAGCAGGCGGTCCACTTCTTCGACGCGGGCGGTGATCATGATGATCGGCACGGCACTGAAACCGCGCAGGTCCTGGCACACTTGCATGCCGTCGCGCCCTGGCAGCATCAGGTCGAGCAAAATCAGGCGAGGGGGGCGGGCGCGCACGGTCGGTACCACCTGAAGGCCATTGTCCAGGCAAAGGGTCGGGTAGCCCGCTGCGGCCAAGTAATCCTGCAGCAATGCGGCCAGTTTCGGTTCGTCTTCAACGATCAGGATCGGGCGTTCTTCGCTCATGGGTCAGGTATTCCGTGGGAGGCGCAGGCTCAGCCAAAGGCCACCGAGGGGGGAGTGAGCGGCGCTGAGGCTGCCGCCGTGGGCGAGGGCGATGCTGTGGCAGATCGCGAGCCCCAGGCCGGCCCCGCCACTGGCACGGTTGCGCGAGGATTCGCCGCGATAGAAGCGCTCGAACAGGCGCGGCAATTGCTCGGCCGACACACCAGGGCCGGAGTCGAGGATGTCGATGCATACGTCAGCGCGATCCAGGGCGACGCGGATACGTATTAGCCCATTCGGGTCGGTGTAGCGCACCGCATTTTCCAACAGATTGGAGAACAGTTGCTGCAAGCGACCGGCATCGGCCAACAGTTCCACGGGCGGTGCTGGCAAATCCAGTTCGAGGCGCAGGTGGCGCGCATTCAAGCGCTCTTGGAACATCGACACACTGGCGCGCAGCAGTGGCTCCAGTGCGCAGGCGCTCTTGCGGTAGGTCAGCGCCCCGACATCCGCCAGGGACAGTTCATACAGGTCATCCACCAGCTTGCTGAGCATGCTCACTTCGCCCTGCAAGGACTGCATCGAGCCTGGGTCGAGGGTGCGTACGCCATCCTCGATAGCCTCCAGCTCGCCGCGCAAGACCGACAGCGGGGTACGCAGTTCGTGGGACACATCGGCCATGAATTCGCGGCGCATCTGCTCATTGCGTTCCAGGGTGTAGGCGAGTTGGTTGAAGTCACGGGCCAATTGGCCGACTTCGTCATTGGAACTCACTGCCACCCGGCTGCTGAAGTCGCCGCTGGCCAGGCGATGTGTTGCCGCAGCCACCCGCTTGACCGGCTCCAGCAGCGTGCGGGCGATCCACCAGGCAATCAGCATCGCCAGCAGCAGTGAGAAGGCGCCCATGACCAGGCTGGTGCGTAACTGGTATTGCTGGAATCGTTCGCCGCCGGCTTCGGTCACGCTCTGGAACGGTGTCACGGCCAGCCAGCCCACGGTTTCATCGGCCACCACAATCGGGCGTAGCAGGGCGTCCGTGCCGATGTCCGGGTAGCCGTTCACGCGCTTTTTATATTTATCCAGCAGGGCGATCCGAAACAGGGCGCCCGTCAGGTCCGAAGCCATGGGCGAGCGCAAGTCGTTCTTCGCCGGGTCTGCGCCGAGTTCGGGCCGCATGATCTCAAACCAGCGATCCGGCTGGTTACGCAGGAACTCCCAATTGCCCTCACGCGCGTAAGCACTGGCCAGACGTGGCAGCACGGGCGCCATGCGCTCCAGTGCCTGCTCATTGAGGTACCCGAGAAAGCCGCGTCCAAAACTCCAGCTCGTCGCCAGGCCCATGCTCAGGATGACCAACAACACACCGGCCAGTACCGCAATAAACAGTTTGGTGGAGATACTCAACTTCATGCAGATGGGCCGTTAAAAATAGGTGGGACCATTTAGGCCCTAGTGAGGGATAGATTCAACCCGGCCGGGCAATCTTCAATTTTCCTGCACATTTGCCTCGCAGGATGGCGCTGACTCAAGCCATTCCGTGTCGCAGAGGCTGCTATGTCCACGAAAGTAATCGCCAAATACCTGGTAACCGCCGCAGTTTTCCTGTCCTTGATCGTTCTGGCCATGCTGGGCGGCTGCTCCGGTGGCGAGCCACCTCCTGAGGCAGTCACCCCCAAAGTCTCGGTCATCAGCATAAAACCCCAGAGCCAGGTGCTGACCACTGAGCTGGCGGGGCGCACCCAGGCCTTCATGGTGGCGCAGATTCGTCCTCAGGTTGGCGGTATCGTCCAGCGTCGACTGTTTGTCGAGGGGGCGGATGTCAAGGTTGGGCAAGCGTTGTACCAATTGGATGCAGCGTCCTACACCGCCGCGCTGGCGCAGGCCGAGGCGAGCCTGGCCAAGTACCGCGCCACGCTTAAATCGGCGCAGGCCACCGCCAGGCGCGACGCCGAACTGGTGAAGATCAATGCCATCAGCCAGCAAGATAACGAAGACGCCCAGGCGACCTTGCTGACGGCCGCCGCCGACGTGCAGGGCGCCGAGGCCGACGTTCAGACCGCGCGGATCAACCTGGCTTACACCCGTATTACCTCACCGGTCGGCGGGCGCATCGAAACCTCGACCGTGACCCCTGGGGCGCTGGTGGTGGCCAATCAGGACAGCGCTTTGACCACGGTGCAGCAACTCGATCCGATCTATGTGGACGTGACCCAATCGACCACCGAATTGCTCAAGCTCAAGCGTGACCTGGCCAGCGGCGCATTGCAGTCCAACGGCGATGGCCAGGCACGGGTCAGCCTGAAGCTGGACGATGGCAGTGCCTACAACCAGCAGGGGCGGCTCAAGGTCAGTGGTGTCAGTGTCAACGAGGGGACGGGCACGGTCACCCTGCGTGCGGAGTTCGCCAACCCGGATCACCTGCTGCTACCGGGCATGTATGTCCGCGCGGTGCTCGAACAGGCTCGCAACGAGCAAGCCATTCTGGTTCCGCAAAAAGCTGTGAACCGCAGCGCCAGTGGCGTGACCACCGCGTTGCTGGTGGTTGACGGCAAGGTCGAACAACGTGAGCTGACCATCGATCGGGCGGTGGGGAATCAGTGGTGGGTTACGGCAGGCCTGCAGGCAGGTGACCAGTTGATTGTCGAAGGCGGACAAAAAGTCCGTGCCGGTGCCGCGGTCCAAGTGCAGGACGCCAATGCTCAGGCGGCCACACCCCGCACCCCCGCGAAGGAGGGTTGAGCGTGGCGCACTTTTTTATTGATCGACCGATTTTCGCCTGGGTCATTGCCATCGTGATCATGCTCGGTGGCAGCCTGTCCATCAGCCAGTTGCCGTTGGAGCAGTACCCGGATATTGCACCACCCACGGTGAAAATTTCTGCCACCTACACCGGGGCCTCGGCCAAGACCGTCGAAGACTCGGTAACCCAGGTCATCGAACAGCAAATGAAAGGCCTGGATAACCTGACCTATATGTCAGCCACCAGCAGTTCGGCAGGCAGTGCCAGCATCAGTTTGACCTTTACTGCCGGCACCGACCCGGACGTCGCCCAAATGCAGGTGCAGAACAAGCTGCAACAAGCCGAGTCGAGGCTGCCGCAATCGGTACAAAGCGAAGGCCTGACCGTGACCAAGGGCGGTTCGGACTTCTTGATGATTGTCGCCCTGGCATCGGACGACCCCAGCGTCACCGGCACTCAGATAGGTGATTACATTTCCACCACCTTGCTCGATTCCATCAGCCGAATAGACGGCGTGGGCGATGTGCAGACGTTGGGCTCGGGCTACGCCATGCGCATCTGGCTGGACCCCGCCTTGCTGGAAAAATATGCGTTGATGCCGTCGGACATCAGCAGCGCCCTGGAAGCGCAGAACACCGAAGTCTCGGCTGGACAGCTCGGCGCCTTGCCCGCGATCAAGGGGCAGCAACTGAATGCTACGATCAGCGCCCGCAGCAAACTGCAGACCGTGGACGAGTTTCGCAAGGTCGTGGTCAAGTCCAACAGCGACGGTGCCGTGGTACTGCTGGGCGATGTCGCGACCCTGGAACTGGGCAGTGAAAGCTACGACATCAGCACCGCCCTCAACGGCAAGCCCGCGGCGGCCATGGGCGTGCAGTTGGCCGCCGGCGCCAACGCGCTGAACGTCGGCAAGGCGGTCAAGGCCAAGCTCAAGGAGATGGAGCCCTTCTACCCGACGGAAATGCAGCTGAAAAATGTGATCGCCTACGACACCACGCCCTTTGTCAGCCTGTCCATCGAAGAGGTGGTCAAGGCCCTGGGCGAGGCCATCGTGCTGGTGGTGTTGATCATGTTCCTGTTCCTGCAGAGCCTGCGTGCAACGCTGATCCCGGCGATTACCGTGCCGGTGGTACTGCTCGGCACGTTCGGCGTGTTGGCGCTGTTCGGCTACTCGATCAATACCTTGACCATGTTTGCCATGGTCCTGGCGATCGGCTTGCTTGTAGACGATGCCATCGTGGTGGTGGAAAACGTGGAGCGGCTGATGGGCGAAGGGCTGTCGCCCGTGGCGGCTACGCGTCAATCGATGCGTGAAATCAGTGGCGCACTGGTCGGGATCACCCTGGTGCTGAGTGCGGTATTTATCCCTATGGCGTTTTTCGGTGGTTCCACCGGGATCATCTATCGGCAGTTCTCCGTGACCATCGTCTCGGCCATGGTCCTCTCAGTGTTGGTGGCGATGACCCTGACACCCGCGCTGTGCGCGACGTTGCTCAAAGCGCGCAATGGCAAGGGGCATGGCGCTCAGCATGGGTTCTTTGGCTGGTTCAACCGCACCTTCGAGCGCGCCAGCGCCGGTTATGAGCGCTGGGTGGGCGTGGTGTTGCGGCGTTGGGGGCGCAGCCTGCTGCTGTATGGGCTGGTGCTGGTGGTCATGGCGGTGGGTTATGTCAGCCTGGCCACTTCGTTTCTGCCGGACGAGGACCAAGGGATTCTGCTGGCACAGATCCAGTTGCCGGTCGGCGCGACGGACAGCCGCACACAGGCGGTGATCAAGCAGTTCGAGGACTACATCCTGCAACAGCCCGAGGTCGAAGCGATGATCAGCATCAGCGGCTTGGGCATGGGCGGTAACAGCCAGAACACCGCACGGGCGTTTATCCGCCTCAAGGATTGGTCCGAACGCGGTGGCTCTGGTCAGGGGGCAGCCGCGATTGCCCAGCGGGCGACCCTGGCACTGTCCAGCATCGGCGATGCCGATGCGTTCGTCATGCAGCCGCCGACCGTGCGTGGCCTGGGCCAGAGCTCGGGGTTCGACCTGCAGCTCAAGGACCTCGGTGGCCTGGGCCATGATGCGTTGGTGGCCGCCCGCGAACAGTTCCTTGAGTTGGCCAGGAAAGACGCCCGCTTGCTGGGCGTGCGCAGCAACGGCCTGGACGATGCACCGCAGCTCAAGGTCAGCATTGACGACCGCAAGGCCGGGGCCCTGAGCCTGAGTACCAGCGATATCAACAGCACCCTTGCGACGGCCTTAGGCGGCACTTATGTAAACGACTTTCTCAACCAGGGCCGGGTGAAAAAGGTCTATGTACAGGGCCAGGCATCCTCGCGCATGCAGGCTGCGGACCTTGATCATTGGTTTGTGCGCAACAGTAACAATGAAATGGTGCCGTTCTCGTCCTTTGCCAGCAGCACCTGGGGCTACGGCTCGCCGCTGCTGGAACGCTACAACGGTAACGCCTCCCTGGAGATCGTTGGCGATCCGGCGCCAGGGGTGAGCTCCGGCGATGCGATGGCCGCCGTGGAGGCCATTATCCGGCAGTTGCCCCAGGGTATTGGCTACGAGTGGACCGGGCAGTCCTATCAGCTGCGCTTGTCCGGGTCCCAGGCGCCGCTGCTCTACGGCATTTCCGTGTTGTTTGTATTCCTGTGCCTGGCCGCGCTCTACGAGAGTTGGTCGGTGCCGTTTTCGGTGATCCTGGTCGTGCCCCTGGGGGTCATCGGTGCAGTGCTGGCGACCCGTGTCGCCGGGCTGAGCAACGACGTGTATTTCCAGGTCGGGCTGTTGACCACCGTGGGCCTGGCCGCAAAAAACGCGATCCTGATCGTTGAGTTTGCCAAGCACTTGCAAGAGCAGGGCAGCAGCGTGATCGACGCGACGCTGGTCGCGGTGCGCCAACGCCTGCGGCCGATCCTGATGACCTCCCTGGCCTTCATGTTCGGCGTATTGCCGCTGGCCTTGAGCACCGGTGCAGGCTCCGCCGGACGCCAGGCCATTGGTACGGGAGTACTGGGCGGTATGTTCAGCGCCACAGTGCTGGGGATCTTCTTTGTACCGTTGTTTTTCGTGCTGATCCGCGGTCGTTTCGGCCGCGTGCGCAGCGCTAATCAATCTGCCCCGACAGGTGATGCATGATCAAGTCACACTGGCCTCTGCTGGCCGCCATGGCCCTGGGCGGCTGCGTCAACCTGGCGCCGCAGTACGAGCGCCCTGAGGCCCCCGTCTCCGAGCAATGGTTGCCGGCGGCCAACCTGCCCAAAGGAAAGGTTGGGGCTGATATCAAGTGGCAGCATTTTTTTACCGACCGCCGCCTGGCGCAGTTGCAGCAATTGGCGCTGGCCAATAACCGCGACCTGCGCCTGGCCAGCCTCAACGTTGAAAAGGCCCAGGCGCAGTACCGCATCAAGCGCGCTGACCTGTTTCCTACCGTCGACGCGGGCGTCAGCGGCACCCATAGCCGTACGCCGGGGTCGTTGTCCAACACCGGCACGGCAGTCACCACACACGACTACAGCGCTCAGTTGGGGCTGAGCAGCTATGAACTGGACGTGTTTGGCAGGGTTCGCAACCTGCGCGATGAGGCGCTGGAAGACTACTTGGCGTTGACGGAAACCCGGCGCAGCACGCAAATCAGCCTGGTGGCGGAAATTGCCACCGCCTGGCTGACCTTGGCCGCCGACAACGAACGGCTGCTGCTGGCCCAGGAAACCCTGACCAGCCAGTTGGCCACCTACGACCTGACCCAGCGCAGCTACGCCTTGGGTGGCTCTTCCGCGTTGTCGGTGGCGCAAGCCCAGACCACCGTCGAATCGGCACGGGGCGATGTAGCGTCCTATGAGAGCCAGATCCTGCAGGACCGCAATGCTTTGCGCCTGTTGGTGGGCAGTGATCTGCCCGAGGCCCTCTTGCCGGGCACGCGCCTGGAGTCGGCGGCAGTGCTGGTGGATATTCCAGCAGGCCTGCCCTCCAGCCTGTTGCAACAACGCCCGGACGTGCTCTCGGCCGAGCATACGCTCAAGTCCGCCAACATCGATATTGGCGCGGCCCGTGCGGCGTTTTACCCGAGCATCAGCCTGACCGCCAACGCCGGCTCTTCCAGCTCGGCATTGGCCGGCCTGTTCAAGTCCGGCAGCGGCGCCTGGACCTTTGCCCCGAGCATCAGCGTGCCGATTTTTGACGGGGGCAGTAACCGCGCAACCCTGGATTCGGCCAAGGTCGAACGCGAGATCCAGTTGCAGACCTATCAGCAAACCCTGCAAACCGCATTCCGCGAAGTGGCCGACGCACTGGCGGTGCGCAGCACCCTGGATCGCCGTATTGCCGCGCAACAGGCGCTGACCGACGCCAGCCGCAAAAGCTTCGAACTCTCGGATGCCTTGTATCGGGGCGGCTCCCAAAGCTACCTCGAAGCCCTGGATGCGCAACGCTCGCTCTACAGCGCACAACAGGACCTGATCACGCTGCGCCTGACCGAGCAGAGTAACCGCATCACGTTGTACAAAGTGCTGGGTGGCGGTTGGAATTAACGGCGTTGGCACATGCACACATCACCGCAGCGATGGAACGGCTTGCGCGGATCAAATCGGCTAGTTCATTCAACGGGGAATCAACATGTGTGCTTTTCGTTCCACTTTAAGCGGTTGCGTCCAGGTGCTGGGCTGCGCCTGTTTCATCATGATGTCACCGCTGTGTCTTGCGAATTCCGACGCGGACCCATGGGAAGGTGTTAACCGACCGATCTTCGCATTCAATGACGTACTGGATACCTATGCACTGAAACCCCTCGCCCAGGGCTATCAACTCATCACGCCCGGTGTTGTCCAGGACGGCATTCATAATGTGTTCAACAACCTCGGGGAGGTCAAAAACCTGGCTAACGATGTCCTCCAGGTGAAGTTCCACAGCGCTGGCGTCGACACAAGCCGCTTTTTGCTCAACAGCACGATTGGCCTGGTGGGGTTGATAGACGTCGCGACCCCCATGGGGCTGCAGCGCAGTGACGAGGATTTCGGGCAAACCCTCGGTTACTGGGGGGTCAATAGCGGGCCTTACCTGGTACTGCCGTTCCTGGGGCCCAGCACACTGCGCGATGCGCCGGCCATCCCTCCCGATGCCTACGCCAATCCGGTTCGCTACATGGGCGACGTGCCTACGCGTAATAGCCTGTACGGCGTGGGCGTGATCGACGGGCGTGCTCAATATCTGGCATCTGAAAAGCTCATGACGGGCGATAAATACACGTTTATTCGCAGTGCCTATCTGCAAAACCGAGCGTTCAAGATCAACGGCGCAAACGTAAAGGATGACTTCTGACCGGCGCCCCTGCGTGCTCTTCCCCAACCCGCTCGGCACAGAAGATCAGTATCGTTCGTCACTCTCCAGTTGGAACGCAACACTAACGTTGCGCTTACTCCAACACTGCCGGTTGTACGGCTGCGCCCTGTGCGATCTAAAATTCGGTCACGACGGTTACGCCAGCGGTCTCGAAGCGATCCATGTTCATCAACGCGTCGATGGACTGCTCCAGGCTGATGGTTTTACCCACGAGTTTTTCCGGCGCCAGTTTTCCGCTGGAGATCATCTGGATCATGGCGTCATAACGATGTGCTTGCATGCCGTGGCTGCCGTAGATCTCAAGCTCATGCGCGATGACCTTGCTCATGGGGATCGCCGGCTGGGCGTGGTCGGCGAGCATCAGGCCTACCTGGACGTGCTTGCCTCGACGGCGCAGGTTGTTGATGGAGTTGAAGCAGGTGGTGGGATGGCCCAATGCATCCAGCGATACGTGGGCGCCCCCCTGGGTGATTTCCAGCACGGCTTCTGTTACGTCCGCCACGCTGTGTGCGTTCACGGTAGCAGCGGCGCCGAGCGCGCGTGCCAGTTCGAGTTTTTCCGGCGAAATATCGATGGCAATGACATTCGCGCCAAGGGCCTGGGCGATCATCACGGCGGACAGGCCCACACCTCCGCAGCCATGCACCGCGACCCACTGTCCGGCGCTGACTTTGCCTTGGTCAACGACGGCGCGGAATGACGTGGCGAAGCGGCAGCCCAGGCTCGCAGCGGTGGCGAAGTCCATGCTCTGCGGGAGTGCGACGAGGTTCAGGTCGGCCTGGTGTATACCGACGAATTCCGCAAACGACCCCCAATGAGTGAAGCCCGGTTGAAACTGCGTATTACAGACTTGCTGGTTACCGCTGTTGCACTCGGGACACGCGCCACACCCGCCGACAAAGGGCACCGTTACACGGTCGCCGACCTTCCACCGGGTGATGTCCCTGCCAACTTCCGTCACGATGCCGGCAAGCTCATGCCCGGGAACATGCGGCAGTTGGATGTCCGGATCATGCCCCTTCCAGCCGTGCCAGTCGCTGCGGCAGACGCCGGTGCCCCGCACCTGTACGACCACGCCGTGACGCTCCGGCGTCGGGTCTTCGACGTTCATCAAGCGCGGCGGTTGGGAAAAGGCTTCGTAGACAACTGCTTTCATGAAAGTCACCTCTGCTCGGATAGACACGACGTTGTATTCGTTCGATTTCTTGCGCGGGGCGGCTCGAATCAACGCTGATCCATTATGTGCGAATGCCTTGAAATTGCTTTTCAGATTCCAGTTGATAGTGGGCGATAAATGAAATTAATCTCCGTTATCCGGCACATAATTGAAAGGATCAACCATGTTTGAGCGTTTGGATAAGGTGGATATTGCGATATCGGAGCGACTGCAGCGAGAGGGGCGACTCTCGAATGTGAAGTTGGCGGAGCAACTTTCCCTCAGTGAAGCATCGTGTTGGCGTAAACAGAAACGCCTGGAGGAGTGCGGCGTGATCGAGGGGTATCAAGCCATCCTGAATCGCAGAAAACTGGGCCTGGGGGTGATGGCTTTCGTGCAGATTTCCTGCAGTGATCACAGTGAAGAAGCCACGGAAAAGTTTGAGAAAATCATAGCGTCGGCGCCGCAGGTACTCAGTTGTCACAACACAACGGGCGAGGCGGATTTTTTACTTCAAGTGGTCGCGAGAGATTTGGACAGCTACAGCCGATTCGTTGAAAAAGTGCTGAGGAAGCTGCCGGGTGTATTGAGTATCCGGTCGAACCTGTCACTGCGAGAAATGAAGACCACCCATCGGTTTCCAGTGGCCGAACTCCTGAGCATCTGAGGACCTTTGAATCAGGGCGACGGCCTGATCATCAGGCGCCCAGGCGCTACCTGGTTCAAGGCAGGGCCTTTATCGCCTGTACGACAGCATTGACGATGGCCTGGGCGATGACCCGACGCTGGGCTTTCTCCATCCTGGGGCTCAGCCATGCAGGCAGGCTGTTCAGCATGGGCACGATTGCCTGCAGTGCGCCTTCGCGCAAGGGGCCACCAGGCTGATGGCATAGCTGCCCGAGCAAGCTCAGTATTTCCGACTCATAAGCCTCCCTCAATCGCCGTACACTTTCTTCCATCGGCGCGTTCAGGCAGCCGGTGTCCATGACGGCCAACTTAAACTGCCCGGCCATGTGTTCATGCAATCGAAGGTGGCCTTCGATCAGTTTTGTCAGACGTTGCGCGGGCGTCAATCTTCGTTTTTTGATCAGCTCAACGTGCGACAACAACGTCTGATACAGCTCCATCAGCCACTCGAAAAGCAGTGCTTCCTTGCTTTCTACATGGTGATAAATCGCCCCCGGAGTGATGCCGATATGCGCCGCCAGTTCACGCATGCTGACCTGACTGAAACTGCGCTGCTGGAACAACTCCAGGGCTCTGCGCTGGAATTCAGAGCGGCTTAGCACAGTGCGCACGCTGTGTTGCGCACACGCAGCCACACCCGACGGCCGTAGCCTTGGGTCATGTGTCGAACGCCTGCTGCTTCGCGATTTCCTGGTTGCGCAGAATGAACCGCTGCAATTTGCCACTGGGTGTTTTGGGCAGGTGTTCGACGAACTCGATTTCCCTCGGGTACGCGTGCGCGGCCAGGCGTTGCCGGACATGCAGGCGCAGGACCTCCGCCAACTCGGTGCTTGGCAGGCTTTGACTGTTCAGTACGACGAACGCCTTGATCAACTCGGTGCGTTGCGGGTCCGGTTTGCCAATCACGGCGGCTTCAACCACCGCAGGGTGTTCGATCAGCGCACTTTCCACATCGAAAGGTCCGACGCGATAGCCGGAGGTAGTGATCACGTCGTCGTTACGGCCCACGAAGCTGATACTGCCGTCGTCATTCAACTCCACGATATCGCCGCTCAAATAATAACGGTCGACAAAAGCCTGGGTGGGCATTCCGAAGTAGCCCTCGAACCAACACAGGGGCGACCGCTCGCGATCCACCGCCAGCACGCCTGGCCGGCCCGGTGGCAGTTCCCGATGAGCATCATCCAGCACGACAATCCGGTACCCCGGAACCGCATAACCGGCTGAACCCTCACGTACCGGGTGACGCAGGCCGTGGTGGTTGCACAGCACCATGCCGATTTCAGTCTGGCCATAATGGTCGTGGATGACCACGCCGAGTTCGTCGGCAAACCAACGGATGACCTGCGGGTTCAGCGGCTCGCCGGCACTGCTGATGACACGCAGGCGACCACGCACGGTGTCGGCGAACGCAGCCCCCGCCGCGATCAGCAGGCGGTAGGCGGTCGGCGAGCCGGCCAGGTTGGTGATCGCATACTTGGCAATGATCCGGCAGGTACTGTCCACCGCGAACGGGCCGTCATAGAACAGCGTGGCACGGCCACATGCCAGCGGGCCGGTCACCGCGTAATACAAACCATAGGCCCATCCGGGGTCGGCGAGGTTCCAGAAATGGTCGTCCTCTCGCAGGTCAATCGAATCACGCATATAGCCCTTGAAGGCCAGAATGGCGCTTAAGGGCACCTCCAACGGCTTGGCCGGCCCTGTGGTGCCTGACGTACACATCAGCAGGAACGGCGCACTGGCGTCCAGCAACTCGGGTGCACAATCGGCCTGTTGGCGATCCAGAACGGTCCAGAAGTCGTAATCGTCCGGGTTGCGTGGGCCTGCGCCGGTCACGATGATGCGTGGGCAGTCAATGACGTCGTCCAACTTGGGGCGATTATGGGCATCGGTCACAATCCAGCGCGCCTCGGAGCAACCCAATCGCTGCTCGATTGCCTTGGGGCCGAATGCGGTGAAGAGCGGTTGGTAGACCGCGCCGATGCGCCAGGTCCCCAAAATGGCAATCAACAGTTCAACCGTGCGTGGCATCAGGCCCGCTACACGCTCTCCCGGCTTGACCCCTTGCTCGCGCAAAAAGTTGCCGAAGCGCGCAGCGTGGGCCTGCAGTTCGCTGAACGTGTGGTGCGTGGCGCGGCCATCCGGCGTTTCGCAGTACAACGCCACGGCATCACCCAGGGCGTGCCGGTCGCAGCATTCGATGCAGGCGTTCATGGCCGTCAGCTCGCCGTGCAAGTCCTGGGCGGCCAGTTGTCGATAATTGAAAGAGGTCACTGCCGAGTCGTAATCACGCATAACGTACCTGATTGTTATTGTTGGTAGATGTTCGGTGTGCACACGCCCAGTGCGCGCGCTTTGATGTGGCTAGCTGTCCATCATTTCGGCTGCTTGCTGTGTGGCCTGGCTGGTCCGAGTGGCCAGCTTGCGGACTTCATCAGCGACCACGGCAAACCCGCGCCCGGCCTCGCCTGCGCGCGCCGCCTCAATGGCGGCGTTCAAGGCCAGCAGGTTGGTTTGGCTGGCAATGCCCTGGATGGTGGCGACAATGTGCGTCAACTTGCTGAGCGTTTCCTGCATCACGCGATGTTGTTCCGCCTGCGCCTCACGCATCGTGCTTTCTTCATGGTGGGCATGGATATCGGTAATGGCACCCACCACTCGCTGCGGGGAGCCGTCCGATGCGCGGCGCGTTTGCCCCCGGCCGCGGAACCAGCGGTAAGCGCCACTTTTATGTTTGAGTCGGTAATCCACATCAAACGGTGTTTTGCCGCTGCGGTCTTCAACGTGGGCAACAAACGCTGCGATCGCCCGTTCGCTGTCGTCGGGATGCAGGCGCGAGGTCCAGCTTTCCAGGGTGTTGGGGAACTCTTCAACCGTGCTGCACCCCAGCAGTCGGCGCATTTGCGACGACCACCAGATGGTATTTTTCGGGTTCGCAGGGTCGCCGGCCACGACCTCGATGTCCCAGAGCCCGTCGTGCAGCATTTCCCGGGAAATGTCGAAACGTGTGGCCGCCAGTTCAAGTGTCTCGTTGTGCAGGTGTTGTTCGTGAATGTCACGAAGGGTTCCACCGATGGCGAGAGGTACGCCTTGCGGATCACGACTCGCGTTACCGCTGACCCTGCACCAGCGATAGTCACTGCCTGATGCGGACTTCAGGCGCACATCAAGCGCAAAGGGCGTCCGCCCACTGCGATCGGCAAGATGCCGGGCAAGCGCTTCCAGGTGCGGTTGCCGGTCAGCGGGGTGTAACTGTTCGCTCCAACGGCCGAGCTGATCAATACCTTGGGCCTGGATTGACGCCGACCCCGACCACTCCATTGCGCACTCCGGCCCGGGGGCGGCGGTTGCAGCCAGATCCAGTGTCCAGAACAGTTCATCTGCACCCTGGGTGATCAGTGCCCAGCGCGTCTCCACATGACGCAAATGCTTGTCGCGGCAGGCCAGGCGTTCGTCCAATTGACTGACTTTCAATGTCAGTGCGCGTGCTTGCTCCTCCAAGGCACGCCGCTCCTGTAGCAATTGATCGACGCCTGACAGAATGCGGCGCAATAACGGGTTGTTCGATGATAACGGCATGCTCGGCTGGTCTGGCTGCTCCAGCCTCTCGGCGAGCGGCGTCAGTACCCAACGGGTGGTTCTGCTGAAAAAAAGCATGGAGCACCTCTACCTCGTTCAAAGGGGATCCGCCTGCAAGAGGGGGGACGGGCATGCCGACAAGGCCCGGGTGTCAAAGTCTGTTGCTCCCGGCAGGGTTTGCCAGGCCGACGGGCCTGCGGCGATTTCCTGAGCACTCAGCAGGCAGTTGTCGAGCTCGTGTTGCAACCTATGGGTATCCAGATCCTGGCCGATGAAGACCCATTCCTGCCGGCAATCCCCGACAATGCTGTCCCACTTGGCCATGATGCTTTGCAACCGATATTCATCCCGCGGCCATTGCGACGGCTCAATGAAGGTCCACCAGCGCCCGACATAGTCCCACTGGAACTGCTTGCCGCTTTGCACCAGCAGGCCGATTTCAAGGTGGCGGCTGGCCAGCCAAAAGTAACCTTTGCTGCGCAGCAGGCGCCCGTTGCACCAGGGTCGCAGGAGGAAATCGAACAATCGCTGCGGATGAAAAGGGGCGCGCTCGCGGTACACCCAGGACGTCACGCCATAGGTATCCGACTCGGAGGCCGGTGCGTCGCTGGCCTCCATTGTCTTCATCCAGCCCGGCGACGCCGCAAGGCTGGGTAAATCAAACAGATGGGTGCCGAGGATGTGGGATAGCTCAACGTTACCCTGAGTCATTGGCTCGATCCGCGCGGACGGGTTAAGGCCTGCGAGGATTCCGTGCAAGGCCTGGTAGCCAGGCTCATCGATCAAGTCCATTTTGTTGACGAGAATGACGTTGGCATACTCCACTTGCTCGATCAGAAGGTCGGCCAGAGGGCGCTGGGGCGTGTCCTCCTGTGCGTCGTCGCGGGGCACGGCGTCCGGTGACTCAAGCAGCGCCTGGAAACGGCTGCCATCGACCACTGTCACCAAGGTATCGAGCCGTGCCAACTCGCTGAGGCTGAAGCCTTCGGCGTCCAGGAAGGCGAACGTCTCCGCGACCGGCATCGGCTCAGAGATCCCGGTGGACTCAATGAGCAGGTAATCGAAACGCTGCTGGCGCGCCAGGGCACTGATCTGCTCAAGCAAATCGGCGCGCAGCGTGCAGCAAATGCAGCCGTTGCTCATCTCGATCAACTCATCGCTGCCACGGTGCAGTGACACATCGCGCTGCACCTCCTGGGCATCAATGTTGACCTCGCTCATGTCATTAACGATGACCGCCACCCTGAGGCCTTCGCGATTGCGCAGGATATGGTTGAGCAGGGTGGTTTTGCCGGCGCCGAGGAAGCCGGAAAGCACCGTCACCGGCAGTCGGCCTGTCAGGGCGCCGTCAATCATGCTTTCACCGCTTGAGCGACATCGGCGTGGTCCAGGTAGCTTTCGAAAAGATCGACCACCACCAGCCCATCGTCTGCCGCATCACCCCAGAGATCCTTTACGCGAAACTCGACATGGTAGGTCGGCTGGTGCGCCGCGCTCACGTCGCCATGGCCAATCGCGTCCGGGAACGGCCACTGCTCCGATGTGCGGTGCAGCACCACGCCTGCCTTGCCACGCACATAGGCTGGCATGCGGGTATGCCCGGCCACGTACTCGTCTCGCACGACGACCCGGTCGCCCACCTCAAAATGCGGTCGACCGGTGATCGCCGGGCGACCTTCGGCATGAGCAGGGTTCGCCAGCTTGAAGGGGGAGCCCAAGGCCTGATCGAGTTCTGCCTGGGTGATGACGCCTGTTTCGACCAGCAGGGTGGCGGTCGCAATGACATAGCGTTCGTAGTACTGGGTGCCGACATGTTGGCGGACATCCAGGCGTTCGACGGCGTGGCGCACTTCGTCCACGCTGAACTTTTTCAAGTGATCGGCACCGATAAACATCAAGCTGTAGGCCAGGTGTTCCCAGTCCTGCTTGAATACCTGTTTGTAGTCCAGACTATTGATGGTGTGAGGGACCTTGCCAAAGCCCTGAAAACCACCGAGATCGTGAAAACCATCCATTGTGAATACCTCTGAAAAGTGAAAGAAACAAAGCGCCCCGGTTACGCGACGTGCGGTAGCGCCACGCCGATAAGGACATCCTTGGTGATCAATTTTCGAAGCGCCTCTTCATCCATGGACTCGCTCCCTTGCGGCCGTACAGGCAGCACCAGATAGCGGCTTTCGGCGCTGGTGTCCCACACCTTGATGGTGACGTCGTCCGGCAGTTGCGTGCCCAATTCCCGCAGGACAGTGCGCCCTTCGCGCACCAGCCGGGCACGAAATTCGAAGCCCTTGTACCACTCCGGTGGTAAGCCGAGGACGGGCCAATTGGTGCAGGAGCAGAGGCTGCACACAATCACGTTTTTCAGAGTGGGCGTGTCTTCCAGGGCAACAATGTATTCACCCTGCGGGCCGGTGTAGCCAAACTGGGCACACGCTGCGGTGCCATCCCTTAGCAACAGTTCACGAAACTGCGGGTCTACCCAGGCCTTGGCCACAACCCGCGCACCATTTTCCGGGCTCCATTCGTGGGCCATCAGTTGCGTCATGTGCTCGATGTAACCGTCGGGGATCAGGTCCTTCTGCTTGAGCACTTGCAGTAACGCTTGTGCTCGTTCGCCCGGGGTTGATGTGTTTCTCTCAGGAGTGGTCATCGGTTTATTCCTCATCATTGAGCGTCTAGGCAGCGCCTGGCGGCTTGGTCTTTTTTGCGCTGCGGGGGGCCGGCTAACAGTTTTTCCAGTCGACAGCCGCCTCGAACGCTGCGGCAGCCTGATAAATCGTGCCTTCGGCATAGTGCTTGCCCACCAACATGAGCCCGACAGGCAGACCGTCTACCAGACCGCAGGGGATCGACATCGCCGGGTGGCCCGTGATGTCCTGGGCGGAGGCATTGCCGATCATTTCCAGTGCTCGCGCCACGTACTCAGTGATCGAGCAATCCGGTTCCGGGTGCGGCTGGGCAATGATCGGGACGGTAGGCATCACCAGCAGGTCATAGCGCGCCAAGGCCGCGTCATAGGCCGAGCGAGCCAGGCGCCTGAGGTTTTGCGCCTTGGCGTAGAAACGCCCGTTGTAGCGCTCGACACCGTATTGGCCGACGAACATGCACAGCTTGAGAGAGGCGGACAGGTCATCCGCCTGATCGCGCCATCCGGCTTGCTTGTCCAGCAAGCCCACGTCATACAGCCCTTTCCAGTTAAAACCCGCCCCATTGCCGTGCATCATCTGCATCGTCAGACCCTCACAGCCGATGGGGTGCCACAGCGCCCCGGCGATCGCGTGCTCAGGCACCGACACCTCCTCGACCTGCGCGCCCAGTTGCGAAAACCGTGCGATGGCATTGCGGACCGACGACGCAACGCGTGGATCCTGGTTGGCCAATTCGAAGCCTTCGCGCAGGACGCCAATCTTCAGACCGCTCACACCGCGTGCCAGGTAATCGCTGTACGTGTCGACCTGGGGCGCGGCTTGCCGGGGATCAAGCCCGTCCGCGCCGGCCATGACCTCCAGCATCAAAGCGTTGTCTCTCACATTGGCGGTGATGGGGCCGGCATGATCGATGGTCGCTTCGATGGCCATGATCCCGGTGTAAGGCACCAGACCGTGCGTAGGTTTCATCCCGTAAGTGCCGCAGAATGCGGAAGGAATCCGGATCGATCCGCCCTGGTCACCGCCGACTGCGAGGTCGACCTCGCCCGCGGCGACCAGCGCCGCGCTGCCGGAAGACGATCCACCCGAGGCAAACCCATGGCGATAAGGGTTGTGAACCGGTGCGGGATCGGAAGTGTGACTGCCACCTGACAGGCAGTAATGCTCGCACGTCGCCTTGCCGAGGATGGTTGCGCCCGCGTCCAGTAACCGAGTGACCACAGTGGCGTCGAACGATGGAACGTGGCCTTCCAGTGGCTTGGCACCATTCATCATGGGCACGCCAGCCAGTGAAATGTTGTCTTTGAGTGCGACCGTTTTACCCGCCAGTTTGCCGTCACGGGCACCGCTGACTTCCGTTCGCACGTACCAGGCGTTGAGTGGGTTGTGTGCAGCCGATGGACGATAGCCCGAGCTGCGTTCGTAACGTACCGGTGGAATGAAATCGGGCAACTCGTCAATCAGGTCGTAGGCGTCAAAGCTCGCCTGCATAAGCGGCAAGTATTCCCGCGCATGCTCGGGGCTGAGCTGCATGTGCAGGCGGCTGGCGATATCCAATAACTGCTCAAGGGTGGGGCGAACGATTGCCATGGTGGGGCTGTCCTTATCGTCTGTGGCCGAAGAGCACTGCATGCTCATCAAGGTCAGTGGGCCTGGTGCTCAAGATAGTCCGCGCCTCCAGTCGAAGGCTTGGTTGAAAAAGACAGCGACTTGGCTGAGCCGGACAGCCCTGCGCCAAGGCAACAGAGGGCTGGGGCCGCTGTCCGGTGGACGCTTGCGTCAAAATACGCGGGCGTAACGCAGGTTCATGCGGAAGTCTTCCTTGGCGCCGTTGTCCACTGACAGATCCTTGCCCAACTGCAGCTGGATCTGGTCTTGGGGGGTGACGAATTTGGTCGCTGTCAGGCGGAAGTTGGTTGTACCCAACTCGTTATCCTGATTGACGTGCTCGACGTTGGTCTCACCTCCCCAGGTGCGCCCGAAGCCGATACCAAACGCTGTGGTAGCGTCAGGCATGTAACGCCCCATGATCTGTGCTGCATAGGAAACGTCTTGCTTCAGACGGTCGGCATTTGCGCCATAGTCGGTGTTGTCGCCATACCAGGTTGCGCCGCCGACCAAGTCCATTGCCCATTTTTCTGTGAAGTGCTTGACGTAGGCGCTCTGCAGTTCGAACTTCCAGCGGTTCTCACCGATATTGAGCGCGTCATCCTTGTCATAAGTGCCAGTGGGTACATACAGATAGGGGGCGATACTGAGGGTGTCGCGGGCTTCGTTGAGCCGCCACTTGACCGGCGCGGTCAGGATCAAGTCGCCGACGCCGCGGGTACTGCCCAGCGTCGAGGCGTCACCGCCACTGGAGACGTGCCCGAAGGGCAGCAGGAATTGCGGGTCGATGGTGACTGTGTCGCTGAGTGCGTAGACGTGGAGCAGACGCAGAATGCCGACGTCTGAGCTCAACCTGTAGTCGGAGCTGACCTTGTGCCCGTTGGCGTAAGCCGAGTCCGTGGTGGAGTGCTGGTAATAAATCGCACCGATGGTCGCGCCGACCGGGTATTGCTCATAGTCGCCAGGGGCTACTTCACCGGCGTTCGCGTGAAGTGCGGGCAACAGGGTGGAAAGTGTCAGCAGGCGGATCTTGTTCATTTTTTTATTCCTCGCACAGGAAACCACGCCACCCGGGGAGGGTGGCAAGGAAGTAGGAAATGGGGGAGAAGTGCCGACGGCACTCAGGCGGTTGGCGACAGCGCGTCGCGCAACATGCCGGTCTGCGAGTGACAGTTGATGTACTCGAATACCTGGCTCTTGGCGTCTGACACCGACACTTCGTGGTACAGCCGTAACTTTTTCAAACCCGCGGCCACACGGAAGAACGTCACGAAAATACGCAGGTGGGTAGGGTGCGACTCTGCCCAGCGTTCGAGTTTTTCCACCGAGCGCCAGTGACCGATGTTGTAGCTCACGTCGAGAAAGTTACCGTCGATATCGATATTGCGCACAAACCTGTTGCTGTAGCAGCCCAGGGGTTGGCCGTTGTCACGCAGGAAGTCCATGCCGTCCTGCAAGGTCGGCAAAATTTCATCCAGGTACAGCGAGCGTTCGTCCGCCTCGGCATCCGCCCAGTCCTGGCCTGAACGGATCAGCGTGAGGTTGTCATGCCCCATGACCACGACCCGCCCACCCTTGGCAGGGTCACCCGCGACCACTTTCAGCTCACTGGTAGGTTTCATCCAGTCCGTCTGAGAGATCGGGAAGCGGTCGCGCATCGAGCCCCAGTAACCGTGTTCCTCGATCTCGCCACTGGTGCTATCCATGACCGCGCCGACACCGGGCAAGTTTTCCTGGAAGGCGTACAAGGTTTCGAACTGCTCGGCGCGTGGGGCGGTGATTTCGCGGAAATAGCCCAGGCCGTCACTGAGCCGATCCGGCGAATTCCACCAGTCATTTACCTGGGGTGAGCGCAACCAGCGACAGTGGGCGGCAGGGTCTTTCCAGTACCCGACCACAATCAAATTATCAAACCCACTGCTGTCGGTGTGGTGGGTCAAGTCATGGGTCTGCGGGCCATCGGCCAGACTGAAACTGCCGACGATGTGGCGCATTGACTGCAACGCGGCCTCGCGCTGGGCGTCGCCGCGATATTGCACGCCGAGGTAAGCCATCACCACTTGTTCCAGTTGCTCGTCAGCGCGCGCGACCCACATCGGGAACGGCGGTTGATATTCGTCGGGCACCCGGCGTGACAGGGTGCGTGGGCATTTGAGATGTGTGTCGATTGCAGATTCCATGGTGAGCTCCTCGTTATTTTCGTTCAGGCCTACGGGTGGGCATCAGCGCTTCGGCGGCAGGTCGCGTTTGACGACTTGCCGTCGGTGCAGCAGCGTCATGGCTCCCCATTCAATCAACCAATACGCCGACTCTTCAGGGACCAGGTCGCGCCTCTGCAGAAACCAGGAGGAATCAGCCCGTCGTTGTGAATAGTGTCGATACATGGCGTGCCTCATCAGCGGGGTATGAGCTGCTGTGAGGTGGAAATTAGGCTGGGTGGCGAGGGGGCGCTTTGTTCGACGGGACAACCGTTTGGTTGGAAAAGACACTGCAGAAACTGACGTTGCGCCGTGGTCCGCGTTGGTGCACTTGGGCCGACCGCGTGACGGGCTGTGCCTCTAAATGGGGATAACGGCACAGGCAACCGCCTGCGGCCTGAGGCGCGTTGCGAGGGGCATCGCACGGCAGTGTGACTGGACGGCCTGCAGCGGTGTTTGGCCTGCAAATTGCTTTTGATGGGGGACAGTTGACCGCAAGTTACACCTTATCGAGCGCCTTTTGCATTGATGTCGAGGTCAGTGACATGAACCCGAGCACGCAGTATTCGACCCTTGCAGTGTCGGCCCCCCGTCGCTTTGATTACTGGAAGGAAGTGGTGTGCCGCCATTGCCTGGCAGCAGACAGCAAACCCTTGTCCCAGAGCAGTTTTGATGGCGCGCTCGCGATCAATACGCTCGGCGACCTGGACATCTGTTCGCTGTCTTCGCCGCTGCATTACTGGGAGCGCTCAGAGCGTCACCTGCGCAGCGGCCCGGCTGAAGATTTATGGTTGGGCTTCTCCCGAAATGGCCATGGGCAAATTGAGCAAGGAGGAAGAAAAGCCAGCCTGGCAGCTGGAAATCTGTTTCTTTATGACGCAACACAGGCGTTTCGATTCAGTTTCGGTGGTACCGAAAACCACTTGGTCCGTATTCCGCGAGCCTTACTGATTGAGCGTCTGCCACGAATCGCCGATTACACGGCGATGGTCCTCGACGACCGCCGCCCCGGCGTCGTGCCCTTGCGTGAAATGTTGCGTCAGGCCGCGAGCTCGCCGATGTCGTTGCAGGATGAGCACATCTCGAATCGTTATTCCGGCGCATTGATCGACCTGCTGGTGATAAGCCTGGAACTCCAGGACCTGAAGACAACCCATCAGGAACTCGACCTCTACGGTCGTATCATGCAGTACATCCAACGGCACTTGACCGAGCCGGACCTATCCATTGACGTCATCGCGCAGGCTCATAATGTGTCCACGCGAACTGTCACGCGCGCGTTCGCGCGATACCAGAAGACCCCCGTTGCCGAGATCTGGAAAGAGCGCCTGAATGCGAGCCGTGAAGCGATCGAGCGCGGTCAGGTGCGCAGCGTGTCCCAGGCGGCGCTGGACTTCGGGTTTTCCGACTTCTCCCACTTCAGCCATGCCTTTCGCAAGGCCTTTGGCGTTGCGCCGAATACCCTTTTGCGCCGCAATTGAGAGGCTTTGCGCTCAAACGGCTGGCGATTGAGTGCGGTTGTCGCTGGCCGTTTCCCGGAACAGTCGTGGTGACATACCGAATGTCGATTTGAAGTGCCGGCTGAAATGTGAACTGCTGCCATAGCCCCAGGCATAGGCGATCTCGGTGAGTGAGCGATGGGCCTGTTCGCGGTTGCGCAGGTCCTCGGCGCATCGGGACAACCGACGCTGCCAGATATACTCGCTGACGCTGCAGCCCAATTCATCCTGAAAGGCCCGGTGCAAGCTGCGCACCGAGCACTGTTCAGCATTGGCGATGCGCTCAATGCTGAGGTCGCGGTCCGCCAGGTGGCGCTCAATATAGGCCTTGAGGCGATTCTGTTTGAAGAACCGGAAGTCGTGGTCCAGTTGCTTTTCATCTTGCTTGTTCTTCAAGGCATTGTTGAGCAACCCGGCGATGCTGTCGCCGATCAGCCCGGCCGACTGGCTGTTGAGCAAGGGGTATTGATGGTAAGCGTCGCTGATCAGGTGCATCAGCATGCGCCCCAGCCCGTTGCGGCCACTCAAGTGCATGTCGCCGGTCTGTGTCAGTTGGCCGGCGGCGCCTTGGAACAGCAGGATAAAGTGTTCGCAACCCTGGGTACTGGTAACGCTGAAGGGCTTGCCACAATCGACCAGGAGCATTTCGTCCGGTGCGACGGTACTGCTTTGCTGTCCTTGCTCGAAGTGGCTGACACCGGCAACTTGCAGGATCAACATGCGCGGCGTGTCGACGACATCGAGTGCTTTGCTCAAGTGGCGTGAATAGCGATGGGCACTGGCGGTCATGCGGCAGAAACGCAGCTGGCCCAGGTCGCCATATTCCAGCCGCCCCTGGAAGTTACCGTTGTGCAACGGGTCGATATGGGTGGCTTCCAGGCGCTTTATATACTCAGGCGTGCGGCCCAGGTGATCGCTCATGAACTCTTTCCACTTCATCAGCCGGTCAGAGCGAACGACCTGATCGGTGGACACACAGGCTAGGTTGTTCATTGGTTTCGCCTTCTGTCTTTTTGTTATGGCTGAAGGGGCAAGGAGGGCGCCTTGCCCGATTCTGGCATGCGATCAGAACGGGTAGCGATGGCTCCCCGCTTGCCAGGTGACCCAATGGGCCCGGGTAAACTCATCCAAGGCATAGTGACCGTTGAAGCGCCCTAGGCCGGAGTTCTTCTCGCCACCGAACGGTGCATTGGGTTGGTCGTCGACGGTGATGTCGTTGATATGGGTCATGCCCGCCACGATGCCACGCGCAAAACTCAGGCCGCGCGCCATGTCCCGGGTGAACACGGCACTGGATAGACCGTACTCGCTTGCATTGGCCAACTCCAGGGCGTGGGCCTGATTGTGTGCAATCATCAATGGCAATAACGGGCCGAAGGTTTCATCGCGGGCCAATGCCTGCTCGGGGCCCACTTCGCCGAAGACATGGGCTGGCAGCACGAGCCCTTGCGCCTGGCCACCACACAGTTGCTTGAGACCGGCACGCTCGGCTGCGTCGATCTTCCCCAGCAGGCCATCGAGCTGACTCTGGTTGACCACCGGCCCGATCACCGTATCGGGCTTGGCCGGGTCACCGGTCTTGAGGTTGCGCACGCGCTCCACCACCAGCGCCGCGAAGTCGGCATACAGCGAACGATCGACAATGACGCGGTTGACGCTCATGCAGATCTGGCCCTGATGCAGGAAGCGCCCGACCACGGCGGCATGCGCCGCGATCTCGATGTCCGCATCGTCCAGGACCACCAGCGGTGCGTTGCCGCCCAATTCCAGCGCCACGCGCTTGATGTGCTTGCCGCCGGTGGCGATGCGTCCGACATTGCGGCCCACGTCGGTGGAACCGGTGAAGGAGATCAGGCTTGGTATCGGGTGCTCGACGAATGCATCACCAATCTCCGAGCCCGCGCCGACCACCACATTCAGCGCACCCGCGGGGAACCCGGCTTCTTCGAACAGGTGCGCAATCAGCAGGCCTCCGGTGACCGCCGTGTCACTGGCGGGCTTGAGCACCACGGTATTGCCCAGCGCCAGGGCCGGCACCACCGAGCGCATGCTCAGGTACAGTGGAAAGTTCCAGGGGCTGATGACACCGACCACGCCCAGCGGCTCGCGAAACACGAAGCTCTGTTCGCCAGGCTTGTAACTGCTCAGGATTCGCCCCTCAACCTGCATCGGCAGCGTTGCGCACTCGCGAACCAGGTTGAGGGTGAACTGCCATTCCATCCCCGCCTTGATACGGGTACTGCCGGACTCACGGATCAGCCAGTCGATGATTTCTTCGCTGCGGTCCTGGATGACCTGAGCGAGTTTTTCCAGCTGCGCACTGCGCTGGGTCGGGTGCAGCGCTGCCCAGTCGGTCTGTGCGCGCTGGGCCGCCTGGTAGGCGTCATCCAGGTCAGCCACCGAGGCCAGTGGCATCTCCAGCAAGCGTTCGCCGTTGAACGGGTTACGGTCATCCAGGCGTCGTGTCGAACGACCTGTGCGCCAGGTGCCGTTGATGTATTGGTCGCCTCTGATGGCGTAGGTCGCGAAGGTTGGAATTGTCATTGTCTTACCTTAGGCAGGTAGCCGCGTTGATTGAGGGTAGGTGAGGGCAGACCCTTTGAAGTGTGTCTTTTCAGCTGCGTATCCAGGCGCGTCCCCAGGAGTTGAGGGTGTATTCCTCTTGGGGCCAGACGCCTGGCGCGCGGCTGGCTTCGGTGATTTCCAGCTCCGCCGAGAACTCCAGGCGATTGCGATCGGCATCGACCACCATGAAGAACAGGTTATTGCCCGGACCGTGGCGACCTGGGCCAAAGAACAATGTAATCCGCTCCTTGGCGAAACGGTCGCCCCAGTCGCGAATGTCATTCCACTCGTTGGTTTCGTAACAGTGATGATCCCATTCGTTTTTCGAACCGCGGAAAAACGCCAGCGAGTGGTGCTCGTCGTCTGAACGCAGGAAGCAGGTCGTGAGCTGGCTGCTCTGCTCATCGACAACATTGTCCGAGACCGTGAACCCCACCGTGTTGACGTAGAAGTCGATCATCGCTTCCAGCTCTGTGGTCTGGAACACCACATGCTGCAGGCGGCCCGGCATGCCCTTGCGGTCGGTGGCGACGGCGCCAAGAGACACGCCAAACACGGTTTGCCGGCCCTGGGGGTCGCGGATTTGAAAGGCGCCGGCTTCCAGCAGTGGCGAGTCGAGCGCTTCGACGCTACAGCCCTTGCTCACCAGGCGCGTGCGCAGTTCACTCAAGCGCGCTTGGCTGCCCAGGTCGTACGCGGCCGCGAGCAGGCCGCTGTGGTCGGCGGGCGAGATTAGCATGGCCCGTTGCGGGCCTTGGAGCAGCCAACTGCCGTCTGCCTGCGCCAGGCAGTTCATGTCCAGCAGGCGCCGATAGAAATCAACTTGTTGCTGGGGCGCTTTGCTCGCCAGGTGCAGGTAACACAGGCGTGCGGGGGTAGAAGTCTGCAAGGTTTGCATAAACACCTCGGTGGCTGAAGGTTCAGGGGTAGACGGGGGCCATGGCCGGTTGATCCGCATAGGCGCTTGTCGAGGGGATGCCGAACAGCGCCTGCAAGGCGGCGGCAGCCTGGTCTTGGGTGGTCTTGTCGAAGAGGGCGGCGACATAGCGATCGGGGCGCAGCAACACAAACGTGTGGCTGTCGCCCAGCAGGTCCTTGAGCGCATCCTCATGGTCTTGAAGTACGGTGCAGCCAGGCAGCGATGGCAGAGCCTGGAAGTGCGCAGGCAGGATCAGGATGCGCTTGGCCTCCAGGTGATCCCAAAGACCGTGGCGCAGTTCATCAAGACGCTGGCGAGCAGGGTCGCCATATTGAATCAGGGCAAAGCCGGCACCGATGCTCGCGTCCAGCAACTGGGCGTGGCCTTGGGCGTCGGTCAGCAGCGGCTGAGGAAACATTTGCCCACAGGCCAGCTTTCCGGCCTTGCCGTCGGGCAGCACCAGGCCTTGGGTAAAGCGTGGTTTTGGCTTGAAGCGCATCTGCAGGAAATAGTCGCGCAGCGGCGGCACCAGGCCGACCAACGCGAATGCCGCACTGATCAGGCGAGCCCGCAGCACGGTAGCCGGCGCCATGACCACGCCCAGGTTCAGGGCCAACTTGATCAAGGCCCAGGCATGCCCGCGCCGCTCGCTTTCGTAGGACTGCAAGGCGGTCGCGGCCAATTTGCCGTTGAGTACGCCGATCAACTTCCAGCCCAGATTATGAGCATCGCGAACGCCGCTGTTCATCCCCTGTCCGGCGTAGGGCGGGGTCAGGTGCGCGGCATCACCGGCGAGCAATACGCGGCCCACCTGCCAGCGCTCTGCAACGCGGGCATGAAAGGTGTAGACCGTCTTGCGCACGATCGAAACCGGTGCATCGCCCTTGAACGGACGCAACAGCACGTGCAGGCTTTGCGGGCTGAGCACCTGCTCCTCGGTTTCGTCCGGCCGGAGCATGAATTCGAAACGCCGCGTACGGTGCGGACCGGGTACTTCCACCACCGGGCGCCAGGCGTCACAGTACACGCGGGTCTGCCAGAACGGGTCGTCGTCCTGGTCGGTATCGACCACCAGCCAGCGCGAGGAGAAGCTCGACCCGACCATCTCGATTCCCAGTTGCTTGCGCACCGGGCTGCGGCCGCCGTCGCAGGCGACCAGGTAGTTGGCCTTGACGTCGAGCAATTGGCCATCGGTGTCCTTGATCAAGGCACGCACACCGTGCGCGTCTTGAGTGAACTCCAGCAGTTCGTGATTGAAGCGTGCAGTCACGCTCGCAAAGCGCTCAAGGCCGGTCTTCAGCGTGTGTTCGAACAGTGGCTGGCGAAAGGCATTGCGTTTGGGAAAACCATACACCTTGCCGGTGGGCTCGACCTTGCCAAAGCAACGCCCGCCCGGGCGGGTGAAGTAATGCACGCCGTAGCCCGGCACCACATCGTGTAGCACGGCGGCATCCAGCCCGATCGCCTGCATGGTGCGCAGGGATTCATCGTCGATCGAGACAGCGCGGGGCTCGGTCACGGTGCCGGCCTTGCGGTCGATGATCAGGGTATCCACCTGACCCTGGCCAAGCAGGTTGGCCAGAGTCAGTCCGGTGGGGCCGGCGCCGATGATCAGGACTTGAGTGCTGAAGCTGTTGAGGGTTGTCATTGTTATTCCCTTCCAAAGGTTTCAGTCCGGCTGCGCGGGGCGTTGAGTCAGGGCCGCCATGCGTTGCGAGAGTGTCTGTGCGAGGGTCAGCATCTGTTCCCCTTGTTGCGCTTCCTGGGTGTTGTCACGCTCCTGGATCGGACGCACGCAACTGATGCTGCCCAGCACCTTGCCGTCGCTGTCGAAAATCGGTGCCGCGAGGCCGTAGACGCCGGGATCGATTTCCGCCGCACTGGCGACATAGCCCTGGCGACGCAGTTGCTGCAGCGCGCGGCGGAACTGTTCCCAGGTTTGGCCCAGGTGGCTGGCGCGCACTTCATCCGGGTTTTCCAGGAACAGCTGGCGGTGCTGGCGCGAGGTCATGTTGGCGAGGATCGCTTTCGATGTCGCGCCGAGGAACAACGGCCTGGGCGAACCCCGGGAGTAGCTGACCTCACTGAACAACTCGCCATGCTGGTGGATACATACCACCTGGTCCTTGAACAGCCGACAGATCAGCCATACCTGTTGCTCGCTCCAGCGTGGCAGAGCCTGTTCCAGCGACTGTGCCGCGCGCACCAGAGGGTCGCTCAGGCGCAGCTGGCGGTCCCAGGTGATGATCCGTGCGCCCAGTGCATAGCGTCCGGCTTCGACCTGAAACAACAGGCTCGCCTCGGCCAGTTCGCGTACGTAGCGGTAAATGGTCGAGCGGGTGTAACCCAGTGCGGCGCCCATTTCGTCCACCGCCCAGATCGGGCTGGCCTCGGTGAACAGGTCCAGCACCCGCAGCATGCGTTCCAGGCTGGAGCCTTTGCTATCGGCTTCCAGCTCCGACGGGCGTTCTGATTCAAGTAGATTCATGACTCACTGCTCGTCGGCGATGCTGTTGCGCAGGCGGCCGATGCCGGTTATCTCGACTTCGACGGTGTCGCCGGGCTTCATCCACACCGGCGGTTCACGGAAGGCACCGACGCCACCAGTGGTGCCGCTGACAATCACGTCGCCGGGGGCCAGTTCGGTGAACGTGGAGCAGTACTCGATCAACTGGCGCACGTCGAAAATCATGTCGCTGGTGCGGGTGTGTTGCATCACTTCGCCGTTCAGGCGCGTGGTCAGTTCCAGCTCCTGCGGGTCGTTGATCTCGTCGTGGGTCACCATCCAAGGGCCGAATCCACCGGTTTGGGGGAAGTTCTTGCCGGGCACGAACTGGAGGGTGTGCTTCTGCCAGTCGCGCACACTGCCATCGTTGTAGCAGGCATAACCGGCCACGTAGTCCAGCGCGTCCGCTGCGTTGACGTGCCTTGCGGTTTTGCCGATGACCACTGCGAGTTCGCCTTCGAAATCCAGTTTGTGCGACACCTTTGGACGAATGATCGGCTGCAGGTGCGCGACCTGGCTGTCGGCGAAACGCGTGAAAATCATCGGATAGGTCGGCATGTCACGCCCGGTCTCCCGCACGTGGGTGGCATAGTTGATGCCGATGCACAGCACTTTCCCGGGATTGGCGATCACCGGCAGGAAGGTGACGTCGGCCAATGGCACGCGGGGCAGTGGCGCGAGCACGGCCGGTGTCAGCTCCCCCAGGCGATTGGCGGCAATGGCTTGCTTGAGGTCAGCGCCAAAGGTTGATTTGACCGATTCCAGGTCAATCAGTTGATCACCTTCGACCACACCGTAGGTCGTGCGACCGTGAACAATGAAGCTTGCAAGTTTCATGAAGTGTCCTCTCGAAAAGGAAGCGGGAGATGGCAGCAATGGGTTTAATCTAGTCTTGAGCATTTATCCTGTAAAGTGGGATTTTTGTATAAATCCTGCATTACGAAATAAACGTGAGTTTTCTGTTCGATCATCGGATCCAGCCCTGTAACGCCGGGCAGCCCGCGCCCTTCCAGCAAGTGGAGGGCCACGGGCGTGTCGCATGGAGAGAGGGGGAGCGGTGGCGCGACTTAGTGCGGTGCCCAGCAGCCGTGCAGTGACATGCGCATGCGGAACGGGATTTTGATGCGTGCGAGGGGGCCGGCGGCCATGGCGGTGGCGTCCAGCACCACCAGTTCGCTGCGGCCTTCGGCAATCAGGTTGAGCAGGCAGACTACGTAGCCGTCGCCTTCCTTGGCTTGCGCGGAGCGCGGAATGAAGATGGGTTCCTGGAAACAGCCGCTGTCCCCGGGAAACCAGGCATCGGTGACACCGGTCGTGAGGTTGAGGTGAACCAGCAGGTTGAAAAACTGGAATGGCATCGGCCCGTTCGACGGGTTGTACGGGCGCTCTGGATCGAAGGCGAGCATGAATCCATGTTCATACTTGCGGCCGATGTAGCGGTCATCGCAGCGGGGAAACTCGCAGGGATAGTCCGTCAGCGCCTGGGGTTGTAGTTCATCCTGCGCACTGTTCAGGTCGAATATCCAGCGCATCAGACTGGCGGCCAGGGTCTCTGGCGGCGGTACGAAACCGTCCGCCTGGGGGAAGAAGTAGAAGATGTTGCCGCCGGTGACCGGCATGTCCAGATACACTTTGCCGTCTTCATCGAACGCATTCAGGGTATGGCCCTGGAAGCCGTCCTTAGGTCCTTTGAACCAGCGCACGTCGCGCGCATGGCCGTAACGGGGCACCACGGCAAACAGCTGGGGCAACTCGGGCTGCCACTGGAAATGCTGGCCGCCTTTTTTCATGCGTTCGACGTCCACTGTCAACGGGATCAGTGGGAACACCACATACCGTTCGGTGACCGCGAAGTCGTGGACCATCGCGGCGTAGGGCGCCTGGAACCAGATTTCATGCAGCAGCTTCCCCTCTGGCGATATCTCGAAATAGGCCATGTCCGGTGTACCGTCGCCTTTGGCTTCGTAACTGAAGGCCAGCAGGTTTCCCGTGACGGGGTCGAGCTTGGGGTGGGCAGTGAACGTCGCAGAGTCAATCTGCCCGTCGAAATTCCACTCGCCGAGAGTCTCCAGGGTCTGCGGGTCCAACGCCCAGGGCATGGCATCCTCCTTGAGAGCCAGCAGGACGTTGTTGTGCGGGATCACAGACGTGTTGGCGGTGGTGTTGTTTTTGGCCGCCAGCGGGTCGTTGGTGTAGACGTTGCGGTACACACCATTGAGCGAGCGCCCTTCACGGCGCTGAGCGACCAGGCGATCGGTCAGCACATAGCGGCGGCGCAGCGAGACCTTGCCATCAGCAAAATAAAAGCCGCTGACCAAGGCATCGCCATTGAAGAAAATATCGTTGCCGAGCATGGGCGGGTATTGCGGGTCGGGTGACACCTGGTAAAAGGCCCCACGGATCGCCTCCGGAAGGGCGCCTTCGATTTCAAGGTCATACACGTCGCCCTCGACGCGGCTCGGCGCATACAGCGCTCCGGAAAATTCCGGGGTGTTTGGGAATGGCGTATTCATCGCGTTATCTCATTGATCGGTTTGGGTGGCGTCGTTCAGGCGGATTGGGCTGACAGGGCCTGCCCACCGGGCTTAACGCCGCGACGGAAGCGAGCCACCACCAGGCACGAGATGATCAAGGCCAGCCCATAAGCGCAGGCGGCCAGCCAGCCCACCGCGCGGAAATGCCCTTCGCCCACTACCAGCGCGGCGCCAAAGGGGCCAAGCCCTTGCCCGACGAATATCGCGGCGTTGCCCAGTCCCGCCAGGCGCCCGGAGGGATCCAGTTCGGCGGCCATGGAAAGCAGATAGGGCAAGCTGAAAAACCACACCATATGGATCAGGCACGCCGTGGTGGCAAAGGCAACGGTACTGTCGCCATACACCATGATCAGGGTCGCCACTAACGCAGCACCGAAGCTCAACAGTTGCGGGAACAGTAGGCCAAGCCGCCGTCCGATGAGCCCGGAAAGGCCTGCACCCAGGGCACCCGCCAGGATGCTGCCGCCGAGGATAGCCCCGATCTGTTGAGGTTCCAGGCCCAGGCTTTTACCGATTCGTTCCTGGTACACCCATAGAGCGGAATGCCCGAAGAATAGCAGCGCAAACAGCGCGATCAGCAGCAGTGAGGTCACCCCGAACGGTCGGGCCGCGCCATGGGCGATGCGTTGGGCGTCCGGGTAATGCCTGGGGATTCTCCCGCAACCCAGTGCGGCAAGCAGGCTGGTGATGGCCAGCAGGCCAAAGGCACCCCGCACGCCAAATACCTGCAGCAGCAGAGGCATCGAGGTGACCAGCAGCATGCCCCATAACAAGTTGCCGATATTGATCACTGCAAACGTTGCATCTTTGGACCGGCGCAGTGCCGCGGTCGCATACACCACCGCCATGACCGCGCCACCGCTGGCGCCGCAGATGATCCGCAAGACCACCAGCCACGTCTGGCTGTGAACCTGAGTGCTGATCAGGTTGCCGACGGCCAGTATCAACAAGGCCACCCGTGCAAAGCGGCGGCGGTCGACACGGGCCATGAGCAGGGCACATACGCCGCAGGCGATGGCCATCGCGATTAGCTCGGCAGCGAAGATCACGCCGATGGCATTGAGCGGCACCCCCAGTTGGTCAATCAGCGCGCCGCCCAGAATCGGCTGGATCTGCAGCGTTCCCAGGGAAATGACCATCATCAGGCAAATAGCGCCCAGTGATTGCTTGCTGTCGATGGAGTCGAGCGCATTCATCACACATCACCTCAGTCAAAACTTATGAACGTAGCGAACTTGCACGGCGTAATCGGTCTTGCTGCGATTCTCTACGCCGGTTTCTTTATAGGTATTGAGCCAGAACGCCTTGTCCTCAGTGATCTTCCAGAACAAACCGGGGCCAATGCCAAGGACTTTCTCGCGAGAGTTGCTCAGGCGGTCGCCGTTGACCCGGTCATCGGAAATCTGCCGGAAGTAATAGCCGTTGATCCCGACCGAGATTTTCGGGTACACCTCGTAGGAGGCCGTAAAGTTGGCCCAGGCCGATTGCCCTGATTGGGTGTCGCGCACGGGGCGCCCTTCAAAGAACTGTGCCGAGCTGCTCGCGGGATCGTCGTTCTTGAAGTTGTACAGGTAATTCAAGCGCCAGCTCACTTCCCAGCGCGGTGCCGGCATCAAGGTCGCGGCCCAGTAGGGGTTGACGGAAAAGTAATGGGAACCGGGGTTCAAGTCCTTGTGTTTGTCGTACTTACCTGTGGGCAGGATCGTATCGAAGGCCACGCGTTGCACGAACACCGGCCGGCCTTCGGCGTTGAGGAGCGGATCGAACTGGATTTGCGGGCCAACAGTGACGTCGCCCAGGCCGACCCCGTTGTCCTTGAGTTTGACGCCGTTGTCGCCGAAGTCGCCGTCCAGGGAAACCACCGGGACCAACAGGCTCCAGCCCAGGTGTGCGCCGCCGCCGATGGTGTCCGGTGAGTAATAGCTGAACTGGTTGATCAGGGTAATGACATTGATCTTCTGGTTATCGAAGTTGCGGTTGTCCTTGCCACCATTGTCACGAATGCTGCTGGACGTACTGAACTTCAAATAGGTCTGATGCGTCAGCCCCGGTGGCCCGGCGAACCCGTCGAAGAAGCTGGTGCCGCCCAGGTTGATACCGCTGGGTTGGCTGACGGAGGGCGGTGGGGGGCCTTCGGCAGCAAAGGCGGCAAGTGATACGCAACTGAGGGCCAGGCACGCTGGCAAGGATGGTGTCAGTCTCATTGACGTCGCTCTATTATTGGAGTTGTGAGCTGGGGTAGCTTCCCCTGGCACTTCAACTTTAATTCTCGAGCGTTGCTGTTACTTGTACACAGCGGTCAGAGTTGACTGAGAGCGTCATGTCACGCCGGTTGATTTACCCTATCCACGGATAGAGAAGGGGGTATTCGCAGGATGATGGCGCTTGCGCAGCCATCGTAGTGTGTCCCCATTCAGCGGATTTAACCCCTGCGCCGGTTCTCCAGTACCGTAAACAACAGCATGCCGCCCAGCATGGCCACCGTGAACAGGATGACCTGCCACTGCCCTGTCAGCAGAATGGCCACGGCCGGACCCGGACAAACCCCGGCAATACCCCAACCGATGCCGAACAACAGGCTGCCGCCCACCAGGCGCCGGTCCAGCCCGCGCTTGGCGGGCAACTGCATGGGCACGCCCAGCAGTGAACGGGAGTGCCGGCGGGCCCAGGTCAGCGGGACAATCGCCACGGCAATGGCGCCAATCATAACCAGTGCCAAGGACGGATCCCAAGCGCCGGCTATATCCAGGAACGCCAGTACTTTTGTCGGGTTGGCCATGCCCGCCAGAAGCAAGCCCAAACCGAACAGCAACCCGGCGATGAATGCCGTGACCTTGATCATGTTCAACTTCCCAGTAGATGACGCAGCACAAACACCGTAACGAAACCGCTGGCCATGAAGCAGGCAGTGGCGACCATTGAGCGTGGCGAAAGTCGCGATAAGCCGCACACTCCATGGCCACTGGTGCACCCTGAACCGTACCGCGTGCCCACCCCTACCAGGAAACCGGCAAGGATCAATGCGGGCCAGCCGCTCTGGAATTCAATCAACGGTAGCGTGGCGAACGCACCCCATAGCAGCGGGGCGACGAGCAGGCCGAGCAGAAACAGTGCTGTTTCACTCACGCCCTTGCCCTCTCGCTGCAGAAGATGGCCGATCAGGCCGCTGATGCCGGCGATACGGCCGTTGCTGACGACGAACACGCTGGCCGCCAGGCCAATCAGTGCGCCGCCTGCCAGAGACGACCAGGGTGTGAAGTTGAGCCAGTCGACAGTCATGAAGCATTGCTCCTGAGTGATTCGGCGCTATTGTGCTTCAGCGTCGCCACTGATAGTGGAAAAAGTCGATCAGGCCCTTTAAAACGTCTGCCCCATGGAAAACTGGAAGACCTGCTTGTCTGCGTTCTCAGGTGTGCGAATCGGATAAGCCAGGTTGACACTCAACGGCCCCAGCGGGCTGTACCAGGTCACTCCCACCCCCACGGAACTGGCCATCTGGCTCAGGTCCACGCCGCCGCAGCCTTGGGTCGTGCTCAGGTAGCACTTGTCCGAATACACCGAGCCCACATCCCAGAACAGTGAAGTGCGCACGGATTTGTTGTCCTTGATGAACGGCACGGGGAACAAGTACTCCGCGCCGCCGGTAATTAGGATATTGCCGCCCAGCGCCTCTGTATCCCGGTCCGAATAGTACGCCTGGCCGGCACTGGCATACGTTCCGGTCGCCGGCGTGCTGCGTGGGCCGAGCGTGCCGCTCTCAAAGCCGCGCACTGTGCCTTCACCGCCGGCCGTATAGCTTTCGTAGAAGGGTAAGCCGTCGGTGGAACCGTAGCCGTTGCCGTAACCGAGCTTGGTATGCAAACGCAGGGCGGTGTTATTGCTGACCGGTAGGAAGGTTTGCCCCGTGTAATCGATTTTGTAGAAACTCAGGTCGCTGCCGGGCACCGTCACCGTCAGGTTGAGGTTTTGTGCGTGCCCACGCGTCGCCAGCACGCCTTTGTTCAAGGTCGATTCCGACCAGCCCAGGTTGGCTTTGAAGTTGGTGAACTGTTTGCCTTCGCGCTCGATGAAGTCGTAGATCTCGTCGGCGCTGTAGGTGCCCGGTTCGATACTGTCGTGTTGGGCGGTCAAGCCGAAACTCAGGCGCGACGTCTCATTGATCGGGTAGCCGAGGCTGGCGCCCAGGCCATAACTGTTAATGGCGTAATAGGACACTCCGTCATCGTAGTATTTGTTGTAGTCGGTCTTGTTATAGAACGCGTTGTAACCCAGGCTCACCCCATCACGAGTGAAGTAGGGATCGGTGAAGCCGATGTTGTACTTGCTCTGGTAGGACGACCGGGTCAGCCCCAGGCTGGCAGAATTGCCGGTGCCGAGAAAGTTGTTCTGGGTAATTGACCCGCCGAGGATCAGCCCAGAACTTTGGGCGAAGCCGACGCTGGCCGTGATCGAGCCGGATGCTTGCTCTTGCACGGCGTAGTTCACATCCAGCTGGTCATCCAGCCCGGTCACCGCTGGCGTCTCGACGTTCACTTCCTTGAAGTACCCCAGCCGCTCCAGGCGCACCTTGGACTGGTCGATCAAGTAGGTCGAGGCCCAGCCGCCCTCCATCTGGCGCATTTCGCGACGCAGCACCTTATCATCGGTCTTGGTATTGCCCCGGAAGTTGATGCGGTTGACGTAAGCCCGCTTGCCGGGCTCGACGCTGAAGGTGATATCGACCGTGTGATCCGCTTCATGCACCTGCGGCGTACCGCTGACGTTGGCGAACGTGTAACCGTCGTTGCCCAGGCGGCGGGTGATCAGGTCCGACGTGGTGGTCATCAATTTGCGCGAAAACACTTGGCCTTTTTTCACCAGTAACAACGCCTGCACCTGATCCTGCGGGACTTTCAGCTCGCCACTCAACTTCACGTCGCGCACCGTGTATTTCTGGCCTTCCTGGATATTCACGGTGATGTACACGTGCTTTTTGTCCGGGGTCATGGAGACCTGCGTCGAGGCGATATCCATGTTGATGTAGCCGCGGTCCAGGTAAAAGGAGCGTAGGCGTTCAAGGTCGCCGGAGAGTTTCTCCCGTGCGTATTTATCGTCGTTCCTGAAAAAGGACAGCCAGTTGCTGGTCTTTAGCGTGAATTGGTCGAGCAAGGCGGCGTCGGCGAATACCGTATTGCCGACCACATTGATGTGCTGGATCGATGCCACTTCGCCTTCGTCGATCTTGATCTTCAGGCCCACGCGGTTGCGCGGTTGGGGCACGACCTCGGTGTCGACCGACGCCGAATAGCGGCCCTGGGCCACGTACTGGCGCTGCAGTTCATTGCGCAAGCCCTCCAGGGTGGCGCGCTGGAATATCTCGCCTTCGCTCAGACCTGATTGCTTCATGCCTTTCATCAGGTCATCGGTGGCGATCGCTTTGTTGCCCTCGAACTCGATACTGGCAACCGAAGGGCGCTCGACGACGTTGATAATCAGCAAGTCGCCTTCGCGGCTCAACTGGATGTCCTGGAAGTAACCGGTCTTGAACAATGCTCGGGTGGAATCCACCAGGCGCCGGTCATCGGCTTCATCGCCAACGTTCAGCGGCAATGCACCGAAAACGCTGCCTGCCGAAACCCGTTGCAGGCCATTGATTCGAATATCCGAGATTTTGAAGCCTTGGGCGAGTGCCAGTGAGGCATTGAGCAGCAGCGCAACCGAGCAGAGCAGGCGCGAAAAATTCATCAAGATCTTTTCCAGAACACATCGACGAGCAGCGCCGGCGCGCTTGGTTCACTCGCCGACCGGTGAAGAGCCAGCATAAGAGTGCGCGGCGTTTGGTGCGGTTAACTGAATGTCAAGTTAGGTAAAGGTTGGCCCGGATTCCGGCAGCAAGGCTGATAATGCGCGTCCACCCCCGGACGAGCCCGTCATGATCTCCGTACTGTTAGTCGACGATGACCAGGAATTGACTGAAATGCTGCGCCAATACCTGGAGTGCGAAGGCTTCGAGGCCACGGCCGTGCATACGGGCGAGGCGGGTGAGGCCGAGGCGCTGTCGGGTCGCTACAGCATCGTAGTGCTGGATGTGATGTTGCCGCAGCGTTCGGGCATTGAGGTACTGCGGCGTATCCGTGCCGTCAGCCAAGTCCCGGTAGTGTTGCTCACCGCCCGTGGCGACAACATCGACCGCATCACTGGCCTGGAGCTCGGTGCTGATGACTACGTGCCCAAACCCAGCTCCCCAGGCGAGTTGGTGGCGCGCCTGCGCGCCATCATGCGCAGGGTGCAGGCAGTCGGTCAGCCCACCACCGAGGTGATCAAGACTGGTTCGCTGATGTTATGGCCCGGCAAGCGCCAGGCCGTGTGGAATGGTGCAGAACTGGGCGTGACCAGCACCGAGTTCAGCCTGCTCGAAGAACTGGCCCGCTGCGCCGGCCAAGTGGTGAGCAAAAAGGATCTATCGCTCAATGCCCTGGGTTGCCCGCTGACCCGCTATGACCGGCGCATCGACGTGCATATCAGCAGCATCCGGCAGAAGCTGGGGCCGCGCCCGGACGCCAAGGCCTGGATCCAGAGCGTGCGTGGCCTGGGCTACCTGTTGATTGCCGAATGACCAAGCCCAGCCTGCTGTTCTGGAAACTGTTCCTGGCGTTCTGGCTGGCGACCACCTTGACGTTCCTGGTCGGGGTCGGTGTGCTGGAGCTGAGCCGCTTCCGCCCGGGCGACCCGCATGTGGGCGCCATCCTCGCAAGTGAGCAAAAGCTGCTGGAACAATTTGGTGTCCAGGCCGCTGGCCAGTTCCTGGCGGTATGGGAGCGTCCGCCGGACGAAGTTATCGGCATCTATGACCGCACCGGCCAGTTACTGGCTGGGTCTGCGGTTGCGGAGCCGGCCTTTGAGCGCGCGGTGACCAGCAAGGAAGGCCTGGCGCTTTCACTGCGCTCGAGTCACGCCCCCGGTGAGGACGGCGGCAGGCCCTGGCAACAGGTCCCGCTGATCATCGGCACGCTGATGAGTGCGCTGTTCAGCGGGTACATGGCGTACTACCTGGCCTGGCCGCTGGCGCACTTGCGCCGGGCGATGAGCGATGTGGCCCAGGGGCGTTTCGAAACCCGGGTCAAGCCCTCCATGGGCAAGCGCCGCGATGAAATCGTCGACCTGGCCGAAGACTGTGACCGCATGGCCAACCAGTTGAAGGTGTTGGTGCAAGCCCAACACCATCTGCTGCACGACATCTCCCATGAACTGCGCTCGCCATTGACGCGCATGCAAGCGGCCATCGGCCTGTTGCGCCAGGACGCCGCACGCCTGGAAATGCTCGAGCGCATCGAGCGCGAGTGCGAACGCATGGACACGCTGATCGAGGCGTTGCTGACCCTGGCCCGCCTGCAGGGCCGCCCTGAAAGCATCGAGCGCGAGCCGGTGGATATCGTGGAATTGCTGGCGATGATTGTCGACGATGCGCAATTCGAAGCGGATATCAAGGACTGTCGCGTTCACCTGCAGGCTTGCCCGCCGTTTATCGCCTGTGTCAGCGGTGAGTTGCTGTACCGCTGTTTTGAAAACGTGATTCGCAACGCCGTACGCTATACCCGTCCGGGAACGACCGTGCAGGTGTCGGCGCAGGTCAATCGCGAAGCTAATCGCTTGAGCGTACGCATCAGCGACCTTGGGCCTGGAGTGGCGCCTGACCGACTGAGCACCATCTTCCAGCCGTTCGAACGCGGTGTGGGTGATGCCACTGTCGGCTTTGGCCTGGGCTTGGCCATTGCGGCGAGGGCGGTGCAGATGCATGGCGGCCATATCGAGGCGCGCAACGAGTCGGGGGGCGGGCTGACCGTGGAGATCAACCTCCACAGTGCGCGATCTTTACACGACATTACATTGACTTGACCGCCCTGTACGTCGCCCCTCATTAGACTGGTCGCCAGTGATTGAGCGGAGGTGACAATGTTTCAGGTGCATAAAAAGGGCTTTGTACCCGGTAGGAAAATGGTCGACGGCCTGGTCCCGTATGATTTTTTTTGCGAAGACAATCCGGCGATCAATCTCTTCGTGTTTACCGGTGCCGCCACCCCAGGCGCGGCGGTCAAGGAGCAGACGCTATGGGGGTTTACGCGGCTGGAACGGTTCGAGGCGATGACCTGTGCGCTGCTCGGCAACAAGCAGCACAGCGGCTGGTTCCAAAGCGTCAGCGTGTTGACCGGGCCCAACCAGAACGGTACGCAAAGCATGAAGTTCCAACGCGTGCTGAAAATCATCAAGCACGCAAGCAACACCCGCAACGTCGACTACGAGATCCTTACCGACGAAGGTGACACCTACTTCACACGCCCGCCCGTCACTGAAAACAGTGCGCAGACCATCATCTACTCGGCCGAACCCGGTTGAAAATGGTCGGTTGCCTTCAATCCTGATCTGAGGCCAGGGGCCGTGTTTAGACATCTGCCCCGACGTGGCCCGCGACCTGTTACGTGTGCCCACTCACGGGGCAATTTATGTGCTGTTTGGTAGCAAGCACTTGCAACGTCATTGCGCACCCTCTGTCGATAAATCCCCCGCTGTTTCATCCAAATCAACCACTTGGCACACCTTTGCATAATCTGGCACGCAAACTGCTTTTTTGTATTCATGGATAATTGGATACAAAAATACAAAAGGTGCTGCCAATGCAATTCGCCCCCGCTTACGTTGACCGTCAGCCCCTCACCGCCGAGGAGGAGGCCTACAACTTCCTGCTCGACGCCATTTGCGGTGGTCGCTACCGCAAGGGCGACCGGCTGATCGCTGAAGACATCGCCAGTGAGATTGGCATGAGCCGCATGCCGGTGCGCGAAGCCTTCCGCCGCTTGGATGCCCAAGGTCTGGTCACCTTGCGACCCAACCGTGGTGCCGTCGTCAGCGGCCTGGATATCGATGAATTGCACGAAGTATTCGAGATGCGCAGTGCCCTCGAAGGCCTGGCAGTGCGTGTGGCAGTCCCACGCATCGGCGAACGTCAATTGGCCGCACTGGAGCGCATGCTCGACGAGATGGACGACTACCGCGACGAAAGCGCCGCTTGGGTCAGCCGCCACCGCGCTTTTCACGAATACCTGTGCAGCCTCAGTGGCCGTCCACGCTTGATGAAGCAGATCTCGGCGCTGTACTCGCTGGTGGAAGCGCCCATGCGCCTGTGGTTGCAGCATGGCGAGAAACCCCTCAGCGCCCGCCAGGAACATGCGGTGATCCTTGATGCCATCCGTGCCGGTGACGCCGCCCGCGCCGAGGGCGTGGTGCGCGAGCATATCGAGGGCACCGTGCCGGCGCTGATCCAGTTCCTGCAAGCGGAAAAATAACAAGAGGCGGGCCCAAGCCCGTCCGTGTGTTGACTTTGAGTCCTGCCCCGTTAAACAACGAACTGGAGTGTCTGGTCATGCATAAACGCCGCGCCTTGTTGATGGCTGTCTCCCTCGGCTTCTGTACCCAATGGGCTTCTGCCGCGCCCCAGGTGCCGGAGCGCCTGAAGACAGTCGATAAACTCGTCTACTGCTCCGGGATGGATTCACCGCCCCTGGTGTCCTTCGATGAAGCGCAGAAACCGCGCGGTCTCACCGTCGACCTCGGGCTTGAAGTTGCCAAGCGCCTGGGCGACAAACAGGTGCAATGGCGGGTCATTCCGTTTTCCGGCCTGGTGCCTGCGTTGCTTGCCCAGCAATGCGACATGATCGTTGACCAGCTGTTCGACAAACCCGAACGGCGCCAGGTGATCGACATCGTTAACTACATGTATTCCAGCCAGTCGGTGGTGGTGCCCAAGGGCAATCCAAAAGGCATCAAGGCCCTGGATGACTTGTCCGGGCACAAGGTCGCAGTGCTCAACGGCTCCACCATCAAGACCCTGCTGGACGCGCAAAACGACAGCCTGACCAAAGCCGGCAAGCCGCCGATGAAACTGGTGGTGTACAACAGCGACACCGATGCCTTCCAGGCCCTGCGCATCAGCCAGGTCGACGCCTACGGCACCACGGTGGAAACCGCCGGCTACTACGCCGCGATGGCCCCGGACCTGTTCCAGGAAGGCGTGCCGGCATTCAGTCGCATCCTTACCGGCCTGGGCATGCGCAAGGATGACCCGCAACTCAGCGCCGCCGTGCAGCAAGTGATCAGCGACATGCGCAGTGATGGCAGCTATGTGGCATTGCTCAACAAATGGCATGTCAGCAGTGACACTCTCGACTGAGGTTTCCCGCAATGAACTTCAATTGGGATGTGTTCTGGCAGTACCTGTTGCAGCCCAGCGGGGTGTACCTCACCGGGCTCTGGCTGACCTGCCTGATCGCGGTGTCGGCGATGCTGCTGGGCTGTGTGCTGGGCTTGGCGGCTGCACTGTTGCGCCTGTCAAAGAACCCGCTATTGCACCTGCCGGTGCGTTTTTATGTGTGGCTGATGCGCGGCACGCCGTTGCTGGTGCAGATCGTGTTCCTGTACACGGCGCTGGCGGCGGGCGGGATTTTCCGCTTTGAGGATATCGACCTGTTCGGTCTGGTGGTGCCTGGCAATATCCAGGCGGCGATCATCGCTTTGGGCCTCAACGAAGGCGCCTATATGGCCGAGATCATCCGCGCCGGCATTGGCGCGGTCGACAAGGGCCAGTACGAAGCCGGGCGCTCCCTGGGCATGGGCTTTGCCAAGCTGATGCGGCGTATCGTGCTGCCCCAGGCGTTCCGCGTGATCGTGCCGCCGCTGGGCAACGAGTTCAACGTGATGCTCAAGAACACCACCCTGGTCAGCGTGATCGGCGTGCAGGAATTGTTGCTCAGCACGCAGATGGTCACCTCGGCGACGTTTCGCGTGTTCGAGTTGTACCTGGTGGTCGCGATCTACTTCCTGATGCTCACCACGCTCTGGGGCTTCTTCCAGCGCTGGCTGGAGGCACGTTTCGGCCAGTCCGACCGGCCTTCCGCACCGCCACCGGCGTCCAGCCGCATGTTCGGGCGCAGCACCTTGAAACTGCTGAGGGGACGATAACCATGGCGCATCAAAGTGAAGAGCTGATTATCGAAGCGTTGGATATTCATAAGTCGTTCGGCGCACTGCAGATCCTCAAGGGGATCTCCCTGCAAGTGCGGCGCGGTGAGGTGGTGGTGCTGATCGGCGCCTCGGGTTCGGGCAAGACCACGTTTATCCGCTGCATCAACCTGCTGGAGGACATCCAGGGTGGACGCATCCGCGTCAACGGCCGCGCCATGGGCTATCGCGAGCGCAGCGACGGCAGCCTGGTGCGCGACTCGGAGCGCAACATCGCCCGTCAGCGCCGCGACATCGGCATGGTGTTCCAACGCTTTAACCTGTTCCCCCACATGACTGCGCTGGAAAACATCATCGAGGCGCCGATCCAGGTGCTTGGCACGCCTCGCGCCCAAGCCTTGGAACAGGCCCGTGGATTACTAGCGCGGGTTGGCCTGGCGGACAAGGCCAGCCACTACCCGGCGATGCTCTCCGGCGGGCAGCAGCAACGGGTGGCCATCGCCCGTGCACTGGCGATGAAACCCCAGGCCATGCTGTTTGACGAACCCACCAGCGCCCTCGACCCGGAAACCGTCGGCGAAGTGCTGCAGGTGATGAAGGAGCTGGCCGAGGAGGGCATGACCATGGTGGTGGTCACCCACGAAATGGGTTTTGCCCGTGAAGTGGCCGACCGCGTGGTGGTGCTCGATCAGGGTGAACTCATCGAGCAAGGGCCGCCGGAACAGATTTTCTGCCACCCCAGCCATCCGCGCACGCGTGCGTTTCTTAGTCGTGTGTTGTGAGTCTTCCCATCACGCTTGTGTTGACGAGTCTTAGCCATGTTGAAATTTTCTGCTCACGAGTACCCTTATCCCTCCCAACGCCAGAGCGTGTTTGCCCAGCGCGGCATGGTCGCGGCGTCCCAGCCCCTGGCCGCCCAGGCCGGTATCGAGGTCATGCAGAAGGGCGGTAACGCCATCGACGCTGCGATTGCTACGGCGGCCGCTTTGACGGTGGTGGAGCCCACCGGCTGCGGCATCGGCGGTGATGCGTTTGCCCTCGTCTGGTGCAAGGGCCAGTTGCACGGTTTGAATGGCAACGGCCATGCGCCGGCGGCCTTGAGTATCGAGGCGGTCAAGGCAGCGGGGCATGATCAGATGCCGCTGTATGGCTGGACACCGGTCACGGTGCCAGGCTGCCCGTCGGCTTGGGCCGAGCTGTCGCAACGCTTCGGCAAATTGCCGTTTGCCGAGTTGCTGCAACCGGCCATCCGCCTGGCGCGCGATGGTTTTCCGCTGTCGCCGGTGGTCGCCCATCAATGGCAGCTCACCCTGGAAGAATTCAGCCCCCATCGCGACGCTGCGCTGGATGCCTGGTTCGACACCTTCCTGATCGACGGCCGCGCGCCACGGGCCGGGGACATGTTTCGCAACCCGGCCCAGGCCCGTACCCTCGAAGAACTGGCGGCCACCCGCTGCGAAAGCCTGTATCGCGGAGCCCTGGCCGAGCGCCTGGATGCGCATTCCAGGGCGAGTGGCGGCTACCTGCGCGCCAGCGATCTCCAGGATTACCGCGCTGAGTGGGTGGAGCCGATCCACGTCAACTACCGGGGCGTGGATGTCTGGGAAATCCCCCCCAGCGGCCAGGGCCTGGTGGCGTTGATGGCGCTGAACATCCTCGAAGGTTTCAGCTTCGATCACCGCGACAGCCAGCAGACCTGGCACCGCCAATTGGAGGCCATGAAACTCGCCTACAGCGACGGTCTGCACTACATCACCGACCCGCTGCACATGCGCGTGGCCGTCGCCGACCTGCTCAGCGATGACTACAGCAGCCGTCGCCGTGGGCAGATCGGTGAACAGGCCCAGCCCCCCAAACCCGGTGATCCCCACGCCAGCGGCACGGTGTACCTGGCCACGGCCGACGCCGAGGGCAACATGGTTTCGTTTATCCAAAGCAACTACCACGGCTTTGGTTCCGGCGTGGTGCTGCCCGACAGTGGCATCGCCCTGCAGAACCGTGGACAGGAGTTCAGCCTCGACCCGACACACGCCAACTGCCTGGCGCCAGGCAAAAAAACCTTCCACACCATCATCCCCGGCTTCCTCACCCAAGACGGCCAGGCCCTCGGCCCGTTCGGCGTGATGGGCGGCTACATGCAGCCCCAGGGCCACGTGCAGATGGTGATGAACCTGGTGGATTTCGGCCTCAACCCGCAAGCGGCATTGGACGCGCCGCGCTGGCAATGGCTTGGCGACATGAAGGTCGGTATCGAACAGGGTGCCTCCCGCGACTTGGCCAATGCCTTGGCGCGGCGCGGGCATCAGGTGCAGATGGCCAGCGACCTCACCGACTACGGGCGTGGGCAGATCATTCTGCGGGACCCGGTCAGTGGTGTATTGTGCGGCGGAACGGAGCCGAGGGCGGATTCAACGATCGCAGTGTGGTAAGCGAAAAAATTGGCTGAAGCCTGTCCCCTTTTTTCATCTCGCCTGTCATTCCAGGCAAGTGAACAATATTGAGAGCTTCCGCCAATGCCTGTAGTCCGCCCCTTGCTGAAACTCAGCCTGCTGCTGAGCCTCAGCGCCAGCCCGTTCTTCGCTGCTGTCAGCTACGCCGAAGACACCGCCACTCGCCGCAGCTATCAGGTGCCCGCCGGCAGCCTGAGTGCGGCGCTCACCCGCTTTGCCGGGTTGGCGGGCGTCAATCTGTCGGTGGACCCGGCGTTGGTCAGTGGGCGCAGCAGCAGCGGTTTGTCCGGCGAGTATGCGGTCGAGGAGGGCTTTGCCCGCTTGCTGCAAGGCTCTGGCCTGCAACTGCAGCCGATGGGTGCACAGGCCTATATGCTGGTGCCGGCGCCGGAGGGCAGCAGCCTGGAATTGGCCCCGACGTCGATCCTCGGCACCACCGGCCTGTATGACGGCGACACCTACGCCGGTGGCCAAGTGGCGCGCCGCACGGCCCAGGGCCTGCTCGGCACGCGGGACTTCATGGAAACCCCGTTCAGCATCACCACCTACACCGCTGACACGGTGAAGAACCAACAGGCCCGCACCCTGGGCGACCTGATCGCCGCCGACCCGTCGGTACGCGCGACCAACCCGGCCGGTGGGCGCTACGAGCAATTCACCATTCGCGGCTTCAGCCTGTTCAACAGCGACGTGGCGTACAACGGCTTATACGGCGTGCTGCCGACTTACACCATCGACATGGAAATGGCCGACCGCGTCGACATCCTCAAGGGGCCAAGCCAGTTGATCAACGGCATTTCGCCGCGTGGCAGCGTGGGCGGCGGGATCAACGTGGTGCCCAAGCGCGCCACCGACAAGGACATCAACTCGTTTACCGGCAACTGGGCTTCCGACAGCCAGGCCGGCGGCGCAGTGGACATCGGTCGACGCTTTGGCGAAGACAACCAGTTCGGCATTCGCTTCAACGGCGTGAAGCAGTCCGGCGATACCGAGTGGGATCACCAGAGCGTCGACCGCGAAATGGCCGTGCTGGGCCTGGATTTTCGTGGCGAACGCTTGCGCCTTTCCACTGACATCGGCCACACCGAGCGCGACACCGATGCGCCGCAAGAGCGCGTACAGGTGGCGGCCGCAGCGCCGGTGCCCAGCGCCAATGACGTGCGCCGCAACTATGCGCAATCCTGGAGCAAGGCCCGCACCAACGACACCTTCGGCACGGTCAATGCCGAGTATGACCTCAGCGACAACGTGATGCTCTACGGCGGCATGGGGGCGCGTAAAAGCAACCACGATTTCCTGCGCCACGCGGTGTCCGTGTCCAACGCAGCCGGTGACTTCAGCGTGCAGCCACGGGATTTCACCCGCGATGAAAACGTGCGCACCTACACCGCCGGCGTGCGCAACTGGTTCCAGACCGGGCCGGTGAGCCATGAGGTCAACCTGGCCGCCAGCTACTTCGACATGGACTTCACCAACGGAGGCGCGCGTTATACGTCGCCGTCGAGCAATCTCTACAACCCGGTGCAAACCCCCACGCCTTCGCGGCCGACGCGGTTTGATCCCAAGGTCTACACCGAAAACAAATTCAGCGGCGTGGCCTTGTCCGACACCCTGGGCTTCTTCGATGATCGCCTGTTGCTCACCCTCGGTGCGCGCTGGCAGCGCGTGAAGGTCGATGACTGGAGCGACGGCATCAAAGGTGATACCGCCTACGACGAAGAAAAGGTCTCGCCATCCGGCGGCATCCTGTTCAAGGCCACCGACAGGTTGTCGCTGTACGCCAACTACATGGAAGGCCTGAGCCAGGGCAAGATCGCACCGTCCACCTCGATCAACGAAGACCAGATCTTCCCGCCGTTCATCAGCCGCCAGGTCGAAGTGGGCGCCAAGTACGACGCCGGTCCGTTTGCCGTGACCGCTGCGGTGTTCCGTATCAAGCAGCCGGCCTATGAAACCAATGCGACCACGCGGCTGTTTGGTCCCAATGGCAAACGCGAGAACTCAGGTGTGGAACTGAGTGTGTTCGGCGAACCGCTCAAGGGCTTCCGCCTGCTCGGTGGTGTGATGTACATCGACAGTGAGCTGAAGGACACCACCAACGGTACCTGGGACGGCAACCGTGCCCCGGCCACGCCCAAGTACAACGTCAACCTGGGTGCCGAATGGGATGTGCCGGGCCTCGAAGGCCTGACGCTGACCAGCCGTGGCATTTACTCCAGCTCGCAGTACCTGGACCAGTCCAACGTCAAGGAAATCGACGCCTGGAATCGCCTCGACGTAGGGGCGCGCTACGCGTTCAAGGTGGACGACAAACACATCACCTTGCGGGCGAATGTGGAGAACGTCGCCGATAAGCGCTATTGGAGTTCGGCCGGGGCTTCGGATGACAGTGAGCCGGGGCTGACCTTGTCGACGCCGCGTACCTATCTGCTGTCGGCCACCGTCGACTTCTAAGGGGGGACGCCGATCAACCTGTGGGCGCTGGTTTGCTTGCAATAGGGAGGGGCGCCAGTCACAGCGCTATTTGCTGATGTAGCGTCATCGCAGGCAAGCCAGCTCCCACACCTGATTTTGGCGTTAATGAGAATGTTTTTTGATCACGCCGCGCCGATATGGAATAGTACCCGCCGTTTTCCCCGGCCTGTCTAGCGGGGTGTTTTAACGCCGAGGTCCTTGTCATGCGAATGCTGCGCTCCATCCCCACCCTTGCCGCCTGCGTGTTGGCGTTCTCTTCAAGCCTGCTGAGCGCCGCCCCCATCGACCTCAACGACGGCCAGCACGCGGTGCATCTGCCGGATGCGCCCAAGCGCGTGGTGGTGCTGGAATTCTCCTTTCTCGACAGCCTGGCTGCCGTTGACGTCACGCCCGTTGGGGCCGCCGATGATGGTGATGCCAACCGCGTACTGCCCCGTGTGCGCCAGGCCATCGGCCAATGGAAGTCGGTGGGCCTGCGCTCGCAACCGAGTATCGAGGAAATCGCCCGGCTCAAGCCAGACTTGATCGTCGCCGACCTCAATCGTCACCAGGCCTTGTACAGCGACCTGGCGAGCATCGCGCCGACCCTGTTGCTGCCGTCACGCGGCGAGGACTACCAGGGCAGCCTGAAGTCCGCCGAGTTGATCGGCAAGGCGTTGGGCAAAAGCGCGCAGATGGAAGCGCGGATCCAGAAGAACCGCGAGAACCTCAACGCCATTGCGCAACAGATCCCGGCCGGCGCCAGTGTGTTGTTCGGTGTGGCGCGTGAAGACAGTTTCTCCGTACACGGCCCGGACTCCTACGCCGGCAGCGTGCTCGAAGCCATCGGCCTGAAAGTCCCTTCGGTACGCGCCAACGCTGCACCTACCGAGTTCGTCAGCCTGGAGCAACTGCTCGCCCTCGACCCCGGCTGGTTGCTCGTCGGCCATTACCGTCGCCCCAGCATCGTCGACAGCTGGAGCCAGCAGCCGCTGTGGCAAGTGCTGGGAGCGGTGCGTAACAAGCAGGTCGCCGAAGTGGACGGCGACAGTTGGGCGCGCAACCGCGGCGTACTGGCCTCGGAGCAGATCGCCGAAGACGCGCTGGCGATTCTCAAAGGCGGTAAAGCCGTACTGAGCCAATAAGCATGGGGCGCAGTCTCGCGGCGGCAGGCATTGTGCTGCTGGGTGCCGGCTTGTTCTGGCTGTCGCTGTACAGCTGGTCGCCGTTCACGATCACGGCGACGGATGCGTGGAATGGCCTGGTTCATCAAGGCCGCGTGGGCGGCAATATGGCCTACATCGTCGCCCAGCTGCGTGTGCCACGCGCGCTGTGTGCCGCCTTGGTCGGCGCCTGCCTGGGCCTGGCCGGTGCGTTGATGCAGGGCATTACCCGCAACCGTCTGGCCTCGCCGTCCTTGTTTGGCGTGACGGCGGGGGCGGCGTTGGGCTTGGCGTTGTTTTCCACCGGGCTGGTTGCGTTGCCGTTTGCGGGCGGTGCGTTGTTGATGACCTGCCTGGGGGGCGCGCTGGCCTGGATCACCGTATTCAGCCTCGGCGGCGCCTGGTCGCCGACTACGGCCCAAGGCCGCCTGGTATTGGCTGGCGTCGCGGTGGCCGCGTTGTGCGCGGCATTGACCCGGCTCACGGTGATCCTGGTCGAGGCTCAGGCGCAAAGCGTGCTCAACTGGCTGGCCGGTTCCCTGGCCAATGCCGGCGCCGCGCAAGTGCAATTGCTCTGGCCGTGCACCTTGATCGGCGGCCTGTGGGCGCTCTGGTGTGCGCCGCGACTGAACCTGATCAACCTCGGCGAAGACGCCGCACGCTCCCTGGGCGTGGGCATTGCCAGCCTGCGTTTGCAGGTGTTCATCGCCAGCCTGTTGCTGGTGGGGGCGAGTGTCTGCGCGGTGGGGCCGATCGGATTTGTCGGGCTGATCGCGCCGAATATCCTTCGTCAGTTCCTCGGGAATGACTACCGCTGGTTGATTCCGCTGAGCGCTGCGTTGGGCGCGGTGATCGTGCTGGGCGCCGACCTGCTCAGCCGCGCCGTGGCGTTTCCGGTGGAAACCCCGGCCGGTGTGGTCACCGCGCTGATCGGCGCGCCGTTCTTCCTCTTTCTTGCCAGGCGTGCCCTATGACCCGGCCACCATTGCGCTTATGGCTGCTGCTGGGCCTGTTGCTGCTGGCGACGTTTATCAGCCTCAGCGCCGGCACTGTGTGGCTCACGCCTGACGCTGTGTTGGACCGCTTGTTGGCCCACGACGCCCTCGACTTCGACGTCTGGAACCACCGCCTGCCACGCAGCCTGATTGCGATCCTCGCCGGATGCGCGTTCGGCCTGGCCGGGGCGATTGTGCAGGGTGTGATCCGCAACCCGCTGGCCTCGCCGGAGATCCTCGGCGTGACCCAGGGTGCGGGCCTGGCGCTGACCGTAGCGATCATCAGTTGGCCGCATATGCCGATTGCGTGGCTGCCGTTGGTGGCGTGCCTGGGTGGAGCGGGCGGTGCGTTGCTGCTGGCGCTGTACAACGCCGGGGTGAGTTTTTCCGGAGTGCGCTTTGCACTGTCCGGGGTGGCGATTGCGGTGACCTTGTCCAGTGTCACCGAGTTTCTGATCCTGTCCCATCCGCTGGATATCAACACGGCCTTGCTCGCCCTCACTGGCAGCTTGTGGAGCCGTAACTGGCACCATGTGGCGCTGGTATTGCCGTTCCTGGTGCTGATCCCCGTGGGCCTGTGCCTGGCCAAGCCGCTGAACCTGATTGCCCTCGGCGACGAAGCCGCCCACAGCCTCGGCACGGCACTTGGCCGCACTCGCTGGCTGGCCATGGCCTGCGCGGTGGTGTTGACCAGCCTGGGCGTGGGCGTGATCGGGCCGATCGGTTTTATCGGCCTGGTCGCGCCGCACATGGCACGTCGCTTGGTGGGCGGGCATCACCAGTATTTGCTGCCGGCGGCGATGCTGACGGGTGCGCTGTTGCTGGTGCTGGCCGACACGTTGGGGCGCACGTTGATCGCGCCCAGCGAAATCCCCGCCGGGGTGCTCACGGCGGTGATTGGCGCGCCGTATTTTCTTTGGTTGCTGGCACGGTTCAAGGGCTGATCACATGAGTATTCTTCAAGCACGCGAGCTGGATATCGGCTACGGCACCACGCGTATCGTGCAGGGGTTGTCCTTTGTGCCGCCGACCGGAAAGGTCACCGCCTTGATCGGTCCCAATGGCTGTGGCAAATCCACCTTGCTCAAGGCCTTCGCGCGCATCCTCAAGCCGACCCAGGGTGAACTGACCCTGGATGGCCAGGCTTACACCAGCCTGTCCGCCCGCCAATTGGCGCGGCAGATCGCATTCTTGCCCCAGGTGTTGCCAGTGCCAGAAGGCGTCAGCGTGCGCCAGTTGGTCGCCTATGGCCGCAGCCCGCACAACTCATTGTGGGGACGCCTGAGCGGCAATGACCAAGCCCATGTCACCCAGGCCATGCAACGCCTGGAACTGGATACCCTGGCCGACCGCGCCCTGGCGGACCTGTCCGGCGGCCAGCGCCAACGCGCCTGGCTGGCCATGGTGTTGGCGCAGAACGCGCCGGTGGTACTGCTCGACGAACCCACCACGTACCTCGACATCAGCCACCAGGTCGAACTGCTCGACCTGATGGGCGAACTGGCTGGCGAAGGCAAGACCGTGATCACCGTGCTCCACGACATCAACCAGGCCTGCCGCTATGCCCACCACCTGGCGGTGATGCACGGCGGCAAGCTGGTGGCCGATGGTGCGCCGGGGCAGGTGATCACTGCCGAGTTGATGCGGCAGGTGTTTGAGGTGCAGGTGCATGTGATGAGCGAGCCGGTGGCAGGCACGCCGATGTGCCTGATCAAAAAAAGCACCCGACCTCATACCTGACGTGGTTGAACGTGTGGTTTTGCTTCTTGTTGATAATGAAGTAACCCGGTTGAATGTATTGAAAAACCGTTTAATTGCGCGAGAAAACGCGTAAGTGGCTAATTGCAACTAGTGAAAGGATGGCTATTAGCTTCTAAGGCTCTGGCGCAAGGGTCTTGGCCATTATGTTTATTTTATTCCCGGTCTTCAGGAACTAGGGCTATAACTTCCAGTCGATAACCCCGGCTTACTCTCGCTTGGGTTGTGGCTAACTAATGGCATGTTGCTGTAGTTCCAAATAGCCATACTTTCTCGCAACACTAGATACCTGAACATTATGTCGTCAGCGCCTATCGATGCCTGCCAGATGCAGATCCCGCACACCGAACAGGTGTGCGCGTGGCTGATGCAGCATGCCGGGCTGAAAACGGTGGACCTGGAGCGCGCCCGACGCTTGTCCACGGACGATCTGCTGAGCCTGCTGACACGCCTGGGCCTGGTCTCTGAAGTCGAATTGGCCCGCGCCTGGGCGGCGTTACTCGGCGCGCCGCTGTTATTGGCCGATGCCGCGCCGCCGTTGCTCGATCCCTTGCCCGTCTTGACCGAACGCTTCATGCGTCACTACCAGGTAGTGCCCATGGGCTGGACCCAGGGCGGCCTGCGGGTGCTCGCCGCCAACCCGGCGCAACTTTATCCGTTCCAGGCCTTGGCTTATGCGTGCCAGGTGCCAGTGTGGCTGGCCATCGGCCCGCGCAATGAAGTCGACACCCTGATCGAGCGCTACTACGGCCAGGGCCGCTCGGCCATGGGCACGCTGATCGAAAACCTCGATGAGCAGGGCGGCGCCGAGGAAGATATCGAACACCTCAAGGACATGGCCTCCGAAGCACCGGTGATCCGCCTGGTCAACCTGATCCTGCAGCGCGCCGTGGAACAACGGGCCTCGGACATCCATATCGAACCCTTCGAAAACCAGCTCAAGGTGCGCTACCGCATCGACGGCGTGCTGCACGACGCCGAAGCGCCGCCTGCCAGTTCATCGGCGGCGGTGATCTCACGGGTGAAGATCATGGCGCGGCTGGACATCGCCGAACGTCGGCTGCCCCAGGATGGGCGCATCATGCTGCGCATCCAGGGCAAGGAGCTCGACCTGCGCGTGTCCACGGTGCCCACCAGCTTCGGCGAGTCGGTGGTGCTGCGCTTGCTGGACCGGCAGACCGTGCAGTTCGATTTCCCGAGCCTGGGCTTTGACGGCCAGCGCCTGGCAAGCTTCCTCGATCTGCTGGAGCGCCCCCACGGCATCCTGCTGGTCACCGGGCCCACCGGTTCCGGCAAGACCACCACGCTCTACACCGCGCTGTCGCGGCTCAATACCACCGAGCGCAAGATCATCACCGTGGAAGACCCGGTGGAGTACCAACTCGAAGGCATCAACCAGATCCAGGTCAAACCTGCCATCGGCCTGGACTTCGCCGGGGCGCTGCGCTCCATCGTGCGCCAGGACCCGGACGTGATCATGATCGGCGAGATCCGCGACCTGGAAACCTGCCGCATCGCCATTCAATCGTCCCTGACCGGGCACCTTGTGCTTTCCACTCTGCACACCAACAGCGCCGCAGCCAGCATCACGCGGCTGATGGACATGGGCGTGGAAAGCTACCTGATCGCCTCGACCGTCAGCGGCATTCTCGCCCAGCGCCTGGTGCGGCGCCTGGATCCGGTCACCCGCGTGGCCTTTGAAGCGCCGCCGGAACTGATCGCGGAACACGGCCTGGATCGCCTGACCGAACAGCGCCCGATTCTGCTTTATCGCGGGGACTATCACGGCCGCAGCGCCCTGACCGAGCTGCTGGTGATGAACGACGAACTGCGCAGCCTGTTGATGCGTCACGCCGATGCCGCCACGTTGGAGCAGGCGGCTCGCCGCGCCGGTTTGCGCACGTTGTATGAAGAAGGACTGCGCCAGGCCTTGGCGGGTATTACCTCGTTGGAAGAGGTACTGCGCGTCACCCGTGGAGAGGGCGCGTGAGCCTGTTCAAGTTCCGCGCCCTGGACAGCCAGGGTGTGCCGCAGAACGGTACGCTGGAAGCGGCGGATCAGGTCGCCGCCGTCGCGGCCCTGCACAAGCGTGGCCTGTTGTTGTTGCAGATTGAGGCGGCCGGCAGCCCGCTCCTGCGCAACCCACGCGGGCAGTTGAAGGGCGCGGCGTTGGTGAGTTTCACCCAGCAGTTGGCGACGCTGCTGGGGGCTGGTCAGCCGCTTGAACGTTCGTTGAGCCTGTTGCTAAAGCAACCCGGTCAACCCCAGGTGCGTGCACTGATTGGGCGCATCCGTGATCACGTCAAAGCGGGTAAACCACTGTCCGCCGCCTTGGAAGAAGAAGGCGGCAGCTTCTCACCGTTGTACCTGAGCATGGTGCGCGCCGGTGAGGCGGGTGGCGCACTGGAGAACACCCTGCGCCAACTCAGCGACTACCTGGAACGCAGCGAGCGGCTGCGTGGTGAAGTGATCAATGCGCTGATCTATCCAGCCTTCCTGGTGGTGGGCGTACTCGGGTCCCTGGCGCTGTTGCTGGCTTATGTGGTGCCGCAATTCGTGCCGATCTTCCAGGACCTGGGCGTGCCGATTCCGTGGATCACCGAGGTGATTCTCGCCTTGGGTGAGTTCCTGGGCGCCTATGGCCTGCTGGTGTTGGCCGGGCTGATCGTGAGCGGTGGGTGTTGGGCGGCACGCCTGCGTAATCCGGCGTTTCGAGAACAATACGATCGGCGCCTGCTCGGTGTCCGTGGGATCGGCCCGCTGCTGCAACGTGTCGAAGCGGCCCGCCTGACGCGCACCCTCGGCACGCTGCTCAGCAATGGCGTGGCGTTGCTGCAAGCCTTGGTGATCGCACGGCAAGTCTGCACCAACCGCGCGCTGCAGGCCCAGGTCGGCAGTGCGGCGGAATCGGTCAAAGGCGGCGGCACCCTCGCCAGCGCGTTCGGCAGCCAGCCGCTGCTGCCCGAGCTGGCCCTGCAAATGATTGAAGTCGGCGAACAGGCCGGCGAACTCGACAGCATGCTGCTCAAGGTGGCCGACATCTTCGACGTCGAAGCCAAGCGCGGCATCGATCGCCTGCTCGCCGCACTGGTGCCGTCCCTGACCGTGGTCATGGCGGTGCTGGTGGCGGTGATCATGTTGGCGATCATGCTGCCGTTGATGAGCCTGACCAGCAATATATGAAGGAGCTGAACCCATGAGAAAACCACGCCGCCAAGGCGGTTTCACCCTGTTGGAAATGCTCGCGGTGATCGTGCTGCTGGGCATTGTCGCCACCATTGTCGTGCGCCAGGTCGGCGGCAATGTGGACAAGGGCAAGTACGGCGCGGGCAAGGCGCAACTGGCCAGCCTGAGCATGAAGATCGACAGCTACGCGCTCGACGTCGGCGCGCCGCCCACCAGCCTGCAACAACTGGTGGACAGACCCGGTGGCTATGCCAAGCCGTCGGACCTCAAGGACCCGTTCGGGCATGCCTTCGGCTATCGCTTCCCCGGTGAACACGGTGCGTTCGACCTGATCTTCTACGGCCAGGATGGCCAGCCGGGCGGCGAAGGTTATAGCGCCGACCTGGGCAATTGGGAGTAACGCGGCTATGTTCCAGCGCGGCTTTACCCTGCTGGAAATGCTGGTCGTGATCCTATTGATAAGCCTCGCCGCCGGGTTGCTGGGGATGGGCGTGCGCCAGGGTCTGCAGGCGGCGAAGGAGCGCCGCGCGGTCGGACAGATGGTGGAGGCGTTGCGCACCACGCGGGCGGGGGCGATTATCAGCGGGCAGTCCGCACGTACTGCGTTCGACCTGCGCGCCCGCACGTTCCAGGCGCCGGGCCGTGCGCTGCAACAGTGGCCGTCCGAGCTGCAAGTGACACTGCACACGGCCGAACAGGTCGGCCCCGCCGTCGAGTTCTATCCGGACGGCAGCTCCACCGGCGGCAATCTGCTAGTGGCCAACGGCACCCGGCGTTGGCGCATCGATATCGGCTGGCTCACCGGCAGCGTGCAATCCAAGGCGCTGCCATGAAGCACCAGGCCGGGTTCACGCTGCTGGAAATGCTCGCCGCGCTGACGCTGATGGCGGTGTGCAGCACGGTGCTGCTGGTTGCGTTCGGCCAGAGCGCGCGCTCGCTGTCCCAGGTGGCCCACAGTGACCGGCTCACTCATGCGGCGCTGACGATTTTCGATCAAGAGGCCGCAGGGCGATTGAGCAACGGCGTCAGCCAGGGCGAACTCGATGGTATCCACTGGCAACTGACCTGTACCCGTCAGCAAGCGCATATTTTTCGTCTCGATCTGGTCGTTGGTGAGGGCCCGCACCAGGCCCGTTTCAGCACGTTGAAGGCGCGCCTGTGAGGCGCCGCGAACAGGGCTTTACCTTGCTGGAAATCCTTGTGGTACTCAGCTTGCTGGGCGTGCTGCTGGTGTTGGTCGGCGGCGCGTTGCTGGGTGCCAATCGTGCCGTGTCCAAGGCCCAGGCATATGCAGTGAGCCTGGATGAAATGCGCGCCGCTCAACAGTTTTTGCGCACGGCGATCAGCGAGGCGTTGCCCCTGGCGGTGGGTGAGGGCGATGGATTTTTCGTCGGCACGCCACAGCGCCTGGAGTTCGTCTCGACCTTGCCCGGTGTGCTCGGTGGTGGGATCCACCGGTTCAGCCTGCAACGGGTCGAACAGGGTCTGCAGGTCGGGTTTTCCCAGCGTGAACCCCAGGTGCTGCTGAACAACATCGAGGGTCTTCAATTCAATTATCGCGGCACGTCACCGCTGGGCCAGCCCACCGGTTGGGTCAGTGACTGGCCATGGTCCAGGCGCTTGCCTGCGGCCGTGCGCATCGCCGCCCACGTCGACGGCCCGGTGCCCTGGGTCACCCAGGTGATTGCCCTGCGCTTGAACCTGTCCAGCGGGAGCGTGGAAGAATGAGACGCCAACGCGGCGCGGCCCTGCTGCTGGTGCTATGGGTACTGGCGTTGCTCAGCGTGTTGCTCGGCGGCCTGGCGGGCTGGGTGCAACTGGAAAGTCGCCAGGCCCTGTGGCTGCGCCAACATACCCAGACTGTTTTGGCCGCCGAAGCCGGCATCGCGCACGTCTTGGTCGACCGACGCTGGGTTGCCGATGGCCGCGATATCGCCCTGGCTTTTGACGACGCCCAGTTGCACGTCAGCTTGCGTAGCGAACGCGGCAAGCTCTACCTGATCAATGCCCAGGCACAGGATTTCACACGCCTGGCCCTGGCCTGCGGTGCCACTCCGGCCCAAGCGACACAGTTGGCCACGGCCCTCGACGCGCGACGTCACCAGGGCCTGGCGCCGTTCCGGGTGCTGGAAGAAGTGCGCCAATTGCCCGGCATGACGCAAACCCTCTATAGCCAATTGCTGCCCGAGATCACCTTGTGGAGCGACCTGGACCGCCCCGATCCCGCCTTCGCTAGCCCGCTGATGCGCAAGGCGCTGAACCTGCCGCGTCAGAACGCCGAAGGTGCCGACCCTGGCGAAGTGCTGGTGGTCGACAGCCGCGCCGAGCGCCCCGGCGGTTATCAGGCGCGGCTGCAAGTCACCGTTTTATTGAGCCCATCGGAGGACAGCGCACAACCCTATCGGGTGTTGCGTTGGCAAGAATGAATCGATTGGAACCCATTGCCCGGCACTGGCGCGGCAGCCTGCTGCAACAGGGTTGGCGCGTGTGGCTTGCGGAGTTGCGCGCCTGTGTGCCGAGTTGGTTGGCACGGCCGGAACCGCCGGAGCAGATCCACCACTGGCCGTTAGCGGTGCCGGTCGTGTCGAGCAGCACACGCCAAGTGCTGATGCTCGGCGCGGATGCCGTGCTGCTGCAACGCGTACAACTGCCTCTGGCCGCCGGGCGCAATCTGGAGGCCGTGGTCGGTTATGAACTGGACCGCTACACCCCGTTCGAGGCTGACCAACTCTACTTTGTCGCCCGCCAGGAGCGGCGCACGCCCAGCCACCTTGAGGTCACGCTGGTGGCGATCCTGCGCGAGCGCCTGGACCAGATGCTTACCGACTGCGCCGCCCTCGGCCTGCATCCCCATCGCGTGGACGCGGCAAACCTCGGTATCGACCTGCTGCCCGCACCGCTGCGCCCCCGTCAACGCCGGCCGGGCATGGGCTTGCAGCGTAGCCTGCCGTGGTTGTGCGGGGCCTTGCTGATCGCGGCGATGGTGCTGTGGCTCAACGACCGCCAGCGTGTCATCGACGTGATGCATACCAGCGTCCAACAGCAAAAAGCCCAGGTCGCCGAGGTGCATGCCCTGCGCCAGCAACTGCTCAATACCCGCGGCGCGGCGCAGTACCTCACTCGGCGCAAACTGGCGCAACCGCCGCTGGCCGCGCTGCTCAATGACCTGACCACCTGCTTGCCCGCCGACACCTGGTTGGATCAACTGGAGGTGAAGGACGGTGAGATTTCAATCTCCGGCCAAAGCGCCAAGGCCAGCGCATTGATCACCCGTATCAAAGGCTGCCGCAGCCTGGAAAACGCCCAGTTCGAAGGGGTGATCCAACCCGATGTCCGCACCGGCAAGGACCAGTTTGCCTTGCGTGCACACCTACGCCAGGAGGCTGCCGATGCGCCGACCCCTCACACCCCGTGAACGCCGTGGTGCTGCCTTGCTGGTGCTGGCGTTGGTGCTTGGCACGGCCTACTGGCTGTTGATCGACAGCTGGTTCGCCGGCCCCCTGCGCGACATGGGCGAACAGGCCGAACAACTGCGCGAGCAACAGCAGCGGTATGCCGGCGTGTTGCGTCAACGCGATGCACTGCGCCAACAGCTTGAGCAAGCCCGGCAGGATCCCGCCAGCAGCACCAGCCTATTGCCGGGGGATGACCCCGATGTGGTGGCCGCCGACCTGATGCAGCGTCTCGCCGACCTGATCAACAGCCACGCCAACCTCGGCGGCGGTTGCAGTTTGACCCAGCGCAAGCCCATCACCCCGGAGCAGGACGACGGCGAGCCGTATCGCCAGGTCAAGGTCAGCCTGACCCTCGATTGCGCCATCGAACCTCTGGAAGCCCTGCTGCATGAATTGGAGTACCAGCCGCCGTTCCTGTTCGTGGATGAACTGCGCATCCGTCGCAGCCAGCAGGCGCCGGCCAATGGCGGTGCGGGCAAGTTGGTGGTGCATCTGTTGGTGCGCGGCTATCTGCAACCGGCGCGGGTGACGCCATGATCGGCAGACTACGCCCCGTGGAGTGGGGCTTGCTCGGCTTGTCGGGCTTACTGGGCGTGTTGATGGCGGTGATCCTCAGCAGTATCGGCGATGAACCGCAGTGGCTGCCTGAAGCGCCCACGCGCGCTCATCCCACCGCTCAGGTCCAGGTCGCGCCGAGTGTCCCGCTGGAAAACCTCGCCGCCACTTGGCAAACGCCGCTGTTCAGCCCGGACCGCAGCCCGGATCGCGTCGTGGGCAAAGCCCAAGGCGCCAGCCTGGCCAACCTGACCCTCAGCGGCATCATGATCACCGGCAACCTGCAAATGGCCATGCTCAAACAGGCCGACGGCCGCGCCCTGACGGTCCGTCTCGGCCAGGCCCTGCCCAACGGCTGGCGCCTGGACCACCTCACCCCGCAATACGCCCGATTCAGCCTGGACGGCCGCACGCAAACCTTGAGCCTCTACGCCAAGCGCCTGCCGCCGCCGTCCAGCCGGCCCCCCATTACTTTGCCCCGCGAGCCTCTCCCTTGATCGACATGCGCACCTCAACGTTTTGCCTGGCCACCGCCCTTGTCCTGGGCGGCTGTGGATCTTTTCCCGACCGTCTGGAACCGGATGACGATCTGCTGCACGAAGCCATGCAGGGCACGGGCTCGCAACGCCCGCCGACCGAGCAGGCCGCAGCGGAAACTCCGCCGCCTTCGGTGCAACCGCCAGCGCAGCGCCAACTGATCCGTGGCAACCAACAGTTTGTGCGCACGCCGGCAGCGCAGCCAGTGGCGAAAGAGAAGGGGGGCGATATCGTCTTCAACTTTGCCGACCAACCCATCGAAGCGGTGATCAACAGCGTGATGGGCGACCTGCTGCACGAAAACTACAGCATCGCCCAAGGCGTGAAGGGCAACGTCAGCTTTTCCACCTCCAAACCGGTGGACAAACAACAGGCCCTGTCGATCCTTGAAACCCTGCTGTCCTGGACCGACAACGCGATGATCAAGCAGGGCGATCGCTACGTGATCCTGCCCGCCAACCAGGCGGTGGCCGGCAAACTGGTACCGCAGATGAACGTGGCGCAACCGTCCAGCGGCCTGTCGGCGCGGTTGTTTGCGTTGCGCTACATCTCCGCCACCGAGATGCAAAAACTGCTCAAGCCCTTCGCCCGCGAGAACGCGTTCTTGCTGGTGGACCCGGCACGCAACGTACTGAGCCTGGCGGGTACCCCGGACGAGTTGGCCAACTACCAGGACACCATCGACACCTTCGACGTGGACTGGCTCAAGGGCATGTCGGTGGGCGTCTTCGGTCTGCAACGGGCTTCCGTGGCCGAGTTGATGCCCCAACTGCAAAGCATGTTCGGCCCTGACAGCGGCATGCCCCTGGCCGGCATGCTGCGCTTTTTGCCGATTGAACGGACCAACTCGGTGGTGGCGATTTCTTCCCAGCCGCAGTACCTCAACGAAGTGGGCGACTGGATTCGCACCATCGACGAAGGCGGCGGTAACGAGCCGCAGATGTACGTTTACGACGTGCGCAACATGAAGGCCGCCGACCTGGCCAAGTACCTGCGGCAGATCTACGGCACCGGCGCAATCAAGGACGACACACCGGCCAAGGTCGCGCCGGGTCTGCGCACGACCACCCTGTCGTCGCTCAATTCCGGCGGCTTGCAGAACAACCCGCCTGCGGCCGAAGAGTCGGAGCCGCAAGAAAAGGAAGTCGCCCCCACCAGCGCGCTCGAAGCCGGCACGCGCATCACCGCGCAAAAGAGCAGCAACCAGCTGCTGGTGCGCACCCGACCGGCACAGTGGAAAGAGATCGAAGCGGCGATCAAACGCCTCGATAACCCGCCGCTGCAAGTGCAGATCGAGACGCGCATCCTTGAGGTCAAGCTTACCGGAGAACTGGACCTGGGCGTGCAGTGGTACCTGGGGCGCCTGGCGGGGAATTCCTCCAGCACCACCGTGGCCAATGCCTCTGGCAGCCAGGGCGCGCTGGGCGGGGGTGGGGCGGGGTTGGGGGCAACGGATTCGTTGTTCTATTCGTTTGTCAGTTCGAATTTGCAGGTGGCGTTGCATGCGTTGGAAACCAATGGCCGCACCCAGGTACTGTCGGCACCGTCGCTGGTGGTGATGAACAACCAGCCGGCGCAGATTCAAGTGGGGGACAACATTCCCATCAACCAGACCACGGTGAACACGGGGGATGCGGATACCACCTTGAGCAGTGTCGAGTATGTGCAGACGGGGGTGATTCTGGATGTGGTGCCGCGGATCAATCCGGGTGGGTTGGTGTACATGGATATTCAGCAGCAGGTCAGTGATGCTGAGAATCAGAGTACGAATAGCGACACGCCGGTGAATCCACGTATTTCCACGCGTTCGGTGTCGACGCAGGTGGCGGTGCAGAGTGGGCAGACGGTGTTGCTGGGGGGGTTGATCAAGCAGGACAACCAGGAGAGTGTGAGTGCGGTACCGTATCTGGGGAAGATTCCGGGGTTGCGGTGGTTGTTCGGCAGTACCAGCAAGTCGAAGGATCGGACGGAGTTGATTGTGCTGATTACGCCTAAGGTGATTACCAGCAGCGGGCAGGCTCGGCAGGTGACGGATGATTATCGGCAGCAGATGCAACTGTTGCGGCTGGATAAATAGGTGTACCTATCCGTTTCTTCGGTAACGGCAGCTTAGGGTCCCGCTGTTGCAGCGGGTCACTTTTGGAAGCGCCAACAGTAAGCAAAAACGCTTCTCGCCCCAACACGGCTTGCGCCAGCAAGGCCTGGACCTGGGCGATCAGGACCGCGTGATCGATTGACCGCCCATCATTGATGCTTGGCAATCACACCGCTCATGTACTGATTCAAATCGCGGAAGTCGTTAACCCTCCAAGCGAACGGCGGTAGTTTTACGCCGTTCTCTCGCAACGTTCTTGGGATCAAGTCGCCATTGGGGCGAAGTATGATCGAAGAGACGATAACGCCCGGATAATCATTCAGGCGTTTTTTAAAGGCAGCGGTGGTCAGGTCTGGTGTAGGCGGGTTGCTTTTGTTGGCCAACGGCCCTGTTCCCTTGATATCCGCGCCGTGGCACATGGCGCATCGCTGCATATAGAGATTTTTTCCGTTGGCGTTATCGGCGAACGCCAGCGATGTTTGGGTCAGCGACAAGATGCCGAACGCAGCGATCAACACTCTTTTCATTTCCATATGCCTTATTGTGTCCGTCGGCGGACAACTTATTGATTAAGTGAACAAATACTACACTTGGTGGTGGTTGTTTTTCTGAGAAAAATCCTACAACCAGCCAGGATTTTTCATTCTTCTAGTCTGCATTTTTCCTCCTAGGATGGCGCGATCGCTTGAACACAAGCGAGACGGCAAGGGCTGTTCCCATCGCCCCGCAGCCGTAAGAACATGCTTAGGAGTCAACACATGAAGATGACCAGTGTGAGCAAACGCCTGCGCCGCTCGGCCTGGGCCGTGATCGCCGCCGGTGTACTGGCAGGTTGTGCCACGCCGCAGCCACCAGCGGTAAAGATCTCCCTGGCCCGTGATGCGGTAGGGCGTGCCTTGGCAGCGCAAGCGACCCAGTTCGCGCCACTGGAAATGAAAACGGCCCAGGACAAACTGGCGCGTATGGACCAGGCCATCGGTGAAATGAAGTACGTCGAGGTCGACGCACTGGCCGATCAGATCGAAGCCGATGCCAGCCTCGCCGAAGCCAAGGCCAATGCCGTGCGTAAACAACAAGTCTTGAAGCAGGCGCGAGAGGGCATCCAGGTGCTCAAGCAGGAAATGCTCAACGCCCCCGCGACTACCCACTGAGGATCTTGCCATGCGTGCCCTTTTTTTCATTCCTGTTCTTTCGGCCCTGAGTCTGGTGTTTGCCGGTTGCGCCACGCCGCCGGAAAACCCGCAATTGCTGCAAGCGCGCAGCCTGTTCTCCAGCCTGCAGGAGAAGCCGGAGTCCAACACCCTGGCGGCGGTTGAAACCCGTATCGCTTCCAACGCGCTGGACCGCGCCAACCAAGTGTCCCTGCACGACCGTACCGACCCCCAGATCGACCAGCTCGCCTACCTTGCCACGCAAAAAATCGCCCTGGCCGAGCAGACCATCGTCGGCCGCAAAACCGACGCCCAGCTCGACAACATCGCGGTCGACCGCACCCAGGTGCAACTCGACGTGCGCACCGCGCAGCTCAAGGCGTTGCAGGCGATGAAAGCCCAGCCGACCGAGCGTGGTCAGGTCATCACCTTTGGTGACGTGCTGTTCGATACCGGCAAGGCCGATTTGAAAGCGGGCAGCCAACGGGACTTCCAGGGGTTGGCGAACTTTCTGGTGCAGAACCCGGAGCGTCAGGTGCGCGTAGAGGGGTTCACTGACAGCGTCGGTGGTGATGCCTACAACCAGAGCCTGTCCGAGCGACGTGCCCAAGCAGTCGCCCGTGGCCTGCAACGGCTTGGCGTGGGGATCGAGCGTATTGCGGTAATCGGCTACGGCAAGCAATTCCCGGTCGCCGATAACCAGAGCGCGCAGTCACGCCAGTTGAACCGCCGTGTGGAAGTGATCGTGTCCAATGACGCTTCGGCAGTCAGCGCACGTCGCTGAGGAATCGGTATACGGCAGCATCCCAGGCCCGTTCAGTCGCGCGGGCTATTCCTGCAACTGCAACGCCTGCTGCTTGAGCGTGCGCTTTTGCTCAAACGGTAACTTCTCATCATCCCCATACGGCGCGCTGTACCAGCTGCCATAGGTCGGGTTGGGCAGCAGAAACCAGCGCTGCCCCAGCCAGTTCACATAGGGCGCCACGGCCTTGCGTTGATCCGCGACGGTGTTGTGCTCGGCCTGGGCGAAATCCCCAAGGGAATCACCCGCCATCAACAACACCCGAGCATGGGCAGCGACCCATTGGCGGCGGCAGTTCTTGCCATAGCCGGCGCTTTCGCAATGGCCGGTAGGTGTGCTGGCGGCGAGGACGTGTTCGTCGCTTTCCACCGGAAAGCCGCGCAGGCGCAGGTTTTTCACCGTGGCGGTGACCTGGCTGTGTTCGCGGTTGGTCAGGTAGTAGACCGCGATGCCTTTTTGCTGGGCCGCTTGCAGGAAGGCGACTGCGCCAGGCAACGCCTGGGCCTTGGCCTGGTCGACCCAGGTGTTCCAGCGGTCGTAGGAGTAGACCTGGTTATTGACCACATCCCGCGCGTTGAGCGGCACGTTGTCCAGCAGGGTTTCGTCGATATCCACCACCACGGCCGGCGGCAAGCCCGTCAGGTTGCGCGGCGGTAAGGGCAGGGCGTCCCAGGTGGGATCAGCCAGGGCCACGTCGAGTTGGCGGGTGGCATTGGCAAAGAGCTGGCGGTAGATCAGCTCATGCTCGATGGAGGTCTGGGTCCAGAGCACGGCGTCGAGCTGGTCGTTGGCGGGTGGTGTTTGTTGGCAGCCGGCCAACAGGCAGAGGCTGACGAAGATCAGGTTGCGCATTGAAATAATCAACCTTGGAAAAGGCGCGCCGCGTGGCAGGCGTAGAGTTTGATGGATGCCGCACCATACGGCCCTGAGCGGCTTTGTGGCAAACGCTCAATAGGATTCACCGGCACGTGTGCAAGCGATCAGAGCGGGTATTGCCCGTCGCAGCAGACTCTCCGTAGATTTCCTCATCCGCAGCTCCATTGAGCCGTCCGATTGCAGAATGATGATGCCCGCCAGCTTGTCGTGATAGTTGCGTTCTTCATGAAATCCACCGCTGTCCGTAAACAGCATCAACAGGCCACGTTCTTTTTGGGTGATGTCGTAGACTCCCTTGGGTCCGTTGACGGTTTTTTCGAACAGCGACAGCATGGCGTTACGCGTTGGCTGGCCGGGACTCACGGGTTCCGGGTAGTACAGGTTAAGTATGAGCCCCATGCCCGAATCAGCAATGCGCTCGGCAGTGGTTGGCCAGCTATCCAAGGCTTGAGTATTCAGCACTCCACCCATTGAACTGGACAGGTCGACAATCAGGCGGGGCAGAGGTAACGCGTACTCTGTGAGTGCACGACGAAAATGCTGGCGCAATAGGTGCGTTGACATCGCGTTGATGGGGGTGACGCCTGCAAATGCCTGGCAACGCTCACTCACGTTTTCATCGCCATTCTGCGCGCACAGGTCCACCAGCTTTTTCGGCTGACTGGCGGGCACCGGTCCGTAGTTTGCGAGGGCTACAAGGGCGTGTGTGTTGATCTTTGCGTAGTCGCGCAGGGCTTCATTAAAGTTTCGAGTGTTGGCGCGCGCGTACTGCTTTGCTTCCAGCACATAGACAACTTTTTCGGTTTTATCCGGCAGGCGCTGCAGGAGCGAATAGTCAGGTTGAATGTTCTGGCTACGGCCTGCACCTGCCAACTTAATGTCTTTGGAGGCGACGCGAAGCTCCGCCATCAGCTCGAGCACATCGTTGCCGACATGCAGCTTGGCAATAAGAGTAGGCCTGAAGGCGAATGTGAGGCCGTTGTCTTCGGCCATCAGTTGAAAACGTTCACCTGACTGTTTGAGTTCGCGCTTCAGCAGCGTAATAAGCCACACCGAATAGAGCTGTGAACGTTGTTTCCAGATGGGCAGGTCCAGCAGGTCTTCCAGCTCACGTGACAAGGGTTGGGGCGGGACGAACTGCGAATGGGCATTGATGAGTGCTTCAATTTTTTCCGCGAAATTGTCCCTGTGTGACAGGGGGACAAGCTGTTGGCAATACCAAAGTCTGGGTAAGAGCTGAAAGCGCGCGATGTGATCGTCCTGAACGTGCGCTAACTGGGATTCACTCCATTGATGGATGGGCGCTCTCTCTGATGGGCATGGTTCGTCATCACGGCGGGCGCTGCGCAGGTCATTCTGGCTGGTATAGCGGCTTGTACGTTGGCACAGCTGCTGGATCAGGGTCGCCAGTGGTGCAAGTGCCTGGGTCAGTGAGTCATTGGGCGCACCATCGGGCAGCGGCACAGGCGTTTGATAAGGCCATTCGTGGCCATCAATCCAGCTTTTTGCAGCCATATCCACGAGAGAAGGGGGCCTGGTAGTGTCCACCCCCGGCGTTTCTCTCAACGCACGGAACACGCCGTCGCTGATGAGCCTCAAGTCCTCTGCACAATAGGCGCGCTGGGCAACTGCGTGGCTGAGGTTTTCCATTATTGCGCGGGCGCGACGAAACGCATCGACGTCGAAGGGCACTTTGTCGCCCTGACCAAAATCGAACTCGATCAGCAGTCGCTCATTGCTCTGGGACACACCGCCCTCGGCGAACATTTCATAGATGTCGTTGAGCATCATGCCGAAAGGCTGCAAGGCATTCAGTACCGCGACGAGGAAAGACGTGGCATCGACGGTGTGACGTTTCAGATAGGCGCCAATGTCTTGATATGGCGCAATCTGCAACGCCGCGCGCAGGTCTGCGACGAACTGTCTGTCATGGCTCCTGGGCGCCAGGCGGTCCGCTGAGTTCAGGCTGTTCCACAGGTCAGCTGCTGTTCTAAGGGTCACAAATCTTCCTTGATAAGAATAGGTGGCTATTAGCCATGTGGTGCGAAGTGTGGGATGTTACCCCACTCAAGGAAATCATGCGCTGGTCAGGAACATCATGAACGCACAGCAAGGTCTTTACGAAAACATCACGCTTATCGACGTCCAGTTGGCGTCCGTCTATTACCCAATCCTGGTTGATCTGGCCAAGCACAAACATTGCCTGACGTACTCCGAACTGGTCGATCGTGCCCAGTGTGAGAACCCTGACCATCCGGTCGTTCAAAATGCTATTCCCGTTTCCACCGGGCGGCGGCTGGACGTGGTCAGGCTGTTCACCAATGAGCGAGGGCTGCCAGACCTGACGTCGTTGGTGATCAGTAAAAGCTCGGGGGAGTGTGGCAGTTTTTTTACGCGACACTTCGATCCGGTGGCTGCGCGTAAGCAGGTCTTTGAGTTTGACTGGAGCGTCGCGACAGCGGACTTCGATGGTTTCGTCAGTGTGACCACGCAGGCAGTGAAACCTCGCCAAAAGGTCAAAAAGCCGCAAGCTATCCAGTGTATGGCGGCTTATTACCAGACGAACAAGGCGACCCTGCCGGTGAAGGTCAGTGAATACAGAGAGGCTATCATCGACCTCATCATGGAGGGGTTCTCGGCTGAAGAAGCCTACCTGATAGCCCTGCGCTGAAAGACGGGTTGGTTATCCTCATCAATCGTCCAGTGAGGTTGGCCGGGTTGGATGCACGTTCCACCGACCCAGCGTTCATGGGAGCAATGGTCGGGCCAATAGGCTCGGCCTTTGAGCACGTCTTGGCCCAATGCCGTCAGCGTCAACCCTCTTTGCGACCATGCTTTTTGGGCTTCTGCTTCTAGGAGCAAAGGGTTGTCGCCATCGATCAGCGGCCGCAAGAGCGCATGAAACATCATGTCCCCCAGAAACGGCAGCGGTTCACGCTTGGCCATCAGCTCGGCAAACACCCGACCGAAGGGGGTTGGCCCAGCTTCAGCAAGGTACGTCAGGGCCAATCGCTCGGTCAGCGACAGGCCATCGCGCACTCCAGGCAACTCCTGCAATTGACGCAACAGTGCCGGGGCGAGCAACGGTAAGGCGGGATGGCTGTCATGGGCCAATTGCGCCCATTTGACTGGCGAGCTGTCGCAGTACGCCGACCAGGCCCGTTTGGCCAATTGCACGGCATCATTATCGATCAGACGCCGTTGCGGCCACAGCCACGCCAGCACATCCGGCGCCAGTTGGCCGATGCCGATAAAGCGTTGCACGCCGGGAATGTGGTCTACCTCGATCAGTTCCAACTTGCGCGGTGCTTGTTCGAGGCCGGCAAGCGCACGGACCAGGAACAATTGGTCATAGGCATCCGCTTCGCACCACAGCACGCTGTGATCGGCGCTGGCCAATGCGTCGAGATGGTCGTATTCAACGTCTACGCGACGCGCTGCGTCTGCTTCATCGATGGAAAAGGCCTGGCTGATAAATGCACTGCGCATGGCGCGGAAGTCTTGGCTGGGCAAGTCGCGGACCGGTCCCATGCACAGCGGGTCGGCGAGCATCCGGAACTGCCCTTTGAACCCCGCCAGCTGGAGGGTGTGGGCAATGTCATTGCCGCAGCGCCAGTGGGTGGTGCGGGCTTCATCACTGGCGGCAAAGTCGGGGTGGCGGGCGGCGAAGTCGATGGCGTCGACATGGGCCTTGAGCTTGGGCCAACTGCTGAAACCCAGCTGCTTGGCGATCGTCCACTGGGCCACGGACAAGGTAGCGTTCGGGTCCTGGGTTTTCAGGTATGGCAGCAGTTCCTTGGCGCGCTTGCGCTGCTGCTCAAGGTTGAGGCGGCCATCGGTGTTGAATGGATGGGACATACGATCTCCTTGCACAAACCTTTTCCGCTTCAAGGTTGGGAGTCGTAAAAAAAGAGGGTGTTGCAGGGTCTTGGGCGCAGCCCTTTCCGCGGAAGGTGGCGTAGAGAGCGCCAGGCGGGAAATATAGGCAGTGCCGCGCTTGATTGCAAATCAGTCTCTTGTGTCCGGCTCCCACAGAGGTCAGTCGGGTTTTTTCAGCACCGTGGTGGGACCTGTGGTTGAGCGAACACTGTCTTTGGGAACTCGGCGTTTCTGAAACTGGATTTCGCCGCCCTCCCTGTGTTTTTCCACCAGATACAACATATCGTCACTTTCGCCGACGATACAGGCCGTGACCACATCGAGGTTGTTGAGCTGGAGGATTGATGGCTTGCAATCACGAATCTCTTCGTAGGCTCTCAGCTTGCCATGTGCCATCGACTGCGCGTACGCCAGCGACCAGATGATCCAGGCGAAAAATGCCAGCAGGCTGATCAGCAGTGCGCCGGATATCGGCGTCGTGGCTTTCCTGTAGCTCTTCTCCAGCCTGCGCAGCATTCGATAGCGACGTGTGTGGATCCCCAATTCCCGAGTGGGTAAAACACGGTCAGGATTTTCGGTGAAGTACATCAGGCAGGCGAAAACCAGGACCGCTGCGGTGAAGATAAGCAAGGCCGCCAGTTTGACCAGAATGTGGTTTCCGCCGTACACCACGTAGTGATAAGTGTCGTAGCCGAGACGGTTAACGGGGACGCCGAGCACCTTGTTATAAGTCTCCAGATAGGCGTAGCCGTTTGAGTAAAACAGCGCAAACAGCAGCAGCATGATCGGCAGGCTTTGACGCTTTAGCAGTCGCCATAACCACGCTGCGCTCAAGCGGGAAGCGGGGGTATTGGATACTTTCTGTTCGTCCATGAGGGTTCCTTTTTATAGGACTGCGAGTCTAGCGAGCACAATGGGCCTTGCCCAGGCCAACTGCGCGCTTCTGCTCGTGCACATGAGTTTGAATGTTTTGCATGAAATCCCGACGAGTGTGCTTCACCATTGCACCATCCAGATTGAGAGGAACACCGCGTCCATGAGCGCACTGATCGAAACCCGCGCCCTTACGCGCATGGACGAGCGCCGCCACGTGGCCTTGCTCCAGCCCACCGATTTCACCTTGAATGCCACCGATCGCGTGTCGATCACCGGCTCATCCGGCTCGGGCAAAAGCGTGTTCCTGCGCGCACTCGCCCTGCTGGACGCGCCCAGCTCCGGGCAGATCCTGTGGAACGGCCAGCCGATTAACAACGCGCAGATTCCTCACTACCGCTGCCACATCAGCTACCTGTCGCAACGCCCGGCGCTGCTCGACGGCACAGTGGAAGACAACCTGCGCTTCCCGTTCAGCCTGAAGACGTCGCGCAAGCGCCGCTTTGACCTGGCGACGGTGACCACGCTGTTGGGCCACGCGGGTAAGACTCCGGATTTTTTGGCCAAGCGCGCCGCCGACCTGTCGGGCGGTGAGTCCCAGGTGGTTTCGCTGATCCGCACCCTGCAGCTCAACCCCGAAGTGCTGTTGCTCGACGAGCCCACCGCCGCCCTCGACCCCACGTCTTCCCGCGAAGTGGAAGCGCTGATCGACGCCTGGTTTGCCGGGGATCGCTCCCGCGCCTGTGTCTGGGTCTCCCACGACCTCGACCAGGCCCGGCGCATGAGCGACATCCATTTGCAGATGAGTGCCGGTGTATTGAGTGGAGTGGCCCAACCATGAACTATCAGAACCTTACCGCGCTGGACATGGGCATCGCCGCCTCGCTGATCCTGATCAACGGCGCGCTCTCCCTGCTGTTGCGCCTGGGCCTGGAGCGTCAGTTGTTCTGGGCGGCTGTGCGCACCGTGGTGCAACTGCTGGCCATCGGTTATCTGCTGGGCTGGGTGTTCGAGTTTGCCTATTGGTACGTGGTGCTGCCGCTGATGTGCGCCATGACGCTGATTGCCGGTATCTCGGCGGCGGGGCGCGGGCGGCGCACGTACCGGGGGCAGCGCGTGGACAGCATCCTGTCGGTGTGGGGCAGTTCGTGGCTGGTGACGGCGGTGGGCTTGTTTGCGGTGATTCGCATCCATCCGTGGTACGAGCCGCAGTATGCGATCCCGATCCTTGGCATGATTCTGGGCAACACCCTGACTGGCGTGTCGCTGGGGATAGAGCGCATGACCCAGGAACTGACGTCGGGCCGCAACACCATCGAAATGATCCTGGCCCTTGGCGGCTCGCGCTGGGAAGCGGCGCAGGAAGCCATCCGCCAGGCGGTGCGCGCCGGTATGATCCCGACGCTGAACCAGATGACGGTGGTGGGCATCGTCAGCCTGCCCGGCATGATGACGGGGCAGGTACTGGCGGGGGAGAGTCCGGTGGACGCGGTGCGGTATCAGATCGTGATCATGTTTCTGATTGCCGCATCGTCGGCGCTGGGCACAGTGGGGGCGGTGCTGCTCACGTATCGGCGGTTGTTTTCGGTGAGCCATCGGTTTTTGCGGGATAGGCTGCAAGAACGTGCCTGATCGAGGTCTTGGCCTGGATCGCGTTGGACAGCGTGGTGATGACCACCGTGTTCAACCTGATCGTGGGTATTATTCGACGAGTGATTGTTTCACCAGATGAAATGCTGGATTGTAAATCCTGGTGATTCCAACGGCCGGGGCAGCGGCGGAACATGCGGGGCGTCGATACCTCACTCTTTTGGAGCCTTTCATGATCAAACTCTACGGTTTCCCGTTGTCCGGCCACTCACACCGGGTCGAGCTGATGCTGTCGCTGCTCGGCCTGCCTACGGAGTTTGTGCAGGTTGACCTCAAGCAAGGCGCTCACAAAGCCCCCGAGTTCATTGCCTCCATCAACCCGTTCGGCCAGGTGCCGGCCATCGATGACAACGGTGTTGTGCTTGCGGACTCCAATGCGATCCTGGTTTACCTGGCGAACACCTATGGCAACGGTCAATGGCTGCCGAGCGACCCGGTGGGGCAGGCTCGCGTGCAGCGCTGGCTCTCGGCCGCTGCCGGCCAGTTGCACGCCGGGCCTGCGTCTGCACGACTGGCCACGGTGTTTGGTGCCGAGGTCGACACCGCCGTCGCCATTGCCCGTTCCCATGCGTTGCTGAAACTGGTGGAGGCGCAATTGAGCCAGAGCCGTTTCCTGGTCGGCGAGCAACCCACTATTGCCGATGTGGCGTTCTACACCTACACCGCTCACGCGCCGGAAGGCAATGTTTCGCTGGCCGACTACCCTCAAGTGCGCGCCTGGCTCGCCAGCATCGAGGCGTTGCCGGGGTTCGTGGGCATGCCGCGTACGGCGGTGGGCTTGCAGTCGCAATAACTTTCTAGAGGCGTGCCGATGGACCGATTTCATGAGATGCAGGTGTTCCTGGCCGTGGCCGAGGAGGAGGGCTTCGCCGCTGCGGCGCGCCGCCTGAAAACCTCGCCGCCCAGTGTGACCCGGGCCATCGCCGCCATGGAGCAACGCATCGGCACCCAATTGCTGGCGCGTACCACACGCAGCTTGCACCTCACCGAAGCCGGCCAGCGTTACCTGGAAGATTGCCGGCGTATCCTGGCGGAGCTCGATGAAGCCGAGGAAGCTGCGGCGGGCAGCTATTCCATCCCTTGCGGCCATTTGACGGTGACCGCGCCGGTGCTGTTTGGCGAGCTGTATGTGGCACCGGTGCTGGGGGAGTACCTGGACCGGTTCCCGCTGGTGAATATCAACGCCTTGCTGGTCGATCGCGTGGTCAACATGACCGACGAAGGTGTGGATGTGGCGGTGCGTATCGGTCACTTGCATGAGCCGGGGCAGCAGGCGATCAAGGTCGGTGAAGTGCGCCGAGTGGTGTGTGCATCGCCGGCCTATCTCGAACAGCACGGGCGGCCTACGCATCCGTCGCAGTTGCGTGAAGCCAAAATCGCCACGTCGTCGTCCAGCCGGTTGGTGAGTGGCTGGGAGTTCGTCGACGGCGGCCAACCCTTGACCGTGTCCATCGAGCCACGTCTGGTGGTCACGGCGAACAATGCCGCGATCAACCTGGCGCGGTTGGGCTGGGGCATGACGCGTGTGCTGTCCTATCAAGTCGCAGCGGCGGTGGCGGCGGGTGAGTTGGAGATTGTCCTTGAAGCCTATGAGTCGGCGCCGTTGCCGATCCAGGTGGTGTTCCAGAAAAGCGGCCGGGTGCCGGCCAAGATCAACACCTTTGTCGACTTTCTCACCCACCGCCTGGGTCAGGACGCCGCGCTGAACCCGGCAATCAAGCGGCGCAGCTGATGGAGCGTTATCGCGATATGCAGTTGTTCGCCGCGCTGGCCGGGCAGCCTAGCCTGGCCTCGGCGGCGCGTGATGCACAGGTCTCCGGCCCGACCCTGGTACGCGCGATTGCCCGCCTGGAGGCGCGTTTACGCGTGCCGTTGCTGGCGCGCAGCACGCGTGGCGTGAGCCTCACCGACGCCGGCAGCGCCTACCTGGCGGACTGCGTGCGCCTGCTCGCCGCGGTGGACGCCGCCGAAGCCTCCGCCAAGGGGCTGCATGTGCAGGCCCAAGGCAATCTACGGGTGTTTTTGCCGTTCCTGTTCAGCCGCTATGTGATGGCGCCGGTCTTGGCCGACTACTTGGACCGCTATCCCGAGGTGAACCTGGTCGTCAGCTACCACGACTATTACCCGAACCTGCACGAAGAAGGGCTCGACGTTGCCATCCTCGTCGGAGAACTGCCCGATTCGTCATTGATTGCCCGACCGCTGGGGCACGTGCGGCCTATCCTCTGCGCCAGCCCCGACTATCTTGCTGTTCACGGTGAGCCTCAACGCCCGGATGACCTCAAGCAGCATCGACTGATCGCCAGCACCGATCAGGTGCATTGGGATTTTCCGGGTTATCAACTCAAGGCCCGCGCCCGACTCGGCTGCGCCACGGTGCAGGGCGCGATCAATGCGGCGGTGCATGGCGCGGGGTTGATTCGCTGCTTGAGTTATCCGGTGCACGACCACCTGCAGAACGGGCAGCTGCGTCGAGTATTGCCGGACTTTGAGCCGCCGCCCCTGCCGGTGCAGGTGGTGTACCGCGAGGGCCGCAACGCACCGATGCGCGTGCGCAGTTTTGTCGACCACTGTGTGACGGCGTTGCGCGACTACCCGGCATTTCAGCTGGCGTAACAGTGGATTGCCTGGCGTGGTGATTCTCACGCCGGCTGACAGGGCGCAGCATCGACACATCCAACATGAGGTGCTCGCCATGAACCTGATCGAACAATCCCCCTGGCATGCCGGTGAACGGTACATACAAGCAGCGGTGGGCGTGGCCGACCGTATGGCCGTGGTCGGGCCCAAAGTGATCCGCGATCACCTGCCGGAACAGCACCGGGATTTCTACCCTTTATTGCCGTACCTGATACTGGGTGCGGTGGACGAGCAGGGCATCCCTTGGGCGACGATGATTGAAGGCGCGCCAGGCTTTGCCCACTCGCCGGATCCGCAGACCCTGCAGATCGACAGCCTGCCGTCCGCGACTGACCCGGCCCGCAACGCCTTGCGTAAGGGAGCAGCCGTCGGCCTACTGGGCATCGACCTCAACACTCGGCGCCGCAATCGCATGAACGGCCGAATCGGTGCATTCGATCACGAAGGGTTTTCGGTCGACGTGGTGCATACCTTCGGCAACTGCCCCAAGTACATCCAACTGCGCCCGGTCGACGGCATCGCCCGCAGACCCGGAACGGTGGTCGAACGCTTCAACGACTTGGACGATGCCGCGCAAACCCTGATCCGCAACGCCGACACGCTTTTCGTCGCCAGTTACGTCGAGGTCGATGGCCAACGTTCGGTGGACGTTTCTCATCGGGGCGGTAACTCAGGTTTTGTGCGGGTTGAGGGCAACGTGCTGACCATCCCCGACTTCGCCGGCAACCTGTTCTTTGCCACCCTGGGCAACCTGCAAGCCAACCCGGTGGCGGGTTTGTTGTTCATCGACTTTGAGTCGGGGGATGTGCTGCAAGTGGCTGGGCGGACCTCGTTGATTCTCGACGGCCCGGAAGTGGCGCTGTTCGAAGGCGCCCAGCGGCTGTGGACGGTGACAGTGGAACACGTGGTGCGCCGCCCAGCGGCGTTGGCGTTGCGGTGGCAGTTCGCGGAGTTTTCGCCGTTCAGTCTGGCGATGGGAAGTTGGTAGCCAGGCCCGGACCATAGGAGGCATTCGGGAACAACTGGTTGGTCATCTCGATGATCTTGCTTTGTGCATCGATAAACTTGCCCATTCGAGCGCCACCCGAGGTCGAGTCATACAGCGCCTTGCCCACCTGGCGGCCATTTTCAAACACCTGGATATCGGCATAGCTCATGTAAAGCGCCAGGTCCCAGCTCCATTGACCAATGTAGGTCGTCGACAGGGCGCAACTGGCCGGTGGGGTGCCGGGTCGCAGCTCACGAGTCTGGAACCCTTTGCTGCGCAACTGCGCGGTGTAGGTGGCATTGAACCCGGCACGCAAGCCTTCGGCGGGGATCATGCAGATCTCAGGCGCCTGGGCGCCGCTGAAGGCAACCGGCGTGACGGTTTGCTTGATGCTGCAGCCAGCCAGGGTTAAGGCGGCCAGTAAACAAGCGGGAGCTGTTATCAGGCGCATAGCGACGTCCATTTCTGCAGTAGTGGTTTGATGATAGCAGTGAAGGCCTGATGCCGAGCGCAGCATTTCAGACGCAGGGGGTCGTCTGTATGGGAGCTGGCTTGTCGGATCGCCGCACTGCTATCGGGGGCAAGCCCTTATGCCAGTCAGTTAAGACAAACACTGTAACTGTGGCGAGGGAGCTTGCTCCCGTAGGGTCGCGAAGCGGCCCCAGTTCTATGTTTGAACAGACTGGGACTGCTGCACAGTCAGCGGGGGCAAGCTTTCTCGCCACAGGGATTGCTTTTTATGATGGAATTACGTGTTTGATCAGGCTACCGGGCATTCCCGGTTCAGCGCTTCATCGACCAACAACTGCGCAATCTCGACTATCTGCACCACCGCCAGCACCTTTTTCAGGCTTGGCCCATCAAGGTGTTCGGCACAGTCATAGGCGCAGACAGCCGCTGACTCAAGCATCTCGCTGGCATTGCTCAAGGCGGCTTCGGTACTGAGTCCGGGACGGACGGTGAAAATGACATCGGGAGGAAGTTGCGGATTGTCATCCGAGGTGGATGGCGGGGGATTGGGGGTGACGTTTGTCAGGGTGAAACGCCTATGAATGAGCACCTCCATTTCGCTACCACACGAAGTAAGGAGGCGACTGTACACGGGGTGGTAGACCGGTCATAGAAACCCGGCAGGCCGAAGCCTCCCATGCACAGCCGCCACAAAGCAGCCCGCACAAAAAAACGCCCATGAGCGTTTTGGGGTCTATGAAAGAATTGGGCTACCACACCCATTCGCTGAATTTGCAGCGACCCGCGAAGGTTAGCGGCGAGGTTCATCGGACGCAACCCGAAAGTTATGCAGGAACGGTCCGATAAAAAGGGCCTTCTATACCATTCGTGCCCCCCGGTTAACATTCAATTGCGCCATGCCCGGTGGTGACCCGTGCTTTTTGAGGCAATACTCCCTCACGTTTCTGCCTCGAGGTTCCAACCATGAATGTACCGAGCCGCCTTGCGCTCCTGATTGCCGCTGCCGCTGTCCTCAGCGCTTGTGGCGAAGCCTCCAGACTGCCTTTCCAGGCGGGTGTCGGGCCTGCGCCGCAACTGCCCGAGCCCAGCACTTCTTTGATCCCTACGCTCAAGGTCTCCAAGGCCGTGGGCTGGTCTGAGGGTGTGCAACCCAACGCGCCTCAGGGTTTCACCGTCACGGCCCTGGCCGACAATCTCGACCACCCGCGGTGGGTCTACACCTTGCCTAACGGCGATGTGCTGGTCGCCGAAAGCAACCACCCGCCCATGCCCGAAGGTGCCACCGACGGCGGCACCGGCTTGATCGCCTGGGCACGCCGCACGGCAATGGGTGTGGTGATGGGCCGCATCGGCGCCGATGCACCCAGCGCGAATCGCATCACGTTGCTACGCGATGCCGATCACGATGGGCATGCGGAGGTACGCACCGAATTCCTGACTGGCCTGATGTCACCTTTCGGCATGGCGCTGGTGGGCAACGATTTGTACATCGCCAACGCCGACGCGGTGGTCAAGGTGCCCTACACCCCGGGCCAGACTCACATCGACGCAACTCCGGTGAAGGTCACCGACCTGCCGGCGGGCATTAACCATCACTGGACCAAAAACCTGCTGGCCAATCCCGAGGGCACCCGGCTGTATGTGACGGTTGGATCTAACAGCAATGTCGGCGAAAACGGCCTCGACGCAGAGGAGGGTCGTGCGGCTATCTGGGAACTGGACCTGGCCAGCGGCGAGAAACGGTTATTCGCCAGCGGCTTGCGCAACCCCAACGGTCTCGCTTGGAAACCGGGTTCTACCCAGCTGTGGACGGTCGTCAACGAGCGCGATGAAATCGGCAGCGACCTGGTGCCCGACTACCTCACCTCGGTGCAGGACGGCGCGTTCTACGGCTGGCCGTGGAGCTATTACGGCAGCCACGTGGATGTACGCGTCCAACCGCCGCGCCCGGACAAAGTCGCTCAGGCCATCGCGCCGGACTACGCCCTGGGTACCCATGTCGCCCCCCTGGGCCTGACGTTCTCCGACGCACGCGGCATGCCGGCCGCTTTTGCCGATGGGGTGTTTGTCGGTGAGCACGGCTCCTGGAACCGCAATCCGCAAGCGGGCTACAAGGTGGTGTTTATCCCGTTCAAGGACGGCAAACCGTCGGGCGCACCGGTCGACTTCCTCACTGGGTTTCTCAATGCCGAAGGCGAAGCGCAAGGTCGGCCGGTGGGCGTGACCCTGGATGAGCAGGGCGCCTTGCTGGTGGCGGATGATGTGGGGAACAAGGTGTGGCGGGTGGCGCAGAGCAAACCCTGACCGTCGATATGTTGCGGGATGTTGAACTGCCAGATTGAACGATGCCTTTGGGTTAGCCTTGTTTTCCTACCGACAACAAGGAAGCGTCATGCAACGAAAGGTCATCAATCCCACGACGGTATTCAACTCCCTGCAATACGGCTTCAGCCAGGCGCTTGAGGTGCCACAGGGGCGACGTATCATGCTTTCCGGCCAGGTGGGCGTGGATGCTGACGAGCGCACGGTGGGCGGAGGCATTGCCGAGCAGGCCGCCAAGGCGCTGGACAATATCGACAAGGTGCTGGCCGAAGTCGGGGGTGACCTTTCCGATGTGATCATGCTGCGGCTGTACATCGCCGAGTCCGCTCGTGACCAGCAGGAGCCGATCGCGCAGGCGCTGCGCCAGCGCTTCCCACATAACCCGCCGCCGTCTTCGTGGATTATCGTCAGCGGGTTGTCGTTGCCGGAATGGTTGATCGAGATCGAGATCGAGGCCGAGGCGGTCGTTCCATTCAGTACCGAATCATCACCGATTTGAGTTCGGTGTAATCCTCGATAAACGCACTGCCGAACTCCCGCCCAACCCCCGAAGACCTATTGCCCCCAAACGGCACCGCCGGATCGAGCAGCGTGTGCATGTTCACCCACAAGGTGCCGGCCTGGATGGCCGGCACCATGCGCAAGGCCTTGCCCAGGTCGTTGGTCCATAGGCTGGCGCTGAGGCCGTAGGGGCCGTTGTTCATCAGCGCGAGCAGTTCGTCTTCGCTGTCGTAGGGCAGGAAGGTGGCGATGGGGCCGAAGGTTTCTTCGTTGAGCAGGGTGTCGTTGATGCTGTTGGCGAGGATCACCGTGGGCTCGACGTAGCAGCCGGGGCGGTCAATGAGGGTGCCGCCATGGATGATCGTGTTGTTTTCGGCGCGGGCCTGGTTGAAGTAACCGAGCAATTTGAGTTGGTGCTGGTGGTGGGTGACGGGGCCGAATTCGGTGCGTTCATCCAGTGGCGAGCCGATGTTCAGGCGACTAAGGCGCTGGCTGAGTGTGTCCAGCACCGCGTCGATCTGCGAACGGTGCACGAAGAAGCGCTCGGCCGCCGCGCAAATTTGCCCTGAGTGCAAAAAGCCCGCTTCGATGATGCCGTTCACCGCCGTGTCCACGTCCACATCGCGCAGGAAACCGGCAGCATTCTTGCCCCCCAGCTCCAGGGTTGCACGGGTAAGGCCGGCGCCCATGGCGCTGCGGCCGACCGCAATGCCCGTAGGCACGGAACCGGTGAAGGACACTTTGTGGGTGCCAGGGTGTTCCACCAGGCCTTTGCCGACATGGCCGCCGCCCGTCAATACATTGAGCACACCCGGTGGCAACCCGGCTTCGACGGCCAGCTCGGCGATGCGCAGAACGGTCAGCGGCGTGAATTCGCTGGGCTTGATGATGATGCTGCAGCCGGTTACCAGCGCGGAGGCGAGTTTCCAGATGGCGATCATGGTGGAAAAATTCCACGGCACGATGCCCACCACCACGCCCACCGGTTCACGCAGGGTGAATGCGGTGTAGCGTTCGCCGTTGAACGAGGGCAGCGACGGAGTGAGGGTCTGGCCGCTGAGCTTGGTCGCCCAGCCCGCGTAGTAACGCAGGAAGTGCGCGGCCTGGTCGACCTCGAATGCGCGGGCAATCTGGATGATCTTGCCGGACTGGCAGGTCTCGATCTGCGCCAGTTCTTCACGATTGCGCTCCAGCAGGTCGGCGAGCTTGAGCAGCACATTGCCGCGTGTCGCGGGTAAAGCCTGGGACCACACCTGGAAGCCGCGGTTGGCGGAATTCACCGCCGCGTCGATATCCGCCAGGTCCGCATCGGACACCTGGGCGATCACGTCACCGGTGGCCGGGTTGGTCACGGCCAGTGTCTGACTGGAATGGCTGCGGATGTTGACGCCGTCGATGAACAGCCCATGGGGCCGACGCAAAAAGGCTTCGACTTGAGGCAGCAGCGGGATATCACTCATGGCGGGTTCCTGGCAGGTCACAAAGGAAAAACCGAGGGTAACCAAGCCACCGGGCCATGGCTTGACTCTGTCTGCCGTGCGAGATGTCTGTGGCTGCCAGTCCTATGAAAAGTACAATCTTGCCTGTGGAACGTGCATTTTCCAGCCGTGCCACCCCACCGATACTGGCCCTGCATCAGGCGCCGTTCCTCAACCCGGAGCGCGCGCCGGACTTCCAATAATAAGCAGGGCCGTCCATGAAAAAGCCAAACCCGCTCCTTGAAGACCTCAAGCCCCTCCTGCCCATCATCGCCGCGAATGCCACACAGGCTGAACAGCAGCGTCAGGTGCCGGATGAAAACATGGCCTTGCTCAAAAGCATTGGCCTGCACCGCGCTTTTCAACCCAAGGCCTTTGGTGGCCTGGAACTCTCGCTGCCGGAGTTTGCCGATTGCATCGCCTTGCTTGCCGGCAGTTGCGCGAGCACCGCCTGGGCCATGAGCTTGCTGTGCACCCACAGCCACCAACTGGCGTTGTTTTCGGCCCAGTTGCAGCAGGAGATCTGGGGCGAAAACCCGCATGCCACCGCCAGCAGCAGTATTGCGCCATTCGGTCGTGTGGTGGAGGGCGAAGGCGGCGTGCACTTCAGCGGTGAAATGGGCTGGAGCAGCGGTTGTGACCATGGCGAGTGGGCGATTGTCGGCTGCCGTCGACAGAACGCCGAAGGCGGCCAGGACTACTGCTTCGCCGTGCTGCCGCGCAGTGACTACCAGATTCGTGACGATTGGTACGCCGCCGGCATGAAAGGCAGCGGCACCAAGACCCTGGTCATCGACAACGTCTGGGTGCCCGAACACCGGATCCAGAAAGCCAAAGACATGATGGAAGGCAAGTCCGCAGGTTTCGGCCTGTATCCCGACAGCCAGATTTTCTACGCGCCGTACCGGCCATATTTCGCCAGCGGGTTTTCCACCGTTAGCCTCGGCGTGGCCGAGCGCATGCTGGAGGTGTTCCGCGAAAAAACCAAAAACCGCGTGCGCGCCTATACCGGTGCCGCCGTTGGCGCGGCCACTCCCGCCTTGATGCGCCTGGCCGAGTCCACCCACCAGGTGGCCGCCGCCCGCGCATTCCTCGAAAAGACCTGGCAAGACCACGCCGAACACAGCGCCGCGCACCGTTACCCGAGCCGCGAAACCCTGGCGTTCTGGCGCACTAACCAGGCCTACGCGACAAAAATGTGCATCGAAGCCGTGGACCGTCTGTTCGCCGCTGCCGGCGGCAACGCCTGGTTCGAACATAACGAGATGCAGCGCTTGTTTCGCGATTCCCATATGACCGGCGCGCATGCCTACACCGACTACGACGTCTGTGCGCAGATCCTTGGCCGCGAGCTGATGGGCCTGGAGCCGGACCCGAGCATGGTGTGACGCGTTCTTCCCCCCACAACAATCAGGGCGCCCGTTCGACGGCGCCCGGGAGTCTTGCATGTCTGACAGCAGCCTTTTCGACCCACGGGCCTTTCGCCGTGCCCTGGGCAACTTTGCCACCGGCGTGACCGTGGTCACCGCCGCCACCGCATCCGGGCGCAAGGTGGGTGTGACCGCCAACAGTTTCAACTCGGTATCTCTCGACCCACCGCTGGTGCTGTGGAGCATCGACAAACGCTCCAACAGCCATGAGGTGTTCGAGGAGGCCAGCCATTTTGCGGTGAACGTGCTGGCGGCCGACCAGGTGCACTTGTCGAATAACTTTGCGCGCCCCCGTGAAGACCGCTTTGCCCTGATCGAATACGAACCGGGGGAGGGTGGCTCGCCGGTATTCGCCGATTGCTCGGCACGGTTCCACTGCGAGAAGTACCAGCAGGTGGACGGCGGCGATCACTGGATCATGATCGGCAAGGTGGTCGCCTTTGATGACTTCGGGCGTGCGCCGCTGTTGTATCACCAGGGCGCTTATGCCGAGGTCCAGGCGCTGCGTCCCTGCGCGCCCGAGACGGTTCAGAACGGCACGGCAACCACCAACTGACTGTAGACGTTGATGCCGTTGCCCCCGACCTGATTGCCACCGGTCTCTGCAGCCTTGTTGGGTTTGTAGAGACCCAGCAGCGGCGTAATGATCAGGTGATCGTTCACCGCCCACTCGGCGTACAGGTCCAGCTCACGGCCATCCAGGTTGAGTTGGCCACGGGTGCTGACGGTGGTGTAGTCGAAAAACAGCGCGCCGAGGGTGACGTTTTCCAGCGGCTTGACCTTGAGCGCCACGTGTTGCACTGAGGTGTTGGTGTTGTAGGGGCCGGAGTAGTTGCCGGCGACTTCACCCTGCACCCAGGTGCCGTAGCCCCGGCTGAAACCGGAGAACATGGCGTCCCAGTTCTTTGAATAGCGCGCGTAGCGGTAGGTCAGGTCAGGCGACCAGGGCAGGTCGGCGAAGGTGTAGCCGGCTTCGGCGTAGCCCGCATTTTGCTGGCTGTCGCGGCGGTCCTGGCGGGCCAGTTCGAAGGCGAAATGCGCGTTGTCGATACCCGCATTGCCCGCGCCACGCAGGCTATAGAGGTTCATGCCCTTGCGTTGGCGCTGTACGTCGCTGGCGAAGCGTTCATCCACGTCGATTCCGTGAATGTAGGTGAGCCCGAGCGTGCCCGGTGCCGCGCTGTATTCCAGGGTGCCGGCGGCCATTTCAGTCATGGCCTGGGCAGGGTTGTCGGACTTGATCCACATCAGGCTGCCATGTACGCCGTCTTTGCCGCCCAGGCGGATCACGGCGGTTTTGTCGAAAGCATGGCGAGCGGCAATGTAGTAGGCGCCGCCACGGTTGAAGTCCCCATCGCCCACGCCCTTGCCGAGGTTGGGACCGTCATCATTGATGAGAAAGCCGTCGCCCAACAGGATGATTTGCCGGCCGAACGACAGGTCTAGACCGTCCTTGCCCAGGGCCGGGAACAGGTCGCCGGAGCGCCAGCCGGCGAAGGCTTCGTCAAACTTGGTGGTGCGCTCCTTGCCCGTGGTGACCCCCGACGCATCGCCATCGCCCCAGGTGCCGGAGCTCACCAGGTTGGCCGTGCCATACACGCCGCCAAAGGCGCCCAGGCTCTGGTCCACGCTCAGGCCGTACTTGATAAACGCCTCGCGCCAGGTGGAACCGCCGCTGCGCCCATCGTAGTTCTTCGGACTGTTGAACATACCGTACACGGCGAGGAAATTGCCGGTGACCTGAGTGTCGGCATCGGCATACAACTCAATGGCCTGGGCCTGGCCCACCAGCAGCGCAATGCCCAGGCCGACCGCCTGGCGCAGGCGGCGATTTTTCAGTGTGTGCTCCATTGTTATTGTCCCCATCTTGGTTAAGAGTGAGGGCGCATTAGGGCGAGCGTTGGAGGCCTGAGTCTTTTCTCTGCGTGCCAGGGAATTGACCCAGGCCGCCACGCCATACGTTGTGGCAGGGAGCAACAAAACCGGCGGCAGACAGGGGCAAGACGATCAACTCGAGTGGGGCGCAGAGTGCTGACACATTAAAAAAACCGCTTTCGAGGACCCCAACATGTCGATCAACGACCGGCTCACCGCGCACCTCAACCGGGGCACGGTAGGTTTCCCCACCGCTTTGGCCAGCACCATTGGCCTGATCATGGCGAGTCCGGTGATTCTCACCGCCACCATGGGCTTCGGCATCGGCGGCAGCGCGTTTGCCGTGGCAATGCTGATTGCCGTAGTGATGATGCTGGCCCAGGCCACCACCTTCGCCGAGGCCGCCTCGATCCTGCCCACCACCGGCTCGGTGTACGACTACATCAACTGCGGCATGGGTCGTTTTTTCGCGATCACCGGCACCTTGTCGGCGTACTTGATCGTGCATGTGTTCGCGGGCACCGCTGAAACTATCCTGTCCGGCGTCATGGCCCTGGTGAACTTCGAACATCTCAACACCTTGGCAGAGTCGGCCGGCGGTTCATGGTTGCTGGGCGTCGGCTTCGTGATCGTCTTTGGTGTGCTGAACGCATTTGGCGTCAGCGCGTTTGGCCGTGCGGAAATCATCCTCACCTTTGGCATGTGGACGACCCTGATGGTGTTCGGCGTGCTGGGGCTGATCGCCACGCCCGCCGTGCAGTTGGACGGCTGGTTCGGTGAGTCGCTGGTGGGCACCGACCTGATCACCGTGCTGTCATTGGTGGGCATGGCGATGTTCATGTTTGTCGGCTGCGAATTCGTCACGCCGCTGGCGCCGGACCTGCGCCAATCGGCCAAGGTGATGCCACGCGCCATGATGCTGGGCCTGATGGGCGTGGCCACGTGCATGTTCATCTATGGCGCCGCAATGAAACGCCAGGTGGAAAACGTGGTACTCGATGCCGCCTCCGGCGTGCACCTGCTGGACACGCCCATGGCGATCCCCAAGTTCGCCGAGCAGGTGATGGGCCAAATTGGCCCCCTGTGGTTGGGCATCGGCTTTCTGTTCGCCGGCGCGGCCACTATCAACACCTTGATGGCCGGTGTGCCACGGATTCTGTATGGCATGGCGGTGGATGGAGCGTTGCCCAAGGTTTTCACTTACCTGCACCCACGTTTCAAGACGCCGCTGCTGTGCATCCTGGTGGCGATGCTGATTCCCTGCCTGCACGCGCTGTACCTGGGCGGCAACACCGACAACATCATGCACTTGGTGCTGGCGGCGGTGTGTGCGTGGAGCTTTGCCTACCTGCTGGTGACGATCTCGGTGGTCAGCCTGCGTATCCGTCGGCCGGATTTGCCGCGGGCGTATCGTTCACCGTGGTTCCCGCTGCCGCAGATCGTATCGAGCATCGGCATCCTGCTGGGCATGTGGTTTATCACGCCTCCGGGCATGAACCCGGCGGACATCTATGTGCCGTTTGGCGTGATGCTGGGCGGTACGGCGGCGTACGCGCTGTTCTGGACCCTGGTGGTGCAGAAGGTCAACCCCTTCAAGCCGGCTTCCGTGGAGGAAGTGTTGGCAAAGGAATTCAGTCATCAACCGGAGCAGGCCGATGAGGGTCATGGCGACTTTGCGGCAAAGACTGTTTGAACTGTTTCGCACCGGTCGTGCCCCGGCGGGGTATCGGCCAGGGGTGACCCTGGCGCACCTGCGGCGCAACCTCGGGCTGGCGACGCTGGACGTGGAGGGGGTGGCGTTCGAGATTGTCGAACGCACCGAGTCGCAGTTGTTGATGCACCTGGTGCTGACTGAATTCGTCCTGCAGGTACCCGCTGCGACAGCGGGCACGGCGAGCTTCGAGGTGCACCATGGCGGCGCGATCCGCCGCACGGGCCTCCGTGTGAGGTGCCGTTCCGGCGACCAGGCGCTGGGTCGTGAGTTGCAGGTGCGATTGCTGGCCGACACAGCGCTGTTCCAGGCGCTGATGCCGCTGGATTTCAAACGCCTGCGCATCCAACTGCAAGACCAGCACTGGTGCGTGCGCCTGGAGCATATGGGCGGCAGCGAGGTGGTCAATCGCCTGCCGGCGTTTCGGCGTTACATCGCGCTGAGCCCGGTGCAACGCACCCACCTCCTGGCATCCCTGACAGGCCTGCAGCGGGTACTGTCACACCTCTAAAAACCGACCCACGCTGCGAAGCGCTACTCATCGTGGGTGCGCGGACCCGCAGGAGCCGGCGCCTATCCTTCCCATTGGCATCAATAGTGCTACTCCAGCAGCACACCAGATGTTGTTGCGTGCATATAGATAACATGTTAACTATTGCACCAGAACAACAAAAAGAAGCCATTGCGGAGACACCCCATGAGCATCCCACAGCATGCACACGACGGGCTGGACACCTGGAACCGCGAGCTACGCGCCGCGTGCGGGTATTTCGACACAGAACTGGCCTTCAACCGCTCATTGTTCATCGGCGAGATCAGAGACCTGCCGCGCGGCCTGGCCCTCTTGCGCACCAATGCCGGGCTGATCAAACGCCCGGCGCACCACGCCGACCATGACAACGACCAGGACTGTTTCCTGATCAGCCAGCGCAGCGGCTACTCGCAGATCGTGCAGAACGGCCAGGCCCTGCAACTGGCCCCCGGCGAGATGCTGCTGATGGACTCGGTGGGCTCCATCGAAATCACCCCCTTCGGCCTGATCGAACACGCCTCGCTGTCATTGTCGCGCCCGCAGGTGTGCAAGCACCTGGGCGGCGACGCACGGGCCTTCGGCAAGATCTCCTCGACCAAAGCCTGTGGGCGCATGCTGCATGTGCTGATGGACCAATTGTGCAAGGACGACACCGAAGACGGCGCGGGTGAAGTGGAGGCGCTGCAAAGCGCTTTTGTATCGCTGTTGGGCTCGGCCCTGGAGCAGGGCGACGAGTGTCGCGAAGGCTTGGCACTGCTGCAGGGCAACAACCTGCGCAGTTATGTGCAGAAGGTTATTGATGAGTCCCTGAGCCAGCCTGGCCTCAGCCCGATCGGCCTGGCCAACCGCCTGAACATTTCGGTACGCCACTTGTACCGTCTGTTCGAAGAGCAGGACGACAGCGTTTGCCGCTACATTCAGCGCGCGCGGCTCAAACGCAGTGCGGATGACTTGACCAACCCGTTCCTGCGCAGTGAGTCGATCACCTCGATAGCCTACAAGTGGGGTTTTACCGATTCGGCGCATTTTAGCCGGTCGTTCAAGAAGCAGTTCGAGGTGTCGCCCAAGGATTTCCGTTCGAGCCGCATGCAGGCGGTGGGGGCGTAGGAAGGTCAGACTTCTGGCAGGGTGGACCCGCCGTCCACCACCAGGGTCTGCCCGGTGATGTAGCCGGCGAGGTCGGAGGCAAGAAACAGCATGGCGCCGGCAATATCCGCCGCTGTTCCCAAACGCCCCAGTGGCACGCGACTGGCGATGGTGACGTTCAACGCGGTATCGCCCAGGTTGGCCATCGCCGGCGTGGCGATCATGCCCGGTTCCACGCCATTGACCCGCACATTCAGCGGCGCCAGTTCCAGCGCTGCATTGCGGATAAAACCGTTGACGCCGGCCTTGGACGCCGCGTAGTGGCTGAGGCCCGGATAACCGACACGGTTGCCGGTCACCGAAGAGGTCACCAGCACGCAGCCCCGGCCTTGTGCGCGGAACGCCGGCAATGCGGCCTGGGTCAGCCAGAACAACGCCGACAGGTTAACCGCCAGGGTGCGCTGCAGGAGGTCCGGGGTGATGTCTTCAAAAGCCGTCAAAGGAAAATACCCGGCGTTGTGCACCAGAATATCCAGCTGCGGCAGCCCTTGAACGCACTCAAACACAGCCTGGGATTCGGCCAGGTCGACGCCCACCGCTGTAACTCGGCAACCCTGCGCGGATAACTCAGTCGCCACCGCCTGAGCCTGTTCCCGCTGCCGATCGGCGATTACCACCCGTGCGCCACGTTGGGCAAACGCCTTGACGATGCCTCGGCCAATGCCCTGGGCGCCGCCCGTGACCAGCACCACTTGCCCGCTGAAATCCAGGTCATTCATGGGCATTCTCCAAGTGAGCGAAAGCCAGCGTGGGCACATCGACAATGCTGGAACCGCCATCGGCCACCACCGTCGCCCCGGTAATGATGGACGCATCACTGGAAGCCAGGAAGCGACACACCTTGGCGATCTCGTCGGCACTGGCGGCCCGTCGCAGCGGCACGTCGGCGCAGACCCGGTCATAGGCTTGCTGCAACGTGTCGCCAAAGGCCTCCATCAGCGGCTGCATCTCCGCATCGGCCATAGGTGTGCGCACCCAGCCGGGGCAGACCGCGTTCACCCTTACGCCGTGCGGCCCATAGTCGCGCGCCAGCGAGCGATTGAGCCCGAGCAACGCGTGTTTGGCCGTGGTGTAGCCGCACACCTCAGGCCCCGCCGCCAATGCGGCGATGGAGCCGATCAACACGATATTCCCCGCACTTTCCTGCAACAACGGCAAGCAGGCGCGGGCGCTGTAGAACGCGCTGTCTAGATTGCTGCGCAGGGCGCTTTCCCAGGTGCTCGGGCTGGTCTGGGTGGCGCTGCCCAGGCCATGCCCGCCAGCACAGGCGAGCAGCACATCGAGGCGCCCGTGTTGCTCGCGGATCTGGTGGATAAACCCGTCCCAGGTCTGCGGGCAGGCGGCATCACCCACCAGGATCAGGCCGCCCGTGTCCTGCGCAACCTGTTCCAACGGCGCTCTGCGCCGACCGATCAGCACCAGGCGTGCACCTTCCTGCGCATACAGCCGGGCACACGCTGCGCCGATGCCTGTGCCGGCGCCGGTAATCACCACCGTGCGCGGCTCAGTCATCGGGATACTCCGTGCGGTTGAGCACCTGGCAATACGAGCTGATGGGGAAGTTCGACAGCGCATCGAAGGACGCACCCGCATAGCCGAAGATCTTGCCGTCGCTGCGGTGTTGTTGCAGGTCGATCAGCACCAGGCCGAGGGTCGGCACGATCTTCTCCTGCCATACGAACAGATACAGCTGCTCGGCGATCTTGTAGGAGTGGCAGCGGTCGGTGTCGCACAGGCCTTGTTCTACACCTTTGAGGCATTGCCAGGCGTAGAAGCGCTCGTTGAGGTAGATGTGTTCGTAGACTTCGCTGGGGCTGTAGCGGTAGTGGTTGCGCAGGCCCACCAGTTCGTCGGTGGGCGCATGCAGGCAGTGGCCGGCCTGCCACGGGCGGTCGAGGCTGCCATGGAGGAAGTCGACTTCGACCAAGGTCAGCGGTTTCCCGGCGAGGGCCCGGTGATAGAGGCCTTCGTGAGTCTCGGCGTGGTCCGGCAGGCGCCCGATCACCGCCGTGAATGAGGCGTTCGGTGCGTCCAGCACCAGGCTGATCGACCAACTGTGCCCGGCCTCGTGCTTGATGAAGTCCACCAGATACAGCCCTGGACGGATCGAGGTGGCGCGGTACGGCGCACTGCCGCTGGAGTGCCCGTCAGCGGCGTGCCAGGCCAGGCGGTCCTGCTCGAAACGGTGCTCGATCTGCCAGCCGTTGGCGAAATGCAGGGTGAAGGTTTGGCCCGCCAAGTCGGCGAGGTTGGGCAGGATGAAAGCGTCCGGGGCGAAACCGTCGGCCAGCGCACCGACGGTGATCCAGTCAGAAGAACTCGTCATGGCAATGTCTCCTTTATACGACGGCGAAGTAGTGTTTAACGAAGCTTTCGGTGAGCACTTCCCACAACACTGGCGTGCCCTTGGTCACGAACCAGCTGTCACCGGCTTTGTAGTGCGTGGATTGGCCGGTGGACTCGTCGGTGAGCCGCACTTCGCCGGTCACCACCGTGGCGTGTTCGGCGAAGGGGTAGACCATGCGGAATTTGCCCTGGGTGGTGCCAAAATAGGCGCTGCTGACCGGGTCGGTGGGCGCGCCGAAGGTCATCTTGCCGAAGGCACGCACTTCGCCTTCGAGAATCTGCGAGCCGAGGTCGGTCACAGTGCCCCAGGCGTCGAGTTCCGACAGCTGGATGTTGTGCTTGAGGGTCGTGAGAGTCATGGCGTTGCTCCTGATGAGGACAAAATGTAGGAGCGAGCGTGCTCGCGAAAAACGTAATGGCACCGCGATCAATCGGAATGCCCGCGTTATCGTTAACGATTTTCGCGGGCAAGCCCGCTCCTACAGGGGGGTGGTTTAGCGGCGCCCGTTCCAATAACCGGACAGTTGGTGCCAGGATTTGCCCGCCGTCAGCAGCAAGGGGCGGATCGCGTCCTTGCCGATGATGGTCGGGCGATGAATCGAGCTGACCAGGTCATAGCGCGCCGAGCCTTCGCTCATGCCTTCGGCCAGGACCTTGCAGATGATGTGGCTGGGCGTCACGCCGAAGCCGGAGTAGCCCTGCACGAAAAACGCGTTGCTGCGCCCCGGCAAGGTGCCGACCTGCGGGAACAGGTTGGGGCTGCACGCCATGGGGCCGCCCCAGGCCAGGTCGATCTTCACGTCCTTGAGGTAGGGGAAGATCTTCAGCATGAGGGTGCGGTTCCAGGCCTTGAGGTCGCCGGGAATATGCTCCACCAGCGGCGTGGCGGCGCCGAACAGCAGGCGGTTCTCGTGGGTGACGCGGTAGTAATCGATCACCGGGCGAATGTCGCTGTAGGCCCCGCGAATCGGGCTGATGCGCTGGATCAGTTCCTCGGACAACGGCTCGGTCATCATCTGGAACGCGTAGGTGTTGATGGTCGAGCGGTGCAGCTCCGGCTCCAGCTTGTTGAGGAAACTGTCGCAGGCCCACAGCAGCTTGCTCGCGCGCACCGAACCGCGGCCGGTACGCACGGTGATGCGTTCGCCATAACTGACTTCCAGCGCCGGGCTGTTCTCGAAAATCCGCACGCCATGGCTGGCCAGTGCGGTGGCTTCGCCCAACAGCAGGTTCAGCGAGTGCACATGCCCGCCGCCCATGTGCAGCAGGGCGCTGCTGTAGGCCTTGGAACCGATGATCTGCTGCACGTCCGAGCCGCCGAGAAAGCGGATCTCGTGCTGGCTGTTGACCGACTTGAAGTCCTTTTCCCAGGCGCGCAGGGTTTTTTCCTGGCGGGCGTTGAAACCCATGTAGCCGTAGCCGTGGCAGAAGTCAGCGTCGATGTTGTACTTGGCGATGCGGTTCTTGATGATGTCGGCGCCCAGGTCGCTGATCTCGAACACTTGGCGCAGACCGTCTTCGCCCACGTCCTTCTTGATCTTTTCCAGATCGTGGCCGATGCCCGCCATGATCTGCCCGCCATTGCGTCCGGTGCCGCCGAAACCGAGGTAGCGCGCTTCGAGCACCACGATATTGGTGAAGCCTTTTTCCGCCAGTTCCAGGGCCGTGTTGATGCCGGAGAAACCGCCGCCGATCACCACGACGTCGGCGTCGATGTCCTGTTCCAGGGTCGGGAAGCTGAGGTTGTATTTCTTGGTGGCGGTGTAATACGTCGGGGTTTCGATGTTGATCATGGCGCAGCCTGAAAAGGTGAAGGAAGGCTCTAAAGCGGATGCCTCCATTAGGGGCCCTGGCGGGATGGAAGTCTTGATCCTGCGTGCCCAGGCTTTTGATTCTGCGCGCCATGGGCGGTGCGATAGACAAGTTATAGCGCGCTCGCTGGCAGGGAATGCTAGAGTTTCGTTAAATTATTAACTAAATACGTCGTGACCCTGATTCCTATGCTCAAACCTCGCCAGTCCCTGACCCTGACCCTGCTGCAAGCCCGCGAAGCCGCGATGAGTTTCTTCCGCCCGTCCTTGAACGAACACGGCCTGACGGAACAGCAATGGCGGATCATCCGCATCCTTGAACAGTACGGTGAGCTGGAGATCTACCAGCTGGCGGAACTGGCCTGCATCCTCAAGCCGAGCATGACCGGCGTATTGGTGCGCATGGAAACCGCCGGTATGGTGCACCGGCGCAAAGCAGAGCAAGACCAGCGCCGGGTACTGGTGACCCTGGCCGACAAGGGCAAGGCCAGTTTCGAGTCCATGAGCCAGTGCATGGAGGCCAACTACCAGCGTTTGCAGGATCAGTTGGGCGAAGAGAAGTTGCAGACCCTGTTGGGTCTGCTGGATGACTTGAAGAACATCAACATCAAGCGTTGAGTCAGCACCGCACAACCCTATGTAGGAGCCGGCTTGCCGGCGATAGCGTCTTCAAGATCGTCATCGCCGGCAAGCCGGCTCCTACAGGGGGTTAATACACGCTACCGGCGTGGGTTGGCGTGGGAACGCTTTTGAACTTGCCGGCCAACGCCTGCAACCCGCGCATCAACACCGTGGTGTCCACGCCGACCGCCACAAACGTCGCGCCCAATTCGATATAGCGCCGCGCCAGGTTTTCATCGGCACTCAGAATCCCTGCCGCCTTGCCCGACTGCACGATGCGCCCGATGGCGTCTTCAATCGCTACCTGCACCTCGGGATGCCCAGGATTGCCGCGATGCCCCATCGACGCGCTCAAATCCGCCGGGCCGATAAACACACCGTCCACGCCCTCGACGGCGGCAATCTCATCCAGGTTCGCCAGGCCCTCAAGGTTTTCGATTTGCACCAGCAGGCACATCTGATCATCCGCCTGGTCGAGGTAGCCCTGGATACTGTTCCAGCGCGACGCCCGCGCCAGCGCGCTGCCCACTCCACGAATCCCCTCGGGCGGATAGCGCATGGCTCGCACGAGCTCGCGGGCCTGGGCGGCGCTTTCGACCATGGGCACCAGCAGTGTCTGGGCGCCGATGTCCAGCAGTTGCTTGATCAGCGCGCTGTCGCCGATCACCGGGCGAATCAGCGCCTGGCTGGGGTAGGGCGCCACGGCCTGTAGCTGGGCGAGCATGCCTTGCAGGTGATTGGGCGCGTGTTCGCCGTCGATCAGCAACCAGTCGAAACCAGCGTTGGCAGCCAGCTCCGCGCAATAGGCATCGGCCAGGCCCAGCCACAGGCCGATCTGTACCTCGCCGTTGCGCAGGCGTTGTTTGAAGCGGTTGACGGGCATGTCCATGACAATCCTCCAGGGTTCAGACGAAGCGGCAGGCGATCGAGCCGAGCAGGTCGTAGTCGACGTGGAATGTATCGCCAGGGCGGGCGGCGACCGGGCGCGTAAACGAACCACCGAGGATGATTTGCCCTGGTAGCAGGGTTACGTCATGGGGCGCCAGTTTGTTCGCCAGCCAGGCCACGCCCTTGGCCGGATGGTTGAGCACGGCAGCCGAAACGCCGGACTCTTCGATCACACCATTGCGGTACAGCACAGCCGGCACTTTGCGCAAGTCGATCTCGGTTGGCCGCACCGCGCGACCGCCCAGCACCACACCGGCATTCGCGGCATTGTCGGAGATGGTGTCGAATACCTTGCGTGTTGCGTTGGTCTGCGGGTCGACCTGCTGGATGCGTGCGTCGATGATTTCCAGCGCCGGGATCACCCATTCGGTGGCGTCGAGCACATCGAACACCGTGCAGTTCGGGCCCTTGAGGGGTTTGCCGAGGATAAACGCCAGCTCGACTTCCACGCGCGGCACGATGAAGCGTTCGAAGGGAATGTCGCTGCCTTCGTCGAAGAACATGTCATCGAGCAACGCGCCGTAGTCCGGTTCGGTGATGTTCGACGACACCTGCATGGCCCGCGAGGTGAGGCCGATCTTGTGGCCCTTGAGCGTGCGCCCGTCCTTGATCTTCTGCGCGACCCAGGCGCGCTGGATCGCGTAGGCGTCTTCGATCGTGATGCCTGGATAGTCGAGGGAAAACTGGCGTACTTGTTCGCGGCTGCGTTCGGCGCGGTCCAGGTTGGCAGCAGCCGCAAGAATTTGCTGGGAGTCGAGCATGGCAAGGGTCCTTAACGGGGGTTGACGATGGCAGCGTGGGTGCGCAGCACCAGCAGGCCGCCGAGGGCGATAAATACAGCGAGTACGTACAGGGCCAAGCTGGCGCTCTGGGTGGCGTCACGCATCCAGCCGATCAGGTAGGGCGCGAGGAACGCGGCGATGCTGCCGAACGAGCTGATCATGGCGATACCCGCTGCCTGGGTGGTGTTGGAGAGAAACGCCGGCGGCAGTTGCCAGAACATCGGCAATGCGGCGCTGGCGCCCATGCCGGCGACGATCAGCCCACCCATCACCAGCAGCGGATTACCCGGCGCCAGGCCCGCCACGGCGATACCGACGGCAGCCATCAGCAGCGGCACGCACAGGTGCCAGCGACGTTCGCGGTGGCGGTCGGAAGAACGCCCGCAGCCGATCATGAAAAAGCATCCGGCCAGGTACGGTAAGGCGCTGAGCAGGCCGACCTGGCTGTCGCGGCCGATACCAGCGCCGTGGATCAGCGTGGGCATCCAGAACGCCAGGGTGTTCACTGCCAGCATCACCGCGAAATACACCGCCACCAGCAGCCAGACCTGCGGGTCACGCAGGATGCCGCCGAACGAGGTGATGGTCTTGCGCTGTTCCTCACTGCGCAGTTGGGTCTGCAACTGGCGCTTTTGCTCGGCCGTCAGCCAGTGCACCGAGTCGAAGCCGTCCGGCAACCACTTGAGCACCACCAGCCCGAGCAGCACCACCGGCAGACCTTCGATCAGGAACATCCACTGCCAGCCGCGCAGGCTGCCCACATCATGGAAATGTTCGAGGATCGCTCCCGACAACGGCCCGCCCAGCACGCCCGCCATGGGCACGGCAATGGCAAACAACGCGGTGACCTGGGCACGACGGCGTGCCGGGTACCAGCGGTTGAGAAACACCAGGATCCCCGGGAAAAATCCGGCCTCAGCCATCCCCAGCAGAAAGCGCAGCACATAGAAACCACGGGCGCTCTCCACCCACAGCATGCCGGTGGACAGCAGCCCCCACACCACCATCAGGCTGGCGATCCAGCGCCGTGGGCCGACGCGGTCCAGCGCCATGTTGCTGGGCACGCCAAACAACGCATAGGCGATAAAGAACAACCCGGCGCCGAAGCCGTACACCGTGTCGCTGAAATGCAGGTCGCTGCTCATCTGCATCTTGGCGAAGCCGATGTTGATGCGGTCCAGGTGGGCGAACAGGTAACACACCAGCAACAGCGGCATCAGGCGCCAGGTCACTGAACGATGGGTGCGGTCGTGCTCGGCCAGCACGCGGCTGGCAGTCGATTGGGCTGTGCTCATGGTGTTGTACTTTTTGTCTGAGAGGCCGTGGGAGGAGGCCCGTGGGCGCTGGCTTGCCAGCGCCTACGGGGTTGCGTGATCGGTGGAGACCGTCGGGTTGTTCAGGAACGCATGCACATTGTTCTGCTTGAAATTGAGCTGCGCGTGCAGCTCGACCATTTCGAACGACAGCGCCAACAGGCGTTGCGCCTGCAGCTCGGCGAAGTGCGTGGTGATCACCGCAAACACGGCCTCGGCCACTGCTTGGCGCGTGCTCAGGTCGCGACCGTGGCCGACCTTGAGGGTCATGTGTACGAAGGCGTAATCGTGCTTGCCGTCGGCCATGCGCCAGGTGTCCAGGCGCACGCCGCGGCTGCGGATACCGCCCAAGGGAAACACGCCACTGTCTCCCAGCACGCGGTGGACCTTTTCAAACAGGCCGGGCAGGTCGGCCTGTCGTTCGATGTTGTCGGTGTACTCGGCGATGAAGTGCGGCATGGGTTTCTCCCAGGTTTACAACGGGAAAATCGCGTTGATCTGGCCGGTGCCCGAACTGCCGAACGGCGGCGTGATGATCTCTGCGGGCTTGGCATAATCCGGTCCGCCGAGCAGCCCCAGGAGCATGGCGGTATCGTGCATCTTGCCTTCGCCGAAGCAGTGCTCGGCGTAATCCGGCAGCATCGCGCAGAACGCCTTGAAGCGGCCTTGCTTCCACATCTCCACCACATGCAGGTCCATCTGCTTGTCGAACTCGCGGGTCCAGTTGTGGATGTTTGCTTCGGCCTGGCGGTCATCCGAGAAGCGGTGCGACAGGGAACCGGACGCCAACACCAGCACCTTGCGGTCGCTCTTTTCGATGGCCCGGCGCACGGCGGCGCCAAAGGCAAAGCTGTCTTCCAGGCGATGCCAGGCGCACCACGCGGCGATGGAAATGACCTTGAATTTCTCGTCCTCCGGCACGCCCATGTGCATGTAGCGCATGGGCACCAGCGTGCCGTATTCCAGCTCCAGGCTCGGGATGTTATGGGCCATGCTGCGCACGCCGGCCCCGTTGGCCTCGGCGGCGATCAGTGCACCCAGCTCGGGGCAACCGGGGTAGGCGTAGTCCATGTTCTTGATGAAGTGCGGCAGCTCGTTACTGGTGTAGGTGCCCTGGAACTGCTCGCCGCAGTTGACGTGATAACCGCTGTTGACCAGCCAGTGCACGTCGAACACCACTGCCGTGTCGGCGCCCAACTCACGGGCGCGGCGGCCGATTTCCTTGTGGCCGGCAATCGCCGCTTCGCGACAGCCGTGATGCTTGCCGGGCAGTTCCGACAGGTACATCGACGGTACGTGGCAGATCTTCGCCGCCAGGACCACTTCGCCCATGATGATTCTCCTGAATAGTTGTTTTTATTAGAGTGCGCATTGTCGCGGGTTACACACCCCAACGCGGGATGTGATGGCTGCCCATGGAAATGCACACGTTCTTGATCTCGGCAAACACTTCGAAGCTGTACTGGCCGCCTTCACGCCCGGTGCCGGAGCCTTTGACGCCACCGAACGGCTGGCGCAGGTCGCGCACGTTCTGGCTGTTGATAAATACCATGCCGGCTTCAATCCCGCGCGCCAGGCGATGAGCCTTGCCGATGTCCTGGGTCCAGATGTAGGAGGCCAGGCCGTACTCGGTGTCGTTGGCCAGTTGCAGGGCCTCGGCTTCGTCCTTGAAGGGGATCAGGCACACCACCGGACCGAAGATTTCTTCTTGGGCAATGCGCATTTTGTTGTTCACATCGGCAAATACCGTTGGCTGGATGAATTGGCCTTTGCTCAGGTGCGCCGGCAGATTGGCCGGGCGGTCCAGGCCACCGGCGAGCAGGGTAGCGCCTTCCTCGATACCAATCTTGATGTAGCCGGTGACCTTGTCGTAATGCGCCTGGGTGATCATCGAGCCGACTTGGGTCTTCGGATCCTGTGGGTCACCGACGATCAGGCGCTTGGCACGGGCGGCGAATTCGGCGACGAACTGCGGGTACACGCTTTCCTGGATAAAGATGCGGCTGCCGGCGGTGCAGCGTTCGCCGTTCAGGGAGAAGATGGTGAACAGCGCCGCGTCGAGGGCGCGTTCCAGGTCGGCATCCTCGAAGATCAGCACCGGCGACTTGCCGCCCAACTCCATGGAGTATTTTTTCAGGCCCGCGGTCTGCATGATCTTCTTGCCGGTGGCGGTGCCGCCGGTAAAGGAAATCGCCCGCACGTCCGGATGGCGCACCAGTGCATCGCCGGCCGTGGCGCCGTAGCCCTGGATCACGTTGAGCACGCCGTTGGGGATCCCGGCTTCCACTGCCAGGCGCCCCAGTTCATTGGCGGTCAATGGCGACAGTTCCGACATCTTCAATACCGCTGTGTTGCCCAGTGCCAGGCACGGTGCGGTCTTCCAGGTGGCGGTCATGAACGGCACGTTCCACGGCGACACCAACCCGCACACGCCCACCGGTTGATAGAGGGTGTAGTTGAGCATCTGGTCGTCCACCGGGTAGCTGTGGCCGTCCATGCGCGTGCAGACTTCGGCAAAGAAATCGAAGTTGTGCGAAGCGCGTGGGATCAACACGTTTTTGGTCTGGTGGATCGGTAGGCCGGTGTCGAGGGTTTCCAGCTCGGCCAGGTGCGGCACGTTCTGCTCGATCAACTCACCGAGCTTGCGCATCAAGCGTGCGCGCTCCTTGGCCGGGGTGTTGGCCCATTTGGGGAAGGCTTCCTTGGCCGCGGCGACGGCCAGGGCGACTTCCTCGGCGCCGCCGCTGGCGACTTCGCCAATCGCCTCGCCAGTGGCCGGGTTGTAGTTGATGAAGGTGTCTTTGCTCTCGACCTCACGGCCGTTGATCCAATGTTTGATCATGCTGATTACGCCTCTTTCCGGGCGGAGAAGAAGTCCGCCTCGCTGACAATCCGGTTGACTAGGCGGCCCACGCCTTCGACTTCCACTACCACTTCATCGCCGGGCACCACATCGGCCAGGCCATCGGGCGTGCCGGTGGCGATCATGTCGCCGGGTTGCAGGGTCATGAAGCTGGACAGGTATTCGATGAGGTAGGGGATGTCGAAAATCATGTCGCGGGTGCTGCCTTCCTGGCGCAGTTCACCGTTGATCCAAGTGCGCAGGGTCAGGTTGCCTGCGTCGGGCACGTCGGCCACGTCGACGATCCACGGGCCGACCGGGGTGGTGGCGTCGCGGTTTTTCACGCGCAGGTTGGGGCGGTAGTAGTTTTCCAGGTAGTCGCGGATCGCGTAGTCGTTACACACCGTGTAGCCGGCCAGGTAGTCCAGGGCGTCGGCACGCTTGACGTTGCGCGCGGCCTTGCCGATGACAGCTACCAACTCGCACTCGTAGTGCATGTAGGCGACGTTGTCCGGGCGCCAGGTGACGTGGCGGTGGCCGGTGTAGGTGCCGACGGACTTGATGAAAGCCAACGGTTCCGTGGGCGGGGTGAAGGCCAGTTCGGCGGCGTGGTCGGCGTAGTTCAAGCCGAGGGCGAACATGTTGCCGGTGGCCGGGGGCAGCCACTCGACCTGATCCTCGGCGAGCAGGCGTCCATCGTCCAGGCGCAGGGCGTTGTCGGCTTCGACCTGTACCGCGTGGATTTCATTTTCAAAGCGAATGCGCGCGCGTTTCATGCTGGGGTCTCCGCTTGAATATGATTGACCAGGCGGCCCACGCCACTGATCTCGACTTCAACTTTGTCCCCCGGCAGCACGTCCACACGGCCTTCGGGCGTGCCGGTGATCAGCACGTCGCCGGGGTGCAGGGTCATGAATTCGCTGATTTCGGCGATCAACTGCGCAATATCGCGGACCCAATGGGCGGTGGAGTTTTCCTGGCGCAGTTCGCCGTTGACCCACAGCCTGAGGCTCAGTTGATTGGGGTTGGCCACCTGGTCGCGCGGGATCAAATGCGGCCCGAGTGCGCAGAAACCATCGCGGCATTTGGCTTTGACGGCGGGGCGGTAGTAGCTGTCTTCCGGCAGGCTGAACTCGTTGACCACCACATAGCCAGCCACATGGGCCATGGCATTTTCCAGGCTGACGCGGCTGGCCCGCAGGCCAATCACCACGCCTAAAGCAGGGCCGGGTTGCAGGCGTTCACCCTGGGGATGCAGCACCACCGCGTCGTGCTGATTACGCGTATTCGGGGTCTTGATAAACAATACCGGCTTGGTCGGCGGCTTCTGGTAGGGCGCCTGCTGGAAGGCGGCGAGATGCTGGTCCAGCAAACCCTGATAGTTCAGCGCAACGCCGAACAGGGTGCCGCTGGCAACATCATGCAGGGTACGGCTCATGCGTTTCTCCTGACGGTGGCGACTGCTGCATAGGCAGTTCGTTAAGTTGTTAACGTTATAATTAATATGTTAACTACCGTCAAGCGTGGCAAAATCGGTCAGCCTCAAAACAACAAGAAGAGAGCCACGTGAAGCCGATCCCCAACATCAACATCGGACAGGTCTACGACCAGCGTTACAGCGATGCCGAGGTGCATTACGACAAGCTCGGCAACCTGGCGGGCTTTTTCGGGCGCAACATGCCGGTGCATCGGCATGACCGGTTTTTCCAGGTGCATTACGTGAAAAGCGGCGCGGTGCGGGTGTACCTGGACGACCGCCAGTACGTGGAGTCCGGGCCGATGTTCTTCCTGACGCCGCCCACGGTGCCCCACGCTTTTGTCACTGAGGCGGATGCCGACGGGCATGTGCTGACGGTGCGCCAGCAGTTGGTGTGGGGATTGATCGATGCCGACCCCAGCCTGGCCTCCGGCGCCGCCTGTGTGGCGCTGACGGCGGGTGACCAGGGGCTGGATCGGTTGTTCGAAGAGTTGAACGAAGAGATCAACGGCGCGAGGGCAGGGCGTGCCGCCGCGCTGGACAGCCTCACGCGGCTGATCATGATTCGCCTGCTGCGCCTGTGCGTTCACTCACTGCCCGCGCAGCCGACCCGCCATGAAGACCTGCGCATCTTCCATCGCTTCAACGAACTGATCGAGGCCCACTACCTGGAACACTGGCCGCTGGCACGCTATGCCGAAGGAATTGGCGTGACCGAGGCACGCCTGAATGATGTGTGCCGGCGCCTGGCCGACCTGCCCTCCAAGCGCCTGATCCTGGAAAGGCTGATGCAGGAAGCCAAGCGCCTGCTGTTGTTCACCGGTAGCTCCGCCAACGAAATCTGCTATCAGCTGGGCTTCAAGGATCCGGCGTACTTCAGCCGGTTTTTCCTTCGGTATGCGCAGGTGACGCCGGGGGAGTATCGGCTGCGGCAGTCGGGCTTGCGCTGACTTGCAACGCGCCGCCCAACTCAACGGCGCCGCTGAATCTGACGGTTTAAGTGCGGTCCCTGTGGGAGCACCCTTAAACCATTCTTTAGATGCTTTTCTTTTAAGGGGGCAAAGAACTAATTATAAAAAACTGTCATTTATAACAGTCGCTGCGCAGTTGATTTCGGCTTAAGTTTGGATGGGCGAATCACTGTGCGAGTGTTGAAATGATCGAGTTAAAGGATAGTGTGAAAACGTACAAGCCTTATACGTTAGAGTATCCGTCCTGGTTGTTTGGGACCGGCTTTAGCAAAGGTATTTACCATGATCGCCAGTCGCTGGGCATTGCGTTGCCTGCCGGTGCCAGCTTTTCAATTCGTCGATCGAGTCCAATGGACACCGTGTTAGAGTTGGATATGCTGAATGATAGCGGATCGACGGAAACCTACGTTAGGATCACTGGAGAGTGGACGACACTTACTGTGACTAGCGCATCGGTCCCCTTTATTCGTACACCCTATATTCCCATCGATGTGCAAATTGAATATTCGGCGGTGGGTGAGCATGTATTGCCGACCTATCGCGCGGGTGATGATGCTGACTTGTTTTTTCGGCAATGGGATGAAACTGACTCGGCGTTTACACTTGTTCAAACAACGTATGCAAATTTGCTGGTGCCGGCAGTTGATAAGTCAAGGCTCAAGGAGCTGCATCAGGCGGAAGGTCTGGGCGCCCTTGAAGCCTATTATGTGAATGTGTTTGAATATTTTAATCGGTTGGCGGGTATTTCGCTTGATGCAACAGTGCCTACGGATAAAAATATTCTCAATCGTTATTTTATCAAGGCTGATAAGGACGGAGGAGGGTCAGCGTATTATGGTCAGTATTGGACCGCCCAAGTGGCAGCAACTATCGCGCCTTGTTGGCTGGATACCCGCCCCGATAATTGGTGTGCGCTGCATGAGATCGCTCACGGTTATCAAACGTTAGCGATGTATAATAGTTCGATACCGACCGGTGAGGTTTGGAATAATATATACGCAACGTACTATCAGCATAAGATGATGGGCGACAGTGTGTATGAGCGTGGTTGGATGTATGGGGGAAATGCTCAGGCTACCTTTGATGCCGTGCGTAGTCGTATTGATAGTGACGTCCCCCTTTCGATGTGGCCCCTGAGTGAGTTGCTTTTCATATTTATGCTTGTCATTGATAAAGTCGGTGAGCCTGCATTTACCGAGTTTAATCAGTATTATCGACGACTCGCCAACGCTGAAGGGTTTAATTACCTCACCTTTCCTTTGGAAGATATCTTCGTCACACGCTGGGCTGAACGAACCAACCTGGATGTCGGCCCGTTCATGACGCAAGTGGGGGCCAACGTCACGAATGCGGTTAGCTTCAACACTGCCTATGCCAATTATCAACCCTGTTGCCCCTTGTACAGGGTTGTTCCTCCCGAACAGCTGGCCTCCATTCAACGACGCCTGAAGTTAAAGACGCCACTGTCTCTTGTTGATTGCAAATCCCTCCTGGAGACCGACCTCAAGGGCGACGTGACACTGAGAATGACAGAGCGAGCCTATTTCGAAAATAAAGGCAAATCCCTTGTCATTCGGACGGGTAGCAATATATCAAGGGTCGTTAAGGTGATTTCACCAACGTTAGAAGTAAAGGGGCTGCCAATCGGTGTTTATACCTTGCAGCCCCCGGCGATGACCAGTGGGAATCTCATCAAAAATTACACGTACGTGGAAGTGGCCGCCAATATGAACAATCTCGTTGAGTTAGATAGCGTGCTGGCGAAGGGGACTTCATTGGCTTCCCAAACAATTGACTTTTTGGGACTTGGCGATGGGAAAATTGCAACGTTATGTATTGATATGGAATCGTGCAGGGCTTCGTTCAGTGTTGTCAGTACCACGCCACACTCTTACTTTGGTTCTGCGACGTATGCAAGTGTTCTTGTTAGGGATTTGAATGGCTTTATATTGTGCGATGTGGTACTTCCGGGCGTGGGTGCGCTCGTGGGCGTGTATGAGTTTCCGATAGCCCCGGGTTGTACTGTCAACGTTCACCACCAGGAACCTGTTCGGCTGAGAGAAGTTCCGAGGTTGCAGCCATTTATTGACCTCAAGGCAATAGATAATTTTTTAGAAGTTACAACGCAGGGTTTTAAAAATATCAAGATGGGCAGCTGGCCCGCGGATAACCTCAAGACCAGAATTGCAGCCGCGGCCGATGAAATCAGAAAAACACCGCATGTATTGCTCCATGCTGGATCAGCACCTGTGATGGATGTCTTCGCAGCGATCCATACGTTCGACGGCGCCGAAAAAGACACGCTTATCGGCCTGTATAAGGACTTGATCATTTCTTACGCGGACACGGGGGGACCAGTCGTTTCGGGTAACTATTTTACCTGGAGTCAGCCTGGACTTGAAAATAGGTCGGTCGCGGAAATCAATATTAATACAGCGACTCAGCAAGTGGCTATCCAAGTGCACCCCGGTGCGCCGCACTATTATTTTTCAACGATCTATATTGCCGTATGGGTGAGGACTGCGACAGGTGAAGTTCTGTTCTCTCAGGAACTACGAGGTACTGCGCCTGCTGAGGCCAGTTATGTAAGTCTGCCGTTTGTCAAAGGGTCTACGGTCAGCGTTCTGCACGTGGAGTCGGTACGCTCTGAATTGGTGAATACCGATACTCAAGCGCGATATCCGGTGAAACAGATACAGGTTGTTCGAGCGCTCGGCGACGGGAAGTTACAGGTCTGATCGCCCTCGATGGATTACGTCTTGCTGGACGACGTTGCTCACCCCAGCGCTTGTCCGACCTGTAACGGGTGACCAACCGCGCGATTGTGTTGCAGGAGGACGAGTGACCAGCGACCTGAGTTCCTGACACTTGCTGAGTACGGCGTACCTTGTTTGAGGATGTGGTCGAGCATCCGACGGTGCAGGCGCTGGTGGCAGGTTTGCGAGTGGACACGGCCGAGGCCGGTATGTCGCGCATGAACGGGTTCAATCCTGGTTTCGACTACGGATTCAACCTGACCTACGGAAAAGGCTACACGGATGCCGATCCTTTGTTTGAAAGGCTCCACGGTCTTATTGATGCGGGGACCCGCGAGAAGATCGACCTGTCGGGCCGATGAAACCTCTGTCTATCGAAGCGTTGGCACAAACGCCACGCTTCCATCCTCACGCTTATGAAACCACCGCTCGTCATTATCTGGTTGGGTGGTTATCACCCCATGATCTTCGCCTAAGTACGCCAGAGGCTCCCCCACATGTGGTACTGCTGCCACGGCGCGCGTTTGGCCGCTTCTGTTCGCACATCCTCGGCGAGCGCAGTTACTACGCGGGTAAGCAGCCAGTATTAGCGTCGCGCAGATAGCAAACCCTTAGAGACAAGCAGCGCCACTTGTCGGATTTATTCTGCACACCTGTCGAGAAAAGTTCTGTTTTGCAAAAAAAATCGATATTGGTGTTGGCTGTTGCTTTTGGTTAGACGATTTGCAACGTATTAATTTTATTTAGATTGATTTTTTAATGCGTGGGTGGCGACGGTTTTTATATTTTTGGCAATTGTTTGGATTCCGAAATTCATGAATGAATTTTCCTAAAATTATAAGTTATATGTCCTACATAAATTTTTTATTGTTGTTGCGAGATTCTCCAGTCGGACTAGATTTGATTTTGTTGCTTGTTGATGAGCGACCTAAAGTCAATAGCTTCACAAAGCTGGAGATCCGACATGAACAATGAAGCGTTTGGGGAGTTTGTTTTTAGCTTTGAAAGTGAGGAAGGGTTCAACCCGTACGCGGGTAACGCCGGAGCCTCGGGAAGTCAAGGTGGGTGCGGGGGTAGCGGAGGATGTGGTGGAGGCGGCGGGTGTAATGGGGGGAGCGGGGAGTGCCATAACTCGATAATAGAGCCCCCACCGGCGGATGAGTAGATTCAGTATTCACTCACCTAATGAGGTTTTCTGGTTTTCCAGAAAACCTCTACAGGAGATCGTGCAATGAATATCATCATACCCAATTACGAAATCCTGAACTTTGAAACCGAAAGTCTTCTGGTTTCCGATATTGGGATTTCAAAAATCCATTCTCAGCCATTGTTAAAGGCGCTTCGGAAACTAAAGCTTTCGAAGGTGATGACGAAGGTCGAGTTGGATGAGGTGTTGGCAGAAAGTGGGTTGAATCAAAGTGATGCCTTTGCATTTTTAGAGAGAGTAATCCCGCTGAGGTCGGTTGAGGAAATATATTTTGAGAAAACTATTGTTATCCATGATTGGGGAGGTCAGGTTGATATAGAAAGTCTATTCAGGGGCGAGCTGTCCACGTCTTTGGAGTTTAGATCATTCTCAAGTGAATCGGTTGAAGCGGTCCGGAATTTAAGGTGTTTTATTGTACTGTTGTGCTATGTGTATGATTATGATCGTGTTAAGAGCTTGTATTTCGATCTCGTACGTGCGTCTCCTAAAAGTGCCATTAGCGTTTGTTGGCAAATGGGTAGTGTTTTTTGCATCGGGCAGCCTTATATCCCGGAGATAGGGAATCCGTGTCATTTTTGTAGCGTCGACAGGTTTATTCCCAATCAGTTGGTGAAGACTTCAAGGAACGACTGGGCAAGTATTTTGGCGTTTTGTAAAAACAAGCATGTAGGTGTGCCAACCAAGGCGCTCAGTCTTTATCAGGAGATGATTGTTGTCGGTGCGGTTATAAAAAAGATTAAATTCTTCACCGAGTATAACGATGGGCATAAGTATCAGGATGACGTTCTGCATAGCTCACATCTTCGGCTAATGGATGGTCACATTTCAGAAGAGCCTAATTCGCACTGGTATATGTGTGATTGTTTGAGGGCGCGTGAATGAAAAATATTCCGCACGATTACTATCTAAGGTTTATAGAGTCCTCGGTTTACGGTGAGGTGCTTGAGTTTCATAATAAGGGTAATTTTGTATTTCATGGGGCGATCAAAGGCCGCACGAGCCTCCATCGATTAAATGAAAAAAACCTTGAACAACTGACAGGGAATGAATTGGCCCTTTATCCCGATATGGATCTTACGCTGACGATAAACGTCTCCCAAGAGGAAAGAGAAAAAACGCTGTACAGAAATGAGTCATGTGAGCACTTTTCGCCTCACTTGTTAGCGTTCTCGGATGTAGAGATGCTTATGTGGCCATTATTATCAAGGAGTATTGAATCCTGCAAAAGAGGGTATCCGAGCGGTGGCGCACTGTACCCTGCCGAAGTTTTCCTCTGCTCAATGACTGAGGACAACCCCACCTGGCCCTGTCCCGGGAAAGTACTCCATTTGCTTCCGAGATCCCGAAAATTTGAGGTGATGCAGATTCAGGTTGATGTAGAGGAACTCAAGGCGGCACTGCTGTTTTCGTCTAATAGTATTGGGACGCCCAGTCTGGCGATAGTCTACGCGGTCTATATGCCTAAAAATCTCTTCAAGTATCGGTATCGTGGGTATCGAATGGCTCTGATGGAGATTGGCTCAATTTACATGCTTGTCGAGCTGCAAGCCAAGTCCTTGGGACTGTCATCTCGGCTATGGTCTGCGTATACGGACCTCATGCTGTGTAAAGTCCTGGGAATTAACCCGGCTCTGTTTTTACCAATGTGTGTTCATTTTATAGGTAAGCGGCATGAAGCTTATTAATGAAATGCATAAGCCGGATCTCCCCGGAGTACTTCTTTTTCAGCCTGCGGGGATGCTCGGCCTGCCAAGCGCCGTAGAAATATCAGATTTCCTCTCGGTGAATGGATCTGGTGTAGGAGGAGGTTCAAACTCGATCAAAACTGCTATAGGTGAGTATTTCGAACGCCGACATTTTTATAGGGAGGTTTTTTCAAAAAAACGCGGGTTTCTTAGTGAGACTCTGTCAGAAAGTGAAGCTCTCGGTTTCGCGGAGGCGTTCGTTCAGACGTCGAATAAGAAAGTCTCTCTTGCAGATATCGGTGGATATAAGTTTGCTTTAAGCCAGGTGGTCAGGGCTTCTGACTTCTCTACGTGTTTTATCCCGACTGCCTGTATTTCGCTCTCGTCCTATAATCTCGGTGATGATAGCGTGCTCTACCCTCTTCGGGATACATGTGGGTGCAGCTTCCATTGGTGCGCAGATATAGCTTTCTTAGGAGCGATAAAAGAATATCTTGAACGCCAGTTTCTTGTCAGGTTCTGGTTAACGAAGACGTGTCGTTCGCGGATTTCTTCTAAACAAGTGGTGCAGTTATTGGTGAGGCGGGACGTTCTACACCTATACAATGCGCTATCCATGTCGGGGGAGATAACCTTTTTAGATATATCTGATACTAGATTTCCGGGGTTTTGCATATTGGTTGTATATGGGCAAGAGAAAGACGGTCGGCACGTAAAATATTGTGCTGGGATGGCTTATTCGTCGGATATGTCTATTGCGTTGGAAAAATCTTTGCTTGAGTTGTGGCAGACTTTTCGCTTCATGAATGTGTTCAGGGCTACTGGTTCTGAAGAATCAAAGCTTGAAGATTCATATATACGTTATTTTTTAAGTTGCAATGCTTATGAGACCTATCAAGATGTTGTTGATGTGCTGGAGTGTGGAGGGCGTAGGTCTCTGCAGGATTTTACAGTGCCTGATTTTTTGTCAGTGCTAAAGCAATTGGGTATCTCTGGCTATTTCTACTCAAAAATTGAGGAGGTTAATGGCGTGGTGGGGGTTTTCGTTAAATTCGTCTCCCCTGATTTGTTTCTTCACATGAATAACTCGAAGAATTTCAATTTGATAAATCAGTATTCCAGAGCGTTTGAGTTATCGATACTCGGCTCCAGATTAGCAGTGATGGTCCCGTTTCCGTGAGGTGAGTGATGGTTTTTTATTGTGTGTCGAGACCGGTCTCGTTAGCGGCGTTATTTATAAAAGAACAGCTCAGAGAGCCTGTTGCATTGTTTTGGACGGTGATATCTCCAGTGGTGACCTACTATTTGATTACCTACGTGCGTGCGCCACTGAATAGTTCGGCTGTGGATTATCTCTCCAGTACTTCGTGGTTCTATGCTTTTGTGTCATCGAACGTGGCATTGTTTGGGCTGGCGTTTTATATGGTCGGTCGGAGGGAAAGTGGTTTTCTTCGGTCTTTTGTTTATACGGGGCGTACTAAGGTTGTCTTTTTGGTTGGGCAGTTTTTCGCATATACAGTTGTGTCGATATTGTATGGCTCTGTGTTTTATTTACTTACCCGTATTTTTTCAGGGCGTGTGGATGTTGCCGAGTATCTCGTGATTATTGGACGGTTTTACGTTTGTTTTCTTGTTTTTTCTATTCCCTCGCTGTTGCTGACACTGGTCCCGTTAGGTTTTCAAAATACGAGTACACTTTTTTCTATTGTGTCCCTCACGATGTTAGCACTTGGAATTCTGAGTGTGGGTCCAGTAAGTCCGGCATTAGGGGTTATCAGTTTTTTTAATCCGATGTGGTGGGCGAATAGGATTATGTTGGACGGAGTGATGGAATGTGGGATGGTTGTCTTGGTGGTTATTATTTCACTTTCGTTTTTGTTTTTAGTGATGTGCCGGTTTTTACTGATTAACCCTGTTTGGAGCCGTTACTGATGGCGGGACTTCTTGTAGATTCTCTTGATGTCAGATATGGAACTCATATCGTGTTTCATAAGGCTTCTCTGACAGTCGAGGCCGGCTCCATATCAGGCCTTCTCGGTCCAAATGGCTCCGGCAAAACCACCTTTTTTGATGTGCTGTGCGGCCTGAAGAAAATGGATGGCGGCGCGATAAACAACGCCTTCTCAAAGCTGCTCTACCTGTCGCAGATCATCAGCACACCCCCTGTATTTCGCATGTTCGACATCTTCAAAATGACCATGCTGTTTTGCTCTGACACCAAGGTCACCCAACAACATGCGCTTGATAAAATCGAAAAATGGAGCCCAGGCATCGCAGAGCGTTACGGCGAGATCTGGAACAAAAAATCTGCACTCTGCAGCTACGGGGAAAAACGCTGGTTTTTTACGTTGTCCCTGCTCTGCGCCAGCCCGGACCTTGTGATATTGGATGAACCCACTGCGGGTGTGGATCCAGAGTTCCGTTATCACATCTGGCGTTGTCTGGAGGGGGCCGCGGCAGGAGGTGTCGCGGTGTTGGTTTCATCACACAATGTCGATGAGATCGTTGCGCATTGCGATGATTTCTACATGTTGAGTCAAAGACAATTCAACCGTTTCACTGATGCGCAAGGCTTCATGGATGCATACAGCGCTAATAGCTTGGATGAGGCATTTATTCACGCCGCCAGCCTGCCAAAAGGATAAGACCGCCTCATATTTGGGCTGCGGAATGGACACCACGCTCCCACAGCGCGCTTTAGGGCGCCGCGGTTCGAACGTCTTCGGCAAAGCGCGGCACACCGCCATTTCCGTTGCTCCACGGGTAAACCACGCCCAGTATCAGCAGCATCAGCACAGCAGCTGTTCGTTGATCAGATAGATCCGCCACACGCTCAGCCAGGCGCCGATCCCGTACGGAAGACGCAGTGACCAGGACCGAGGCCACCCAGCTAGTGGGCATTGGCAATGATCAACCAGTTGCAGGACAGCGCGCCGCGTTCGGTCTTCCAGAACGTAGCCATCAAGGCGATTGCGGATAGATGATCAGTTCAAGGGAGCCTTTGTAGTAGCGTTTGCCTCCTGGCGGTAGTTGCCCGGCTTCGCGCATTTCACGGGTGCTGTTGACGCGCATCAGTACGCCGACCGATCCGATAAGGCGCTTCTCCTTGAGCCAGGCCTGCACGTCTTCCAACCCCACTTTGCGATGTACTGACCCCGCGTATTGCAAGCCATAACGCAACTCGCCCTCGGTGTCATACAACGCGACTTCCGGGCGTTTCAGGCGCCAGGCCAGGGCGCTGGCATTCCCCAGTTCGTTGCTCAGCAGGGCTTGGGTCTGTTGCAGTTCTTCCAGGTGTTCGAGCACAAACTGGTCGGGCATTTCGTTGTCTGCGATCCACTCCGGCATGCTCGCCGGCAGCAGGATAACCAGCACGCCAATGCCCAAGGTCGGCATCGCCCACAGCGTCAGCGGGCGGAAGGCTTGCAGCAGGTTAGTGAGGATCCACACCAACAACACGATAAACGCCAGGGACAGGCTGAACATCTCCGCGTGGCTGTTGCTGTACAGCGGCCGGGCGATTTGCAGGTAGATCAGCACGATCATGGCGGCCATGCCGATCAGGAAATTGAGCAGGCCATTGAGGCAAAGGGTGCGGGCGCGGCCGTTGTTGATCAGGTTGACCAGTGTATGCCCCATCAACAAGGCCAGGGGCAGCAGGCACGGCATGATGTAGGTCGGCAGCTTGCCTTTGCTCAAGCTGAAGAAACCCAGCGGCAACAGCAGCCACAAGGCGAGGAAGGCGATCGCCGGTTGGCGCTTTTCCTGCCAGGCCTTGCGCAGGGTGGTCGGCAGCAACCCTGCCCAGGGCAGGCAAGCCACTGCGATGATCGGCAGGAAGAACCACCATGGCCGCACGTGTTGCGCGTTGTCGGCGCTGAAGCGGCGGATGTGTTCATTCCAGAAAAAGAAGCGCCAGAAGTCCGGTTCCTGCAGATGGACCGCCAGTGCCCAAGGCACGCACACCAGCAAGCACACCAGCACGGCCAGCGGGCCATAACACAGCAGTTCGCCCAGGCGGCGTTGCCAGAGCATGTAAGGCACGGCAATCAGCACCGGCAACACCAAGGCCAGGAAACCCTTGGTCAGGAAACCCAGGGCGCAGGCCAGGCCCACGACGGCCCAGGCCCAAAGACGGCCGCGCAATGTGCTGCTGTCGAACGCAAACCACAGGGCTACCAGGCTCAGATTGACCCACAGGGTGAATTGCGGATCCAGGTTGGAATAACCCGCTTGCCCGGCCACCAGGCCGAAGCTCAGGTAGAGCAGCGCGCAGGCGAAGCTTTTGCGAGGGTCTTTCCACAGGCGACGGGCGATCAGATAGGCGAGCAGCACGCTCAATCCGGTGGTAAGGGCCGAGGCGATGCGCACACCAAACAGGTTCTGGCCGAACACCGCCTGGCCCAGGGCGATCAACCAGTAGCCGCCGGCAGGCTTTTCGAAATAGCGGATGCCCATGAAATGCGGCGCTATCCAGTTGCCGCTCTGGAGCATTTCCTGGCTGATCTGGGCGTAGCGGGTTTCGTCCGGGGTCCACAAGCCGTGCAGGCCCAGGGGAAGCAGGTAAAAGGCGACAAAGGCCAGTAATAATATCGGCAGGGGTTTTAATCGAGTCATGCAAACGTCGCTCCCTGACGTTTAGTTGCGGGGCTTTCAAGTAATGAAGTAGAAGAAAAAATCACAGCGCTCACTGAATTACGGGAAATAGTCATGATGTCCTTAGTTAAAAGGCGCAACTAAACATGCCAGAGCAGGGCTGTCTTTTTGCTGAACAAACAGACAGGAAAGTGTCTAGAGTTGTTTTAAGGCGGCGGGCCAGTCCTGGCTGTTGACGATGCCCAGCGTGTTGAATTTTCCGTTGGGCAATACCTGCACGAACAAGGCGCTGCCGTATTTGGGGAACGCGGCACGGGGAAAACCCAGGGTGCTTTCGAAGTCGGCGATGCAACCGCTGTGGGTGACGAAGACCAGGTTGCGTCCGGGGGTTTTGTGACTGAGCAATTCTTCGCCCATGGCCGCGCCGCAGACGGCTTGCTGGCCGGAGGTCAGTTCATTTTTGCCGAACATGAAGCGTAAGGTCTGGGCGGTGCGGATGGTTGGACTGGCCAGCACGTCGCTGCCCTCCATACCCAATGTTTTAAAGGCTTTTCCCAGGGCTTCGGCGTTCTGGCTGCCGTTGATCGTCAGGCCTTCCACGGGCCCCAGGCAAGGGTTGGTCGAACGGTCGCAACGTTCTTCGTGGCGCACCAGCACGATCAGGTCGCCGTCGCGCCACAGGGGCAGCATGTGGGAGGTCAATAGGCGATTGCCGATGCCCAGGTCCTTTGGCGATGCGTTCCACAGCAGGCTGGCGGCGAACAGCAAACCCACCACGAAGAGCCCCAGCCACAGGCGTCGCAGGCGCTTGATAAAGACCCATCGCGAGCGCGGTTTGGTCAGGGTAAAGTCAACCACTTCAGTCACCATGGGCAGTGTTGGCAAAGTTGTATTAGTTAGGTGCAACGTGTTGGCGTATGCCCACAGTGAAGCCAGAGGCTGTCACACGGAGGCTGTCTTTTGGCTGAACATGCTGCGGTTAAAAAGTTGTCAGGCGGGGCAACTAACAAGTTGCCGGCGAACGACCCATGGCCGGTAATCTAAAGTGTGCAGGGTGGTTAGCCGGTGAAATCCATGTGAAAAATTTGCATGGCCGGGATCGGCAGCCGTTATTCTCGATTGCCCCCCTATCAAACGAGTGTCGTCATGCTGCAGGTGCAAGGTGTGTTCAAAAGCTATGCCACCCCCCAGGGACCTCTGGCGGTATTGGCCGGTGTGGATCTGCATTTGGCCGAGCGCAGCAGCCTGGCATTGATGGGCGAGTCGGGCAGCGGCAAGAGCACCTTGCTGCATTTGGTGGCCGGGCTGGACCGGGTGGACGGTGGCAGCATCCAGGTCGGCGAGCAGCGCCTCGATCAGCTCAGCGAAGCGCAGCTGGCCCACTGGCGGCGCACGGACATCGGGCTGGTGTTCCAGCAGTTCAACCTGATCGGCAGTCTGCGGGTGGATGACAACCTGGCGTTTCAGGCGCGATTAGCGGGGCGGTTTGACCCGCAGTGGCAGGCCCAGTTGGTGGAGCGCCTGGGCCTGGGTGATCTGCTCAAGCGCTATCCGGAACAGCTTTCCGGCGGCCAGCAGCAACGGGTCGCGGTGGGGCGGGCATTGGCGTCACGGCCGGGTCTGTTATTGGCCGACGAACCCACCGGCAACCTGGACGAAGCCACCAGCGACGAAGTGCTGCAACTGCTGCTGGACTTGCTGCGTGACAGCCCCACCAGCCTGCTGATGGTCACTCACAGCCCGCGCATCGCCGCCCGGCTGGACCAGCAGGTGGTGCTGCACCGCGGTCGTGTCGTGCCCGCGGGCGTCGCCTGACATGGCGGTCTTTCATTGGACCCTGCGCGCGTTGCTCAGCCACTGGCGGCGGCATCCTGTGCAGTTTTTCAGCGTGCTCACCGGCTTATGGCTGGCCACCGCGTTACTGGTCGGCGTGCAAGCCCTCAACAGCCAGGCGCGTGATAGCTATGCCCGCGCCAGCCAATTGATCGGCGGCGAACCCCAAGCCAGCCTCGGTACGCCGGACGACGCCAGTTTCGCCCAAGAGGTCTTTGCCCAATTGCGCCGTGCCGGATGGCCGGTGTCGCCGGTGGTACAGGGGCGGGTGCAGCTCGAGGGACAGCCAGACGTGCGCCTGCAACTGATGGGCATTGACCCGGTGTCGTTGCCCGGCAGCGGTGCGGTGGCGGGGCAGCGTTTGAGTCAGGCGCAGATGCTGGCGTTTTTCGATCCGCCGGGGCGTACCTGGATCGCACCGCAGACCTTGCAGGCCTTGGGGCTGCATGAAGGTCAACAGCCAACCACCCTGAGCGGACACACCCTGCCGCCGCTGCAAATCCAAGCGGATATGGCTCCCGGTCTATTGCTCACCGATATCGGGTTTGCCCAACCGGTGCTGGAGATGCCGGGTCGCCTATCGCGCCTGCTGGTGGACAAGGCATTCGCTGCCGGCCAGCCCACGGCGCCCGCCGGGCTGCAACTCAAGCAGGGCGAGGATAATAACCTCGCACGCCTCACCGAGAGCTTTCACCTGAACCTCGACGCACTGGGCTTTTTGTCCTTCGTAGTGGGGCTATTTATCGTGCATGCCGCCATCGGCCTGGCACTGGAGCAACGGCGCGGACTGCTGCGCACCCTGCGGGCCTGTGGCGTCAGTGTGCGGATGTTGATTGCCAGCCTCAGCGTGGAACTGGGCGCGCTCTCATTGCTGGGCGGTGTGTTAGGCGTGGCCAGCGGCTACCTGTTGGCCAGCCTGTTGTTGCCGGATGTGGCCGCCAGCCTGCGCGGGTTGTATGGCGCTGAGGTACCGGGGCAGTTGAACCTCAGCCCCTGGTGGTGGGGCGCGGGGTTGGGTTTGAGCCTGCTCGGTGCCTTGCTTGCCGGCGCCAGTAGCCTGTGGCGGGCGGCGCGTTTGCCCTTGCTGGCGCTGGCCAATGCACAGGCCTGGCATGAAGCCCATGGACGCTGGTTGCGTCGCCAAGGCTGGGTGGCCAGTGCGGCGCTGTTGATTGCGGTGCTGGCGCTGTGGTTGGGCAACAGCCTGGCTGCTGGTTTTGTGTTGATGGCGGCGTTGCTGCTCGGTGCCGCCCTGGGGTTGCCGGTGGTGCTCAATGGCCTGCTCAAGGCCGTGTTGGGGCGCAGCCGTTCGGTGCTCGGCCAATGGTTTCTGGCTGATTGCCGCCAACAATTGCCGGCATTGAGCCTGGCGTTAATGGCACTGTTGCTGGCCCTGGCTGCGAACATCGGGGCGGGTTCGATGACCTCGGGGTTTCGTTACACCTTCAACAATTGGCTGGAGCAACGCCTGACCGCCGAGCTGTACCTCAACCCACAAACCCCGGCTCAGGCACAGCAACTCAGCACCTGGCTGGCGCAGCAACCGTTGGTGCAAACCGTGCTGCCCACTTGGCAGGTCGCCGTGCAACTGCAAGGTTGGCCGGCGGACCTGTTTGGCGTGGTCGACGACCCGACCTATCGCCAGCATTGGCCCCTGCTGGAAGCGGCCAATAAACCGTGGGACCAGTTGCAGCAAGGCGACACCCTGATGCTCAGCGAGCAACTGGCGCGCCGGCTCAACGTGAGGCTGGGCGATAGCGTAAACATTGCCACGCCCCAAGGCGTGTGGGCGCCGAAGGTGGTGGGGGTCTACGCCGACTACGGCAACCCCAAGGGGCATATGTTGGTCAATTCCACGCACCTGTTGACCCACTGGCCGACGCTGTCGCCGGCGCGTTTCAACCTGCGGGTTGCGCCGGAAAATGTGGCGCCACTGGTGCGCGAGGTGCAACGCGCCTTTGCCCTGGATGACAGCCGTATCATCGATCAGCAACAACTCAAAGGCTGGTCGAGCCAGGTGTTCGAACGCACCTTCGCCGCCACTGCCGCATTGAACAGCCTGACGCTGGGCGTGGCCGGTGTGGCGCTGTTCATCAGCCTGTTGACCCAGAGCCAGAGCCGCCTCGGTCAACTCGCGCCGCTGTGGGCATTGGGTGTCACGCGACGGCAATTGATGCTGCTCAACCTTGGCCAGACCTGGCTGTTGGCTGTGCTCACGCTGATCCTGGCGTTGCCCCTGGGCCTGCTGCTGGCCTGGTGCCTGGATGCGGTAATCAATGTGCAGGCGTTTGGCTGGCGTCTGCCGTTGCAGGTGTTCCCGTGGCAATTGGCGCAATTGCTCGGGCTGGCAATGCTCGCCACGTTGCTGGCTTCGGCTTGGCCGCTGTGGCAGTTGTACCGCAGCCGTCCGGCAGACTTGTTGAGGACGTTTGCCCATGAAGATTAAGTGCCTGCTGTGGACGTTCCTGTTACTGGCCGCTTGCGACAAAGTGCCCGCGCCAGAGGAGAGCTTCGCCGGCTTGGGCAGTGATGCGGCCGACTTCGCCCAAGTGGTGCCTGGCAAGGTGTTCAGCTTCCCCGAGGATCATGGCCCCCACGCGGGGTTTCGGATCGAGTGGTGGTACGTCACCGCCAATCTCAGGGATGAACAAGGCAACGTATTCGGTGTGCAATGGACGTTGTTCCGCAATGCCCTCAAGGCCGGGCCGACACAGGCTGGCTGGCGCGATTCGACCATTTGGCTTGGCCACGCCGCCGTGACTTCCGCCACCCAACACTATGCCGCTGAGCGCTACGCGCGCGGCGGCGTGGGCCAGGCTGGAGCCCAGGCGAAGCCATTCAACGCCTGGATCGACGACTGGCATTTCGTCACCCGCCCCGGCGCCGCGAGCAGCTTGGCGGACATGCAACTCAAGGCCAGCGGTGCGCAATTCGCCTACGACCTGCACCTGACTTCCAGTCGCCCGTTGGTGTTGCAGGGCGACAATGGCTACAGCCGCAAGTCCGACCAGGGCCAGGCATCGTACTACTACAGCCAGCCGTTCTTCAGTGCCAGCGGCAGCGTCACTCTCGACGGTAAGGTGTATCAAGTCACGGGCCCGGCCTGGCTCGACCGCGAGTGGAGCAGCCAACCGCTGAGCGCCAGCCAGACCGGCTGGGATTGGTTCTCCCTGCACCTGGACCGTGGCGAACAGTTGATGCTGTTCCGAGTGCGACAAACCAACGGCACCGGGTATCTCACGGGCACCTGGATCGACGCGCAAGGCCAGACACAGACGCTGCACAACGCTGATATCCAGCTCGTACCGTTGGAAACCAGCACGATTGACGGCCGCAAGATTCCCACGCGCTGGTCGCTGAAAATTCCCGCAAAGCAGCTGGACATCACCACCCAAGCAGTCAATCCGAATGCCTGGATGAACCTGAGTATTCCGTACTGGGAGGGGCCGGTGCAGTTCGAAGGTGGGGTGGGTTACCTGGAAATGACCGGGTACTAGCGCGGTTTCCGTAGGCTCCTTTTCTTCGCTGTGTAGGCCGATTCCCAAATGTAAATCTGCCCCCCTGGACTTGTGTCCGGGGCGTAGGCGCTTGCTTATATTTCGACGCCATCTTCATCGCATCGGGAATGTGAAGCATGGAGCAGAGCTTTATCAATGACCGCGCGACGGACTATCAGAGTTTGAAAAATCGAGTGATGGGCGGCGCCCTGAGTCGACCGCGCTCCGATCATTTTGACGTGTTGAACCGGCACCTGCGGCCCGGCCTGGTGGCGCCGGGGCAACTGTGATTGTCCCCGACGGCCACAGCGTGAATTGTTCGGTCGAGGAAGCGTGGTTGATGCGTCATGCCGAAGAGGTGCGTCGCCACCTGGAGATGAGTGCAGCGGGCGGCGCAGCGGTGATCGACAACTATGACTTGCTGCAGAGTTTCATGGCGAATGGCTCGATTGGCATCGGCAGCGTGACGTCGGCGTGGGCGCGGCACCTGAATGAAGTGGCGCAAACGCTGGAGGACATCGAGCGGTTGCATCAGCGACTGCAAGGTGCGGCGCGGGTTGGTGCGGGGTTGCAGGGCAATGAGTCGTTGAAGAAAGTGCTGGGGATTTCGACCAAGAGCTATTTGCACAAGGGGGAGATCGCGGGGTATGCGAAGCGGATTCGGGAGACGGCGCAGACATCGAAGTGGTTGGGCAGAGGGACTTATGTGGGGTTGGCCTTGGACGTGGGCGTGGCGGGGTTGGAGATCAAGGAGGCGTGTGTGACGGGGCGGGAGGCACAGTGTCGAAGGGCGAAGTATGTGGAGACGGGGACGTTTATGGGGGGCGTGCTGGGGGCGGCGGGGGGAGGCGTGTTGGGTGCTGAGCTAACTCGTCGTGCATGCACCATTTTTTTAGGTGTCGCGACGAGAGGAAGCGGTGCTCTGACCTGCGCAATCGTTGGGGGCGCTGCTGGCGGGTATGCAGGAGGCAATCTAGGTGGCGACGGTGGCAAGTTCCTAGGCGGCAAGGTCATCGAGATGGAGGGTGATTTGATCTTTCAACCAGAGGGGGCTTAACAATGTCATGGTTTTTTGCCTACACCATCGTGATGGTGATTGGGACGTTTGTTGTTGTGGGACTGGTGCGTTATGCCACGCGCACAAAACTCGACGAGTTGGAAAGTTACTTCAGTGAAAACGCAGAGGTACGCAAACTTCTGCAACGCTGGGAAAACCAGCGGTTTGCTAGATTTAATCGCATGTGCCTCATGATCAGTATCCTCACAACGCCAAAACGACATGTGAAAGACAGGTTCGTGACTGAGGCAGAGTTGGCCTCCATACCCATAGCACTCAAGCGGTGGGCGGTAGGGTTGTATCGTCTTGCGATTTTTTTGGCTGCCTACTGGGGGCTCTGGTTCACTTGGCTCTAGATTGCCCTTTCGGCGACACATTTATTTGAAATAGTGCTGTACATCCATCCAGTACTGTCCTACATTCCATCCCAGGTGACCGGATGTCACCTGAGCTTCACTTTTTAACTATGGATGGATAAAAAATGAAATCGAAAAACGCCTTTATGCTGGGCGCAGCCATGGCAGCCTCCTGCTTCGTTTCGGCCTTTGCCCTGGCCGAGCAAACCCCTCAGAAACTCAGCGCCGAAGCGGTCAAGCAGGCCGTGGACAAAGCGCTCAAATCCGGTGGCAAGCTGGACGCGGCGAAGGTCCCGGCCAGCCTCAAGCAAAAACTCCAGGCGGCCAAGACCGGCCAGTCCAAGGCTGTCACTCAGTCCGTCAAATCCGCGCCTTTCAACACCGTGGTCGGCGAGTTGAAAAAGCCCGGCCAGGCCGAGCTGAAAAGCGCTGCCGTTGCGGCCTTCGTACCCCTGTTCCCGACTCTGGATATCAACACGCTGTACACCATCACCGGGGTGGCTCAAGGTGAAGAGTTCGCTTATCACTTCAATCTGCCTGAGAACGCGCGGATCCAGGTGCAACTGGTCAACCAGAGTGCGGGCAGCGACATGTCGTTGACCCTGTTTCAGGACGACGGCCAGGGCAACCTGAGCGTGGTGGGTTCCTCGGATGCGGCGGGCAATGCCGACGAGTATCTCAACGGTGTGCTGCCGGCCGGTGACTACTACTGGTACATGGTCGCCAAGGTTGCCAATAACTCGCAGTTCAGCTTTGGCGTGGCGGTGGACACCAACATCGACGCCTACGAGCCCAATGACTCGCCGCAAACCGCCTTTGTGCTGCCGGACTCGATGAACAAGGTGACCGGCAACCTCGACAACGCTAACGATGTCGATTACTTCGACTTCAAGGCGGTGCGTGGCCAAAGCGTGAGCATGTACCTGGCCGGTGACGCGAGCGGCAGTCGCAACCAATGGATCTTCGACCGTTTTGACGGCGTCAATTGGGTCACCATCCCTGCCGGTTCGACCTCCACCTACCCGAGTGTCACGCCGGGCACTACCGTGAAGGTGCGTGTGCGGGCCAACCCGGCGGCGGTACAAGACCCGACCAAGCAGTACCAGTTGAGCTTGGGCTCTACGCCGCGGCTGAACACATCGGATGTGAAGGGCGACAATATCGTGCGTGTACCCGCGTCGATTTTCTGGATGGCGACCCAGGCCGCACGTACGGTGAACTGGACCACCAACTGGTCCGACTCCACGGGCGCACCGCTGTTGGGTGTCACGCCGGTCCTGCGCATCGACAAACGCTTCGACGGTGCCGAGTTCCACTGGACCGACTTCAAGGCCACCACCAACAGTGCGGGCACATCCCAGGCGAGTGCCGGTATCGGTGAGTGCTTCGGCGATAACCGTGTGCAGTACCCGGACAGCAGCACCGGTGTCACCTACACCTGGGACACCACCTTCAACTTCGGCGGCTGGCGTATCGAGCTGGACGAGTTCCCGGGTGTGGGCGTGGGGGGCGAGAACGTGCCTTACGTGACCTTCGGGCACATCTGCACCCAGAACATCGTCCACTGATTCAACGGTGTAAGTAAGCAGGGGCAGCCTGACGAGGCTGCCCCTTTTTTATTCACCCGCCAATGCCAGGTCCAACGGCAGGCGCGCCATGCTCGTGCTCGTCAGCGAGCCCAGGTACAACCAGTTTCCGTACTCCCTCGCGGTGGTGATCGGCGAGTAGTTCCCCGCGCTGCCATCCTGCAGGTTGGCGATGACCTTGCCTTCGGTATCCAACCCCAGCACAAAGGCTTTGTGCTCGATAGGCTTGGGCACCACCATCAGCGCCCGCACCATCACTTTGCGCAGCGATGGATAGCCGGCAAATCTGTCCAGCAAGGGATTGCGTGGTGAGTACAGCGCTACCCAGAAGCGGTCCTGGCCGTTGAAGCTGAGGTTGTCCGGCAGTCCGGGCAGGTTGTCGAGAAACAGGTCATGGGTACCGGCGCGCTCGCCTTTGAGCCAGTAACGGCTGATGCGATAGGCGCCCGTTTCATTCACCAGCACAAAGTTTTCATCCGGGCCCAAGGCAACGCCGTTGGCGAATTGCAACTGGTCCAGCAGCACCTCGGTCGTGCCGTTGCTGAAGTCATAGCGCAGTAGCCGACCATCGCCGCCATGTTCGATCACCGCTTCACCGTCCTGCCCATAACCCCAGCGGCTCGACGCGTCGCTGAAGTAGGCATAACGCCCGCTCGCGTCTACGGTGACGTCATCGGTAAAGCCAAAGGGCACGCCGTTGGCGCTGGTACTCAAGGTGGTGAGCTGGCGCTTGGCATCCAGGGCGAGCAAGCCCTTGATCCCGTCGGCAACGATCAGGCGTCCATCCGGGTGCAGCGCCAGGCCCAAGGGCCGCCCACCGGTATTGACCAATACTTCCAGGCTGCGGCTGTCGGGCGAGGTGCGGATGATGCGTCCGTCATGCAAACCACTGATCAGGTAGCCCTGAGTATCCAGCAGCAAGGCCTCGGGGCCGGCGATGTCCTGGGCGCCGATTCTCTGCACGCCCTTGAGGCGCTGGTTTTCGGCGTAAGGGCCGCTTTTCATCGACGGAGCCTTGGGCGGTGTCCAATTAACCGGTTGCACCTTCGTGGGCATCAACAGCAGGAAGGCGATCACCGCCAGAAACAGTACAAACAGCAGATGACGCAGTTTTTTTGGACGGGTGCTCATGACGATTCCTGGTTGTCCGGGGTGCTCGGTTCCCAGTGCAGGGTACCGAACAGGTAATCCATCAAAGGGAGGACGATATTGAAGTTGCGCCCCTGCATCAGTTCACGACGGTGATGCAGGGCGTGCAGTTGGTGCATCTGGCGGATCCACGGCAAGCGCGCTACCGGATGCTCGGCGGGCAGGTGCTCGCAGGCGTGAAACACTTCGTAAAGTAAATACCCGAGGATCATGCACCCGGCGAACAGCCCTGCAACGTTGGGGCTCAATTGCTTGAGCAACCACCAGGCGGGCAGGGTGATTGCCAGGCTGTGCAGCACGATCAGCCAGGCCGGGAACAGGATGACTCGCCAGTCGCGGGGGCTGTCGTAGGTCATGTGGCCGGGGGTGAAGAAACTGTGATGGTCGCCGGTGTGGCGTGCGTAGAACAGGCGGGCCAAGGCGTGTTTGTGGTGGCCGAGGTGGCGGTGTACGAGGTAGATGCAGAGGTTGAAGAACACCAGGGTCGCGGGCACGGTCAGCCATTGCAATGCGGATATATGGGCAGTGGATGACCAGGCCAGGGTGATGCAGGCAACGCCGTAGCCGAACACGAAACTGGCGTGGAGCCAGGGGTTGTAGTGGGGCGCGACGTTGGCGCGGTAACGGGCGCGAAAGGTCTCGGTGGGGTGGGCCATGGCGGGCAGCTCAGCGGCTTTTTGTTGGAGAGTGAGCTTAGTTGGTACTCGAATTTGTGCGAGTTTTTGCGTGGTACACCAATCTAATGTGGGAGCGGGCTTGCTCGCGAAAACGGTGTGTCAGGCACTCCATTGGGTGACTGGCTCATCGCATTCGCGAGCAAGCCCGCTCCTACATTTCGATCGCGACCGACCAGTGGCCCCTTGCGCCTGCCGAATTTACTTGTTAGCTTTTGGCAAAATGTTAACGATAACATTTGCTCTAACAATAAAAACAAAACAGAGAACCACGCCATGAAAATGCTTCCGAAAACCCTGTGTTTATTGGCTGTAAGCATCACCCTCGGCACCGCTGCTCCTGCTTTTGCCGACGCTGCCAAGCCGATTCGTATCGGCGCGTCCTTCCAGGAAATCAACAACCCTTATTTCGTCACCATGAAAAACGCCCTTGAAGAAGCCGGGGCGACCATCGGCGCGAAACTGATCATCACCGACGCCCGCCACGACGTGTCCAAGCAAGTCAGTGACGTTGAAGACATGCTGCAAAAAGGCATCGATATCCTGCTGATCAACCCCACGGATTCGGTCGGCGTGCAATCGGCAGTCAAGTCTGCCCACGCTGCGGGTGTGGTGGTCGTCGCGGTGGACGCCCAGGCGGACGGCCCGCTGGATTCCTTCGTCGGCTCGAAGAACTTCGACGCCGGCTTCCAGGCCTGTGAATACCTGGCCAAGAACATCGGCGACAAAGGCAATATCGCGATCCTCGACGGCATCGCCGTGGTGCCCATCCTCGAGCGCGTGCGCGGCTGCAAGGAGGCCGTGGCGAAGCACCCGGACATCAAGATTGTCAGCATCCAGAACGGCAAGCAGGAGCGTGACCAGGCGCTGACCGTCACCGAGAACATGTTGCAGGCCCAGCCCACCCTCAAGGGCATTTTCAGCGTGAATGACAACGGCTCGCTCGGTGCGCTCTCGGCCATCGAAGCCAGCGGCCTGGACGTGAAACTGGTCAGCGTCGACGGTGCACCGGAAGCGATCAAGGCGATCCAGAAGCCCGGCAGCAAATTCATTGCCACCTCGGCGCAATACCCCCGCGATCAGATCCGCCTCGCCCTGGGCATTGCCCTGGCCAGGAAGTGGGGCGCGCAGGTGCCGGCCACCCTCCCGGTGGACATCACCCTGATCGACCAGGCCAAAGCCAAGGATTTCAGCTGGTAAATCACCCAGGCCCCACACAATCCGTGGGGCCCAGGTCATCCTTCTGAATACGAGGTCGGCGGTATGAGCAGTCTTCTGAAGCTGGAAAACATCTGTAAACGTTACCCGGGGGTACAGGCCCTCAAGTCCATCAACCTGCAAGTCGAGCGCGGCGAGATCCATGCCTTGCTCGGCGAAAATGGCGCGGGCAAATCGACCCTGATGAAGATCCTCGGCGGCGTCGAGCATCAAGACGAGGGCCAGATCCTGATCGATGGCCAGGCGCAGCAGTTCGCGACCTATCGCGATGCGATTGCCGCCGGTATCGGCATCGTGTTCCAGGAATTCAGCCTGATTCCCTACCTCACGGCGGTGGAAAACATCTTCCTCGGCCATGAGCTGAGCAACCGCTTCGGCCTGCTGCGCAAGCGCGAAATGGTCGAGGCCAGCGAGGCCTTGTTCAAGCGCCTGGGCGTGACCATCGACCTGCAATGTGCGGTCAAGCACCTGAGCGTGGCCGAGCAGCAGTTTGTCGAGATCGCCAAGGCCCTGGCCCTGGATGCGCGCCTGCTGGTGCTTGACGAACCCACCGCCACCCTCACGCCCAGTGAGGCGGAACTGCTGTTCGAGATCATGCGCGAGCTCAAGCGCCAGGGCGTGGCGGTGATTTTCATCTCCCATCACCTGGAGGAGATTTTCCAGGTGTGTGACCGCATCAGCGTGTTGCGCGACGGCGGCAATGTCGGCGTTACCGATGTGGCCGACAGTGATATCGATCACTTGGTCGAGATGATGGTCGGGCGTCGCCTGGCATGCAGTTTTCCGCCCAAGCCGACCCGCGAACGCGGCCCGCTGTTGCTGGAGGTCAAGGATATCCAGCTGGTGCGCAACGGGCCCCACAACCGCTTCCAACTGCACAAGGGCGAGATCCTCGGCTTTGCCGGACTGGTCGGTTCCGGTCGCACCGAACTGGCCCTGGGCATGATGGGCGCGCTGCCGTCGGTGAGCAAAGACGTGTGGCTGCGCGGCGAGAAAATCACCCTCGACGACCCGGCCCAGGCGCTGGCCCATGGCATCGGCCTGCTGCCGGAAAGCCGCAAGAGCGAAGGGCTGATCACCGACTTCAGCATTCGCGAAAACATCTCGCTGAACAACCTGCCCAAATACCAGAACGCTTCGGGCCTGATCGACAAAAACCGCGAATGCGCCAGTGTCGAGGGCCTGATGAAGCAACTGTCGATCAAGGCTCCCAGCAGCGAAAGCCGGGTGTTCAACCTCAGCGGCGGCAACCAGCAAAAGGTGGTGATCGCGCGCTGGATCAACCACCACTGCGATGTGCTGGTGTTCGACGAGCCCACCCGTGGCATCGACGTGGGGGCCAAGGCGCAGATCTACGCGCTGATGCGCAGCCTTACCGAGCAGGGCTACGCAATCATCATGATTTCCTCCGAGTTGCCGGAAATCATCGGCATGTGCGACCGGGTCGCCGTGTTCCATAAGGGCGCCATCGTCAAGCTACTCGAAGCGTCCGCCGTCAATCCTCAAGAGGTCATGCGCCATGCAACAGGGGGCTCAAGTGAATACGTCCATTAGTACCGGCGACAGCAGCCGGCTGCGCCTCAACCTGGCGCGGCTGGTGCGCTCGCCGGCCTTCTACCCGTTCGTGGGGCTGGTGGTGGTGACCTTGGTGATGATCCTTGCCAGCGACACCTTCCTCACTGCCAGCAACCTGTCGAACATTGCCCGCCAGGTGTCGATCAACGCGATCATCGCGGTGGGCATGACCTGCGTGATCCTCACCGGCGGCATCGATTTGTCGGTAGGGCCGGTGATGGCCTTGTCCGGCACCCTCACGGCCGGGTTGATGGTCGCGGGGCTGCCGCCGGGCCTGGCGATTGGCGCAGGCATGTTGATCGGCGTGGCCTTCGGCATCGGCAACGGCTTGTTCGTGGCCTACCTGCACATGCCGCCGATCATCGTCACCCTGGCGACCATGGGCATCGCCCGTGGCCTGGGCCTGATGTACACCGACGGTTATCCGATTTCCGGTTTGCCGGACTGGTTTGCGTTCTTCGGCCGCGAAAGCCTGTTCGGCATCCAGGTGCCGATCCTGATCATGCTGCTCACCTACCTGGTCGCCTATGTGCTGCTGCAACACACACGCATCGGCCGCTACATCTACGCCATCGGCGGCAATGAAGAAGCCGTGCGTTTGTCCGGCGTGCGCGCAGCGCGCTTCAAGCTGCTGGTGTATGGCATCAGCGGCCTGACGGCGGCGATTGCCGGGCTGGTACTCACCTCACGCCTGATGAGTGGCCAGCCGAATGCCGGCGTGTCGTTCGAGCTGGATGCGATTGCTGCGGTGGTGCTCGGCGGCGCCTCGATTGCCGGCGGGCGCGGCGTGATCGTCGGTACGTTGCTCGGCGCCATGCTGCTCGGCGTGTTGAACAACGGATTGAACATGCTTGGCGTTTCGCCCTACGTCCAAAGCGTCATCAAGGGCGGGATCATTTTGCTGGCGATTTTTATCAGCCGTCAGCGCCACAAATAAACTCCTAACAAGAACAGGACTCGACACCATGGACAAGCACACCGAAATGCAAGCCGTCGTCTGCCACGGCCCCAAAGACTATCGCCTGGAACGCATCGGCAAACCCCAGGCACGCGCCAATGAACTGGTGATCCGCATCGCCGCCTGCGGCATATGCGCCAGTGACTGCAAGTGCCACTCGGGCGCAGCGATGTTCTGGGGCGGCGACAACCCGTGGGTCAAGGCGCCGGTGGTGCCGGGCCACGAGTTTTTCGGCTATGTGGTGGAAGCGGGCGAGGGCGCCGAAGAGCACTTCGAAGTCGCGGTGGGCGACAAGGTGATCGCCGAACAGATCGTGCCGTGCGGTAAGTGCCGTTTCTGCAAGTCGGGCAAGTATTGGATGTGCGAAGTGCACAACATCTTCGGCTTCCAGCGTGAAGTGGCCGAAGGCGGCATGGCCCAGTACATGCGGATTCCCAAGACCGCCATCGTGCATAAAATCCCCGAGTCGGTGTCGCTGGAAGACTCGGCGCTGGTGGAACCGATGGCCTGTTCCATCCATACCGTCAACCGCGGCGATATCCAGCTCGATGACGTGGTGGTGATCGCCGGTGCCGGCACCCTTGGCCTGTGCATGGTCCAGGTCGCTGCGTTGAAGACGCCGAAGAAACTGGTGGTGATCGACATGGTCGACGAGCGCCTGGAACTGGCGAAGAAGTTCGGCGCCGATGTGGTGATCAACCCGTCGCGGGACAACGCCCGCGAGATCATCAATGGCCTGACCGACAACTATGGCTGCGACGTGTACATCGAAACCACCGGCGTTCCGGCCGGCGTGACCCAGGGGCTGGACCTGATCCGCAAGCTCGGGCGTTTTGTCGAGTTCAGCGTGTTTGGTGCCGAGACCAGCGTCGACTGGTCGATCATTGGCGATCGCAAGGAGTTGGACGTACGCGGCGCCCACCTCGGGCCGTATTGCTACCCGATCGCCATCGACCTGTTCGAGCGCGGCCTGGTCACGTCCAAGGGCATCGTTACCCATGACTTCCCGCTGGACGACTGGGCCGAAGCCTTCGAGCTGGCGAACTCGACCAAGTCGATCAAGGTGCTGTTGAAGCCGGTGGTCTGAAAAATGAACTACGTGATGGGTGTCGATATAGGAACCCAGAGCACCAAGGCGCTGCTGGTGGATGGTCAAGGTACGATCATCGCCCAGCACAGCCAGGGGTATCGTGTGGATACCCCGAAAGTGCGCTGGGCCGAGCAATGGCCTCAGGTCTGGCTGGATGCGGTCGAGGCCTGTGTGGCGCAGTGCATGGCCAAGGCCGGCGTGGCGGCGGAACAGGTCAAGGCATTGTGCATCAGCAGCCTGTACGGCGGCTCGGGGATTGCGGTGGATGCGCAGATCACGCCGCTGCACCCGTGCCTGATCTGGATGGATCGCCGCGCCGGCGAGCAGGTAGCCTGGGTACGCGAGCAGGTTGACCTGGACCGGCTGTTCGCGATCACCGGCAATTCGGTGGACAGCTACTATGGCTTCACCAAGATGCTCTGGCTCAAGCAGCACCAGCCTGAGGTGTGGGCGAACACCCGCTACCTGTTGCCGCCCAACAGCTATATCAATTGGTGCCTCACCGGGGAGTTGGCGGTGGACCATAGCAGCGCCGGCAATATCGGCGGTGTCTACGACGTGAAGGCGCGTGACTGGTCGGGGGAGATGCTGGATGCGCTGGGCATTCCCCAGACAATGATGCCGCAGCGGCTAGTGTATTCAGGGGAGGTGGTGGGTGGCCTGCTCGACACCTGGGCAACACGCCTGGGCCTGCAAGCTGGCACGCCGTTGCTTGCCGGTGGCGTCGATGCTGCCATGGCCACGCTGGCCGCAGGGGTCACCCAGCCGGGCAACCACGTGGCAATGATCGGCACCAGCATGTGCTGGGGTTACCTGAACCAACAGGTGGACGCCCATCACGGCTTGGTCAGCATGCCCCACGTCTACAACGGCCACCGCGACCTGTACATCTTCGGCGGTGCGATCACGGCCGGTGCCTCGGTCAGCTGGTTTCGCGAGCAGTTCTGCCAGGCCGAAGAGCAACAAGCCAAGGTTACCGGCCAGGACAGCCTGGTGCTGCTGGAGCAGCGTGCGATGAACCTCCCGGCGGGCAGCGAAGGCCTGTTGTTCCTGCCGTACCTGATGGGTGAACGCAGTCCGGTTTGGGATGACCGTGCCAGTGGCAGTTTTGTCGGCTTGAACCTTTACCACAGCCGCATTCACCTGTATCGCGCGGTGCTGGAGGGCGTGAGTTTTGCCTTGCGGCACAACATCGAAGCGGGCACCCGTGGCGCGCATTCCCTGGACCCGCGCTTGATTGTGGTGGGTGGGGCAAGCCATTCGGATTTGTGGATGCAGATCATCGCGGATATTACGCAGTACCCGGTGTACACCATCGTTCAGGAGGTGGAGGCGGCGTTGGGTGCGGCGTTGTTGGCGGCGCATTCGGTGGGGTTGGTGAGTGATGGGGAGATGGACAAAGGGTGGGTGCAATTGGCGCTGCGGGCGGAGCCCAAGGTTGAAAACGTCGGGGTTTATGACCGGGCGTTTGCCGAGTACTTGAAGCTGTATCCCGCGCTGAAACCGATCATGCATAACCTGCAAACCAACTGATTCAACACAGTCCAAAAATGTAGGAGCGGGCTTGCTCGCGAATGCGGTGTGTCAGTCAACAGATTCATTGGCGGATCCACCGCATTCGCGAGCAAGCCCGCTCCCACAGGGGATCTTCATTGCTTTTGAGATGTGTATTCATGAACGCAGCCTTCGACTTCACCCACCACCGTATCCTCGTCACCGGCGCCAGCAGCGGCATCGGTCGCGAAATCGCCCAACAGCTCATCGCCAGCGGCGCTGAAGTCTTCGCCCTTGGCCGCGACGCGCAAGCTCTGGCCCAACTCGGTTGCCACACCCTCTGCCTGGACATCGCCGACAGCGCCGCCCTCGACAAAGCCCTGCACGACCTGCCGCCGCTGCATGGCCTGGTCAACTGCGCCGGCATTTCGCGCCTGGAGCCCGCCGCCGCCATCAGCGCCGAAGCCTTCGACCAAGTGATGCAGGTTAATGCCCGTGCCGCCGCGCAAGTCGCCAGCCGCGTGGCGGCCAAGATGATAGAAGCGCAGATCGCCGGTAGCATCGTCAACGTTTCCAGCCAGGCCTCGCTGGTGGCCCTGGACGATCACCTTGGCTATTGCGCGTCCAAGGCCGCGCTGGATGCGATCACCCGTGTGCAATGCGCCGAGTGGGGTCGCTTTGGCATACGCGTCAACAGTGTCAACCCCACGGTGACGCTCACGCCGATGGCAGCCATGGCCTGGTCCGAGCCGGCCAAGCGCGACCCGGCGCTGGCGGCCATTCCATTGGGGCGCTTTGCGCAAACCGTGGAAGTGGCCTTGCCGGTGCTGTTCCTGCTGAGTCGCGCCGCCAGCATGATCAGTGGCGTCAGCTTGCCCATCGACGGCGGTTACACCAGTCGCTAGCCGTTTTCCAACTGGCCGGCGATTACCACCTTGTCCCGTGGCTTGAACGGGTCTTCCAGGCGGTCGAGCAGCAGCCGCACCGCGCTGCTGCCGGCCAGGGACGCATCGTGGGCCACGCAGGCGATGGGCACGCCAAAGATATCGGCGAAGGGCAGGCGGTCGATGCCGCAGATGGTCAGGCTGTCGTGGGCGATGTTGTGCATGCGCAGTGCGCGTAGGGCGCCGAGGGTGATCAACTGGTTGAAGCCCATGATCGCGTCTGGCGCCGAGTGTTCGGCCAGGTAGTCGAGGGTGTGCAGGTAGGAGGGCATCAGCGTGTAGTCGCCGGCCTGCACCGCGACCTCTACCTGCGGGTGTTCGGCCAGCACTTCGCGCAGGCCCTTGAGGCGCTCGACGGTGATACGTGAGTGCTCGGGGCCGGTCAGCACCAGCAGGCGCTTGAGATTTGGTGTCTGGCGCAGCAGGTAATGCGCGGCCTGGATGCCGCTGTGGTAGTTGTCGAGCACCACGCGGCTGAACGGGCTGTCATGGATCGTGCGATCGAGCAGCACCACCGGGGTCTTGCCGTTGGCCAGGCGTTCAAGGTAGTCGGGCTGATAGCTCGGCTCATCCGAGACCGGCGACAGGATGATCCCCGCCACACGGTAGCCCAGCAGGGTATCCACGGCCTTGCTTTCCAGTTCTTCCAGCTCATCGGTGTCCACCAGCATGATGGTGTAGCCGTGCTGTTTGGCCTCGCGGGAAATCGCCTTGATCATTTCGCTGTAGAACGGGTTGTCCACCGATGCGGTGATCACGCCGATGATCAGGCTCTCACTGCGCTTGAGCCCGCGTGCGAAGGCGTTGGGCACGTAGTCCATCTCCCGTGCCACTTCAAGGATGCGCGCCAGGGTGGCCGGCTTGACCAAGTCGGGTTTGCTCAACGCCCGGGACACCGTGATGGTGGTCATGCCGACGCGTTTGGCGATATCGCTGATGGTGACGGACTTTTTCTTGTTCATCGGTAAGGCTGCAAAAGGAAACACTCGCAGGCTAGCATGCGCGCAGGGGGAGGGTGATTCAAATCAATGGGTCCCAGCGCTGCGACCAGTCACTTTCAGCCTTGACCACTTCGCGCAGCAACCCCAGTGCCTGTTGCAACACCGCCGAATCCCGCGCCCGTGAATACACCAGGTAAGTGGGGAAGCTGAACTCCGGCGCCTTGGGCACGCGCTGCATCACGCCATTGTCCAGGTAGCTCTGCACCACGCGGGTACGGAAGTAGCCGGCGCCACCGTTTTCCAGGATGTACTGCAACGCCAGCGGGCCGAGGTTGAAACTCAGCGCGGCGCGGGCCTTGTCGGGCAGGGCGGCATCGTGCTGTTGGCGAAAGCCGGGGCCCCAATCGATATACACGTAGGGGGCCGGATTGCTCACCAATTGCACCAGGATCAGTTTTTCTTCCAGCACTTGCTCCACCTGCAACCCCGGCCAGTACTGCGGCTGGAACACCAGCGCGGCGTCGAGCACGCCCAGTTCCAGCTGGCGCAACAGGTACTCGCCTTCGCGTACTTCGGTGCGCAGCGCATGGCCGGGGAGATGCTGACGCAGGGCCTGGGCCCAGCCGAGCATCAATGGGTTGCACAGGCTGACCTCGCCGCCGATATGCAGCACGTTGCGGTAGCCATCGGGCAGCGGCAGGTCGCGTTTTGCCGCTTCCCAGGTTTGCAGCAATTGGTTGGCGTATACCACGAAGGCCTCGCCGTCGGCGGTCAGCCTGGCGCCGGCGCGGTTGCGCACGAACAGTGTGCTGCCTAGCTGGCTTTCGAGGCTTTTGACTCGCGCGGTGATGGCGGTCTGGGTGACGTGCAGTTTCTCGGCGGCTGCGGCCAGGCTGCCGCAGCGGGTGATTTCGAGGAAGGTGCGTGCCAGTTCGATGTCCATGAAGCCCCCCGGGGTTGAATGGAGGGCATTGTAGTGGATGGCGGCCTGACAGCCGACGACAATCTCACTGTGGCCCCACGATCCAAATGTGGGAGCGGGCTTGCTCGCGAAGGCGGCCCGACAGCCGACGACAATCTCACTGTGGCCCCGCGATCCAAATGTGGCAGCTGGCTTGCCTGCGAAGGCGGCCTGACAGCCGACGACAATCTCCCTGTAGCCCCGCGATCTAAATGTGGGAGCTGGC
>NZ_JBZXDZ010000005.1:255488-619293 GCF_058725305.1 Pseudomonas sp. DW-iso3
TTGCCTGCGAAGGCGGCCTGACAGCCGACGACAATCTCACTGTAGCCCCGCGATCTAAATGTGGGAGCTGGCTTGCCTGCGAAGGCGGCCTGACAGCCGACGACAATCTCACTGTAGCCCCGCGATCCAAATGTGGGAGCTGGCTTGCCTGCGAAGGCGGCCTGACAGCCGACCTGGATGTTGGATCTGACCGGGTATATATCCGTTATTTAGGTAACGGCGGCTATTGGTTCCGCCCTTACGGCGGGTCACTTTCGAAAAGCGCGAAAGTAACCAAAGCGCTCTTGCCCCAACACTCGGCACCTCGCCTAGGCTCGGTGTGCCCGTAATCCGACAGGGATTTGGGGGGCCGCCGCCACGCGCCATCCATGGCGCGGGGCGGCTAAACCGGCATCCCTGCCGGTTTACCCCCCAAATCCCTGTCGAATTCCGGCCAGCGTGTTTGACGGGGCGCTTAGGATCAAGATCAAGATCAAAAGCAAGAGCAAGAGCACGGCGGCCTGATAGCCGGCCTGAGTGGTTGAATCAAAAGCCGGTAGGTGTAGCGCCGGCAAGCCGGCTCCTACAGGGGGCATTTCAGGTTGGGGTTTGTGGGGCTTGGAGGTGCTGGGTCGGGAAGGCCTTCGCGTAGGCGTGGCACACCCGCAACACTTGTTCGTCGGCAAACCGCGCGCCCACTACATGCAAGCCCACCGGCAAGCCATTCGTCGCCAACCCACACGGCACCGAGGCCGCTGGCTGTTGGGTCAGGTTGAAGGGGTAGGTGAACGGTGTCCACTGTGTCCATTCCTCCAAGCCGGAGCCGGGCGGTACGTCGTGCCCAGCGTCGAATGCCGTGATGGGCATCATCGGCGACACCAGTACATCGTAGTGCTCATGGAACGCCGCCATGCGCGCCACCAGGGCTGCGCGGGCTTCGAGGGCGGCGTTGAAGTCATCCAGGCTCAAGCGTTCGCCGCGTTGTGCAATACGCAGCAGGCCTGGGTCCAGCAGCTGTTTTTGCGCATCGTTCATGGGGCTTGTCAGGCGTGCGGCGCCGGCCGCCCACAGGGTGCTGAAGACTTCCAGCGGGTCGCTGAAGCCGGGGTCGATTTGCTCGACATGGGCGCCCAGTTGCACCAGCCCTGCCACCGCTTGAGCGACGACCTTGGCCACTTGCGGGTCGACGTCCACGTAACCGAAGTTCGGGCTATAGGCGACACGCAAACCGTTCAGATCCGTACCCGGTGTGAGCCACGGCGTGGTGCGTGGCGCGCCGATCAAGCCGTCGCGCGTGTCCGGCTGGGCGATGGTCTGTAGCATCAACACGCTGTCTTCCACCGTACGGGTCATCGGCCCCAGGTGCGAGAGAAGGGTCATGGCGCTGGCCGGCCACTGCGGCACATAGCCAAACGTCGGTTTGATCCCGAAGGTGCCGGTAAATGCACAGGGAATCCGGATCGAACCGCCGGCATCGCTGCCTTGGTGCAGCACGCCCAGGTTCAGCGCTGCCGCGGCCCCCGCGCCGCCGGATGAGCCGCCCGCCGTGGTGCGTGTGTCCCAGGGATTGCGGGTAATGCCGTACAACGGGTTGTCGGTGACGCCTTTCCAACCGAATTCCGGGGTAGTGGTCTTGCCCAGCAGCACCGCACCGGCCTTGCGCATAAAGGCGGTGAAGGGCGCGTCGACGTCCCACGGGCCCTCGGCCGATGTGGTGCGCGAGCCCTTGCGGGTCGGCATGCCGACGGTCAGCGTCAGGTCTTTGATCGACGCCGGCACACCGTCCAGCGCGCCGCAGGGTTGGCCGTTGAGCCAGCGTTGTTCCGAAGCGCGCGCGGCGTTCAGCGCGCCTTCCGGGTCCACGTGGCAGTAGGCATTCACCACCGGGTTATAGCGTTCGATACGCAGCAGGGCGTCTTCGGTGACGTCCACCGGTGACAAGGTCTTGTCGCGAAAATGCTGCAGCAGCTGCACTGCCGTCAGTTGGCCGATCTCGCTCATGCCGTTTCCCCCTGGGCTGCATTGACCATGGCGCGCAGCAATACCGCGCAGCCCGCCGCCAGGTCGTCCGGCGCCGCGTTTTCGATTTCGTTATGGCTGATGCCGCCTTCGCACGGCACAAAAATCATCCCGGCCGGGCCGAGTTCGGCGACGAAAATCGCATCGTGCCCGGCGCCGCTGACGATATCCATATGGCTCAAGCCCAATACAGCCGCGGCGTCGCGCACAGCGTTGACGCAGACCGGGTTGAAGTCCAGCGCCGGAAAATCAGCCGTCGGCGTCAGCTCGAAGGTGAGGCCGTGCCTTTTAGCGGTGTCTTCGATCACGCCGCGCACTTCATCGACCATGGCTTGCAGCTTGTCCGCATGCAGGTGGCGCAGGTCGATGGTCATGTGCACTTGGCCAGGAATCACATTGCGTGAACCGGGGTGCAGGCTCAGGCAACCGACCGTGCCGCAGGCGTGCGGTTGTTGTTGATGGGCGATACGGTTGACCGCGCTGACCACCTCGGCGGCGCCGACCAGGGCATCCTTGCGCAGGTGCATCGGCGTCGGGCCGGCGTGGGCTTCTACGCCGGTAAGGGTCAGGTCGAACCACTTCTGGCCCAGGCAGCCCATGACCACGCCAATGGTGGTGGCCTGGTCCTCCAGCACCGGGCCTTGTTCGATGTGTGCTTCGAAGTAGGCGCCCACCGGGTGACCGAGCACGGCGCGGGATCCGGCATAACCGATGCGCTGCAATTCGGCGCCGACCGACAGACCCTGGTCATCGAGCTTGTCGAGGGTATCCTGCAAATCGAACTTACCGGCAAACACCCCGGAGCCCATCATGCACGGCGGAAAACGCGAGCCTTCTTCGTTGGTCCACACCACCACTTCAATCGGCGCGGCGGTTTCGATGTTCAAGTCATTCAGGGTGCGGATCACTTCCAGCCCGGCCATCACCCCGTAGCACCCGTCGAACTTGCCGCCGGTGGGCTGGGTGTCGATATGGCTGCCGGTCATCACCGGGGGCAGGGCGGGGTTGCGCCCGGCACGGCGTGCAAAGATATTGCCGATGGCGTCGACACTGACACTGCAGCCGGCGGCCTCGCACCATTGCACAAACAGGTCGCGGGCCTGGCGGTCCAGGTCGGTCAGCGCCAGGCGGCACACACCACCTTTGACGGTGGCTCCGAGCTGGGCCAGGTCCATCAAGGATTGCCAGAGGCGGTCGCGGTTGATCAGCGGGGCGTTGCTCTTGAGCGGTTGCGCAAAACTATTCATGTGCAATCTCCGGTCAGGCACTCAGGGCCAAATAACGGTTTTTGATGGTTGGGTCGGCGCGGAAGGCTTCGGCGCTGCCCTCGTAGACCACGCGGCCCTGTTCGAGCACGTAGTGGCGGTCGGCGAGCTTGTCGCAGACCATCAGGTTCTGTTCCACCAACAGCACCGGCAGGCCGTCGTCCTTGACCTTGCGCAGGATCTTCACCAGTTCGTCGACGATCACCGGCGCCAGGCCCTCGGTGGGTTCATCGAGAATCAGCAGCTTGGGATCGTTGAGCAGGGCGCGGGCGATGGCGAGCATCTGTTGCTCGCCGCCGGACAGCGCATGGCCGGCGTTTTTGCGGCGCTCCTTGAGACGCGGGAACATGCCGTAGACGTCCTCAAGCTGCCAGCGGCTGGTCTTGCGCGTGGCGATGCGCAGGTTTTCCTCGACCGTGAGCAGGCGGAAAATCCCACGGTTCTCCGGCACCAGCGCCAGGCCCTGGCGCGCGATTTCGAAGATTTTCTGGCCCACCAGCGCCTGGCCGTTGAAGTGGATCTGGCCCTGGCGCGGGCAGATGATGCCGAGGATGCTGCGCAGGGTGGTGGTCTTGCCGGCGCCATTGCGTCCCAGCAGTGTCACCAGTTCGCCAGGGTTGACGGTCAGCGACACGCCTTCCAGCACATGGCTCTTGTCGTAGTAGGAATGGATATTCTCGACGATCAGCATCAGGCAGCCTCCCCAAGATACGCGGTGCGCACGCGTTCATCGGCACGCACGAATTCCGGCGTGCCTTCCACCAGGATCTGCCCGTGGCTCATCACCGTGATGCGTTGGCTGATGGACATGACAATGCTCATGTTGTGTTCGATCAGCAGCACCGTGTGGTCACGGCCTAGGTCGCTGATCAACTGAGTCATGATCGGGATGTCATCGATGCCCATGCCCGAGGTGGGCTCATCCAGCATCAACAGTTTCGGTTTGGAGCAGATCGACATGCCCACCTCCAGCACCCGCTGCTGGCCGTGGGACAACTCGCCGGCGAGGGTATCGGCGCGGGCAGTGAGTTGCAGACGCTCCAGCACCTGGTCGGCCATCTCCAGGTGTTCGCGCTTGCTGTCGACGCGACGCCAGAAATTCAAGGCACGCGCACCGTCGCGGCCTTGGGCGGCCAGCCGCAGGTTTTCGCGCACGCTGAGGTTCTGGAACAGGCTGGTAAGCTGGAACGAGCGCGCCATGCCCAAGCCGACCCGGCCGTGGGCGGGCTTGCGCATCAGGTTCTTGCCGTCGAAATGAATCGCCCCGGCGGTGGCCTGGCGTTCGCCGGTAAGGCAGTGGAACAGGCTGGTCTTGCCCGCGCCGTTGGGCCCGATGATGGTGTGGATGGTGCCGGCCTCGACCTTGAGGTTCACGCCGTTCACCGCATGGAACGCGCCGTAGGCCAGTTCCAGGTCTTTGGTTTCCAACAGGATGCTCATAGCCCTTCCTCCTTGGCGACAGCGGCGGTCTTGCGGCTGCCACGCACCCGTTCAAACAGCGACACCAGGCCGCCCCACAAACCACCGCGCATGAAGATCACCACCAGGATCAGAATCACCCCCAGCAGCATCAGCCAGCGCGGCCACAGGTCGGAGAGGAAATCCCCCAGCAACACGATGGAACCGGCGCCCAGCAACGAGCCGAACAACGAGCCCGTGCCGCCGACGATGGTCATGATCAGGATGTTTTCGGACATCATCAGGTCGATATTCGACAGCGGCACAAAGTGCAGCAGCATCGCGTAGAGCGCGCCGGCGATGCCGGTGACGGCGCCGGACAGCACAAACACCAGGATTTTGAAGTGGCGTGTGTCATAGCCGATGGCTGAGGCGCGGGTTTCGTTTTCGCGGATGGCCATCAGCGTGCTGCCGAACGGCGAAGCGATCACCCGGCGTGCGCCGATGAAGATCAGCAGGAACAGCACCGCGACAAACGCGTAGAAGGCGCGGGCGTCGGCCAGTGACAGCAGCACGGTTTCACCCAGGCGGATCTCCGGGCGTGGCACGCTGAGCAGGCCGTTGTCGCCACCGGTCCAGTCGCTGAGGGTGTAGGCGACAAAGTAGGCCATCTGGCTGAATGCGAGGGTCAGCATCACGAAGTAGATGCCGGTGCGACGGATCGCCAGGGCGCCCACCAGCAACGCCAGGAAGCCACCCGCGATGGCGGCGCCGAGCAATGCGGTGAACAGGCCCAGTTGCAGATGAATCATCAGCAACGCCGCACAGTAGGCGCCGGCCCCGAAGAAGATGCCTTGGCCGAACGACAGCAGCCCGGTGTAGCCCAGCAACAGGTTGCAGGCGAGGGCGGCCATGGCAAAGATCAGGATCTCGGTGGCCAGGGTCGCCGAGGGCAATATCAACGGCAGGCCGATCAGTACCGCCAGCACCCACAGCAACATGGCCTTGGATTGGGTCTTGGCGAACGGCAGGGGATTTTTCTCGCTCATCTCAGGCTCTCCCGAACAGGCCGTAAGGACGTACCAGAATCACCACGGCCATTGCGCCATAGATCATCAGGCTCGCGCCTTGGGGCCAGAGTGTGGTCATCAGGCTTTGCACCACGCCCACCAGCAAACCGCCGACCAGCGCACCGCTGAACGAACCCATGCCGCCGATCACCACCACCACGAAGGCCACCCCGAGAATCTCCGGGCCGACAAAGGGCTGGGCGCCGCGCAACGGGGCGAACAGTACGCCGGCAACGCCGGCCAGGGCCACGCCGAGGGCGAAGGTCATGGAGAACAGGCGGAAAATATTGGTGCCCAGCAGCGACACGGTTTCGGTGCTTTCACTGCCGGCCCGCACCAGGGCACCGAAGCGCGTGCGTTCCAGCAGCAGCCACAGGCCCAGGCCGACCAGCCCGGAGAACACGATGAGGAACAGGCGGTAGTAGGGGTAGACGAAGTCACCCACCACCAGCACGCCGCGCAGCAGTTCCGGCACGGCGACGCTCTTGCCCACCGGGCCCCAAATCATCACGCTGGCTTCCTGGATGATCAGCGCGATCCCTAAGGTCACCAGGATCTGGAACATGTGTGGCAAGTGATAGATCCGCTGGATCAACACTCGCTCGATGACCCAGGCCAGTGCGGCCACCACCAGCGGCGCGATCAGCAGCGCCAGCCAGAAGTTGCCGGTGAGGCTCACAGCGGTGTAGCAGATGTAGGCACCCAGCAGGAAAAACGCGCCGTGGGCGAAGTTGACGAAGTTGAGCAGGCCGAAAATGATCGTCAGCCCGACCGCGATCAGGAAGTAGATCATCCCCAATCCGAGGCCGTTGAGAATCTGGAACAGGTAAAGATTAAGCATGCAGGAACCCTCTGCAGGAGGCCGCTTGCACGGCCCTGCGCTACCAAATTCAGGGGATCAGCCGAGCGTGCAGCCCGTGGCTTCCACGGGTGGGAACGACTGGCCGGCGCTGAGCACCTTGGCCAGGTCATCCTTGTCGGCCATGTCGGCAGTGGCCTTGCCGATCAGCAGGTAGTAATCCTTGATCACCTGATGGTCGCCGGCGCGGATCGATTCCTTGCCGGTCGGCCCTTCGTAGCTCAGGCCCTGCATGGCCTTGGCCACGGTGGGCCCGTCGAAGCTGCCGGTGGCGATGATGGTGTCGAGCATGATCTTGGTGCTGATGTAGTCGGCGGCCAGCGGATAGGTGGGGTTGATGCCGTATTGGGCCTGGGTGAGCTTGACCAGTTCACGGTTGAGCGGGGTGTCGACCTGGTGCCAGTACTGCGCGCCAAGGTACACGCCTTCCAGCACGTCGCTGCCCAGTTCCTGGAACTGGTCGAGGCCGGCGGACCACACCAACAGCACTTTCATGCGTTCCTTGATGCCGAAGTTGACCGCCTGGCGCAGGGTGTTGGACGACTGGCTGCCGAAGTTGAGCAGTACCAGCACATCGGGCTTGGCGGCGATGGCATTGGTCAGGTAACCGGAGAACTCCTGTTCCTGCAGTGAGTGGTAGCTGTTGCCGATGTGCTCCAGGCCGTTTTCCTTGAGCACATTTTTTGCGCCTTCGAGCAACGCTTCGCCGAACACGTATTGCGGGGTGATGGTGTACCAGCGCTTGGCGTCCGGCAGCAGCTTGATCAGCGGCACCATGGTTTCGCGGATGGCACCGTAGGTGGGCACCGACCAGCGGAAGGTCGCGAGGTTGCAGTCCTTGCCGGTGACTTCATCGGCGCCGACCGGGGTCATGAACACGCCACCCACCTTGTCGACTTCCTTGGCCACCGCCAGTGCCGACGACGACAAGGTGCAACCCTGGAAGAACCGTGCGCCGTCCTGCTGGATGGCTTCCTGCACCTTGCGCACCGCCTTGCCGGCGTTGCCTTCGGTGTCGATGACCTTGTAGTTCAACGCGCGACCTAGCACCTGCGGGTGCTGTTGCACCGCCAGGCGCGAACCCATGTCGGCAAACTTGCCATAGCTGGCAAAGGCGCCAGACATGGACTTGAGGCCGTAAAAGGTAAAGGGCTCGGCGGCGAATGCAGACCGAATGCTCAGCGGGAGGCTGAGGGCGGCGGCTGCGGTAAGACTGGCTTTCAACAACGTACGACGCTGCATGGGGTGACTCCCTGGTTTAGTTATTGGCAGGAGTGGCAATGGCGATACGGTGGAGCAAGGGCCTGTGGGCAGGCCTGTTATTGGGATAACGCGGTTTTGGTTGGAATAGGGTCAAACTGTGGGAGCGGGCTTGCTCGCGAATGCGGTGTATCAGTCACCGGGTGCATTGCTGACCCACCGCATTCGCGAGCAAGCCCGCTCCCACATTGGATTCGTGGTGTCCTTAACGATGATCGAACTCCAATAGAAAATGCGGGCTGACTTCACCTTCCAGCGCCGTCATATGGTGTTCGGCGTCGCACATGTGTTCATGCATCAGGCTGCGCACTGCGCTTTCATCCCCGGCCCGAAACGCGATCAGCAACTGCTTGTGATAATCCAGGTTGGCCGCATCGAACTGCTTGCGCTTGGGCTTGTAGGCCTTTTTCAACACCACCAGGTCACGCAACAGGTCGTTGAGGAACTGCGCCATGAAACTCAGCAACGGGTTGGGGCAGGCCTTGGCCAGCAGGTTGTGAAACTCCAGTTCTGCCAGGCGCTGTTCACGCTGGCCAGCCTCGCTGTCTTCGGGCGCGCTGCAAAAATCCACGTTGTCTTGCAGGGCTTGGTAGTCGTCTTCGCTCAAGCGTCCGAGTACCGACACCGCCAGTTCCACTTCGATGACTTTGCGCAGTTGGTACACCTGCTCGCCGTCCAGGTGCTGGAAGTGCAGGTAGTTGCGCAACGCCCGGCTGGCCGGTTCGGTGCCGGCCTGGTTCAGGTAGGCGCCGCCGCTGGGCCCGGTACGCGTGCTCACCAACCCTTCGACTTCCAAGGCCTTGAGCGCTTCACGGGCCGAGCCTTTGGAGCACTGGAAGCTTTCCATCAGCTCGCGTTCGGTGGGCAAGCGGTCGCCGGGCTTCAAGGCATCGGTGACGATGGAGCGCTTGACCGACTCGACAATCACGTCGGACAGCTTCTGGCGTTTGCGTCGTAGCGGGCGGCTTAGCATAAGTTCGATTTATCGTATTAATGCGGATAAATAGCACTTAATAACGATCGGGGGGCAGCGTCAACGGCGGGTGTCGTTTTCGACGGCAAAAGGTCGCAATCGGGTGGTTACTCCCCGTTGCCTGAGTCCAGGCATCGGGTGGACGGCGGCGGCTGCTTGCCGAAGACCAGGAAATCGCCCACCCAACGGTTGATGCAGCTGCTGGCGTCCTGTTTGGTTGTTTCTTTCAGGCGCAGTTGTTCGACGTGGGGCGCTGCCGATTCGGGCTGCTGCGCATTGACCAGCACCATGCGCGCTACCCGTTCGGGAAACAGGGCCGCGTAACGGTTGCCCAGGCGGGTGGCATCGGCATTGCCCAGGTAGAACAGTTGGGCCTCGCCCAGTTGGCTGCGCACATACTCAAGGTCTTGAGCGGCCTGTTCGACTCCAGTCTCGTTGTCGAGGTCGCGAGGGCTGAGCTCGATGAAGTCGTAGCGGTTGACCAGTGTGCGATACGCCGGGTTGGAGTAAGAACCCCAAAGGCTGGTCAGGTGAATGACGAAGGTGCCGCCCTGATTCCTTTTAGGCGCGTCGCCGGCCTGGGCGAACACCACGCCTTCCCGGTTCAGTGGGTCTCGGGCGCCGACGCGGGTCAGGTAGAGGCGCAGGTTGCCTTGCCGGGGGGCTGCGTAATTGCGCGGTACGCTCACGACGCCGCATTGGGTGCGCTGCAGCACTTCGGGGTCCAGGCGTTCAACGGTCGGCAGGGGGCAATCCAGCAGCCAATCGATGGCGGTGGGGGCAATCAGGTCTTGGGCAGCGCTTGCTGTCATCCAGAGACAGGCGCACGTCAGGTATTTTGCGACAGTCATCAAGAGGTCCTGGGCAACCGTGTGAGTGCGGTTTTTTTACCAAGGACCGTTGGTCGAAGAATGTAGGGCGAGAAGACAGCTGGCGTACGAAAACGGAGTTTTGTTTATCGGATCTGAGTCTGCCAGCCGCCGCCTAATGCTTTGTACAGCGCGATGCTGGCCTGTAGGCGCGACAGCCGCAGTTGCACGTTCTGGTCCTGGGCTGTGTACAGGGTGCGCTGGGTTTCCAGTACCGTGAGCAAGTCTTCGGCACCCGCCTGATAGCGGCTTTCTGCAATCTGGAAGGCGGTCTGGGCCTGTTGCAGTTCTTCGCTTTGCCATTCGCGCTGCTGGTCGAGACGCGTGATGCTGCTGAGGGATTTTTCCACGTCGGCAAAGCCGTTGATGATCGCACCGCGATAGGTTTGCAGCAGTTCATCCTGGCGCGCGCGGGCCTTGTCGCGTTCAGCACTTAAACGGCCGTTGTTGAAGATCGGCGCCACCAGTCCAGCGGTAAGCGTGTAATAAGGGCTGCGCAGCACATCCACGGCTTTGTAGGCGTCGGAACCCAGGGTGGCGCCAAGGGTGATGGCGGGCAGCATGGCCGCGCGAGCCACCGTGACGTCGGCCTGCGCTGCCGCCAGCTGTGCCTCGGCCTTGGCGATATCGGGGCGACGGCTGAGCAACTGGCTTGGCAAGCCGGCGCCGATTGCAGGCCAGGTCAAGGCTTGGAACGGTTCGGTGCCTAGGTTCAGAGCCTGTACCGGCTGGCCGAGGAGGGCAGCCAGCGTAATCCGCGACTCTTCGGCCAATTGCTGGATCAACGGCAGTTGGCGTTGCTGGCTGGCCACCAGGCTTTTTTGCTGGGCCAGTTCCAGGGCAGTGGCGGAGCCGGCGTCATAGCGAGTCTGTACAAGGTCGAGCACATTACGCGCATTGGCCAGGTTCAACTCGGCAATCTGCTGGCGTTGCTGCGCGGCCAGGGTTTGTGCGTAGCGGTCGGCCACGCTGCTGAGCAAGGTCAGCTCCACGGTGGCCTGGTCAAACTCGCTGGCGCGCACGTTGTGCAGGGCGCTGTCGCGAGCGGCGGCGCGACCGCCCCAGAAGTCCACTTCGTAGCTGGCGGTGAGGTTGGCGCCGAAATTGTCGACGGTGTCATCGCTTTGTGATGCGTCAAGATCCGGTCCACCCGGACCACGCAACAGTTTCTGACGGCTGGTGGTGAGGTTGAGCTTCACCTCCGGCAACAGCGGCGCGCCGGCGATCACTGCACTGGCTTGGGCTTGGTGCACGCGTGCGGTGGCGGCGGCCACGTCGAAGCTGTCACGCCGGGCCTGGTCGATCAGACGGTTGAGCTGCGGGCTGCCAAACTGTGTCCACCATTGCTGATTGGTGGCTTGGGCGGCGTCGCGTTCGGCAAGTTGCCAGGCGGCAGGCGGTGCAATCCCGCTGTCGACCGCTGGCGGGTTGCCGGTGCAGGCGCTGAGTAATACGCACAAGGCGGGCAGGTAGAGGGATCGTTTATTCACTGGTCAACGCCTTAACCGGATCGAGCCGGGCAGCTTTACGGGCCGGCATGAAGCCGAATACGACACCGGTGACGAGTGCGCAACCAAACGCGCCAAACACCGCCAATAGGGAGAACTGCACCGCCACCTTGGCCAGCACCAGCACCCCGCCGACCAACAATGCTAGGGCGATGCCGCACAAACCGCCGACCACCGAGAGCATCACCGCTTCCGTGAGGAACTGGCGCAGGATGTCGCGCTGGCGTGCGCCGGTGGCCATGCGAATGCCGATTTCGCGGGTACGCTCGCGCACGGTCATCAGCATGATATTCATCACGCCGATCCCGCCCACCAGCAGGGAAATTGCCGCAATCGAACCGAGCATCAATGACAGCGTGTTCTGAGTGCGGGCCTCGGCCTGGATCATCGCGGCGTTGTTGGTCAGCTCATAGTCGCGCTTGCCGTTGTGCAGCTTTTGCATCAACTGGTCGATGGCCACCTCGGTTTCGCGGACCTTGCGCGCATCGGCCGCCGCGATCACGACATACTCGGGGTTGTAGTTGCCGAACAGACGCACGCTGGCGGCGGTGTAAGGGATGGCAACGCGGTCGTCACTGTCCTTGTTGCCGGAGGCGGCGCCTTTTTCCGCCAGCACGCCGATTACCTGGAATGGCACGTTTTCAATCAGGATGTACTGGCCGATCGGGTTGACCTCGCCCTTGAACAGCTTCTCGCGCACGCGATGACCGATCACCGCCACCGTGGCGGCGGCACGCTCGTCGGCGGCCGTGAAGTAATTACCCTCGACCACCGGCCAATTAAAAATCTCCGGGAAGTTGGTGTCATTGCCCCCCACGTAGGCCATGTAGTCGACGTTGCTGAAGCGCACCCCGACTTCGCTGCCGTTGACCGGCATGATGCGCTGGACCTGGGGTAACGCCGCCAGTGCGTGGACGTCGTCGAGGGTCACGATACCCAGGGGCGTGCGCGGGTTGGGCGATGTTCCACTGAGGTAGATAATGTTGGAACCGAACGCCCCCATCTGCGCCATGACCTGGCGCTTGCTGCCCTCACCGACGGCCAGCATCACCACCACCGAGGCCACGCCAATGATGATCCCCAGCAGGGTCAGTGCGGTGCGGAAGCGGTTGATCCACATCACCCGCCAGGCGGCTTGCACCGCGTCCACCAGCTCGGCTTTCCACGCGCCATTGTGCTCGGCGCCGTCGGCCAGGCGCTGGCGCAGATCCACGGCTTGCAGAGCACCGTTCGCTAATGCTGGCGCAACGTCGCTGCTGTCCGCCGAGTCGCTGATGATCAAACCATCGCGAATCTCGATGATGCGATTGGCCCGCGCCGCCACTTCGCGGTCGTGGGTGATCAGGATCACCACGTGGCCCTGGCTGGCGAGTTCATCGAGCAGGGTCATGACCTCGGCGCCACTGTGGCTGTCGAGGGCGCCGGTGGGTTCGTCGGCGAGGATGATATGCCCGCCGTTCATCAAGGCTCGGGCAATGGATACCCGCTGTTGCTGGCCCCCGGAGAGTTGGTGCGGACGGTTGCCGGTGCGTTCGGCCAGGCCCAGGCGCGTGAGCAGGGCGTTGGCGCGGGCATGGCGCTCGGCGGCGCTGATGCCGGCGTAGATCGCCGGCATCTCGACGTTCTCCTGGGCCGAGCCCGACGGGATCAGGTGGTAGCCCTGGAACACGAACCCGAACGCTTCGCGGCGCAGCCAGGCCAGTTCATCGCTGTCCAGGTGGGCGACGTTTTCCCCGGCGAACAGGTAGTTGCCTGTGCTGGGGCGGTCGAGACAGCCAAGGATATTCATCAGCGTGGACTTGCCGGAGCCGGAGGCGCCGACGATGGCGACGAACTCCCCGGCATGGATCGACAGGTCTATGCCGCGCAACACGTCGACCTGCGGGCTGTCGCCGCCGCCGTAGGATTTGCGGATGTTCTTGAGTTCGATCAGGGGCGTGGTCACCTCAACCCCCGTTGCCGTCGGCGGGGCCGATCAGCAGGTGATCGCCTTCGCTCAAGCCGTCGAGCACCTGGACGCGCAGGCGGTCGCTGATGCCCACCTGCACCTGGCGCTGCTCGATACGGCCGTTCTTGCCCACGACCTGGGCGATCTGCTGGTTGGCGTTCGCCGTGCCCGATAACGCGGCAACCGGCGCGGTGAGCGCATCCTTGACTTGGCTGGCGACGAAAAATACCTGGGTGGTCATTTCGGCCATCAGCGCGTTGTCGCTGTTGTCCACGTCCAGCAGCACGGTGTACAGCACCACGCGGCCGCTGCCGCTTTTACTGGTGCTGTTGGGGCTGCCGCTGCCTTGGGTTTCATTCAACGGCTTGGGCGGGATCGGCAGGATCTGCCGCACGGTGCTGGTCCAGCGTCGGTTACCGCCGCTCAAGGTAGTGAAGTACGCGGTCATGCCGGGTTTGACGTGGCCGATATCGGCCTCCGAGACTTCTGCCCACACCGTCATCGGCGACAGCTTGGCGATGCGCAGGATCAACGGCGTCTGCTGCTGGGCATTGAGGGTTTGGCCAACCCGCGCGTCCACCGCGACCACGGTGCCGGTCATGGGCGCGTAGATGCGTGTGTAGCCCAATTCCGCTTCGTCACTGCGCAGGCTGGCCTGGGCTTGCAGGATCTGCGCCTGGAACATGTCGACCCGGGCCTGGGTAGCGCTCAGTTCGGCCTTCGCGGTTTGCACGTCTTCCTCACGGGTGGCGTTTGCGGCGGTCAGGCGTTGCTGGCGCTGGTACTTCTGGCGTGCCAATTCGTGCTGAGCCTTTTGTTCCTGCAACTGGGCCTTGAGGTTTTCGATGGCGTAGCGGCTGGCGTCCAGCTTGGCTTTTTGCGTGGACGGATCGATCTCAACCAGCAATTGGCCTTCCTCGACCTGGTCGCCGGCTTCGACGTGGATTTTGCGGATCTGGCCAGAGGCCTGGGCACCGACGTCCACATAGCGACGCGGTTGTAGGGTGCCCAAGGCGGTCACGCTGTTTTCGATACTGCCGCGGGTGACGGTGACGGTGGTGAGAGTGTCACGCCCCGGCGGCAGCACCTGCCAGGCCGCGACGGCGATAAAAGGGATCAGGCACGCGATAACAAGCAAGGCGCGTCGGGCAGGTCGAGGGCGTTTCATGCTTTGGTTCCAGCCAGGAAAGTTCGGACCGCAGTTGCGGGGAGCTGACAAGTAAACGAGGGAATTGCGCGGGGATTTAGGCGGTTACATAAGCAGTTACAGCTCCCTTGAAGAAAAAAATCGTCCGTTGATGCAAGTCTGCTTTAAAAGTAGATGAGAATTACTATAAATTGCACGCACTCAAACTGCCATCACCGAACGGGTTGATTTAAGTGTAGGAGCGAGCTTGCCCGCGAGGGACGTTCAGGCGCTGCGTTTATCCTGAATGCTCGCGATATCATTAACGGTCTTCGCAAGCACGCTCGCGTCTACAGGCTGTTTTTTGCACCCAGGGACCAAATGCCGCCACCCGGCGGTCGGGAGTCATGTTGGAAAACTACTATCGCGAGCTGGTGTGTTTCCTCAACGCCAAGCTGGGCAACCGTCAGGTGGCCGAGGATGTGGTGCATGACGCTTATGTCCGGGTGCTGGAGCGTTCCAGCGACACGCCCATCGAACAACCCCGTGCCTTTTTGTACCGCACCGCATTGAATCTGGTGATCGATGGACATCGGCGCAATGCCTTGCGCCAGGTTGAACCCCTGGACGTGCTGGATGCCGAAGAGCGCTTCGCCAGCAGTTCGCCTCACACCCACCACGATCACGGCCAGCGCCTGGAACTGCTCGAACGCGCCCTGGCCGAGCTGCCGCCGGCCTGTCGCGACAGCTTCCTGCTGCGCAAACTCGAAGGCCTGACCCACCTGCAGATCGCCGAACGCCTGTGCATTTCCCGCGCCATGGTGGAGAAACACATCGTCAATGCCATGAAGCACTGCCGGGTGCGGATGCGCGAGTGGGAAGCGCACTGATCGATGATCAGTTAAATTTTATTTCATTGTCCTCGTTTCCTATCAACACACGACCTGTTGTTCAGGTCTTGAAGGTATTCCCGCCCCACCGCCAAGGGGCTTATCCAGAGGACACTGGAATGACACAGGCAATTGCTTCGCCCGCGGTTCACGACCTGATCGGTATCGGTTTCGGCCCTTCGAACCTGGCGCTGGCCATCGCCCTGCAGGAGCGCGAAAAGGCCCAGGGCAAACTGGATGTGCTGTTTCTCGACAAACAGGCCGACTACCGCTGGCACGGCAACACCCTGGTGACCCAGAGCGAGCTGCAGATTTCATTCCTCAAGGACCTGGTGACCCTGCGCAACCCCACCAGCCCGTATTCCTTCGTCAATTACCTGAAAGCCCACGACCGCTTGGTGGACTTCATCAACCTGGGCACCTTCTACCCGTGCCGCATGGAGTACAACGACTACCTGCGCTGGGTCGCCGGGCAGTTTCAGGCCCAGGCGCGCTACGGCGAGGAAGTGCTGTCCATCGAGCCCATCCTGCACCAGCAGCAGGTTGAAGCGCTGCGTGTGATTTCCCGGGATGCGCTGGGGGAGCAACATGTACGCACCACCCGTTCGGTGGTGGTCAGCGCCGGGGGCACGCCGCGTATTCCCGAAGCGTTCAAGGCGCTCAAGGGCGATAGCCGGGTGTTCCACCATTCCCAATACTTGGAGCGGATGGCCAGCCAGCCATGTGTCGAGGGCAAGGCCATGCGCATCGCCATCATCGGCGGTGGCCAGAGCGCGGCAGAAGCCTTTATCGACCTGAACGACAGCTTCCCGTCGGTGCAGGTCGACATGATTCTGCGCGGTTCGGCGCTCAAACCCGCCGATGACAGCCCGTTCGTCAACGAAGTGTTCTCGCCGGCCTTCACCGACCTGGTGTTCCAGCAAGAGGGCGCCGAGCGTGAGCGCCTGGTCGCCGAGTACCAGAACACCAACTATTCGGTGGTGGACCTGGACTTGATCGAGCGTATCTACGGCATCTTCTACCGCCAGAAGGTCTCCGGCATCGCCCGCCAGGCGTTCCGCACCCTGACCGTGGTCGAGAAGGCCACACCAGGCCCGTTGGGCATCGAACTGGTGCTGCGCAACAACGCCAACGGCGACACCAGCGTCAACCACTACGACGCGGTGATCCTCGCCACCGGCTACGAGCGCCAGACACACCGCGCGCTGCTGGCGCCATTGGAAGACTACCTGGGCGACTTCGACGTGGCGCGCGACTATCGCATCGTCACCGACGAGCGTTGCAACGCCGGTATCTACATCCAGGGCTTCAGCCAGGCCAGCCATGGGTTGAGCGATACCCTGCTGTCGGTACTGCCGATTCGGGCGGATGAGATTGCGGCGTCGCTGTATGCGCTGGACCGTGGGCGCGGCAAGGGTCGTTCGGTGCAGGATTTGTTGCTCGCCACCGCGAGCTGAAACGCGCTCCTACAAACGGCACTTGTGGCAACGAGTGGCTATTGGTACTGTACAAAAAACCAGTATCGGTAGCCCCCATGCAGTTGATCGAAAAACTCAGCATCCTCGCCGACGCCGCCAAGTACGATGCCTCGTGCGCCAGCAGTGGTGCGCCCAAGCGCAGCTCCGAGGGCAAGGCGGGGCTGGGTTCCACCGATGGCATGGGCATCTGCCACAGCTACACGCCGGACGGGCGTTGTGTGTCGTTGCTCAAGGTATTGCTCACCAACTTCTGTCTCTACGACTGCCAGTATTGCGTCAACCGCCGCTCCAGCGACGTGCCCCGCGCGCGTTTCAGCCCGGAGGAGGTGGTCACCCTGACCCTGGATTTCTACCGACGCAACTGCGTCAGCGGGCTGTTTCTCAGTTCCGGCATCATCCGTTCGTCCGATTACACCATGGAGCAATTGGTGCGGGTCGCCAAACTGCTGCGCGAAGAGCATGACTTTCGCGGCTATATCCACCTCAAGACGATTCCTGATGCCGACCCGGCACTGATCGCCGAAGCCGGACGCTATGCCGATCGCCTGAGCGTGAACATCGAACTGCCCACCGAGGCCAGCCTGCAGACCCTGGCGCCGGAAAAGAAGATCGTGTCGATCAAACAGGCCATGCAGACCATCTACACCGGCGAGCAGACGGTACGCAACGAGCCACGCGCACCGCGTTTTGCCCCGGCCGGGCAGAGCACGCAACTGATCGTCGGCGCCGACGACACCGATGACAGCACCATTCTCCACGGTGCCGAGGCGTTGTACGGCAACTTCAAGCTGCGCCGCGTGTATTACTCGGCGTTCAGTCCCATCCCCAATAGCCCGAAAACCGTGCCTCTGGCCGCGCCGCCGCTGATGCGCGAGCACCGTTTGTACCAGGCCGATTTCCTGTTGCGCAGCTATGGGTTCAACGCCAATGAGCTGTTCAAAGGTCCTGGTCACCTGGCGCTGGATATCGATCCCAAGCTGGCGTGGGCGCTGGATAATCGCGAAGTCTTCCCTCTAGACCTGAATCGCGCGGAACCGACCTTGATAGCGCGCATTCCGGGCATTGGCCTGCGTACCACCCAGCGTCTGGTGGACCTGCGCCGTGAACGCAAGATCCGCTTCGAAGACCTGGCGCGCATGCGGTGCGTATTGGCCAAGGCCAAGCCGTTTTTCATCACCAGCGACTACCACCCGCAACAGGCCGACAGCACCAGCGTGTTGTTGCGCGAACAACTGCGCGACCGTCCTCAGCCGCAGCAAATGGGGTTGTGGGGATGATCAGCCTGGAATGCAACAACCTGTTCAGCACTTGGCGCGATCAGGCGCGCTGGCTGCTCAGCCATCAGGTCGACCCCAGCCAGGTGAGTTGGGGCGAGGCCGAAGTGGCGGACCTGTTTGCCACCGACGAACCGATTCCCGAGGGGATGGGGCCTTTCCAGACACGGGTGCCCAAGGCCCTGCTGGAATTGTTGGAGTCGGCCGCCTGTTACCACGGCGACCAGCGCTGGAGCTTGTTGTATGAAGTGCTGTGGCGCGTCAGTCATGGTGACCGCACGGCGATGCTGGCAGGGGACAAACTGGGCAGTGAGTTGCAACGGCGGATCAAGCAGGTCAGTCGCGAGGCACACCATCTGCACGCGTTTGTGCGGTTCATCGCGTTACCCGCCGAGGCCGGGCTGGAATTGCCCGAGTACGTGGCCTGGCACGAGCCGGCCCATGACATCTTGAAATCAGCCAGCCAGCATTTCATCGGGCGCATGGGGCGTCACCGCTGGATGATCGCCACACCGTTGGACGGTGTGTACTACGACGGTGAGCAGTTGATCCATCAGCGCGAATGCCCCGAGGCCTGGCGGCAATTGGCGCAGAATGTCGAGGATCCACACAGTGCGATGTGGCTGACCTACTACAGCCACATCTTCAATCCAGCACGGTTGAACCCCAAGGTGATGGAAGGGCATTTGCCCAGCCGGTTCTGGAAGAATCTGCCAGAGGGCAAGTTGATACCGGGGTTGATCAGTGAGGCGCGTACCGGCAAGCAAAAGGATGGGCAGGCGAAGATGATCGGGGCAAAGCTGGGCAAGCGAATCGCTCGCGCCTTTTAAGGCTCAGCTGAGTTCCGTCGCTGTGTTCTTTACCACCGCCAACTCCGGATGCGCGACCAGCTTATCGATGTGCAATTCGTCGTTGTTCAACCAGGTCTCCGTCAGCACCCGGTAGTGCTCCATATCCCGGCAACGCATGCGCAGGCTGTAGTCAAACGGACCGCTGATCAACTGGCATTCGAACACCTGCGGGCAAGCCTTGACGCAGGCTTCGAAGGCCTTTTGCGCCGAGCGCCCGCTCTGGTTGGACAAGGCTACCAACACCAGCAATGACAGCCCTGGCGAGACCATCTGCACATCGATGATCGCCCCATACCCACGGATCACCCCGCGTCGCTCCAGCTTGCGCACCCGCTCCAGGCAGGGCCTGGGCGTGAGGTGCACCAGCGACGAGAGCTTTTCGTAGGTGATACGCCCCTGATGCCGCAGCACTTCGATGATTGCTTCATCAATGCGGTCCAGCGTGGGGGAGGAATGGGGTCCGTTGGCCTTGGTATCCATGGGGTTCACTTCAAACGGTTGGAGAGAAATTGCTGCAAGCGCTCGCTATTGGGCTGGTCGAGAATCCTGGCATCGCCGTGTTCCTCAACCCGGCCCTGGTGCAAGAACAACACTTGGCTGGACACCTGGCGGGCAAAGCCCATTTCGTGGGTGACCATCAGCATGGTACGACCTTCCTCGGCCAACGTCTGTATGACTTTGAGGACTTCTCCTACAAGTTCTGGGTCGAGTGCGGAAGTCGGCTCATCGAACAGGATGATCTCCGGCTCCATCGCCAAGGCCCGGGCAATCGCCACGCGCTGTTGTTGGCCGCCGGAGAGAAACGCCGGGTACTGATCCGCCACGCGGCTCGGCAGGCCGACCTTGTCCAAGTACATTCGCGCGCGTTTTTCCGCCTCCGCAGCGCTTACGTCCAGTACCCGGCGCGGCGCCATGGTGATGTTTTCCAGCACGGTCATGTGGCTCCACAGATTGAAGTGCTGGAACACCATGGCCAGGCGTGTGCGCAGGTTCTGCAATTGATCTTGGTGCGGCGCACGGGTGCCGGCGCGGCCCTGGCGCATTTCAATGCTGATGCCGTCCAGAGTGATCACCCCGGCGTCCGGCTGTTCGAGGAAGTTGATGCAGCGCAGCATCGTGCTTTTGCCAGAGCCGCTGGCGCCGATCAGGCTGATCACATCGCCCTGACGCGCATTCAGGGAAACACCCTTGAGCACTTCGTGCTCGCCATAGCGTTTGTGGATGCCTTCGACTTGAAGCTTGATGGCCGCGGTGACGGGTTGGGCAACGGGTTCATCAACGGGATAAGCGGCCAGGGCCTGCGCGGACTGATTCATGGGTTAGCCTCGGGTAGGAACAAGAAAGCGCATCCAGCGACGTTCGGCCAGTCGGAACAGGCCCACCAGTGCAAAGGACAGCAGCATGTAGAGCAGGGCAGCGATGCCGAACGCCTGGAACGTCAGGAACGTTTCGGCATTGGCGTCGCGGGCCACCTTGAGGATGTCGGCGACGGTGGCGGTAAAGGCCAGCGAGGTGGCGTGCAGCATCAGGATCATTTCGTTGCTGTAGGCCGGTAACGCACGACGCAGCGCGGCGGGCACCACCACGAACAGGTTGAGACGCCAACCGTGCAGGCCGTAGGCGCGGGCCGCTTCGATTTCGCCATGGGGGATATTGCGGATCGCCCCGGCGAAGATCTCCACGGTGTAGGCGCAGGTGTTGAGCACGAAGGCCAGCAGCGTGCAGTTCAGCGCATTGCGGAAAAACTGGTTGAGCAGGGCGTTATCCTGCACGATTTCCAGGCTGTACAGCCCGGTGTAGCAAATCAGCAGTTGGATATACAGCGGCGTGCCGCGAAACAGGTAGGTGTAGACCTCCACTGGCCAGCGCAGCCAGACGTGCTCGGAAACACGCGCGAGCGCCAACGGGATCGACAGGAAAAAACCCAACACCACCGAGATGATGAACAACCACAGTGTCATGGCCACGCCGGACAATCCTGCGCCATCGCTGAACAGATAGGCCAGACCGTATTGCTGGAACAGTTCGATCATCGCGCCATCCCCTTGATGCCGAGGTTATAGCGCCGTTCGAGGCGCTTGAGGACGCGGTTGGACAGGGTGGTGATCACCAGGTACATCAGGCCCGCGAGGATCAGGAAGTACAGCGGCTCATTAGTGGTCTTGCCGGCATTTTGTGCGGCCTTGACCAGGTCCGACAAGCCGATGATCGACACCAGCGCCGTGGATTTGAGCAGCACCAGCCAGTTATTGCCCAGGCCCGGCAGGGCAAAGCGCATGAGTTGCGGGAACAGCACCAGGTGAAAGCGCTGCCAGCGGCTCAGGCCATAGGCGGTCGCCGCTTCCAGCTGGCCCACCGGCACGCTGAGGATCGCGCCTCGGAAGTTCTCGGTGAAATACGCGCCGTAGATAAAGCCCAGGGTGATCACCCCAGCGGTAAACGGGTCAATTTCAAAATAGTCCCAGCCGAACACTTCACTCAGGTCGTTGAGCCACAGTTGCAGGCTGTAGAAAATCAGCAGGATCAGCACCAGGTCCGGCACACTCCGGATCAAGGTGGTGTAGAGCGTGGCCGGCACACGCAGCCATTTGGCGCTGGAGAGCTTGGCAGCGGCGGCGATCAGGCCCAGGGCGAGGCTCAACGCCAGCGCGAGGAAGGCCAGCTTGAGCGTCATCCAGGCACCCTGGGCCAGCATCGGGCCGTAGCCGTGCAGATTCAGGAATTCGTTCATGGGGAAGGAGATCTCTTTTATGCAGGCGCGAGCTCGCTCGCGCCTACAGGGGACTTTTGCCTGGCTCGGACATCACTCGTGGTAGATGTCCTGATCGCCGAAGTACTTCTTCTGGATCTGTGCGTAGGTGCCATCCGCCTGCACAGCGGCGATGCCTTTGTTGATCAGCGCCCGCAGTGCCTGATCGTTCTTGCGCAGGCCCATGGCGATGTCCAGGGGCAGGGTCGGGTCCTTGAAGGCAGGGCCGGTCTTGAAGTCGGTGCCTTCGGGTTTGGACAGGAAGTTGAGCTGGGCTTCGAGCTTGTCGGTCAGGGTCGCGTCCAGGCGGCCGTTCTGCAGATCGGCGTAGTTCTGGTCCTGGGACTGATACGCCTTGATCTGCGCGCCGAGCTTGGCCAGGTGGGCACGGGCGTAGGCCTCCTGCAACGAGCCTTGCAGTACCCCGACTTGCTTGCCCATGAGGGATTCCGGGGTGTCGCCGAAGTCGGCGCTCTTGCGCGTGATCACGGAGGTAGGGCTGAGGAACAGGCGGTCACTGAAGTCGATGATCTTTTCGCGGGCCGGGGTTACAGCCATGGAGGACATGATCGCGTCGAACTTGCGGGCGCGCAGGGCGGGGATCATGCCGTCGAATTCGTTGTGCACCCAGGTGCATTTCACTTCCAGCTTGGCGCAGATCGCGTTGCCCAGCTCGATATCGAAGCCTTGCAGGCTGCCGTCGGCGGCAACGGATTCGAAGGGGGGATATTCGGGGAACACGCCGAAGCGGATTTCTTTCCATTCCTGAGCGTGGGCGGTTGCGCAGAGTGGCAACAGCAACGCAGCGAAGAGTGATCGCAGTGGAGTCATGTGTAGTCCCTATATTTTGTAATTGATGTCAGGGCAGTCATTGAGCTGAAACAAATCGTTCTTATTGGCGCAGAGAATGCTCCATGGTGGTGCGTTTTTTGTGTCGTTTACCCCGTGCTCAAAGCGCGAATTGCGCTGTTAAAACGGGCAATGCAGCGGAATCGGCTGTGCCACCCGCTGAATCGGCTTTTCACCCACCCAAATCTGGCCCGCCCTCGACGCAGAGCGGCAGGCCAGAGCGTTCTCAGGCGCGCTTTTTCTGCTGTGCGCGAGGTTGTTGTGCCAGGCGTGCGAACAGGTCTTTCGGGTCGGCCAGGTCCGGCACCAGCTCCAGGTCGCTGCCCACATCCAAGGCCTTGGCCACGTCCAGCACATAGCGCAGGGCCGAGTAGTCTTCGATGGCAAAACCTACCGAGTCGAACAGGGTGACCTGGCGCGCATTTTCGCGGCCGGGTTGTTGGCCGTTGATCACTTGCCAGAGTTCGGTGACCGGCGAGTCTTCCGGCATGTGCTGGATTTCACCTTCGATGCGGCTTTGCGGTTCGTACTCGACGATCACCCGGGCGCGCTCGACGATACGTCGGTCCAGCTCGGTCTTGCCGGGGCAGTCGCCGCCGACGGCGTTGAGGTGCATGCCGGGTTCGATCATCTCGTCCGTCAGGATGGTGGCGTAGGCCTTGTCGGCCGTGACGGTGGTGACGATGTCCGCGCCTTTTACCGCTTCGGCGACGCTGCCGGCCAGGATCACCTTGATCGCCGGGAAAGCTTTGAGGTTGGCGGCCAGCTTGGCGGTGGCCTTGGCGTCGATATCGAACAGGCGGATCTCAGTGATGCCGAGCATGGCGTGGAAGGCCAGGGCCTGAAATTCGCTCTGGGAGCCGTTGCCGATCAGCGCCATGCTGCGGCTGTTGTCGCGGGCCAGGTAGCGGGCGACCAGCGCCGACGTGGCGGCGGTGCGAATCGCAGTGGTCAGCGTCATTTCCGCCAGCAGCACCGGCAAGCCGGTGTCCACGTCCCCCAGCGCGCCGAAAGCCATCACGGTGAGCATGCCGGCCAGGGTGTTTTTCGGGTGGCCGTTGACGTATTTGAACGCGTACAGCGATGCGTCGGAGACCGGCATCAGCTCGATCACACCGTCCGGCGAGTGGTTGGCCAGGCGCGCGCATTTTTCGAAATCCTGCCAGCGCAGGTAGTCGGCACGGATGTACTCGGCCATCTCGGTGATGCAGGTTTGCAAGCCTTTTTGCGAGACCAGGTAGCAGAGATCGTTGACGTCGATATAGCGGGTCATGACAAGACTCCTTGAGTTATTGGACGGTGGCGCGGGCGGGCAGGTGCACTTCCGCCAGCATGCAGCGGGCACTGCCGCCGCCGATGCGTTCGATGTTGTCGATGTTCACCACCACCGGCCGTGTATGGCGTTCCACGTGCTGGCGCTGGGCGGGTTGCAAGGCGCCCCAGGCGCTGGCGGACATCACCAACAGGGGCTGGCCGTCGCGGTCGTGGATTTCGAGCATGTTGCCGGCGAAGGCCTCCAACTGATCGAAATCGAGCGCGAGGATGTCCTTGCCGGTGTCGCGCAGGGAGCGTTCCAGGCCCTGGCGTTCGCTGGCGTCCGGCAGGGCTTGCAGGCATACCACCGAGAGGTCGCGACCGACGCTCATCATCACGTTGCTGTGGTAGATCGGCGCGTGATGGCGGTCGACGGCGTGAAAAACGCAGAGCTGGTAGTCGAGGCGTTCGGCGAACTGGCGCAGGGCGTCCTGGTGAGTGCGCCCGGAGTGGCAGGCGTAGCTGATGCGGTGTTGGCGGTCGAGCACCATGCTGCCGGTGCCTTCGAGGAAGATGTTCTGCTGTTCCAGGTGGCTGAGATCAATGGTGCTGTTGATCGCAAAACGTTGCTCCAGCACTTGCAGCACGCCTTTGTTGCGCTCCAGTCGTCGGTTCTGGCCTTCCATCGGGTACAGCACCAGGCTGCCGTCGGCGTGGCTGCTCCACCAGTTGTTGGGGAATATCGAGTCGGGGGTGTGGGGCGCCGGCGTGTCCTGCACCACCAGCACTTCCACGCCGTGCCGGCGTAGGGTGTCGACATAGCCGTCGAACTCTTCCAGCGCTTTCTGCTGTGCGCCGAGTGGGTCGAGGGGTTGGCGTTGGAAGCGGTTGTTGATCGCGGTGTCCGGGTTGAAGGCAAAGCGCGCCGGGCGAATCATCAAGACGGTATTGGTGGTTTGCATGGGTGCACGAATCCATGGGTTGAACTGTGGGGCTATTTTGTGGGTTGTGCGGGGTGAATCCCGGCTGAAACCGGGAAGCGGGTCAGCCGGGAAAGCTGAAGAGTGGGGTGAGGCAGCCGAATCGGCTGTTCGGGCGAGCGCAGGTCAAAATTGCTATTGTGCGGGTTGTTCAAACGCAGTCAGCCAGGAGGAATCATGTCTACCGCCGTTCGCCTCGCCCAGGCAGCCGATGCCGAGGGCATCAGCCAGGTCATCCTGGCGGCCTTGCATAGCAGCAATGCGCGGGATTATCCGGCGGATGTGATTGCGCGGGTGGCCAGTAACTTCACACCGGATGCGGTGCTGGCCTTGCTCAAGCGTCGCCAGGTACTGGTGGCAATTCAAGATCATGTGATCGTCGCCACCGCCGCCCTCGACGGTAATGTGGTGCGCTCGGTGTTCGTCAATCCAGCGCTGCAAGGGCAGGGGATCGGTCGCCTGCTGATGATCGAGATCGAACTGCGCGCCCGCGAGGCTGGGGTGACGGTATTGAGCGTGCCTGCTTCGCTGACGGCCGAGCCGTTCTACACCAAGCTGGGGTTTAACACCGTGCGTGACGTTTACCACGGCAACGAACGTACATTGGTGATGGAAAAAGCGCTGCTGTCCCGGCACCCCATCGGTCCGTATCGCGACCGTCAGCATCGGGCGCAAGTGGTTGCGCTCTGGCAGCAGGCCTTTGGCTATGACACCGCCCACAACCTGCCAACGCTGGCGATTGATAAGAAGCTGGCCGTCAACGATGGGCTGTTCTTCGTAGCCATGGATAAAAAAGCAGTGATCGGGACGATTCTTGCCGGCTACGACGGTCATCGCGGCTGGCTGTATTCGGTGGCGGTGCACGCCGACTATCGGCGCCATGGCTTGGGGTCTTCGTTGGTACGCCACGCGGAACAGGCATTGACCGCGTTGGGGTGCATGAAGATCAACCTGCAGATCACCGGCGGCAACGACGCGGTGGTGGGGTTCTACGAGGCGTTGGGGTATGGGGTGGAACCGAGGATCAGTATGGGCAAGAAGATTGTAGGGAATATTCCCAAGGACTTGTGAGAACACCCAAATAAACTGTGGGAGCTGGCACGCCAGCTCCCACATAGGCTTTGTGGTGGGGCTCGTTGCAGAGTTAGACCTTGACGATCCAGCCTTGCGGCGCTTCAACGTCGCCGGTCTGCACGCCGGTCAGCTCTTTGTAGAGCTTCTGGGTGATCGGACCGACTTCGGTCTCGCTGTGGAACACGTGCAGCTTGCCGTTGTACTGGATGCCGCCGATTGGCGAGATCACTGCAGCCGTACCGCAGGCGCCGGCTTCCTTGAACTGGTCGAGCTTGTCGATGAACACTTCGCCTTCGACCACTTCCAGGCCCAGGCGGGTCTTGGCCAGTTCGATCAGCGACAGGCGGGTGATGCCTGGCAGCACCGACGGCGACTTCGGCGTGATGAACTTATTGTCGTGGGTGATCCCGAAGAAGTTGGCCGAGCCGACTTCTTCGATTTTCGAATGGGTCATCGGGTCCAGGTAGATCGCGTCGGCGAAACCGGACTTCTTCGCTTCGGAACCTGGCATCAGGCTGGCGGCATAGTTGCCACCGACCTTGGCGGCGCCGGTGCCTTGTGGTGCCGCGCGGTCGAAGGTGGAGATCTGGAAGTTATGTGGTACCAGGCCACCTTTGAAGTAGGCGCCGACGGGGATGCAGAACACGGAGAAGATGAACTCCGGGGCGGTCCGCACGCCGATGTTGTCACCGGTGCCGATCACGAACGGGCGCAGGTACAGCGCGCCGCCGCTGCCGTATGGCGGGATGAAGTGCTCGTTGGCCTTGACCACTTGCTTGCAGGCGTCGATGAACACGTCGGTCGGCACATGCGGCATCAGCAGGCGGGCGCAGCTGCGTTGCATGCGGGCGGCGTTCTGGTCCGGACGGAACAGGTTGATCGAACCGTCCTTGCAGCGGTAGGCCTTGAGGCCTTCAAAGCATTGCTGGCCGTAGTGCAGGGCAGTGGAGCCCTCGCTGATGTGCAGCACATTGTCATCGGTCAGGGTGCCTGCTTGCCATTCGCCGTTTTTCCAGACCTGGAGAAACCGCTTGTCGGTCTTGATGTAGTCAAAACCCAGCTTGTCCCAATTGATGCTTTCGTTACCCATGACACCCTCTATCTCTGGTCAACCGCCTGGTCGAAGGCAGGCTTGTCGGTTTTTTTCTGGATGGGCACAACAATACTTCATTCTTGGCCGGTGTGGGAGCGGGTGGCTTGGCCCTGCCGCGTTTTTACAGGTGCAGGGCGTGGCCCAACGCCCTTAACGCGGCTTCCTGAACGGCTTCGCCGAGGGTCGGGTGGGCGTGGATGGTGCCCGCCACATCTTCCAGACGTGAACCCATTTCCAGGCTCAGGCCAAAGGCGGTGGACAGCTCGGAGACACCCGCCCCCACGGCCTGCCAGCCGACGATCAGGTGGTTGTCACGTCGCGCCACCACCCGCACGAAACCGGTCTTCGACTCCAGGGTCATGGCCCTGCCATTGGCCGCGAACGGGAAGCTCGACACGATGCAGTCCAATCCGGCGGCCTTGGCTTCGTCGGGTGTCTTGCCGACGACCACCAGTTCCGGGTCGGTAAAACACACGGCCGGGATCGCGGCCGGGTTGAATTCGCGGTGTTTACCGCTGATCAGTTCGGCCACCATCTCGCCCTGGGCCATGGCGCGGTGCGCCAGCATCGGCTCGCCGCTCAAGTCACCGATGGCATACACGTTGCGCATGCTGGTCTGGCAGCGGCTGTCGATCTTGATCGCCGCGCCGTTCATCTCCAGGTTCAGCGCCTCGAGGTTCCAGCCTTGGGTGTTGGGCTTGCGACCCACAGCAACCAGCACCTGATCAGTTGCCAACGACACGGTGTCGCCATTCGGGTCGCGTACTTGCAGGCTGCCATCGGTAAAACCGGTGACACTGTGCTTGAGGTACAGCTTCACCCCCAGGTGCTTGAGGGATTCGTTCACCGGCTGCGTCAGCTCAGCATCATAGGCCGGCAGGATACGATCCTGGGCCTCGACCACGCTGACCTCGGCACCCAGCTTGCGGTAGGCAATGCCCAGCTCCAGGCCGATATAGCCGCCACCCACCACGATCAGGCGCTTGGGCACCCGCGTGGGCGCGAGCGCCTCGGTGGACGAGATGATCGGCCCGCCAATCGGCAGCATCGGCAGCATCGGCAGGTTGACGCTCTTTGAACCGGTGGCCAGCAGCAGGTGTTCGCACTGGATGCGCTGGTCGCCGACCTCGACGGTCTTTCCGTCTACGACCTTGGCCCAGCCGTGGATCACTTGCACCTTGTGCTTTCTCAGCAGCGCGGCGACGCCGGTGGTCAGGCGGTCGACGATGCCGTCTTTCCATTCCACGCTTTTGCGGATGTCCAGGGTCGGCACATCCACTTCGATGCCCAGGTGCGAACCCTGGCTATGGTGGATGGTTTGCTGGAACTGCTCGGCCACATGGATCAGGGCCTTGGACGGGATGCAGCCGATGTTCAGGCACGTGCCGCCCAGCGCCTGGCCTTCCACCAGGATGGTCGGGATGCCGAGTTGGCCGGCGCGGATCGCCGCCACATAACCGCCAGGGCCGCCGCCGATAATCAGCAGCGTGGTATTCAACGTCTGAGTCATGCGTTACTCCAGGAACAGGCTGGCGGGTTGTTCGAGCAGGCCGCGAATGGCCTGGATGAATTGCGCCGCGTCCATGCCATCGACTACACGGTGATCGAAGGAACTGGAGAGGTTCATCATCTTGCGCACCACGATCTGACCCTTGATCACCATCGGCCTTTCGACGATACGGTTGACGCCCACGATCGCCACTTCCGGCAGGTTCAGCACCGGCGTGCTGACGATGCCGCCCAAGGCACCCAGGCTGGTCAGGGTGATGGTTGAACCGGACAGCTCATCGCGACTGGCCTTGCCATTGCGCGCAGCAGTGGCCAAGCGGGCGATTTCCTCGGCGTTGCCCCACAGGCTGCGAGCTTCGGCGTGACGCACCACCGGCACCATCAGGCCTACGTCGCTTTGGGTGGCGACACCTACGTGCACCGCGCCAAGGCGGGTGATCACCTGGGCTTCATCGTCGTAACGCGCATTGATCTGCGGGAAGTCCCGCAGTGCAACCACCATGGCGCGCACGATAAACGGCAGCAGGGTCAACTTGCCACGCGTGGCGCCGTGCTTCTCGTTGAGGTGCACGCGCAACTCGTCGAGGGCGGTGACGTCGATCTCTTCTACATAGCTGAAATGCGCGGCACGACGGGTGGCGTCCTGCATGCGCTGTGCGATCTTGCGGCGCATGCCGATGACGGGGATCTGTTCTTCGGTGTTGCGTTCGGCGTAGGGATTGGTGGCTGTTGAAGGCTTTGACGCGCCTTGTTGCAGGTAGGCGTCGAGGTCCTCATGCAGAATCCGCCCGGCCGGACCGGAGCCCTGGACCAGGCGCAGTTGAATCCCGGCGTCCAATGCGTGCTTGCGCACGGCGGGGGAGGCCAATGGGCGTTCGTCGGCGGCACGCGCCACAGGCGGCTGGGTTGCGACAACCGGCGCTGGTTTGCTTTCAACCGCCACCGGCGCAGGCTTGGCTTCAACCACTGGTGCGGCTTTCGGCGTCTCCTTCGCTGCCGGCGCTTCCTTGGCGTTGCCCGCACCTTCCACTTCAATGCTGATCAAAATACTGCCCACGGCCATGACTTCACCTGGCTCGCCGCCGAGGGAAATGACCTTGCCATGCACCGGCGAGGGAATGTCCACCATTGCCTTGTCGGTCATCACATCCGCCAGCACCTGGTCTTCGACGACCATGTCGCCGACCTTCACATGCCACACCGACAATTCAACTTCTGCGATGCCTTCGCCAATGTCCGGCATCTTGATAACGTGCGTGCCCATTCAGACCTCCATGACCCGTTTCAACGCCGCGCCCACTCGGGACGGCCCTGGGAAATACGCCCACTCCTGCGCGTGCGGATAGGGGGTGTCCCAACCGGTGACGCGTTCGATCGGCGCTTCCAGGTGGTGGAAGCAATGCTCTTGCACCAGCGACACCAGCTCGGCACCAAAGCCGCAGGTGCGGGTGGCTTCATGCACCACCACGCAACGGCCGGTCTTTTTCACCGACTTGACGATGGTTTCCAGGTCCAGCGGCCACAAGCTGCGCAGGTCGATGACCTCGGCGTCGATGCCGGTCTCTTCGGCAGCGACTTGCGACACATACACCGTGGTGCCGTAGGTCAGCACCGTCACGGCCGAGCCCGGACGCACAATGGCGGCCACGTCCAGTGGCACGGTGTAGTAGCCGTCCGGCACTTGGGCTTGCGGGTGTTTCGACCACGGGGTCACCGGACGATCGTGATGGCCATCGAACGGGCCGTTGTACAGGCGTTTTGGCTCCAGGAAGATCACCGGGTCATCGTTTTCGATGGAGGCAATCAACAGGCCTTTGGCGTCATAGGGGTTCGACGGCATGACCGTGCGCAGCCCGCAGACCTGGGTGAACACCGCTTCGATACTCTGGCTGTGGGTCTGGCCGCCGTAGATGCCGCCGCCGCAAGGCATGCGCATGGTCAATGGCGCGGTGAACTGGCCGGCCGAGCGATAACGCAGGCGCGCTGCTTCGGAGATGATCTGGTCGGTGGCAGGGTAGACATAGTCGGCGAATTGGATCTCGGCCACCGGGCGCAGGCCGTAGGCGCCCATGCCCACCGCCACGCCGACAATGCCGCTTTCGGAGATCGGCGCGTCAAACACGCGAGAGCTGCCGTATTTGGTCTGCAAGCCTTCGGTGCACCGGAATACTCCGCCGAAATAGCCGACGTCCTGGCCAAATACCACCACGTTGTCGTCGCGTTCGAGCATCACATCCATGGCCGAGCGCAGGGCCTGGATCATGGTCATGGTGGTGGTGGTCATGGCGGTTTCCACTTCAATGCTGTTGTTGTGATCGTTCATGTCAGATCCCCAACTCTTGACGCTGGCGCTTCAAATGCTCCGGCATCTCTTTGTAGACGTCTTCGAACATCGTTGCGGCGCTTGGAATCTGGCCGCCGGCGAGGGTGCCGTACTGTTCGGCTTCTTTCTGTGCCTTGACCACTTCGGCTTCAAGTTCGGCACTGACCGCCGCGTGTTCCTCTTCGGACCACTGGCCCATCTTGATCAGGTGCTGCTTGAGACGGGCAATGGGGTCGCCCAGGGGGAAGTGGCTCCAGTCGTCGGCTGGGCGGTATTTCGAAGGGTCATCAGACGTGGAGTGCGGCCCGGCGCGGTAGGTGACCCACTCGATCAGCGTTGGCCCCAGGTTGCGGCGCGCACGCTCGGCAGCCCAGGCGGAAGCGGCGTACACCGCAATGAAGTCGTTGCCGTCCACGCGCAGGGAGGCGATGCCGCAACCGACGCCGCGTCCGGCGAAGGTGGTGGCTTCACCGCCGGCAATCGCCTGGAAGGTGGAGATCGCCCACTGGTTGTTGACCACGTTGAGGATCACCGGCGCGCGGTATACGTGGGCGAAGGTGAGGGCGGTGTGGAAGTCGGATTCGGCGGTGGCGCCGTCGCCGATCCAGGCGGAGGCGATCTTGGTATCGCCCTTGATCGCCGAGGCCATGCCCCAGCCCACGCCTTGTACGAATTGGGTGGCGAGGTTGCCGGAAATGGTGAAGAAGCCGGCGTCCTTGACCGAATACATGATTGGCAACTGGCGGCCCTTGAGCGGATCTCGCTCGTTGGACAGCAGTTGGCAGATCAGGTCCACCAGTGGCACTTCACGGGCCATCAGGATGCTTTGCTGGCGGTAGGTGGGGAAACACATGTCGTCGATGTTCAAGGCAAGGGCCTGGGCGCTGCCGATGGCTTCTTCGCCGAGGCTCTGCATATAGAACGACATTTTTTTCTGACGCTGGGCGACCACCATGCGGTTGTCGAAGATCCGCGTCTTGAGCATGGCGCGCATGCCTCTGCGCATGATTTCGACGGAAATACCTTCGGCCCACGGCCCCAGGGCCTGGCCCTGGTCGTCGAGCACGCGGATCAGGCCCTTGGCCAGGTCGGCGGTGTCGGCGGGTTCTACGTCGATGGCGGGTTTGCGCACGGTACCGGCGTCGGTCAGGCGCAGGTAAGTGAAGTCGGTCTTGCAGCCTGGGCGGCCCGAGGGTTCAGGGACGTGCAGGCGCAGTGGTTCATACTGCTGGGTCATGGCTTTCTACGCTCTATCTTGTGAATTTCTTGTAGTGGGCGCGCTAGCTGACAGTCAGCCTCCGGATAGGAGAAATCTTGTCCTACAACAATCATAGGCGGGGCGTAGAAGAATATTTATCTGTGTTTCATTGCGCTCACGCTCATTTGCGGATAAAAAAACTGCATAAACATAATAAACAGGTGATTTTGTCTCATGCGTAAACTGGACCGTACCGATATCGGCATTCTCAACGCCCTGCAGGAGAACGCCCGCATCACCAACGCCGACCTGGCCCGCTCGGTGAACCTGTCGCCCACGCCGTGTTTCAATCGGGTGAAAGCGATGGAGGAGCTGGGCTTGATCCGTGACCAGGTCACGCTGCTCGACGCCGATTTGCTGGGGCTGCACGTCAACGTGTTCATCCACGTCAGCCTGGAAAAACAGAATGAGTTGGCGTTGCAGCAGTTCGAAGGCGCGATCTCCGACCGGCCCGAAGTGATGGAGTGCTACCTGATGGCCGGTGACCCGGACTATCTGATCCGGGTGCTGGTGCCGACGATCCAGTCGCTGGAGCGTTTCATGATGGACTTTTTGACCAAGGTACCGGGGGTGGCGAACATCCGGTCGAGCTTTGCGTTGAAGCAGGTGCGCTACAAGACTGCGCTGCCGTTGCCGGCCAATGGTATCAACCTCGGTTAGAGGTGGTTGATCGGGATCTTCAGGTACACCACCCCATTGTCCTCAGCCGGCGGCATATTCCCCGCCCGCACATTCACCTGGATCGCCGGCAGCAACAGCGTCGGCATCCCCAGCCCGGCATCGCGCTGGGTGCGCATCTCGACAAACGTGGCTTCATCCACGCCATCATGCACATGGATATTTCCTGCGCGCTGCTCCGCCACCGTGGTCCGGCACTTTGCCTTACGGCCGTCGGGCGGGTAGTCGTGGCAGACGTACAGTTCGGTTTCCAATGGAAAGGCCAGCAACTTGCGCATCGACGCATACAACTGCCGCGCATCCCCTCCGGGAAAGTCACAGCGCGCCGTGCCGACATCCGGCATGAACAGCGTGTCGCCCACCAGAATCAGTCGGCCATCGATCAGGTAGGCCATGTCCGCCGGGGTATGCCCAGGCACATGCAGGGCCTGGGCCTTGAGGGTGCCGATGTGGAACACCTCATCCGGCGCAAACAGATGATCGAACTGCGAGCCATCCACGCGAAACTCCGGCTCCAGGTTGAACAGGTTCTTGAACACGCCCTGCACTTTGCTGATCGACTGTCCGATGGCGATCTTGCCGCCCAGCGTCCGGCGCAGGTAAGGCGCGGCAGACAAGTGATCGGCGTGGGCGTGGGTTTCCAGCAACCATTGCACCTGCAGGCTGTGCTCGCGCACAAAGGCAATGATCTTGTCTGCCTGGACGGTCTCGGTGCGCCCCGAGGCCGGGTCGTAGTTGAGCACCGAATCGACGATGGCACAGGGGCCGCCATCGCCTTCATAAACGACGTAGGTGTAGGTCGATGATGCCTCGTCCAGAAAGGCTTGAATCAGCGCTGGCATGGCGTTTGTCCCGGGTGAAGAAAAAAGTAGTTACAATCAGTTTATGTTTTCACATAATGTTTCGAGCTTAAGTGACAAAAAGGACCCGAAGCAAATGGAATCTACTCTGAGTGAGGGCGAAGTCGCCCAGCTGCGCGCATCGGCGTCCAAGGCCTGTTCCTTGCTCAAGGCCCTGGCCAATGAGGACCGCTTGTTGATCCTGTGCCAACTGACCCAGGGCGAGCGCAATGTCGGCGAACTCGAAGCCCTGACCGGCGTGCGTCAGCCGACGCTGTCTCAACAGTTGGGCATCCTGCGTGACGAAGGGTTGGTCGCCACCCGTCGGGAAGGTAAATACATCTTCTACGGGCTGGCCAGCCACGAAGTGATTCAAGTCATGAAGACCCTGTCCGGGCTGTACTGCGGCGCGGTCATAAAAAGCTGGGCGTGACGCCATCTGGCAGCGACCCTTGTGTGCATGTATGACAAAGGCGATAGACCATGACCGACCAACACTGGGGACCGACCATCAGTGGCGACATCGTAGTCATCGGCGGCGGCTCGGCAGGCATTGGCCTGCTGGCCAGTCTGCTCAAGCGCGACCCGAATCTGAACATCATCCTGATCGAACCGAGCGACCACCATTGCTACCAGCCCGCGTGGACCTTGGTGGGTGGCGGCGCCTACGACCTGAAAAAAACCCGCCGCCCGCTGGCTGATGTATTGCCCAATGGCGTTACCTGGGTGCAGGCCGCCGTCAGCGAAATACTGCCCGACGAGCAGACCCTGATCCTCGACAGCGGCCAGCGCGTCAGCTGGCAACACCTGATCGTATGCCCCGGCCTGAGGCTGGCGTGGGAGAAGATCGAAGGCCTGCAAGACACCCTCGGCAAGCATGGCGTCACCTCCAACTACAGCTACCAACACGCCGCCTATACCTGGCAACTGGTCCGGCAACTCAAGGGCGGCAAGGCGATCTTCACCCAGCCGGCCATGCCGATCAAATGCGCAGGCGCGCCGCAAAAAGCCATGTACCTGTCCTGCGATCACTGGCTCAAGCGGGGCGTGCTGAAAAACATCGACGTCGAATTCAACCTGGCCGGCGCCGCGCTGTTCGGCGTGGCGACGTTCGTGCCGCCGTTGATGAAATACGTAGAGAAGTACAACGCGCGCCTGGCGTTCAATGCCAACCTGGTGAAAGTCGACGGCCCGGCACGCAAGGCCTGGTTCGAAGTGAAGGACGTCGAAGGCAATGCTCGCATTGAAGAAAAATCCTTCGACTTGCTGCACGTCGTCCCACCGCAAGTCTCCCCGGATTTCATCCGCCAAAGCCCTTTGGCCGACGCCGCCGGCTGGTGCGAAGTGAACCCCCACAGCCTGCAACACCTGCGTTACCCGCACATCTTCGGCCTGGGTGACGTGTGCGGCACCACCAACGCCAAGACCGCCGCTGCGGTACGCAAGCAGATCGTGGTGGTTGCCGAGAACCTGCTGGCCCTGCGCAAACAGGCGCCGCTGCCGCTCAAGTACGATGGTTACGGCTCCTGCCCATTGACGGTGGAGAAGGGCAAGGTGGTGTTGGCCGAGTTCGGCTACGGCGGCAAGTTACTGCCGACCTTCCCCCTGGACCCGACCCAGGCACGTCGCTCGATGTGGTTTCTCAAGGCCACGCTGCTGCCATGGTTCTACTGGAATGGCATGCTCAAGGGCCGCGAGTGGTTGACCCGTCTGAGCAAGGTGGACTGAATGCTGCTGGCCAGTGTGTTGGGATTATTGATGGGCGTGGTCATGGGGTTGACGGGCGCAGGCGGCGGCATCCTTGGGGTGCCGGCGCTGGTGCTGGGCCTTGGCTTGAGCATGACCCAGGCGGCGCCGGTGTCGTTGCTCGCCGTCGGTGCGGCGGCAGCGGTGGGGGCGATCGACGGTTTGCGCCATGGTCTGGTGCGTTATCGTGCTGCGTTGCTGATCGCGTTGCTCGGCGCGCTGTTCTCCCCGGTGGGGGTGTTTGTCGCCCACCAATTGCCGGAACCGCTGTTGATGGGCTTGTTCAGCGCGTTGATGGTGCTGGTCGCCTGGCGCATGTTGCAGCGCGAAAAAAACCAGCCGGGACCCAGTGATCATGGCAGCGCGTCCTGGGGGCAGAAGAACTGCATGCTCAACCAGCAGACCGGGCGCTTGGCCTGGACCGCCAAATGCAGCGCCACCCTGGCCGCACTGGGCGCGGTGACGGGGGCGGTCTCGGGTTTGCTCGGGGTGGGCGGCGGCTTTTTGATCGTACCCGCGTTCAAGCAACTCACCGACGTGCAGATGCGCGGCATCGTCGCCACGTCGCTGATGGTGATCAGCCTGATTTCGCTGATCGGCGTGGCCGGCGCGTTGCATGCCGGGGTACGCATCGAATCCCTTGGCTGGGTATTTATCGCGGCGAGTATCGTCGGCATGCTGATCGGCCGGCGCCTGTGCTCGGTGGTTGCCGCACGCACGTTGCAGGTGGGGTTTGCCAGCCTGTGTGTGGTGGTGGCTATCGGCATGCTGGTCAGCGCCTTGCTTTGAACGTAATCGTTCCTACGCGGCGGGAACGATCAAGCGCCCTCATCCCATCGCATCCCCCTACCCAGTACCCAAGTAGCATAGGTCCCAACCCTCGCTCTTCGTAAACTCATGCCTCAGAGGGGGAGGCAACGATGCATAACGGTGAAGGTGTAGTCAGTGCCATGTCCCAGGCCACCGATGCCGGGCAGGCCGCCGAGGAGTTGGCGCGGCAACTGCTGCATCCGTACCTGGGCTTCGTGCTGTTTTTCTGCTCGGCGTCCTACGACCTGCAGGCCCTGGGCCAGGCCCTGCAAGCGTGTTTCGGCAACGTGCGCGTGGTGGGCTGCACCAGCGCCGGCGAGATCACGCCCCAGGGCTACGGCCGCAATTGCGTGACGGCAATGGGCTTTAACCACGCGCACTTTTCCATCGCCACGGAGCTGATCGACCAGGTGGAACACTTCAGCCTGATCGATGCCCAGCAGATGGTCGAACGTCTCGTCGGCGGTTGCCGCAGCAATACCCTGGCACCGATCAAGGGCAACACCTTCGCCCTGACCCTGCTCGATGGCTTGTCCAGCCGTGAAGAGGTGGTGCTCGCTGCCCTCAGCGCGGCGCTTGGCGACATTCCGCATTTCGGCGGTTCGGCCGGCGACGACAATTTCCTCACCCACACCCACGTGTATTTCAACGGCGCTTTCCACAGCGGTGCGGCGGTGGTGGTGCTGGTCAATACCTGGCTGGATTTCGAGGTGTTCACCACCCACCACATCCTGCCGCGCAGCGAAAAACTGGTGGTCACCGGCGCCGACAGCCCGTCGCGCCGGGTCTTCGAGCTCAATGCCGAACCGGCCGCCGAAGAATACGCGCGGCATATCGGCGTGGCAGTGGCCGACCTCGATCACCGGGTCTTCGCGGCGCATCCGTTGGCGGTACGCATCCACGACCAGTACTACGTGCGGGCGATCCAGCAAGTGCACGACGACCTCAGCCTGAGTTTCTACTGCGCGGTGGAAAACGGCATCGTCCTCACCGTGATGAAGCCCGGGCTGATCCTGCCGAACCTGCAAACCCTGTTCGACGGCTTGCAAGCGCGCCTTGGCGACCTGCTGTTGACCATCGGCTGCGACTGCTTCCTGCGCCGCCTGGAGTTGGAAGACAGCGACAATCTGGAACAGATCGGCGGTTTCCTGCGTGACCAGCGGGTGATGGGCTTCAACACCTACGGAGAACAGTTCAATGGCATGCATATCAACCAGACCTTCACTGGAGTCGCCATTGCCCGAGGTCGGCGCTGAACTGCTCGCCCAGGTTGCCCAGCTGCAACAGGACAACCACAAGCTGGCACGGATCAACGCCGCGCTGATCGAACGCATCGAGTCCGGCATGGCCCAGGGCAATAACCCTTACACCACCTTTCAGCATTCCGTGGTGCTGGCCGAGCAAGTGCGTGAACGCACCGACGCGCTGAACCAAGCGATGGCCGAACTCAAGGCCAGCAACCACTTGCTGATCAACGCCCGGCTGCGCGCCGAAACCCTGCGCGGCGAACAGGTCGCGGCACAAAAGGCCCAGGAAAGCGAACGCTGGATTCGCCTGATCACCGATAACGTCCCGGCCCTGATCGGCTACCTGAACGCCGACCTGGTCTACGAGTTCACCAACAAAGTCTATGAAGAATGGTATTGCTGGCCGCGCGGCATGATGCTCGGCCAGAGCCTGCGCGAGGTCCACAGTGAGCAACACTGCCAGCGCCTGGACGCCTACGTCGCCCGCGCCCTGGCGGGGGAGAGCGTGACCTTTGAATTCGCCGAGACCAACATCAATAATCAGGAGCGCTACATGCTGCGCTCCTATGTGCCGAATACGCTGGCCAGCGGCGAAGTGGTGGGGATCTTCGTGCTGATCCGCGACATCACCGAACGCCGTCGCACCGCCGAAGCCCTGCACCAGGCCTATCAGCACCTGGAGCAACGCGTGGCCCAGCGCACCTCGGAACTGACCGCGCTCAACGACCAGTTATTGCAGGAGATCGACGAGCGCCGCCGTGTGGAGGCGCGCCTGCGTGAAGCCAAGCTGGAGGCCGAGCAGGCCAACCTGTCAAAAACCAAATTCCTCGCCGCCGTCAGCCATGACCTGCTGCAACCTTTGAATGCGGCGCGCCTGTTTACCAGTGCGCTGCTGGAGCGGCCCAGCGAAACGTTGGTGCGCAACGTGAGCAATTCCCTGGAAGACGTGGAAAACCTGCTGGGCACCCTGGTGGATATTTCCAAGCTGGATGCCGGGGTGATCAAGGCCGACATCGCGCCGTTTGCCCTGAGTGAACTGCTCGACAACCTGGCCGCCGAGTACACCGAATTGGCCCGCAGCGAGGGTCTGGCGCTGCATTTTGTCGGCTGCTCGGCGTTGGTGCGCAGCGATATTCAGCTGCTGGCGCGGATTCTGCGCAACCTTTTGAGCAATGCGATTCGCTACACCTACAACGGGCGTGTGGTGCTGGGGTGTCGCCGCCAGCATCAGCGTTTGTTGATCCAGGTGTGGGACAGCGGCATGGGCATCGCCGAGGAGCGGTTGGAGGAGATTTTCCAGGAGTTCAAGCGCGGTGATGTGCAGCGGCCCGACCAGGACCGGGGGTTGGGCCTGGGGCTGGCGATTGTGGAAAAGATTGCCGGGATCCTGGGTCATCGTATCAGCGTCAAATCCTGGCCGGGTAAAGGCTCAATGTTCTCGGTGGAGGTGCCGTTGAGCGCCACGGCGCCCAAGTCGCTGCCAATACTGGCCATGAGCGAACCGATGCTCGAACGCCTGCAAGGCGCGCGGGTGTGGGTGCTGGATAACGACGCGGCGATCTGCGCGGGCATGCGCACCTTGCTGGAAGGCTGGGGCTGCCAGGTGATCACGGCGTTGTCGGAGCAAGACCTGGCACGGCAGGTGGATAACTACCATGCCGAAGCCGACTTGCTGATCGCCGATTACCACCTCGACGACGACCAGAACGGCGTCGACGCCGTCGCCCGCATCAATGGACGACGCGGCCGCGCGATACCGGCGTTGATGATCACCGCCAACTACAGCAATGAGTTGAAGCAGCAGATCCGCGAGTTGGGACACACCCTGATGCACAAGCCGGTACGCCCGATGAAACTCAAGACCGCCATGAGCCACCTGCTCGGCAAATGAACGGCGAAATACCCACAAATGGAGATCAAAATGTGGGAGGGGGCTTGCGCCCGATAGCGGTGGGTCAGTCGACATCATAACTGACTGATGCACCGCCATCGGGGGCAAGACCCCTCCCACCTTTGAATTGTGTTGTGTCAGACGGGTCAGCGGCGCAGGTAAGAGCCGAAATCGATATCCCCGGCGCTGAGGATCGCCTGCACCCGGTTATGCACATTCAATTTGCGCAGGATCGCCGACACGTGGGCCTTTACCGTGGTCTCGGCAATCTCCAGCGTGTACGCGATCTGTTTGTTCGACTCGCCCTTGGTCATGCGTTCCAGCACCAGCAATTGCTTGCGCGTCAGGGCTTGCAGCAGTTCGGGGGCGAAGCCGGGGTTTTCGTTGAGGCGCCGGTGGGTGCCAGGCTTCTGGGTGCGGATGATGTCCGGCGGCAGGTACACGTTGCCGTTGAGAATCTGCTGGATCGCCTCGGTCATTTGCAGGCGCGGCGAGGATTTGGTGATAAAGCCCACGGCGCCATAGGTGATGGCTTGCAGCACGACCTGCTTGTCCTGCTCGGCCGAGACGATCACCACCGGAATGGTCGGCGCCTCGTTGCGCAGGTTGATCAGGCCATTGAGGCCGTGCATGCCGGGCATGTTCAGGTCGAGGAGGATCAGGTCGAGGTCGTCGTGTTCCTGGGTCAAGGCAAGGGCGCTGTCGAGGTCGGCGGTTTCCATCACTTCGCTGCCGGGAAAGCCGTCGCTGATGACGTTATGGATCGCTTCGCGAAACAGTGGGTGATCGTCGGCAATCAGGATTTTGTACATGGCCGTTCACCTTGCTTATTGTGATGTTTGAAATGGCTCGGGTTGGGCGACCGTCACCGGCAGCTTCGCCGCTTCCCAGGCATCCAGTCCGTCGCGATACCAGTACACAGAGGTATAGCCGAGGTTGGCGGCACGTTTTACCGCGTTCCAACTCAGCCAGCAATCGGAGCGGCAATAGAAGACCAACGGTCGCTTGAGGTCGCCGCCGCTGTAGGCATACAGGTGGCGCACGAAATAGCTTTGCCACTCCGGCGTCAGGTCGCCGTCGCCCGTATTGGCCAGCCAGTGGCTGCCGGGCAGGTTGGCGTGGGGCTGGTCTTCGATGAAGCGACCTTGCAGCCACTGGCGGCGGTACACGTCGATCAGCACGGGCGCGGGTGTTTGGCTGAGCAGGGTTTGCAGCGCCGCAGTGTCGACAATCGTGGCACCGGGCAGGTGGTCGGGCGTGGGGCTGCGGTACAGGCTGATGCGGTAGCCGTCGGCGGAAAACAGAGGGGCGTCAGCCTGGACGTTGGCGACGAACAGGCACAGCAGTGCCAACAGAGGCAGTCGGGCGTACAGCATGGCAGGGCGATCCTTATCGTTATGCGCGCATTACACGTGAGTCCCGAGCCCTTGGGAATGCGACGATAGACAGGAAAACCAGTACTAAAGTAGTAGTTTTTGCCGCCGTCAGCCCTTTTTGCGCAACGCCGCATGCTGGGGATTGAAGGTCAGCACCGCCAACACCGCGAACAGCACGGTCAAGCCCAGGCACACCGCCAAGGCCAGGCCGGCGAAGCGTTCGTACAGGGCGAAGCGCACCAGCTCCACAGCGTGGGTAAACGGGTTGATCGCACACAGCCAGTACAGCCATTCACTGGAGTCGCGCATCTTCCACAGCGGGTACAGCGCCGAAGACAGGAAAAACAGCGGGAAGATCACGAAGTTCATCACCCCGGCAAAGTTCTCCAGTTGGCGAATCGCGTTCGACAGCAACAGGCCCAGGGCGCTCAACATCAAGGCCACCAGCAGCAACGCCGGCAGGGCGATCAACAGCCCCATGGCCGGTGGTTGCACGCCGTACACCCAGGCAATCGCCAGGAACCCATACACCTGCAACAGTGAAATCAGCGCGGTGGCCAACAGCTTGCTGCACAGCAAAAACGTGCGCGGCAACGGGCTGGTCAGCAGCACGCGCATGCTGCCCATCTCGCGGTCGTAGACCATCGACAGCGAGCCTTGCATGCCGTTGAACAGCAGGATCATGCAGGCCAGCCCCGGGATGATGTACACCTCGTAGGGGATGTAGGTGTCGTAGGGTTCGATCACCGAGATGCCCAACGCGGCGCGGAACCCGGCGGCGAACACCAGCAGCCACAGCAATGGGCGCACCAGCGCACTGAGAAACCGCGTGCGCTGCAACACAAATCGCAGCCACTCGCGCAGCACGATGCCGCGCAGGCATTGCCAGTAAGCGTTCATGCCGCTGCTCCCGTCGTGGTGGGGCGAGTCAAACGCGCGAACACACTGCCGAGGTCGCCGCCTTGTTGCGCGATCAAGGCATCGACTTGCCCACGGGCCACCAGACGACCCTGATGCAGAATCATCAACGCATCGTCGGCCTGCACTTCGTCGAGCAGGTGGGTGGTCCACAGTACGCTGATGCCGTGTTCGAGGCACAGGCTGCGCACGTGCTGGTTCAGCGCCAGGCGGCTGGCCGGGTCGAGGCCGACGCTGGCTTCATCCAACAGCAGCAAGCGCGGCTCATGCAGCAACGCCCGGGCGATTTCCACCCGGCGCCGGTGTCCGCCGTTGAGCTCGCGGACTTTTTCGCGGCGCCGTTCCGTGAGGGCCTGGCGTGCCAGTTCGGCGGCTACGCGCAGGTCGGTCTGGCGCCGCGATAAACCATGCAGCGCGGCGTGGTAGCGCAGGTTCTGTTCCACGCTCAGATCCAGGTCCAGGGTGCTTTGCTGGAACACCACACCCAGCTGGGTGAGGGCCGCACGCGGTGCCTCACGCAGGGAGTGACCGCCCACGCGGATGTCGCCGCTTTGCAGGTCATACAGCCGCGTGAGCAGGGCGATCAAGGTGGATTTGCCGGCGCCATTGGGCCCCAGCAGCGCCGCAAAGCGCCCCGGTGCAAGGCTGAAACTCACCTCGCACAAGGCCTGCCGTGCGCCGTAGGCGAAACTCACGTCGCGCACCTCCAGGGCGTTCATGGTGTGACCACCACGCCCCACGGGTAACGCCCGACCTTCACCGACTTGATCACCTTGAGGCTGTCCACATCGATCACCGACACATCGCCGCTCACGCCGTTGGTGACCAGCAACTGTTTCTCGTCCGGGGTAAATGCCATCTGCCACACGCGGCGGCCCACCAACAGGTAGTCGAGGACCTCGAAGGTCTTGGCGTCGATCACGGCCACATGGTTGGCCGGGCCGAGGGCCACAAAGCCGTACTTGCCGTCGGCGCTGAGCTTGATGCCGACCGGCTGGACTTTGTCCGGGTGCACGCCCTTGATGCTGAAGGTCAGGGTCTTGAGGATCGCGCGGCTGGCTACGTCGAGGATGGTCACGGTGCCGCCGATTTCCGCCGAGGCCCACAGCTGCGAGCCATCGTGGTTGAACTCGACGAAGCGCGGGCGCTGGTCCACCAGGGTGCTGTCGGCCAGGGTCTGGGTGCTGGTGTCGATCCAGTGCAGCATGTTGGTGGTTTCGCTGGTGTTCACCGCCCACTTGCCATCGGGGCTCACGGCCATGCCTTCGGGTTCGACGCCGACGTTGATCTGGCCGAGCACCTTGGCGGTCTCGGTGTCGATCACGGTGACCAGCGCGTCGTCTTCGTTGGACACATACAGCCAACGGTTATTGGGGTGCAGGGCGAACTGCTCGGGGTCTTTGCCGGAGGGCAGTTCCTTGATGATCTTGCGCGTGGCCACGTCCATCACCTGCACGCGGTCCGAGTCGCTGGCGCAGATGTACAGCAGCTTGTTGTCATGGGACAGCAGCAAGCCTCGCGGACGCTGGCCGACCTTGAGGGTGTCGGTGACTTGCAGGGTCTGCATGTCGATCAGGCTCAGGCTGTTGTCTTTCTCGTTGGAGACCCAGGCGGTACTGGCCACGGCGTGCCCGGCGGCAAGCAGCAGGGCGCATGAGAGCAGGGTGCGGCGCATGGCGGAGTCCTTATTATTGTGGGTAGGTGATCAAGGGAAGCGGCAGGTCACCTCGGGTTTGTCATAGCCCAGGCTGTCCATTTCGTTGGTGGGGTGCAGGAAGCCGTCCTGGGGCGAGGTGCTGACCAGCGCGCGGGGTTGCACGATGGGAATCGGTTGGCGCAGTTGGCCGTTCCAGGGGCGGTAGCTGAGCTTGCGGCCCTTGAAACCATCCAGGGGCAGTTGCTCGCTGATTTCCAGTTGACGGATCGCCATGGGCTCGACCTGGCGCAACTTGCTCACTGCACTGGCGATGCTGCGCACGGCCATCCAGGCGGCGAAGTCGCGGTCGTTCATCCAGCGCCCGGCCAGGGCCTCGAAGCGTTTCTGCAATTGGGCGGCGCCGTAGGTCTCGACGGTTTTGTGCCAGCCGGTGGGCGTCAGGCCCTGAGTGCCGGCGACGGGGCGCGGGTACCAGGTCTGGTAGGGCACGTACTCGCCGAAGTCGCCGCGCTCGTCGGCCACCAACACCACGTCGTATTCGGCGGTCTGGGTGAACAGCGGCATATCCGCCTGGGCGCTGCGGCGTTGGTCGTTGTCGAAGCGCCAGGCCTTTTCCGCCACCCACTGCACGCCGAAGCGTTTGGCGGCGCGACGCAGGGCGGCGGCGTAGGCCTGGTCATCCTCGGTGGGGCCGACGATCAACAACGCTTTCTGCCATTTGCGCACGACCAGGAACTGCGCCAGCGCATCGGCGAGCATCGCGCGGCTGGGCAGCGTATGCAGCACGTTGCCCAGGCAGGCGGTGCTGCGCAGGCTGTCATCCGGGCTGCCGGCATTGAACAGCAGGCTGTCGGGCAGCGCCGCGCTGAGTTGGCGCAGGCTGGCGGCAGGCGCGTTGACCACGAACAGGCGCAGGCCTCGGGCATGCTGGGCTTGGGCGGCGGCGAGCAGGGCGTCTGGGGTGTCTACCGTGGCGGTCGTCAGGCTATAGCGCTGGTTGAGAAAGGCGCCGGTGCTGTTGCTGTCGAGGATCGCCAGTTCAGCGCCGCGCTGCCCGGCATCGGCAGGCTCGGGAATGACGTTCGACAGCAGCGGGCCCGGATCGGGCCGATAACCCAGGTAGCCGATCTGCACCTGCAAGGGCGCTTCAGCGGCCTGGCCGTTGGCGGCCCAGGCGATTGCCAGCAGGCAGATCACGGCGTAGGGGGCGAGCTGGCGCATAAGGCACTCCATGACAGGTAGCGCCAGCATAGGAACCCTGAACGTCGCTGCAAATATGCAGAAAGTAGCGCTGGGGCAGTACCAAGGTAGTAGCCCCGCGCAGCGAGTGCGGTCTTAGCATGGATCCCTAACGGTCTTATTCACAGGAGTGACACGAGCATGCGCGTTTTCACCACCCGGCCCGGCCTGTCGGCCCTGTGGCGCATCAACCTGTGGGTGTGCGGCTTCTTCGCCCTGGTGACCTGCGCCTGCACCGCGCTGTTGCTGCACCAGGCCCTGGCCGATGTGGAGCACGAGCTGCAATCGGCCGAAGCGGTGGTGCACTACCTGAGCGAAACCGCCGAGCGCGACCCGGCCAGCCTGCAACCCCACCTCACCGCGAGTTTGCGCCATGTACGTGTGCGCTGGCTGGCGAGCGGCGACACCGCGCAAGCGCCGGCCCCGGACGGGCTGGACGCCTGGCTCGGGCGCCTGCTGTTTGCCGAGGCACGACGCAGTGCCCAGGTGCTGGACTTGTCGGACGGTCGGCGCGTGTCCATCGCCGTCGACCCTCGGGATGAGATCGATGAGGTCTGGGATTCCCTGCAACAACTGCTGGGCCTGTGCGCCCTGGCCCTGGTGTTGAGCCTGTTGACCATCCGCTGGGCGGTGCGCCGTGGCATGGGCGTGTTGGATGAATTACTGCGCGCGCTGCAACAGGTGTGCGCCGGCCAGCTCAACGTGCGCCTGCGCAGTAAAGGCGCGCCGGAAGCACGGCAGTTGGCGCTGCACTTCAACCGCATGACCGACGCCCTGGAGCAGGCGCGTACCGATAACACCCGGCTCACCCAGACCCTGCTGGCGGTGCAGGAACAGGAGCGCACCCACCTGGCCCAGACCCTGCACGATGACCTCGGTCAATACCTGGCCGGCATTCGCGCCCAGGCCTGCCTGTTGCGCGTGGTCACCGACCAGCCGCATCTGCTGGCGTCCACCGTGGCGCAATTGGAGGATCACTGCGAGCACTTGCAGCAAGGCTTCAGGGCGCTGGTCCACGATCTCTATCCGGTGGCCCTGCAACACCTGCCGATGGCCGAGGCGTTTTCGATGCTGGTCACGCAGTGGCAGGCCAGCCACGGCATTCCCTGCCACCTGCAAGTCAGTACGGACCTGCCGCTGTTGCCCGGCGCCAGCAAGACCCATCTGTACCGTCTGCTCCAGGAAGCCCTGACCAACATCCTGCGGCATGCCGACGCCAGCCAGGTGCACGTGCGTCTGCAACATCGCGGTTCGCGCCTGCGCCTGTGGGTGCGTGATAACGGTCGCGGTGCAGACACGCCCCAGCGGCCCGGCGTGGGCCTGTATTCGATGGCCGAACGCGCCCGCTGCCTGGGCGGCGAATTGAAGATCATCAGCCAGCCCGGCGCCGGCTGGGCGTTGGCGTTGAACGTGCCGTTGGAGGCTTCATGAATATTCTGTTGGTGGATGACCACGCTGTGGTGCGCCAGGGTTATGCCAGCCTGCTGCGCGCGCTGCTGCCGGCCGTTGAAGTGCGCGAGGCGGCCAGTGGTGAAGAAGCGTTGAGCCGGGTCCAGGAAGCGCTGCCGCACCTGGTGATCATGGACTTCGGCTTGCCGGGCATCAGCGGCCTGGAAACCACCCGTCGCCTGCGCCAGCGCCTGCCGCACCTGCGTGTGCTGTTTTTCAGCATGCACGACGAGCTGCCCCTGGTGCGCCAGGCCCTGGACGCCGGGGCCTCAGGCTACCTGACCAAAACCTCGGCACCCGAGGTGTTGATCGAAGCGGTGCGGCGCATCCTCGACGGCCATGCCTACATCGAGCAGGCCCTGGCCACCGAACTGGCCTATACCCCCAGCGATCAACGCTTGCAGGGCATGACCCCGCGTGAACTGGAGATTTTCCTGATGCTGGCCAGGGGCACGCCCACCCGAGCGATTGCCGACCAGCTGAATATCAGCAGCAAGACCGTGTCCAATCACCTGACCTTGCTCAAGAGCAAATTGCAGGTGAGTTCCCATGCCGAGCTGGTGCACCTGGGGATCGACATGGGGGTGGTGCGGGTGTTTGGATAACTGGGCGTGCACAAAACCCACATTTCATTAGCGTCGTTTCAGCGATCCCAGGTCGTTGGGCAATCCTGGCAACCCTCCATATTGGCATCCTGGAAGTTCGCATAGTGCTGGCGACTGCCGGTGAGGGTGGCCTGTTCCAGGTTGCTCTCGCCGAACTTGGCTTCCTGCAGGTTGGCGTCGCTGAGGTCGGCACCTTGCAGGTCGGCCTTGCTCAGCCAGGTCATCTCCAGGTCGGCCGCACGCAGGTTGGCCTTGTGCATTTTTGCCCCGGACAGCCGCGCAAACTGCAGGTAGGCCGCACTGAGGTTGGCGTTTTCGAACTGCGCCCCCTGGGCAAACAGGCCCCAGCCCTGGATCGCCATCAGCGTGGCGCCGCTGAAGTTGGCCAGGCGCAGGTTGGCCTGTTGCAGGCTGGCGCGGGTCAGGTTGGCGCCTTGCAGCTGGGCTTTTTCCAGGTTAGCCAGGTCGAGGTTGGCATGCCGCAGATCCGCCTCGCGCAGGTCGGCGCCGGCCAGGTTCATCTTGCTCAAGTCCTGGTTGCGCAAATCGGCGCCCTTGAGGTTGGCGCCGGGGCATTGGCTGTGTTCGGCGAGGGTGCAGCCGTTGATGATCAGCGGGGCGTCGTCGCCATCGTCGGCGTGCGCCAGGGGCAGGGAGAGCAGGAGTAACAAGGGCAGGTAGTTCATCGTGCAACCTCTAGGGATCCTGTGGTGAGCGGGGCAAGCCCGCTCATCACAAAAGGCGGTCCGGTCATCTCGCAAGGGTTACTTCTGGGCGGTCTTGTTATCCCAGCTCGGGATCTTGAACACCCAGAACGACCCGCCCTGTGCCACCGGCTTGGTCAGCTCGGCCATGTCGCCGCCCCACAACGGCACCGCGCCGCCATAGCCGACGGTTACGCCGACATATTGCTCGCCATCCTGCTCCCAGGTGATCGGCGGCGAGACGATGCCGCTGCCGGTCTGGAACTTCCACAGCTCCTTGCCGGTTTTGGCGTCGAAAGCCTTGAAGAAGCCGTCGCCGGTGCCGGTAAACACCAGGTTGCCCTTGGTGGCCAGCACGCCGGCCCACAGCGGCAAGGCTTCCTTGTGCTCCCACACCACCTTCCCGGTAGTTGGGTTCATCGCACGCAGGGTGCCGACGTGGTCGTCATACATGCGCTTGATGCGAAAGCCCATGCCCAGGTACGCCGAGCCCTTCTTGTAGTTGACCTCTTCGGTCCAGTATTCCTCTTTCCACTGGTTGCCGGGGATGTAGAACAGCCCGGTGTCCTGGCTGTAGGCCATGGGGTTCCAGTTCTTGCCACCCAGGAACGGCGGCGAGACTTCCACCGGTTTGCCTTTGGTTTCACCCGGCAATGGCTTGGCCGGACGCTGGCCTTCGTTCTCCACCGGACGCCCGGTCTTCAGGTCGATATGGCTGGCCCAGGTGATGTTGTCGACGAAGGGGAAGGCGTTCTGCAGCTTGCCGTTATTGCGGTCCACCACATAGAAAAAACCATTGCGGTCGGCGTGGCCGGTGGCCTTGACCACTTTGCCGTCCTTGTCCTTGTAGTCGAACAGCACCAGCTCGTTGTTGCCGGAGAAGTCCCAGGCGTCGTTCGGGGTGTGCTGGTAGAACCACTTCACTTCGCCGGTGCTGGGGTCGACGCCGACCTGGCCCGAGGTGTAGAGGCTGTCGAAGTCGTGGGGGTTGCCGTCCTTGGCGGTGCGCGCCCAGGTGTTCCACGGGCCGGGGTTGCCGGCGCCGACGATGATCGTATTGGTCTCGGCATCGAAGCTTGCGCTCTGCCAAGGGGCGCCGCCGCCGTGGCTCCAGGCCTCGACCTTGCCGGTTTCGGTGGTCGGGTCATCCGGCCACGAAGGGGCCTTGACGTCGCCGGTCGGCGTGCTGTCCTTGCCGTTCAGACGGCCCATATGGCCCTCCACGAACGGGCGCATCCATACTTCTTCGCCAGTGTCCGGGTCGCGGGCAAACAGCTGGCCGACCACGCCGAATTCATCGCCGGAGCTGCCGTGGATCAGCAGCACCTTGCCGCTGACCTTGTCTTTGATCAGCACCGGAGCGCCGGTCAGGGTGTAGCCGGCGGCGTGGTCGCCGAACTTCTTGTTCCACACCACTTTGCCGGTGTTCTTGTCGAGGGCGATCAGGCGCGCGTCGAGGGTGCCGAAGTAGATCTTGTCGCCGAAGATCGCCGCACCCCGGTTGACCACGTCACAGCACGGGCGAATGTTGTCGGGCAGGCGGTGGTTGTAGGTCCACAGGCGCTTGCCAGTCTTGGCGTCGAGGGCGAACACGCGGGAGTAGGAGCCGGTGACGTAGACCACGCCGTCGCTGACGATGGCCTGGGACTCCTGGCCGCGTTGCTTCTCGTCGCCGAACGAGTAGGACCAGGCCGGGGTGAGCTTGAACACGTTCTTGTCGTTGACCTGGGCCAGCGGGCTCCAGCGCTGGGCGTTGGTGCCCATGCCGTATTGCAGCACGTCCTGGGTGGTCAGGTGGTCGTTGGCGATGTCTTCCCAGGTGACAGTGCGCGTCGGCTTGGCGGGTTCGGCGGCCGCGAACGTTACAGCACTGAGGGACAGGCTGCCCACCAGCACAAAGGCTTGCACGGCAAGGCTTAAAGGTGAGCGGGCGGGTAGCGATCTTATTGTCATGGTTGCAGTTCCCAGTGGAGGTTTTGGCCTGCACAGGGTGGAGCGCCGGGGCGCCGGGCGGATACGGAAAAAGTCCCGCTGTGGCCGGGAAGACTTCCCGGGGCGCCGCTGTTTTAGGCGTGCCCCACAAGCCCTACTACCAAGGGAGGAGAGGGCGGCCACCAAAGCAGCATACGGCCCATGTCCCGGGGTTTCTAAGATGGTTGCCATAGCCTCTGCAATGAGGTTTTGCGTGCAATCCTGAGGGCAAAAATAATGACAACAAAACACAATGCCTTGCTCGTCGCCGGGCTGTTGGTCGGTGTGATCGCCGCGGGCTCCGCCTGGGCCCATGGTGACGTGGTCCCGCAAGCGGTGGAAACCCAGGGCCTGACCTCGATCAAGGACGCCGGCGTGCCGGTCAACGAAGACGGCTGGGCGGCGGTCAATCCGTACCGCACCTCGCCTGAACACGATCGCGCCGTGGAGATTGGTTCGTCCGCCTACAACCAGAACTGCGCCGCCTGCCACGGCCTGGAAGCCAAGTCCGGCGGCATCGCCCCCGACCTGCGCATGCTCGATGTGGGCGAAGCCGGTGATGAGTGGTTCGTCGAGCGCGTGCGCCATGGCGCGGTGCGTGACGGCCGCGTGTACATGCCGAAAATGGCCGACTACCTGAGCCAGGAAGCCTTGTGGGCCGTGCGCACCTACCTGGATACCGTGCACGTCGAGGAGTAAGCCATGCGCCTGTTCGCTTATGTGCTTGGCCTGGCCCTGCTGTGTTGCCAGCCGGCACAGGCGCAGGTGCGCAGCTATGACCAGATGATCGCCGCCGGCGACATCAACGTGGCGGTGTACAAGGACTTTGCCCCCTACAGTTTCGAAGACGGCGCCACCGCGCGCGGGGTCGACGTGGAGCTGGCCCAGGCCCTGGCCACGGCGCTGGGGGTACGGCTCACGTTGATCTGGGCGCCGGCCGGCGAGAAGCTCGACGACGACCTGCGCGACTACATCTGGCGTGGCAGCCAGTTGCACAACCAGCAACTGGCCGACCTGATGATGCGCGCGCCCTACGATCGCGATTACGCACAGAAGCGCAACGACCAGGGCGAACTGGAAAACGGCCATGTGGTGATGTTCGGGCCGTATCAGAACGAACAATGGCAGGTGGCTTACGACCGTCGGCGCCTGGACAGGGTTGCCAGCGTGGCGGTGTTCGAGCAGCACCCGATTGGCGTCGAAGTCGACAGCGTGCCGTCGTTCTACCTCACCTCGGTGTTCAATGGCATGCTCGCCGCCAAGACCCATCACTATCCCGACGTCCCCCAGGCCTTTGCGGCGATGAAAGCCGGTGAGGTCGATGCGGTGATGGCGATGCGCGGCGAAGTCGATTGGCAGGTGCATGAAGCCCACGACCCGCAACTGGCCCTCGCTGAAAACGCCTACCCGAACATGGGCAAGCAGCGCTGGGAGATCGGCATGGCGGTGCACGAGAGCAATCGCCAGTTGGCCTACGCGGTGGAAGAGGCGCTGGAAGGCTTGATCCGCGACGGCGCGGTGCAAGCCATCTATGCCCGTTACGGCCTGCAGTATGAAGTCCCCGAGATGTATCAATAGGAGCAGGCGATGAACTGGCGACTGAGCTGCATCTTGGCGTGCTGGCTGCCGCTGGCGGCTCACGCCGTGGAGGTCGACCCGGTGCCGTCGGTGATGTGGGCGTTTTATCACAAGCAGTTCCTGGCCGAGGCGCCGTTCGTGTTCGACGACCGAGTCAAGCTGCTCGCGCCGCCGTTCGCCGAAGATGCGCGCCAGGTGCCGCTGGAAATCGACGCCCGCGCCTTCAACGGCCATGTGGTGAAAATCCTCGCCTGGGCCGAGCTCAACCCATTGCCGAAAATCGTCGACTTCCAACCCAAGACCGGCGTGCTGCCGTGGCTGTCGCTGCGGATTCGTATCGAGCAGGCCACGCCGTTGCGGGCGGCGGTGCTCACCGATGACGGGCTGTGGCATGTGGGCTCGACCCTGATCGACGCGGCCGGTGGCGGCTGCACCGCGCCCAGCGTGGTACGCACCCAGCCGGGCTGGGAAGAGCACATCGGCGAAGTGCTCGGCGGCCGTTACCCGCGGGGCGAGTTCAGCCGCGTACGTGTGCAGGTGGCGCACCCGATGGACAATGGCATGGTCAGCGGCATCCCCGAGTTTTTTATCAACCATGCACAACTGCTTGGCCGGGACGGCCAGGTGTTGGCTGATCTTGAGCTATTCCCGGCGGTCAGCGAAAACCCCAACCTGGCCTTCGACATCGACGCGCCGGGGCCTACTCGGCTGGTGCTGCGCGACAACAGCGGCAATGAGTTCGACGCGGCCATCCCCTGACCAGAAGGAGCGCGGCATGCGCTGGATTCTATTGTTATGCCTGGGCCTGAGCCTGCCCGCCCTGGCGGACCTCGACTACGCCCTCAAGCCCCGATTGATCGCCGATGACACCTGGCTGCTTGAAGGCAGCACCGACAATTTTGCCAAGGCCAATGGCGGCAATATCGTCAACACCGCCTTCATTGTCACCGAGGCTGGCGTGGTGGTGATCGACACCGGACCGTCGCGGCGCTATGGCGAAGCCATGCGCGAGGCCATCGCCCGCGTCACCCCCAAGCCGGTGACCCAGGTGCTGATTACCCACCATCACCCCGACCATGCGCTGGGCAACCAGGCCTTCAAGGACGTGCCCATCGGCGCCCTGGCCGAGACCACGCGGCTGCTGCACGAGCAGGGCGACGGCATGGCGGAAAATCTCTACCGCATGGTCGGCGACTGGATGCGCGGTACCGAGGTGGTATTGCCGACCCAGGTGCTGGAACCCGGTGTGCTGAGCGTCGGCCGCCACGACTTGCGCTTGCTCGCGCTCACCGGCCACACCGGCGCCGACCTGGCGATCTTCGACCAGAGTACCGGCGTGCTGTTCGCCGGCGACCTGGTATTTTACCAGCGCGCGCTCACCACCCCCAACAGCCCGGGGCTGGCGGTGTGGCTGACCGACCTCGGCACCCTGCAAGCCTTGCCCTGGAGCCTGATCGTGCCCGGCCATGGCCCGGTGGCCAGCGACGCGCAGCCCTTCACGCAGATGCGCGACTACCTGACCTGGCTCGATCAACTGCTGCGTGACGGCGCGGCCCACGGCAGCGACATGGCCGAGATGATCCGCAGCCCCATCCCTGAACGCTTCGCCACGATCAGCCTGAGCCGCTATGAACTGATCCGCAGCGTCAGCCACCTGTACCCGCGTTACGAGCGCGAACGGATGCAACGCGTGGATTCGGCGCGCTGACCCGCTACTAAGGAACTAGCAAACTCGATACTGCGGTCAATTGTGACAACTGCCCCTGCGCCCAAGAATCTGCTCCAGACCGGGAAAATTTCCCGGGTATAACAAAAAACCGCAGAGGTAGCCGTCATGACCCAACCCGCACGCCGCCAACCCTTCGCCTTGAGTGTGTTGCTCGGTGCCATCCTGTTGTCAGGCCAGGCCATGGCCTCGGTGACCGATGAGGAAATTCTCCAGGACCCGAAAAACCCCGGGCAGATCGTCACCAACGGCCTGGGCGTGCAGGGCCAGCGCTACAGCCCCCTCGACACCCTGAACGTCGATAACGTGAAGGAACTGCGACCGGTCTGGGCGTTTTCCTTTGGCGGCGAGAAGCAGCGTGGGCAACAGGCGCAGCCGATGATCAAGGATGGGGTGATGTACCTCACCGGTTCCTACTCGCGGGTGTTCGCGGTGGATGCGCGCACCGGCAAGAAGCTCTGGCAGTACGATGCGCGTCTGCCCGATGACATTCGCCCGTGCTGTGACGTGATCAACCGTGGCGTGGCGCTGTACGGCGACCTGGTGTTCTTCGGCACCCTCGACGCCAAGCTGGTGGCGCTGAACAAAGACACCGGTAAAGTGGTGTGGAGCAAGAAAGTCGCCGACCACAAAGAAGGCTACTCCATCAGCGCCGCGCCCCTGGTGATCAACGGCAAGCTGATTACCGGTGTGGCCGGTGGCGAGTTCGGCGTGGTGGGCAAGATCGAAGCCTATGACCCGAAAAACGGTGAACTGCTTTGGAGTCGCCCGACGGTCGAAGGCCATATGGGCTACGTCTATAAAGACGGCAAGGCGGTGGAGAACGGTATCTCCGGTGGCGAGGCGGGCAAGACCTGGCCCGGAGATCTGTGGAAAACCGGCGGCGCCGCACCGTGGCTGGGCGGCTACTACGACCCGGAAACCAACCTGCTGCTGTTCGGTACCGGCAACCCGGCGCCGTGGAACTCGCACCTGCGCCCTGGCGACAACCTCTACTCGTCCTCGCGCCTGGCGCTGAACCCGGACGACGGCACCATCAAGTGGCACTTCCAGACCACGCCCCATGACGGCTGGGACTATGACGGCGTGAACGAGCTGGTCTCCTTCAACTACACGGAAGGTGGCAAAGAGATAAAAGCTGCCGCCACAGCCGACCGTAACGGCTTCTTCTACGTGCTTGATCGCACCAACGGCAAGTTCATCCGTGGTTTCCCGTTTGTCGACAAGATCACCTGGGCCACCGGCCTGGACAAGGACGGTCGGCCGATCTACAACGACGCCAGCCGCCCTGGCGCTCCGGGCAGCGAAGCCAAGGGCACCTCGGTGTTCGTCGCACCGGCGTTCCTGGGCGCGAAAAACTGGATGCCGATGGCCTATAACCGCGACACCGGGTTGTTCTACGTGCCATCCAACGAGTGGGGCATGGACATGTGGAACGAAGGCATCGCCTACAAGAAGGGCGCGGCGTTCCTCGGTGCGGGCTTCACTATCAAACCATTGAACGAAGACTATATCGGCGTGCTGCGCGCCATTGACCCGAAGACCGGCAAGGAAGTCTGGCGCCACAAGAACTTCGCGCCGCTGTGGGGCGGGGTGCTGACCACCAAGGGCAACCTGGTGTTCACCGGCACGCCGGAAGGCTTCCTGCAGGCGTTCAATGCCAAGACCGGCGAGAAAGTCTGGGAATTCCAGACCGGCTCCGGCGTGCTCGGCTCGCCTGTGACCTGGGAAATGGACGGCGAACAGTACGTCTCGGTGCTCTCGGGCTGGGGCGGTGCAGTGCCGTTGTGGGGCGGTGAAGTGGCCAAGCGCATCAAGGACTTCAACCAGGGCGGCATGCTCTGGACCTTCAAGCTGCCCAAAGAGCTGGTCGCCAAACACTGAATCTACGACCAAATGACAAGCGCCCCCCTGCCAACGGCGCATTCGCCCGGGAACGGGGGCTCTTTACTATCGGGTCATCGCCTGTTGACCGACAGGCCCGGACCCAGACAGAGGCTTTAACATGATCTACGCACAACCTGGCACCCCTGGCGCCATCGTCAGCTTCAAGCAGCGCTACGGTAATTACATCGGCGGTGAGTTCGTCGCCCCGCTCAGCGGTGAATACTTCACCAACACTTCGCCGGTGACCGGTGAAGTGATCGCCGAATTCCCGCGCTCCAACGCCGCCGATATCGACAAGGCCCTCGACGCTGCCCATGCCGCCGCCGACGCCTGGGGCAAAACCTCGCCTCAGGATCGCTCCCTGGTGCTGCTGAAAATCGCCGACCGTATCGAGCAGCACCTCGAAGTGCTGGCCGTGACCGAAAGTTGGGACAACGGCAAGGCCGTGCGCGAAACCCTCAACGCCGACGTGCCTCTGGCCGCTGACCACTTCCGCTACTTCGCTGGCTGCATCCGCGCCCAGGAAGGCGGCGCCGCAGAGATCAACGAACACACCGCGGCCTATCACTTCCATGAGCCATTGGGCGTGGTCGGGCAGATCATTCCGTGGAACTTCCCGCTGCTGATGGCCGCCTGGAAACTCGCCCCGGCCCTGGCCGCCGGTAACTGCATCGTGCTCAAGCCGGCCGAGCAGACGCCGCTGTCGATCATGGTGTTTGCCGAGTTGATCAATGACCTGCTGCCACCGGGCGTGCTGAACATCGTCCAGGGCTTTGGCCGCGAAGCCGGGGAGGCACTGGCCACCAGCAAGCGCATCGCCAAGATCGCGTTCACCGGCTCGACCCCCATCGGTGCGCACATCATGCATGCCGCCGCCGAGAACCTCATTCCTTCTACCGTGGAACTGGGCGGCAAGTCGCCGAACATCTTCTTCGAAGACATCATGCAGGCCGAGCCGCAGTTCATCGAAAAAGCCGCCGAAGGCCTGGTGCTGGCGTTCTTCAACCAGGGTGAAGTGTGCACCTGCCCGTCGCGGGCGCTGGTGCAGGAGTCGATCTACGACGACTTCATGAAAGTGGTGATGAAGAAGATCGTCAAGATCAAGCGCGGCAACCCGCTGGACACCGAAACCATGGTTGGCGCCCAGGCGTCCGAGCAGCAATACGACAAGATCCTCTCCTACCTCAAGATCGCCCAGGAAGAGGGCGCCGAGCTGCTCACCGGCGGCGCAGCCGAGCGCCTGGAGGGCGACCTGTCCAGCGGTTACTACATCCAGCCGACCTTGCTCAAGGGCCACAACAAGATGCGCGTGTTCCAGGAAGAAATCTTCGGCCCGGTGGTGGGCATCACCACCTTCAAGGACGAAGCCGAAGCCCTGGCGATTGCCAATGACAGCGAGTTCGGCCTCGGCGCCGGGCTGTGGACCCGCGACATCAACCGTGCCTACCGCATGGGCCGGGCGATCAAGGCCGGGCGCGTGTGGACCAACTGTTATCACCTGTACCCGGCGCATGCGGCGTTTGGCGGCTACAAGAAGTCGGGCGTGGGGCGTGAGAACCACAAGATGATGCTCGATCACTACCAGCAGACCAAGAATTTGCTGGTGAGCTACGACATCAATCCGCTGGGTTTCTTCTAACCCTCTGACTGCAATGCGGTCTCCTGTGGGAGGGGCGGTGCGACGATTCGACTTGCTCCCTCCCACATTTTGCTCCCTGTACATTCGCGACTAATGCAGTGTGGCATTTACTTCGAAAGTAGCATTCGCCCCCCAATCCCCCCATGCATTAATGCCCATACCGGAATCTTCCGGCACAACAAGAGGACTCTCCCTATGTGGACCAAACCCGCCTTCACCGACCTGCGTATCGGCTTCGAAGTGACCATGTACTTCGCCAGCCGCTGATCCATCTCCGGCCAGCCTTGTGCTGGCCGGTGCGGTATTGGGAATGACCCTTTGGTCTGATTGCATTCGCCCCGGAATGGGTTAGTGTGAAGCGCATCTACCAAAATAATAACAACAGGCTTTCCAATGAGCCCCAATCTGAGCCTCCTACGTAAATTCGTCTCGCCTGAAATCATCTTTGGTGCCGGCTGTCGGCATAACGTCGGTAACTATGCCAAGACCTTTGGCGCGCGCAAGGTGTTGGTGGTCAGCGACCCCGGGGTGATCGCCGCCGGTTGGGTCGCCGATGTGGAAGCCAGCCTGCAAGCCATCGGCATCGACTATTGCCTGTACAGCGCCGTGTCGCCCAACCCGCGCGTTGAAGAAGTGATGCTCGGCGCCGAGGTGTACCGCGAAAACCACTGCGACGTGATCGTGGCCATTGGCGGCGGCAGCCCCATGGACTGCGGCAAGGCCATCGGCATTGTGGTCGCCCATGGGCGCTGCATCCTCGAGTTCGAAGGCGTGGACACCATTCGTGTGCCGAGCCCACCGTTGATCCTGATCCCCACCACCGCCGGCACGTCGGCGGATGTCTCGCAGTTCGTGATCATTTCCAATCAGCAGGAACGCATGAAGTTCTCCATCGTCAGTAAGGCGGTGGTGCCGGATGTGTCGCTGATCGACCCGGAAACTACGGCGAGCATGGACCCGTTCCTGTCCGCCTGTACCGGCATCGACGCGCTGGTGCATGCCATCGAGGCGTTCGTGTCTACCGGCCACGGCCCGCTGACCGATCCCCATGCGCTGGAAGCCATGCGCCTGATCAACGGCAACCTGGTGCAGATGATCGCCAACCCCGGTGACATTGCCCTGCGCGAGAAGATCATGCTCGGCAGCATGCAGGCCGGCCTGGCGTTCTCCAATGCAATCCTCGGCGCGGTGCATGCCATGTCTCACAGCCTCGGCGGGTTTCTCGACCTGCCCCACGGGCTATGCAACGCAGTGCTGGTGGAGCATGTGGTGGCGTTCAACTACAACTCGGCGCCGGAGCGCTTCAAGGTGATCGCCGAGACCTTTGGCATCGATTGCCGGGGCCTCAGCCATCGGCAGGTTTGCGCGCGGCTGGTGGAGCATCTGATTGCACTGAAACACGCCATCGGCTTTCACGAAACCCTCGGTTTGCATGGGGTGCGCGTGGCGGATATTCCGTTCCTGTCCCGGCATGCGATGCACGACCCGTGCATCCTCACTAACCCGCGCGAGTCCAGCCAGCGTGACGTCGAGGTCGTGTATGGCGAAGCGCTCTGAAGATCAGCAACAGGCCCTGGCCGGGCTGCTGGGCCTGGGCAATCACTCGGCGCGCAAGAGCCACTACCCGGAACTCACCGCGCGTCTCGACGAACTGGAGGCCGAGCGCAACCGCTATATCCGTCTCAACGATGAGCTGGAGCAGCGCGTGGCGGTGCGCACCGATGAACTGCTGGAAGCCAACCGTAACCTGCAACAGCAGATTGCCCAGCGCGAGCAGGTCGAGCAGGAGTTGCGCGATGCGCGCGACGCCGCCGAGGCTGCCAACCGCAGCAAGGATAAATACCTCGCCGCCGCCAGCCACGACCTGCTGCAACCGCTTAACGCGGCGCGGTTGCTGATCTCGACCCTGCGCGAACGCAACTTGCCCAGCGTCGAGCAGGTGCTGGTGGAACGTACGCACCAGGCCCTGGAAGGCGCCGAGGATTTGCTCACCGACCTGTTGGATATTTCGCGGCTCGATCAGGCGGCGGTCAAGCCCGACGTGGCGCTGTATCGCCTGGATGAGCTGTTTGCGCCGCTGGTCTCGGAGTTCCAGTCGGTGGCGCTGGCGGCCGGCCTCAACCTGCGCGCGCGCACCGGCCATTATGCGATTCGCACCGACTTGCGCCTGGTGACGCGAATCCTGCGCAACTTCCTCAGCAACGCCTGCCGCTACACCGACGAGGGCTGCATCCTGCTCGGCGCACGCCGCCGTGGCGATTGCCTGCGCCTGGAGGTGTGGGACACCGGGCGCGGCATCGCGGCCGACCGGCTCGACGCGATCTTCCTTGAATTCAACCAGCTCGATGTCGGCCGTGCTTCGGACCGCAAAGGCGTGGGGCTGGGCCTGGCGATTGTCGAGCGCATCGCCGAGATCCTCGGCTACCCGGTGGCGGTCCGTTCGTGGCCGGGGCGTGGCTCGATGTTCAGTATCGAGGTGCCCATCAGCGAAGAGATGCCCCTGGCGATCAGCCAACTGCCGGTGCTACCGACCACGGGCAACCCGCTGCCGGGGCGGCGCCTGCTGGTGATCGATAACGAGGTGAGCATCCTCGACAGCATGCGCGCCCTGCTGGCGCAGTGGGGCTGTGAGGTGATCACCGCCACCGACCAGGCCGGGGCGTTGCTGGCACTGCAGGGCAGGGCGCCGGAGTTGATCCTCGCCGACTACCACCTCGACCACGGCGTGGTGGGCTGTGCGGTGGTCAAGCACCTGCGCGAGCATTTCGCGCAGAACATCCCCGCCGTGATCATCACCGCCGACCGCACCGACCAGTGCCGTCGCGTGCTGCGCCGCCTGGACGCGCCGTTGTTGAACAAACCGCTCAAGCCCGGCAAGTTGCGGGCGGTATTGAGCCAGTTATTGACCTAGGGTCTTGATACCCGTCAACACCCGTTGCGGCGCTTTGCCCCATGCTGCGGGCCTGATTCAGAGCCCGACGGAGCCCGCCATGAACGCCCCCGCAACAACCGCAGCATCCTTCAAGTTGCCCCTGGGCCTGGTGATCGGCGTACTGGTGATGGTCGGCGTGCTGCTGTTGCCGCTGCCCGCCGACCTGCCGGTAGCCGGGCAGCGCATGCTGGCGATCCTCGCGTTTGCCGTGGTGGTGTGGATCACCGAGGCGGTGTCTTATGAAGCCAGCGCGATCATGATCACCTCGCTCATGGCGTTTTTGCTCGGCACGGCGCCGTCGCTGCAAGACCCCACGCACCTGATCGGCTCCAGCCCGGCCATCAGCATGGCACTCACCGGCTTTTCAAATCCGGCGCTGGCGCTGGTGGCAGGCGCGTTGTTCATCGCGGCGGCAATGACCCACACCGGCCTGGACCGGCGCATCGCTCTGGTGACCCTGACCCGCGTCGGCACCAGCACCCGCGGCATTCTGCTGGGGGCGATTGCGGTGACGATCCTGCTCAGCCTCGTCGTCCCCAGCGCCACCGCGCGCAGCGCTTGTGTGGTGCCGATCATGATGGGCGTGGTCGCAGCGTTCGGCGTGGACAAACGCTCCAATATCGCCGCCGGCCTGATGATCGTGGTGGCCCAGGGCACCAGTATCTGGAACGTCGGTATCCAGACCGCCGCCGCGCAAAACCTGCTGACCGTGGGCTTTATGGACAAGATGCTCGGCCAGCGCGTGTCGTGGATCGACTGGCTGATCGCCGGCGCGCCGTGGGCGGTGATCATGTCGGCGGTGTTGCTGTTCCTGGTAATCAAGCTGTTACCGCCGGAAACCGACAGCATCCCGGGCGGCAAGGAGGCCGTGGCCCAATCCCTGGTAGACATCGGTCCGATGACCGGGCCGCAGAAACGTTTGCTGACATTGTCGGTGCTATTGCTGTTGGCGTGGGCGACGGAAGGGCGCCTGCACCCTTTCGACACCACCTCGACCACCTACGCCGGGCTGGTGTTCCTGCTGCTGCCGGGGGTTGGAGTGATGACCTGGAAGGACGTGCAATCGCGCATTCCATGGGGCACCGTGATTGTGTTCGGCGTTGGGATCAGCCTTGGTACGGCGCTGCTGACCACTCAGGCCGGGCAATGGCTGGGCTCCCAGGTGGTGGCGCACACCGGCCTTGATCAGGTCGGGCCGCTGGGGGTGTTTGCGATCCTGGGGGCGTTTCTGATTGTGATCCACCTGGGCTTTGCCAGCGCCACGGCGCTGACTTCGGCGCTGTTGCCGATCCTGATTGCCGTGCTGCAGACCTTGCCGGGGGAGTTCAACCGGTTGGGCATGACCATGCTGTTGGGGTTTGTGATGAGCTACGGGTTTATCCTGCCGATCAATGCGCCGCAGAACATGGTGTGCCTGGGGACCGGGACGTTTACGGCACGGCAGTTCGCCAAGGTGGGGATTTTGGTGACGTTGATCGGGTATGGGTTGATGTTGGTGTTTGCGGCGACTTACTGGAGTTGGCTCGGTTGGATCTGATTGGGAATGCGTTTCTGGGTGCACAGGAGATCCAATGTGGCAGGCGGCTGAATCTCCGACTTAGCGCTGTCGCACAGCAAACTGGAAGCCCCAAAACCAGCCACTGCGCAATATCGGGTACACCGCATTCGTCCTGCATTGGGGGCGCTTCGCACCCCAACAGTTCTTATGGTTCGCGTGACTATCACACCTTGGCTTGATAGCGCTCGGCGACGGCCGATTGGCGGATCTCTGACAGCAAACCTTGGCGGGCGGCCTGCAGAGCATCCCAGCGGGCGGCGTCTTGCAATGGCGGAATGGTCACTGGCTCGCGACGATCAAAACCGACCAGCGCAGCATCGACCAGCTCGTCCACGCTCATGATTTCGCTCAGGGTATTGATGTCGATGCCCGCGCGATCCCAGATTTCCGTGCGGGTGGCGGCTGGCAGGACAGCTTGCACGTAGACGCCTTTGGGTGAGAGCTCAAGGCTCAGCCCCTGGGATAGAAACAGCACAAACGCTTTGGTTGCACCGTAGACGCTCATGCCGAATTCCGGTGCCAGCCCCACCACCGAGCCGATGTTGATAATCGCGCCGCTACCGGCGTGTGCCAGGCGTGGCGCGATGGCGCTGGCAAGTCGCACCAAGGCGGTGGTATTGAGCGCGACCAGGTTGGTAACGCTGTCGATGGATTGCTCGATGAAGCTACCGGAGAGGGCGGCGCCCGCATTGTTCACCAGGATGCCGATACTGGCGTCATCACGCAGGCGTGCTTCGACGCTGGTCAGATCGCTGGTTTGAGTCAGGTCGGCCTGGATCACGTCAATGGAAACCGCGTGTTTCTCACGCAGCCGCGAGGCCAATGCGTCTAGCCGGCCTTTGTCGCGGGCAACCAGCACCAGGTTATGCCCACGCTGGGCAAAACGCTCGGCGTAGGTCGCGCCAATGCCTGTTGAGGCGCCGGTAATCAGTACGGTTTCTGGGGTGCTCATAAGTAGATGCTCTTGAGTGTTCAGGATGGTCAGAGACGGCGATCCGCGCCGTACCGTCGCAGAGACATGCGCTGGTGGTTTTATGATGTTGGTCATAATCAAAGCTGTCAACAGTTTTGATTATGACCGACATCATAGTATAGTCAGACCATTGTTCAGGAGTTCCAGGGGTGCGAAATGAAGATCACCAAAACGCAATCACTCGCCAACCGAGCGCATATTGTGGAGACGGCGTCAGAGCTGTTTCGTGAGCGTGGCTATGATGGTGTGGGTGTGGCAGAACTCATGGCGACTGCAGGTTTTACCCAGGGGGGCTTCTATAAACACTTCGGCTCCAAAGCCGACTTGATGGCCGAAGCGGCCGAAAACAGCCTGGCAAAGTCCCTGTCGAGTACGTGCGATCTCGACGTGCCGGGATTTGTAAACCTGTACGTGTCCAGGGATCACAGAGACGGCAGGGGAGAGGGGTGCACCCTGGCAGCCCTGTGTGGTGACGCCGCCCGTCAGTCGGATGATCTGAAGGCGACCTTTGCCAGTGGCGTTGAAAATACGCTGGCAGCCCTTGAGGACAAGTACACGGCGGGTGTGGATGTCACCCGCCAAGAGGTCCGCACGAAAATGATCAACCTGCTGGCCCACGCAGTCGGTGCGGTCATGCTGTCGCGGGCGTGTCCGGATGACTCGGAACTCGCGGATGAGATCCTGCAAACGTGCCGCGCTGAGATAATCGCATTGCTGCCATCGAGTAAAGAAAACAGCGCATGAGTGGCAAGATGGGCGTTAACCGATGCGCCCAAGATGGCAAGATGAACCCCGCTCAGGTTTACTACTCTGAGTAATGGTTTTACCGACGTCACCCGTCGGGTCATCTAGGTCATCGAATGGATAAATACACCCCCCACACCTGGGAACCCCACGAGCGCCCGAGCCTGCCCGGTTCGCCGTCGACGCCGTGGCACCCCACCCACAAGCGCTGGCTGTATGCGCTGGTGGGCGTGCTGGTGGCGATCACCGGTGGCCTGGGCAACGCGCTGGTCATCGCCAACCTGCAATACCTGCAAGGCGCCCTCGGGGCGACCACTGCGGAAATGGCCTGGCTGCCCGCCGCCTATGTGATGACTAACGTGTGCATGAACCTGCTGCTGGTGAAGTTTCGCCAGCAATTCGGCCTGCGTGCGTTTACCGAGGTGTTCCTGGTGCTCTACGCGCTGGTGACCTTCGGCCACTTGTTCGTCAACGACCTCAACTCGGCCATCGCCGTACGGGCGGCCCACGGCATGGTCGGCGCCGCGCTGAGCTCGTTGGGCTTGTACTACATGATCCAGGCGTTCCCGGCCAAGTGGCGGTTGAAGTCGCTGGTACTGGGGTTGGGCACCGCGCAACTTGCTTTACCCTTGGCGCGCCTGTTCTCCGAAGACTTGCTGCAAATCGCCGAGTGGCGTGGTCTGTACCTGTTCGAGCTGGGCATGGCACTCATCTGCCTGGGTTGCGTGTTCCTGCTTAAACTTCCACCCGGCGACCGCTTCAAGACGTTTGAAAAACTCGATTTCCTCACCTTCGCCATCCTCGCCAGCGGCGTGGCCCTGCTGTGCGCGGTGCTGTCCCTGGGGCGCATAGACTGGTGGCTTGAAGCCCCTTGGATCGGCATTGCCTCAGCCTGTTCCCTGGTGCTGATCATGGCGGGCCTGGCCATCGAACATAACCGCGCCAATCCGATGTTGATGACCCGTTGGCTGGGCAGCGGTGTGATGATCCGCCTGGCGCTGGCGGTGATCCTGATTCGCATGGTGCTGTCCGAGCAGTCCACTGGCGCGGTGGGGTTCATGCAGATGTTGAACATGAGCTACCAGCAGATGCACACCCTTTACGTGGTGATGCTCGCCGGGGCGATTGCCGGGTTGGTGGTCAGTGCCTTGACCATCAACCCGGCGCACCTGTTGATGCCGCTGGTAATTTCCCTGGCGCTGATGGCCACCGGCTCGGTGATGGACAGTTTCTCCAGCAACCTCACGCGCCCGCAGAACCTGTACATCAGTCAGTTCCTGCTAGGCTTCGGCGGAACGTTCTTCCTTGGCCCGACCATGGTATTGGGCACCAAGAACGTGCTGACCAACCCGCGCAACCTGGTGAGTTTTTCGGTGATGTTCGGTATCTGCCAGAACCTCGGCGGCTTGATTGGCGCGGCGTTGCTGGGCACCTTCCAGATCGTGCGCGAGAAGTATCACTCCAGCATGATCGTCGAGCACATGACCCTGCTCGACCCACGTGTGGCCGCACGGGTGCAGAGCGGCGGCTCGGCCTACGGCGGCATTGTCGCCGACCCGGAACTGCGTAATCTCATGGGCATCCGCAGCCTGGCCACCGCGGCGACCCGTGAGGCCAATGTCATGGCCTACAACGATGTGTTCATGCTGATCGCGATTATCGCGATCCTGACCATGATCTGGATCTTTATCCGCAGTCTGTGGCTGATGAGCACCACTAAAGCAGCCACTCCCGTTCAACCCAGCGGCGCACCTTCATGACCGAATCGACCACCACGACCACCAACGCCATCGCCGCCACCCCGGAAGGCACCACGCCGCCCGGCGCCACGGTCACCGAGCCGCGCTCACTGCGCGTGCGCATCCTCTCGTCCCTGGGCTTTGTCGCGATTGCCATCGTCGGGGTGCTGATCGTGCTGTATGCCTGGCAATTGCCGCCGTTCAGCAGCGCGGTGGAAACCACCGAGAACGCCCTGGTGCGTGGCCAGGTGACCATCATCGGCCCACAGCTCAGCGGCTATGTGTTCGAGGTGCCGGTGCAGGACTTCCAGTACGTCAAGGCCGGCGACCTGCTGGTGCGCCTGGATGACCGCATCTACAAGCAGCGCCTCGACCAGGCGCTGGCGCAACTGGCGGTGCAGAAGGCCGCGCTGGCCAATGTGGTGCAGCAACGCAACAGTGCCGAAGCCACCATCAAGCTGCGCCAGGCAGCCTTGGCGGACAGCCAGGCCCAGGCGCGCAAGAGCACCGCCGATTTGCGCCGCAATGAAGAACTGATCAGCGACGGTTCGGTGTCCAAGCGTGAGCTGGACGTAACCCGCGCGGCCAACGCGCAGACCATCGCCGCCGTGGCGCAAGCCCAGGCCAGCCTGGAAATCGCCCGGCAGGACCTGCAAACGGTGATCGTCAATCGCGGCTCCCTGGAAGCGGCGGTGGCGAGTGCCGAGGCGGCGGTGGAGTTGGCGCGTATCGACCTGTCCAACACCCGCATCACCGCGCCGCGCGATGGTCAGCTCGGGCAGATTGGTGTGCGTCTGGGGGCCTACGTCAACTCCGGCGCACAGTTGATGGCGCTGGTGCCGCCGCAGTTGTGGGTGATCGCCAATATGAAGGAAACCCAGATGGACAACGTGCAGGTCGGCCAGCCGGTGACCTTCACGGTGGATGCACTGAACCATCGCAAATTCCATGGCACGGTGCAGCATATTTCCCCGGCCACGGGGTCGGAATTCAGCCTGTTGCAGGCGGACAACGCGACGGGCAACTTTGTGAAGATTGCCCAGCGCGTGCCGGTAAGGATTACGGTGGACCCGGACCAGGCCGAGAGCGAGCGGTTGCGGCCAGGGTTGTCGGTTGTCGTGAGTATCGATACCGCCGGCCGCCTCAAAAACTCACCACCTTGAGCATGGCGCTGATCCCTGCAGGAGCGAGCTTGCTCGCGAAGATCGTCAACGATAACGCGGGGCGCCTGATGCCCGCGTTGCCCTGAGGTTTTTCGCGAGCAAGCTCGCTCCTACAGGGGGGTGTATTTCAGGTTGAAATTGAGTTGGACCGACTGATTGTGTTCCAGCAGTTTCAGGCCCGGTCGTCCCGCCAGGTGATGAGCGTTCACTGGATGACTCACCGGCTCGACGCAAAAGAACCCCAGCCCCGGCGGGCAGTACAGCAGGAAGTAGTCGGCCCCGCTGGCCTGGCATTCCAGCGCATAGCCCAGGTCCGGCTGTTCGATCCGGCAGTACCCATCCCACTGGCAAAAGCCGTTGTCCACCAGGCCTTCGGGCAGGGTATTCAATACCTGGAAATCCCATTCGCCCGGCACCAGCGTCAACCCGGTCGGCAGCTTGGACGCGTCACTCATCCACACCTGCGCGGCCCTGGCCTGCAACCGGGTACCTGGCCGGCGCGGAAAGTATGGATGCAAGCCCACGCCATGCCACGCCGCTGTTTCGGCCAGGTGTGTCACCCGCAGCTCGATACTCAACGCCCCGTCGTTCAAGCGAATCCGCTGCTCGGCGCGATAGGCAAACGGCGTGTCACAGCGCACTTCCAGCACCACTTCATCCGCTGTGTGGCTGACCACCTGCCACGCCTGCTGCCAGGCCGAACCATGAATCGGCAGCGGGTCGGTCAGGCTGTTGGGCGTGAGCGCGAGCCAACCGCCGGGGTTGTCGAAACCGCCGTGGGCAATGCGGTTGGACCAGGGCACCAATGGATAGCACCCCAGCTTGCCCGGCAAACCGGTATCGATCGCCTGCTGATCGTTATGGCGCAGCAACGGCTGCCCGGAGGCGCGCACCGTCCAATTGACAAGGCTGCCTCCCGTGGCTGGCGCGAGGGTGAGGTGGGTCAGGTTGTCCTGCAGTTCAATCAGCATCAGAGCACCACGCTTGGCAGCCACAACGACAGCGCCGGAATGTAGGTCACTGCCATCAGCACCAGGAACAGCACGCCATAAAACGGCAGCAGCGCTTTCACGGTCTTCTCGATACTGACCTTGCCCACCGCCGCGCCCACGAACAGCACCGCGCCCACCGGCGGGGTGATCAAGCCGATACCGAGGTTGACCAGCATGATCATGCCAAAGTGCACCGGATCGACGCCGATACCCAGCACCACCGGCAGCAGGATCGGCGTGAGGATCAGGATCAACGGCGCCATGTCCATCACCGTGCCGAGCAACAGCAGCATGGCGTTGATGCACATCAGGATCACGTAGCGGTTGTCCGACAGGGTCAGGAACAGCGTGGTGATCTTCGCCGGGATCTGCATCAGGGTCATGATGTAGCCGAAGCTGGCGGCGAAGGCGATCAGGATCATCACAATGGAAATGGTGCGCACCGTGCGGTGCATCAGCTTGGGCAGCTCGCTCCATTTGTAGTCGCGGTAGATGAACATGGTCACGAAAAACGCCCACAGCACCGCAATCGCGGCGGACTCGGTGGCGGTGAAAATACCCGAAAGGATACCGCCGAGGATGATCACCATGGCCATCAGGCCCCAGAGCGCATCGGCGCAGATTTTCAGCGCCTGCTTGAGCGGGATGACTTCACCCTTGGGGTAGTTGCGCTTTTTCGCGAAGATCAGGCACAGCACCATCAGGCACGCGCTCATCAACAACCCAGGCACCACGCCAGCCATGAACAGCGAGGCGATGGACACCGTGCCGCCCGCCGCCAGGGAGTAGAGCACCGAGTTATGGCTGGGCGGGGTCAACAGCGCCTGCACCGAACCGCTGACGGTCACCGCGGTGGCGAATTCACGCGGGTAGCCACGGCGCTCCATTTCCGGGATGAGCACTGAGCCGACCGAGGCGGTGTCCGCCACCGACGAGCCGGAAATCGCGCCGAAAAACGTCGAGGCCATGATGTTCACCAGCGACAGGCCACCGCGCACAAAGCCCACCAGCACGCCGGCAAACGCGACCAGCCGCCGTGACATGCCTCCTTCGGCCATGATCGCGCCAGCCAGCACAAAGAACGGAATCGCCATCAGCGAAAACTTGTTCACGCCGCCAGCTACCTGGATCATCAGGGCCTGGAACGGGATATCGATCCACCACGCACCGATCAGCGCTGACAACCCCAGGGCGTAGGCCACGGGCATGCCGATCAGGATCAAGGCGATAAAGCTGCCCAACAGAATCAATGCGTCCATATCAGGCAGCCCCTTCGCTTTCTTCAACCAGGTCGAAGCGCACGACCCGACGGTTGCTCTGATCACCGAGCAAGAGTTTCTCCACCACGAAAATCAAGGTCAGCAGCCCGCCAATCGGGATCGGCATGTAGGTGATGCCCACGCGCAGGGTAGGAATCGCACTCATGAACTGGTTCCAGGTGGACAGGCACAGTTTGGTGCCCCAGATAGTCATGAACAGGCAGATGGTGCCCATCAGCAATTGCGAAACGACGCCGATGATCTGGCGTTGGCGGGGCGGCAGGCGGTCGGTGACCATGGCCACCGACATATGCGCGCCGGCGCGGTAACTGGCGGCGGCGCCGATAAAGGTGAACACCAGCATCAGCAGGATGGCGGTGGGCTCCGGCCAGCTGGAGCCGGTGCCGAGGACGTAGCGGGCGAAGATGCCCCAGGGGATGATCAGCGCGACTCCCAATACCGAGAGGCCGGCGACCCAGATACAGGTCATGTAGATGCGGTCGTTGATGCGCAGCAGTAAATTCTTCATGGCGTTCACCGTAACCGGGCGCGTCGATGCCGACCGCGCCGGGCCTTGCTAGAGAAGGAGGGCGTTACTGAACGGCGTCGATACGCTGGATGATGTCGGCGTACGCCGCCCCGTACTTGGCGCGAACCGGTGCGGTGGCGTCATAGAAGGGTTTTTTGTCGACGGTGATGAACTCCACACCGGCGGCCTTGAGCTTGGTTTCACTGCTGGCGGACTTGGCGTCCCACAACACACGCTCGTCAGCCTGGGCGGCCTTGGCGGCTTTTTTCACCATATCCTGTTGCGCGGGGGTGAGTTTGTTCCAGGTGATTTTTGACATCACGATGGGCTCGGGCAAGATCAGGTGCTCGGTGAGGGTGTAGTACTTGGCGTTCTGGAAATGGTTGTGCTCAAGCAGGGTCGGCGGGTTGTTTTCCGCGCCGTCGATCACGCCGGTCTGCAGGGCGCTGAAGATCTCGCCGGTGTCCATGGCGATGCCATTGGCCCCCATTTCATTGAACGCTTCGATGAACAAGGGGTTGCCTTGTACGCGGATTTTCATGCCCTTGAGGTCTTCGATCTTGCGCACGGGTTTCTTGGTGTAGAGGTTGCGCGTGCCGCCGTCCATCCAGGCCAGGGCGACCAGGCCGAATTCGGAGTCGGTGATCTTGGCAAGGATTTCGTCGCCGATCTCGCCGTCGATGACCTTGCGCATGTGCGCCTGGTCACGGAACACGAACGGCAGGTTGAACACGTTCACGTCCGGCACCACCGGGCCGACGATGCCCAGGCTGACGCGGGTCATCTGGATAGCACCGACTTGCGCCTGTTCGACCACTTCTTTCTCGGACCCGAGGACACCGCCTGGGAAATACTTGAAGGTCAGTTCGCCGTTGCTTGCCTGGGTCAGGGCCTTGCCCATGTTCTCTTCAGCAACGACGGTGGGGTAGCCGGCGGGGTGGATGTCGGCAAATTTGATTTCCAGCGCATGGGCGGCGCTGCTGAGGGCGAAGCATGCGGCGGCGAGCAAGGTGCGTTTGAAGTCCATGGGAGGTCTCTCCTGTCTTGTTATTGTTGTATTCAAGGCACAGCGATGCAGCTAGAGGGTGAACGTGGGCTCCGGCAATCCGACAACGCCGGGGTTGAGGGCGAACACGCCGCCGGACAGTGACTGTTCACTCTGGTCATCGCGGATCGAGGTGACGAACAAGGTGTCCAGGCGACTGCCGCCAAACGCGCACATGGTGGGTTTTTTCACCGGTACGGTGAGGGAACGATCGAGGCGACCGTCGGGGCTGAAACGGTGGATCAGCCCGGCGTCGTTGGCGCAGATCCAGTAGCAGCCGTCGGCATCCACGGCGGCGCCGTCGGGGCGGCCGAGGTGCTTGTGCATATCCACGAACACGCGGCGATTGGAGGGCGTGCCGGTGTCGATGTCGTAATCGAACGCCCAGATCTGCTGCACCAGCGGGTGTGAGTCCGAGGCATACATTGTGCGGCCATCGGGGCTGAAAGCCAGGCCATTCAAGGTGATAAAACCGTCCAGTTGCGCATGGGGCGCCGCACCTGATGTGTAGCGATACAGGGTGCCCTCGGCTGCATTCAACCCCATGTTCAGCACCATGCTGCCGGCCCAGAATCGGCCCTGGCGGTCGCAGCGGCCGTCGTTCAGGCGCATGTCCTGGCGTGGGTGCTCGACAGCCGCCAGTAGCGTGGTGTCGAGGCTGCCGTCGTTGTGCGGGGTGAGCTGGAAGAAGCCGGTTTCCATGCCGGCGACCCAGTTGCCCGCATCGGTGCGGGCGATGCAGGCAAGCATCTGCGGGGCTGTCCAGGCGGCCACGTGGCCGGTGGCGGCGCTCCAGCGTTGCAGGCCACCCTTGGGGATGTCCACCCAGTACAGGGCGTTTTCCCCAGGCACCCACACCGGGCATTCACCCACGGCATTGCGCGCGTCGACAATCAATTCAGCGTTCATGGGTCAATCACCGAACGGGCCGGCCGCGCAGAACGCGCCGCCCTGGTAGACCTTGGCCGGGTCATTGTCGGACACCGGTGGCTGGGTTTCGACCTGGGCACGGAACACTTCGGAGCTGTCCTTTGGCGCAAAGCCCAGGTGGGCGGCGTAGCGGTTGTCCCACCAGGTGTCGAGGTTATCCGACATGCCGTAGACCACGGTGTGCCCGACGTTGGGGGTGTACAGCGCGCGCTCGAGCAACTGAGTCAGGTCGTCGAAGCTCAGCCACGTGTGCATCATCCGACGATTCTGCGGTTCCGGGAACGACGAGCCAATGCGGATGCTGACGGTCTCGATGCCATAGCGATCAAAGTAGAAGCTGGCCATGTCTTCGCCGTAGGACTTGGACAAGCCGTAGTAGCTGTCCGGGCGGCGAGGGGAGTGGGCGTCGAGTTTTTCACCTTGCTTGTAGAAGCCGATCACGTGGTTGGAACTGGCGAAAATCACGCGCTTCACACCGTGGCGGCGCGCGGCTTCATAGATATGAAAAATGCCGCTGATGTTCGCGCCGAGCACTTCTTCGAAAGAACGCTCCACCGAGACGCCGCCGAAGTGCAGGATCGCGTCGACGCCTTCCACCAGGTGGTGCACGGCTTGTTTGTCGGCGAGGTCGCAAGGTTGCACTTCTTCGGACGCGTCGGCAGCCGGGGCCATATTGGCGATGTCCGACAGACGCAGTACCTGGGCATAAGGGCGCAGGCGCTCGCGCAGGACCTTACCCAGGCCGCCAGCGGCACCGGTGAGCAGCAGGCGGTTGAATGGAACGGGCGTGGTTGGGGTAGTGGTCATGAGGGTTCCATTGTTGTTGTAGGTTGTCGTATGACTATGCCGAAGTATCGTTAGGGATTCCCTTGGTTGTCAACGTCCTTGCGGTCAGGTGATGGCCGGAAATGTGGGAGCGGGCTTGCTCGCAAATACAGTGTGTCAGTCGACTCATCCGCGGCGGATGTAGCGCATTCTCGAACAAGCCCGCTGCCACAGGGGTATGCGTTGACGGGAAGTTTCCGCTCGATCCGAAACCCTACAGCAGTGAGATCGGGTAGCTGATAAAGAGGCGATTTTCATCGAACTCGTTATTGCTGAAATCCCGACGCATGGTCGAATTGCGCCAGCGCACATTCAGATCCTTCAGTGCGCCGCTTTGCACTGTGTAGGCCAGTTCCGACTCCCGACCCCATTCCTTGCCATCGGTGATTGCCCCGGTGTGTACGTTACTGCCGCTGATATAGCGGTTCATCAGGGTCAACCCCGGAATGCCCAGTACCACGAAGTTGAAGTCATGGCGCACCTGCCAGGATTTTTCCTTGGCGTTATCGTAGCTGGCGTTGTAGCTGTCGTTGGCCAGGGTCCCGCCGCTGGTGCCGTTGACCCGCATCCACACGCTGTCACCGGTGAGTTTCTGCAGGCCCACATAGAAAGTGTTGCCGTTGTATTTGGCTGAGAGCAGGGCGAAAGCGGTTTTGTTGTCGAGGTCGCCGGCCAGGGCGCTGCCGTCTTCCTTACCGGTGAAAAAACCGAGGTTGGCGCCCAGGGTCCAGTCGCCGACAGGTTGGCTGTGGGTCAAGTTGAAATACTGCTGCTGGTAGATGTCGCTGAGTTCGGCGTACCACACACCGACCTGGGTGCGTTTGTCGTTGAAGCTGTATTCGCCGCCACCGAAGTTGAAGCGGTCGGAGGTGAACGCGGCTTTGCCGTTCATGAACATGTCTTCCATGCTCGCATCGTTGCGCGGGCTGTTACCGCGAAACTGCCCGCCGTAAAGCGTCAGGCCGGCGATTTCATTGGAGGTGACCTGGCCTCCGCGGAAGGTCTGGGGCAGGGAGCGGCCGTCGTCGGAGCGCAGGATCGGCAGCACTGGCATCCATTCGCCGACCTTCAATTCAGTCTTCGATAATTTGGTTTTCAGCGCCACGCCAAGGCGCCCGAAGTTATCGGCCGGGCGGCCATCGCTGTGGATCGGCAGCAACTGCGTACCGCCGGTGCCTTTACCGCCATCGAGCTTTTGCGAATACAGGCCCAGCACATCAATGCCGAAGCCCACCGTCCCTGTGGTGTAGCCGGACTTGGCGTCGAGAATGAAGTTCTGCGTCCATTCTTCGGCCTTGCCCTGGGGGTTGGTCGGGTTGGTGAAGTTACGGTTGAAGTAGGCGTTGCGCAGGTTGAGCGTGGCCTTCGCGTCTTCGATAAAACCGTCGGCCTGAACGCTGAGGGGGAGGGTAAATGCCAGGCTGCCGAGACCGAGGAGGCCGATACATGAGGACGAATTGCGGGCGAATTGACTCACAGTGGAACTCCCTTTTTTGTTGTTTTTATTATTTGTCATACGTCGTCGTACAACATTGAGCGGGATATTTGCGAGGTTTTCGAGGGCTGTCAAGCAGAAGTTATACGATGACTCGGGGCGGGTTGATCAAAAGCGGGCACCGCCACTGTGGGAGCTGACTTGCCTGCGATGGCATTGCCGCGGTGTTCCTGCCAGACCGTGTTGTCTCCATCGCAGGCAAGCCAGCTCCTACAGGGATTGCATTTCAACCTCTGTTTTTAGCCGGCCATAACCATTGGCGGGAGGGTACCCAACAGCGAGACGGCGGCTACCGCTGAAACACCCAGTAACCATTCCAGCATCACGCTGGCCTTCAAAGTGCCCAATCGCGCTTCACAACGTTCGATACGGAGCCGGTTCAGCAAGGCCAGCGCCAACATCCCCAGCACCAGCAGCACCTTGATCAACAGGATCAACGCGAACCCCTGGAACAAAGGCGTGGGCCACAGTTGCCCGGTAAGCACACGCACGTTGATCAAACCGGTGACCAGCAAACCGGCGACCAGGCCATAACCCACACCGCTGAACCGCCGCAGGATCGGCTCCAGCGCCAAGGGGGGCGAGTGCCTGAGGATCAACACCAGCAGGAGCAATCCGCCTAGCCAGGCACCCACACACGCCAGGTGCACCACCTGATTGAGGATCAGTAATTGCCCGCTGAGCCCATCGAGCATGGCGCCATGGCCGACCGGCGCCAAGGTCCCCAGCAACAACGCGATGACCGCCAAGCGCAGTGCCCGCCAGGGTTTGATCAGCACGATCAGCAGCAACAGGTTCAATAGCAGGTGCCATACCCACACCTGGCCAAAGAAGGTCTTGCCCAGTACCAACTGCACGGTGGCCGGTTGCAGCGCCGCGTCCCAGCGACCTGCCATGCTGGCGGTAATCAACAGCAACCAGGCCACGCCGGAAAACACCCCCAGCCAGGCCAGCCCACGGGTGATACGGTCAAGTTGCCGGTCCAGTACCGGTTGCGTTTCAGCGCCCAGCAGCCAGGGCCTGAAAGCGCAGGACCCGAACATCAGCAGCACGACGATGAAATGCAGGAAGCGGCACAGCACCAGCAGCGTCGCCATGGGTTATTGGCCGACCTTGAAGCTGTACTCACCGTTGCTCTTGTGGGTGTCGACCGAAACCGCGTTCCACACCACTGTGTAGTTACCGGCGGCCAGTGGTGCGGCCGGGGTGACTACCAGGACTTTCTTGTCGGCTCCTAAGGTTTCCAGGCCCTTGATCGCAACTTCGGTGCCGTCCTTGCTCAGGGACACCTTGGTAAAGGTGGCCTCGACGCCTTCGCTGAAGGTCAGGCGCAGGTCTTTAGGCGCGGCGACGCTGCTGTCGGCCGCCGGTTCGGCGCTTTTGAGGTGCGCGTGGGCGAATGCGGCAGATGCACCCAGCAGGGAGGCGAGCAGGGCGACGGTGGTGAGGCTTTTCTTGATCAACATTGTTCAATACCTTCGGGGTCAGGAGTCGGTAAAGCCATGTGCAGCAACGGAAAGGGCTTGCCTTCGCCATCCAGCGGCGAGCGCGCGACCTGGATAAAACCATAATGCAGATAGAAGCCCACGGCTTGGGGGTTTTGTTCGTTCACGTCCACCGTGAGCGTGTCGTGACGGGCGCGGGCGTGGTCCAGCAACTGGCGGCCGATGCCCTGGCCACGGCGGTCGGGCTCGATGAACAGCATTTCCACGTTGTGCCCACCGGTGCCGATGAAACCGGCGATGCCGTGTGGGTCTTCATACACCCACACATCCAGCGCGGGCATTGGCAGGTAGGTGTCGCGCACCAGGGGCAGCAGACGTTGGATGTCATCCTCGGGGAGGAAATCATGGGTGGCGCGTACCGAGCGCTCCCACAGTGCTCCCAGCACGGGGTCGTCGGTGGGCACGCGAGGTCGAATAGTCATTGCGATGATCCTTCATGGGGACCGCGATCCTAACCAATCCGATTTCTAGGGGAAAGGTTCGCGTCAGAAGTTTCATTATGGGCTGTCGCCGCGATCTAGAGCCGATGGTAGTCTTTAAGCCAAGTTGTTGTCAGGGAGCCCTTATGGGCAATCACAAGATCGGAATTCGTCGGGTCAACGTCGAGAAAATCCTGCTGGCGGCGGAGAAAATCTTCGCCGAAAAAGGCTATGGCAGTACCGCCATGGCGGATATCGCCGAAGAAGTGCAACTGCCGCGCTCCAACCTGCATTACTACTTCACCACCAAAAGCGAGCTGTACAGCGCGGTGCTGTTCGATCTGCTGGAGGTGTGGAAGCAGGACGCCTTGAGTTTTGAGACCTTCGATGACCCGCGGGTGGTGCTCAGCAGTTACATCCGCGCCAAGATGCAACGCTCGCGCACCCGGCCCTATGGCTCGAAAGTCTGGGCCAATGAAATCATCCACGGCGCGCCGACGCTTGGTGAGGCATTGGATGAAAGCCTGTACGACTGGGCCAAGATGAAGGAAGCGAAAATTCGCCAGTGGGTGGAAGACAAACGCATCCTGCCGGTGGAACCGTCGAGCCTGCTGTACATGATCTGGGCCTCGACCCAGCACTATGCCGACTTTGATCATCAGGTGAAGATCCTGAATGAGCACCAGCCGTTGTCGGATATGCAGTTTGAGAAGGCAATACAGACGGTGACGAGTGTGATCTTGCGGGGGATTGGGCTGGAGCCTTGACGGGTCGAGGCTGATGGCCTCTTCGCGAGCAAGCCCGCCCCCACATTCGACTGCATTCTATCTGGAGGAATGCGGTCGAATGTGGGGGCGGGCTTGCTCGCGAAGGCGGCCTGAAGGGCTACACAGCTTCGCGGTAGGGATTCCTCGGATCCTGCGTCCAATTCAAGAACGGCTTGCCTGTGTCCATCGGCACCATCTCGATACAGTCCGCCACCGGGCAGGTGATCTGACACAGGTTGCAGCCCACGCACTCATCATCGATCACCTCGTATTTATGCGTGCCATCCGCCTGTTTCAAACTGGCGATGGCCTGGTGCGACGTGTCCTCACAGGCAATGTGGCAACGTCCGCAGCCAATGCAGGCTTCCTGATCGATCTTCGCAATGACTTGATAGTTGATATCCAGGTACTTCCAGTCCGTCGTGTTGCCCACCGCACGCCCGGAAAAGTCCTGCAGGCTGTTGTAGCCTTGGCTGTCCATCCATCGCGATAGTCCGTCCTTCATCTCCTCCACAATCCGAAACCCATGCAGCATCGCCGCCGTGCACACCTGCACCGCGCCGCAGCCCAGGGCTACAAACTCCGCCGCGTCACGCCAGTTGCCGATGCCACCAATGCCGCAGATCGGCAGGCCCTGGGTCTGCGGGTCGCGGGCGATTTCGGCGACCATGTTCAGCGCGATCGGCTTGACCGCCGAACCGCAATAACCGCCGTGGGTACTTTGGGTGCCCACCACCGGCAGCGCGACCATGCGTTCCAGGTCGACGCTGGTGATGGAGTTGATGGTGTTGATCAGCGACACCGCATCCGCGCCGCCGCGATACGCGGCCCGCGCCGCCACGCGAATGTCGGTGATGTTCGGCGTGAGCTTGACGATCACCGGCAGCGAGCAATAGGTTTTGCACCAGCGCGTCACCTGTTCCACATACTCCGGCACCTGGCCTACCGCCGCGCCCATGCCGCGTTCGGGCATGCCGTGGGGGCAGCCGAAGTTCAGTTCGATACCGTCGCAGCCGGTGGCTTCCACCAGCGGCAGGATTGTTTTCCAGGACTCCTCGACGCACGGCACCATCAGCGACACGATCAGCGCGCGGTCGGGCCAATCCTTTTTCACCTGGGTGATTTCCCGCAGGTTGATCTCCAGGGAGCGGTCCGTGATCAGCTCGATATTGTTGATGCCCATCACTTCACGGTTGGGACCGTAGTGCGCCGAGTAGCGTGACGACACGTTGACCGCTGCAGGGTCTTCGCCAAGGGTTTTCCAGACCACGCCACCCCAACCGGCCTCGAAGGCGCGCACCACGTTGTAAGCCTTGTCGGTGGGCGGCGCGGAGGCCAGCCAGAACGGGTTGGGGGCTTTGATACCGGCAAATACAATCGAGAGATCGGCCATTACGCAGCCTCCACATTCAACATGAGTTGGGCGTGCATGGCCTCGGCGGCCAGCTTGCCGTGTTGCACGGCCTGCACGGTGAGGTCCTGGCCGAGGCTGACGCAATCGCCACCCGCGTACACACCGGGAATGCTGGTGCGCAGCTGTTCGTCGACGAAAATCCTTTCACCGACACGGTGCAGCTGCTGGGCCAGCGGATCGTGCAGTGCCTCGTTGTCGAAACCCTGGCCGATGGCCTTGAAGATCGCATCGGCAGCCAGTTCGAAGGTTTCGCCGGTCGGGAGCAGACGGCCGTTTTCCATGCGCGTGCGCAGGAAGCGCATGCCGCGCACATGGCCCTGATCGTCCAGCAGCACCTCCTTCGGCTGGGCCCAGGTCAGCAGGCGTACCTGGTTGGCCTTGGCGATGTCCTGTTCATGGTGGGTGGCGCCCATGTCCGCCAGGCCACGGCGGTAGACGAGGTTCACATCGTGGGCACCGAGACGGGCCATCTGCACGGCCATGTCGATGGCGGTGTTGCCGGCGCCGAGCACGATGCAGCGATTGGCCAGGGGCAGTTGGGTCAGGTCGTCGGCCTGGCGCAGTTCGCGGATGTAGTCGGTGGCGGCGAGCAGGCCGGGGGCGTCTTCGTGGGGCAGGCCGAGCTGTTTGCTCGCGGCCAGGCCGAGGCCGAGGAACACCGAATCGAATTGTTGATGCAGCTCGCTGAGGGTCAGGTTATCGCCGAGGCGCTGGCCGTGACGAATCTCGATGCCGCCGATTTGCAGCAGAAAATCCAGCTCCTTCTGCGCGAAGTCATCCACCAGTTTGTACTTGGCGATCCCGTATTCATTCAGGCCGCCGGCCTTTTCCCGGGCCTCGAAAATCACCACGTCATGGCCGTGCAAGGCGCTGCGGTGGGCGCAGGCCAGTCCCGCAGGGCCTGCACCCACCACGGCGATACGCTTGCCGGTCGAGGCTGCGCGATGGAAGGGGTGCTCGGTGAAGTGTGCATTGTCGACGGCATAACGTTGCAACAGACCGATCAGCACCGGCGCGCATTCTTCAGCGTTGTTACGCACGCAGGCTTGCTGGCAGAGGATCTCGGTGGGACAGACCCTGGCGCAACTGCCGCCAAGAATGTTGGCCGAGAGGATTTTTTGCGCCGCGCCTTGTACGTTTTCGGTGTGGATGTTGCGGATAAACGACGGGATGTCGATTTCGCTGGGGCACGCATTCACGCACGGCGCGTCGTAGCAATACAGGCAGCGCGAGGCTTCCAGTTGTGCCTGGCGGGCGTTGAGAGGCGGTGCCAGGTCGGTGAAATGGCTGGCGAGGGTGGCCCCGTCTTCGTGGGGATGGGGGAGGTGGGTCAGGGTCTGGATCACGGTTTTGGCCTCACGGTGATTGAGGTGCTGCCTCTGATGGGCATTGGTTTTTTTGTTGCCTGTGCTGGCCTCTTCGCAGGCAAGCCAGCTCCCACATGCATCGGGTTCACAGGGTTAAAATGTGGGAGCCGGGCTTGCCCGCGACAGGCCTAAGGCCGTTTTCAGCGCTTCACAGCAGTGGGCCTGGAACGCTCTGCGCGCTTGCTCAACTGCTCGAACACCGGCGGGTACGTCGGCCGCTCTACATACCGCCCGGCCCCGCGCTCGGCGCGCAGGTCGCCATCGGCCCAGACCAGCTTGCCCTGGCTGATGGTATGGCTCGGCACGCCGCGCACGGTCTTGCCTTCGAAGATGTTGAAGTCGACTTTCTGATGGTGGGTCTTGGCGGAAATGGTCCGCGTCCCCTCGGGGTCCCACAGCACCAGGTCGGCATCCGCGCCCACACGGATCGCACCTTTGCGCGGGTAGAGATTGAAGATCTTCGCAGTGTTGGTGGAGGTCAGCGCGACAAACTCCTGCATCGACAGGCGCCCGGTGTTGACCCCTTCATCCCACAACAAGGCCATACGGTCTTCGATGCCGGCGGTGCCGTTGGGGATTTTGCTGAAGTCGTCACGGCCGGCGGCTTTTTGCTCGGCGCAAAAGCAGCAGTGGTCGGTGGCAGTGGTGTGCAGGTTGCCGGATTGCAGGCCGTGCCACAGCGCTTCCTGATGCCCGCGTGGGCGGAACGGCGGGCTCATCACGTAACCGGCGGCGGTCTGCCAGTCCGGGTGCTGGTAGACGCTGTCGTCCAGCAGCAGGTGGCCGGCGAGGACTTCGCCATAGACCGGTTGGCCTTTGCTGCGGGCGTAGGTGATTTCATCCAACGCCTCTTTGGTGGACACATGCACCAGATAGAGCGGCGTGCCGATGGTCTCGGCGATGCGGATTGCGCGGCTGGCCGCTTCGCCCTCGACTTGCGAAGGGCGCGACAGCGGATGCGCCTCGGGCCCGGTGATGCCCTGGGCCATCAGCTTGCGTTGCAGGTGGTACACCAGCTCGCCGTTTTCCGCATGCACGGTGGGCACCGCGCCCAGTTCCAGGCAGCGTTCGAAGCTGGCGACCAAGGTGTCGTCCGCCGCCATGATTGCGTTCTTGTAGGCCATGAAGTGCTTGAAGCTGTTGATGCCGTGCTGACTCACCAACTCGGCCATTTCTTCACGTACCTGTTCGCTCCACCAAGTGATCGCTACGTGGAAGCCGTAGTCTGAAGCGGATTTTTCCGCCCAGCCGCGCCACTGGTGAAACGCTTCCAACAGGGATTGCTGTGGGTTGGGAATCACAAAGTCGATGATCGATGTGGTGCCGCCCGCCAGACCTGCCGCCGTGCCACTGAAAAAGTCTTCACTGGCCACAGTGCCCATGAAGGGCAGTTGCATATGGGTATGAGGGTCGATGCCGCCGGGCATCAGGTATTGGCCGCTGCCATCGAGTATTTCAGTACCGGCGGGAATATCCAGATTCGTACCAATAGCCCGAATTAGACCGCCCGCGCATAACACATCGGCGCGATAACTTTCATCATGGGTAACAAGGGTGGCGCCACGGATCAACAGCGACATGTCGAGTTCCTCACAGGCTTGACCGGCTTGTGCCAGTTCTAAATGTTGTAATGCTGCTTACCGATGATCGATTAATTCCTGTCATCGGTGACAGGAATAGAAACTAGCCCGAGTTTTTCGATTGAGCAAGAAGATTTTTCATAAGCTTATATCAATGATAACTAGTTGATTATTAAGGATAAAAAATGAAATTCACCAAAATGTAGCGTGCACTCACCATTTTGACGCACTTGACAGGTTCTTAAATTGAGCAACATTTCTTATTGCAAATCAGACGCTTGAGACTTGCCTCTTGACGGGGCGGGAAAATAAAAATAATTGTGTTGCACCAGATTGAGTCCTGATGGTTCGGCCAACTTTCGCTTTAGTTAGCCTGAGTAAAGCGGCAAGTTCCGAAGGCTCACTCGGAAAGCTGATAAACATCAGCAAGTTATATAAGCGGTGTGGGTGCGGTAACGGTTGTCGGCACGGATATTGAGTGCAGTGGCGGCTGGCCGGGCCCGTGATGTCATGTTGTTTACGAGGTACTCCGGCCACCTGCACACACCTTGCAGGCGAGCAACAATAATTCGAAAAAACCGTGGAGCGGCCATGCAACAGAACAGATCGCAAGTCATTGAACGCAACGGCCTGTACGAACTCGACGCCGGCCCCGACGTCCTCGACAGCCCCCGCTATAACCACGACATGGCACCGACCAAGGTGCATGAACGCACCTGGAACAAGTGGCACATCACCGCGCTGTGGGTCGGCATGTCGATCTGCGTGCCCACTTATACCTTGGGCGGGGTACTCACCGCGTACTTCGGTCTGTCGGTGGGGGAAGCGCTGATGGCGATCCTGCTGGCCAACATCGTGGTGCTGATTCCGTTGACCCTCAACGCCTTCCCCGGCACCCAGTACGGCATACCGTTCCCGGTCTTGTTGCGCTCGTCGTTCGGCATCCTGGGTTCCAACGTGCCGTGCCTGATCCGGGCGCTTGTGGCCTGTGGCTGGTTTGGTATCCAGACGATGTTTGGCGGGCTGGCGATTCACCTGTTCCTGGGCTCGATTTTCGAGGGGTGGAAGTCCCTAGGCGGCACCGGTGAAGTGATCGGTTTCATGATGTTCTGGTGCCTGAATCTGTGGGTGGTGTTACGTGGCGCCGAGTCGATCAAGCGCTTGGAAACCCTGTCCGCGCCGCTGCTGGTGGCGGTGGGCATCGGCCTGCTGGTATGGGCGATGCCCAATGTGTCCCTCAGCGAGCTGATGGCCATCCCGGCCAAGCGTCCAGAAGGTGCGAGCCTCACGGGCTACTTCATGGCTGGCCTGACGGCGATGGTGGGGTTCTGGGCTACCTTGTCCTTGAATATTCCTGACTTCAGCCGCTACGCCAAAAGCCAGAAGGACCAGATCCTCGGGCAGATCTTCGGTTTGCCGCTGACCATGTTCCTGTTCGCCGCCCTCGGCGTGATCATGACTGCTGCCTCGGTCAAGCTGGTCGGGGTGAGCGTGTCCGATCCGGTGACCCTGATCGGGCATATCCAGAGCCCGGTGTGGGTGGCCGTGGCCATGGCGCTGATCATCGTCGCGACCTTGTCCACCAACACCGCGGCGAACATCGTCTCGCCCACCAATGACTTTCAGAACATTGCGCCGAAGCTGATCAACCGCACCACGGCGGTGATCCTCACCGGTTTGGTGGGGTTGGTGCTGATGGGCCATGAACTGCTGAAAAAACTCGGCTTGATCGTCTCGGATGTGAGCCTGGAAACCGTGTATTCCAACTGGTTGCTGGGCTACTCAAGCCTGCTGGGCCCGATCGCCGGGATCATGGTGGTGGACTACTTCATCACCCGCAAACAGCAACTGGACCTGGCCGGTCTGTACCGCGACGACGTGTACCCGGCGTGGAACTGGAGCGGCTTTATCGCCTTTGGCGTGCCGGTGGTGCTGACCTTGCTGTCGCTGGGCAGTGATGCGTTCAGCTGGTTCTACAGCTATGGCTGGTTTACCGGTTCGGCCTTGGGCGGGTTGTTGTATTACGGCCTGAATGCCAGGCGTGGCATCAGCCCCGTTGCCGCCAAGTCACCTCTGTAAACACGGCCAATGTGGGAGCTGGCTTGCCTGCGATTGCATCACCTCAGTTCGGCAGAAATACCGAGCCGCCTGTATCGCAGGAAAGCCAGCTCCCACACACGCCAGCTCTCACAGTTGAGTGAGTCAATTCATAAGAAATGTAGCCTGAGGAGATCCCCATGAACGCTGCCCTCGACGTTCTGCAATCGACCCATCAGCACATCAACCGCGACCGCTTGTGGCAGTCGCTGATGGACCTGGCCAAACTTGGCGCCACCCCCAAGGGCGGCGTGTGCCGCCTGGCGCTTACCGACCTCGACCGCAAAGCCCGCGACCTGTTTGTAAAGTGGTGCGAAGAAGCCGGTTGCACGGTCACCATCGACGGCATCGGCAATATCTTCGCGCGGCGCCCCGGCCGCAATCCCAACCTTCCACCGGTGATGACCGGCAGCCACATCGACACCCAGCCCACCGGTGGCAAGTTTGACGGTTGCTTTGGCGTACTCGCCGGCGTGGAAGTGCTGCGCACCCTCAATGATTTGAAGGTAGAAACCGAGGCGCCGCTGGAAGTGGTGGTGTGGACCAATGAGGAAGGCTCGCGCTTTCCGCCGTGCATGATGGGCTCGGGGGTGTTTGCCGAGAAATTCACCTTGGCGGACACCTTGGCCAAGGTGGATGTGGATGGCGTCAGTGTCGGCGACGCGCTGAATGCGATTGGCTATGCGGGCTCGCGCGCGGTAAGCGGTCATAAAGTGGGTGCGTATTTCGAGGCGCACATCGAACAGGGCCCGATTCTTGAGGACGAGCAGAAAACCATCGGCGTGGTGCTCGGCGCACTCGGGCAGAAGTGGTTTGACCTGAAACTGCGTGGAGTTGAAGCGCATGCGGGACCAACGCCGATGCACCTGCGCAAGGATGCCTTGGTGGGCGCGGCGGCAGTGGTAGCGGCGGTGAACGCAGCGGCACTGGGGCACCAGCCTCATGCGTGCGGGACGGTGGGTTGCCTGCAGGCTTATCCGGGATCACGCAACGTCATTCCAGGCGAAGTGCGCATGACCTTGGATTTCCGTCACCTGGAACCGGCACGTCTGGATTCGATGATTGCGCAGGTGCTCAAGGTCATTGAAGACACCTGCGCCAAACATGGACTCAGTTTCGAGATGGAACCCACCGCAGACTTCCCGCCGCTGTATTTCGACAAAGGCTGCGTGGACGCTGTGCGCAATGCGGCGAATGGCCTGGGCCTGTCGAACATGGACATTGTCAGCGGGGCAGGGCACGACGCGATCTTCGTTGCCGAACTCGGTCCGGCAGGGATGATCTTTGTGCCGTGTGAGGGTGGCATCAGCCATAACGAAATCGAGAATGCCGCACCTGATGACCTGGCGGCAGGGTGTGCGGTGCTGCTGCGCGCCATGGTCGCCGCCTCGGCAGCCATCGCCAACGGCAAACTCGCTGCCTGAAACCCGGCGGTTCAGTTAGGTGTTTACTGATTGGTCCACTGCAATCGCAGGCAAGCCAGCTCGCACATTTGAAAGGCTTCACAGCTTAAAAATGTGGGAGCCGGGCTTGCCGCCCTGACAGACGATGCTGTTACTGGGAGATTGCCTCGTTGGTGCCATCTGCGACTCGATCCACCAACAGCTGCACGCCCTCCACCCTCCGACAAATCCCCCGCACCACACTGCGTTGCGGACCATCGACTTCAAAAACCGGGTTCGCGGCAATGGCATTGATGGATTCAAGATCCTGAGAGGCATTGACCAGCAGGGTTTCGTTGTCGAGGGCGGGCCCGAAAGACATGTCCCAAACCTTCGTATGCCAGATTCAGGAACTACTAAAAAGTCGCTTTACTCAATCGTTACCACGATCCTGCTGGCGCTATGCTTGGTGTATATCGGCGGCGGCTGGCTTCTTTCGCCAAGTCGCCCGCAATTGACAGAGGTTGTACTCCGCACGCCTCTGAGCAATGACGCGTCCGTCTAGGGTGTGAAGGATGATCGTGGAGGGGCAACTGTTCCGTTCACCTACCGATACTACGTCTATCGCACCTTTGGGACTGACACAGAAGTATTGTCTGCTTTGGAAGGTGCTAGTCCATTTTTGATTACGCGTGACGCATCGGCAAAGATTGAGGTGCAAGGCCAAACGATCACTGTCTCGGTGGCGGGGGATGTTTCGGACTACCACAGCCGTACGCTGTATCGACATGCCAATGGCAGCGATTACACCGCGGTCAGTGTTTATCTTGATAGCCGGCCGCAAGTGAGCGAGTCAACGTTGACTCCTTGATTCCCCACAATCAGGAAAGTGCGAGCTGGCTTGCCTGCGAAAGGGGGCATCAACCCGTTGATTCGGCGACTGGCTCACCGGCATCGCAGGCGAGCCAGCTCCCACATTTAATTCGATGCGTGCCAACCCCCGCCGAGCGCAGTCACCAACCCTACACTGGCTTGCAGTTGCCGTGTCTGCACCGCCTGCAAGGTCCGTTGCGCCTGCAGCGCTGCCGTCTGCGCGGTCACCACGTCCAGGTAGCTCACGGCCCCGGCCTGGTAGCTGTTCATCGCCAGCGATTGAGTGTGCTGTGCCGCATCCGCCGCTGCCTGCTCATCCTGTGCCTCTTGCTGCAAGTCGCGCAGCTGAGCCAGGTTGTCCTCCACTTCGCGCACGGCTTTCAGCACCTGGCTGCGGTAGTGCGCCGATGCCTCTTCAAACTCGGCCTTGGCTTGGCGTTCGTTGGCACTTAGGCGACCGCCATCGAAGATCGGCAAGTTGACCAATGGCCCCAATGCCCAATAGCGATTGCCGGCGGACAGCAGGTTGCCGACCCCTTGCGTCTGCCCGCCAATCAACCCCGTCAGACTGAAATCCGGGTACCACGCCGCCTTGGCCACGCCGATGTTGGCGTTGGCCGCAAACACCCGTCGCTCTGCCGCTGCAATGTCCGGGCGGCGTTGCAGCAGGTGGCTTGGCAATTGCGAGGGTATCCCCGGCAAGGAGATCAATTGCGGGCTCGGCGACAATGAAAAATCACTGGCGGCCACACCCACCAGCTCACCAATCGCATGCTCGGTCAGGTTGCGCTGCCCGCGTATTTCATCCCATTGCGCCTTGGCTTCGGCCAGTTGATTCTGCGCGCGTGTAAGGTCCAGCTCCGAGGCAATCTGGCCTTCATAGCGGCTACGGGTCAGCTGTAGCGCCTGGCGGAAATCATCCAGCGAACGGTCGAGAATACGCGCCTGCGCATCCAGCCCATTGAGCTGCACATACAACGTCGCCAACTGATGCTGAAGGCTCAGGCGTGCCACCGCCAAGTCATCGCCGGATGCCTGCGCCTGGGCATCGCCCGCCGCGACCTGGTTGCGGATTTTGCCCCACAGGTCCAGGTCGTAGCTCAGTGAAAAGCCCGCGGTATTGCTGTTGTACACCGAGGGTTGCGTATCGCCCCTCAGCGGTCGCGAATCCGATTGCCGCTGGCGCAACGGTTGCGCGCTGGCAGTGATCTGCGGGAACAGCCCGGCATGCAGTTGGCTGGCATACGCCTGGGACGCATCGAAATGCGCCAGTGCCGCGGCCAAATCCGGGTTGGCCTTGAGCAGTTGCTGTTGCAGGTCGTTCAGGCGCGAATCGTTGTAGAGCGTCCACCACTCGGGAGCCAGTTGGTCGGACGGTTGCGCGCTGTGCCACGGGCCGTCGCTGGTCTGTTCGCGGTAGCCGGCGGGCAGGTCAACCGCAGGCACCTGGTAGGTTGGGGCCATGGAGCAACCTTGCAATGCCAGCAGCATCAAGGCCGCGAGAGGTTTAAGCCTTGGGCGCATGCGCACCTCCCGAGGCATCGGCCAGTTGCACCGGGTCACCTTCACGCAGGGCGTCGGGCGGGTTGTCGACTACACGATCGACCGGTTTCAGGCCCTGGTCGATCACCAGGCGTTCACCGAGATCCAGGCCGATGTGGATGGTTTGCAGATGCACATGATTGTGCGCGTCAAGCACAGCGACCTGAGTACCTTGGGCGCGAAAAATGAGGGCGCTGGCCGGAATGCTCACGCCATGGGTGTCCGCCGGAATCGGCAGCGTCGCTTCGGCGTAGTCACCGGGCAGCAATTCACCGTTGGGGTTGTCCGCAACGAACTGCGCAAGCAGGGTGCCGGAGCGGCGGTCGATGGCGGTGGAGTCGCCGATCAGGCGCGCCTTGAAGTGCTCGCCGGGATGCTCGGGCACCGTCAGTTCAGCTTCAAGGCCGGGGTGGATGACCGCCGCGTAGTTCTGCGGCACCGGTACGTACAGGCGCAATTGATGGGTGTCGGCAATGTTGAACAATTCCGGGTCACTGTCGGTATCGGCCTTGATCAACTGGCCGATATCGGTGTTGCGTGCGGTGATGGTGCCGGCGAATGGTGCGCGGATGGTTTTGTAGCTTTCCAGTGCGGACAGCCGCGCATAGTCGGCAGCGGCGGCTTCGGCATTGGCCTTCGCGGCTGCAGCGTTGGAGGTTTTCTCATCGGCTTCCTGGCGTGATACCGAGTGGCTGGCGAGCAGGTTTTGCCAGCGCGTGGCGGTGGTTTGCGCCAGGCGTGCGTTGGCCTGTTCCTGAATCAGCCGGGCGTGGGTTTGCGCCATTTGCTGGTCCAGGTCCGGGCTGTCGATTTCGGCCAGGATTTGCCCGGCTTTCACCTGCGTACCTATGTCGGCTTTCCAGTCCTTCAGGTAGCCGCTGACGCGGGCATGGATGGGCGCCTTGCTCCAGGCTTCCAGGTGCGCCGGCAAGCGCAGGGTGTCGCCGGCGGCGTTCTGTTGCGGTTGGAACACGCGCACTTGCGGGATCGCTGCAGTCTCTGTCCAGGCGGTGACCGATTGTTCGTGCAGCGTGCGGGCATGCAGGCCATTGGCGACCAACAGGGCGGCCAGGGTCAGGCCGCCGACACCCATGAGCATCAGACGCTTGCGCGAGGGTTTGTGATCAGACGACATGTGGGGTTTCTCCTGCAACAGCGCGAGTAGGGTGACGCCCGTGGATCAGACTGAAGACCACGGGTACAAACAGCAGGGTGGCGATGGTGGCGAAGATCAACCCACCGATCACAGCCCGGCCAAGGGGGGCGTTTTGTTCCTCGGAAATGGCCAGGGGCAGCATGCCGATGATCATTGCCAGGGCGGTCATGCACACCGGGCGGAAGCGCGTATAACCGGCCTCCATCGCGGCTTTGAGTGCATCGCCGTGTTCGGCCAGGCGTTCACGGCAGAAACTCACCACCAGGATCGAGTTGGCGGTGGCCACCCCCATGCACAGGATGGCGCCGGTCAGTGCCGGCACCGACAGCGAGGTGCCGCTGAGGAACAGCATCCACACGATTCCCGCCAGTGCGGCCGGTAACGCCGTGATGATCACGAACGGATCGGCCCAGGACTGGAAGTTGACCACGATCAGCAGGTAGATCAGCACCACAGCACCGAGCAGGCCGAAGCTCAAGCCACTGAAGGCTTCATGCAGCGCATCGATCTGCCCATGCAGGCTGATCACTGCGCCTTTGGGGCGCATGGCCGCGGTGTCATCCAGTACCTTTTGCACATCGCGGGCCACGCCGCCGAGGTCGCGGCCTTGCACGTTGGCGTACAGGTCCAGGGTCGGTTCGATGTTGTAGTGGGTCACTACCGCGGGGCTTTCCACCCTGGAAATACTTGCCACACCGCCGAGGATCTGCGACTGACCACCCGCGCCGGTCACCGGCAAGGCTTCCAGTGACGGCAAGCTGTCGAGACGGTATTGCGGCGTCGCGGCGACGATTGAATACGACACGCCGTTGGCCGGATTGAGCCAAAAGGTCGGGGCCACTTGGGAGCTGCCGGCCAGGGAGGCGACCATGCTGTTGGTCACGTCACGCTCGGTGATGCCCAGGCCATTGGCGCGCAGGCGGTCGACGTTTACCTGCAGGGACGGATAGCCGGTGGACTGCTGGATTCGCAGGTCGGCAATGCCCGGTACATGTTGCAGTCGTCGCTCCAGTTCCACCGCATAGGCCCGGTTTTCTTCATCGCTGCGCCCGGATATTTTCACGTCCAGCGGGGCCGGGGCGCCGAAGTTGAGGATCTGGCTGCTGATGTCTGCCGGTAGAAACGCGAAGTGGCTGCCGGGGAAACTTTGCGGCAGGGCTTCACGCAGTTTCTTCACGTAGTCGGCGGTGGGCGCGTGGTCTTTTTTCAGCGTGACCTGGATATCGCCGTCCTGCGGGCCGATGGTGCCGCTGCTGCTGTAGGCCATGTCGATGCCGCTGAGCGGGATGCCGATATTGTCGACGATAGTGTCGAGTTCCTCGGCAGGAATCACCTCTCGAATCCGCGCTTCGATACGGTCGAACGCGGCTGCGCTTTCTTCAATGCGCGTGCCCAGCGGCAACCTCACGTGAAGGGCCAGGGCGCCGGCGTCGGTGGCCGGGAAAAAGTCTTGGCCCAGACTGGGTAGCAGCAGGAACGACGCGAGCACGCAGGCGAGGAAACCGACGATAAAGCGCTTGCGATTGCCCAGCGCCAACGTCAATAGGCCATGGTACGTGTCGCGGATATTCGAGAAGTGCCGCTCGAAGCCCTGCTGGAAGTTCAGCACCCCTTGCAGCACGGCATTGCGTTGTTGGGTGTGCTGCTCGCCCTCGTGGTGGTTGATAAATTCATCTTCCGGGTGATGGCCCGCGCCTTGCTCCGGTACATGGGGCTTGAGCAGGAACATCGCCAGGGTCGGCACCAGTGTGCGCGAGAGAATGAACGAGCTGGCCATGGCAAAGATCACCGCCAGGGCCATCGGCCGGAACAGGTAGCCGGCGATGCCTTGCAACAGGAACATCGGCACGAACACGATGCAGATACACAGCAGCGAGACGAACGCCGGTCCGACTATCTGCGCGGCGCCGTCGAGGATCGCGGTCTTCACCGCCTTGCCTTGCTCCAAGTGCCAGTTGATGTTCTCGATGGTCACCGTGGCATCGTCCACCAGGATCCCCACTGCCAACGCCAGTCCGCCGAGGGTCATCACGTTGAGGGTTTGCCCGCTGACCGCCAGCAGCGCGATGGCCGACAGCACTGCCAGGGGAATCGATGCGGCGATAATGATCGTGGAGCGCCAGCTGCCGAGGAACAGCAGGATCATCGCACTGGTCAGCAACGCCGCGATGATACCCTCCTGGGCCACGCTGCCCACGGATTGCTTGACGAACACCGAGGCGTCACCCAGCAACGAGGTCTTCAGCGACGGCGGCAGGGTTTCGTTGATACGCGGCAGCATCTGGCGGATGCCGTCGATAATCGACAGGGTGGAGATGCTGCCGTTTTTCAGTGCCGGCATCAGTACCGCACGGTGACCGTCGACGCGCACGATATTGGTCTGTGGCGGCGAACCATCCCGCACGTGGGCGACTTGGCCGATGGTGATCAGCGCGCCGTCGACGGTCTTGATCGGCAGGTCATTGAGTTCATCAATGGCCTTGGGGCTGTTGTTGAGCAGGATCGTGTATTCGTTGGGGCCGAGTTTGGCGGTGCCCACCGGGATGATCTGGTTCTGCAACGCCAGGGCGTTGCCCACGTCCTGGGCTGACAAGCCTTTGGCAGCCAACGCCTGTGGGTCGAGGTCCAAGGTGATCTGGCGTTGCTTGCCACCCATCGGTGTGGGCATGGCCAGACCGGGCAGGGCGCTCAGGGGCAGGCGAATGTTGTTCTGCACCAAGTCGCGGATCTTTGCTTCCGAGAGGCTGGGGCTGGAGAACGCCATTTGCAGGATTGGCACCGTGGAGGCGCTGTAGTTGAGGATCAGCGGCGGCGTGATGCCTGGCGGCATCTGCTTGAGCACGGTTTGTGACACCGCCGTCACCTGGGCGTTGGCGGTGCGGATATCCACGCCGGGTTGGAAGAAGATCTTGACGATGCCCATGCCGGGCAGGGATTGCGACTCGATGTGTTCGATGTCGTTGACGGTGGTGCTCAGGGAGCGTTCGTAGGTATAGATCACCCGACCGGCCATGGCGTCCGGCGACAGGCCGTTGTACTGCCAGACCACGGCAACCACGGGGATGCCGATGTCCGGGAAAACGTCAGTGGGGGTACGCAGGGCCGCCATCGGCCCGATGATGCAGATGAATATGGCCAACACGATAAACGTGTACGGCTTTTGCAGTGCGGTCTTTACCAGCCCGAGCATGCGTGAAACCTCCGAAAGGAGCAGGATTGCAAACCCCGGCAGTCTCACGCGACCCACCTAACACGCACCTTTCAGTCAGGTGAAGGAACATTTAGGAAGGGGCTGAAGATCGTTTCATATGTATTCATTTGTTCTACACAGGGTGGCTCCTCAAGCTTGTAGCCCACCGGACACATAGTCCTTCTTTGGAGCCCTGCCATGTCACTCAAACCTCTTTTGTTGATCCCCGCCCTCGGTGCTGTGCTGTTGTTGTCGGCGTGCGCCGGCCCGATCCCCAAGGCGGACCCGAGCGAAGCGTGGATCGGTTTGAAAGAAGAAGCCCCCAACGACCTGATGGCTGAGCGCGTGGACGGTCATCGCGTGGATGACGGACGTTTCTTCGAAGTGACGCCGGGAGACCATCGCCTGGATGTAACGCTGTTCGAGGAAGAGCCAGGCGACGACAACCAGCAGGACTGCCAAGGGCGGGTCGAGTACAAGCACTTCAAGGCGGGTGAGCACTACACCCTGGTGGAGTCGAGCCTGGGCACCACCGTGCGCGCATCCTTGATGGATGGTCACGGCAAGGAAGTGGCGGCGACTCAGGACTTCAATTGCATGCCTGGCTAGGCGTGATGCGCTGCCACCTTATGGGGTTTGGCGGGTGCAGCGGGTCTGACCTGGGGGTGATGGTGCCGACGGGTGATGCGCAGCACCCCCCACAACATGGCGCCGGCCACCGCCAGCCAACCGCAGATCAACAGGACAATCGTTGTTGCAAGGCTCATTCGGGCCTCCTTTCGCCCCCTCGGGGCACACACAGTCTTCTCAATGGACAGTCTAGCTACCTGACGGTTGCCTGCTATTGACCAATGGTCGTGTCTGTCCAACTTCTTTGCTATATCCACGACCTTTGTAGGCGCGAGCTTGCGCGTGAAACACGTCAACGGTAAGGCGGGCTATCTGGATTGACCCGGCACCCTCAGGTTTTTCGCGAGCAAGCCCGCGCCTACTTAAACGTGATTGGGCTATGATCAGGCCCCTTACCGGCAGTTGATCAAGAGAGTCGAAAATTGCGGTTACGGTCGAACCTTAAAACATCCTTGTTCCTCGCGTGTGCCCTGGGCCTTGCGGCGTGTTCCTCCACCCCGTCGAGACTGGCGGGCCTGCCGGAGCGTGTCGAGCTCACCGGCGTGCCGACTTTTCGCAGCGAGGCATATCAGGGCGGTCCAACGTCTTTAGCCAGCATGCTGTCGCAACAAGGCATTGTCATGACACCGGGGCTATTGGATAAACCGCTGCATTTGCCGGGCGGCGAAGCGGACCTGGAGCGCAACATGCAGGTGTTGGCGCGTGAGTACGGCCTGATGGTGTATCCGCTGGATGCCAAGCTGACGGCAGTGCTGGCCCAGGTGGCGGCGGGATATCCGGTGATGGCGCGGGTTGGCGGTGGGTTGTGGTCGGATGCGCACTATGTGGTCGTGGTGGGGTTCAACCAGCAAAAAAGCACAGTGTTGCTGCGATCGGGAATGGATCGGCGTCTGTTGATGAGCTTCAGCGACTTTGAGTCCAAATGGAAAAGCGCCGGCAGTTGGGCAATCCTCACCCAGCGCCCGAGCCAGTTGCCAGCCAATGTGGATGCACAACGGTGGCGGGACTCGGCGAATGCGACGGCTCAAGCCGGTCAGGAGCGGGCGGCGGCGCAGGCGCTGAAGGTGTTGGCGGAGAAAAAGTAACAGCCAGCCCCGAGGTGCCAATGTGTGCACCGGAACCTGTGGGAGCCGGGCTTGCCCGCGATGCAGGCACTGGGGTGGTTCAGTTACACCGCGGTGATGCTATCGCAGGCAAGCCAGCTCCCACACAAGCCAGCTCCTGCATTAAGGTGGCTGCGGTTAGCGGCGTACTTCGGCGGCGTTGGGACGATTCTTCAGGTTCTTGTCAGCCTTGTAGCGCAGCGCCACATCCGGCACCGAACCGCTCTTGCCGGTCTCGACCCAATTGCGGATACGGCTGGCATCGGCAAAGTGGGTGAATTTGCCGAAGGCATCCAGGATTACCAGCGACACCGGGCGGTTGCCCATGTTGGTCACCAGCACCAGGCAGTGGCCGGCTTGGTTGGTGAAGCCGGTCTTGGTCAACTTGATGTCCCAGTTGGCGCGGTTGATCAGGTGGTCTGTGTTGGAGAAGCCCAGGGTGTAGTTGGGCTTGCGGAACGACACGGTCTTTTCCTTGGTGGTGCTCAACTGGCTCAGCAACGGGTAGTGACGCGCGGCGGCGAGCAGTTTGCTCAGGTCACGGGCAGTGGACACGTTGTGGATCGACAGGCCAGTGGGCTCGACGTAATGGGTGCTGGTCATGCCCAACGCCTTGGCTTTGGCATTCATCGCCGCGATAAATGCCGGGTAACCACCCGGATAGTGGTGCGCCAGGCTGGCGGCGGCACGGTTTTCCGAGGACATCAGCGCGATCAGCAGCATCTCTTTGCGCGGCATCTCGCTGCCGATCTTCACGCGGGAAAACACACCTTTCATTTCCGGCGTGTCCTTGATGTTGATGTCGATGTATTCATCCATGTTCTGCTTGGCTTCCAATACCACCAGACCAGTCATCAACTTGCTCACCGAGGCGATGGGGACGACCACGTCCGGGTTGCTGGAATAGATGACCTTGTTGGTTTGCAGGTCCACCAGCATGGCGCTGCCGGAAGCGATTTGCAGTTTGGACGTGTCACGCGGGGCCTGGGTGGTTTCGGCGGCGTGCGCAAAGGTGCCTGTGAAAGCAAATAATAGGCTGACGAGAGAAAGACGAATTTTCACGCGGATGAACTCGCTAAAAAGTAAGGAAATACCGTTCGGGAACGGTTTTTTGATAAATGCCGTTACATTTTAGGAGTATGGATCAGAAACTGTCGAATGTTCTTCTAGAACCCGATGAAAGTTCTTAAAAACTAAGAAAAAACAGGATTTATTGCGGGCAATAAAAAGCCCTGCGATAAAGCAGGGCTTTTTCAGTACGGCTGGTTATTAAGCGTGCAGCGTCTCTGCGGCGTACAGAGTGTTTTCCAGCAGGCAAGCGCGCGTCATCGGGCCGACACCACCGGGTACCGGGGTGATCCAGCCAGCGCGGGGCAGGGCGGTGTCGTACACCACGTCGCCCACCAGCTTGCCGTCATCCTGGCGGTTGATGCCCACGTCGATGACGATCGCACCTTCCTTGATCCATTCACCTTTGACCAGTCCGGGCTTGCCGGCGGCAACCACGACCAGGTCGGCGCGGCCGACGTGGCCTGCCAGGTCTTTGGTAAAGCGGTGGGTGACGGTCACGGTGCAGCCGGCCAGCAACAGCTCCATTGCCATCGGGCGGCCGACGATGTTGGAGGCGCCGACCACTACTGCATCGAGGCCATACAGGTCGACACCGGTGCTTTCCAGCAGGGTCATGATGCCTTTTGGTGTGCACGGGCGCAGCAGCGGAATGCGCTGGGCCAGGCGGCCGACGTTATAAGGGTGGAAACCGTCGACGTCTTTGTCGGGCCGAATGCGCTCCAGTAATTTGGAGGCGTCCAAATGCTCGGGCAATGGCAGTTGCAGCAGGATGCCATCGATCTTCGGGTCGTCGTTGAGGCCGTCGATCAGGTCGGTAAGGGCCTGCTGGGTGGTCTCGGAAGGCAAGTCGTAGGCCTTGGAAATAAAGCCGACCTCTTCACAGTCTTTACGCTTGTGCGAGACATAAACCTGAGAGGCAGGATCGCTGCCGACCAGGATCACCGCGAGGCCCGGCGTGCGCAGACCTTGCTGGCTGCGCTCGGTGACTCGTTTGGCGATCTGCTGGCGCAGGCTGGCGGCGATTGATTTGCCGTCGATAAGTTGTGCAGTCATTACGCGTGATTAACCATCGAGAGGGGGAAGAAAAGTGCGCGCATTCTCGCATGCCAGGACGTTAGGGCAAAGGCGCTTGGTCTGCAAATTGCCCTAACCCCTTAAATAAAATGAATTTTTTTCAAAAAAGATTTGACGGGTTTCGAGGGCGTCTATACTATTCGTCGCACTTGTCGGGCACAGCCTAGCACTGGTTAAGAAGGTCGAGCAGAATAACGTGTTGTTCTGTAAGGCTGGAAGCACTTAGTTTGTAATCCTCCAAGAGTACAGATTAATAAGGCGCCCGTAGCTCAGCTGGATAGAGCATCCGCCTTCTAAGCGGATGGTCGCAGGTTCGAGTCCTGCCGGGTGCGCCATTAGGCAGCTTTGGCACAAGTAGCGCTATATGGTGGGCGTAGCTCAGTTGGTAGAGCACGGGATTGTGACTCCCGTTGTCGAGGGTTCGATCCCCTTCGTCCACCCCATATTTTAAAAGGCGCCAGATTAATCGTCTGGCGCCTTTGCTTTAAGAGCTTCAAGCGCGGATGTGGTGGAATTGGTAGACACACTGGATTTAGGTTCCAGCGCCGCGAGGCGTAAGAGTTCGAGTCTCTTCATCCGCACCAAATAAAGCCTGGCCCTGTCGAAACGCAGGGTAGGGCTCAACAAAGAAGTGGTTTGGTTTCTTTGTTAACGCAATATGGTGGGCGTAGCTCAGTTGGTAGAGCACGGGATTGTGACTCCCGTTGTCGAGGGTTCGATCCCCTTCGTCCACCCCATATTCGAAAGGCGCCAGATTTAACAGTCTGGCGCCTTTTTTGGTTTCAGCGGTTCGAAATATCCAGCGGCTGCAGGTAATGAGGCGCGACGGCAGGGCGTTTCGTCGTATTTATGTATCTCGATGATGCTGCGCTGCCTGCCAGCCCTGTTTGCGGGGTTGGCCGTCAGGGAGATGCATGACGACTTCTTCTATATATAGAAGGGGCGGCGCAGAGCCCTGGCGTGATGGGTTGTATTTGTCACCGGGGCGAGGTGCAGCAGTGCCTTCGTACCGATAAATTGCCGGCTGTTTTCGGGCGTATTTCCAGTAGGGTGACTTCTTGAGTTTGACCCACTAGAATGCATGCCCTTGATTGGGGTCGGAAATGGCCGGCTAACGTCTGTGCAACGAGGAATATCCATGCAAGTTTCTGTTGAAAATACTACTGCTATCGAGCGTCGCCTGAGCATCACCGTGCCGGCCGAGCGTATCGAGACTGCGGTCAACAAGCGTCTGCAGCAGACTGCCCAGAAGGCCAAGATCGCTGGTTTCCGTCCAGGCAAAGTGCCAATGAGCGAAATCAAGCGCCGCTTTGGTGCCGATGCGCGCCAGGAAGCTGTAGGTGACGTGATCCAGGCTTCTTTCTATGAAGCCGTTGTTGAGCACAAGCTGAACCCAGCGGGTTCGCCTTCGATCGAACCTAAGTCCCTGGAAGCTGGCAAGGACCTGGAATACGTTGCAACGTTCGAAGTGTTCCCTGAATTTGAAGTGGCCGGTTTCGACGGTATCGAAATCGAGCGTCTGAGCGCCGAAGTGGCTGATTCGGACCTGGACAACATGCTGGAAATCCTGCGCAAGCAGAATACCCGTTTTGAAGTGGCCGACCGTGCTGCCCAGAACGAAGACCAGCTGAACATCGATTTCGTTGGCAAGGTTGACGGCGAAGTATTCGCTGGCGGCTCGGCCAAGGGTACTCAGCTGGTGCTGGGTTCCAACCGCATGATCCCCGGTTTCGAAGACGGCCTGGTTGGCGCCAAGGCCGGCGAAGAGCGCGTTCTGAACCTGACGTTCCCTGCTGACTACCAGAACCTGGACCTGGCTGGCAAAGCCGCCGAGTTCACCGTGACCGTCAACAGCGTTTCCGAGCCTAAGCTGCCAGAGCTGAACGAAGAGTTCTTCGCTCAATTCGGCATCAAGGAAACCGGCATCGAAGGCTTCCGCACCGAAGTTCGCAAGAACATGGAGCGCGAGCTGCGTCAGGCCATCAAGTCCAAGGTCAAGAACCAGGTCATGGACGGTCTGCTGGCCGCCAATGCGATCGAAGTGCCTAAGGCCCTGCTGTCCAACGAAGTGGATCGCCTGCGCGTACAGGCTGTTCAGCAGTTTGGTGGCAACATCAAGCCTGATCAGCTGCCCGCTGAACTGTTCGAAGAGCAAGCCAAGCGCCGCGTCGTGCTGGGCCTGATCGTGGCTGAAGTGGTCAAGCAGTTCGACCTCAAGCCTGACGAAGACCGCGTTCGCGAAATGATCCAGGAAATGGCTTCGGCCTACCAGGAGCCTGAGCAGGTCGTGGCTTGGTACTACAAGAACGATCAGCAGCTGAACGAAGTGCGTTCGGTTGTGCTGGAAGAACAAGTTGTGGATACTGTTCTGCAGAAGGCTAAGGTGACCGATAAAGCGGTCTCTTACGAAGAAGCAGTCAAACCGGCGGAAGCAGCACAAGCCGACTGATTGTCCAACTCGTTGGAAATTCAACCATAAGCCAGCCTCGCGCTGGCTTATGCGTTTTCAAGACATGACTATTTGGGAGTAACTGCAGAGCATGTTCCGTAATTCCTATATTCAGCAGAACTCTGATATCCAGGCCGCTGGCGGCCTGGTCCCGATGGTTGTCGAGCAGTCCGCTCGTGGCGAACGCGCCTACGACATCTACTCGCGCCTGCTTAAGGAGCGAGTGATCTTTCTGGTAGGCCCCGTAGAGGACTACATGGCCAACCTGATCTGTGCGCAGCTGCTGTTCCTTGAAGCGGAAAACCCGGACAAGGACATCCATCTCTACATCAACTCCCCAGGCGGTTCGGTCACCGCAGGCATGTCGATCTACGACACCATGCAGTTCATCAAGCCGAACGTGTCGACCACCTGCATTGGCCAAGCCTGCAGCATGGGCGCATTCCTGCTGACCGCCGGTGCCCAAGGCAAGCGTTTCTGCCTGCCTAACTCGCGCGTGATGATTCACCAGCCACTGGGCGGTTTCCAGGGCCAGGCGTCGGACATCGAAATCCATGCCAAGGAAATCCTGTTTATTCGTGAGCGTCTCAACACGCTGATGGCCAAGCACAGCGGGCGCACCCTGGAAGAAATCGAGCGCGATACCAACCGCGACAACTTCATGAGTGCCGAAGCCGCGCAAGCCTATGGCCTGATCGACGCAGTGATCAATCAGCGCCCCGCTTAATATAAGCCGCTCAAAATAGGGCTGGTCGGCATGTCCGACCACCGGCGGGCTTGAAAAAGCCCGCATAAGCCTTCATCTTGTGTTGCAAGCCTATCGGATTTGGATCGAACGAATGACTGACACCCGCAACGGCGAGGACAACGGCAAGCTGCTCTATTGCTCCTTCTGTGGCAAGAGCCAGCATGAAGTACGCAAATTGATTGCCGGCCCCTCGGTCTTTATCTGCGACGAGTGCGTCGACCTGTGCAATGACATCATCCGTGAGGAGGTGCAGGAAGCCCAGGCCGAAAGCAGCGCGCATAAATTGCCTTCGCCTAAAGAAATCAGCGGCATCCTTGATCAGTACGTGATTGGTCAAGAGCGTGCAAAGAAGGTTCTGGCCGTAGCGGTGTACAACCACTACAAGCGCTTGAACCAGCGTGACAAGAAAGGCGACGAAGTTGAACTCGGCAAGAGCAACATCCTGCTGATCGGTCCTACAGGCTCGGGTAAGACCCTGCTTGCAGAAACCCTCGCTCGCCTGCTGAACGTTCCGTTCACGATCGCCGACGCCACCACCCTCACCGAGGCTGGCTACGTGGGCGAAGATGTCGAGAACATCATTCAGAAGTTGCTGCAGAAGTGCGACTACGACGTAGAGAAAGCCCAGATGGGTATTGTCTACATCGACGAAATCGACAAGATTTCGCGCAAGTCGGACAACCCGTCGATCACCCGGGACGTTTCCGGTGAAGGCGTGCAGCAGGCCCTGTTGAAACTGATCGAAGGCACGGTCGCTTCCGTACCACCACAAGGTGGTCGCAAGCACCCGCAGCAGGAATTCCTTCAGGTCGATACGCGCAACATCCTGTTTATCTGTGGTGGTGCGTTCTCCGGTCTGGAAAAAGTCATCCAGCAGCGTTCGACTCGCGGCGGCATCGGTTTCAGTGCCGAAGTCCGCAGCAAGGAAGAAGGCAAGAAGGTTGGCGAATCCCTGCGTGAGGTCGAGCCCGACGATCTGGTCAAGTTCGGTTTGATCCCGGAGTTCGTGGGTCGTCTGCCGGTCCTGGCCACGTTGGACGAGCTGGATGAGGCTGCTCTGATTCAGATCCTCACCGAGCCGAAAAACGCCTTGACCAAGCAATACGCCAAGCTGTTCGAGATGGAGGGTGTAGACCTTGAGTTCCGTACTGACGCTCTTAAATCGGTGGCCAAGCGGGCACTGGAGCGCAAGACCGGTGCACGTGGCCTGCGTTCGATTCTGGAAGGCGTGTTGCTCGACACCATGTACGAAATCCCCTCGCAGTCCGAGGTGAGTAAAGTGGTGATCGACGAAAGCGTCATAGAAGGTAAGTCCAAGCCACTGTATATCTACGAAAACAGTGAGCCGGCTGCCAAGGCTGCGCCCGACGCGTAAGCGTCTCGCAGTTTCGGTATAAACAAGGGGCCTTCAGGGGCCCCTTTGTTTTTACAACGTTTTTTGCCCCGAAGCGTTTACTGCGTTTAACTGCTGGCAATAAGCTTGTTTTTTTTGCATGCAGCCCCCATCTTGGCTTCAAGCTTATTTTTCATCTGTCATAGAGGCGAAATCATGAAGACCACCATCGAATTGCCTCTCCTGCCGTTGCGTGATGTCGTCGTCTATCCGCACATGGTTATCCCGCTGTTCGTGGGGCGCGAGAAGTCTATCGAAGCCCTCGAGGCCGCGATGACGGGCGACAAGCAGATCCTGCTGTTGGCCCAGAAGAATCCTGCTGATGATGATCCAGGCGAAGACGCCCTGTATCGCGTTGGTACCATTGCTACCGTGCTGCAATTGCTCAAGCTGCCTGATGGCACCGTCAAGGTGCTGGTGGAAGGTGAGCAGCGTGGTGCGGTTGAGCGCTTCATGGAGGTGGATGGCCACCTGCGCGCTGAAGTGGCGCTGATCGACGAAGTCGAGGCCCCTGAGCGCGAGTCAGAAGTGTTTGTACGCAGCCTGCTCTCGCAATTCGAGCAGTATGTGCAGTTGGGCAAGAAAGTCCCGGCTGAAGTCCTGTCGTCCCTCAACAGCATCGATGAGCCAAGCCGCCTGGTCGACACCATGGCGGCGCACATGGCGCTGAAAATCGAGCAGAAGCAAGACATTCTCGAAATCATTGATCTGTCGGCGCGTGTTGAGCACGTGCTGGCGCTGCTGGATGCCGAAATCGACCTGTTGCAGGTCGAGAAGCGCATCCGTGGTCGCGTGAAGAAACAAATGGAGCGCAGCCAGCGCGAGTACTACCTGAATGAGCAGATGAAGGCCATTCAGAAAGAGCTCGGCGACAGCGAGGAAGGCCACAACGAAATCGAAGAGCTGAAAAAGCGCATTGATGCCGCTGGCCTGCCGAAAGATGCCCTGGCCAAAGCCACTGCCGAGCTGAACAAGCTCAAGCAGATGTCGCCGATGTCGGCCGAAGCCACCGTGGTGCGCTCCTATATCGACTGGCTGGTGCAGGTGCCGTGGAAGGCCCAGACCAAGGTGCGTCTGGACCTGGCCCGGGCTGAAGACATTCTCGACGCCGACCATTATGGCCTCGAAGAAGTCAAAGAACGCATCCTCGAATACCTCGCCGTGCAAAAGCGCGTGAAGAAGATTCGTGGTCCGGTGCTGTGCCTGGTCGGGCCGCCTGGCGTGGGTAAAACCTCCTTGGCTGAGTCCATTGCCAACGCCACCAACCGTAAATTCGTGCGCATGGCCCTCGGCGGTGTGCGTGATGAAGCGGAAATCCGTGGTCATCGCCGGACTTACATCGGTTCGATGCCAGGAAGATTGATTCAAAAGATGACGAAAGTCGGCGTGCGCAACCCGCTGTTCCTGCTCGATGAAATCGACAAAATGGGCAGCGACATGCGTGGCGATCCGGCGTCGGCGTTGCTCGAAGTGCTCGACCCCGAGCAGAATCACAACTTCAACGACCATTACCTGGAGGTCGACTACGACCTGTCCGACGTAATGTTCCTGTGCACCTCCAACTCCATGAACATCCCGCCAGCGTTGCTGGACCGGATGGAAGTGATTCGTCTGCCGGGTTACACCGAAGACGAGAAGATCAACATCGCCGTCAAATACCTTGCGCCCAAGCAGATTTCGGCTAACGGCCTGAAGAAAGGCGAGATCGAGTTCGAAGTTGAGACGATCCGTGACATCGTGCGCTACTACACCCGCGAGGCCGGTGTACGGGGCCTGGAGCGCCAGATTGCGAAGATCTGCCGCAAGGCGGTCAAGGAGCATGCACTGGAAAAACGCTTCTCGGTGAAGGTGACGGCCGACTCCCTGGAACACTTCCTGGGCGTGAAGAAATTCCGCTACGGCCTGGCTGAGCAGCAGGATCAGGTAGGGCAGGTGACTGGCCTGGCGTGGACCCAGGTGGGCGGCGAATTGCTGACCATCGAAGCCGCGGTGATCCCAGGCAAAGGCCAGCTGATCAAGACCGGTTCCCTGGGTGACGTGATGGTCGAATCCATCACCGCCGCGCAGACCGTGGTGCGCAGCCGCGCGAAGAGCCTGGGGATCCCCCTGGACTTCCACGAGAAGCACGACACCCACATCCACATGCCGGAAGGGGCGACCCCGAAAGACGGCCCTAGCGCTGGCGTAGGCATGTGCACGGCCCTGGTGTCGGCATTGACTGGCATTCCGGTGCGTGCCGATGTCGCCATGACCGGGGAAATCACCTTGCGCGGCCAGGTATTGGCCATCGGTGGTCTGAAAGAGAAATTGCTTGCCGCACACCGGGGTGGTATCAAGACGGTGATCATTCCTGAAGAGAATGTTCGCGACTTGAAGGAAATTCCTGACAATATCAAGCAGGATCTGCAGATTAAACCCGTTAAATGGATTGACGAGGTCCTGCAAATTGCGCTGCAATACGCGCCGGAGCCCTTGCCGGATGTGGCTCCGGAGATAGTTGCTAAGGACGAAAAACGCGAGTCTGATTCCAAGGAAAGAATTAGCACGCATTAATGTGTTAAAGCCTGGGAGCTTCCTTGACAGCATTTTAGAGCCCTTGTTATAAAGCGGCTCTTAAGTGTCTGTAGGCCATTCAGCACTGGTTTTTGCTTTCATCAAAAAACTTAGAATCATACTCAATAGATATATAAGGGGACTTAGAGTGAACAAGTCGGAACTGATTGATGCTATCGCTGCATCCGCTGATATCCCGAAAGCTGCTGCTGGCCGTGCGCTGGATGCAGTAATCGAATCCGTCACTGGCGCTCTGAAGGCCGGCGACTCCGTGGTACTGGTAGGCTTCGGTACTTTCTCTGTGACTGACCGTCCAGCTCGCACTGGCCGTAACCCACAGACTGGCAAAGCACTGCAAATCGCTGCTGCCAAGAAACCAGGTTTCAAAGCCGGTAAAGCCCTGAAAGAAGCTGTTAACTAAGCTTCGATCCAGCCTTACCTACCCGGGTTGAACGTAGGTTCAACCTGGGAGCGGAGCGGCAGCAGACCCATGTATGCATCGGGTCGCCAAGCCGGGGGGAGAACCAAAGCCCCCGTCCGCTCCGCCAGTTGCGAGAAGGCGCATCCTTGGATGCGCCTTTCTTATATCCGTACTCTACCCACGCTCCACGGTTGCCTATTATTGAAGTTCAACCGTTTCTGGGGGACGCATGCTGCAAAATATCAGGGACAATTCACAAGGCTGGATTGCCAAGACCATTATCGGGATCATCGTCGCATTGATGGCGTTCACCGGTATCGAGGCCATTTTCCAGGCTTCGGGTAACAGTAAGCAGGACGTGGCCAAGGTCAACGGTGAAGAAATCACCCAGACCGAGCTGAGCCAGGCCGTCGACATGCAACGCCGTCAGCTGATGCAACAGCTGGGCAAGGATTTCGATGCCTCCCTGCTGGACGAAAAACTGCTGCGCGAAGCGGCCCTCAAGGGGCTGATCGATCGCAAGCTATTGCTGCAAGGTGCTGCCGACTCCAAGTTTGGCTTCTCTGAAGCTGCACTGGACCAAGTGATCCTGCAGACGCCGGAATTCCAGGTGGACGGCAAGTTCAGCGCCGAGCGCTTTGACCAGGTGATCCGTCAACTGGGCTACAGCCGTATGCAATTCCGTCAGATGCTGACCCAGGAAATGCTGATCGGCCAGGTTCGCGCAGGTATTGCCGGCAGCGGTTTCGTCACCGATTCCGAAGTGCTGGCATTCGCGCGTCTGGAAAAACAGACTCGCGACTTCGCCACCGTCAACATCAAGGCCAACCCTGCCGCGGTGAAACTCACCGACGACGAGGTCAAGGCTTACTACGACCAGCACGCCAAAGAATTCATGACCCCGGACCAGGTGGTCATCGACTACCTGGAACTGAAGAAGTCTTCCTTCTTCGACCAGGTCAGCGTGAAGGACGAAGAGCTGCAGGCGGCCTATCAGAAAGAAACCGCCAACCTCGCTGAACAGCGTCGTGCGGCGCACATCCTGATTGAAGTCAACGACAAGGTCACCGACGCGCAAGCCAAGGCCAAGATCGAAGAAATCCAGGCGCGCCTGGCCAAGGGTGAAAAATTCGAAGCCCTGGCCAAGGAGTTTTCCCAGGATCCTGGTTCGGCCAACACTGGCGGCGACCTCGGTTTTGCTGGCCCTGGCGTCTACGATCCAGACTTCGAAACAGCCTTGTATGCGTTGAACAAGGACCAGGTCTCGGCACCGGTACGCAGCACTTTCGGTTGGCACTTGATCAAGCTGTTGGGCGTTGAGGCACCGCAAGTGCCGACGTTCGCTAGCCTGAAAGACAAGCTGACCAAGGAGCTGAAGACCCAACAGGTTGAGCAGCGTTTTGTTGAAGCGACCAAGCAATTGGAAGATGCGGCGTTCGAAGCTTCCGACCTGGCCCAGCCGGCGTCCGACCTGAAACTGACCGTGCACACCTCCGCGCCGTTTGGCCGTGAAGGTGGCGAAGGTGTTGCGGCCAACCGTGCCGTGGTCACCGCTGCGTTCAGCCCGGAAGTGTTGGATGAAGGTGCCAACAGCACCGCCATCGAACTGGATCCGGAAACCATCATCGTACTGCGTGCCAAAGAGCACCTGAAACCTTCGCAACTGCCGCTGGAAAGCGTCAGTGCGGCGATTCGTACGCAGATGGCCAAGGAGCGCGCCAGCGCGGCTGCCAAGGCTCATGCTGACGAACTCATCGCCAGCCTGCGTGATGGCAAGACTCCACTGAACCAGCCGGTCGACGGCCAGGCATGGAAGGTCACTGAAGCGGCTACCCGTAGCCAGGAAGCGATCGATCCTGCCGTGCTGCAAGCCCTGTTCCGCATGCCCAAGCCTGCGGCCAAGGACAAGCCGACCTTCACCACGGTGACTCTGGCGGATGGTAGCCTGGTGATCGTGCGCTTGAACGGCGTCAATGAAGCCGCTGCCCCAACGGACGAAGAAAAGGCGCAATATCGCCGTTTCCTCGCCTCCCGTGTCGGTCAGCAGGACTTCGCGGCTTACCGCAAGCAGTTGGAAACCAAGGCTGACATCAAGAAGTTCTGATGGCGGTTTGAAAGAGAAGCCCCCGGCCTGAAAAGACCGGGGGTTTTTTTATGTGCGCTAGACTGCGCGTACGTTATCGCCGATCAGGGAGTTTCAAGCGTGTCTATTCATGGAAGAGAGGACTGGATAATCCGTCGCGCCAGCGCAGCGGACGCCCCGGCAGTGCTGCAAGTGTTTGACGAGGTGATTGCCTGGTTTGTAGGGATAGGGAATACCGTCCAATGGGGCACCGAGCCCTGGTCGGCATTGCCCCGGCGAGTGGCGCAAGTCACAGAAGCGTGTGCGATGCCGGATGCGTGGGTGGTCGAGGCTCCCGAGGGGCGGGTCCTGGCGGCACTTGTGCTGGGCGAACCCATGCCTTACGTGCCGCCAGCGTCCGGGCCGGAGGTCTATGTGCGATTGCTGATTGCCGCGCGTGATGCGCGTGCGCGTGGGTTGGGCCGGCATCTGTTGGCCTTCGCCGATGAGCGGGCCCACGCTGCCGGGGTGGGGCGCCTGCGCGTGGATTGCTACGCCGGCGGCACGGGTGACCTGGTGCGTTTTTATGAGGCTTGCGGGTATCAGCGTATTTCAACGTTCGATCTTGAAGGGTGGCCGGGCCAGTTGTTGGGGCGCTGTCTGTAACCCACCGGCCACAGCCAGTAGCATCAGCAATACAACGGCCCAGGCAAATGCGCAGGCCCCCCAGCCCTGAAGTAACACGCCACCTACCAGGCCGCCGCCTGCGATGCCCAGGTTCCAGACGGTCACCAGCATCGATTGCGCGGCATCGGCCGACTCGCCCGCCGATTGGGCCAGTGCCGTTTGCAGCAAGGCAGGTAACCCGCCGAACGCCAGGCCCCATAACGCCACGGCGACGTAGATGACCGCTGGCAGGTTGATCCAGAACGCCAGCGCCAAGGCGATCAGGCCAAACATCGTGCAACTGATCAGCAGCAGTACGCGCAGCCATCGATCAATCAGCACACCGGCCATCCAAATGCTCAACAACGCTGTAAGGCCGAACACCAGCAGCACCTGATCAATGTCGGCAGCAATCCCTGCCGGCACCAGCAGCGGTGCGATGTAGGTGTAGAGAATGTTGTGGGCCAGTACATAGGTGAAGGTCACCCACAGCACCGGACGAATCCCCGGCAAGGTCAGCACTTGATGCAATCCCAGGCGTTTTCCTGCCGGCTCGCCCGCAAAGTCCGGGAGTTGCCAGCGCGCCCATGCCAGTAGCACCAGTGTCAGTCCAGTCATGATCGCAAAGCTCAGGCGCCAGCCAACAGCGGCCCCGAGGAAGGTGCCTGCTGGTACACCCAACGACAGCGCCAGCGGTGCGCCAAGCATTGCCACCGCAATTGCCCGGCCTTGCAGGTGTGGCGCAACCATCCGGCTGGCATAACCGGCCAGCAGCGCCCACAGCAGTCCGGCCCATACACCGGCTAAAAAGCGCGCCACCAGGATCAACCCGTAATGACTGGAAAGGGCGGTCACGCTGTTGACCAAGGCGAAGCCGCCAATGGCTAACAGCAACAAGGGGCGTCGTCGCCAGCCACGGGTCAGCAGCGTCAGTGGAATGGCTGCCAGCAGTGACCCCAGGGCATACACCGTGACCATTTGACCGACTAAAGCGGGTGATACGCCCAGCCCTTCGCCTATTTGCGGCAGGAGCCCGGCGGGCATGGCTTCGGTGAGGATGGTGATAAAACCGGCGCTGGCCAAGGCCAGTAAGCCGCTCAACGGCAAGGTGTCCCGCCGGTCTGTCACTGCGGGGTCGGTAAGGGAGGTCATCGCGCTCTATCCATGCAAAAGGGTAAGCAGGCAGGGTAGGGGGCTGTGGTCAGCGGAAAAACAGGCTAAGGTTCCGGACTTATCGGACTTAAACGTCCGTAATCATCAAGGACCCTTCCATGGACAGTCTGGGCAGTCTTTCCGTATTCGTGCAGGTGGCGGAGACCCGTAGCTTCACCGCCACCGGGCGGGTGCTGGGCGTCTCGTCGTCGGCCGTGGGCAAAAGCATCGCACGGATGGAAGAGCGCCTGGGTGTGCGGTTGTTTCATCGCAGCACCCGCAGCATCACTTTGACCAGCGAAGGCGCGCTGTTCCTTGAGCGTTCGCGGCGCATCCTGGCCGAGGTCGAAGCTGCCGAGCAAGAACTGAGCGACGCCAGCGCAACCCCTCGGGGCAAGTTGCGTATCAGCGTGCCGCAAGTGCGCGGCTTGCTGATGCCGGTCCTCAGCGACTTCATGCGCGCCTACCCGGACATCGAGTTGGATGTGGATTTTTCCGACCGCATGGTGGATGTGATCGAAGAAGGGTTCGACGCGGTGATTCGTACCGGCAAGCCGGAAGATTCGCGGCTGATGGCCCGTCATCTGGGGCATTACCAGTTGGTGCTGGTGGGTACGCCGGGTTATTTTCGCGAATATGGCACCCCGCAACAGCCGCAGCACCTGAGCGACCATGCCTGCCTGCGCCACAAGTTCTGCGCGACCGGCAAGCTGGAGCCCTGGCCTTTGCGGCGAGCACCGGGCGCCCCCGAGTCCATCTTGCGTGGGCCGTTCGTCAGCACCACCATCGAGTCCCTCAACCATGTCGTGCACGAAGGCTTGGGCATTGCTTGCCTGCCGGACTATATGGTCAACCAGGCTGTCGCCGAAGGGCGTCTGCAGAGGGTGCTGGATGATTACCTGGAGCATCGCGGCAGTTTCTGGATGCTCTGGCCATCAAGTCGCCACGCCTCGGCCAAACTGCGCGTGTTTATTGATCATATGTGCGCAGGGCTGTTTCCTACAGGTGGCGTCGTGTAAGGCTGTGACGTTTTACCGACAGGAATGCGCGCGCCAAGGCAGCGTTCTGTTGCACAATACCGCCCGGACTGTTTTCCTCAGGATTTTCAATGTCGACATCATTTCACTTGCGTAGCCTCGGGCTGGCGCTGGTGCTGGCGGGCGCCGCGGGCTGCTCGTCACCCAAGACCGCCATTTATGAACATGAGAATTTCGACGACTCCGGTACGTTTTCCCGGGATTACCCCGTCACTGACGTCGCCGCGTGCGAAGCCGCGCGACGCGCCTTGCTGAGCCAGGGCTACATCATCACCAGCAGCGATCCGAAACTGGTGGTGGGTAACAAGAGCTTCCAGCAGACCGGCGAGACCCATCTGCAGATCAGCTTCAACGTGGTGTGTGCCGATGATGGCAAAGGCACCAACCATTCGACGATGTTCGCCAACGCCTTGCAGGATCGCTACGCGCTGAAGAAGGTCAACAACTCCGCGAGCCTGGGTGTGGGCGTGCTGGGTTCGGTGTCGATGCCGATCGGCTCCACCGATGACTCCATGGTGAAAGTAGCGAGCGAGACCGTGTCCGCGCCGAAGTTCTACGAGCGTTACTTTGCGCTGGTGGATGTGTTCCTACCGCAGGAAGTGAAGAAGGCCGAGCATATTCCCGAGCAGCCGAAAGCCGAGTTGGGGGTTCCGGAACCCAAGGCAGCTCCGGCTGCCGAGAAGGTTGAGCCGCCGAAGGCAGAGCCTGCGGTCTCCCAGCCTGTCGCTCCACCTGCCGAGTCCGCGCCAATTGCGCCGCAGGCAGAGCCCGCTCCAGCCACCAGCAACCCGGACCTGCCACCGCCGACAGAAGCGATTCCGCCCCTACCGGCGCCGTCGCAGTAACTTAGACCGCTACGGGGTTGGCCTTGTCGACGTTGATCCCGTAGCGGCTGATGGCTTCACTGACTTTCTCGCGTCCGATCACGCCGTCATCCGCCAAGGCCTTCAAGGCCGCCAGCACGATGAAATGCCGGTCCACTTCGAAGAACGCCCGCAGGGTTTCACGGGTATCCGATTGCCCGAAGCCGTCCGTGCCCAGCGCCACAAAGCGCCGGCCGGGTACGAAAGGTCGGATCTGATCGGCGAACAGCTTCATGTAGTCCGTCGCCACCACCACCGGCCCCGTTTCACCGGCCAGGCATTGCTCCACGTAGCTCACCCTTGGCTCGCTCTGCGGGTGCAGCAGGTTCCAGCGCTCCACTGTATGACCGTCACGGCGCAATTCGGTGAGGCTGGTTGTGCTCCACACATTACTGTGCACGCCGAAGTCCTCCTGCAGCAGCTCAGCCGCCGCGATCACTTCGCGCAGGATGGAGCCACTGCCCATCAATTGCACCTGGGCCTGCTGGCTGGTACTGAGCCGGTACATGCCCTTGAGAATCCCGTCTTCCACGCCTTCGGGCATCGCCGGGTGCGGGTAGTTTTCGTTGAGCAGAGTGATGTAGTAGTAAATGTCCTCTTGTTGCTCATACATCCGCCGCATGCCCTCGCGAATGATCACCGCCAACTCGTAGGCGAACGTCGGGTCGTACGACACGCAGCACGGGATCACCGACGACAGGATATGGCTGTGCCCATCGTCATGCTGCAAGCCTTCGCCCATCAACGTGGTGCGGCCGGCCGTGGCCCCCAGCAGGAAGCCGCGCGCGCGTGCATCGCCTGCTGCCCAGGCGAGGTCGCCGACCCGCTGGAAGCCGAACATCGAATAGAAGATATAGAACGGCACGGTCATCAGGCTGTGGTTGCTGTAGGACGTACTCGCCGCGATCCACGAGGAAATGGCGCCGGATTCATTCAGGCCTTCCTGCATGATCTGTCCGTCCTTGCTTTCCTTGTAGTAGCTCAATTGCCCCGCGTCCTGTGGAGTGTAGAGCTGGCCTACGGCGGAGTGGATGCCGATCTGACGGAACAGGCTTTCCATACCGAAGGTGCGCGACTCATCCGGTACGATGGGCACGATCAGTTTGCCCAGGTGCGGGTCCTTGAGCAGGGTGCCGAGGATGCGCACGAAGGCCATGGTGGTGGAAATCGCCCGTTCGCCGGTGTCCTTGAGCTGTGTGGCGAAGGCGGCCAGTTCGGGAATCTGCAAAGGCTCGACCGCACTGTGGCGCGCAGGTACGTAGCCGCCCAGGGCCTGGCGGCGTGCGGCGAAGTAGCGGGCTTCTTCGCTGTCGGCGGCGGGCTTGAGGTAGGGGATGTCGGCGAGCTGATCGTCCGCGACGTCCAGGTCAAAGCGATCTCGGAAAGCTCTTACCGCATCGGCGCCCATTTTCTTCAGTTGGTGATTGATGTTCTGGCCTTCGCCTGCTTCACCCATGCCAAAACCCTTGACGGTTTTCGCCAGGATCACGGTGGGCTGGCCGTTATGGCGCACGGCCGCCGCATAGGCGTTGTAAACCTTGTCCGGGTCATGCCCGCCCCGCGAGAGTTTCCAGATTTCGTCGTCGGACATGTCCGCAACCAGTGCGAGTAATTCCGGGTATTTGCCGAAAAAGTGTTCGCGCACATAGGCGCCGTTCTGCGACTTGTAGTTCTGATAGTCGCCGTCCACGCATTCCATCATGCGTTGGCGCAGCAGGCCGCTCTGGTCTTTGTCCAGCAGGGCGTCCCAGCCACTGCCCCAGATCACTTTGATCACGTTCCAGCCGGCAGCGCGGTACAGGCTTTCGAACTCCTGGATCACCTTGGCATTACCACGCACCGGGCCGTCCAGGCGTTGCAGGTTGCAGTTGACCACGAAGATCAGGTTGTCGAGTTTCTCGCGCCCGGCCAGGGAAATGGCGGCCAGGGATTCCGGCTGGTCCATTTCGCCATCACCGAGGAAGGCCCAGACCTTGCGCCCTTGGTGCTGTTTGAGGCCGCGCAATTCTAGGTAGCGCATAAAGCGCGCCTGATAAGCGGCGGTGATGGGGCCGAGGCCCATGGACACGGTAGGGAATTGCCAGAAGTCCGGCATCAGCCTTGGGTGTGGGTAGGAGGAAATACCGTCGCCACCGGCCTCGCGGCGGAAGTTGTCGAGTTGCGCTTCGCTGATGCGGCCTTCCAGGTAGGCGCGACCATAAATGCCGGGGGAAGAGTGGCCTTGGATATACACCAGGTCGCCATCAAAGCTGTCGGTGCGGCCACGAAAGAAGTGATCGAAGCCTACGTCGTAAAGTACTGCGGCTGACGCATAGGTCGCGATGTGCCCACCGACCCCCGAGTGTTTGCCTGCACGCAACACCATCGCCATGGCGTTCCAGCGGATAAACGCGTTGGTACGCCGCTCGATAACGACGTTGCCGGGGTAGGGCAACTGACGGTCCACCGGGATTGTATTGACGTAGGGCGTGGTCACCCGCCCGTAGAAATCGCCATGCCGCGCCACGTCGAAATCCAGCAACTGATCGATCAGGTAGTGGGCGCGCGGGCGGCCTTCGGTGGACAGCACCGATTCGATGGACTCCAGCCACTCGCGGGTTTCCTGTGGATCGTCGTCGCGTCTGACTGCGTTGTTCGGGGTCATGTGAGGCTCCAGGGTAGGCGGATTTCAAGCGGCGTGCTCCTTGTGGGAGTGCCGGTAAATGTAATTGCAATTGCAACTACATGGCCGAATCTAGCGCGGGATGAGCTACTATTGCAACCTTCTTGAAATTGCCCGGATGGTGTTGCATGTCGTCGAAAGAGCCTGATGTCTGGTTTCGGTTTGTCAGGGCTCACAGGACGGTCATCCGCGAGATCGAGCGGCGCCTGGCAGAGGCGGACCTGCCGCCCTATGCCTGGTATGACGCGTTATGGGGCCTGGAAAGCGGCCCCGACGGTACTCGCCGCATGCACGAATTGGCTGATGTGCTGGCCATCGAGCGCTACAACCTCACGCGCTTGGTCGACCGCCTGGAAAAGGACGGCCTAGTGGTGCGCTCCCGCTCCGACGGCGACGGCCGTGCGGCATTTGCCTCGATCACCGGGTCGGGCCGGGAGCTGCGTAAAAAGATGTGGAAGATCTACGAAAGCACGGTGGATGAGCTGTTCCTGTCACAGATCGAGCCTGAGCAGCGCCAGGCTTTCGCCGACGCGCTGGAGCGCACCGCCGGGCTGGCGATGGAGGCGGGCGCCCAGACCCGCAGCCGCCGCAAAGTCTGAAGGCCCTCGACAAAACCTTGTAGGCGCCGGCAAGCCAGCGCCTACAGTCCATCGCATACCAATGCATAGCGATTCATCGCTGCCTCCACTTGCAGTGCATCGATGCACCCTTCATCCGCCAACGCCCTGAGCGCAGCCACCACAATCCAATACCGACTCGGCGCCGACGCCTGCACCGAGCCCGCGCCCAACGCTACGAACCGCGCATCCACGTGTGCCCCTAACTGGTCGACAATCGCTTGCGGATAGCCGGTCACCGCAATCACCGGTGCTGCACTTCCGGCCAGACAATTGCGCAAATGACAGCTGCGCTTGGGCACTCCGGGGTGCAGGCGATTCCAGCGTTCAACCGCAGCAGCCTCGCGGGCCAGTCGTGTGTAGCTGGGGCAGCTCCACAGTTGCGCGGTGATGTTCCAGTCCTGTGCCAATAAGCGCTTGGCCTGCACCACCTCTGCAAGCGCCCGGCCTGCGCCGAGCAATCGCACATCCCCCCGCGTGTCCTGCTGCAGCGGGTACATGCCCTCGAGCACGGCTTCACGGTCCTGCTCGCTCAGGGGCGTTGCGCCTTCATGATCATGCAGGGCCAGGTAATAGAACCCGGGCTTGCCGTCGACGTACAGGCTACGCAACGCCGCCAGCACAATCGCACGGGCCTCTTCGCCCGAGGCCGGGTCATACGGCGTACAACACGGGTGGGTGGCCAGCCACAACGGTAAGGAAGGTTGCGCACCCTTGGGCCAGCGGGAGGGCTGGTTTTCAATGTCGTTGCACAGAATGCCGCGCTGTTGGGTGACGTCCGACAGCGCACTCAGTTGCGCGGACGATTGCGCACTGTGCAGGTACAGCAAAGGTTTTTCGGTGGTATTACGGGCGAACCAGCCAGGCCAGTTACCCATACGCCGGGAGCTTGACTGGCCGCGGATCACCCAGGCCTGGCGGCTGAGTTCAAGGGTATTGGCCATGTTGATGACGGTGTACAGCGGTGAGTGGCGGGTGGGGGCGGTTGTGCTCAAGGCGTTGATGCAGAGCTGCGCGGCGTGTGCGGTAGCGGCGGTCATGGAGAGGATCACCTGGCGACGAATGTCATTACCTTAACGGAGACTGACATATGATTGCAATTGCAATGATTGCAATAGTTCCTCTAAGGCCACGTGCTAAATCCATATGGCGCTGCTACGTTTAATCCTTGAGTGCAGGAACGTCATGACGTCGACATTTTTTCGTCATCACGGCACTTTAGGCTGGTGATGCAGGTCATTTATCTGCAGCCACTCTTAACTCAAAAAGGAGTCCACCATGGACGATTACCAGGAAGAACTGCTCGAGTACCACGCGATTGAGTTGGACCCGCTGGAACCGGCTGACGATGCCACTGAGCTGTAAGACCGACTTCAGGCGGAATGCCGCTGACTGCGGCGAAATTCCCCTGGGGTCTGGTTGTTCCACCGCCTGAAGGCCCGTTGAAACGCCTGGGCCGAGGCAAAACCGAGCAAGTAGGCGATCTCGCCGAATGCCAGTTCCGTATCGCGAATGTAGGTCATGGCCAGGTCGCGGCGGGTGTCGTTGAGAATCGCGCGGAACTGAGTGCCTTCGTCGGCCAGTTTGCGGCGCAACGTCCAGGTGGGCAGCTTCAAGCGTGCCGCCACTTCTTCCAGGTCGGGTTCCCGGCCGCCATTGAGCATGGGCCCGAGCAACCGGGTAATGCGCTCGCGCAGGCTGCGGGTGCGCGTCAATTGCACCAACTCTCGCTCACAAAGTTGTAACAACAGATTCCAGGTACTCGGGCAGTGCTGTGGGTTGCGCAGGGCCAGGGTCTGCTGGTTAAGACGCAACTGGTTGGCCTCGGCACCGAAGTGGACGTCGCCCAGCACGCTGTATTGATCGCTGTACTCCGGTGCTTCAAATTCGATGTCGATGCGCTGCGCCTGCACCGGTTGCTGGGCCAGGCTCGACAACTGGTGCAGCCAGCCGGCGATGATCGAGTCCACCACAAAGCGGTTGTAGGCGTTGTAGGGGCTGATGGAATAGAAGCGCAGCCAGGCGCCTTCGGCATCTTCGACAAAGCTCGACTGCCCGCGATAATTGGAGCCGTACAGCGCTTCGAAGCGGGTGAGCGCGCGCGCAGCTTCGCGCACGTTGGGGGCTTGCGCGGCGGTCACGCCCGCCAACCCGCCTTGGCTCAAGCGGCTGAGCTGGCCCATGCGCAGACCCAGGCCCGGGTCGCCGGTGAGTTGGATAGCGGCATGGCCAAGACGCATGTAGCGCGGGATCGACAATCGTGCACCGGCCTCGGCCAGGCGCGCCGGGTCGAGGCCGTATTGCAGCAGCAGTGGCTGCGGGTCCAGGCCGTGGCTGTGGATGGCGTCGGCCAGGGCGTGCACGAAGCCCACCGACAAATCCCCCAGCCGTACGGGCTTCACAGCCAGATATTCAACAAGCGCGCGCCACGGGCTTCGCCATCGGCGCTGACTTGCCCGTTGCTGCTGAGAAAGCTGTGCCCGGCAGTGCCCAGGTCCCAGAACTGGCCGCGCAGGAACACGCTCATGCCGGCGCTGGCCTGGCTGATGGGGGGCTGGCTGATCAATGTAAGACGGCGCCAAGCCTCGCCCTCGCTGAGTTCTTCAGGCTTGAGGCTGATTTCTGTCGGGGTGGACACGCTTTTGAATCCGCGCCAAGGACGGTCCCAGGTATCACGGCCAAGCACGAAGGCCGGTACCGCGATCAATTGCGCGCCTTGTTCGTTGAGTTTGCGGTAGTTGTCCGGGTACCAGCTGTCGCTGCCTACCAGTACACCCAGTCGACCAGCCGGCGTGTCGACCACGCTGACGACGTTTTCATCACCGGGCTCGATAAAACCGCGTTCATCGTAGATCGGGTAGAGCTGGCGCTGCGGATCGCCGATCGGCAAGCCATCGGCGGCAAACACCACGCTGGCGTTATACAAGGCACCATGGCCGACGTGCAGCTGGCCTTGGCTGACACTTGGGTTGGGCAGGGTGATGGAGCCCGCCACCAGCGTGACGCCGAACTCCTTGGCGAGGCCACCGAACAGCACCTGGTAATCCCGTGCCATGCCGTCGGCTTTCATGCGCAGGTAGGCATCGTCGGTGCGGTTGTCGCCAGTGGCGCTGATCCAGGCGCGGGCGAACAGCAGCGGGTTGCTCACCGACAGCCAGTTCATCGCGTCTTTAGCGTGGAGAGCCTGGTACACCTCGTTCTTTTCGCCGGTCAGCATCAGCCAGGTACCGATGTGCTCAGGTAGCACCACGATGGTCTTGTCGTTGATCAGCCCCTGGTCGCGGGCGTTTTGCAGGTAGGCCGCAAGCTTCAGGTGCAGGCGTTCCAGGCTCTGGTAGTCGGCGGGGAACAGCTCTGGCTGGATGCCCAGCAAGTTGCCACGGTCGGCAGGCAGGCCTTCGTTGACGGCGAGGGTAATACGCAGGTCCGACAGGTAATGCGCCACGGGGCGCTCCTGGGTCCAGACCAGATACGCGGCGACGGCGGCAACCAGGGCCATGGTGACGGTAAAAGCTAGAAGTTTACGCATGGGGGAACAGACAACAGACCGTGTGCAGGGTTCGCCGACTAGGGTAGGGCCCATGGGCCGGCTTGCCAAGGGGGGCTGTGCATTTGGATCAATAACTTGTCAGTTTCAGTCATTGAGCCGTTGTCCACCGCCTCTTAGTCTGTGGGACATAAACCGATGGCAGGCCATTCGAGCCTTCCACGTCCCGTGATGATCCGTTGTGGAGCTTGACCATGACCGCTGTTGCCTACCCGCACCTGCTGGCCCCGTTGGACCTGGGTTTTACCACCTTGCGCAACCGTACCCTGATGGGGTCGATGCACACCGGCCTGGAAGAAAAGCCCGGCGGTTTCGAGCGCATGGCGGCCTACTTTGCCGAGCGCGCCCTGGGCGGCGTCGGCCTGATGGTCACCGGCGGCATCGGCCCGAATGACGAGGGCGGTGTGTATGCCGGTGCGGCCAAGCTGACCACCGACGAAGAAGCACAAAAGCACAAGATCGTGACCAAGGCCGTGCACGAAGCGGGCGGCAAGATTTGCATGCAGATCCTCCACGCCGGCCGGTATGCCTACAGCCCCAAGCAGGTTGCGCCCAGTGCGATCCAGGCGCCGATCAACCCGTTCAAACCCAAGGAGCTGGACGAAGAGGGCATCGAAAAGCAGATCCAGGATTTCGTCACCTGCTCGTTGCTGGCCCAGGTCGCCGAGTACGACGGCGTGGAAATCATGGGGTCCGAAGGCTACTTCATTAACCAATTCCTGGCAGCTCACACCAATCATCGCACCGACCGCTGGGGCGGCAGCTACGAAAACCGTATGCGCCTGGCCGTAGAAATCGTGCGCCGTGTGCGTGAAGCCGTGGGCCCGAACTTCATCATTATCTTCCGTCTGTCGATGCTCGACCTGGTGGAAGGCGGCAGCACCTGGGAAGAAATCGTGCAACTGGCCAAGGCCATCGAGGGCGCCGGTGCGACCCTTATCAACACCGGGATTGGCTGGCACGAAGCACGCATCCCGACTATCGCCACCAAGGTGCCCCGTGGTGCGTTCAGCAAAGTCACCGCCAAGTTGCGCGGTGCGGTGCAGATTCCGCTGATCACCACCAACCGTATCAACACCCCGGAGATCGCCGAGCAGATCCTCGCTGAGGGCGATGCCGATATGGTGTCCATGGCTCGCCCATTCCTGGCCGATCCGGACTTCGTCAACAAGGCCGCCGCCGGGCGCGCCGATGAGATCAACACCTGCATCGGCTGCAACCAGGCCTGTCTGGACCACACCTTCGGCGGCAAGTTGACGACCTGCCTGGTCAACCCTCGAGCGTGCTACGAGACTGAACTCAATTACCTGCCCGTCAAACAGATCAAGAAGATTGCCGTGGTGGGTGCCGGCCCTGCGGGCTTGGCGGCGGCCACTGTGGCGGCAGAGCGCGGACATCAAGTGACCCTGTTCGATTCCGCCAGTGAAATCGGGGGCCAGTTCAACATTGCCAAACGTGTACCGGGCAAAGAAGAGTTCTTCGAAACCCTGCGCTACTTCAAGCGCAAATTGCAGACCACTCACGTCGAGCTGTGCCTCAACACCCGCGTTGATGTGGCGCAACTGACAGCAGGCGGTTACGACGAGATCATCCTGGCCACCGGTATCGCACCGCGTACCCCGGCGATTCCAGGCGTCGACAACGCCAAGGTGCTGAGCTACCTGGATGTGATCCTCGAACGCAAGCCCGTGGGCAAGCGCGTCGCGGTGATCGGCGCGGGCGGTATCGGTTTCGACGTGTCGGAATTCCTTGTGCACCAGGGCGTGTCCACAAGCCTGGACCGCGAAGCGTTCTGGAAGGAGTGGGGCATCGACACCCAACTGCAAGCCCGTGGCGGCGTGGCGGGGATCAAAGCCCAGGTGCATGCTCCGGCGCGTGAGGTGTTCCTGCTGCAACGCAAGACCTCCAAGGTCGGTGACGGCCTGGGCAAGACCACCGGTTGGATCCACCGCACCGGTTTGAAGAACAAACAGGTGCAGATGCTCAACAGCGTCGAGTACCTGAAGATCGACGATGAAGGCCTGCACATCCGCATCGGTGCCGAGGGCGAGCCCCAGGTGCTGGCGGTGGACAACATCGTCATCTGCGCCGGCCAAGACCCACTGCGCGAATTGCAGGACGGCCTGGTGGCGGCCGGCCAGAACGTGCACCTGATTGGCGGCGCCGACGTGGCGGCCGAACTGGACGCCAAGCGCGCCATCAACCAGGGCTCGCGACTCGCGGCCGAGCTGTAAGACCCGAAGCGGGGCGGTGTTAGACTACCGCCCCGTTTTTCATGCAGATTCCTCCCGATGGGTCCCTTCGATTGGCTTCCCCACGCCCCGCTTGAACCTTTGCGCCTGGACTGGCTGAGCGGTGTCGAGTTGGCCGTGCTGCGCCTGGACCGCATCGACCCGCTGATCAGCGGCAACAAGTGGTTCAAACTCACAGGGCATCTGGCGCAGGCGCAAAATGCTCGCGGCATCATTAGCCTGGGGGGCGCGTACTCCAACCATCTGCACGCGCTGGCGGCGGCGGGAAAGCGGTTTGGTTTTCCTACCGTCGGCCTGCTGCGCGGACATCCCCAAGACACCCCAACCGTCCTCGACCTGAAAGCCTTCGGCATGCACCTGCATTGGCTGGGTTATGGCGGCTATCGTGCGCGGCATGAGCCGGCGTTCTGGCTACCTTGGCGCGAGCACTATCCGCATCTTCATCCCGTGCCCGAAGGCGGTGGCGGCCTTGCCGGCGCGAGTGGCTGTGGTGTGCTAGTCGAACAGGCTCGCGCGCAGTTGCAAGCGCTGGGCTGGGCTGATTACGACGCTTGGTGGTTGGCGGCGGGTACGGGGACCACGTTGGCGGGGTTGGTGCTTGCAGAGGCGGGGGCGCATCCGGTTTACGGCGCCTTGGCCGTGCCGGATGATCACGGTGTGGCACAGAACATCGGTGCCATCGTACAGGCGGGCTATGAGTTGCTGGACGCCAGCCGAGGTGGCTTCGCCAAAGTCGATCCCGTGCTGCTCGACTTCATCGACACCACGCAGCAAGCGTGTGGCCTGCCCTTGGAACCGCTCTACACCGGCAAGGCGTTAATGGCCTTGAAGGCGCAGGTCGAGGCCGGGCGCTTCACCCCCGGCACTCGCCTGATCTTCGTTCACACCGGCGGCCTTCAGGGCCGTCGAGGCTTCACGGGTTAGCGCGCTTGCCCGGCATCATGCGCAATGCCGTGTTGTCCCGCAGGATGTAGTGATGGGCAATCCCCGCCAGTGCATGCAGCCCGATCAGCCAATAACCGACCTTGCCAAACCACACATGCCACCCCTCGATCTGTTTGGCCAGGTCCTTGTTCTCGCCGATCAACGGCGGCAATTCCATCCCGTAGAACATCACCGAATGACCCTCGGCACTGACAATCAGCCAACCCGCAATCGGCATGCCGATCATCAACGCGTACAGCGCAACGTGCATCAGGGTCGCCAACAGGGTTTGCCATTGCGGCGGCGCCGGCACGATCTTCGGCGCCACGCCCAGGCTGCGTGCGAACAACCGCAGCCACACCAGCACAAACACGGTGAGGCCGAACATGAAGTGCATCTCCACGATCAACGTTCGCGCACCGCTGCCTTTGGGAAACTGGCCGCGTAATTCAATGCAGGCGTACACCACCGCCAGCAGCACCACCATCAACCAGTGCAGCGCGATCGACATGCTGCTGTAGCGTGTATCGGAGTTTTTCCACGGCATCGCTGGGTTCCTCACTCATCAGGGCAAACCTCCATTCTTGGGTGATGGAGTCCTTTTACTGTATGCCGGTTTTGAGCGGTTTGCCTGGCGTAAGTGGCGTAGTTTTGACCTCGATCAGTAGCTCTGTGGCATTTCTCCACGGGCCAGCCGTGCATTGATGTCGAGGATGACCGCAGGCAGGTCATTGATCGTGTCGATCAGGTAATGCGGGCGCGAGCCTTCGAACATCGCCTCGATACGCTTGCGTTCGCTGGCCAGGGCGGCGCCGTCCAAGGCACGGAACTGCTCGTAGGTCAGGCCCAGGGCATTGCCGGAGCAGGTCAGGGCCACGGTCCACATCCCGGCGCGGCGGCCTTCGAGGATACCCGGCACGGTGTCGTCGACCTTCACGCACGCCGCCACATCGTCAATACCCAGCGCAATCACGTTGGCCAGCGCCTGGGCTGGCCATGGGCGGCCATTGGGCACTTCGTCGGTAGCGACCACATGGTCGGCGATATAGCCGTTGGTGGCCGCCAGGGCGACGACTTTATCCATGACTTGCTTGGGGTAGCCGGAGCAGGAGCCGATCTTGATGCCTTGCACGCGCAGCCGGGCAATGGTGTCGAGGGCGCCGGGGATCAGCGCCGAGTGTTCGGCGATTTTCTCGATCTGCAAGGGCATGAAGCGCTGGTAGATGGCAGTCACGTCGTCATCCGTGGGCGTGCGGCCGAAGGCTTTGCGGTAGCGTTCGGCGACCTGTGGCTGGTCGCAGAGGGTGCGGATGTGGTCCCACTTGCCCATGCCCATCGGGCCACGGGCTTCTTCGATGGAAACCTGTACGTCGAACTCGGCAAAGGCCTCGACAAAAATCTGCGTGGGGGCGAAGGAGCCGAAGTCGACCACGGTGCCGGCCCAGTCAAGGATGACGGCCTGGAGGGTGTTGGGGGTTTGATAGTTCATCATTCAGATCCTGTGGGTTATGGGGAAATCAAATGTCCAACACTTCCATTTCTTGCAGCACGTCGGCGATCGCTTTGACCGCCGCTCGCATCCCTGCCGCGTCGACATGGCCAATGCAGCCCACACGGAAGGTTTCCACCTGGGTCAATTTGCCGGGATACAGAATGAAACCCTTGGCCTTGACCCGCTCGTAGAAGTCTTTGAACTGATAGCGCGGGTCTCTCGGTGCATGGAAGGTGACGATGATCGGCGCCTGGATGTCAGCCGGCAGGAAGCTGCGCAGTCCCCGTTCGGCCATGCCGTCGAGCAACGCCTGGCAGTTGCTGGCGTAGCGTTTATGCCGCGCGATCAGGCCGCCTTCCTCCTGGTACTGCAGCAGCGCTTCGTGCAGGGCGGCGACTACATGGGTAGGAGGGGTGAAGCGCCACTGACCGGTCTTGGCCATGTAGCTGTGTTGGTCGAACAGGTCCATCGCCAGGGAGTGGCAATTGCCTTGGGCGGCGGCCAGCGCCTGTTTGTTGGCGAAGACGAACCCCATGCCCGGCACACCTTCCAGGCACTTGCCGGAGGCGGCGACCAGGGCGTCGAATGGCACTTCGCGGGCGTCGATCGCCAGCGCGCCAAAAGAACTCATGGCGTCGATGATCAAGCGTTTGTCGTGGGCTTTAACGACCTGGGCAATCTCCGGCAATGGGTTGAGGATGCCGGTGCTGGTTTCGCAGTGGATGAGCGCGACGTGGGTGATGGCCGGGTCGGCGCGTAGCAGACGGTCCACATCGGCGGCGGTCGTGGGCTCATCCTCGGCGGTTTCAAAGGTGCTGAACGCGCGGCCCAAGATTTCGCAGATTTTCGCCAGGCGCTTGCCATACGCGCCGTTGATCAGCACCAGCACCTTGCCGTCACGCGGGACGAGGGTGCCGATGGCGGCTTCGACGGCGAAGGTGCCGCTGCCCTGCAAGGGGACACAATGGTGGCTGCCTTCGCCGTTGAGGATCGCCAGCAATTGCTCGCACACGCTGGCCGTGAGTTGGTTGAAGCGGTCGTCCCATGACCCCCAGTCCACCATCATGGCTTGGCGGGTGCGGTTCGATGTGGTCAGGGGGCCAGGGGTCAGCAGGATCGGCGCGGCAGTGGTCATCTCAAGTCCTCGCAAGGCATCGGGGGGTGAAGCTACGGCGCTTAAATTGCAGTTTGGCTTGTTATCAATCAAATTGTTTGTTGTTATGCGAGCTATCAGTGAGGCCGATAGCCATGAATTTGTTCCAACTGCGTGCATTCGATGCCGTGGCCCGCGAGGGCAGCTTTACTCGTGCCGCCGCACGGCTGTTCATCAGCCAGCCGGCGGTGACCGGGCACATCAAGGCCCTGGAGGAGTACTACCAGATCCCGTTGCTGCGGCGCACCGCGCGACGGGTTGAGTTGACCGAGGAGGGCGCACGCCTGGCGTCAATCACCCGGGCGATCTTTGGCCTGGTGGACGAAGCGCAGACGATGCTGGAGGCCAACCGTCAATTGCTCACCGGGCGGCTGGAAGTGGCAGCGGACGGCCCGCACCTGGTGATGCCAATGATCGCCAGCCTGCGAGCGCGTTACCCGGGGATCACCGTGAACCTGCGCCTGGGCAATGCCCAGGAAACCCTGGCGGCGCTTATGTCCGAGCATGCGGATGTGGCGGTGCTCACCGAAGTGGCGCCGCGCAATGGCCTGCACCTGCAACCGTTGAGTGAGTCGCGGATCTGCGCGCTGGTGCCGGCTGCGCATCCGTGGGCGATGCAATCCGGGGGCATTCGCCTGGCGCAATTGAATGAGGTGATCATGGTGCTGCGCGAACCCAGCTCGATCACCCGGCGTACGTTCGATGAAGCGTGTGCCGCGACCGGTGTAAAACCCAAGGTGCTGCTGGAACTCGACAGCCGTGAAGCGGTGACCGAGGCCGTCGCCGCCGAGTTGGGCGTCGGTGTGGTCTCGTCCATGGAGGTCAGCCAGGACCCACGCGTGCGGGCGGTACCGCTGCTGGGTGATGGCCTGGTGAACCGGCATGTGCTCGGTTGCATGGAGCGGCGCCGGTCGCTGCGCCTGATTCAGGCGTTCTTCGAGCTGGCGCCGGGCTGAAGACTCTCGCGCATGATGTCGAGGAACGTCGCCACCACCCGCCGTGAGCTCTGCTCCTTGAGGCACACCAGGGTTTCTTTCATCCGCTGGCTGCAATCGCGGATCGGCATGGCGTAGACCCGTGAGTCCGCGCCGAACTCCGCCGCCGAGACCACCCCCACGCCAATCCCCACCACCACCGCTTCTCGTGCGGCTTCACGGCCTTCGACCTGGATCGCCGGGCGAATGCGCAGCCCGGCCTGGCTCATCTCCTGCTCCAGGGTCTGGCGGGTGACAGAGCCCGTTTCCCTGAGCACCAGGGGCGTGTCGTCCAGGTCGGCCAGGCAGATAGATTCGCGCCCGGCCCACGGGTGGTTGCGCGCGACAAAAGCCAGTAGCTGGTCGTCGGGCAGGGGCAACGACAAGAGCCGTTCGTCATCGACATCGCGCCCCAGCAAGGCCAGGTCGGCCTGGTAGTTGTACAGGCGAAACAGTGATTCGTCGGTATTGCCGGTTTCGATCTTCACGCTGATGCCCGGGTAGCGCTCGCAAAAACGCGCGATCTGCGGCAGCACGTGGACCGGTGCGTCCACCGCCAGCGTCAGGGTGCCGGTGAGCAGGGCGCGCGAGTCTTGCAGCAGTTCCTCGGCTTCGGCCTGGATCACGAACAGGCGTTGGGTGATGGCGAGCAGGCGTTCACCCAGGTCGGTCAGGCGCACTGCACGTTTGTTGCGATGAAACAGCAACACCCCAAAGCGCTCTTCAAGTTTGCGCACCTGGTCGGAGATCGCCGGTTGCGTGAGGAACAGCCGTTCGGCGGCCTGGGTAAAGCTGCCGTGGACCGCTACGGCGTGAAAGGCTTTGAGTTGCGCATGAGACACCGACATGAACAGACCTCCTACAAGCTCAGCTTATATTTGAAATACGATAAATCGATTTTACCTATTAGTCTGCCGTTGCTTTTATACGCCTCAGTCGCCGTAGGTTGAGTCCTACAACCGCGGTGGCCATGAGCCCTGGCAAACAGCGCTCATCTGACCAATGCCGTTCCCCAGGGACCGGTGTTGCAGTGCTCAACAATAAAAAAACAGGCATTTGCTTCGCGATTCTGCCGGCACACTCAACCTGAGGTCAGAACCACCATGAATATCCCTATGGGTAGCATCAAGCGTTGGCGCGTGCAGATTTTCGCCATCACCTGGCTGGCGTACGCCGCCTTTTACTTCACTCGCAAAGCGTTTTCGGTGGCCAAGCTGGGCATTGGCGACGACCCGAGCTTCCCCCTCGATAAAATGATGATGGCCAACCTGGACGGTCTCTACCTGGCGGCGTATGCCGTCGGGCAATTCACCTGGGGGATGTTGGCCGATCGCTTCGGGCCACGGGTCGTGGTGCTGGGCGGCTTGTTGATTTCCGCTGCCGCCGCCCTGGTCATGGGCACGTTCGCGACCTTGCCGATCTTTGTCACATGCATGTTGATCCAAGGCCTGGCGCAGTCCACCGGCTGGTCGGGGTTGTGCAAGAACCTCGGTAGTTTCTTCCCGGCGCAACAGCGCGGACGGGTACTGGGGTTGTGGAGTTCGTGCTACGCGTTCGGTGGCTTGGTAGCCTCGCCCTTTGCAGGGTGGTGGGCCTACACCTTGATAGGCAGCTGGCACGCGGCGTTTATCTCCAGTGCGGTGGTGGTGGCGCTGGTGGCGCTGCTGTTCTTTATCTTCCAGCGCAACACGCCGCAGGATGTGGGCTTGCCCGCCGTCGAACCGGAGCCGGCGTTGAGTGCGGAGGAGGCCGCCGCCGAAAAACGCATCAGCGTGCTGGAGCCATTACGCGCGATCTTGCGCAACCGCACGGTGCTGACCCTGGGGCTGGCGTATTTTCTGTTGAAACCGGCGCGTTACGCGATCCTGTTGTGGGGCCCGGTGATCGTCTACGAACAGATGCCGTCGGTGGGCAAAGTGGGGGCGGCGATCGTGCCCACGGCGTTCGAGCTGGCGGGCTTGCTCGGTCCGGTACTGATCGGCCTGGCTTCCGACAAACTCTTTGGTGCCCGCCGCATGCCCGCCTGTGTGCTCAGCCTGCTGGCCCTGACCGTGGCCCTGGCCTTGTTCATGGGGGCGCTGCATACCGGTAGTGTGGTGCTGGTGATGGCCTTGCTGTTTGTCATGGGCCTGACCCTGTACGGGCCGGACTCGATGATCAGCAGCACCGCTGCCATCGACTTCGGCACCGCCAAGGCCGGTGCCACCGCCGCGGGCTTTGTGAATGGCTGCGGCTCGGTGGGCGCGATCCTCGGCGGGCTGCTGCCGGGGTACTTCGATACCGTAACGGTGTTTATCGTGTTTGCCGGGGCTGCGTTGTTTTCTTCGCTGGTGTTGATGCCGTACTGGAACGCCCGGCCGGCAGTGCTGGCCCAGGTCGGGGATTTCGTGCCGGACTGTAACGTGGCGGTCAAACCCTTGCGAACCTGAGGGGTATGGCCGGTTTTTTGGTGGATTAGAGCGTTTTTGCCCTATAAACTCTGCCCCCAAAGCGCCGGCCAGTAGACGTTTCGGCGCGATGGATAGAAGAGAGTGAGTCATGGGCGCACAGTGGAAAGTCAAACATAAAGAAGCGGCAGCCAATGCCAAGGGCAAGATCTTCGGCAAGCTGGTGAAAGAAATCACCATCGCCGCGCGCAACGGCGCCGATACCTCGACCAACGCTCACCTGCGTCTGGTGGTGGAACAGGCCAAAAAGGCCTCGATGCCCAAGGAAACCCTGGACCGCGCCATCAAGAAAGGCGCCGGTCTGCTCGGCGAAACCGTGCAGTACCATCGCGTGACCTATGAGGGGTTCGCCCCGCACCAGGTGCCGCTGATCGTCGAGTGCGTGACCGACAACATCAACCGTACCGTGGCGGAAATCCGCGTGGCATTCCGCAAGGGCCAACTCGGTGCTTCCGGCTCCGTGGCCTGGGATTTCAACCACGTCGGCCTGATCGAAGCCTCGCCGGACAGCCCGGACGCCGATCCGGAAATGGCAGCCATTGAAGCCGGCGCCCAGGATTTCGAAGAGGGTGAAGAAGAAGGCACCACCCTGTTCATCACCGAGACCACCGACCTCGACGCCGTACAGAAAGCCTTGCCGGAGCAGGGGTTCACCGTGCTGTCGGCCAAGTTGGGCTATATCTCGAAGAACCCGGTGAGCGGGTTGAGCGATGAGCAAATGGCGGAAGTCGAAGCCTTCCTCGAAGGCTTGGACAACCATGATGACGTTCAGGACATGTTCGTCGGTCTGGCGGGCTAAAACACGCTAACAAATGTGGGCGCTGGCGTGCCTGCGATGAAGTCGTGTCATTCACTTTTTCAGTGATCGATACACCGCTATCGCAGGCACGCCAGCGCCCACATTTGGATTGGGTTTCAGCCCCGGCTCAGCAGTGATTCGATTTCGTTGAACCCCGGTCGTGCCAGCACATCAGGCTGACAGCAGCTTTTTTGCAACGCTGCCAGTCCATCACTCAGCTGTTCCTCAACCCGCTCCAACAATTCCCCCAACAACACCCCAAACGCCCGCACTTCAATCCGCTGCAAGGCCCTGGTTTCCACGCCATCGGCCGTGGCATGGAACGACGCCGCGCCAAAATCCCCCAGCAAACAGTCTCCCGCCTCATTCCACAGAATATTGTGGCCATACAGGTCGCCATGGGTGATGCCGTGGCGATGCAGATGCGCCGCGACCGACGCGATGCCCCTTGCAATGCGCAGCGCCACATCAAGGCTGAAGCGCGTACCCGGTTCATAGATGTCGCGGGTGCACGAAGCCAGGCTGGGCAGGGCTGCGAGGTTGCGGTAGCTCGGGTCGATCAGGTCCATCACCAGCGCGGCCTGGTCATCCGGGTGGCCGACAACGCGGCCTTCTACCTTGATCAGGTTAGGGTGCAGCCCGGCGGCGATGCAGGCCTGCATTTCGTGCAGCGGCGAACCATCGCTGGTGATGCTGCCTTTATACAGTTTGACTGCGACCGGTTTGCCTGACGGTTTCCACAGGGCCTTGCGGATAACGCCGGAGGCGCCTTCGCCAAGGACTTCGGCCAGTTCCAGCTGGGCCCAGGGAATATCCGGCGTGGCGACATCACCTGTCACCTCCACCGCCATTTCCACCGGGTTACCGGCATAGGCCAGCCAAGTCAGGCTTGGCAGGGCCAGCAACCACGCCGGCAACTGGGTGAAACGGTTGGAGGCGATGCGCAGCAATTCGAGGCTGCGGCAGTTGGCCATGCTCTCCGGCAGCTGCGACAGTTGATTGCCGGCCAGCATCAGCTTTTGCAGCAGCGGGCGTTTGCCCAGTTCATCGGGCAAATGGTGGATGCGGTTGTCGGTCAGGATCAGCCAGCGCAACAACGGCGGCAACGCGGCGGCGGGCACGCGGCTGATCTGGTTGGCCTTGAAGCCGATCATGCTCAGCTTGGCGCACAGGCCCAGGCAAGTCGGCAGCTCGGTGAACAGGTTGTCTGAACAGAACAGCACACGCAGGTGGGGCAGGCGATGCAGGTCGTCGGGCAGGCTGCTCAGGGCGTTACCGCTGAGGTTGAGGATCTCCAGGGAGTCGGCCAGTTCGAAGATTTCCTGGGGAAATTCGGTCAGCCCGCAGGACAGGTCCAGGCGCGTGATACCGGCCAGTTGGCCGGCCTTGAGTTGGGCGAGAGTATTCATGAACGCAGCGGTTACTCGGTAAAGGGGCGCAAATGGCGCTCATGATACCGGGTCGTGTGCAGGTTGCGGGTCAGCCTGTTGCAATTGGCCGAGACGGCTGGCGGTGCGGGCGAGGTCGATGGCCTGGCCACTCAGGGCCAGGTCGAGGGGTTGCTCGCCGATCAGGATCAGGTGCTTGTCCCGGTCGTAGAGCACATCCACCAGGTTGATAAAGCGTTGCTGTACGGCAATCGGGCAATCGGCCAGTTGCGGCAGGCCGTCGATGATCCAGTGATCATAGTCTTGGCACAGCAGCAGGTAGTCCATCACGGCGGTCAACTGCTCGCAAAGATCGCTGAAGGTGAAAGCAATGGTGCGGCCTGCGTGGTGGCGGCAGATCAACGTCCGGTTGCCGACGGCCAGAGGGCGCGGCGGGCAGTCGGCAGCGGGAAGCCCCAAGGCTTGGCGCTGGCTCGCGTTTGCGGGCCAAACGTACCGACCGCTGGTAAAGCGTTGTGCGCTCTGGGCTTGAGGCAGGCTGCGAAAATCCTGGGGCGAGCTGACTTCCAGCACCGTCATGCGCGCATCGATCAGGTCGATCACCGGCTTGAAGCGCTCGTGGTACAGCGGATTGGGCAGCAGCCCCTGCGGCGCATAGTTGGACGTCACCAGCACCAGCACACCGCGCTCGAACAAGGCTTTGAACAGTCGCGTGATCAGCATGGCATCGCCGATATCGTGGACGTGGAACTCGTCAAAACACAGGACACGGCAGTCCGTCAGCAGTTCATCGAGGGTCACAGCCAGGGCATCGTCCTGCTCACGGTGCGTGAACATACCGCGATGCAGGCGCGCGAAAAAATCATGGAAGTGCACGCGCTGTTTCTCGGCAATCGGCAGCGCTTGGAAAAAGCCGTCCAGCAACCAGCTTTTGCCGCGCCCCACCGGCCCGTGCAGGTACAGGCTGCGGGTAGGTTGGCCGGCGAGCAGGTGCTGGGTTTCTCGGGCCAGGGCAGCAATGGCTCGGGTTTGACCGGCACTGAGGGTATAACCCTGTTGCTCGGCTTTTTGCTGAAAGAACGCGGGGATAGGCGAGGCGTCCAGGGCGTCGGTTTTCTTACCGAGCAGGCGACGGATCAGGGAAAGCGCGGCCAATGCAAGTCACTCTGTATTTCAGTGGTCGCTCACTTTAGGGCGCCCGCCGCGTTTTGACCAATAGAGAAGGGCACTGCCAGCTATCTCGAAAAAGCATGTCACGAGGGTAATCCTGTCCAGACTGGCAGTTTCTCGTTGAGTGACTAACCTTCTACACAGCAGTCACCCCTGTAAAAGGATCTGGGGCAGTGAAGGGACGAGCAGTATTGGCAGTCATGGGCGCGATGCTCTGCAACACGGCTTACGGTGCACAGCTTCAGGTGGAGGTGCGTATCGACGTGCAGCGGGGCTGCCAACTGGTGGGCACGACCCGCCAGGCGGGCATCGAGCAGCTTGGCGTATTGGATTTCGGCAGCGGCCCGCGTCTGGATGACCCGGCCGGGCCCCTGAGTGCGGCACTGATCAGCCAGCGCCAGCCGCGCCTGGAGTGCAACCCCGACACGCCGTATCAGGTGCGCGTGGATGGCGGCCTGCATGGCGGCACCGGTGAACTTCGTTACCTCAGCGCCACCCCTTCGACCCGACCCATTCCCTATCGCATCTATGCCGACGCCGCGCGGCGCGTGCCGTTGCCGGTGGATGTGCCGCTGAGTGGCCGGGTGCCTGACGCCGGTTTCGTCGACCTGCCGCTGTATGGCCGCATCGAGCCGCTCAAAGACATACCCGCCGTCGGCCGCTACACCGACCTGCTCAAGGTGACGGTCACGTGGTAAGCCGCTATCTGGCCGCGGTGGCCATGGGCGGCCTGCTGGTGCTGGCGGATGACGCGCAGGCGGCTGTCGCCACCGGGTTTATCCAGGCGCGGCTGGTGATCACCGCCAGTTGCGAAGTGAGCAAAGGCGTCGAAAGCGCACCGGTCAACCCCACGGGTGGCACGGCGATGCTCGACTTCGGCAGCCAGGGCCCGACCTGGAACAGCACGCTGGGCGCAGCGGTCTCCGACGGCGACAAGGCGCCGCTGGCGGTGTCGTGCAACCCTTCGGTCTCGAGCTTTACCGTGACCATCGACGGCGGCACCAATGGCGATGGCACTACACGACGCCTGAGCAATGGGCGCCAGATGATTCCGTATCGGCTGTCTGCCGACCCGCAGGGCCGCAGCGCTTACAGCATCGGCCAACAACGCAATTTTGTCGTGGCCAGGGGCACCCAGATACCGATTCCGGTGTTTGGCTCCGTGGTGGCAAATACCAGTGCCTTACCGGCAGGGATCTACACCGACACGTTGACGGTGACACTGGACTGGTAACTCAAGAGGATGAAAACCATGCATGTACTTGTTTCGCGATTAGGTGTCTGTGCACTGGGCCTGGCCATGGCCTCCAGCCTCAACGCGGCGACCACCGTGACCGGGCAGATCACGTCCAGCCTGATATTGATCGCCAGCTGCCAGGTCAACGGCTCTGGAGCCGCCAGCGGCCTTAACTTTGGTAGCTTGAACTTCGGCACCACCAACAGTCTGTTCACCAACGCCGATGCCCAGTTGCTCGGCGGCACCGGCACCGGTGGGGCGCTGTCGATTCTGTGCTCCAGTGGCACCACCCCAGCGGTCAAGGTGCGCGCCGGTGCCCATGACGGTGCGTCTCCGGGTGGCAGTCGTGCGTTGGCCGACGGTGCAGGCAACTTCGTGCCCTACGACTTCTATACCGACAGCGGCCACTCCGCGCTGTTGGCGATTGACGACGTGATCACACTCGCCACCAGTACCGGCGTAGCGCAGACCGTCAACCTCTACGGTCGAGCGGTGGGCAAGGCGGGGCTGCCAGCCGGCACCTACACCGACACCGTGGCCGTGGAACTGACGTTCTAGCGATGTGGCTCAGAGCGTTGCTGGCCTGTGGGCTGGCGGTGCCGCTGCCGTTATCGGCGGTGACCAGCCAAAGCTTCCAGGTGAGCGCGACTATCACACCAGGTTGCCTGGTTGTGGGCGCAGGCTCCAATTATGGCGCGCTGACCTACGGCAGTTACTCGGCCCTGGCTACCAGCACGGTCACGGCGGCGCTGACGGGGGGTGTGACTTTGCAATGCACGCCTGGGGTGACGCTGAGCATGAGCGTCAACGGCGGCCTGCACAGCGGCACCGGGCGCAATTTGCAGCTCAACAGCGGCAGCGCGCGAGTGGCTTACCAGTTGTTTCGGGATGCGGCGTTCAGCCAGAGCCTGGGGATTGGCCAGAGCGTCAACGTGGCCTACAGCGACGCGAATAACATCAACCTGCCCATCTACGGGCGGGTGCAATTGCCGGGCAATCAGCCTGGGGGGACATACAGCGACACGCTGCAGGTGCAGCTGACGTGGTAAGGCTATCGGTATAAGGAGTGGGGTTATGCGTTCACCTTCCCGGCGGTTGTGGGCCGCGGGTATTGCCTTGAGTGCGGTGTGCACGGCGGGGGTCGTGCAGGCGGCCAGCTCGGTGCTGATCTGGCCCATCGATCCAGTGCTGGAGGCCGACCAACAGGCCAGCGCGCTGTGGCTGGAAAACCGTGGGACCGAAACCGCGAGCCTGCAGATACGCGTGTTCGCGTGGAGCCAGAGCGGCTTCGATGAGCAATACCAGAACCAGCGCGATGTGATCGGCAGCCCGCCGGTGGCGCGAATCGAGCCAGGGCAAAAACAACTGGTGCGCCTGACCCGCACCCGCGAAGTGCCGCCGGGACAAGAGTTGGCCTACCGCATCATCATTGATGAAATCCCTTCGCCGCTGCAGGTGCCAGCGCCGCCAGAGGGCAAGAATACGGCGGCGGCTATTCGCTTCCAGATGCGTTACTCGGTACCGCTGTTTGCCTACGGCGCGGGCCTGTGGAGCAAGGAAGACAGCACACGTCAGCGTGATCCCAAGGGCGCCGGCAAGCCGGACTTGAGTTGGCAGAAAGTCACGGTGGCGGGGCGCAATTACCTCGAAGTACGCAACCAGGGCGCCGTGCATGCGCGCCTCACCGATGCCTCATTCAAGCAGGGCGGGCAGACACGGCCCTTGGTGGACGGTTTGCTTGGCTATGTCTTGCCGGGCGCGACCATGCGCTGGCCGGTGCCGGATGGGCTGTCGGCTGACCAGCCCCTGCAGGTCAGGATCAACGGCGCGCAGCAGTTGGAGAACCTTGCGCCGAAACGGTAACCGGGTGTAACGGGGCGGGAAGCTCCGGGATTTAAACGGATGGAGATGTCCATTGAAGGACACAACGCCATGTGTGAGTCGTGGTTGGACTCGAGGTCTATGGCCGTCGGTAGCAATGGTAAGCGGGCTATGGGGCGCAATGATTGCGCCGCAGGGCGTGGCTGGCGACCTGCCACCGCCCCCGAGCAGTATGGAGGCTGTCGCCGATGCACAGTTGTTTCTGGAACTGGTGGTCAACCAGATGGACACCGGCCGCGTCATCGCGGTCGATCAACGGGCCGGGCAGCTCTATGTGCCGGCCAGTGCGCTGCAGGATGTGGGCATGAAACTGCCCGGTGAACTGAGTGGCAGCGTGGCGTTGGACACGATCCCGGGTCTGCACAGTGACTACGACAGCAACGCTCAGCGCCTGCTGTTGGATGTGCCGCCTGCGTGGTTGAAAGAGCAGTTCATCGGTAACCGCAACGCCTATCCGCGCACCCAGGCGATGAGCAGTTTCGGCGCCTTGCTCAACTATGATCTGTATTTCAGCGACACCGACGAAGGCGGCAGCTACCTCGCCGCCTGGAACGAAGTACGGCTGTTCGACAACTGGGGCACCTTGTCCAATACCGGCCAGTATCGCCAGACCCTGGCCGATGGCGTGAGCAGCAGTACGTTCAACAACGGCTATCGGCGCTATGACACCACCTGGCGTTTCTCCGATGACGAACGGCTGCTGACCTACGAGGCCGGTGACGTGATCAGCGGCGCCTTGCCCTGGAGCAGTTCGGTGCGCCTGGGGGGGGTGCAGTTTTCCCGTGACTTTGCCGTACGCCCGGACCTGGTGACCTACCCGTTGCCGCAATTTGCCGGTGAAGCCGCGGTGCCGTCGTCGGTTGACCTGTTCATCAACGGCTACAAATCCGACAGTGCGCTGCTGCAACCGGGGCCTTACACCCTGACCAACGTCCCGTTCATCAACGGTGCAGGCGAAGCGGTCGTGGTGACCACCGACGCCCTGGGCCGCCAGGTGTCGACCACGGTGCCGTTTTATGTGACGAGTACGCTGCTGCAAAAAGGCCTGACGGATTTCTCGGTGGCTGCTGGTTCCTTGCGCCGGGAATACACCTTGAAAGATTTCGCCTACGGGCCTGGCGTTGCCAGCGGTACCTTTCGTTATGGTTATTCCGACAACCTGACCCTGGAAAGTCACGCCGAAGCGTCCAGTGACCTGACCCTCGGCGGACTGGGTGGCAACCTGCGGCTGGGCAACTTCGGCGTGCTCAATACCGCCGTCAGCCAAAGCCAGTTCGAAGGCCGCGGCGGCCAGCAAATGAGCCTGGGCTATCAATACAACAGCATGCGCTACAGCCTGTCGTACCAGCGGGTCGAGCGGCGCGACGAGTACGCCGACCTGACCCTAGTCGACACGCCCTATGCCAGCCTCAGCAAACGCAGCGAGCAAGTGACCTTGAGCCTTAACCTTGAGCGCTTCGGCAGCCTGGGCGTAGGTTACTTTGACGTGCAGGCAGCGGACGATTCTCGAACGCGCTTGCTCAACCTCAGCTGGAGCAAGCCGCTGTGGCGCAACACCAGCTTCTACCTGTCGGCCAACCGTGAGATCGGCGACAGCAACTGGGCGATGCAGGCGCAGCTGGTGATTCCGTTTGATCTCAACGGCAGCCTGGCCTTGAGCACCGAGCGCAGCAAGGATGGCGCCAGTCGCCAGCGCCTCAACTACAGCAGCGCGGTGCCCAGCGAGGGCGGGGTGGGTTACAACCTCGGTTATGCCCAGGGTGATGGCCCGGCGTACCGGCAGGCCGATCTGACCTGGCGCTTGCAGTCGGTGCAGTTGCAGGCCGGTGTGTACGGCAGCAGCGACGCCGAGACGCGTTGGGCGGATGCCAGTGGCTCGCTGGTGTGGATGGGCGGCGACACTTTTGCAGCCAACCGTATCAATGATGCCTTTGTGGTGGTGAGTACTCAGGGCTTCGCCGGGATTCCGGTGCGCTATGAAAACCAACTGGTGGGTGAAACCGACCGCAACGGTCATCTGCTGGTGCCGTGGAGCAGCGCGTATTACCGCGCCAAGTATGAAATCGATCCGCTGAACCTGCCGCTCAACGTGCAGAGCCCGAATGTGGAGCAGCGTGTATCCGTGCGGCGCGGCAGCGGTTATCTGCTGGAGTTCCCGCTGCGCCGGGTGCTTGCGGCCAGCGTCACGCTGGTGGACACCCAGCACCAGGAATTACCCCTGGGCAGCCTGCTGGTGCACGAGCAAAGCAACCAGCAGGCGGTGGTCGGCTGGGATGGCCTGGTGTACCTGGAAAACCTCTCGGCGCATAACACCTTGCAGGTCACACTGGGGGACGGGCGCACGTGTCAAGCGCGATTCGATATCGACGAGCAGCAGCAGGGCGTGCCGTTGATCGGGCCGTTGGTGTGCCAATGAGAGGCTTGGGATGGCTGTCGCTCATCGGGCTGTTGTGTTCGGGGCAGGCGATGGCGCTGTGTTCGACGGTGGCGACTGCTCCGGTGAGTTTTGGCTCGGTGAGTTCGATCAACGTGCGCACCGCGACGCAAAACAGTTCGACCCTCAATGGCGGTTTGAGCTGCACGGCCTCATTGATCGCCCTCGGCACCAATGACCACTTCTATGCCACGATCACTTCAACCACCAGCGGCATGGTCGGCCCCACGGGGGATGTGATCGGTTATACGATTTATGGCAATAACACCACCACGTTCCCGATTAACCGGGGGATCCAGTTCGATTTCGGTCCCAATGGCATTGCGACCAGCGCGGGGCTTTTGACGGGGCCGGGCAGCAAGAACCTGCCGCTTTACGTGGGCAGTATTACTGGGACGAATGTAGCGGCCGGGGTGTATACCGAAGTCTTGAGCGTCGCGTGGACCTGGGATTATTGCATCGGCCTGGGCGTTGGCAACTTGTGCATATTGCGTGACAAGAACCTCACCCCCCAAGTCAAGCTCCTGACCGTGAGCATGACCGTCACCAACGACTGCCAGATCACTGCACCCAATATCAGTTTTGGCAGCGCGCCCGTCATCAGCGGCTTTACCCCGGTCACCGGCCAGACCATCAGCATTTCCTGCACCAAGGGCAGTGCTTACAGCGTAGGTTTGAGCGATGGCCAGAACGCCGTCAGTGTGGGCGGGCGACGCCGGATGGTCTCAGGCAGCAACTACTTGGCCTATGACCTCTTCAAAAGCGCCGGTACCACGCGCTGGGGCAGTGTCGGCGCTGCGCGTCGCGACAGCTCCACCGCCGAGATCAACCCCGGCAATGGCCTGGGCATTGGCAGCCAGGTGTTCAACTATAACGCCCGGATCTACACCGACCAGCCCACCCCGCCCGCGGGCACCTACCTGGACAACGTGGTGCTCGACGTCGGCTTCTAGAATTTCAGCAGCGGCGGGCCGGGCTGATCCACCGGGCTGACCAGCGCATAGTTATAGCCGGCACCGGACCAGTATTGCGCTTGCAAACCATCGGCGCTGCGGCTGCCCCGAGGCAGGAAGCCGTTTTCCGGGCCTGGCGGGCGGATATAGAAACTGATGCGCCGGCCTTGCGGGTCCTCGTACAACACCATGGCGGCGGCGCCTTGCTCGGTGGTGAGCAGGCGCCCGCTGACCGGAGTGAACCCGGAGGTGCTCAAGTCCGGCAGGCGGTGTGCCTGGTTGAAGTAGCGATCGAGCCAGGCCTGCATCGTGCCGCCGCCCTGCACCTTGTAGTCGGCGGGCATGATGCCGTCCTGGGCAAACAAGCGGAACGCCTGCATGGCATCGGCCATGGGCAGTTGGGCGGGCTGGGTGGCTTCACGGGCGTGCCAGCCGCCGATACCGCCGAGGCTGACGGCGAGAAGCAGCACGGCGGCCGTAGCAAACTGTCGACGCGATTGGCGCTTCATGCGCTGGCGGATCAGGGCCGGGTCCAGGTCCGGGTTGGCCGGCTGCTGCAGGGCGCCGCCCAGCGCTGCACGCAGCAACTGCGCGTCGTGTTGCCAGGCATGGACCTGCGCGGCGACGTCCGGGTGCGCCGCCAAATAGGTCTCAAGCACGCGGCGATCACTCTCCAGCAGTTGGTGATCGACGTAGGCATGCAAATCGCGTTCGCTGGGGGGCAGGCTGATCATTTGAGTATCCGCAGGGAAGGGCTGGCAATTTCGCCATCACTGAGTAGACGCAGGGCTTGGCGCGCACGGGACAGGCGCGACATCACGGTGCCGATGGGCACCTCAAGGATCTCGGCGATTTCCTTGTAGCTCAGGCCTTCGACCGAGACCCACAGCAGCAGCGCACGCTGCTCGGTGTTGAGTTGATCGAAGGCTTGCAGGGTCGACTGGGCGATCACCGTACGTTCCACCGACGGCTGCGCATCGTCGCGTCCGGTGAAAAATTCGAGCATGCGAGCGTAGCGCCGGGTACGGCGGTGGGCATCGAGGAACTGCCGGTAGAGGATCGAAAACAGCCAGGCGCGCAAATCGCCTTCGACGCGTTTGTCGGCCCAACTGATGATTGCCCGTTCCAGGGTCGACTGCACCAGATCGTCGGCGCTGCTGGCGTTACGGGTCAGGGACACGGCAAAGCGCCGCAGCCTGGGGATGAGTTCACGTAACTGTTCGTCGAGTTCATGCATGGGTATCTGGCTGGTCACTACGCTGGGACTAGAGAGACGTGCGGCGTTGACGATTATTCCGCGTGCCAGGAAATAAATCCGAGGCCAGGGAATAGAGCCGATCGGCGTTCGTCTTAATGCTCCGACCTTATGTTCATCCCTAAGGCCTTTGGCCCTGGAGTTCCTTCATGGTAGATCACTCATCACCGCCCCGTCCTCCGCTGAGCACTGCGAGCCTGATCGCGCGCCTGGCGGGTATCGGTGCCGTGGTTGCGGTTGTGGCGGGGGCTTTTGCCTACGTCAATGGCAGCCTCGACCCGCAGCGCCTGCGCCCTAAAACCCTGGTCAATGCCTTGGAAACCAACAATGGCGTGCACCCTGGGTTCCGCCGTAACCACGCCAAGGGCGTGTGCGTGGCCGGGTATTTCCAGAGCAGCCCCGAAGCCCGTGCCTACTCCAGTGCCCAGGTGTTCAGTGAGGCCAAGACCCCACTGATTGGCCGATTTGCGCTGCCCAGCGGCAACCCCTATGCGCCGGACAGCAGTGTACCGATCCGCAGTTTTGCCGTGCAGTTCAGCCAGGCCAACGGCCAACAGTGGCGCACCGGCATGAACAGCATGCCGGTGTTCCCAGTGGGCACGCCTGAGGCGTTCTACCAACTGCTCAAGGCCGGTGCGCCGCAGCCCTCCACCGGCAAACCGGACCCGGCGAGCATGCCGGCATTCTTTGCCGCCCATCCCGAGACCGCGCCGTTCCTGGCGTGGGTCAAATCCGCCAAGCCTTCGGCCAGCTATGCGACCGAAACCTACAACGGCATCAACGCGTTCTTCCTGGTGGGGGCCGATGGCAAGCGCCAGGCCGTGCGTTGGGGCGTAGTGCCGCAGAGTCAGGACGCAGCGGGCGATACTGCGCCTGCCGGCAGTGATTTCCTGGAAAAGGACCTGGTACAGCGCCTCGCTACCGGTCCGTTGCGCTGGCAGTTGAACATGACCCTGGCCAATCCCGGCGATCCTTTGGACGATGCAAGCAAAGCCTGGACCGGCGAGCATAAAGTCATCAACGCCGGCACCCTGGTGTTGCAAAGCAGCCAGCCGCAAGCGGACGGGGATTGTCGCGATATCAACTTTGATCCACTGATTCTGCCCAGCGGCATTGAAGCCTCCAATGACCCGTTGCTGGCGGCACGTTCGGCGGCGTACGCCAGCTCGTACCTGCGTCGCGCCGGTGAAGTCAGCCCGTTGCACAGCGCCCCTCAGGAGTTGAAGCCATGAATGTCCAACCACGGTTTTTTGCCCCCCTGGCGCGCCTGCTGCATTGGCTGATGGCGCTGATGGTCATCGCCATGCTGTTTATCGGCGCGGGGCTGGCGGCTTCTGTTTCGCAGCGGCATGAGTGGCTGATCCACCTGCACAAGCCGTTGGGTATCGCGATTCTGGTATTGGTGATCGTGCGCTTGGTGGTGCGCTTTTCTACTCGCCAACCGCCGTTGCCTGCCGACTTGCCGCTGTGGCAAGTGCTGGCGGCCAAGGCCTCCCACCTGGTGTTGTATGCCCTGATGCTGGTCTTGCCGCTGCTGGGCTGGGCGATGATCTCGGCGGCGGGTGATCCAGTGATGCTCAGCAGTTCGGTGCAGTTGCCAGCGCTGGTGGGAGCGAACGCGCCACTGTTCGCGGTGCTGCGCAGGGCCCATGGGTTCCTGGCCTATCTGCTATTCCTGACGGTGCTGTTGCACCTGGCGGCGGCCTTGTTCCACGGGTTGATCCGTCGTGACGGCGTGTTGCAAAGCATGACCGGCAGCCAGGACTGAAACAGGTTTCGGGGGCAGTGTGGCCAGCCAGTAGACCAGCGCCAGCAGGTTGATGGCTGCGCCGAGGACACACACCCCGATCCAGCCGCCCCAGGCATACATGGCCGTTGCGCTGATGGAGCCCAGCGCACTGCCCACCGAGTAAAACAGCATATATCCGGCCACCAGCCGACTCTGGGCATTGGGGCGCACGGCGTAGATCAGGCTCTGGCTGGTGACATGCACGGCTTGCAGGCCCAGGTCGAATACAATCACGCCGAGCAACAAGGCCCACAACGAGGATTGGGTGAAGCCGATTGCGACCCATGACAGCAGCATCAGCAGCAGGGCTGTGCCACTGGTCCATTGGGCCAGCCCTTGGTCGGCCAGGCGCCCGGCGCGGGCGGCACCTAAGGCTCCGGCGGCGCCGGCGAGTCCGAACAGGCCGATTTGCGTGTGGGAAAGCGACAACGGCGGGGTGCTCAGGGGCAGTACCAGCGGCGTCCACAAGACAGTGCCGGCGGCGAAAATCAACATCGCCAGCACGGCGCGGTCACGCAGGACTTTCTCCTCCTTGAACAAGCTGAACACCGAGCGGATCAATGCGCCATAAGTGCCGCTGGCGCGCGGTGGCTCGGTGCTTGGCAATACACGCCACAGCAAGATCGCCATCAAGAGTGTCAGGCCTGCCGACAACAGGTAGACCGAGCGCCATCCCGCCAGGTCGGCCATCGCGCCGGAAACCGAGCGGGCCAGCAACAAACCGACCACGATACCGCTGGTGACCAACCCCACCACATGGCCGCGCTGTTCAGGCGATGCCAGATGAGCGGCCAGTGCCACCAGCACCTGGGCGACCACTGCCAGCAGCCCGGTCAGTGCCATGCCGGCCAGCAGCCAGAAACTGCTTGACGACAATCCCACCATCAGCACGGCCAGGGTGGAAAGCAGCAGTTGGCTGACGATCAGTCTGCGCCGGTTGAGCAGGTCCCCCAGTGGCACCAGCAACAACAGGCCCACCCCATAGCCAACCTGGGTGAGGGCGATGATGATGCCGACAGTGGCGTGGTCCATGGCAAAGGTTTCAGCCATGGCGTCGAGCAGCGGCTGGGCGTAGTAGACATTGGCCACCGACAGGCCACAGGCGACGGCGAGCAGCAATACTACGGCGCCGCTCAAAGGGGATGACGACATGCGAATAATCCTTGTGTGGTTTCAAAATGAAACTCGTTGTACGGTAAGGATTCTGGTTTTATATTGCAACTACATAACTGGTCGACGACAGGCAGCCCGATGGTCAAGCTCACCCGCTTTGAAAGCGCCGAATGCCCGGTGGCGCGCTCGTTGGACGCAATTGGCGATGGCTGGTCGCTGCTGATCATTCGCGATGCATTCGACGGGATTTGCCGTTTTGGTGAGTTTCAGCGCAGCCTCGGAATGGCCAAGAACATCTTGTCCACGCGCTTGCGCAGCCTGGTCGCCCATGGGGTGCTGGAGATCGTGCCGGCGTCGGATGGCAGTGCGTATCAGGAGTACGCCCTGACGGAAAAGGGTCGAGGCCTGTTCCATGTAATCATCGGATTGCGGCAGTGGGGCGAGGGATTTTTCTATGGGGCAGAGGAGAAGCATTCGGTGATGGTGGACCGCGCCAACGGCGAGCCGCTGCGAGCGCTGGAGTTGCGCTCGGCGGATGGGCGCTTGCTGGGGCCCGAGGATTGTCGGCGGGTGCCCGCCGACTCGGTTTAGCGTAAGACGTCGACGATATCGGCTACGCTGCTCAACACATCCTTGCCCAGTTGCATCGAACGTTTACCTGACCAACCGGTGAGCAGGTTGGGGGCGTCGTCGTTGTCCTTGAAGGGCATTTCCAGGGTCAGGGACAGGCAGTCGTACTGCTGACCGACTGCATTGCACGCCAGGGTCATGTTGGCTTCGCCCGGCAGGTCGCGGGTGTAGCCGTAGGTGGTCTGGAAGTCGCGGGTCAGGCTGCTCAAGTGGCTGCGGAAGTGTTTTTCCAGCGTCTCGATGCGCGGCGTGTAGCCGGGGTTGCCTTCGCATCCGGCGGTGAAAACGTAGGGGATTTCCTCGTCGCCGTGGATATCGAGGAACAGGTCTACGCCGTATTTCTCCATCTGTTGTTGCACGAACAACACTTCCGGGCTGATCTCCTGGCTGGCGCTTTGCCACGCACGGTTGAGGTCCTGGCCCGCGGCGTTGGTGCGCAGGTGGCCATGGAACGCCCCGTCCGGATTCATATTGGGTACCAGGTACAGGTCGGCGACTTTCAGCAGTTTTTTCAGCTCGGCGTCACCGTCCTGTTGCAGGCGTTCGATGATGCCTTCCATAAACCATTCGGCCATGTGTTCGCCGGGGTGCTGTTGGGCGATGATCCAGACCTTGCGACGGCCTTTGCCGCCTTTGCCGCGACGCAGCAGTTGGATATCACGACCTTCGACACTTTTACCGGTCGCCAGCAATTGGGTGCCGGCGCGAGTCAGGGCCTGCTCGATCAGCCAGTCGTGGCGCTCACGGCTGTAGGGTTCAAAATAGGCAATCCAGGCGTGCTTCTCGCGGGTCTCAAGGCTGATATGCAGGATTTCCCCATCAAAGCGCGAGGGCACCCGAAACCAGTTGATATTGTCGTAGGAGGCCACGGCGTTGTAGCCGCTCCACGCGTGCGGGTAGGACGACTTGCCCGCATTGCTCAGGCGAAACGTGTGGGTGTGGCCCACGTGCATGCCTTCGGCCTTGAAGTGGAACCATTGGTAATGTTGGCTACGGGTGTCGGGTTTGATTGCCAGCAACAACTGATGGGAATCGTGGGCATCCAGTACCTGGATATTGCCACTGTCGAAGTCGGTGCTGATCTTGATGGAGGTCAAGGCCACGGTCATAGTCTGGTTGCCTGATTATGAGTGTTGTGGCGGCTATATTACACAGGAGTCCGGTAAAGACTGGATGCAAAATTGTTGCACGGGGGGAGGGGGCGTCATCCTTGACGCCGCAGCAGCTTAGAATCTATGAGATTGATTCTCAAGCGCTATTTCGCAAAGATCTGGGCTAGAGCGGTCGACTGGCTTTCTTTTGACGATGGTCTTTTGCTACCATGCGCGTCATCAAGCAACACACAGTCTTCATTAGCCTGAAGCCATGCCAGGGAAACTGGCAAAAAAAAGACCCGGCCAAAGAGCCGGGTCAAAAACCGTGATTAGCCTGATGAGGAGATATTCCAAGAGTCCGACCTAAGGTCCCTTGGTCTATCGACTGATCTCGCGATCAGCTAGGTCCAATAATAATCATTATCATTTGCAAGTCAAATGTTTTTATCCGTCAGATAGAAATATTTTTCTCTGTGCCTGTTATCCGTTCGCGTGAGCCGCTGGCACTTGCAACGACCGCTCCACCATCGCCTTCGCCATATCAATCAAATACACCACCGAAAACGCCAGGTCGCGATGATTGCCCTGATGGTTGTTCGCTGATTCATAGGCCGTAGCTGCGGCACTGCGCAACAAGTCCGAGGCGTGCACCAGGGCTTCCTCCTGGCTGATGCCTGGCTTGATGGCGAACAGGGCGTCGTCAGGGGCTGCTGCCGACATCTCCTCTTTCAAGTAAAAGTCCAATGCGCGCCGGGCGGCACCGCTGCTGCGTAGCACGTGCAGGTCGTGTTCTTCTGGGGTTTCGGGTAGCAGATACGGGCTGGTCGTCATAAGGGGCGGTACTCTGTTGTGGGTGTCGAAAACCTTATGTTCGATGATAGTACGTATCGTATTTGTGTCGTTTTATGGATTACTACAAACTGTTTATTGCCCTGAACACTGCATGACGTATTGTCAGCTCCATGGATAACTGGATAGCGTTGGTCAAGGCCAACATGGAAGACCGCAAGGTCACGCAGGGTGAATTGGCTGAACGCCTGGGCATGTCCCAGGGCGGCGTTGGCCACTGGCTCAACAAGCGCCGTGCGCCGAACCTGACGGACATGAACCGGGTACTGACGGCGCTGGGGCTGGGGTACCTGGAAGTTGCGCTGGATATTCGCGAGCGGGCCGAAGAAGCGCTTCCTGAGAAAAACTACAACCCGTATTTCCGCTACCCGGTCAGCGATTGGAAAGGGCTGTGCGAGGTCCGCGAAGAGCGGGCGACCTATGGCGCGGCCCGTTTCGAATTGAGCGATTATCATGCCCAGGGCGACGCTTTCTGGCTGCCGGTCACAGGCGACGCCATGACCGCGCCCAGCGGCCTGAGCGTCAGCGCGGGCATGATGATCCTGGTCGACCCGGCCATCAAGGCCGAGCCCGGTAAACTGGTGGTCGCCCAAGGGGCTGCGAACCCCCACGCGACTTTCCGCCAGTTGCTGGAAGAAAGCGGCCAGCTCTACCTGGTGCCGCTCAATCCCACCTACCCAAAGCAGCCCTTCACTGACGACTGCCACATCCTTGGCGTCGTGGTTCAGGCCATGGCAAAGTTCTAACCGGCCGGTTCGAGTTCCACCAGCGCGCAACCTTCTGCAACCATTTCACCTTCCTGGCAGAACAACGCCTTGACCACTCCAGTCTGGGGCGCGCGAATGCTGTGCTCCATCTTCATGGCCTCCAGCACCACCAGTTGCGTGCCGGCGTCGACGTGTTGGCCCACCTCCACCAGCACACGCACGATGCTGCCGTTCATCGGTGCTGTCAGGCCGCCCTGGTGCGACTGGTTGGCCTCAACGGCCGCAATCGGGTCGAACAGCGTCACGCCGTGCATCTCGCCGTCCCAGCGCAAAAACACACTGCCTTCGCTGCGCACTGCCAGGTGGCTGCGACGCACGCCCTGTCGCTCGATCAGCAGCTGCTCGCCGCGCAATGGCGGCGCATCCGCGGCCAGCGTCACCAATCGATCCTGGCCAGTGCAGCTCAAGTGCAACGACACCTCGGCAGGTAACCCAGCACGAAATCCGCGCTTATCCCCCCAAGGCCCATCTTCCGGCGGCAAACTCTGTATGAATGCCGATCCGGCCGCCTGCCAGAATTCATCACTCAAGTCCCCTGGGGCCGGCAGCAACTCCTCCTGATAGCGCGGAATAAACCCGGTATCCAATTCGGCTGCCGCAAACGCTGGATGCCCGATAATGCGCCGCAAAAAGCCCAGGTTGGTCTTGAGTCCGCCGATGGCAAACTCATCCAGCATGGCCAGCAACCGCAATCGCGCCTGCTCACGGTCTTCGCCCCAGGCAATCAGCTTGCCGAGCATGGGATCGTAGAATGGCGACACGCTGTCGCCTTGTTCGACACCGCTGTCTACACGACGCCCCGGCCCCGGTGCGGATTCGCGGTACAGCGCCAGGCGTCCGGTGGCGGGCAGGAAGTCATTGGTCGGGTCTTCGGCATACAGCCTCACTTCGATTGCATGGCCCATCAGCGGCACTTGCTCTTGAGTGATCGGCAACGCCTCGCCCTGGGCGACACGGATCTGCCAGGCCACCAAGTCCAGGCCGGTGATCGCCTCGGTCACCGGGTGCTCCACCTGCAGGCGCGTGTTCATCTCCATAAAGAAGAATCCGCCACGCGCGTCCAGCAAGAACTCCACGGTGCCTGCGCCGACATAGCCGATGGCCTGGGCCGCGCGTACGGCGGCTTCGCCCATGGCCTTGCGTTGTTCAACACTCAATCCCGGTGCCGGGGCTTCTTCGACGACCTTCTGGTGGCGACGCTGGATCGAGCAGTCTCGCTCATTGAGATACAGGCAATGCCCGTGCTGATCGGCAAACACCTGGATCTCCACGTGACGTGGCTTGAGCAGGTACTTTTCCACCAACATCTGCCCGTTGCCGAAGGACGACAGCGCCTCGCGCTGTGCCGAGGCCAGGGCCTCGGCCAACTGGCTGACATCCTCGACCACCTTCATGCCCTTGCCGCCACCACCGGCCGTGGCCTTGAGCAGCACGGGGTAGCCGATGCGCTCGCAGGCTGCGCGGAAGGTTTCCAGGTCTTGGGCTTCGCCGTGGTAACCCGGCACCAGGGGTACGCCGGCGGTTTCCATCAGTGCTTTGGCGGCCGATTTGCTGCCCATGGCGTCGATGGCTGAGGCGGGCGGGCCGAGGAAGATCAAACCAGCCGCTTCAATCGCGCGGGCAAAACCGGCGTTCTCCGACAAAAAGCCGTAACCCGGATGAATCGCCTGGGCGCCGCTGGCCTGGGCTGCGGCGATCAGTTTGTCGATTTGCAGGTAGCTATCAGTGGCCTTGCTGCCGCCCAGGTCGACACGGATATCCGCTTCACGGCTGTGGCGCGCATCGCGGTCGATGGCGCTGTGCACCGCCACGGTGGTCAGGCCCATGGCCTTGGCGGTGCGCATTACCCGGCAAGCAATCTCGCCACGGTTGGCCACCAGCAGAGTTGTCAACGTGCTCATGAACGCGGCTCCTGGGATTGCCAGCTGGGTGGACGTTTTTGCAGGAAGGCACGCAGGCCTTCCTGGCCTTCAGGGCTGACACGTATGCGCGCAATGGCATTTTCGCAATAGCGGCGCAGGGCCGGGGTGAGGGCGCCGTGGCCCACTTCGCGCAGCAGGTCCTTGCTGGCGCGCATTGCCGCCGGGCTGTTCTGCAGCAGGTTGGCGATCCATTGCTCGACTTGTTGATCCAGTTCGTCGACTGGATAGCTTTCCGCCAACAAACCGATCTCCCGTGCCCGCTGGCCGCCAAAGCGCTCAGCGGTCAGCGCATAGCGCCGTGCTGCACGCTCGCCGATGGCCTGTACCACGAACGGGCTGATCACCGCCGGTGCGAGGCCGATACGCACTTCCGACAGGCAGAACTGCGCATCGTCGGCGCCAATCGCCATGTCGCAGCAACTGATCAACCCCAGCGCACCGCCATAGGCCGCGCCTTGCACCACCGCGAGGGTGGGAATCTTCAGCTTGGCCAGGTTGTACATCAACTCCGCCAGTTCGCGCGCATCGTCCAGGTTGGTGTGGTAATCCAGCTCGGCGGATTGCTGCATCCAGGCCAGGTCGGCCCCGGCACTGAAGTGTTTGCCGCGCCCGCGCAGCACCAGAAAACGCAATGATGAATCACCTTGCACCTGGTCGAGGGCGATGATCAGTTCGCGGATCATTTCGGCGTTGAACGCGTTGTTCTTGGCTTCGCGACTGAGCCACAGCGTGGCAAAGCCACGACGGTCGGTGATCAGTTCGAGGGTATTGAAATCGCTCATGCAGGGAGCTCCATGATGATAAGAGGTCTCCTGTAGGTGCGAGCAAGCTCGCTCCTGCAGGTTACATGCGGAACACGCCGAAGCGGCTCGGCTCGATGGGGGCATTCAGCGAAGCGGACAAGGCCAGGGCCAGCACGTCTCGGGTCTGCAGCGGGTCAATCACACCGTCGTCCCACAGGCGTGCGCTGGAATAGTAGGGGTGGCCCTGGGTTTCGTACTGGTCGAGGATCGGCTGCTTGATCGCGGCTTCTTCTTCGGCGCTGAAACCCACGCCGACGCGCTCAGCCTGCTCACGCTTGACCTGCACCAGCACGCCGGCGGCCTGTTCGGCGCCCATCACGCCAATGCGTGCATTCGGCCACATCCACAAGAAGCGTGGGTCATAGGCGCGGCCACACATGCCGTAGTTACCGGCGCCAAAGCTGCCGCCGATGATCACGGTGAACTTTGGCACCTTGGCGCAGGCCACTGCGGTGACCAGCTTGGCGCCGTGCTTGGCGATGCCACCGGCTTCGTATTTCTGGCCGACCATGAAGCCGGTGATGTTCTGCAGGAACAGCAGGGGAATCCCGCGCTGGCACGCCAACTCGATAAAGTGCGCGCCTTTTTGCGCGGCTTCGGCAAACAGGATGCCGTTGTTGGCCAGGATCGCAATCGGGTAGCCGTGCAAGTGCGCAAAGCCGCATACCAGCGTGGTGCCAAACAGCGCCTTGAACTCATCGAACACCGAACCGTCCACCAGCCGCGCGATCACTTCGCGCACATCAAAGGGTTGCTTGGCGTCGGCGGGGATCACGCCGTACAGCTCTTCGCTGCTGTAAAGCGGCGCCACGGGCGTACGTTGCAGCAACCCGCCCTGTTTGCGCCAATTGAGGTTGGCCACGCTGCGCCGGGCCAGCGCCAGCGCGTGTTCATCGCTGTCGGCATAGTGATCGGCCACGCCGGAGATCTTGCAGTGCACATCGGCACCGCCGAGGTCTTCGGCACTCACGACTTCACCGGTCGCGGCTTTCACCAGTGGCGGCCCGGCGAGGAAGATGGTGGCTTGCTGGCGCACCATGATCGCTTCATCCGCCATGGCCGGCACGTAGGCGCCACCGGCGGTGCACGAGCCCATCACCACCGCAATCTGCGGAATGCCCTGTGCACTCATGTTGGCCTGGTTGAAGAAGATCCGCCCGAAGTGCTCGCGGTCGGGGAACACCTCGTCCTGACGCGGCAGATTGGCGCCGCCGGAGTCGACCAGGTAGATGCATGGCAGGCGGTTCTGCTCAGCGATGGTCTGGGCGCGCAGGTGTTTTTTCACGGTGAGCGGGTAGTAGGAGCCGCCTTTCACCGTCGCATCGTTGGCGACAATCATGCATTCGACGCCTTCCACCCGGCCGATCCCGGCAATCACTCCGGCGGCGGGTACGTCCTCGCCATACACCTGATGGGCGGCCAATTGGCTGAGTTCAAGAAACGGCGAGCCGGGATCGAGCAACCGATTGATACGTTCACGAGGCAACAGTTTGCCGCGTGAGGTGTGCCGCTCCTGGGCCTTGGCGCCGCCGCCTTGTTGCACGTGGGCAAGCAGGCTGTGCAGGGCGTCGACCTGTTGGCGCATCGCCGCGCTGTTGGCGGCAAACTCCGCCGAGCGCGGGTTGAGTTGGGTATGCAAGGTGGCCATGGTGCGCTCCTTCAGCGGGTTTCGTTGAAGAGTTCGCGACCGATCAGCATCCGGCGGATTTCACTGGTGCCGGCGCCGATCTCATACAGCTTGGCGTCGCGCAACAGGCGCCCGGCCGGGAATTCGTTGATATAGCCATTGCCACCGAGGATCTGAATCGCATCGAGGGCCATTTGCGTGGCGCGCTCGGCGCTGTAGAGGATCACCCCGGCCGCATCCTTGCGCGTGGTCTCGCCGCGCTCGCAGGCCTGGGCCACTGCGTAGAGGTAGGCACGGCTTGCGTTGAGTTGGGTGTACATGTCGGCAACCTTGCCCTGGATCAGCTGGAATTCGCCGATGCTCTGGCCGAACTGCTTGCGGTCGTGGATGTAGGGCACGATCAGGTCCATGCACGCCTGCATGATCCCGGTAGGGCCGCCGGACAGCACCACGCGTTCGTAGTCCAGGCCGCTCATCAGCACTTTGACGCCGCCATTGAGCGTGCCGAGGATGTTTTCCTCCGGCACTTCCACGTCATCGAAAAACAGCTCGCAGGTGTTGGAGCCGCGCATGCCCAGCTTGTCGAACTTGTTACTGCGGCTGAAGCCTTTCCAGTCGCGCTCGACGATAAAGGCGGTGATGCCGTGCGGACCCTTTTCCAGGTCAGTCTTGGCGTAGATCACATAGGTGCTGGCGTCGGGGCCGTTGGTGATCCAGGTCTTGCTGCCGTTGAGCACGTAATGGTCGCCGCGTTTGTCGGCGCGCAGTTTCATCGAGACCACATCGGAGCCGGCATTAGGCTCGCTCATGGCCAGGGCGCCGACGTGTTCGCCGCTGATGAGTTTGGGCAGGTACTTGAGTTTCTGTTCGTGGTTGCCGTTACGGTTGATCTGATTCACACACAGGTTGGAATGCGCGCCGTAGGACAACGCCACCGACGCCGAACCCCGGCTGATCTCTTCCATCGCCACCACGTGGGCCAGGTAGCCCAGGCCGGCGCCGCCGTATTCTTCCGGGACGGTGATGCCCAACAGGCCCATGTCGCCGAATTTCTGCCACAGGTCGGCGGGGAACAGGTTGTCACGGTCGATCTGTGCCGCGCGCGGCGCGACTTCCTTGCTCACGAAGGACTGCACCTGGTCGCGCAGCATGTCGATGGTTTCACCGAGGGCGAAGTTCAGGGACGGGTAACTCATGGACAGGCACCTTAATGTGAGCTTTGTTTTTGTGTGGAGGGCGCGCCAGGGGAGGGCGCTCACCTTTACGTTAACGTAAACTTGCGTTACGGCGGTGTCAATCGTAGTTTACGTTTACGTCAACCTACAAAAAAGACAAACAGGGGTCGTTATGGATCAACCGAACCAGAGCTACAGCCGTGGCTCCCAGGACAAGACCTTGCTGGCCATGACGATTGGCCAAGCCTTTGATCGCACCGTCGCGCAATTCCCCGATGGCGAGGCCCTAGTGGTGCGACACCAGCAGCGTCGTTACACCTGGCGGCAATTGGCCGAAACGGTCGATTTGCACGCCCGTGCCTTTCTCGCCCTGGGTATGCAGACCGGCGACCGCCTGGGTATCTGGGCACCCAATTGCGCCGAGTGGTGCATCAGCCAGATCGCCAGCGCCAAGCTCGGCGTGATCCTGGTCAATATCAACCCGGCGTACCGCAGCAGTGAACTGGAATACGTGCTCAAGCAGTCCGGCTGCCAGTGGCTGGTGTGCGCCGGGTCATTCAAGACCTCCGACTACCACGCGATGCTGCAGGCACTGAACCCCGATCTGCGCGGCATGATCAGCCTAGACCCCAGCCCGCCCCCGGGATTCCTGCCCTGGGCGCAATTGGCCGCGCTCGGGACAGGCATCCCGCTCGAACAGTTGCACAGCCGCCAGGCCAGCCTGCACTTCGACCAGGCGGTGAATATCCAGTACACCTCCGGCACCACCGGTTTTCCCAAAGGCGCCACCCTCAGTCACCACAACATCCTCAATAACGGTTACTTGGTCGGCGAAAGCCTGGGCCTGACCGCGCAAGACCGCCTGGTGATCCCGGTACCGCTGTATCACTGCTTCGGCATGGTCATGGGTAACCTGGGCTGCATCACCCATGGCACCACCATGATCTATCCCAATGACGGCTTCGACCCGCTGCTGACGCTCACCGCCGTCGCCGAAGAGCACGCCACCGGCCTGTACGGCGTGCCCACCATGTTCATCGCTATGCTCGATCATCCACAGCTGGGCGGCTTTGACTTGTCCAGCCTGCGCACCGGCATCATGGCCGGCGCCACGTGCCCCATCGAAGTGATGCGCCGGGTGATCAGCGAGATGCACATGAGCGAGGTGCAGATTGCCTACGGCATGACGGAAACCAGTCCGGTGTCCTTGCAGACGGGGGCGGATGATGACCTGGAGCGCCGCGTGACCACGGTCGGGCGCACCCAGCCGCAGTTGGAAAACAAGATTATCGATGCCGACGGCAATACGGTGGCGCGAGGCGAGATCGGCGAGTTGTGCACCCGTGGCTACAGCGTGATGCTTGGCTACTGGAACAACCCCGATGCCACCCGCGAGGCCATCGACGACGCTGGCTGGATGCACACCGGCGACCTGGCGAGCATGGACGCCCATGGCTACGTGTGCATTGCCGGGCGCAACAAGGACATGATCATCCGTGGTGGCGAGAACGTGTACCCGCGTGAGCTGGAGGAGTTTTTCTTCACCCACCCGGCAGTGGCGGATGTGCAGGTCATCGGCATTCCGGATGAGCGTTACGGTGAAGCCATCGTCGCCTGGGTCAAGTTCCATCCAGGCCATGTGGCCAATGAGCTTGAGCTGCAAACCTGGTGCAAGGGCCGCATTGCGCACTTCAAGACGCCCAAGCATTTCAAGTTCGTGGAGGAGTTCCCGATGACGGTAACGGGCAAGATCCAGAAATTCCGCATGCGCGAGATCTCAATACAAGAGCTGAAGAACGCGCTCTAGCTAATGACGCATTACCAATGTGGAGCGGACTTGCTGCGAATAGGGTGCCTCAGTCGCCACCTGTATCGACTGAACCACCGCATTCGCGAGCAAGCCCGCTCCTGCATTTTTTGACGCGTGCCAGGCCAGGGTTTATCAATTCCCAGAAAGCACAAAGGGGACCCGAGGGTCCCCTTTAATTTGTCGTTGCGTGCTCTTTTTTTATTATTGAGGGGCGGTCTATTGTTGTTTTTGGCAACCGTTACCCTTTACCGCTGTTTTTGGCGACCCCCATGCGGGGTCAAGAGCAAACGTATTTTTTTGAACGCTGATCTGCTTCTTCGTTATCGATCCAACCAGTGGGTAGCTACCTGAGGTAGTTTTATTTTTCTCTAACCGGTTGCGGGTTTCGGCATGCCGTACCCTGCGAAGCACATCTTCTCCAAAAAAATCTGTTAGCTGCGTCTCTGCCGTGTTGTTTTTGTTATGTCAGAGTCGTTTCGTCTTATTTTTATTAGGTTTGGCGCTTTTTATTCTTGTTATGCCATAGAGATAGCAGAAGCCGTGCCAACTTTTAAAAATGCTTTAAAATCAATAACATAATTTTTATGTAGGGATTGGCCTACGGCAAATACGACAAAATATGTTCCCGTGTTACTCGATGTGTAGCAGGGCGGTAACACATTCTTACCGCTAAGCTACTCAACCGGCGTTACGCGCCTTCGCCACGCGCGACCCGGTAGGCCTACCCAGCACGCTGCTGATTTGCTGGCCCGCGCCGATCAAGGCCTCCAGGTCGATACCGGTCTCGATACCCAGGCCATTGAGCAGGTACACCACATCTTCGGTGGCGACGTTACCGCTGGCACCTTTGGCGTAAGGGCAGCCGCCGAGGCCCGCGATAGAGCTGTCGAACACCGAAATCCCTTCCAGCAGGCTGGCGTAGATGTTCGCGATGGCCTGTCCATAGGTGTCATGGAAGTGCCCCGCCAGCTTGTCCCGTGGCACCTGCGCACCGACCACCTCGAACAGGCGACGCGTGGCGCCCGCTGTGCCGGTGCCGATGGTGTCGCCGAGGGACACCTCGTAGCAGCCCATGGCATACAACTCCCGTGCGACCGCCGCCACTTGCTCTGGCGCGATCTGACCTTCATAGGGACAACCCAGCACGCACGAGACATAACCCCGCACGCTGACCCCATTCTGCTTGGCCGCCGCCATGATCGGCGCGAAGCGCTCCAGGCTTTCGCTGATGGAACAGTTGATATTGCGCTGGGAAAACGCCTCGGATGCCGCCGCAAACACCGCCACTTCCTTCACGCCGGCCGACACTGCGTCCTCGAAACCGCGCAGGTTCGGCGCCAGGGCACCATAGGTCACGCCAGGCTTGCGCTGGATCTGCGCGAAGACCTCGGCGGAACCGGCCATCTGCGGGACCCACTTGGGCGATACAAAACTGCCGACTTCGATATAACTCAGGCCCGCCGCGCTGAGGGCGTCCACCAACCGGACCTTGTCCGACACGCTGATGGGCTGGGCTTCGTTTTGCAGACCGTCGCGTGGGCCGACTTCCACCAGGCGGACGTGTGAGGGGAGTGACATGGCAGTTACCTTCTGATCAATGGCCGGCCTGGCGCATGGTGTGGGCCAGGGCCTGGGTGCAGCGTTCTTCGGCGGTGTCCAGTTCCAGCTTCATCTGTTCGATGTCCAGCAGTTGCTGTTCCAGCTGTTCACGGCGCTCGGCAATTTTTGCGAGCATGCTGTTGAGTTGCACATGGTTGCCGCTGGTGGGGTCGTAGAGTTCGATCAACTCACGGCATTCCGCCAGGGAAAAACCGATCCGTTTGCCGCGCAGGATCAGCTTGAGGCTGACCTTGTCCCGCGCCGAGTAGATGCGCTCCTGGCCCCGGCGTTCCGGAGCCAGCAGGCCTTGTTCCTCGTAGAAGCGAATGGCGCGGGTGGTGATGTCGAGCTCGCGGGCGAGGTCGGAGATGCTGTAGGTAGTGCTCATGGCGGCGCTCAAGAAGGTCTTGGCGCTAAGCTAATGGCAGGTTGACGTAAGCGTCAAGCTCAACCCTGTAGGCGCTAGCCTTAGGGTTGTTGCTTGTCGAGCTTCTTTTCGTGCGCCGTGACCTGCTGGCACAACTCGATCATCTGCTCACGCATCCAGCGGTTGGCCGGGTCCTGGTCGGTGCTTTCGTGCCAATACAAATGGGTTTCCACCGGCGGCACGTCGTTGACCGGCAGGTTGAACCAATGCAGTTCGTGGCGGCGGGCGAAGCGCTCGGGCACGGTCATCACCATGTCGGTCTGCTGCAGCACCTGCGAGGCCATCAGGTAGTGCTGGGAACGCAGAGCGATCTTGCGCTGCAGGCCCATCTTGCCCAGTGCCAGGTCCACATGGCCCAGACCGTTGCGCCGGCTGGAGATATGGATGTGGGTCAGCCCCAGGTAATCATCCAGGGTCAGCTTGTCCTTGCCCGCCAGCGGATGACCCTTGCGCATGGCGCACACGTAGCGGTCTTCCATCAGCTTGACGTGTCGCACCTGCGGATCGGTGTTGAGCGGCGCGTCCACGGCAAAGTCCAGGCGCCCGGCGGCCAGTTCCTTGGTGGTTTCGCGGCGTTTGGACAGGAAACTCTCGATCACCACGGTAGGCGCCAGGCGGCGCAGACGCTGAAACAGCAGCGGCAGGATCACCGCTTCGGTGAGGTCGGTCATGCTGATGCGGTAGGTCTTGGCCGCCTGTTGCGGGTTGAAGATGCGGCTTTCCTGCACCGACACCCGCAGCAACGACAACGCATTGCGCACCGGGCCGATGATGTTCTGCGCCATCGGCGTGGGCACCATGCCTTGGGCGGTGCGCACGAACAGCGGGTCGTTGAAGGTCTCGCGCAGGCGTGCCAGAGCGTTGGACACCGCCGGCTGGGTGATGCCGACAATCTGCCCGGCGCGGGTCAGGTTGGCTTCGGTGTAGATCGCGTCAAAGACGATAAACAGGTTGAGGTCGACCTTGCTCAGATTCATTTCGTAGCGCTCTTATTGTTAGGTGGCCATACGTCGATCATATATCGGTGATGAATGTTAATACACGCCGAGAATAGGCTAGGTAAATTATCAACGCTGTTCTAGCATCGATTGCATGACCTAAACAACCTCTCAGAGAAGGGAGCTGCTCATGGATTTCGCCTATTCGCCCAAGGTTCAGGAACTGCGTGAACGCGTCACTGCGTTCATGGACGCTTACGTGTACCCGGCCGAGCCGGTATTCGAACGCCAGGTCAGCGAAGGCGACCGCTGGCAGCCCACCGCAATCATGGAAGAGCTGAAGGCCAAGGCTAAAGCTGAAGGCCTGTGGAACCTGTTCCTGCCGGAGTCCGAACTGGGCGCCGGCCTCACCAACCTCGAATACGCACCGTTGGCTGAAATCATGGGCCGTTCGCTGTTGGGCCCTGAGCCGTTCAACTGCTCCGCCCCCGACACCGGTAACATGGAAGTGCTGGTGCGCTATGCCAACGAAGAGCAAAAGCAACGCTGGTTGGAGCCGTTGCTGCGCGGCGAGATCCGCTCGGCCTTCGCCATGACCGAACCGGATGTGGCGTCCTCAGACGCCACCAACATGGCCGCCCGCGCCGAGCGCCAGGGCGATGAATGGGTGATCAACGGCAAAAAGTGGTGGACCTCCGGCGCCTGCGACCCGCGCTGCAAAATCCTGATCTTCATGGGCCTGAGCAACCCGGACGCACCGCGCCACCAGCAACATTCGATGATCCTGGTGCCGGTGGACACCCCCGGCGTGAAGATCGTGCGCCCGCTGCCGGTGTTCGGCTACGACGACGCGCCCCACGGCCATGCCGAAGTGCTGTTCGACAATGTGCGGGTACCCTACGAAAACGTGCTGCTGGGTGAGGGGCGGGGCTTTGAGATCGCCCAGGGCCGCCTTGGTCCGGGCCGTATCCACCACTGTATGCGCTCCATCGGCATGGCCGAGCGCGCACTGGAACTGATGTGCAAGCGCTCCGTCAGCCGGACTGCATTCGGCAAGCCACTGGCGCGCCTGGGCGGCAATATCGACAAGATCGCCGACTCACGCATGGAGATCGATATGGCACGCCTGCTGACCTTGAAGGCGGCGTACATGATGGACACCGTGGGTAACAAAGTCGCGAAAAGCGAAATCGCCCAGATCAAGGTGGTCGCGCCGAATGTGGCCTTGAAGGTGATCGACCGCGCGATCCAGATCCATGGTGGTGCCGGTGTTTCCAACGATTTCCCGCTGGCCTACATGTACGCCATGCAACGCACCCTGCGCCTGGCCGATGGCCCGGACGAAGTACACCGGGCGGCGATCGGCAAGTTCGAGATTGGCAAGTATGTGCCTAAAGAGCTGATGCGCGGCGGGCAGTAAGACCGAGCCGCCTGCATCACGGGCAAGCCCGGCTCCCACATTAGATGGCGTTTACATGAACGACTCGATCCACTGTGGGAGCCGGGCTTGCCCGCGATGAGGCCGGCCCGAACACCACAACGCTCAAGGTTCAGTAGACCCAAACCTCCACGCGCCGATTCTTGATCCGGCCTTCATCCGCCGTATTCGCCGCCACCGGCATCTGCGCGCCAAACCCTCGGATATCGCGCAATAACACGCCGTTCTTGACCAATTCCCGGCGCACCGCCATTGCCCTGAGTTTCGACAGCAATGCCGCCCGCTGCGGGTCATTCTTGGCATCTCCAAACCCCACCAGCGTCACCTGTTTATCCAGCTTGTCGTGGCTTTTGAGATACGCCACCACCCGCTGCAGATCCTGGCGTGCCTTGTTGTCCAGGCTGGCGCTGCCTTCCTCGAAACGAAAATTCACCGTCAGGCGCTGAGCATCACGTGCGATCGCTTGATAGTCCTCAGGCATCGACGCGCGCGGCTCCACGGCGATCGCCTGCACCTGCTGCGCGATAAAGCCGTTGGTTGCCACAATCGCCTGGCCCTTGCTGCTCTGGCTGAAGTCCACCAGCGCCTTGGCCCATGGATTGCGACTGGATGGCGGCAAGTAAAAGAACAGTCGACGTGAGAGTGGATAATCCTCGGTAGCAATCAGGCTGTTCAGCGGCAGCATGGGGTGCGAGTCGCCATCCACAATCGCCACCGCCTTGGCCTGGCGTACGTAGGGCAGGCCGATAAAGCCGATGCCTTGGGGGTCCTGGCTGACCGCATCGGACAACTGCTCGCTGGACTCGAAACGTGTGGCGCCCGAGGCGAGCGACTTGCCACGCAGGCGCAGTACCAGTTCCTTGAAGGTGTCATAGGTGCCCGACTGATCATCCCGTGCGTACACGTGGATCGGCCCACCCACGCCACCCAATGCCTCCCAGGTGCTGATCTCGCCATTGAAGACCTGCGCCAGTTGCTCGGTATTCAGGGTGTTCAGCGGGTTTTGCGGGTGGAGGATGATGGCCAGGCCATCGATGGCGATCACCTGTTCGGCTTCGGGGCTTTTCAGGTCGCCGAGGGGTTCGAGGTCCACCAGTTCGCTGTCCTTTATCGGGCGCGATGAGGCCGCCAGGTCGGCAGTGGATTTCTTTAGGGCAGTGAAACCGGTGCTTGAACCATGAGCGGCGATTTCGATGATCACCGTCTTGCCTTGGCGGGTCTTGCCGATCACGCGCTGTTCATTGGCGCCTTCCGCCGGTTCACCGTGCACCGCCTGCAAACCCTGATGCTCCATCAAGCCCTTGACCAGCGCCGGGCCCAACGCCGCGCCAATGGTATTGGAACCCTGGATGCGTAAAGCAGGGCCTTGATCGGGAGCGGGTAGGGGGGCGGAAACAGCGTAGAGAGGAAAGAGTGCCAGCAGAAACAGAACGCGCAGCATCATGCCGGCACCTTCTTAAGCCAAAGGGAGTGCCGCGAGAATAAGTCAGGCCGGTTGCAGAAATATGACTGATAAGCCAAGGATCCAATTGTGGGAGCTGGCTTGCCTGCGATAGCGGTGTATCAGCAAACCAATCTTTCACTGGCCCACCGCTATCGCAGGCAAGCCAGCTCCCACATTGAATGGTGGTGTCAGCTCAATTCAAGCCAGATCGGCGCATGGTCCGACGGTTTTTCCAGCCCCCGCAGTTCGTAGTCCACCCCGGCATCCTTGACCCGCGACAGCAGGCCATTGGAGGCCAGGATCACGTCGATGCGCAGGCCGCGCTTGGGCTCGTCTTCAAACCCACGGCTGCGGTAGTCGAACCAACTGAAACGATCGGCAACGTCCGGGTTGAGGTGGCGGAAGCTGTCCACCAGGCCCCAGTTCTTCAGGCGCGCCATCCACTCGCGCTCTTCCGGCAGGAAGCTGCACTTGCCGGTCTTCAGCCAGCGCTTGGCGTTGTCGGCGCCGATGCCGATGTCGATGTCTTCCGGGGAAATATTGATGTCGCCCATCACCACCAGTGCCTGGTCATTGCTGAACTGGCTTTCCAGCAGTTGCTGCAAGTCTTCGTAGAAGCGCTGCTTGGCCGGGAACTTGGTGGGGTGGTCACGGCTTTCGCCCTGGGGGAAGTAACCGTTCATGATGGTGACCGGGTGGCCATTCTCGTCGGCGAAGGTGCCCCAGATAAAGCGGCGCTGGGCATCTTCTTCGTCACTGGCGAAGCCTTTGTGCAGGCTCAACGCCGGCTGGCGCGAGAGCAGGGCGACACCGTAGTGACCTTTTTGGCCGTGGTAGTACACGTGGTAGCCAAGGGCCTGTACTTCGGCGAGTGGGAATTGGTCATCGTGGACCTTGGTTTCCTGCAGGCCGATCACATCGGGCTGGTGCTTTTCAATCAGCGCCGCCAGCTGATGAGGGCGGGCGCGCAGCCCGTTGATATTGAAGGAGACGATTTTCATGGTCGGCAGTCCAGTCCTGGCAAAAGGGCGATGCTAGCGGACAAGACGGACGGGGGCCAGCGTGGCGGTAGGACAGATGCACTGCTAATGTCTGGGAACGACTGATGCTGTGTAGGTTCGTACCATAAGAGCGCCATCCTTTCAGTGGCGCCCAGGGAGATTGACGGTATGCCGGACACTTCAACTGCAATCGCTGAAATTCGCCTGCTCAACAGCGGCTATTCACGCGAAGCCCGTTCCTTGTTGTACCAGGCTTATCGGCATGAGCCGACGTTCGCCTACATCTTCGAAGCCGAACGCCCTGGCTATGAACAGCGGGTACGCGCCACCGTGCGCGAACTGGTCAAGCAGCACTTCTTTCAGAAACTTCCGGCCATCGGCCTGTTCGTCAACGACCGGCTGATCGGTATCGCCCTGATCGCACCGCCGCAGCGGCGCCTGGGCATCACCGAAAGCTGGGCCTGGCAACTGCGCATGTGGCTGAGCACGGGTGTGCGCGGTACGCGACGTTACCTCGACTACCATCACGCGGTGCTGGCGTGCCTGCCCACTGAATCAGTGCATGTGCTGCCGTTGTTGGGTATTCACCCGCAATTCCAGGGCAAACACTACGGCGAGCAGTTGCTGGAGGCCGTGCACAATTGGTGCGCCGAAGACCCGCATTCGTCTGGCGTGGTACTGGACACGGGCAACTCGCGCTATCTGGAGTTCTATAAGCGTCAGGGCTATCAGGAAATCGGTGAAGTCGCTGTAGGCCCCATCCTGGAGCATGTGTTTTTTCACCCCAATCCCCAGTCGTTACATGCTGCAACGGCTTAATACAGAATTATTCAGACATTTCCGAGTTCAAAGAGGCTCCCCAGGTCGTGTAGCATCCGCGCCTATGAAGTTTCCAGGAAGATTTACCAGCGGCTTGATTCTGCTGTTCACAAGCTGCGGCGCCTTGGCGCAAAGCGAATTGGACGTGCGAGTCAAACCTTCAAACGACGCGTTGAAAGCCAACATCGAAGGCTATATCGGCGGGGTGGGCGATCGTGATGAAGAGGCCTTGCTACGGTTCAGCCGTGGCGCGGAGGAGCAGGCGCGCAAAGCCGCCCAGGCCCTAGGCTTCTATCAGCCACGGATCGAGAGTGACGTGAAGGGCGGCAACAACCCGCGCCTGATCCTCACCATTGACCCCGGCGAGCCGGTGCATTTGCGTAACGTGACCATTCGGGTCGACGGCCCGGCCGCCGACCTCAAGGCCTTTCGCGTGCCCGTCAGCAACGACCTCAAGTCCGGCGCCGTGCTCAATCACGGCCATTACGATGACGCCAAGCGTCTGATTCAGAACCAGGCCTCGCGCTACGGCTTTTTCAGTGGGCGCTTCACCCGTCAGAAATTGGCAGTAGACCCGCAGGCTGGCGTCGCCGATATCGAGCTCATCTACGACAGCGGTCCGCGCTATACCCTCGGCAAAGTGAGCTTTGCCGGCGATACGCCATTTGACGAAGAACTGCTGCACCGCATGGTGCCGTTCAAAAGCGGCACGCCCTACGACTCCGAACTGATCGCCGAACTCAACCAGAACCTGCAAGCCAGTGGTTTCTTCGAAGGCGTGCGCGTGGACGCGGCCCCGGCCGCTTCGACCAACGACATCATTCCGGTGGCTGTGCGCTTGGAAACCCGCAAGCCGCGCACCATGGGGCTCGGCCTGGGGTTTTCCACCGACGTCGGTCCGCGTGGCAAAGCCAACTGGACCCGCCACTGGGTCAACCCCCAGGGCCACAGTTATGGCTGGGAAGCCGAGCTGTCGGCGCCCCGGCAGAACGTCGGCCTGTGGTACGACATCCCGCTCGACCCGCCGTTGACCGACAAGCTGCGTTTCGCCGGGGGCTACCAGAACGAAGAAATCGCCAACACCGATACGGTCAGTAAATTGCTGACCCTCGGCCCTGAATGGCATAGCAAGTTGCCGAGCGGCTGGACACGTGTGATCTCGCTCAAATACCAGCGTGAGGAATACCGCCTGGGCAATGACTCCGGCCTGAGTAACCTGGTGATGCCGGGCGTCAGCTATTCCTACCTGCGCAGCGATAATCGCATCGACCCGCACAACGGCTATCGCCTGCAATTCGACACCAAGGTCGCCAAAGAGGGCCTGGGCTCCGATACCAACCTGCTGTATGGCACGGCCCTGGTCAAAGGCCTGACCACGTTGTGGGACAACCACCGCTTCCTGGCCCGCGCACAGGTGGGTGGCAGTGCCACCAATGGCTATAAATCGGTGCCGCCGTCACTGCGTTTCTTTGCCGGTGGTGACCAGAGTGTGCGGGGCTACGAGTATCAGACGCTGTCGCCCGAGAACGACCGTGGCGACCGCATCGGTGGCCGCTACATGGTGGCCCTGAGTGCCGAGTACCAATATTCCATTGCCGAGAAATGGCGGATCGCAACCTTCATCGACCAGGGTAATTCCTTCAACAACCTGGACCTGCCGAGCCTGAAAACCGGCGTGGGTGTCGGCATCCGCTGGGTTTCGCCGGTCGGTCCGATCCGTCTTGACCTGGCCCATGCCCTGGAAGACCCGGGCGGTATTCGATTGCACTTTTCCATGGGGCCTGAGCTGTGATGCGTGGTGTAAAAATAGCGGGGCTGGCGGTGGTGGCCATCCTTGCCGTGCTGTTACTGGCACTGTGGGCGGTGCTCGGCACCCAGGCGGGCAGCCGCTGGGCGTTGGGCCGCGTGCCGGGTTTGACCCTGGAAAATTTCCAGGGGCATTTGGGCGGCCAGTGGAGCGCCGACCATGTGCTGTGGCAGCAGGACAGCAGCCGTGTCGAACTCAAGGCGCCCACATTTGATTGGTCGCCGGCATGCCTATTGCGCATGACCCTGTGTATCGAGACGTTGGATGTGGAGCAGGTCAGCCTGCAATTTCCTCCGAGCACCGAAGAAAGCAGCGGGCCGATTCAACTGCCTGACTTGAAACTGCCGCTGGCCATCCAGTTGGGCGACGTTCGCGTCGGCAGCCTGCTGTTCAATGGCAGTGAGGAACTCAAGGGCCTGCAATTGGCGGCGCATTGGACCGCCGCCGGATTGCAGATCGACTCGGTGCACCTGCAACGCGATGACCTGGTGCTGGACCTCACCGGGCTGCTGCAACCCACCGGCGACTGGCCGTTGAACGCTACCGGTAACCTGAGCCTGCCTTACGCGCCGGGCGGCGCTTCGTGGAAGGTGGCGCTCCAGGTCGACGGCGACCTGCTCAAGACCCTCAAGCTTGACGCTGACAGTACGGGTTACCTGCCGGCCAAGCTCACGGGCGAACTGCAACCCCTGGTGGAAAATCTACCGGCTCAATTGCACATCACTGCCGACGGCTTCAAACCGAGCGCCGATCTGCCCGATACCCTGCAACTCAATCAACTGGACCTCACCGCCAAAGGTGACTTGAACCGCGGCTACCAACTGCTGGGCAAAGCCGTATTGCCGGCGGAAAAAGGTCCGGTGGATCTGCTGCTGCAAGGCCGGGTCGACGGCAAGGGTGCGCAGATCGCTGGCCTGGACCTGAATGCCGGTGACAAACAAAGCCTCAAGTTGACGGCCCAACTGGATTGGCAGCAAGGCTTCAGCGCCGACGCCAAGATCGACTGGCTGGATTTCCCCTGGCATCGCCTCTATCCGGTGATCGACGAGCCGCAGGTCGCCCTGCGGACGTTCAACGGCGAGATTTCCTACAAGGACGGCAACTACCTGGGTAATCTCAAGGCCGACCTCGACGGCCCGGCGGGCACGTTCAATGTGGTCACGCCCTTCAGTGGCGACCTCAAGCAGATCTTCCTGCCCGAGCTGAAACTCGCCGCCGGCCAGGGCAAGGCTGAAGGCCACCTGAACCTGCAATTTGCCGACGGCATTTCCTGGGACACCGCGCTGGACCTGTCGGCGCTGAACCCGGCGTACTGGGTCGCAGAACTGCCGGGCACCCTGGCGGGACCGCTACGCAGCAAGGGCGAGTTCAAGAATGAGCAACTCAAGCTGAACGCCGACCTCGACCTCAAGGGCCGCCTGCGTGGGCAAACCGCCGTGTTGGCGGCCAAGGCTGAAGGCGCTGGCGAGCAGTGGACGTTGGCCAACCTGGATATTCGCCTGGGTGACAACCGCATCAACGGCAGTGGCAGCCTGCAACAGCGTTTGGCCGGGCAGATCGATATCAAGCTGGCGCGCCTGGCCCAGCTCTGGCCGCAATTGCGCGGCCAGGTCAACGGCCGACTTGACGTGGCCGGCAGCCTCAAGGCTCCCCAGGGCAAACTCGACCTCACGGGCCAACAACTGGCGTTTGCCGACAATCGCCTGCAAAGCCTCACCCTCGACGCCACCCTCGACAGTGCCCAGCGCGCCAAGATCGACTTGAAAGGCAGCGGCATCCAATCCGGCGACACCCAGGTTGGCACCCTGACCGCCAGCGCCCAAGGCGATATCAAAAACCAGAAAGTCCAACTGGACCTGGCGGGACCGCTGGTCAAGCTTGCCCTGGCGTTGGATGGCAACCTCGACAAAGGCAACTGGCGCGGGCGCCTGGCCAGTGGCGATGTACAAGCCGGTGGCCAGGACTGGAAGCTGCAAGCCCCGGCGAAGATCGAACGCATGGCCGATGGCAAGCTGACGTTTGCCGCGCACTGCTGGGTGTCCGGCCCTGCCAGCCTGTGTGGCGAAGACCAGCGCCTGATGCCCGAGCCGAAACTGCGCTACCACCTCAAGCAATTCCCCATCGACAGCCTCGCGGCGTTCCTGCCTAAGGATTTCGCCTGGCAGGGCACGCTCAACGCCGACGTGCAACTGGACTTGCCCGACAGCGGCCCCAAAGGCGTGGTCGCGGTGGATGCCAGTGGCGGCACCTTGCGTGTCAGGGACAAGGACCAGTGGCTGGACTTCCCCTATGACACCTTGAAGCTGGAAACCACCCTCAATCCCAAGCGGATCGACACGCAGCTGAATTTTCGTGGCGGCAAGCTTGGCGAATTGATGGTGCAGGCGCAGATCAACCCGCTGCCGAAGAACAAACCGATCACCGGCAATTTCAGCCTGGTCGGTCTGGACCTCGCGGTGGCGCGACCGTTTGTGCCGATGGTGGAAACCCTCAGCGGCAAGCTCAATGGCAACGGGCGTATTGCTGGTGGCCTGTTGGCGCCCCAGGTCAACGGCAACGTGAACCTGGTGGGCGGCGAGGTTTCCGGTCCGGAACTGCCCATCAGCCTGCAAGGTTTGGACGTGCAAGCAGTGATTGCCGGCGAGAGCGTGCAGCTCAACGGTGGCTGGCGCAGTGGCAAGGCCGGGCAGGGCAGCCTCAAAGGCCAGATCGAATGGGGGCAGGCGTTGGCGGTGGACCTCAGCCTGCAAGGCTCGCAACTGCCGGTGACGGTGGAGCCCTACGCGGTGCTGGAAGTGGCGCCCGATCTGAAAATCAGCCTGAAGAACGACAAGCTGGCCGTCGCCGGCAAAGTGCACATCCCGCGCGGCGATATCACGGTGCGCGAGTTGCCGCCGTCCACCGTCAAGGTCTCGGATGACACGGTGATCATCGGCAGCCAGACCGAAGAGGGCAAGCCGCCGATGGCGATGGCCATGGACATCGACGTGGTGGTGGGCGAGGACAAGCTCAACTTCTCGGGCTTCGGCCTCACCGCCAAGGTACAGGGCCAGGTGCATATCGGCGACAACCTCGACACCCGTGGCGAGCTGTGGCTCAACGATGGCCGTTACCGCGCCTACGGGCAGAAGCTTGATGTACGCCGTGCGCGACTGCTGTTCGCCGGCCCCCTGGACCAGCCATACCTGGACATCGAAGCGATTCGCAAGACCGACGATGTGATCGCCGGGATCCGCCTGAGCGGCAGCGCCGAGCAGCCCACCACGCAGATCTTCTCGGAGCCGGCCATGAGCCAGGAACAGGCGCTGTCCTACCTGGTGCTGGGGCGTCCGCTGAGCACCACCGGTGAAGACAACAATATGCTGGCCCAGGCCGCGTTGGGCCTGGGTTTGATGGGCAGCGCCGGAGTGACGTCGGACCTGGCGAAGAACTTGGGCATCCAGGACTTCGAACTGGATACCCAAGGCAGCGGCAACAACACTGCCGTCGTGGCCAGCGGCAAGATCACCGAAAAACTCAGCCTGCGTTACGGCGTAGGGGTGTTCGAACCGGCGAGTACCATCGCCTTGCGTTATCTGTTGAGCAAGAAGGTGTACCTGGAAGTGGCGAGCGGTGTGGCCAGCTCCCTGGATATCTTCTACAAGCGCGACTTTTAAGTCCGACCACTCGGCACCTCGCCCGGCTTAGCGTGCCCATACTCCGACATGGATTTGGGCCAGCGTGTTTGACGAGGTGCTTACGGGTTCGGCGCGCAGGTCAGTGCTACCCGCTCGTAGTTCAGCGCCTTGTTGCGTTCGCCCAACGCATAAGGCGCCTGGCAGTGCTGGTCGGCCCATTTGATCACCAGCGTACCCGTATCTTCTTCCACCAAGGCCAACGCCTTGCCACTCGGATCGGCGATCGCCATCTGCTTGCCCGCCATGCTTTCCAGCGACGCGCCAAACGGGATCGGCCGATGTTGGGCGTCGAACAAGGCGAACTGCACGCGGCGCCCGCTCTTGCTGGCATAGCGCGCCAAGACCACGGCCCCGCGCCGAGGGACAACTTGCTGGGTGGCGTTATCGATTTCGATATCAGCGCCCAGGTCGCGGGTGTCCAGGCTGATCCAGTTAACCCGATAAGGCTGCGTATTGGGGATCACTGCATAGCCGTTGCTGCCAGTCCTGGCGCCGGAGAAACTGCTGATCTTCACACCGGGCACGCCTTCGACTTGCGCCAGCGCAAAGGTCTCGCCCACGGTCTGTCCCAGGTTGATACCGCCCGCGTGGGCCACCACTGACCCGGCCACATTGAGGTTCTGCGCGCTGTACCCACGGCCCTGGCTGTAGCCACCGCTGATGTCCATCAGCGCCGTGCGGGTGCTGAGGTTGGCCGAACCGGTGCTGCCGCCCGTGCTGCTGTTGCCGGCTTGCAGCGAATAATAGGTGTTGCTGTCTTCCGTCAGGTAGCCGTTGACGCCCATTTGCGTGGTGTCGTTGTCTTTTTGCGTGCTGGCAGAAACGAATGCCCTCGGCGCACGGGGCTTCGAGCCCAGCGGAAACGACAGTGACAGGTTAATCAACGTGTCGTTGTTCGACGGCCCGTAGTTGCCCACATCCTTGGTGTGCGTGGCGCTGAGGTTGTAGGTCACGTCTCTCCAGTAATTGCTGTAGCCCGCCGACAAGCTTTGCGCGCCGCCGCGTCCCCAGTAGCGCTGGTCGCTGGCGTTCAGGTACACACTGCCGAACTGCTGGTTGCGCCCCAGGCTCTGGTTGACGGTCAGGTCGGTGCGGGTTTTCGAGTTACCGAGGTGTGTCCGGCCGTCGCTGCTCAATTCCTCGACATGTTCGGTGAGGGTGCGATAGCCCTCGGTCGAGTACCTATAGGCCGCTAGGGTGAAGTTGGTGTCGGTGCCGGTAAAGGTCTTGGCATACAGCGCGCGCAGGCTGTTGCCCGTGACCTGCCGGCCGAAGGTACGGCTGGCGGAGTGGGTCATGTCCAGCGACACCGCACCAATCGATGTGTTGCGCCCGGCCCCGACCGACAGCGCCTGGAAGTCCTGCGTGGCCTGTACCCCGACGATCCCCGACAGGTTGCTGCTGATGCCATAGGCCAGGGTGCTGCTGACAAACTGCGGGGTTTTCTGCCCGTCACTGTTGCTGTTGTACTGACCGGCCGAGAGGCTGTATTTCACCTGGCCTTCACGCACCATGATCGGCAAGCTGGAAAACGCCTGCACCGTGACCCGGCGACGGCCGTCCGCCTCGATCACCGTCACTTCAAGGTCGCCGTTGGAGCCGCTGGGGTAAATGTCACTGATTTCGAACGGCCCCGGCGGCACGTTGGCGGTATAGAGGATGTAGTTGTTCTGGCGGATCTCCACGGTGGCGCTGGACTGCGCAACGCCCCGGATGATCGGCGCGTAGCCGCGCTCGCTGTCGGCGCGCATGCCGTCATCAGAGGCCATCTTCAGGCCGCGATAGCGCACGCTGTCAAACAGGTCGGCATCCGAAAAAATGTCCCCGGCGCTGAACTGCCCCTTCAAGGCGGTCAGGTCATGTTGCAGGTAGCTGCGGTTGCTCTTGAACGTGCTGGAGCGGCCGGTGCTGCTGCTGAAGTTCGACTCGTTGCGCAGGCGCCAGCCCCCGAGGTTGATACCGTTGCGCAGGCCCAGGTTGTTTGAAAGCGTGGTGTTGGCGTCGTTGCTGCTGCGGTTGCTGCTCAACTGGTAGTTCATGAACGCGGCGGGTACGCCATCGTCCCACAGGGCCGGATCGACATAACCGCGGCGCCCGCGCTCCATGGCGCGTTGCGGCACACTGACCAGCAAGCGCAGGCGCGGTACGTCGTAGCGAACGCTGGCGTGTTCGATCAGTGCGGGCAGGTCGAGACAGGCGTTGGGATCGGTGTCGACGAGTTTCCCGTTGGCCTGTAAGGCGCCGATATCGACGCCCACTTGTTGCAGCATCTCCAGGGTCAGGCAGGCCTCGACCCGGCCGTTCGAAGGGTTGCGGCGAAAGTCGATATCGCGTCGGCCTACCAGGGTGTCGTTACCATACAGGTCAACCCGGTAATTGCCGGGGAGCACGCTGCTGCTGGCGAGCAACGACTGCAGATCGACCGACGCCGCTGCGCCCTGCAAAAACGAAGTATTGAAGTGTTCATCGCCGTCGGCGTGACAGACCGAGCTGAAGCCCACGGCAATCAAAAGTGGCGCCAGACTATCGCGCTTGAATAAAAACATGCAGGAACCCTATATCACCTCCGATACGAACTAACGGAGCGAAGAGAAATACAGTGAAAGTGCGGCTGCGCGAAGGGCAGGCGCGTTATGGTGATTCTTTGTTCAAACTGGCGCTTATTTGAGCGCTGTTGGAAATTTGCGCGCTGTAGGAATCTTGTGCGCCATAGTCATTAATACTGCTGAACTTCAAGTGCGCTGTATTAGTGACCGGAAGTTGTTTGAGGACGAACTCTTTTTGTTCGCCTGGCGCAATCATCATCGTATCGAATGGGTGTTCGCTGACGGCACCGGCCTGCAGGGTAATGTCGGCAATCGACACGTGATAAGCCCCAGGGTTGCTCACCCGCAGCACAGGCTTGCCGCCGTGCTCGGCCAGTTGCCAGCGCAGTTCGGTCGGCGCCAGGTAGGCGTTGTTTTTCATGCCGGCTGGGCGAAAGAACACCTTGATGCGCTGGCGCACGGCAAGCTGCAAGGTGTTCTCGGTTTTCGAGGCCTTGGGAATTTCCTGCACGTTGAGCCAAACGACGGACTCGCGGTCGGTGGGCATGCCCGTGCCTTCGTAGATCACCCGCAACAGTTGTTGCTCATTGCTGGTGACCCGCGCCAGCGGCGGGGTGACGGCGAACGGTACGGAGCTTGCGTCGGCGTCGTCCGTGTCGACCCAGGACTGAATCAATATGTCCTCGCCGCTGTTGCGTACGGTGATACCGGCTTCTTTGTGCTGGCCGTCGAACACCAGGCGTGTGCTGCTCAACGAAATGCCGGCTGTGGCCTGGCCGACCGCAAACAGGCCGAGCAGACCCGCACAGAGGGACAGTGAATAGCGAAAAAACATAATGGCTACCGCTATGTTTGAGAGGTATGCGAGGCCCGCAGGCCCCGCAACAGGTTGGGCTTATTCGTACTGCAGGGTGAATGGCAGGGTGGCATCGGCGCGACCGGCCACGGCGGAGGCGGCGTCAGCGGTGGTGACGTAGGCAGCCGAGAATTTCAGCGTGGTATTGCTGTCTTGCAGGGTGTTCTCGACCTTCGCGGCGGTCGGCGAGCTCAGGTCGATCAGCGCGCCATTGGAGTCGAGCAGGGCGATACCGATGTTCTTGGCGGCGCCCAGGCCGTCGGTCAGCTTCAACACTTTGGTGCCGGTCACGATGCCGGAGCCGGCGCCTTTGGTCGGTTGGAAGATCATCGCCACCTTGGTGCCAGCGTTGCAGTTGATCGTCATGCCGAAGTTCTCGGCGCTCAGGGTGCCGTTGCCTTTCGGTGCGGTGGCTGTGCCTATGTCCTTGATCGACACTTCGCCCATGCTGACCGAGATAGTTTTGTTCTCACCGATGCCTTCAACAGAGCAAGCATCATTGTTGATGCTGCCGGTGAAGTTGATGGTGCCGCTACCGGCTTTGGTAGGGGTTGCCGGTGGGTCGGCGGCAAACGCATTACCAGCGGCGAAGATCGACAATGCCAGAAGTGTGCGAGACAGCTGTTTCATGTTGTTTTTTCCATGTTGGGGTTAAAACAACACAATAAGGCTGCAGCGGTGAGTGGGACATCAGACGATCCCTAGAAACCGGTGTTAGTTGAACAAGTTGCGCTCTATGCAATAAGCCAACAAGTCCTGATCGCTGCCGACTTCCAACTTGCGCATGGCCGAGACTTTTTGTGTGCTGATGGTTTTGGCGCTGCGGTTCAAACCTCGCGCAATTTCATTGACACTTTGTCCTGAGATAAACAAACGCAGGATCTCATGTTCCTTTGGGGATAACCGAGTGAAGCGCTCATCGAGATCGGACGATTCCAGTACCGAGGTCGGTTGCGGGCCCTTGCTGCGTACCGGGATGCCCCGGGCGATGGCCTTGAGCACGGCCTGAATCTCATTGTGCAGTTGGTTTTTCTGGATCACGGCCAGCACGCCCACTTCCTGCAAGCGCGTGAGGATCAGCGGATTGGAGATCATCGTCAGCACCAGCACGCGTACCTTGGGGAAATGCCGCACCAGGTATTCCACTAACTTCAGGCCATCGCCGTAGGGCGAGTCCGCCGGCATATTGAAGTCGGTGATCACCAGGTCCACTGCAGTGTTTTCCAGTAGCGTCACCAGTTCGTTGGAGCACACGGCTTCGCCCACCACGCGAAAACGCTTGTCGCGCTCGACCAGCTCCCGTACCCCGACCAGCACGATGGGGTGATCGTCTGCAATGACTACGTTGAGGGTTTCCATGGGTTGATTATCCAGAGTGAAATTATTCAAAGGAGTCGAGCAATGCCGTGAGGCGAGCCAGGTTGCGCCGTACTTCCAGGGCAAGCGTGGGCGTGATGGCCATGCCGGTCAGGCGCAGTTCCAGTTCGACAAAGGCGTTGGCCAAATCAACGAGCTGCACCGCGCCGAGGGCTCCGGCCATGCTGTGCAATTGTTGCGCCGTGCCGCTGGCGTCCTGGTTGTCCAATGCGGCCAGGGTGGTGTGCACATCCTGACGCAGCGTGGTGACAAACAGTTCGCGCATCTTGGGCGACAGCGGCGGCATATCGACGACGGCGGGCACTTCGATCTTGCAGTGTTTTTCCAATTGCGCACGCAAGGTGGCGAGGTTCAGCGGCTTGACCATCCACCCGTTCATGCCAACAGCCGTACAGTGTTCGCCTTCTTCGCGCATGGCATTGGCGGTTATCCCGATAATCGGCAACGTGGCATCTTGTCGGCGCAATGCTTCGGCCAACTGATAGCCGTTCATTACCGGCATATTCACGTCGGTCAGCACCAGGTCGAAGCGTCCGGGCAACCATTGGGTCAGTGCCTGTTCGCCGTCGGAGGTGAGTACCACCGAGCAGCCCAGGGCTTCCAGTTGCTCCTGGATGATGGCCGCGTTGATCACATTGTCCTCGGCCACCAGTACCTGCAGGTTCAGCGGGCGTGCCTGGGTGGGTGGCGCGGGGCGATGGTCGGCCTCGGCACCGTGCTGCGCCAGGTAGACCGCCCAGGCGATGGCGCGAACATCGTTGGCGTCGACCGCCCAATCGCTGCCGTACGGTTGCGCCGGGCTCGGCCCTCCGGCGCTGGCGATGATGCGTGTGCCGGGCCATGCCGGGTCATGGGTGAAATCCACCAGCAGCGCGGCGGCGGGTGTGTCGGCGGCACATACGCGGCTGTCGAGCCCCAGGCGTTTGAGCCAGTCGATCATGCATTGCGTCCGCTCCGCTTCCGGCGCGCGCACGTAGACAGCCGGCGTGTCGGGTCTGAAGACGGGGCAATCGGCCAAGGTGCCGGGCACGGACTCCAGCGCGACTTGCAGGGTAAAGCTGCTGCCCAGGCCGGGTTCGCTGACCACGTTCAGTTGGCCGTGCATCAACTCGCACAGCCATTTGCAGATGGCCAGGCCCAGGCCGGCGCCGGCCTGTCGGGTGGCATCTTCGGCCTGGTAGAACGGGTCGAATAGTTGATGCTGTTGTGCTTGGGCAATGCCCACGCCAGAGTCGCTGACTTGCCACTGCAACTCGACCCGCCCATCGCTGGTTTCCAGGCCCCGCAGGCGCAGCACCACGCGCCCGTAATCGGTGAACTTGATCGCATTGCTCAGCAGGTTATTGAGGATCTGGCGGATACGCAGCGGGTCACCGCGTAACCTGTCCGGCAGGTTCGCGTCGATGCAGGCATACAGCTGCAAGCCCTTGGAGCGGGCGAATGCGCCGTAGGTGCGCACGCAGTCTTCCGTCATTTCCAGGGGGCAGAAATCCTGGAGTTCGAGGGTCATTTGCCCGGCCTCGATCTTCGACACATCCAATACATCGCTGATCAACTGGAACAAGGTGGTGGAAGAACGCTGGATGGTCTGCAGGTAATCCTGCTGGCGTGGCGCGAGTGACGTCAGGCCAAGCAGCTCCAGGGTGCCCAGCACGCCATACAACGGCGTGCGAATTTCATGGCTCATAGTCGCGAGGAAACGGCTCTTGGCCTGGCTCGCCGAGTCTGCGGCCTGACGCGCTTCTTCCAGGGCGGCAGCGTCTTCGATATGCCGGGTCACGTCATGCACCACGCACAACCACGCGTCCTGGCTCTGATAGCGAGTGGGCACGAACGCCACGTGCAGATGCCGGCCGCGGCTTTCCAGGTCGGCCTGGCCCGGTGCGGTGTGAGGCTGTTGCTTGAGCAAGTCGTACAAGGGGCGAGCGTCTTGCCATTGCAGGGCGTGCTGGTTCTGCAGGAGTACGTGATGATCACTGCGACGGATCACGCACAAACCGATCGGGGCCGTGTCGATGAGTGCACGGCTGAAGGCCTCGCTTTCGGCGATACTGGCATGGGCCTGATGGGCGGGAAGGACCACCCGTACGGTGTACCAACGCGTGAACGCCCGACTGCACCCCAGCATCGCCAGCGCCACGGCCACCAGGCACAGTAATGGCCACATCGCATAGTCGAGAAAACGCTGCACGCTGATCACATAGATCGCCGTCCAGTGTTGCTCGCCCTGGCTGGTCAACTTGAACACCAGGCCATCACGGGTGAAGTTTATGCCCTCGTTCAGCACCTGGCCGGGCTTCGTCGCACCGGTCAGCACTACACCGGCGGGCGTGATCAGGGTGAAGTCGTCGTAGATCGACCATTGCATCAGCCGCTCGATGTTATTGACCTTGGCCAGGTCCAGCAACGAGGCCACCACCACCCAAGTACTGGCGCCGTCGATGGTCAGCGCGGTCGAGGCCAGGTTGATGTCGACATAGCCCAGCAGCACAGGGGCGCCCTTGTCATCGGACGCGGGATGGTAGGGTTCCCAGCGCACGGGATGATCTGGCAATGACGCGTTCTGCAGGTGCAGGCGCTTGTTCACTTGGGTTATCACCTCCACCAGTGCACCGATCTGCACGTGGCCGCCATCGCGCAGTCGGCCGGTGGCGGGCACGCTGATGTCGAAGTTGTCCGGGCCGTTGACCACCACCACTTGCGGGGATTGGTAGTGGGATGCCGCCCAGAAGGCACTGTAGTAGGCGGACAGGTAGGTGCCCAGCGCGAACACTTTGGGGTATTGGTCGACGGCGACCTTTTGCGGGTTGATCTTCAGGCTATAGGGCAGGGAAAACGGCAGCCCGCGGCCTTCATAGATATTGGCGCCTTCTTCAGGCAGGTGTTTTTGCACGTAGGGCGGCAGCATGGCCGAGGGGTTGAACTTACCCGTGCTGCTGCCCCGCGAGATATCGCCGAGGAACGCTTCCTGCTCGCGGATGTTTTCCATCAGCCGGGCGAAGTGGAACTGCAAGGTGTCGCGCTGCTCCTGAACCATGCGCTGCACCCCCAGATAGCTGATGCCCAGCAGCAACAGTACCAAGGCTCCCAGCACCAGCAAGCCTTTGTTCAGGCGCAGCGAGCTGCTGGTAAGTTTCTCCAGGAAGGCGTTGGGGTGATGCATGACGCGGTGACCTCGCAAGCTAACGGCGTTCGACCACACCCGGCCGGCGGGTCAATAGGCGCTCGCCGGACCGTCGTGGGTCAGCAATTGCTGGAACTGATCCGCAGACACGGCGTGGGAGATCAGGAATCCTTGGACCTGAGTGCAGTCGATTTTACGCAACAGCGCAAGTTCTTGCGCGGTTTCTACACCTTCAGCCACCACGATCAAACCCAGCTGGCGTCCCAGGCTGACGATGCTGGTGAGCGCCTGGGCCAGTTCCTCGTTGGCGTTGCAGCCTTGCACCAGTGCACGGTCGATTTTCAACTCGGTGAAAGGCGCCGATACCAGGTTCATGTACGAGCTGTAGCCTTTGCCGAAATCATCTTGGGACAAGCCAAAGCCCTTGATGCGCAAGCGACAGGCCCCAGCGTAGAAGTTGCTGATGTCATCCGGTACCGAGCACTCCATCAGCTCGAAACAGATGCGCGCGGGCAAGCCCTGGTGTTCCAGCACGAACGCCTGGATGCGGTCGGGCAGGTCGTGGCTGTTGAGCAGGTGAGTGGGCAAGTTGATCGATACCGGGATGTCGTAGCCTTGTTGGCGCCACGTGGCTTGGGCGGCCATCGCCTGTTTCAGCACGCACCACAACAGGCGTTCCTCCAGGTTGCAGGCAATCAATGCCGGCAGGAACACACCGGGCAATAACAGCCCATGCTCGGGGTGGGCCCAGCGCACCAAGGCTTCGGCCGCGACGATGCGGCCATTGCTCAGGGCCTTCTTGGGCTGGAACCAGGCTTGCAGGTCACCATTGACCAGGGCGTTCATCAGGCTTTGGCAATCAATACCCGGCTGGATCTCTGCCGGTGCGACCTGACGCAGCGCTTGCAACTGATCGGTCAGGCAGCGCAAAGCGGCGGCATTCACCGGCTTGGAGATCAGCCCGATCACCTTCACTTGCAGGTTGCTCGCCACCAGGCTCGCACCCATCAGCATGCGCCGCGACGCGGCGCTCATAATTGCCAGCGCCGGACGTGACGGTTGCGCAGCGAGGCCCTGGATAAATTGCACGCCGTCCATGCCCGGCATCAGCAGGTCGGTGAGCACCAGGTCGAAATCACGTTGTTTCAGGCAGGCCAGTGCTTCTTCACCGTCCCTGGCGCACACCAGGTCGAAATCGCCCAACTCGCTGAACAGGTTCTGCAAATACAGGTGCTGAAAGGGATGGTCTTCGACAATCAAAATGCTACAGGGCTTCATGGGTGGCTCGTTCGTAGGGAGCCAGGACAGTGGACAAGGCTCGCAGCGTAAAGGGTTTGACCAGGCAGTGATTCATGCCGGCCGCCAGGCACAAGGCCTCTTCTCCGCGCAGGGCGTTGGCGGTGGCGCCGATGATCGGGGTGGTACAGCCCAGCCGCCGGAGTGCTTCGGCCAGTTCGTAGCCGTTGAGCCTAGGCATGTTGACGTCGGTGAGGACGACGTCAAAGGTGCCTTCGTGCCAGCGTGCCAAGGCGTCTTCTCCATCACCGGCCAGTTCCACGCTGCACCCGAGTTCCTCAAGCTGGTCGCGCAGGATCAACTGGTTGATGACGTTGTCTTCGGCCACCAGGATGTGCAGGTGCAAGGGGCGCAGGTCGCGCGCTTCGCAGCGCGTCTGGGGTGGCACGACTTGGCCGTTCTGGGCGTGGCGAACCGCTTGTTGGATCGCGTCCAGGTCGTTCAGGTTGACCTGCCAGCCATCGCCGTTGAACTGCGGTTCGTGGGCTCCGTCATTGCTGGCCAGTACCCGTGGCCCCTGCCAGGGCAAGTCGAGGCGGCGTTCCATGAGTTCAAGCAATACACAGTGCCCCGCCAGCTGCGTGCTGGTCGGCAGACCGACCTGCGCGCGCGCGCCCCAGCGGCGCAGCCAGCCGCAGAGACTGTCGGCCAGTTCGCGGATCGGCGACAGCACATACACGATCTCCGGCGCCAGTGCCTGCAAGCTCTGCGGCGCGTTGCCGGAAGGTTGCTCCAGTGGCACGGTCAGTGAAAAGCTGCTGCCCAGTCCCGGCTCGCTGACCATGCGTAGTGTGCCGTTCATCAAGTGGGTCAGGCGCAGACAGATTGGCAGGCCCAGGCCGGTGCCGGCGATCACATGGGAGTTGCCTTCGCTCTGGTAGAACGGTTCAAAGATGAACGCCTGGTCGGCAGGGGCGATGCCTTTGCCGGTGTCGGAAATTTGCCATTGCAGGCACACCCGTTCGCCTTCGCGGCCGAGCTTTTTGACCCGCAGCACCACGCGACCGGAGTCGGTGAACTTGACGGCGTTGCTCAGCAGGTTGTTGAGGATCTGGCGCACGCGGCTGGCGTCGCCGATCAAGCGCCGGGGCAGTTGCGGGTCGAGGCAGGCATACAGCTGCAAGCCTTTGCTGTGTGCCGCTGCCGCATAGCCTTGCACCACTTCCTGTACCAGGGTCGGCACACAGAACTCGCTTAATTCCAGGGCCAGTTGTCCGGCTTCGATTTTCGACACGTCGAGCACGTCGCAGATCAGTTGCAGCAGCGTCGCAGACGATCCTTCGATGGCGTGCAGGTAGCTTTTCTGCTGGGCATCCAGGCGGGTGCGGGCGAGCAGTTCGAGGGTGCCGAGTACGCCGTACAGGGGCGTGCGGATTTCATGGCTCATGGTGGCCAGGAACAGTGTCTTCGCTTCGTTGGCTGCGTCGGCGGACTGGCGTGCCTGTTCCAGCGCCGCTTCGATCTGCGTGCGCGCGCTGATATCGCTGAAGGCGCAGAGCAACACGTCTTCGCCTTTGTAGCGGGTGGGCGCGCAGCTCAGGTACAGATGGCGGCCGTCGGCGGCTTCGAAGTAGTCGGTGAGGGACGGTGCGTCGGGGTCGAACGCCTGACGGATCCAGCCGGGACCGAGTTGTGCGCCACGTTCGCCGAGCCATTGTTGGGCAAGGGTGTTTTTCAGTACCTCTGCGCCATCGGTGCGACGTAGCACGCACAGCGCTACGGGGGCCGTCTGGATCACGTCGCGGCTGAACAGCTCGCTTTCCACCAGCGCCTGGATGCGGTGGATCGCCGGGGTGATGAAGCGGTGTTCCAAGCGGCGGGTCAGCAGGCACACCAGGCTGATGGTCAGCAGGCAGAACAGCAGGGCGCCGAGCATCTGCGGCCAGAGTGCCCAAAGGACCGCGCGCAGGTCGATGGAGTAGGTGAGCTGCCAGTCCGAAGACTTCAGTTGTTTGCGCAGCACAATTTGCTCGGGCAGCCAGCCATCGCCGACAAAGCCGAAGAAGTCCTGCTGGCGCAGGTGCGGCAGATTTTGTCCTGGTGGTGGTCTATGGCTGTTGCTGAATAGCGGCATACCCTGGGTATTGAACATAGTGAAGTCGCCAGCGCTGTGGTCACTCAAGGCGTTAGAGACTTCACGGTCGTCCATTTCCAGGCCGAGCCAGCCGGAGTTCAGGTCGCGTTCATCCAGGCGAATGAAGATGTACAGCTGTGAGTGTCCGTCCGTGGCATGGGTCAGCCAGAGTTCCTGCAGGGTTTTCTGCTGCTTGAGGGCGTGCAATTGCTCAAGCATGGCCGCGGGAAAATCCGCAGCCACGGGCGTCGCATCGTATAGCCGCAGCACCTGGGCATCCGTGCTGACATACAGCAGGTTGAGCTGCTTGGACTTCAAGAAGGCACGCATGCGTTCGGTCAGCCAGATACTCCATTGCTTGCCCGGGGTGTTTCCCAGCAACAGGCGGATCTCTTCATCGGAGACCGGCAGGTCCAGTTTAACATTGCGTGTCGCCGACAGGCTGAGGCTTTCCAGCACGGCTTCACGGGTGGTGAAAAACGTATGCGCCTCGGCAATGGCGCTGCTCATGTAGCTGCGCCGCTGGGAGATCTCATTGTTGAAGGTGAATAGCAGGAAGCTGTACACACCGCCCAAGATGCCCACCAACAGTACCAACGCGAAAATGCGCAACAGGCGACGCGCGGCATTGGGCGTGGATAGTACGGGGCTGATCTGGTGCAGGTAGCTCTTTAATCTCATCCCGGCACTCTAGGGGTGGCCGAGCGCAGGAAAAATCAGACGATCCTTAGAACACCGCCACTCATCCGCCAGATACCAAGCAAGCTAATAATTCCATTTGACATTCGCTGCCTAAGCAGTAACATCTTGTCATACATTCACTGCCTAGGCAGTAATAAGGTGACTTCCGATGCCCCACTTCACCCCTGACAGCTTTCGCAACTGCCACCTCGGCCTTCTCCTGGGCCGGGCGGCGCTGCTCAAGGACCGCATTATCGACACCCATATGGAGCCGCACGGCGTGACAGCCGCGCAGTTCAAGGTGTTGATCATCATCGCCCAGTTCGACGTGGATACCCCGGCGGAGCTGTGCCGCAACCTGTCCCTGGACAGCGGTTCCATGACCCGCATGCTCGACCGCCTGGAGCAGAAAGGCTTGCTCGCGCGCCAGCGTTCCGAGCAGGACCGGCGCCAGGTGCGGTTGGTGCTTACGGAAGACGGCAAGCGCCTGGCGGACATGCTGCCGTACATCGGCGCCCAGTCGATGAACGAATTGGCGGGTGCCCTGGAGCCCGGCGAGTTGCAGACCCTGGAGCGCATCCTCAAGAAAATTCTGGTAGCTGCCGGTGACGCCATCGTCATCCAGCGGGTAGGTAATCAATGAACACACGCGCCTTATGCCTGGTGCTCGTGGCCATGAGCATGGCCGGTTGCGCCAACTACAGCGGCCTCGACACCCAAGGCAAACGCCTCGACGCCAGCACCTTGCAAGCCGGTAAGTCCCTCAGCGGCATGACCTTGTCGAGCGCCGCCTGGCCCACCGCTGACTGGTGGAAAAGCCTCGGCGACCCACAGCTGGACGGCCTGATCCAGGAAGCCCTGCAGAACAGCCCCGACATGCAAGTCGCCAGCGCCCGTGCCCATCAGGCCGAAGCGGCCGCTTACGCCGCCAATGCCGAGCGCATGCCGACTCTCGACGCTAGCGCGGGCGTGAGCCGCTCACGCCTGGCCAAGGATCAGGACCCGCGGGGGCAGGGCGATGCCTACTCGACCGTGCGCAACATCGGCGCCAGCTTCAACTACAACTTCGACCTCTGGGGTGGCCAGCGCGCTGCCTGGGAAGCCGCGTTGGGCGAGGCGCGCGCCGCCCAGGTCGATCAGCAGGCGGCGCGCCTGACCTTGGCCGCCAACGTCGCCAAGGCTTACAGCGACCTGGGCCAAGCGCACATCGTGCGCGACCTGGCCAACGACGACCTCAAGCGCACCCGGCAGATGCTTGACCTGAGCAAACGCCGCCTGGACTCGGGCATCGACAGCCACTACCAGTACCAACAGACCGAAAGCCTGGAAGCCAGCTCCCAGTCGCAACTGATTGATGCGGAAAAACAACTGCAGAGCGCGAAAATCGCCCTGGCGGTGCTGCTCGGCAAAGGCCCGGACCGTGGCAATGAGCTGGCCCGTCCTCACGTGCTGAAACCCAGCGCGGTCGCCGTGCCTTCAGTGCTGCCGGCTGAACTGCTGGGTCGTCGCCCGGACTTGATTGCTGCGCGCTGGCGTGTCGAGGCGGCGGGCAAAAGCATTGATGCGAGCAAGACCCGCTTCTACCCCAACCTCAACCTGAGCGCGAGCGCCGGGGCCGAGTCGTTGCTGGGTGACGCGATGTTTGGTTCGGCCAGCCGCTTCTTCAATATCGCACCAACAATTTCGCTGCCGATCTTCGACGGCGGCCGCCTGCGCGCCGACCTGGATGCGCGCGACGCCGACTATGACCTGGCCGTGGCGCAGTACAACAAGACCCTGGTGCAAGCCCTGGGCGATATCGGCAACACCCTTTCACAACTGCGCGACACCGGCCGGCAGATCCAGGCCCAGCAACATGCCGCTGACATTGCCCAGCAGTCCTACGACACCGGCGTGCAGCGTTACAGCGCCGGGATCGGTAACTACCTGGACGTGCTCAGCATCGAGCAGCAATTGCTGCAGGCCCAGCGCCAGCTGGCGACCCTGAATGCCGCGCAGATCGATCTGTCGATTCAACTGATGCAGGCCCTGGGCGGTGGCTACAGCGCCGACAACGTGGCAGCGACCACCCCAGCCACACGCACGGAATAATTTGAGGTATTTGTCATGGCCACTGCTGAAAACACCAACGCAACCGAACAACCTAAAGACAACAACCCACGCAAACGCAAAGTGATGCTGATCGGCCTGGCGCTGATCGTCGTCCTGGCGGTGGTGGGCGTGTGGGGCTGGTATGAGCTCTACGGCCGCTTCAACGAAAGCACCGACGACGCCTACGTGAACGGCAACGTGGTGGAAATCACCCCGCTGGTCACCGGCACCGTGGTCAGCATTGGCGCCGACGATGGCGACCTGGTCCATGAGGGTCAGGTGCTGGTCAACTTTGACCCGAACGATGCCGCCGTCGGCCTGCAAAGTGCCCAGGCCAACCTGGCGCGCACCGTGCGCCAGGTGCGTGGCTTGTACAGCAACGTCGACGGCATGAAAGCTCAGGTCAATGCGCAGAAAGCCGACGTGCAAACCGCCCAGGACAACTTCAACCGACGTAAAGCCCTGGCCCAGGGCGGGGCGATTTCCCAGGAAGAACTGTCCCACGCCCGTGACAGCCTGACGGCGGCGAAAAACGCACTGACCAACCTTGAGCAGCAACTCAAAACCACCAATGCCTTGGTGGATGACACCGTGATCTCGTCCCACCCCGACGTGCAAGCCGCCGCCGCACAATTGCGTCAGGCCTACCTGACCAATGCGCGCAGCACCCTGATCGCACCGGTCACCGGCTATGTGGCCAAGCGCACCGTGCAACTGGGCCAACGCGTGCAACCGGGCACCGCATTGATGGCGGTGATCCCGCTGAATCAGCTGTGGATCGATGCCAACTTCAAGGAAACGCAACTGCGCGACATGCGTATCGGGCAGCCGGTGGACATTGAGTCGGACATCTACGGCAGCGACGTGAAATTCAGCGGCACCATCGACAGCCTGGGCGCCGGTACCGGTAGCGCGTTTGCCCTGCTGCCGGCGCAGAACGCCACGGGTAACTGGATCAAGATTGTGCAACGGGTGCCGGTGCGTATCCATATCAACGCCGATGAGCTGGCCAAGCATCCGTTGCGCGTGGGCTTGAGCACCCTGGTCAATGTCGACCTGCACGACCAGAGCGGCCCGGTACTGGCGCAACAGGCGCCGCAGAAAGCCTCGTTCACCACCAACGTGTATGACCGCCAACTCGCTGAAGCTGACGCCATGATCAACCAGTTGATCCATGACAACAGCCTCGCCGCGCCTAAGGCTGTGCAACGCTGATGAGCAATAACGCCTCCTTCACGCCACCCAGCCTGTTGATGGCCACCATTGGCCTGTCGCTGGCGACCTTCATGCAGGTGCTCGACACCACCATCGCCAACGTGGCGTTGCCGACCATTTCCGGCAACCTCGGCGTGAGTTCGGAGCAGGGCACTTGGGTGATCACTTCGTTTGCGGTGAGCAACGCGATTGCCTTGCCGCTGACCGGCTGGTTGAGCCGCCGCTTTGGCGAGGTGAAGCTGTTCTTGTGGGCGACCCTGCTGTTTGTGTTGGCGTCGTTTCTCTGTGGTATTTCTACGTCGATGCCCGAACTGATCGCCTTCCGGGTCATACAAGGCCTGGTGGCCGGGCCGTTGTACCCGATGACCCAGACCCTGCTGATCGCGGTCTACCCGCCGGCGAGGCGCGGCATGGCCCTGGCGTTATTGGCGATGGTCACGGTGGTGGCGCCCATTGCAGGGCCGATCCTCGGCGGTTGGATCACCGACAGCTACAGCTGGCCGTGGATCTTCTTCATTAACGTCCCCATCGGCATCTTTGCTGTGATGGTGGTGCGTTCACAGTTGAAGAAGCGTCCGGTCGAAACCAGTTACCAGCCGATGGACTACGTTGGCTTGCTGAGCCTGATTGTCGGTGTCGGCGCCTTGCAGATCATCCTCGACAAGGGCAATGACCTGGATTGGTTCGAATCCAACTTCATCATCATTGGCGCGGCGATTTCGGTGATTGCGCTGGCGGTATTCGTCATCTGGGAAATGACCGACAAACACCCGGTGGTGAATCTGCGGCTGTTTGCCTACCGTAATTTCCGTATCGGCACCATTGTGTTGATTCTGGGCTACGCGGGTTTCTTCGGTATCAACCTGATCCTGCCGCAATGGCTGCAGACCCAGATGGGCTACACCGCCACCTGGGCGGGGCTGGCGGTAGCGCCCATCGGCATCCTGCCGGTCTTGATGTCGCCGTTTGTCGGCAAGTACGCGCACAAGTTCGACCTGCGCCTGCTGGCGGGGCTGGCGTTCCTGGCGATCGGCTTGAGTTGCTTCATGCGCGCAGGCTTCACCAATGAAGTGGACTTCCAGCACATCGCCCTGGTGCAGCTGTTCATGGGTATCGGCGTGGCGCTGTTCTTTATGCCGACCCTGAGCATCTTGATGTCCGACCTGCCGCCGCACCAGATTGCCGACGGCGCTGGCCTGGCAACCTTCCTGCGGACCCTGGGCGGTAGTTTTGCGGCGTCGCTGACCACCTGGATCTGGATTCGCCGTGCAGACCAGCACCATGCGTACATGAGCGAAAACATGACCACCTACGATTCGGCCACCCGCGATGCCCTGCAGGCACTGGGTGGGGCAGGGCAGAAGGCCTACACGCAGCTGGACCAGATCCTCACCAGCCAGGCGTACATGATGTCCACCGTGGACTACTTCACGTTGCTGGGGTGGATGTTCATGGGGTTGATGCTGCTGGTGTGGCTGGCCAAGCCGCCGTTTGGCGCGAAGGCCGGGCCGGAAGCTTCCGGGCACTGATCACAGGATGTAAGCGGTCAAAAATGTGGGAGCGGGCTTGCTCGCGAAGGCAGTGTGCCAGTCAACTCATGTATCGACTGAGCCACCGCCTTCGCGAGCAAGCCCGCTCCCACATTTAGATCTCGATCCACAGGGAATCAGGGGGAGGGTCAGGCGCCAGGCAACGCCAATTGCGGGTTCACAAAATCAAATGCCGCCAACTGAAACCCTTGCTCATCCACCTGCAACGCCCAGCCCTGCTTGTCCCAATCCCCCAGCACAATGCGCTTGGCCGCTTGATCGCCAATCTGCAACTTGTGAATGGCGGGGCGGTGCGTATGGCCGTGGACCAGGGTGCGCACGCCAAACTGCTGCATCACCCGTGGCACTTCCTCGGGGGTTACATCAACGATGTCGTTGGCCTTCATGCGGGTCTGCGCGCGGCTTTCACTGCGCAGCTTGCGTGCCAGTTTATGGCGCGTGCTCAGGGGCAGGTGCCGCAGGATAAACAGCACAATCGGGTTGCGCAGGATGCGTCGCAGCTTCATATAGCCGACGTCGCGGGTGCAGAGGCTGTCGCCATGCATCAACAGCACGGGCTCGCCATGGAGTTGCACGACACTCGGGTCCTTGAGCAAGGTGGCACCTGCTGCTTTGCAGAACGCCTTGCCGATCAGGAAGTCGCGGTTGCCGTGCATGATGAAAATCGGGGTGCCGCTGTCGCTCAGTTCGCGCAGGGCTGCGCAAATCGAGCGCTGAAAGGGCGTCATCCCATCGTCACCAATCCAGGCTTCAAAGAAGTCCCCCAGAATGTACAACGCCTGGGCGCCACGGGCGCGGGTGTGGAGCAGATCCAGAAACGCCCGGGTGATATCCGGGCGCTCCTCTTCCAGATGCAAATCTGAAATCAGCAATATCACCCAACGATCTCGGCTTTCTCGACGATAACGTCTTCTACCGGAACGTCCTGGTGACCGGCTTTACCGGTGGTCTGCACGCCTTTGATCTTGTCGACGACGTCCTGGCCTTCGGTCACTTTACCGAATACCGCGTAGCCCCAGCCCTGTACGTTCTTGCCGCTGTGGTTGAGGAAGGCGTTGTCGGCGACGTTGATGAAGAACTGCGCGGAGGCCGAATGCGGCTCCATGGTACGGGCCATGGCGACGGTGTACTTGTCGTTGGAAAGGCCGTTGTCCGCTTCGTTCTGGATGCTTGGACGCTTGTCTTTCTTTTCTTTCATGCCAGGCTCGAAACCGCCGCCCTGGATCATGAAGTTGCCGATGACACGGTGGAAAACGGTGTTTTCGTAGTGGCCGGCGTTCACGTACTCGATGAAGTTGGCGACGGTGATCGGCGCTTTCTCGGCGTTCAGCTCGATGACGATGTCACCGTGGTTGGTGGTCAGTTTGACTTGAGTCATGTTCACTACTCTTTTCAGGGAATTCGTGGGTTTGGGTGCCTGGGCACCACGACCGGTATGGCGAAACTGCGGCCAAGGCGCGCAGTTTAGCGTGCCCTGCAGGAATTTCGAGGTGGTTTTTTACCGCCGATGCAATAAATGCAGCAGTTTTCGGCCTCGCTCTGTCAGGTACTTGACAGCATCAGCTATGATATCGCCTTTGTTTTGTCGGCCTAGCCCGGCCACGTACTCGTCTGTTCAAGGATCCTATGAGCAAGCCCACTGTCGACCCTACCTCGAATTCCAAGGCCGGACCTGCCGTCCCGGTCAATTTCCTGCGCCCGATCATCCAGGCGGACCTGGATTCGGGCAAGCACACGCAGATCGTCACCCGCTTCCCGCCAGAGCCCAACGGTTACCTGCACATTGGTCACGCCAAGTCGATCTGTGTGAACTTCGGCCTGGCCCAGGAGTTCGGTGGCGTCACGCACCTGCGTTTCGACGATACCAACCCGGCCAAGGAAGACCAGGAATACATCGACGCCATCGAAAGCGACATCAAGTGGCTGGGCTTCGAATGGTCCGGTGAAGTGCGCTATGCCTCCAAGTATTTCGACCAGTTGTTCGACTGGGCCGTCGAGCTGATCAAGGCCGGCAAGGCCTACGTTGACGACCTGACCCCGGAGCAGGCCAAGGAATACCGTGGCACCTTGACCGAGCCGGGCAAGAACAGCCCGTTCCGCGACCGCTCGGTGGAAGAGAACCTGGACTGGTTCGCCCGCATGCGCGCCGGTGAGTTCCCGGACGGCGCCCGCGTACTGCGTGCCAAGATCGACATGGCCTCGCCGAACATGAACCTGCGCGACCCGATCATGTACCGCATCCGCCACGCCCATCACCACCAGACCGGTGACAAGTGGTGCATCTATCCGAACTACGACTTCACCCACGGTCAGTCGGATGCCATCGAAGGCATCACCCACTCCATCTGCACCCTGGAGTTCGAAAGCCACCGTCCGCTGTATGAATGGTTCCTCGACAGCCTGCCGGTACCGGCGCACCCGCGCCAGTACGAGTTCAGCCGCTTGAACCTGAACTACACCATCACCAGCAAGCGCAAGCTCAAGCAACTGGTGGATGAAAAGCACGTACACGGTTGGGATGATCCGCGCATGTCCACGCTGTCGGGTTTCCGTCGCCGTGGCTACACACCTGCTTCGATCCGCAACTTCTGCGACATGGTCGGCACCAACCGTTCCGACGGCGTGGTCGACTTCGGCATGCTCGAATTCAGCATCCGCCAGGACCTCGATGCCAACGCTCCGCGCGCCATGTGCGTGCTGCGTCCGTTGAAGGTGGTGATCACCAACTACCCGGAAGACAAAGTCGACCACCTCGAACTGCCGCGTCATCCGCAGAAAGAAGAGCTCGGCGTGCGCAAGCTGCCGTTCGCCCGCGAAATCTACATCGACCGCGATGACTTCATGGAAGAGCCGCCAAAGGGCTACAAGCGCCTGGAGCCGAACGGCGAAGTGCGCTTGCGCGGCAGCTACGTGATCCGCGCCGACGAAGCGATCAAGGACGCCGATGGCAACATCGTCGAACTGCGTTGCTCCTACGGCCCGGACACCCTGGGCAAGAACCCTGAAGGCCGCAAGGTCAAGGGCGTGATCCACTGGGTGCCGGCGGCGGCCAGCATCGAGTGTGAAGTGCGCCTGTACGATCGCCTGTTTCGCTCGCCGAACCCTGAAAAGGCTGAAGACAGCGCCAGCTTCCTCGACAACATCAACCCTGACTCCCTGCAAGTACTGACGGGTTGTCGTGCCGAGCCATCTTTGGCCGACGCACAGCCGGAAGATCGTTTCCAGTTCGAGCGCGAAGGTTACTTCTGCGCGGATATCAAGGACTCGAAACCCGGTCAGCCGGTATTCAACCGTACCGTGACCTTGCGTGATTCGTGGGGCCAGTGATGCAGCCGTGAGCGGCTTTGCATAGAGAGAAAAGGAAGCATCGTGCTAACGATCTACAACACGCTGAGCAAAACCAAAGAAGTCTTCAAGCCGCTGGATGGCAACAAGGTGCGCATGTATGTGTGCGGCATGACCGTGTACGACTATTGCCACATCGGCCACGGCCGCAGCATGGTTGCCTTCGACCTGGTGACCCGCTGGTTGCGGTTCAGCGGCTATGACTTGACCTATGTGCGCAACATCACCGACATCGACGACAAGATCATCAATCGCGCCAACGAAAACGGCGAGTCGTTCGACGCGCTGACCGAGCGCATGATTGCTGCGATGCACGAGGACGAGGCCCGCCTCAACATCCTCAAGCCGGACATGGAACCGCGTGCCACCGATCACATCCCTGGCATGCACGCGATGATCCAGACCCTGATCGACAAGGGTTACGCCTACGCCCCAGGCAACGGCGACGTGTACTACCGCGTCGCCAAGTTCATGGGCTACGGCAAGCTGTCGCGCAAGAAAATCGAAGACCTGCGTATCGGCGCACGCATCGAAGTCGACGAAGCCAAGCAAGACCCGCTCGACTTCGTGCTGTGGAAAGCCACCAAGCCGGGCGAACCGAGCTGGGAATCGCCATGGGGCGCGGGCCGTCCGGGTTGGCACATCGAATGCTCGGTGATGTCCACCTGCTGCCTGGGCGACACCTTCGACATTCATGGCGGCGGCAGCGACCTCGAGTTCCCGCACCACGAAAACGAAATCGCCCAAAGCGAAGCCGCCACCGGCAAGACCTACGCCAACGCCTGGATGCACTGCGGCATGATCCGCATCAATGGCGAGAAGATGTCCAAGTCCTTGAACAACTTCTTCACCATCCGCGACGTGCTGGAAAAGTACCACCCGGAAGTGGTGCGTTACCTGCTGGTGTCCAGCCACTACCGCAGCGCCATTAACTACTCGGAAGACAACCTCAAGGACGCCAAAGGCGCCCTGGAGCGTTTCTACCATGCGTTGAAAGGCCTGCCCGCCGTTGCCCCGGCTGGCGGCGAAGCGTTCGTGGCACGGTTTACCGAAGTCATGAACGACGACTTCGGCACCCCCGAAGCCTGCGCGGTGCTGTTCGAAATGGTGCGCGAGATCAACCGCCTGCGCGAGAGCGATCTTGATGCAGCGGCGGGCCTGGCGGCACGCTTGAAAGAGCTGGCCAGCGTGCTGGGCGTGTTGCAGATGGAAGCCGATGACTTCCTGCAAGCCGGCGCTGAAGGGCGTGTGGATGCGGCGCAAGTGGATGCGTTGATCCAGGCGCGTTTGGCTGCGCGCACCAACAAAGACTGGGCCGAGTCCGACCGTATCCGTGACCAATTGACCGCGATGGGTGTGGTGTTGGAAGACGGCAAGGGTGGGACGACATGGCGGTTGGCTGATCAGGCTTGATCGGTAAACGCTAAATGAAAAACGCCCCGACTGGTTCGGGGCGTTTTTTTGCACACCGTTTAACGGCTCACTCGATCTACTGTGGGCGCTGGCTTGCCTGCGATGACGGACTGTCAGTCACCGGAAATGTTGACTGACCTGCTGCAATCGCAGGCAAGCCAGCTCCCACATTTTTTACCGTGCGCACTTTGCGAACTCTTCGGTTTCAGATTTATGTGTGAGTCGAATGGTCTTTGAGGCTTAGTGTTTTATCCACCATTAGCTGGATCCCCTCCAGCATCCGACACATTCCCAAGGCCACGCTGCGAGGATTGCCGTCGATCTCAAAAGCCAAATGACTGCTGTCGGAAATTTCCTTGCTTCGCTTACTCGCCTGAAGTTTGCAATACCTGTGCTAGGTAGGGGGGCCTTGTACTGACTTTATAGGCGTTACTCGTTGCGTCGTTATAGATCGTCTCGTGGTACTTACCGTCCTTGAAATGCAAAGCGACGCCATCGTCGACCGCGTACGCGGGTTGTATCCCCTCAAGCTGAACAAGCTCGACAAACGAGGTTTCCCTTCCTGCTTCTGAGCTGAAATGCGGACACAGCGCTCCAGGCAGCAATCCCAGGCCCTGAACCAGCGCAAACGCTCCCCCTGAGTCGGAATGCCCATGCTCGAACCAGCAAATGGCGCCTGCACTGACACCGCATAGGACTTTGCCGTTTTCCCAGGCCTTCTTCAGATGGTCCACGACAGCAAATTCGTGCCAGACCGCCAACATGGCGCGGGTATTTCCGCCTGGTACGTAAATGATGTCGGCTTGCTCAAAGAGTGATGAAACATGATTGGCGTTGGGGAAGGGTGAAATAAAAAATGCCAGCGAGGTTACGCGACAGCCAGCGCTTTCATATTTGGCGGTGAAATCGGAAATCTTGATTCGGTCATCGCCATTGGCGGTGGAGATATAGAGCACGCTAGGGTGCGTTTTGCCTGATGACGCGACGATGTGTTTATCGATACGCGTCATGCGGGTCATGTCTTCGGTGGACTCGCCGCCAATGACAATAATGTGTTGAGTCATCCTGAACTCCAGTCCCTATTGCGCGGCGCGAGCGCCTGCCCTCACTTGATATTGGCTCTGAACAAAACCATTGTCCGACACGTAGGTTCCGACGTGGTGCAGCGCATGCTCACTGCCAAGCTGGTTGAACAGTGGAATACCTTGCCCCAGCACAACCGGGATACGCGTAATGATCAGCTCATTGACCAGGCCTGCTTCAAGAAACGTCTGAATCGTCTGGCCGCCGTCGATATAGACGTGCTTCATACCGCGTTCGGCTAGCGTTGCCATGAGTGAGGTGACGTCTCCCGCCATGACCTCCAACTTGCCCTCCAGATGCGCAGGGATCCGCAGAGGCTGATGGGAGAGCGCAATGACCGGCGTACCCTCATAGGGCCACTCGGGAAAAGACAGCACTTTCTCCAGGGTTTTGCGCCCCATCACCAGCGCATCCACCGTGGCGATAAAGCTTTCATAGGTCACGCCGCTCAACTCGCTGGCTTCATACTCGGGTCGATGCAACCAGTCGATATCACCGTCCGGACGGGCAATGAAGCCGTCGACGCTCGCTGCGATGAAGACTGAGCATTTGATATCCATGGCGGAAACTCCTTTTAGTGCGCTTGGACGCTAATGTTAATTTAATCCCCGCGTGCAACAACCGGGCGTCTAAGAAGCAGCCCTGACACCCCTTTCTGCAGTGCGAGGATGTATGCGAAGTTGGTTGATCCGTTACCGTTACGCAATCATTTTCTGGATGTGCTTCGGCGTTTTCCGTACGTCCCTGGCTGACTGGAACCCCATTCCTTCTGGCTCCATGCGCCCGACCTTGCTGGAGGGCGATGTGGTGCTGGTGAACCGGGTGGCGTATGACCTCAAGGTGCCGCTCACGGACATTTCCCTGGCCAGGCTCGATAACCCTCAGCGCGGTGACGTGGTGACGTTCTCGTCGCCCAAGGATGGCATGCGCCTGATCAAGCGCATTGTCGGCATTCCCGGTGACACCCTGGAAATGAAAGATGAAGTGTTGTGGGTCAACGGCGTGCCTGCTACCTACAGTGATGCGCAAGACATCAGCGAACCGATTGTTCCCGGCCATACGGTGCCGGGGATCAAGCTGAATGAGTGGGTGGCCAACCGTCAGCGCACGGTGCAGTTCATGCCGACGGTGCGCGCGTTGCGTGATTTCGGGCCGGTGGTGGTGCCGGCCGAAAGCTATTTCATGCTGGGGGACAACCGCGATAACAGCGATGACTCGCGGTACATCGGCTTCGTGCCACGTCGGCTTCTGATCGGGCGCGCACATCATGTGCTGGCCTCTGCGGACATCCTGGATCATTGGATGCCACGCCTGAACAGATTTGGTGCAAAGATCCTGTAACGGCGAGCGCATCGATTGCCACCCGATGCATCGCTAGGTGCTGACAAGCCGGCTCCTTCCGTTGGGTGTGTTGCGCAGGCCCCATGAATCCGGGCACTTACTTTTGAGTGAGCCCATTACCTTTTCGTGCGTTCTTGTGGCCTGTTCGTCCCGTTCCTATCCTGGGTTTTCTTTTAACCAGGAGTAGGTTCCATGAGCTTTGATCTCGGACTAACAGGCCTTCGCGCGCTGGTCACCGGTGGCACCAAAGGTATCGGTGCGGCCGTGGTTGCCGTGTTGCAGGAGCAGGGCGCCCAGGTGGTTTCGGTCGCGCGTTCGGCGGTGGTTTCGCCACCCGAGGGTGTGCATTTCATCGCCGCCGACCTGGGCACTGTCGCCGGTTGCACCAGCGCTACCCAGGCGGTGAAGGAGCAATTTGGCGGTGTGGATATCATCGTCAATGTACTCGGCGGTTCGAGTGCGCCGGGCGGTGGTTTTGCGGTGCTCGATGATGAGCAATGGGCGAATGCGCTCAACCAGAACCTGATGGCGGCGGTGCGCGTGGATCGGGCGCTGTTGCCGGGCATGGTCGAGCGTGGGGCAGGTGTGATCATTCATGTCACGTCGATCCAGCGGGAGTTGCCGTTGCCGGAATCGACCACGGCGTATGCCGCTGCAAAGGCAGCGTTGGCGACGTACAGCAAGAGCCTGTCGAAAGAAGTGACGCCCAAGGGCGTTCGGGTCGTGCGGGTTTCGCCGGGTTGGGTGGAGACGGATGCGGCGGTCGCGCTGGCAGAGCGTCTGGCGGACGAAGCCGGAACCGATTACGCAGGTGGCAAGCAGATCATCATGCAGGCGCTGGGTGGCATACCTTTGGGTCGGCCTGCAAAGCCTGAGGAAGTGGCTGATTTGATCGCTTTCCTGGTCTCGCCCCGCGCCGCGTCGATCAGCGGTACCGAGTGCGTGATCGACGGCGGCACCGTGCCCACGGTCTAGCGTGTCGTTTTGGCGGCCTGCCATTTGAGCAGGCCATCCAGCACCGGGCACAGGCTCTGGCCCCACTCGGTCATGCGGTACTCCACTTTGGGCGGCACCACCGGGTAGACCGTGCGCTGCACCAGACCATCGGCTTCGAGCTGGCGCAATTGTTGAGCGAGCATCTTCTGTGAGATATCCGGGATCAGCCGTTCAAGGTCGGAATAACGCTGCACCTGGCCGCCGAACAGGTGAAACAGGATGATCAGCTTCCAGCGCCCGCCGAGCCAGGCGAGGGTGGTTTCGACATCGGCTGCGGCGGTGGCGGGGGTGTAGGTTTTGCTCATCGCATACGTCCTTGGGGCATTTCGGAAAATGCGCATTTATTTTGACGCCCGCCTGATCCTGGCTTTAGATGGTCGCCACGACCCAACTGGCGGTGATTCAAATGGAATGTATTTTCTGCAGCATCGTTAAAAAGACTTCCCCGGCGCACATCCTGTGGGAAGACGACCAGCATATGGCATTTTTGTCGATCTTCCCCAATACGCCGGGTTTCAGCGTAGTGATCCCCAAGCAGCATTACGGCAGCTATGCGTTTGCGCAGTCGGATGAAGTGTTGGCCGGGCTCGCGATAGCGGCGAAGAAGACCGCGTTGCAGATCGACCGGGCGTTTCCGGATGTGGCGCGCACCGGGATGATGCTGGAAGGGTATGGGGTGGACCACCTGCATGCGAAGTTGTTTCCCATGCACGGGACGGGGTGTGACAGTACCTTCAAGCCGATCAGCTCCAAGGTGGAGAAGTTCTTCGAGGCGTACGAGGGCTATATCTCGTCCCACGATTATGTGCGGGCGGATGATGCTGAACTGGCGGAATTGGCAGCGCACATCAGGTCTTATGTCTGATACACAACCCAATGTGGGAGCGGGCTTGCTCGCGAAAGCGGAGTATCAGTCACTGTATGTGTTTCTGACACACCGCGTTCGCGAGCAAGCCGCTCCCACATTTTTTAAGGGTGTTCGCTTGATGAATCAGCGGCGGCTGCTGACCTCGGCCGGCACATCATCACCGGCCATACGCTTGCGGAACAGTCCGGTGCGGGCCAATAGCAACGTGGTCACTGGCACCGTGATCGACAACAAAATCGGTATCAACCACCCGTGCAACACCGGCCCGGACTTGAGCACCGAAAAGTAGATGATCGACGCCAGCGCCACGCACCATGCGCCCAAGGTCGAGGCCAGTGCCGGCGGGTGCATGCGCTGAAAAAAGTCTTTCATCCGCAGCAAGCCAATCGCGCCAATCAACGCAAACACACTGCTCAATACCAGCAGCACGGCCACGATCACTTCCACCCATAACGGCATCATTCAATCACCTCCCCACGCAGCAGGAATTTCGCCAGGGCAAACGAGCCCACGAAGCCAAACAGCGCAATCAGCAGCGCCGCTTCAAAGTACGTGTCACTGGCATAACGAATGCCCAGCACCAGCATCATCAGCATCGCCAGGATGTACAAATAGTCCAGCGCCAGGACCCGATCCTGGGCCGACGGGCCTTTGAACAGGCGGATCAGTGTCAGCACCATGGCCAGCGAGAACAGGAACAGGCTCAACAGGATCGCATTGGAGAGCAGGGCGCTCATTCGAAGATCTCCATCAGGGGCCGTTCGTAGGTGGTCTTGAAGTGCTCGATGAAGGGCGCTTCGTCCTCCAGGTCAAACACGTGCAAGAGCAGGATGCTGCGGTCCAGCGCCAGTTCCGACCAGATAGTGCCGGGCACCACGGTGGTGATCATCGACAGCGCAGCCAGGCCGTTGGGGTCGCGCAGGTCCAGGGGGATCTTGACGAAGCGCGACCGCGGCGCTCGTGTGCCGCACATCAATACGCCCCAGGCCACTTGCAGGTTGGAGATGATTACATCGCGGCCGACCAGGAAGAACAGGCGAATGATCACCCCAGGGCGGCGAATGCGGATCGGCAAGGGGCGTAGCGGCGCCATCATCAATGGCGCAAGAAAGCCCAGCAAGGCGCCCAGCAGCAGGTTGCCGGGACTCACGGACAGGTTCAGCACCAGCCACAACGACCACAACGCCAGCGACAACCACGGGGCAGGGAACAGGCGCTTCATGGTTGCACCTCCAGCGCGGCGGTCTTGGCTTCAGGGCTTGGCACCGGACGCGTGGCCATCACCGCCATCACGTAGTGTTCCGGGTTGTTCAGGCTGACGGCTGTGTCCTGGGTGTAGCGCATCAACGGCTCGGCCTTGAAGGTGAGCAGGATGCTCAGACCCAGCAGGAAGAAGATCGGCAGGCACTCGTAGCGACGCAGCAGCGGCGAAGGGCGCTCTTCCGGGGTCCAGAAACGCTGGATGCCCAGGCGGGCGAAAGCGATCAGCGAGGCCAGGCCAGACAGGATCAACAGTGCGACCAAGCCCCAGGCAGCCGGGCGTATCGGCGCGTCAATGCTGACACCCAGACCCAGCGGATTGACCAGCGCGCTCAACAAGCTGAGCTTGCCGATAAACCCGGACAGCGGCGGCATGCCGATAATCAGCAGTGCACAGGCAACAAAGCTCAAGCCAAGGAAGGCCATGGTCCAGGGAATCACTTGGCCGACCACGGCTTTCTGTTCATCGTCGAGGTTCACGCCGGGCCGTGGATGCAGGGATTCCATGGCCTTGGGCAACGCATCGATTTCCTCATCCAGTGGCAGGTCATTGGCCGAGCGCGAACGTTCGATCAGTTCAGCCAGCAGGAACAGCGCACTCAGCGCCAACGTCGAGCTGACCAGATAGAAAAGCGCTCCCGCCGTCAGGCTTGGTTGAGCGAAACCGACGGCAGACAACAAGATTCCCGCCGACACCAGAATGCTCAAGCTGGCCATGCGCTCCAGCCGCTGCGCCGCCACCATCGCCAAACCGGCGCAGAGGATGGTTGCCATGCCGCCATACACCAGCCAATCGCCGCCAAACAATGCCGATGCACCGGCCTGGCCGGAGAACAACAGGGTCCACAGGCGCAGCACGGTGTACACGCCGACCTTGGTCATGATCGCAAACATCGCCGCCACCGGCGCGCTGGCCGAGGAGTAGGCGGGGGCCAGCCAGAAGTTCAGCGGCCACATGCCGGCTTTGGCCAGGAACGCGGTCGCGAGGATAGCGGCACCTGCGTGCAACAGTCCGCGATCGGCCTCGGGCACCAGCGGGATTTTCAGCGCCAGGTCCGCGAAGTTCAGCGTGCCGGTGACACCGTAGATCATCGCCGCGCCAATCAGGAACAGCGACGAGGCCAGCAGGTTGATCGCAATGTAATGCAGCCCCGACGACACCCGCGCACGGCCGGAACCGTGCAGCATCAAACCATAGGACGCCGCCAGCAGCACCTCGAAGAACACGAACAGGTTGAACAGGTCCGCCGTGAGGAATGCGCCATACAAACCCATCATCTGAATCTGGAACAGTGCATGGAAGCTGGTGCCGGCACGGTCCCAACGGGCCATGGCGAACAGCAGCGCGCTCACACCGATGATCCCGGTAAGCACCAGCATCAACGCCGAGAGTTGATCGACCACCAGCACGATGCCGAATGGCACCTGCCAGTTGCCCGGCAGGTAGACGCCAATCGAGCCGGGGCCGCCTTTTTGCGTCCAGTACAACAGCAGGATCGCGATGCCGAGGCCGATGACGCTGGAGAACAGGTTGATCTTGGCCTTCAGCGGACGGCGTTTTTCGCCGAGCATCAGCATCAGTGCGGCGGTGAGCAACGGCAGCAGGATGGGGGCGACGATCAGTTGGTTGACCCAATTCATTCCTTGGGCTCCCTGCCATCCACGTGGTCAGTGCCGGTCAGGCCCCGTGAGGCCAGCAGCACCACCAGAAACAGCGCGGTCATGGCGAAGCTGATCACGATGGCGGTGAGCACCAGCGCTTGGGGCAGCGGGTCGGTGTAGTTGAGCAGGTCTTGTGGCACGCCGTCCTTGATGATCGGCTCCTTGCCGATAAACAGGCTGCCCATGCTGAAAATGAACAGGTTGACCCCGTACGACAGCAGGCACAGCCCCATCACCACCTGGAATGTCCGTGGCCGCAGGATCAGCCAGACGCCGGAGGCCGCCAGGACCCCAATGGCAATTGCGATGACTTCTTCCATCAGGCGGCTCCTTCCGTTGCGGCAACTACTTTGGCCTGGTTGCTCGGTTTATGGGCACGCACGGACTGGTGACCGAGGGCGGTGAGCATCAGCAGCGTGGAGCCTACGACCATGGCGTACACGCCGACGTCGAAGAACAAGGCGCTGGCGATGTGAATATCGCCGAGCACCGGCAGGCTGAAATGCCAGGTGTGGGTGGTGAGGAATGGATACCCGGCAAACAGTGCGCCGAGACCGGTCAGCGTCGCCGAGAACAGGCCAAAGCCCATCCAGCGCATCGGCCGCAGGCTCATCTGCGCCTCGACCCACTGCGTGCCGGCAACCATGTATTGCAGGATAAACGCCACGGACATCACCAGGCCCGCGACAAACCCGCCGCCTGGCTGATTGTGCCCGCGCATGAACAGGTAGAACGACACTACCAGCGCAATCGGCAGCAGCAGGCGCACCAGCACCGCCGGCACCATCATGAAGCCCAGGGCGGTGTCGCTGGCCTGGCGCGGGTTGACCAGGTCGGTGGCCACGTCCGGCGCCAACTGACGCTGTTGCGCGGGCAATTGCATGCTTTCCTTGGACGGGCGGAAGCGGCGCAGCAGGGCGTATACCGTCAGCGCCACGGCGCCAAGTACGGTGATTTCACCCAGTGTGTCGAAGCCGCGGAAATCCACCAGCATCACGTTCACCACATTGCTGCCGCCACCTTCGGGCAGGGCACGGCTGAGGTAGAACGAGGAGATATCGTTGGGCGTCTGGCGGGTCAGCATCGCATAGGACAGCAACGCCATGCCGCCACCCACCACGGTCGACAACAGGAAGTCGCGTACCCGTCGAATCCGCGCTTTGCGCAAGGTGTTCGGCAATGGCGACACCTCCTCTATCCGCCGGGGCAGCCAGCGCAGACCCAGCAGGATCAGCACGGTGGTGACCACTTCCACAACCAACTGGGTCAGCGCCAGGTCCGGCGCCGAGAACCACACGAAGGTCACGCAGGTCATCAGGCCGCACACGCTGACCATGGTCAGGGCCGCCAGCCGGTGGTACTTGGCTTGCCAGGCGGCACCCAGGGCGCAGGCAATTGCCAGCAGCCACAGGGTCACGAACACGATGGAGCCTGGGATTTTCGGGCGATCGCCCCAGCTCAAGCCACTGTTGAGCATCGGGATCATGCCGCCGATCACCGCCACCAATACCAGCAAGAAGAGTTGAGTCTGCAGGCGCTTGGTGCTGATGCGTTTTTCGATCTTGCGCACGCCGCGCATCATCACTACCAGGCTGCGCTCGAAGCCGCGCTTGCCGTTGAAGTAACTGATGATGGGCGGGTATTTGAAGCGACCGCGCTTGAGTTGCTTGCGCAGCAGCAGGTACAACACCACGCCGCCGGACATCGCCACCAGGCTCATGATCATCGGCGCGTTCCAGCCGTGCCAGATCGCCAGGCTGTATTCCGGTAGTTCACCGCCGACGACGGGCAGGGCGGCGGCAGCGAGGATCGAACCGACCACCTGAGCCGGGAAGATCCCCACCAGCAGGCAGGTGAACACCAGCAACTCGACCGGCGCGCGCATCCAGCGCGGCGGTTCGTGGGGCGTGTGCGGGAGATGGGTGGCAGGCGGACCGAAGAACACATCCACGGTAAAGCGCAGGGCATAGGCCACGCTGAACGTGCCGGCAATCGTCGCAATCAGCGGCAGGGCAATTTCGACCCACGCGGTCGATGAGATAAACACGGTCTCGGCAAAAAACATCTCTTTGGACAGGAATCCATTGAGCAGCGGCACGCCGGCCATCGAGGCACTGGCGACCATCGCCAGGGTCGCGGTAAACGGGATCAGCTTGACCAGCCCGCTGAGCTTGCGGATGTCCCGCGTGCCGCTCTCATGGTCGATGATGCCGGCCGCCATGAACAGCGAGGCCTTGAACGTGGCATGGTTGAGAATATGGAAAACGGCTGCGACGGCAGCCAGTGGGCTGTTGAGACCCAGCAGCAAGGTGATCAGCCCGAGGTGGCTGATGGTGGAGTAGGCCAGCAGGCCCTTGAGGTCATTTTGGAACATGGCGCAGTAGGCGCCGAGGATGAGGGTGAGCGCGCCGGCACCGCCGACGATCCAGAACCATTCTTCGCTGCCGGACAGCGAGGGCCACAGGCGGGCCAGCAGGAACACGCCGGCCTTCACCATCGTCGCCGAATGCAGATACGCCGACACCGGCGTGGGGGCCGCCATCGCGTGGGGCAGCCAGAAGTGGAAGGGGAACTGGGCGCTTTTGCTCAGGGCGCCGATCAGTACCAGGGCGAGCATGACCGGGTACAGCGAATGGGCGCGAATCTGATCGCCCGCCGCCAGCACCCGGTCCATGTCATAGCTGCCGACGATATGCCCCAGCAGCATCACGCCCGCCAACAGGCACAGGCCGCCGGCGCCGGTGACCATCAACGCCATGTATGCGCCGCGTCGCGCATCGGCGCGGTGGTGCCAATAGCCAATCAGCAGGAACGAGAACAGGCTGGTCAGTTCCCAGAAGAACACGATCTGGATCAGGTTGCCGGAGATCACCAGCCCGAGCATGGCGCCCATGAATGCCAGGAAAAACGCGAAGAAGCGCGGCACCGGGTCGTCCGGCGACATGTAATAGCGCGCATACAGCGACACCAGCGTGCCGATGCCCAGCACCAGCATCGAGAACAGCCAGGCAAACCCGTCCATGCGCAAAACGAAGTTCAGCCCAAGGCTGGGCAACCACATGAATTCTTCGCGGATCACGCCACCGTGGGCGATCTGAGGGTAAAGCAGTGCGACTTGAATAGTACCGACCAGTGCGACAAGGCCGGCCAACAGGGATTCGGTGTTACGTGCGTTGTGCGGCAGCAAGGCCGCCAGACAGCTGCCAATAAACGGCAGAAGCAGTAGAACTATCAGGGACATAGGCTTCTAATCTGCGGAAGTTTGGGATGCATCATACGTGCCGCTTTCACGATCACCAAACGGCAAGATGTGGCAGGATCCTACAAGGTAGGCCGAAACCGCTCATTTAGCTTTGTTTCAAGCGAGCCTGTTCCAGTGTCCACACCGCCCTCTGTAGGCGCCGGGCTTGCTTGCGATGGCGATCTGACAGCCACTGCAAGCATTCGGACCTTATCCCTGCTGTTCCTGTTCCCGCTCATTGCGCAATTCGAGGGCCTTCTGCCCCTTGGTCTTCATCTCACTGACAATCACCGCCGCCACAATCAACGCCGCGCCCACCATCGCAATCGGCGGGAAGCGCTCCCCGGCGATTCGCCCCACCACGCCTGCCCACACCGGCTCACCGGCATAAATCAACGTGGCACGGGTTGGCGATACGCTTTGCTGGGCCCAGTTCATGGCGACCTGGATCACCGCACTGGTCAAGCCCAGGCCCACTGCGCTGAACAGCAACAGCCAGGAGAAACCCGGCAATGCTTCGCCCATCGGCACCACCATCAGGAACGACAGCAACGATGCCGTGGCCAGTTGCACCACGGTCACCCGGCGCACATCCACCTGGCCGGCAAAGGCACTGATCAGGATGATCTCCGCCGCAATCGCGACCGCCCCGATCAAGGTGGCGATTTCACCAGGGCTGAAATTCAGCGAAGCGCCCGCCGGCCCGGTCAGCAGCATCAGCCCGGTGAACGCCAGCATGATACCGATGCTCGGCATCAACCCCGGGCGCCGCCCTAGCACCAGCCATTGCAGCAATGGCACGAAGGGCACATAGAGCGCGGTGATAAACGCCGACTGGCTGCTCAGGATCGTCTGCAGGCCAATGGTCTGCAATCCGTAGCCAAACATGATCGCTACGCCGATAAACACCCCGGCCTTCAACTCGAACAGGGTCAGGTCGCGCAGGGTGCGCAAGGAAAAGAACCCCACCACGATGGCCGCCGCCGCAAACCGCAGGCCGACGAAAAACATCGGGCCGCTGACGGTCATCGCATGCTGCACCAACAAAAAGGTGCCGCCCCAGATCATGGTGATCACCACCAGGATGCATTCGGCTTTGCTGAAGCGGTTGAAACGCGAAGGGGAGTTTGGGGTGGTCATGGCGGCTCGGTCTTGCAAGGGAAAGGCACGGACCGCACAATGCGCCGCACGCTGGGCAGTATACTGCGCACACCCACCCATTGAGCAATATAGTGCACAAAGAAAATCCACACCGGGCTTCGGTCCTGCAGCACGTCAGCCAGAACGTTCGTCGCCTGCGCCACGCCGCCGACCTGAGCCAGACCGCGCTTTCGGAAAAATCCGGGGTCAGCCGGCGCATGCTGGTGGCCATCGAGGCAGGGGAAAAGAATGTCAGCTTGTCCACCCTCGACCGTGTCGCCGAAGCGTTGGACGTAGCCTTCAGTGACCTGATCCAGGCCCCGGATGCGCCTGACCACAGCCGCATCAACGAACTGGCCTGGGCGGGTGAAATTCCGGGGAGCAAAGCGGTGCTGTTGGCGAAGGCCACGGCGCGGCGTGAGGTCGAATTATGGGAAATGCAACTGGAGCCAGGTGATCGCTACAGTCCCGACCCCGACCCGGATGGCTGGAGCGTGCAGCTATTTGTATTCGACGGCTGCCTCACATTGCTGGTGGGCGATGAAGAGAAGCGCGTTGCCGCCGGTGAGTTTTATATGTTCGCCAGCCGTCACGTCCATGGCTATCGCAATGACGGCGACGTGGCTGTGCGGTTTGTGCGCAACGTGGTGATCTAACTGTTCGCCCGGCAACAGTGGATGGACACTTTGCTGGTTTGAACTACGCGCTACTGCGCTTAATTGCCAGCAACCCGCTGATTTTATTGGCGATTAGATTCAGGCACGACTCCTGCAATCACTCCAGTATCCCCTCGGAGCCTGGAGTCGGCCCATGTCAGCCCACCCTCAACACCCTGCCCATGTCATCCGCTCGGACGCGGAAGCCATCGAAGTCGCCACGCGCCTGGCCGCACGTTTTGCCGTCGACGCCAGCGCGCGCGACCGTGAGCGTCGCCTGCCGGTGGCCGAACTCGACGAATTCTCTGCCAGCGGCCTGTGGGGCATCACCATTCCCAAAGAGTACGGCGGCGCAGGAGTGTCCTATGTGACGGTCGCCGAGGTGATCAAATTGATCTCCGCCGCCGACCCGTCCCTGGGGCAGATCCCGCAGAACCACTTGGGCGTGGTGGACATCCTGCTGCAAACGGCCACAGAGGCACAAAAGCAGCACTACTTCGGCAAAGTCCTCCAGGGCTACCGCTTCGGCAACGCCTTCTCCGAAGCCAAGAGCAAAAACGCCGGCACCTTCGACACGCAGATTCGCTTCCACGGTGAAACCGCGCAAATCAACGGCGAGAAGTTCTACTGCACCGGCGCGCTGTTTGCCCATATCGTGCCTACGGTCGGCAATAACGAACACGGCCAGGCGTTCATTGGCTTTGTCGAGCGCGATGCACCAGGCCTGACCGTGATCGACAATTGGGATGGCTTTGGTCAGCGCACCACCGCCAGCGGCGGCGTGACCCTCGATGGCGTCACCGTGCCGTTGAGCGCGGTAGTCCCTGCGCACCTGGCCTTTGATCAACCCACGGCCGATGGCCCGATCTCGCAAATTATCCAGGCTGCCGTCGATACCGGCATCGCCCTCGGCGCCCTTGAGCAGGCGAAGATTTTCGCGCGCCAGGCACGCCCATGGATCGACAGCCAGCAGGATCACGGCTGGCAAGACCCGTTCACCATCGCCGCCATCGGCGACCTGGAATGGCGGGTGCACGGCACCGAAGCCATCCTCGCCAAGGCCGGCCAGGCGGTGGACCGCGCCCTTGCCGAGCCGAGTGAAGACTCCGTCGCCCATGCCTCGCTGGTCGTCGCCCAGGCCAAAGTGTTGTCCGCCGAAACCGCCTTGCTCGCCAGCAGCAAACTCTTCGAACTGGCCGGCACCCGCTCGGTCACCGGCAAGCACAACCTCGACCGTTTCTGGCGCAATGCGCGCACCCACACCCTGCACGACCCGGCCCGCTGGAAATATCACCTGATCGGTAATTTCGTGCTCAACGGCGTGAAACCCGCGCGCCACCCCTGGAACTAAGGAGCTTAACCATGACCGCACTGAGCCTTGCGCGCCAACTCTTGGACAGCACCCGCCGGCATGTCGAGAAAAGCGCTGACCCTTACGTGATCAGCCGCTTTGGCGACTTACAGATCCGCGTCGATGTCGCCGCTGCCCTGTTGGAACGCGCCGAAACCCACCCCAGCCCGGTGGCCGCCACCGAAGCGCAAATTGCCGCCGCCGAAGCCCTGATCGCCGCGAGCAACGCCGAATTCGAACTCACCGGGCAACGCACCGCACTGCCGTCGACCCTCGACGACCCCCTGCGCTGGAAATACCAGGTCGTCGGCAATTATCACCTCAACGGAGTGCTTTGATGTCCCGTGAAATCCGCTTGAATGCCTTCGACATGAATTGTGTCGGCCACCAATCTCCGGGACTGTGGGCCCATCCGCGTGACCGTTCGTGGCAGTACAAGGATCTGGAATACTGGACCGACCTGGCGAAAATCCTCGAACGAGGCAAGTTTGACGGCCTGTTTATCGCCGACGTGCTCGGTATTTATGACGTCTACAACGGCAACGGTGATGCGGCGATTCGCCAGGCCGCACAGGTGCCGGTCAATGATCCGTTGTCGCTGATCGCGCCGATGGCCTTGGTCACCGAGCATCTAGGTTTTGGCCTCACCGCTTCGCTGTCCTTTGAGCATCCGTACCCGTTCGCCCGCCGTCTCTCCACCCTCGACCACCTGACCAAGGGCCGCGTCGGCTGGAACATCGTCACCTCCTACCTGGAAAGCGGCGCCAAGAATCTCGGGCAGCAAGCCCAGACCGAACACGACGCGCGCTACGACTACGCCGAGGAATACCTGGAGGTTTGCTACAAACTCTGGGAAGGCAGTTGGGAGGAGGGCGCTGTCTTGCGTGACCGTGAGCGCCGGATTTTCAGCGACCCGAGCAAGATCCACGAAATCCGCCATGTCGGCAAACACTTCCAGGTGCCCGGCATTCACCTCTGCGAGCCGTCGCCGCAGCGCACGCCGGTTCTCTACCAGGCCGGTGCGTCCAGCCGTGGCAAGCAGTTTGCCGCTGAACAGGCCGAGTGCGTATTCGTCGCCGCGCCCTCCAAGGTGCTGCTGAAAAAGACGGTCGCCGACATCCGTCGCCGCGCCGCCGAAGCCGGGCGGGATCCGCAGAAGATCCTGATCTTCAACCTGCAGACGGTGATCGTCGGTGAGACCGACGCCAAGGCCAAGGCCAAGTTTGACGAATACAAATCCTACGTCAGCTACGAAGGCGCGATGGCGCTGATCTCTGGCTGGACCGGTATCGACTTCAGCCAGTTCAAGCCTGATGAACCGCTCAAGCACGTGCACACCAACGCGATTCAATCGGCGGTGGAAGCCTTCTCCACGGCGGACCCGAACAAAGTCTGGACGCCAAACGAACTGGCCGATTGGGTCGGCATCGGCGGTTTTGGCCCGCTGTTTGTCGGCGGCCCGGAAACCGTGGCGGACCTGTTGCAGGAATGGGTCGAAGAGACCGATGTCGACGGCTTCAACCTAGCCTATGCACTGACCCATGAAACCTTCATCGACGCCGTGGACCTGCTGGTGCCGGAGTTGCAGAAGCGTGGTGTGTACAAGACCGAATACGCCCAGGGCACCTTGCGCGAGAAGTTGTTTGGCGACGGTGCGAGGTTGGCGTCTAACCATCCTGGCGCCAGCTACCGCGACCTCAAAGCCACCCGTCTCTGATTGAAACACCTCGGTCAATGTGGGAGCAGGCACGCCAGCTCCCACCGTTTGATCTTTATTGTTTGATCGATACCCGCCAGCGGACCACCGCACGCACACCACCAATAGGAGCAACCCCCCTATGAGCGTGCACGAACTCAAACGTCCGCTGGTCCTGGAATGGCCTGCCGAACTCCTCGGCAACCTGCCCAAGGCGCTGGAACAACTGCAGCACTGGGCGCAGATCACGCCGCTGCACACCGCCCTGCGCCACAAGCGCCAGGGGCAGTGGTACGCGTGGCGCTGGATTGACGCATTGCGTGACGTCGAGCGCCTGGCCGATGGCTTGCGCCAGCAAGGTTTCAGCGAGCACTCGCGGCTGGCCCTGAGCGGTGCGTTCGAGCCGAACCTGTTGTTGCTGGCGCTGGCGGCGCAATCCATCGGCGGGCAGGTCCTGACCCTGGCCGATGACCTGGAACCCGAGGCGCTCCAGCCGCACCTGTGGCGCATTCGCCCCACCCATTCTTATGTGCAGAACCGCCAGACCGTGCGCCATTGGCAGTCGGCCAATTTGTTGGACTTCGTCCAATTGCTCGGTCCGTTGGCGCCCGCGCAACACTTCGCACGTTGGTGGCACCCCACAGGCGAAACTTCATTGTGGAGCGAAGAGGGCACCCATTGGCAGGGCGGCCTGGCGGTGGTCCTGGAGCAGTGGCTGAACAGCGGCCATGGCCTGGCCTTTCCGGAAAGCCTGGCGTCGGCGCGACGTGATCGCAGTGAAGTCGCTCCCACCGGCCTGCTGTTGTCGCCCGCACGCCTGCAGCACTTGGCCGACGAGATCGAAAGCCGCCTGGCGCCCCACGGCACCTGGCGTCGGCGCCTCTGCGACTGGGCCATCGCCCATCCTCAAAGCGGCCTGCGTCGCCTGCTGAAAAACCGCGTGCGCAAACTCCTGGGTTTCCAGCGACTGGCGTATATCTGGCAACCCGTCAAATCCACCCCTTCGCCGGCGTGGCTGGCGGAATTCAAGCGGGACATCGCATGAGCCAGGCCATTCTCCAAGTGCGGGATATTTCGCTGTCGTTCAAGGGCGTCAAGGCGATCAATGCCTTGTCCTTCGAGGTGGCGCGCGGCGAAATCTGCGCGCTGATCGGGCCCAATGGTGCCGGTAAAAGCTCGCTGCTCAACGTGCTCAATGGTGTGTATCGCTTCGACGCCGGCGAGATCGTCTTCGAAGACCAGCACTTCCACCGCATCGACCCCTTGGGGGCCGCGCGCCGGGGCATTGGCCGCACCTTCCAGAACAACGCGCTGTTCAAGAAGATGAGCGTGCTCGACAACATTCTCACCGGCCTGTCGCGCCACATGCGCAGCAGCGTTATCGAACAGGCCCTGGGCTTGCCCCGCGCACGCCGAGAAGCCGAAGCATTCCGGCTGCGGGCCCAGGGCATTCTCGAATTCCTTGAGCTGCAAGCCCATCGCGATGTGTTGGTGGGCAACCTGTCCTACGGCCTGCAAAAGCGCGTGGAACTCGGCCGGGCGTTGATCGCAGGGCCGAGCCTGTTGCTGCTGGATGAGCCCATGGCTGGCATGAATGCCGAAGAAAAACAGGAAATGGCGCGCTTCGTCGCCGACGTAAACCGCGACCTCGGCACTACCGTGGTGTTGATCGAACACGACATGGGCGTGGTGATGGGCCTGTCCGACCATGTGGTGGTGCTCGATTACGGGCGCAAGGTCGGCGACGGCACACCAGCCGACGTGCAGGCCAATCCCGAGGTGATCGCGGCCTACCTGGGAGTTGTAAACGCATGACGTTCTTCTTCGAAACCCTGCTCGGCGGCCTGCTCGCCGGCACCATGTACTCGCTGGTTGCCATCGGCTTCGTGCTGATCTACAAGGCCAGTGGTGTGTTCAATTTCGCCCAGGGCTCGATGCTGCTGTTTGCCGCGCTGACATTCGTCAGCCTGCATGACCAAGGCGTGCCGTTTGCCCTGGCGCTGCTGGTGACAGTGATCGTGATGATCGTCGGCGCCTTGCTCATCGAACGTTTGGTGCTGCGGCCGCTGGTAAACCGTTCGCAAATCACCCTGTTTATGGCCACGTTGGGCCTGTCGTTCATTATCGAAGGCCTGGCCCAGGGCTTGATGGGTTCCCAGGTGCGCGCCCTTGACCTGGGCATCGACGACGTGCCGCTGTTCGTTGGCCCGCTGATGCTCAGCCAGTTCGACCTGATCGCTGCCGCCGCCGCTGTGGTGCTGGTGACCGTGCTGGCGCTGCTGTTCAACAAGACCCGCATCGGTGTGTCGCTGCGTGCGGTGGCGGATGACACCACGGCGGCGCTGTCCATCGGCATCAACCTCAACCGCATCTGGCAGATCGTCTGGGCGGTGGCGGGCATTGTCGGGCTGGTGGCTGGCCTGCTGTGGGGCGCGCGCCAGGGCGTACAGTTTTCCTTGTCGCTGGTGGTGCTCAAGGCTTTGCCGGTGCTGATCATCGGCGGGTTTACCTCGATTGGCGGGGCGATTGTCGGCGGGCTGATTGTCGGCGCGGCGGAGAACCTCGCCGAGGTGTACATCGGCCCATTGATTGGCGGCGGCATCACGCCGTGGTTCGCCTATGTATTGGCCCTGGCCTTCCTGTATATCCGTCCCGCCGGCCTGTTCGGCGAGCGCGCCATCGAGCGAGTCTGAAACCATGTCGATCCCCGTTGCTCAAGACACCGCGCCGTTGCTGCTGATTCAGCGGCGCATCCCCTGGGCCCTGATCGGCCTGTTGGCGCTGGCCTTTATCGTGGTGCCGCTGTGGGGCAATGACTATTGGCTGAACGCGATCCTGATCCCGTTCCTGGTGCTGTCGCTGGCCGGGCTGGGCCTGAACCTGCTCACCGGCTACACCGGCCAGACCTCAGTGGGGGCGGCCGGCTTCATGGCCGTCGGCGCGTTTGCGACCTATGGGTTTTTGCTGCGCCTGCCGGAGCTGGGGTTGCCGGTGGCTCTGCTCGGCGGTGGCATCATCAGCGCCTTGGTCGGCCTGCTGTTTGGCCTGCCGAGCTCGCGGATCAAGGGCTTCTACCTGATGGTCACCACCCTGGCCGCGCAGTTTTTCCTGGAGTGGCTGTTCGTCAAGCTCCCCTGGTTCTACAACTACGGTTCGTCAGGGACCATTTCCGCGCCGAAGCTGGCGCTGTTCGGTCATGACCTCAACACGCCGTTGGGCCGTTACCTGCTGACCCTGGTCACCGTGCTGCTGTTGACCTGGACCGCGATAAATCTGGTGCGCAGCCAGGTCGGGCGCAACTGGATGGCGATCCGTGACATGGACACCGCCGCCGCCGTGGTCGGCATCCCGGTGGTGCGCTACAAGCGCCTGGCGTTTGCGGTCAGCTCGTTTTACTTAGGGATTGCCGGCGCGCTGTGGGCCTTTGCCTACCTGGGCACGGCCAGCGCCAGTAGCTTCGATATCAATCGTTCCTTCCAGATCCTGTTCATCATCATTATCGGTGGCATGGGCAGCATCGCCGGCAACTTTGTCGGTGCGGCCTTCATCAGCCTGCTGCCGATCTTCCTCAGCCATGCCGGCCAGGCACTCTTCGGCGGTTCGGTGGATGCGGGGCAGTTGCAGAACCTGCAGAAAATCATCTTTGGCGTGTTGATCATCGTGTTCTTGATCAAGGAACCCGAGGGTTTGATTCGCCTGTTGCACAACCTGCGTGACCGTGTGCGGCAGTGGCCGCTGCGTTTCTGAGCCTTTTCGACTGACTGTTTATTTTACTGACTGATAGAGAGCCCCCATGCGTGCATCCTTGAAACGTTCCTTGATCGGCGCCGCGTTTACGCTGGCAACCCTGGCCGGTGCGGTCCCCCAGGCGACGGCCTCGCCGGACCAGCAGTTCATTCCCCTGGCCACCTATCGCGTGGGCGCCTACGCCTCCAGCGGTGTGCAGGTGTGGGCCGGGATGATCGACTATTTGCGTTATATCAACGAGGTCGAAGGCGGCATCAATGGCGTAAAGCTGGTGTGGCAGGAGTGCGAAACCGAGTGGACGGCGGAGAAGGGCATCGAGTGCTATGAGCGCTTCAAGAATGGCCTGGATGGCGCGCCGGTCGCGGTCTACCAGCCCAACGGCGCGCCAGCGGCGTATGCGCTGAGCGAGCGCGCGGAGGTCGACAAGATCCCGCTGATCACCCTCGGCTACGGCCGCACCGAAGCCACTGACGGCACCGTGTTCCCTTACAACTTCCCGGTGATGCTGACCTTCTACAGCGAGGCATCGACGCTGGTGAACTACATCGCCCAGCGCGAAGGCGGCTTCGACAAACTCAAGGGCAAGAAGATCGCCACGGTCTACCACGACTCGGCCTATGGTCGCGAAACCCTCGGCCCGCTGAAGTTGCTGGCGGAAAAGTACGGCTTCGAAAACATCCAGATTCCGGTGGCCGATCCCGGCAACGAACAATCCGCGCAATGGCGGCAGGTGCGTCAGGCCAACCCGGACTGGGTGTTCCTGCGCACCTGGGGTGTGTCCACGCCGGTCGCGGTAAAGACCGCCGCGCGCTTCGGCTTCCCGGTCGACCACATCATCGGCGATATCTGGGCCAGCTCCAGCGAAGACGTGTTGCCCGCCGGTGCCGCCGCCAAGGGCTACCTGGCCCTCACGCCATACCCGGCCGGGGCTGATTTCGAGATCCACAAACGCCTCAAGCAGTACATCCTCGACAAGGGCCACAGCGACCTCAAGGACCTGAAGAACTTCGGCAGCGTCTACTACAACTCCGGCCTGGTGAACGCCGCCGTGGCGGTAGAAGCGATTCGCACCGGCCAGGCCAAGTTCGGCAAGCGCCCGCTCAATGGCGAAGAAGGCCGCTGGGGCCTGGAGCACCTGAACATCGACGATGCGCGCTTGAAGGACATGGGCTACCTGGGCCTGATGCAGAACCTCAAGCTGTCGTGCCGCGACCATGAAGGTGGTGGGTCGGCGCGAGTGCAACAGTGGGACGGCGCCAACTGGACGCTGATCAGCGACTGGATCGCCGCCGACCGCGCGCTGTTGCGCCCGCTGATCGATGACAAATCGGCAGCGTTCGCCAAGGAAAAAGGCCTGACGCCGCGTACCTGCACCGGGGATGAATAAACCATGAGCCAGCCCGCCGCTGAATCCGCCAGCCAGGCACTGTTAAGCGTCAACGACATCGAAGTGATCTATGACGGCGCGATCCTCGCGGTAGCCGGTGTGTCGCTGAGCGTACCCAAGGGCGCGATCGTGGCCTTGCTCGGTGCCAATGGCGCCGGCAAGAGCACCACGCTCAAGGCCATCTCCGGGTTGGTGCGTGCCGAGCGGGCCGAGGTCAGCCTGGGCACGATCGAATACGCTGGCACCGACCTGGCCGGCATCGACCCCAGCCAGCGCGTGCGCCAGGGCATGGTCCACGTGCTGGAAGGTCGCCATGTGTTCGGCCAACTGAGCGTGGAAGATAACCTGCGCAGCGGTGGTTTTGTCCGGCGCCTGAGCCGCCAGGAGATGGAGCACGACCTCGAACGCCTCTACGCCTGGTTCCCACGGCTCAAGACCAAGCGCCACACCCGCGCCGGCCTCACCTCGGGCGGCGAGCAGCAGATGGTCGCCATCGGCCGGGCGTTGATGACCCGTCCTACTTTGGTACTGCTCGACGAGCCATCCATGGGTTTGGCGCCTATGATCGTGCAGGAGATTTTCGAGATCATCGGTCAGCTCAACCGCGAGCAGCAGGTGAGCTTCCTGATCGCCGAGCAGAACATCAACGTCGCGCTGAACTATGCGTCCCACGGCTACGTATTGGATACTGGGCGCGTGGCCTTGAGTGGCAGTGCCGCTGAACTGTTGGCGCGGGGTGACTTGCATGAAATTTATCTGGGCAAACGGTAAGGGCGACTCTGCATGACTGAATCCATCCGCAACGCTGATGTACTGATCATCGGCGGCGGCCTGAGCGGCACGATGCTGGCCGTGCAACTGCTGCGCCTGCCTGGCCAACGCCGGATCCTGGTGATCGAGCCGCGCGCGGAACTGGGGCGCGGCGAGGCCTACAGTGCTGTCGAACTGGGCCATACCCTGAACGGCAATGCGGCGCGCATGAGTGTCGACCCGGACAATGCCGACGACCTGACCCAATGGCTCACCGACTACATCGGCGCCGGTGGCTGGCCCGAGTCCGACCAGCAACACGTGCCGATCAGCGAACTGTTCCCGCCGCGCGGGATTTTTGGTTTGTACGCCCAGCAGCACTTGGCTGAGGCCAGGGCGCAGTCCGCATCCAGCGTCGAGCACGTGCGCGGCGAAGTGGTCGACCTGCAAGTGGAGGAAGCCTCGACGCTGCTGACCCTCGATAACGGCCAGCAACTGCGCGGCGGGTTTGCGGTATTGGCCACCGGCATGTTCCCGGCGGCCCGTACACCACAGACCGAATCCACAGGGCTGAACGCGGCGGCGGTGGACCCGTGGGATGTCAAGGCGATGACCGGGATTGATCCACAAGCGCCGGTGCTGATCATCGGGTCGGGGCTGACTATGGTCGACGCCGTGGTCTCCCTGGAACAGGCCGGGCATCGCGGGCCCGTCGAGGTTTTCTCGCGTCATGGCTTGCTGCCCCATGTGCGCCGGCAACCGCCGAGCTGGGTGGATTTTCTCGGCGAGGATCACCGTCTGCGCAGCCCACGGCAGTTGTTGCGCGAAGTCCGTCGGCAATGCGCTATCGCGCAAACGCAGGGCATTGATTGGCAAGCGCCGCTGGACACCGTGCGCGCGCACATCGGCCGCCTGTGGAGCCAGGCCAGCGAGCGCGAGAAACGCCAGTTCGTGCGGCATGTGCGGCCGTGGTGGGAAAGCCATCATCACCGTTCGCCGCCGTTGAGCGCGCAGTTGGTGGCACGCTTGCATGATGAGGGGCGTTTGAGGATTCGGGCAGCCTCCTTCAAGGGCTTGGAGCCTTCGGCTGAAGGCGTGACCATTCGCTTGCGTCATCGCGGCGAGCAAGCCATCACCCTGGTTTCGGGCGCAGCGCTGATCAACTCCAGCGGCATCGAATACGACTGGCGCCGCGTGGCTCGTCCGCTGCCGCAGCAATTGCTCAAACGTGGACTGGTCCGCCCCGGGCCGCTGGCGTTGGGGATTGCGGCGGATGCGTCGGGCGCGGTGCTGGACGCCGAGGGCACTATCAGCCGGCGCCTGTTCGCCATGGGCCCGCCGTTGCGCGGGATGTGGTGGGAAAGCACCGCAGTGACGGATGTAGCGCTGCAAGCCAAGGCGCTGGCCGCACGACTCACCCTGTAGCGGGCTTGTCAGCTCCCACATTTGAATCGCGGGGCAACAGTAGGAGAGTGGTTGGCTGTCAGGCCGCCTTCGCGGGCAAGCCAGCTCCCACATTTGGATCGCGGGGCAACAGTAGGAGAGTGGGTGGCTGTCAGGCTGCCTTCGCGGGCAAGCCCGCTCCCACATTTGGATCGCGGGGCAACAGTTGGAGAGAGGTTGGCTGTCAGGTCGGCTTCGCGGGCAAGGCAGATCCTACAAGGGGTTTGTTTTCACGAAGCCGGGTTTGAGGCCGAACACTTCCACGCCTTGGGCCGTCGCTTGCCCGGTGGTCACCTTCACCCGCTCCGACGGCTTATCCATCGCCTCGCGGTATTCGACCGTCTTATCCGCCCGGATCGCCTGGCTCGGAATCACAATCGCCTGCGCATTGTTGTAAGTCACAATAGTCAACCGCGCACTCATCCCCAGCCGCACCCGCTGCAACTGCTGCGGCGTGAGTTTGGGGATCGACAGGGTCACTGGAAACTGCGCGCTGCCCTGGCTGTCACCGGCAATCGCCAAGCCGCTCACCACGCTTACCGAGCCAGTCAGTCGCTCGCCGTCAAAACCATCCCCCAGCACTTCCACTGCCTGGCCCTGATGCAACTGGTTGATGTCCAGCTCCGAGACCTTGGCGACGATTTTAAGCCGTTCGATGTTCGCCAGGCCAAACAGCACCTGACCCTGACTGACCTTGCTGCCGGCTTGCACCGGGGCCGTGTTGTTGCCGCCAGCCTGAGGTGAATTATTGCCGGGTGGTGGCACCACAATGCCGGAGAACGGCGCCTTGACTTCCTTGCCTTCGAGCAGCTTGTGCAGGGCGTCGTATTTCACCGTGGCATTGGTCAGTTCCATGTCGGCGATCTGGCGGTATTCGCCCTTGCCCTGGTCGATGGCCTGCTGCAGTTCGCTGCGCGCGGAGGCAAGGTCCAGCTGTTGCTGCTGGGTCTGCTGCTTGAGGTCATCGAGTTCGTTGCGTGGGATGATGCCGCGCTTGAACAGGTTTTCACTTTCGGTAAGTTTGCGCTGGGTATTACCGGCTGTCATTTCGACGGTGCGTAAGCTGCGGCGCGCGCGGGTGACGGTAGGGCCGTTGTCCCAGTCCTGCATTTCCTGCACGGTGCGCCGGGCCTTGAGTTGGGCGGAAAGGGCGTCGCGCAGTTGCACCTCCAGGGTCGCCGGGTCCATGCGCAACAGTACCTGGCCGGCCTCGACGCGCTGGCCTTGCTCCACCAGATTGGCTTGCACATTGCCGTCGAAAGGCGCGGTGAGGGTGATAGTGGTGTCGGGCTCGATCTTGCCGACCAGGCCGATCTGGTGCACCAACGCCTCGGGCTTGACGGCCTGCCACTGCTCTTGGGTGCCAACCGGATCGGAGGCAGGGCTGCGCAAGGTCAGGACCGCGCCGCCCAGTAAGAGAATAAGTACAGCGCCCAGCAGGCGTTTCTGATTAGTAGTCATTGAGGGCAATTTCCCAACTTTCCAGCGTCATGCCCAGGGTCAAGTCGAGCTGGGTCTGGGCGTTCAAATAAGCGATCAGCGCATTCAGCTGCGCGTTTTCGGCGTTGCGCAGGTCGGTCTCGAAACTCAGCACCTGGAAGTTGGTGGAACGTCCGGCGCTGAGTTTTTCCCGCTCGATCTCGATCTTGCGCCGCGACAACTCCACGGCGCGCTGGGAGATTTCATATTGGCGCCAACGGGTACCGAGGTCGCGCACCACATCATTGACGCTGCGCTCCAGGGCCTGGCGCGCGTCGGTGATACGGATCTCCTGATCCTCCACATTCACCCGCGCGCGCACTTCAGCCTGGCGCGTACTGATGTCGCCGATGGGGATTTGCACCTGCACCCCGGCGTAGCTGTCCCAGGTGCGGTTGTTGGAACGGCCGGCGTTGTTATCGGTGTTGGCGCGTATCTGGTTGGCACCGGTCACCAAGTCCACCTGCCAGCGCCCGGAGTCCTTGGCGATTACCAGGTTGAGGTCGGCCTGCTGGCTGCCGAGCAAGACCGCCAGGTACTCCGGTTGCTGGGTCTGGGCCAGGGTAAAGGCCTGGCGCTTGTCGATCTGCATGGGCCTGGCCTCCAGGGCTTCGGTGGCGCGAATCGGTGTGGACAGGTCCAGGGCCAGCAGGCGCAGCAGGGCCAGGCGGTTGGTGTCCAGTTGGTTCTGCGCTTCTTCCACGCCGAGTTGCTGGGTGGCGATATCGGCTTCTGTCTGCACGATCTCGAACTCAGCCATGCGCCCGGCATTGATCAGCGCCTTGTTCACTTCCAGCAAGGTGCCGGAGCGCTTGAGGGCGTCCTGCACGATGCTCAACTGCTCCTGGGCGCGCAGCAGTTCGCGGTAGGTGGCGATGATCTGGCTGATGGTCTGTGCCACGGTGGCCTTGAGGTTCAGGCGGTTGGCCTGCTCCGACAGCCGTGACAGGCGCAGCGGTGCGGTGGTGGCGTCCCAGCCGGCGCCGCGCATCAGCGGCTGGATGATCGCCAGGTCAAGGCCGTCACTGCGGTAGCGGCCGGCGCGGTCGGCGTTGTTCAACTGCTGGGTCCAGGCCATGCTCAGGCGCGTGCCGTACTCGCCGAGCAGGCTGGTGGCCGGCGCCACGTTGGCATTGCGCGCATTGTCGGCCGAGCCGCGGGTGCTGCGGTAATAACTGTTGAGGGTGAGCTTGGGGTTGAACTCGTCTTCGGCCACGCGCAGGTCGAATTTCTGCGCCACCCGTTGCAGGTAGGCGCTGCGGATCGCCGGGTTGTTGCGCAGACCCAGGTACACCGCGTCGCCCAGGGTCAGGCTGGTGACCTGGGCATTCAACGAGACGCCCCGGTCATAGCCGCTGCGGGTCGTACTGGGTGCCGATGGCTTGATTACCACGTCGGCGGCCATGCCGGGCAGGCTGGCGAAGACGAGCAGCCAGAGCCATTTATTCATCGCGCAGGGCCTCCACCGGCTGCAAACGTGAGGCCGAGACCGCCGGGTAGATGCCAAAGAACAACCCCACCAGCAACGTACTGCCCACCCCCAATGGCAAGGCAGCAATCGCCAGGGCAAATTCCCAGCCCGACAGCCAGGCGTACAACCAGGCGGCGGTCAGGCCCAGCACGGCGCCGCAGAGGGCACCGACGGCGGTGAGGGTCACGGCTTCGAGCAGGAACAGGTTGCGGATATCTCGCTGACGCGCGCCGAGCGCCATGCGGATGCCGATCTCGCGGCGGCGCTCCGAAACGTTCATCAGCATCACGTTCATCACCCCCACGCCACCGCCCACCAGTGAGATTGCGCCCAGGGCCAGCAGCAGGTAGGCGAAGGTGCGGCTTTGCCGGGTCATGCCGTCGATCATCTGCTGGGGCACCTGGATGTCCACATCGTGGTCGGTCAGTTGGGGTTGCAGCGCGACAGCCACGTCCTTGGCGATACGCTCCATGTCCTGGCCGGGCGCAGCGCGGATGATCAGGTTGCCGATCTGCGGCGTTGCATAGATGCGGCGCATGCCTTCGGCGGGAATGAACAGCGACTCGTTGGCTTGCACCGGCATCAGCATCGCCCGTGGCTGGCTGCGCAGGATGCCCACGATCAGGAACAGGTAGTCGTTGATGCGCACGCGATCGCCCAAACGCAACGGGTCACCTGGCGCTCCGAGTGACTGGGCCACTTGGTCGCCGATCACACCATAGGTTTCGTTGGCATCGAAACCCGACAGGAAGCGCCCCTGTTGCAACGCCAAGCGCATCGCGTCCTTGATGTCCGGGGTGCTGCCGACTAAGTTGGCGTTGACGGTACGGCCATGGAACACGATGGGGCCGCTGAACAGTGTGAGGGCGCCGACATGGGCAATGCCCGGCACCGTCTGGCGCACGGCGTCCAGGTCGAGGCGGGCGGGCATCGGGACAGTGCTGGCGCCTTTGGGGGGGAACTGTGCGATCAGGGTGTCGGTGCCCATGTCCTTGAAAATCATCGCGGCATCCACTGCCGCGTTGTGGCCGATATTGATCAGCGCAACCACCGACGAGCTGCCGATCACGATACCCAGCAGGGCCAGGATCGAGCGCTTGCCCAGGGTGCGCAGGCTGACGAAGGCTTCATGCAGCAGTTGGCTGAAGTTCTGTTCGACCCGCAGGCTGCTCTTTACCCGCTCGGTCATGGGCACCCGGCCTCTTGCACCACGCCATTGCGCACTAGGATCTTGCGGTCCAGGCGCTCGGCGATGTGTGGGTCGTGGGTGACGATGATCAGGGTGACCTGTTGTTCGCGGTTGAGCGTCAGCAGCAGTTCCATGATGTCTTGGGCGGTGGTGCTGTCGAGGTTGCCGGTGGGTTCGTCGGCGAGGATCACCGAGGGCTTGCCTACCAGCGCCCGGGCAATGGCAACCCGCTGGCGCTGGCCGCCGGACAGGTCGGCGGGGCGATGGTGGGCGCGGTCGGCCAGGCCGACTTGTTCGAGCATGCGCAGGGCTTGCTCCACCGATTCATGGCGCGACACGCCGCGATAACTCAGGGGCAGGGCGACATTGTCCAGAGCGCTGAGGCGTGGCAACAGGTTGAAGCTCTGGAACACAAAACCGATCTGCTGGTTGCGGATGGCCGCCAACTGGTCGGGCGTGGCCGTGAAGATATCGTGGCCGGCAAAGTGGTATTGGCCACAGTTGGGCAGGTCCAGCAGGCCGAGGATATTGAGCAGGGTGCTTTTGCCGGAGCCGGAGGCGCCGAGGATGCCGCAGCTGTCGCCGCGGGCGATGGACAGGCACACATCATTGAGAATGGACAGGTGCTGCCCGGCCAGCTGATAGCGTTTGCCGATGCCTTGCAGGGAGATCAAGCCTGGGTGCGCGGGGGTATCTGTCATGAATACGCCTTCAGTCTCGACGCTGCCGTCAGCCGCCCCAGTAAAGCTTTGTAACAAGTTGGGAGGTTGGCCGGGGATGCGTCATGGACTGCTTTTGTTTCTTGTTTTTAAAATATTGTTTGAATACTAACCGCGTTCCAGGCGCTCCGCCAGCCATCGATATAGAGCGGCTCAAGCTTGGGAAAATGCCTACCTGCGAGGGTGAAAGACCGGGCGAAACCCGCTTGGGACTCCCCCGTCGAGCCCGCCAGCCGAGGCTTTCGATCATATGGCGGTGTGTCACTACTTGCTTTCGAACGATGGCCCCGGTATAAAAAATCAAATTATTTTTTTAAACAATATTTCCCATGTGGAACTTCTATGGTCGCGAAGAAAGTCAGCGCTCCAAACATTACCAAGACTCGATTGCTGGATGCGACAGAGGCTCTCTTCATCAAATACGGATACGACGCGGTATTGCTGCGGCAGATTACCGAGCGTGCCCAGGTGAATCTGGCTGCGGTGAACTACCATTTCGGGGACAAGGACTCCCTGATGCAAACCTTGCTCAAGCAGCGCCTGGAGCCGCTCAACGAGCAGCGCCTGGAACTGCTTGCGCGCTGTGAGGCTGAGTCCGACGGCCCGTTGGACTGCGACACGTTGCTCGGCGTGCTGTTCGCCCCGGCCATGGGCCTGGAGCGCAGCGATCCAGCCAGCGCCAGTGGGGAAGGGCGTTCATTCATCCGCTTCCTGGGGCGGGTGTACAGCGACACGTCGCCGTTTATCCAGGAATACCTCAAGGTGCATTACCAGCCGGTGTTCCAGCGTTTTTTCGAGGCTTTTGCCTTGGCCTTGCCGGACCTGCCGCGCAATGAACTGGGCGTGCGTCTGCAATTTGCCCTCAAAGCGATTTCCGGGGTGATGGCCGGCACCGAGCTGCGCCTGCTGATGAACTCCATGAGCCTGGGCCGTCCGGCCACGGATGCCGAGGTGATGGCCAAGTTGATCACGCTGGTGTCAGCGGCGATTCGGGTACCGCAACAAAGCCCGGAGGCAGAAAATGCCTTGGCCAAGGTGCTGGATACCCAGCGTGCCATTCGTGAGCAGGCCATGGCACCAGCGAGCAAGGCCGCGCGTTGACGCAAATCCCAGGCAAAAAAAAGCCCGCTGGGGCGGCGGGCTTGATGTGCAACATTTGTAACGGATGAGGCTTCACATTACGTTCCGAGATGTGAATAAAGCGTGAAAACTTTGTAAGACAAACTGTGAAATTTCTGAAATGTGTGAACACATCGGAATTTTCCTCTTCCACCCAGCGGATTCAGATTTTCCAGCGCCCCGCACTCTTGGCCAGCCGCTGGCGCATCGCGTCCACGTTCTGCGCCAATTGCAGGGTTAGCAGCCGATAACCATCCAACGCGCTGTAGACCGGAGCATCCAGTGCTGGCTCGACACCCGCATGGCTCTGCCGCTCCAAGCGCTCCGTCACCCCTGACTTCAATGCCCGTGCCATCCCCACCAATTGCACGCGGATCTGCCGATGTTCGGCCTTCAACACCCCCTGCATGCGCGCCATCGCCTGTTCATCGCGAGGGTCGGGCCGGGTGTTGCCGAGAATCTCCAGGGTGCTGATGCACAGGCGCAGATGCCGCTGGATCGCGTCCAGTTCGGTCATGGAGATGCGCACTTCCTTGGACACCGACGGCATCAGTGAACGCAACTGCAACATCGCCGCATTCAGGCGGTTGAGCAACTTGAGGTGTTCATCACTGGTGACGGACTCGCCATTGATGATCCGGCTGTAGATCTGGGCACAATCGCGTAATGCGCTGGCCAGGTTGTAGCGCCAGGAGTACACGGCATACAGCGGCAGGGCAAAGGAGAACGCCAGGGCCAGGGCGATACCGATCAGGATGTCCACGGTGCGCCACAACCCATCCGACAGCGGGTTGTCACCGTGGCCGGCGACGATAAATACCGTGATCGCCGACAACAGTGCGGTGTACCCACCCTTGCCGATGGCGTGATAGGAAAAGAACCCGCACACCACCGACATCAACAGGTAGGTCAGGAGTGGCTGGCCGACGTACGCCTCCTGCACCACCAGCAACAACCCGACGCTGGCGCCGATCAACGTACCGTAGGCGCGCTCCACGGCTTTCTTGCCGATATTGCCATGGTGCTGCAACCCGCCGATCACCACCAGCATGGTCACCGAGGCCCACTCACCATGCGGCAGGTTGATGCCGGTGGTCAGCAGGATGGTCGCCAGCAAACCGATGGACACGCGCACGGCATGGATCAGCTTGGCATGGCGATAGCGGCGGTACGGGTCGAGCAGTGGGCGCAGCAGGCGCCGGGCAAACACAGGCAGGTGCAGGTTAATCAACGACGAATCGTCCTCTAGAAAATGTAATCGGTGGTCAGGAAACTCGAATCGCGGTTGCGCAGGATGTCGCTGACCAGCGCCTTGTTGCTCTCCTGGAACTTGGTCGCCACCAGGGTGCGGATCGAGAACACGCGCAAGGCGTCATATACCGACAGCGTGCCCTCTGCCGAGTTCTTGCGTCCGTTGAACGGGAAGGTGTCGGGGCCGCGCTGGCACTGGGCGTTGATGTTGATACGGCCGACCTGATTGGCGAAGGTGTCCACCAGGCGCCCGACTTCTGCGGCGTTGGTGCCGAAAATGCTCAACTGTTGGCCGAAGTCCGAGTCCAGCACGTAGTCGATCACGGTCTCCAGGTCGCGGTAGGGCACGATCGGCACCACCGGGCCGAACTGTTCCTCGTGGTACACGCGCATCTGTGGGTTCACCGGGTACAGCACCGCCGGATAAAAGAACGATCCACGACTTTCACCGCCATGTTCATTCACCACCGTGGCGCCCTGTTGCGCGGCGTCAGCCACCAGGCCGTTGAGGTAATCCACCTTGCCCACTTCGGGCAATGGCGTCAGCGCCACACCGTCTTCCCACGGCATACCGGGTTTGAGCGTGGCCAGCTTCTTGTTGAATTTCTCGATGAAGCGGTCGACGACGTCTTCATGCACGAAGAGGATTTTCAACGCGGTGCAGCGCTGGCCATTGAACGACAAGGAACCGGTGACGGCTTCGCTGACGGCATTGTCCAGGTCCACGTCGGGCAGCACGATGCCAGGGTTTTTCGCGTCCAGGCCCAGCGCGGCGCGCAGGCGATGTGGCTTGGGGTGCAGTTTTTTCAGATCGCTGGCAGCCTTGTTGGTGCCGATAAACGCGAAGATATCGATCTTGCCGCTGGCCATCAGTGCGCTGACGGTTTCGCGGCCGCTGCCGTAGATCACATTGATCACCCCGGCCGGGAAACTGTCGCGGAACGCTTCCAGCAAAGGTCGGATCAGCAATACGCCAAGCTTGGCCGGCTTGAACACCACGGTGTTACCCATGATCAATGCCGGAATCAGCGTGGTGAAGGTTTCGTTCAGCGGGTAGTTATACGGGCCCATGCACAGGGCCACGCCCAGCGGCACGCGGCGGATCTGGCCGAGGGTGTCCTGTTCCAGTTCGAAGCGGCTGGAGCGGCGGTCGAGTTCCTTGAGGGCGTTGATGGTGTCGGTGATGTAGTCGCAGGTGCGGTCGAACTCTTTCTGCGAGTCCTTGAGGTTCTTGCCGATCTCCCACATCAGCAGCTTGACCACTGCGTCGCGCTGTTCACGCATGCGGCACAGGAAGGCTTCGACGTGTTGGATACGTTCAGCCACGCGCATCGTCGGCCATTCACCCTGGCCCCGGTCATAGGCACGAACGGCGGCGTCGAGGGCGGTGAGGGCGGTGTCGGCGTCCAGCAACGGCGTGCTGCCGATGTGCACACGTTCGTCGCCAAACTGCACCGGGCTTTGCACCTTGGCCAAGGGGCCGCTCCACACCCTCAACTGGCCATCGACCAGGTAATCACGCTGTTCAATGGGCGCTCCCAGCTGGAATTGCTCGGGAATCTCGGCGGCGGAGTCAGGAAACAGCTGGGCAAGCAGGTTGCTGGTGGTCATGTCACTACCCCTGGAATAGTTGCAAAACATGACTAGAGAGTCACCCAACAACAGGCTCTATGGCAAGGCTTGCGCGCTTTCTTGTACGCAGTGTTGTGGCTGAAGGTTAAACTGCGCGGCTTTTCAGAAGGAGTTCACATGAGTCAGTACCAGCCGGGCATTCTTGCCGCACCGGTGCCGTTGCAGGCACGCCATCTGTTTTTTGCCGTGGACTCACTGACCGCCGTGCACGCTGCGTTGGACACGTTGGTGCAGTTGACCGATTCGGCGGCGGTGGTCGGTTTTGGCGAGCCGCTGGTCAATGCCTTGGGCGCCCGGATTGAAGGCCTGCGCGCCTTTCCCTCCGTCAGTGGGCCGGGTGCGCACAACCCCTCTACCCAGCACGCGCTGTGGATATGGCTGCACGGCGTGGACCGTGGTGAGTTGCTGTTGCGCAGCCGCGCTTTCGAAAAAGCCCTGGCCCCGGCGTTTCGCTTGGTGCAGATGACCGAAGGCTTCCGCTACAAGACCGGCTTCGACCTTACCGACTACGAAGACGGCACCGAGAACCCCCACGACGATGCGGCGGTTGAAGCCGCCCTGACCGACAGCGGCGCCAGCTTTGCCGCGATCCAGCAATGGCAGCACGACCTCGACGGCTTCGCCGCCTTGCCCGCGCAGGAGCGCGACCACATCATCGGTCGCCGCCATGGCGACAACGAAGAACTCGACGACGCCCCCGAGTCCGCCCACACCAAACGCACCGCCCAGGAAAGCTTCACCCCGGAAGCCTTCGTGGTACGCCGCTCCATGCCTTGGGCGGAGAACGGCCAGGCCGGGTTGATGTTTCTCGCGTTCGGCCACTCCTTCGATGCATTCGAAGCGCAACTGCGCCGCATGAGTGGACTGGAAGATGGCATTGTCGATGGCCTGTACCGCATCAGCACACCGTTGACCGGCGGTTACTACTGGTGCCCACCGATCAAGGAGGGGCACCTGGACCTGAGCGCGCTGGCTTGAATCACGCGTAGGCCACCCGTCATAAAACCGTTCCTGAAGGTGATGGGGGGCGGGCAGCTTCAGGTACAACAACGATTGGGCCGCGCCAAACATTCCGTTGGAAACACATATTTTTTCAACGGAATGACCTCGGGCCATCAACTAACAAACATGACCACAACCGCATGAAATTCAGGGTGATTCTTGCGGTCGTCGACGACCCGCAAGCGCCATCGTTCGTAAAGGCAAATATAGCTAATTATCTCGATAGGGATGCCGAAGCAATCGCCGGGGGGTTGGCATTGTTTTAGTAACTGTGTATCGAACTGTATCCCCGCACCCTCCTGATACACCCGCATGACGTTCTATCGCGTTCGCGACACAGACCGGATACACGCCTGGCTTTAACTCTGCACACCAGCTGGCGCAGGCGGTCACCGACCCCGAGGCGCCCTGGCCATACTCAGTCAAGCCAGGAGACTCACCCCATGAAGCGTCCTTACGCAGCCCTCGCGGCAACCCTCGCCCTGTCCCTCAGTGCCTTCGCGGCCGTGGCCCATGCCGATGAACCCAAGCCCCAGGAAAAGTGCTTCGGCGTGGCCCTGGCCGGTGCCAACGACTGCGCCGCAGGCGCTGGCACCTCATGCGCCGCCACTTCCACCACCGACTACCAGGGCAACGCCTGGGTACTGGTGGACAAAGGCACCTGCACCCAGATCAAGACCCCTAAAGGCTTCGGCAGCCTGACGGAGCAGCCGTGATCCAGCGCCTGCTTCCCGATGCCCTGTTGTTGCTGGTGGCACGGGTGGCGATCGCGGCGGTGTTCTTCCTGTCAGGGCGCACCAAGGTCACGGGGTTTCTTGAACTCAAACCGTCGACCTACACGCTGTTCCGTTCGGAATACGCCTTGCCGCTGATTCCGCCGGACTGGGCCGCGCACCTGGCGACCTACGCCGAGCACTTGTTCCCGCTGCTGCTGGTGCTCGGCCTGCTGACCCGCCCGGCCGCTGCTGCGCTGTTGGGCATGACCCTGGTGATCGAGGTGTTTGTGTACCCCGCCGCCTGGCCGGTGCACCTCACCTGGGCGGGCCTGTTGTTGCCGCTGCTGGCGTACGGCGGTGGGGCCTGGTCGTTGGACCGCCTCATCTCAGGCAAGCGTTCTTAACTTTGATGGAGATTTCCAATGCGTATGCTTTCTTCCCTGGCCATTGCCATGGCCCTGACTGTCCCGATGCTGGCCCAGGCGGCAGATGCCCCGCAGCCCGGCACTGGTAAAAGCGTGGTGATCGTGCCCGGTTCGTTTGTCGACGGTTCCGGCTGGCGCGTGGTGCACGACATCCTGATTCACAAGGGCTACAAGGTCACCGTGGTGCACCAGGGCCACGAGAGCCTGGCCGCCGATGTGGCCGAGGCCCGCGAAGTGCTGGAGCAGCAAGTCGGGCCGGTGGTGCTAGTGGGCCACAGTTCAGGTGGCGGGGTGATCTCGATTGCCGGCGACCGCGACAAGGTCAAGTCGCTGGTCTACGTCTCGGCGCTGCAGCCGGAAGTGGGCGAGAACATGGCCCAGTTGATCGGCTCGATGCCGGCGCCCAGCGATGACATCAAGGCCAGCCGCGACGGTCATCTGTTCTTCGACCGCACCAAGTTCAACGCCGACTTTGCTGCCGACCTGACCACCAACCGCACCGACTTCATGGCCGCCTCCCAAGTGCCGGCGACCACCGCCTTGTTCGGCGGCACCGTATGGGCCGCGGCCTGGCACAAAAAACCGACTTATGCCGTGGTCTCCACCGAAGACCGCGCTCTGAGCCCGGACCTGCAGCGTTGGATGTACAAACGCGCGGGTTCCAAGGTCACCGAAATCAAGGCCAGCCACTCGGTGTACATCTCCCAGCCTGAGGCTGTGGCGAAGGTCATCGAAGACGCTGCTTCCGTTATCAAGTAATTCACCCCAACCCTGGAGCAATACCCATGAACACTGCACTCAAATCCCGTCTGAGCCTCGCTGCCGCGGCTGCCCTGATCGCCATGGCCTCCGCTTCGTTCGCTACCGCCGCCAGCGCCGCCGACGCGCCGGAAAAGCCCGGCCGTTGCTACGGCGTCAACACCTGCAAAGGCACCAGCCTGTGCGCCACCGCCAAGAACGACTGCAAAGGCCTCAACAGTTGCAAAGGCGAAGGCGTGATCGTCAAGACCCCGTCCGAGTGCCTCAAGGCTGGCGGTACCTTGACTGAACCTAAATAACGCCTCACCCCCTTTAGGCGCGGGCGAACCCGCTCCTAAAGGGTTATTGGAGCCCCTCAATGTCGACATCCAATCCTCACTTTTCAGGCTACGGCCTGGGACTGCGCAAGGAGCATTACTGCGATTTCCTGGAGACCTCGGTGCCCGTGGATTTCGTCGAAGTGATCTCCGAAAACTTCATGGTCGCGGGCGGTCAGCCCCGGCATATCCTGCGACAAGTCCGCGAGCGCTACCCGGTGGCGCTGCACGGTGTGTCCATGTCCATCGGCACCGCCGAAGGGCTGGATGCGGATTACTTGAAGCGCCTCAAGTCGCTGGTGGATGAAGTCGAGCCCCTGTTTGTGTCCGACCACCTGAGTTGGTCGCGCAGCGCTGGCTTCAATTCCCATGACTTGCTGCCAGTGCCTTACACCGACGAGGCGCTGGATCGGGTGTGTGCCAATATCCAGCAAGCCCAGGACGTGTTGGGCCGCACGATGTTGTTCGAGAACCCCTCAAGCTACCTGGCGTTTGAAGGCGCCTCCATGACCGAATGGGAATTTATTGCAGCCATGGCCAAGCGCACCGGCTGCGAACTGCTGCTGGACGTCAATAATGTGTTCGTCAGCGCCAGCAACCACGGTTTCGACGCCCTGGCGTTTCTCAATGGCCTCCCTGCCGAGCGCGTGCGCCAGGTGCACTTGGCCGGCCACAGTCAAGGCCGTGAGATGTTGATCGACAGCCATGACAGCCCGGTGTGCACCGGAGTCTGGGAACTGTACGCCCAGGCCATGACCCGGCTGGGCCCGGTGGCGACCATGATCGAGCGTGACGATGAGATCCCGCCGCTCGCCGAACTGCTTCAGGAGTTGTCCATGGCCCGAACGTTGGGAGCGCAACGATGAACCTGGCGCAGCTACAACAGACCTTTCGCCGCTGGTTGGTGAGTGCGTCGGATGAATCCGCGCAGGCGCTGGGCAATCACCACGCCGGCCTGGCGGTGTACCAGAACAACTACCGTGCGCAGTTGGTCGGTTGCCTGGAGCAGGCGTTTCCCTACCTGCGTCGTTGGGTCGGGGAGGAAGCCTTCCTGGCCGCGAGCATCACCCATATCGACCGTCATCCGCCTCACGCCTGGACCCTGGACGCGTACCCGGAGGGCTTCTACGCCACTTTGAAAGAGATGTTCCCAGGCAACCCGGATGTGCATGAGCTGGCCTGGATCGAGTCGGCCCTCAATGAAGCCTTTGTCGCCGCCGACGCACAGCCATTGGCCCTGGAGGCCTTGGCCGAGCTGGATTGGGACACGGCGGTGTTGCAGCTCACGCCGTCGCTGCGCTGCCACGGCCTGACCACCAATGCCGAGGCCATCTGGTCGGCGCTGTGGCAGGACGCACCGGTGCCGGAAGCGGTAATGCTGGCGCAAGCGGGTGGCTTGCTGGTGTGGCGACGGCAGTTCACGTCGCGTTTGCGCCAGGTGGATGCGTTGGAGCTACTGGCCGTGCAACACCTGCAGGCCGATGGCAGTTTCGCTGGGCTGTGTGAGTACTTGGTGCAACGCCTGGGGGAAGAAGCGGGCGTGATGCAGGCGGGTGAATACCTGGCCGGTTGGCTGGGCAGTGAATTGATAGTGGGAGTCCGTCATGTTTGATCGTCGTGGTTTTTTGCTGTTGGCGGCGGTGGTGATGGCCGCACCGGCATTGGCAGTGCAACAGGTCAGCATTGATGACGGAGAGATCCGCTATGCAGTGTTCGGGCCGGAGGAGGGCCGGGCGATCATTTTGCTGGCGGCGGATGTGAACGCGTTTGCAGCGATCACCGGACCGCTGGCTGCGCAAGGTTTCCGGGTGATCGTCCCGTACCTGCGCGGGCAGGATGAGGCGGTACAGGGCCAGGATGTGCTGGAATTGATGAACGCGCTGCATATTCCTGAGGCTGTGCTCGCCGGCGTGGACGTCGGCGGACGGGTGGCCATCCGTGCTGCGGCCTTGAAACCGAGCCGCTGCGTGGGCCTGGTCAGCTTGAACACCGCACCCCAGGCCGGTTTTGGCGAGGCGGTGGGGGTTATGGCGAAGACCGGGCACTGGCGAACATGAAACTACTGACAGCCAGCCAATCCACGCCTGAAAAAATTCGCCGCAGCCCTTAATCTAAAAGCCTTTGTCACTTGCGCGGATTGTCCATGTCTTCTGTTGCCGATGGGTTGCCCCTCAATAAACGCCTGCCGGCCGTGATTGCGATCTCCCTGGGGATTGGCATGGCGACCCTGGACACCGCCATCGTCAACACGGCGTTGCCGACCCTGGCCGAGGGGATTGGCACCGATTCCGCCTCGGTGATCTGGGTGGTGAATGCCTACCAGTTGGCGATCATTGCCACGGTGCTGCCGTTTGCGTCCCTCAGTGATGTGCTGGGGCATCGCCGGGTGTACCTCGGCGGGTTGCTGCTGTTTATTGTCTCATCGCTGTTTTGCGGGTTGGCCGGCTCACTGGTCACCCTGACGGCGGCGCGGGTGGTGCAGGGGCTGGGCGCGGCGGCGATCATGAGCGTGAACACGGCGTTGCTGCGGCATATTTACCCGTCAAACATGCTGGGTCGGGGGCTGGGGTATAACTCCCTGGTGGTGGGGCTCGCATTTACCCTTGGGCCGACGGCGGCGTCAGCGATTCTGTCGGTGGCGACCTGGCACTGGCTGTACCTGATCAATGTGCCGTTGGGTGTGCTGGCGCTGGCGTTGGGCCTGCGCTCGTTGCCGACCTTGCCGATGACCGGGCATGCCTTCGACCGCTTTGCGGCCGTGTTGTGTGCGGGACTGTTTGCCTTGCTGGTACTGGGTCTGGGTACGGCGGTGCACGGCGCCCAGGGTGCGTTGACTTTGGGCCTGATCGCCGTGGCGCTGGTGTGCGGTGCAGGGTTGCTGCGGCGCCAGGCCGGGCACCCGGCGCCGATGCTGGCGCTGGACCTGTTCAAGCGCCCGGTGTTTGCGTTGTCTTCCCTTACCGCTATTTGCGCGTTCAGCGCCCAGGGCCTGGCGTTTGTGTCGCTGCCCTTCCTGTTGCAGGCGGTGCTTGGCCATAGCCAGGTGGAAACCGGCTTTCTGATGACACCGTGGCCCGCGGTGGTGGCGGTGATGGCGCTTGTGGCGGGGCGCCTGGCCGACCGCGTGAACCTGGGCGTGCTGTGCGGCATCGGTCTGTTGATGCTCAGCGTGGGCATGGCCGCGCTCGCGACCTTGGGCAGCGGCGCTTCGGCATTGGATATCGGCTGGCGCATGGCGCTGTGCGGGGCGGGTTTCGGCTTCTTCCAGTCGCCCAACCTCAAGGCGTTGATGACCAGCGCACCACTGGCCCGCAGCGGCGGGGCGAGTGGCATCGTGGCCATTTCGCGGTTGTTGGGGCAGACGTTAGGCGCGTCGTTGGTGGCCTTGTGCTTCCATCTGTCCATGGGCAGTGGTCCGCAATCTGCGCTGTGGCTGGGCTGTGGATTTGCCTTGGTCGGGGCCGTGGCCAGTGGTTTACGGTTGTTACCCTATGGGAAAAAGTGCTGATTAACGCTACCGTGGCGACCTGAGTATTTCGGAATGTTTCGGATTTATGTCCAGCCTGGCCCTCCGCACCGCTGATACCCACTCCCGCCGCGCCGCACTGACCCTGGCTTTATGTCTGCCCAGCGACGTGTTGCTCTACTTGCTGCTGCCGATGGAATCCCAGGCCTTCGGCATTACCCTGGCCCAGGCCGGTGTGCTGCTGGCAGCCAACCGCCTGGTGCGGATTTTCGGCTACCGCCATGTGCTCAATTTCTACGCGCGTCACGGCGACCGCCTGACCTGCATGATCGCCGCCGGCGCCGCAACCCTGTGCGCCGTGGGCAACTCGCTGTTGTCCGGCTTCGCCGCCTTGCTCTGCCTGCGACTGGTGTGGGGCCTGTGTTTTGCTGCGTTGAACCTGTCGACCCAAGTCTTGGCCACTTCGGAGCCAGCCGGTGCCGCACGCCGGGCCGGGCGTTCCCGCGCGCTGATTGCCCTGGGACCGATGCTGGCGTTGCCGTTGGGCGGCTGGCTGACACTGATGGCCGGGCCACGTCCGATCTTTCTGATTCTGGCCGGGTGCTGCCTGGTGGGCTTGTGGATGGCGCGCGGTTTGCCTACGGCCGGGCATGATTTGCACGGCACGCCGGGGCGGCGCTTCAAGTGGCCGGACAGTGTGGCAATGTGGTCGTTTATCGAGGGGGTGGCGCTGGACGGCCTGTTTATCTTCGGGCTGTCGATCCAGGCACAGAAGCTCTTGGGCGGTGATGCGGTGCTGATCGCCGGTGGCTTGATGGCGCTGCGTTATGTCTCGGAAATGCTCCTGAGCCCCTTGGGAGGGCGCGCAGCCCAGCGTTTCGGCGCGACCTCGATGTTGCTGCTGTTTTCGTTCCTCAGTGCCCTGGCCCTGATCGCGTTCGGCAGCTACTGGGTGATTGTCGGTGCGGCGGCGGTGCTGGTGCTGCGCGCCCTGCAACTGCCGCTGGTGACGACATTGGTGGCCGAGCGCAACCCAGGGTCCATGCGCGTGTCGGCCCTGGCCTCGAATGCCGTGTGGCGCGATATCGGCGCCGGCCTCGGGCCATTACTCGCCGGCCTGTTGCTGCCGATTGCCTCGGCCCCCTGGGTGTTTGGCCTGGCGGGTGCTGCCATTGCCGTAAGTGCCGTGTTCTGTTGGCGGACAAAGATGTCCAACTGACGATATGGGGGGCATCAAGGAGACTGCGTAGGTGCGCTGGCCTAAGCGGTTTTAAAGGTGTCCAGCCACGCGGGGTCGAACCGGGTCTGCTCGGTATCGAGCCCCTGCGCCTGCATCTTGGCCTTATGTGCCTCGACCTCAGCGACCAGTTGCACCTGGGCGCTGGAGTTGGCGTCCAGCTCATGCATCTGCGTCAGGCCCAAGTGATAAAAGCGCAGCACCTTCAGCGCCGTCGGATCATTCGCCTGCACCCGCTCCGTGACCTTGTGCATTACATTGGTCACGCTCATCAGGTTGCGCTTGAGTTGCCAGCCATACACCGCCGCCGCCAGCCACGGCTGGGTCCAGAACGGGCCGCGCACCAGCGCCACCGTGATCAACACCCCGGCGAACACCCCGCCGACATTGAAGCGCAAGTTGTCTCCGCCAGGCTCGCCAAACAGCATCACCGCCAGGCTCGACAGCAACATGGCCAGGGCCAGGAACAGCACCGCCACGATCAACGTACTACGTCGGGTCTGTTGACGGAAGGTAACGGGGTCGCAGGGTTTGAGCTCGAACATCCGGTTCATGTCTCCAGAAGGGGCGGGCATCATCTCACGCCTGGGCAAACAAGTTGAACGTTGGCGCATAGCGGTTTCTCTAAACCTATGTAGACCCACTGAGGTGAAGCATCATGTCCGACTACAACCAGCCACCACCCGGCACCCCGAACCCTGACCGCACACCCGGCGAAGAAGAGCGCGACAACGACGCGTTGCGCCCCAACGACCCGGCGGAGCGTCAGAACGATGACGTGGAACGCGTCGAGGAAGACCTGGAAAACCTGCATGACAAGGCCCGTCCGCTCTGAATGAGGAGAACGCCGTGAGTAATACGCCAAAAGGCCCGGCTTCGGGCGAGCATTCCAGTGGTAAGGACGAATTGGGGTTCGATCCCGATTCGCCGGATGTGTCGGATCCGCAGGTGGATCCGGTAGGGCCGGCGATTGCGCCGTTGGATAAGGACAAAAAAGGCAAGGATGAAAAAAAGCCGCCCTATGATCCATTGGGCGACTTGAAGCCATAAAGCGAGCCCCGCCCATGTGCGGGGCTTTCGTTTACTTGGGCGCTATCCAAGTGACGTCGGTAATCCCGAATTTCTCCGCCCACGGTCGAGTCGTCTTCTTCACCTGCTCATGCCCGACCCGCCCCACGCGGCTGACATGCGCGATATCGGCATCCACCGCCGCCCAGTGCCAGGCCTCGGCGTTGTTCATCACTTCGGCACGCACCACAAAGGATTTCGGTTTGCCGTGCAGCTGGTAATTGATGGTGTAGATTTTTGCGGTACTCATGTTGCCTCCCTGTGTTGTTATAGATGGATAGGGCAGCGTTCTAAAAGGTTCATTCAAAATGACAATCTGCTCGTTGGCGCGGCATAGTGTCGCCTTTATCCCGTGCCGAAGGATTGCGCCATGTCACTGCTGACCCATAGCCGCCTCTACCTGCAACGCCTGGGCTATGACTCGCCGCCAGCGCCGAGCCTGCGCACCTTGCAGGATCTGCAACTGCGCCATGTGTGCAGCTTTGCCTTCGAGAACCTCTCCAGCCTGATGCGCTTGCCGGTGCCTATCGACCTGGCCAGCGTCGAGCAAAAAGTGCTGTTGGAGGGGCGGGGCGGTTATTGCTATGAGTTGAACCAGATGTTCCTGGCGCTGTTGCAGGAGCTCGGTTTTGATGCTCGCGGCATCACGGGGCGGGTGGTGATGGGTGGGCCGCCGGATGCGCGCACGGCGCGTACCCATCGTTTGAGCCTGGTGACCCTGGATGGCGTGCGTTACATCACCGACGTCGGCTTCGGCGGCATGGTGCCCAGCAGCCCGTTGCTGTTGGACACCGAGGTGGTGCAGGCCACCGCGCACGAACCCTATCGCGTGACCTTCGACGGGCACGACAGTTACACCCTGTGGGTCCAAGTGGCCAATGAATGGCGTGGGTTGTATGTGTTCGATCTGCAAGTGCAGGCGACCATCGATTATGAAATCGGCAACTGGTATGTCTCCACCCACCCGGACTCGGTCTTCGTCGGCCAGTTGAAAGTCGCGCGGTTGGCTGCGGGTGAGCGTCATACCCTGAACAACGCCAACTATGCAATTCACTACCTGGACCGGCCGAGTGAAAAGCGCGCCCTCGTCAGTGCCGATGAGGTGCTGCAGCTGTTGACTGAAGTCTTCGGGATTTGCGTGCCGGTCACGGCGGCGCTGCGGGCTGCCCTTGATGGCTTGACAGTGCCGAATTCATAGGAGCATTGAGATAGAGCCTTCGCTGAACCGTTTTACCTCCAAATTAGCGCAAATTAATTCGAACCTTTGGCATCCACCGGGGTTCGAACCGGTTCCTGAATAATTTGCTCACCAGACAAGGAGATGTAAAACGATGTCCAAGCTATTCGGAAAATTCCTCAAGGGTTCCTCGCTGCTGGCGCTGGTTGCTGCGCCTGCCGCGGTGTTTGCCGCACCGTCCACCGACCCGATTTCTACCTTCGGGATCCAGGGCAGCTACAACGATTTCAAATTCGAAGACGGCAGCGAAAGCGACAAGAGCCACATGCCTGAAGCTGGCCTGTTCTACAACTTCGGCAATAAGCTCACCGCTGAATCCGGCTTTATCTACCAGGCCGGTATCGAAGCCAAGTACGGTGAAAAGAGCGACAACAAACTGAAGGAAGGCCAGGCTGACCTGGACCTCGGTTGGCGTGCCGCGCTGGATGCGCGCAACTTTGTCGACGTGATCGTCGGCGGTGGCTACAGCTGGACGCGCTACGAGCCAGAGATCAACGACCTCGACGTGAAACTTACCAACAAGTCGCCGTTCGCCAAGGCGGCCCTGGGCTACAACCACCAGTTCGATGACATGACCCTGCGTGTCGAAGCGGGCGCCCGTCGCACTATCGACGGCCGCACCAAGCTCAAGGTGGAAGATTTTGGCAGCGACACCGTGGACCTCAAGGACCGCACCAACCCTTACGCCGAAGTCAGCTTGCTGATGAACCAGAAAGGCGACCTGCCGGTGGTCGCAGGCCTGTACTACACCCGCACCGAGTATAAGCTTGACGGTAATTCCGAGGTGGCCGACAACACCAAGCTCAAGCGTGATGAGTACGGGTTCAAGGTCGGTATCGCGTTCTGATACCGTTGCAATGGAAAACGCCCCGAATGTTCGGGGCGTTTTTTTTGGGGACAATTGCAGATCAACCCAACGCAGCAAGTTGTGCCACGGTCTCAGGAAAACGCGCCACCAGGCGAATCAGGGTGGCGGCCTGGGCATTTGGTTTAGCCCGGCCTTGCTCCCAGTTCTCCAGCGTACGCGTGTTGGTGCGCAGGTACATGGCGAAGACGGCACGGGAGAGGTTGAGCTGTTGACGCACGGCGACCACTTCCTCTGCGGTGAGCGGCTCCAGGTTGTTGAGATGAACCTTGTGGGTCCGCAGGGTGACTTTGCCTTGGCGTTCGTTTGCCAGGGCGTCGAAGCCTTCGACCAGTTCGGAAAAGATTTCACGTTTCATGATGTGTTCTCGCTTTGATTTCCCTGTCCAGCATGTGTTTTAGGGCTTTTTTGTGCTGAGGCGTCAGGTCGTCCTGTTCGTGTTTGCCGTACAGGGTGAATAACCAGAATTGCGTGCCGCCTGACCACCCGTAGTAAATGACCCGCAGGCCACCGCGCTGGCCTTTGTTGCGTCGTTCGTCGACAAAGCGAACCTTGCGTAACCCACCTGTTCCCTCGATCACGTCTCCCGCTTCCGGGTTCTTCATCAACGCCTGTTGAAAACCGTGGAAAAGCTCGTCACTCAGATAGTCCTTGCGATGCCGCTCGAAGGCCGGCAGTTCGATAAATAGAGCATCCATGTTCTGTACGTAGCCTGCGTATAGTTTGGTGGCCCGCGCGCCTTGGGTCAAGTGACCTTGCTGTTGGAACTTTCCTAGAACGCAAACACCATACGGCGGCCTCCATCGGGTAGATGCCAGATAAGGAGGCAGCTGGAGGAGGAAATTTCCGTGAGCAGGGGAGGGTAAAAGCACCGGCCCCAGAAACGCAAAACGGCGCCCGAAGGCGCCGTTTTGTTTACCGCATCCCGCTAAGCGATCAAACGCCCAGCACCGCGTGCTGCACCAGGGTGAGCAACGGTTGTGGGTACACGCCCAGGAAGAACGCGAGCAGGGCGATGGCCAGCAGCATGACGCCACCGGCTTTCTGTTCCCAGTGCAACTCGGCATCCACACGGCGCAGGTTTGGCTCGATCAGGTACAGGGTGACCATCACGCGCAGGTAGTAGAACACGCCGATGGCGCTGCCCAGTACCAGGGAGGCAACCAACCACCATTCGTGGGCTTCAACACCGGTAGCGACGATGTAGAACTTGCCGATGAAGCCCGCCGTCAGCGGAATACCGGCCAGGGACAGCATCATCACGGTCAGTACGGCAGTCAGGTATGGACGGCGCCAGAACAGGCCGCGGTATTCATACAGGGCGTCGGCGTCACGGCCTTTGAACGGCGAGGACATCAGCGTGATCACGCCGAATGCGCCAAGGCTCGTGATCACGTAGGTGACCAGGTACACGCCCATGGCTTCCACGGCCAGGCCTTTGCTCGCCACCAGGGCGATCAGCAGGTAGCCGAAGTGAGCGATGGACGAGTAACCCAACAGACGCTTGAGGTTGTTCTGGGTCAGGGCCAGCAGGTTGCCGAACAGGATCGACGCGATGGCGATCACGGTCAGTACGGTGCTCAGCACACCCGTGTTGGCGGCAGGGGAGATCTGGAACAGACGCACCATCACCGCAAACACAGCCACTTTCGACGCAGTGGCCAGGAACGCAGCCACCGGCGCCGGGGCGCCTTCGTACACGTCCGGGGTCCACAAGTGGAAGGGCACCAGCGACAGCTTGAATGCCAGGCCGATCAGCATCATGGCCAGGCCCAGTTGGGCAATCGGCGCAGGCATGCTGGTGGCCGCCAGGGCGTGACCGATACCGGTGAAGCTCAGGTTGCCAGCTTCTGCATAGAGCAGGGCCATACCGAACAACAGGAACGCCGAACCGGCAGCCGACAGCACCATGTACTTGATGCCGGCTTCCAGGGAGCGCTTGTTGAAGAAGGCGTAGGCCACCAGGCCGTAAGTCGGGATCGACAGCAGTTCCAGGCCGATGAACAGGCCCGCCAGGTGCTGCGCGCTGACCAGCACGATGCCGCCGGCCGCAGCCAGCAGGATCAGCAGGTACAGCTCTTCGCGGTTGCCTGGGTAACCGGTACCGCCTTCGCCAAGGTAGGCGTGGGCGAGGGTGACACAGGCCAGGGTCGCGACCAGGATCAGCGCGATGTACAGCAGTGCGAAGTCATCCACCATCATCAATGGCGTTACCGCCAGAGGCGCGACCTTGAGGGCCGGGATGATCGACAGCAGGGCCAGGTTGAGACCGGCACAGGACAGCAGGAACGTTTGCGAGTGATTGCGGCGCCAGGCGATCGCCAGCATCACCACCACGATGGTGAGGCTGGTAATCAGCAGCGGCGCAAGCGCGATAAAGTGTTGGATCGTGAATTCCATAGCGCTCTTACCGGGCCGAAGCGAGTTGAGAGAAGGCGGTGCCGAACCACTGCTGCACGCCATGCATCGTCGCGGCAGAAGTGTCCAGGAACGGTTGCGGGTACACGCCGATGTAAATCAGCAGCACCGCAAGGCCGAGCACCATGATCAGTTCGCGAGCATCCATCCCTTGCAGGACGGTGTCGGACTTGGCCGGGCCGAAGTAGGCGCGGTGGATCATGATCAGCGAGTAGACCGAACCGAACACCAGGCCGGACGTTGCAATGGCGCTGATCCACGGCGTTTGCACGAAGGCACCCATCAGGATCAGGAACTCGCCGATGAAGTTACCGGTGCCTGGCAAGCCCAGCGACGCGGCGGCGAAGAACAGGCTGATCGCCGGCAGGTACGCGATGCGTGACCACACGCCACCCATTTCACGCATGTCACGGGTGTGCAGGCGCTCGTACAACTGGCCACTCAGGATAAAGAGGGCAGCGGCCGAGACACCGTGGGCCAACATCTGGATCACTGCGCCTTGCAGTGCCAGTTGGCTGCCGGAGTAGATGCCGATCAGTACGAAGCCCATGTGGGAAACGGACGAGAAGGCGATCAGACGCTTGATGTCGGTTTGCGCAAAGGCCAGGAACGCACCGTAGAAGATCCCGATCAGACCGAGGGTCATGGCGATCGGCGCGAATTCGGCCGAGGCATTCGGGAACAGCGGCAGGGCGAAACGCAGCAGGCCGTAGGCAGCGGTTTTCAGCAAGATACCGGCCAGGTCCACGGAGCCGGCGGTCGGCGCCTGGGCGTGAGCGTCAGGCAGCCAGGAGTGGAACGGCACCACCGGCAGCTTCACCGCGAACGCGATGAAGAAGCCCAGCATCAGGATGTACTCGGTGGTCAGCGACATCTTGGTTTTCAACAGGTCGGCGTAGTTGAAGGTAATCACGCCGGTGTTGTTGAAGTTGACCAGTACCAGACCCAGGATCGCCACCAACATGATCAGGCCGGAAGCCTGGGTGAAGATGAAGAACTTGGTCGCTGCGTAGATCCGGGTTTTCTTGCCGTCCGAAGAACTGTGACCCCAGAGCGCGATGAGGAAGTACATCGGCACCAGCATCATTTCCCAGAAGAAGAAGAACATGAACAGGTCAAGGGCGAGGAACACGCCGACGACGCCGCCCAGGATCCACATCAGGTTCAGGTGGAAGAAGCCCACATGACGTTGGATCTCTTTCCAGGAGCAGAGTACCGAGAGGATACCCAGCAGGCCGGTCAGCAGGATCATCAACAGCGACAGGCCGTCGAGGGCCAGGTGCACGTTGATGCCGAAGCGCTGGATCCACACGTGCTTGAATTCAAGCGCGAAGGTGGGATCGACACCCGGTGCCGGAGCAAATGAATAGTCGCCATGGGCCCACAGCCAGAGGCCGAGTGCGAGTTCCAGGGACATGGTCAGCAACGCAATCCAGCGGGGGAGGGTGGCGCCGAAGCGTTCACCCATCCAGCAGAGCAGGCCGCCGATGAAGGGGATCAGGATTAGCCAGGGCAGAATCATGACAGGCTCGTTTCCTTTCGCAAGTTCGCAAAGTTCATATCAGACCGCTACCACGACGATGGCGCCGATCACCAAAACGGCACCTGCCGCCATGGAAGCTGCATACCAACGCAATTGACCCGTCTCGCTGCGGCTCAAGGCGGTGTGACCGGCCTTGGCGGCACGCGGGATCAAACCGATGGTTTGGTCAAGCGGGTCTTTACGCAGAATGTGGCTGATAGCCAGGTAAGGCTTGACGAACAGTTTGTCGTAGATCCAGTCGAAGCCCCAGGCAGCGAACCACCAGGCCGACAGGAAACGGCCAATGCCACTGTTGGCCACGGCTGTCACGAAGCGACGCTTGCCGAGGAACAGCAGGGCCGCCAACAGGATACCGGCGATAGCAATGGCGCCCGACGCGATTTCCAGGCTGTGCTGGGCTTCGCCGCCGGCATGACCGACGCTTTGTGGCAATACACCGTGCAGCGGCGGGGTGATCATGGCGCCAACAAAAGTCGACAGGATGATCAGCACCGACAATGGCAACCAGTGCGAGATGCCGTGACCTGCGTGGGCTTCAGTCTTGGCTTCACCGTGGAAGGTGATGAAGATCAGGCGGAAGGTGTACAGCGAGGTCATGAACGCACCCACCAGGCCTGCATACAGCAGGTTCTGGTTACCGCTGGCAAAGGCTTCCCAGAGGATTTCGTCCTTGGAGTAGAAACCGGCGGTCACCAACGGCAGGGCTGCGAGTGCGGCACCACCGACGATGAAGCTGGCGTAGGCCAATGGCAGTTTCTTCCACAGGCCGCCCATCTTGAAGATGTTCTGCTCGTGATGGCAGGCAACGATTACCGCACCGGAAGCAAGGAATAGCAGGGCCTTGAAGAAGGCGTGGGTCATCAGGTGGAAGATCGCCGCGTCCCAGGCGCCAACGCCCAGGGCCAGGAACATGTAGCCGATCTGGCTCATGGTCGAGTAGGCGAGGATCCGCTTGATGTCGGTCTGCACCAGCGCGGCGAAGCCGGCCAGTACCAGGGTCACGCCACCGACGATGCCTACAAGATGCAGGATGTCCGGCGCCAGGGTAAACAGGCCATGGGTACGGGCGATCAGGTAGACACCGGCAGTTACCATGGTTGCCGCGTGGATCAGTGCGGAAACCGGGGTAGGGCCGGCCATCGCGTCCGCCAGCCAGGTTTGCAGTGGCAGTTGCGCGGATTTGCCCACGGCGCCGCCCAGCAGCATCAGGGTGGCCAGGGTGATCCAGAAGTCACCGACCTGGAATTTCTGCGGTGCCAGCACCAGCAGTTCCTGGATGTTCAGCGTGCCCACTTGTTGGAACAGGATGAACAGGCCGATGGCCATGAACACGTCGCCGATGCGGGTGACGATGAACGCCTTGAGTGCCGCGTTACCGTTGTTGCGGTTGCTGTAGTAGAAACCGATCAACAGGTACGAGCACAGGCCCACGCCTTCCCAGCCGAAGTACAGGAACAACAGGTTATCGCCGAGCACCAGGAACAGCATGCTGGCGATAAACAGGTTGGTGTACGAGAAGAAGCGCGAGTAACCCGCTTCACCGCGCATGTACCAGGACGCGAACAGGTGGATCAGGAAGCCCACGCCAACAACCACGCCCAGCATGGTGATCGACAGGCCGTCGACGTAGAGGGCGAAGTTGGGCTTGAAGCCCTCCACCGACATCCACTGCCACAGCACCAGGGTGTAGTGACCGCCTTCCGGCGGCGCCACGTTGAATTGCCAGATGACGTAGGCGGCCACAATGGCCGACAGGCCAATGGAGCCCACGCCGATCAAGGCCGAGAGGTTTTCCGACCAGCGCCCGCGAGAGAACGACAGCAGCAGGAAACCGATCAGGGGGAATACGAAAGTCAGAAAGATCATGTTCATCCGCGCATCTCACTGGCAGCGTCGATATCAAGCGTGTGGAAGCGACGATACAGTTGCAGCAGGATCGCCAGGCCAATGCTGGCCTCGGCGGCTGCCAGGCTGATCACCAGGATGAACATGACTTGTCCATCCGGCTGGCCCCAACGTGCACCCGCAACGATGAACGCGAGTGCCGCGGCGTTCATCATGATTTCCAGGCTCATCAACACGAACAGAATGTTACGGCGGACCATCAGGCCGACCAGGCCAAGGCAGAACAGGATGCCGGCGACCGCCAGACCATGCTCCAAAGGGATAGCAGGCATCGTCATTGCTCCTTGGCTTCGTTGCGGCCCAAGTGGAAGGCGGTGATGGCTGCAGCGAGCAGCAGCATCGAAGCCAGTTCGACCACCAGCAGATACGGGCCGAACAGGCTGATGCCCACGGCTTTCGCGTCTACGGTGGTGTGGCCGATGGCCTGGCCGCTCTGGTGAGCGAACAGCACATACAGCAGTTCACCCAGCAGCAGCGCTGCCAGCACAACCGGGCCGAGCCAGATGCCGGGCTTGAGCCAGACGCGCTCCTGGGCGACCGAAGCCGGCCCCAGGTTGAGCATCATCACCACAAACACGAACAGCACCATGATGGCGCCAGCGTAGGCGATCACTTCCAGTACACCGGCGAACGGTGCGCCGAGGCTGAAGAAGGTCATGGCCACGGCGATCAGCGAAATGATCAGGTAGAGCAGGGCGTGCACGGGGTTGGTGTTGGTGATCACGCGAAGCGTGGACACAACCGCGATACCCGATGCGAAATAGAAAGCGAATTCCATCTTTCTTCCTTAAGGCAGCAAGCTCTTCACGTTGATCGGCTCGGCTTCGTTTTGTGCGGCGCCTTTCGGCTTACCGGCAACGGCCATACCTGCAACACGATAGAAGTTGTAATCAGGGTTTTTACCGGGACCAGAGATCAGCAGATCTTCTTTCTCGTACACCAGGTCCTGACGTTTGAACTCGGCCATCTCGAAATCCGGTGTCAGCTGGATTGCGGTGGTCGGGCAAGCTTCCTCGCAGAGGCCGCAGAAAATGCAGCGCGAGAAGTTGATGCGGAAGAAGTCCGGGTACCAGCGACCGTCTTCGGTTTCAGCTTTCTGCAGGGAGATGCAACCCACCGGGCACGCCACGGCGCAGAGGTTGCAGGCTACGCAACGCTCTTCGCCATCGGGGTCGCGGGTCAGCACGATGCGGCCGCGATAGCGCGGCGGCAGGTACACCGCTTCTTCCGGGTATTGCAGGGTGTCGCGTTTGCGGAAGCCGTGACCGAACACCATCACCAGGCTTCGCAACTGGGTACCGGTACCCTTAACGATGTCGCCAATATATTTGAACATGGGTCAAATCCTCACTGAACCGCGGCCGCTGGCGTGTTCAACAACACAACGGCAGCAGTCACCAGCAAATTGATCAGGGTCAGTGGCAGGCAGAAGCGCCAGCTGAAATCCATCACCTGGTCGTATCGTGGACGCGGAATGGAAGCGCGCAGCAGGATAAACAACATGATGAAGAACGCGGTCTTCAGGAAGAACCAGAAGAACGCCAACTGCGGCAGGATGCCGAATGGACCGTGCCAGCCGCCGAAGAACAGCGTGACCAGCAGGGCCGAGATCAAGATGATGCCGATGTACTCACCAACGAAGAACATGCCCCATTTCATGCCGGCGTATTCAATGTGGTAACCGTCGGCCAGTTCCTGTTCCGCTTCCGGCTGGTCGAACGGGTGACGGTGAGTCACGGCGACGCCAGCGATGAAGAAGGTGCAGAAGCCGAAGAACTGCGGAATGATGAACCACAGGTTCTGCGCTTGGTACTCGACGATGTCGCGCATGTTGAACGAGCCGACCTGCACCACGATGCCCATCAGCGCGAGGCCCATGAACACTTCGTAGGACACGGTCTGGGCCGACGCCCGCAAGCTACCCAGCAGGGCGAACTTGTTGTTACTCGACCACCCGGCGAACAGCACCGCGTAGACCGAAAGACCGGCCATGGCGAAGAAGAACAGCAAGCCGATGTTCAGGTCCGCCACGCCCCAGGTCGGGGTGATCGGGATGATCGCGAAGGCGATCAGCAAGGCGCTCATGGCCACGACCGGTGCCAGGGTGAAGATCACCTTGTCGGCAAACGGCGGGGTCCAGTCTTCCTTGAAGAACATTTTCAGCATGTCGGCGGCGATCTGGAACATACCAAACGGGCCAACGCGGTTCGGACCGTAACGGTCCTGCCACCAGCCCAGCAGGCGACGTTCGACGAAGCTGAGCAGGGCGCCCGCGACGACCACGGCCAACAGGATCACGATGGCCTTGACGACCGAGATGATCACGTCGATCACTTCAGGGGTGAACCAGGTCATTGCGCTGCCTCCTGCAGACCGTCAACGGTTTTGCCAAAGATCGCCGGTGGAATACCGGCGAGGCCTTTCGGCAGTGCAACCAGGCCGGCACCCAACTCATCATTGATGCGCAGCGGCAGACGCAGGGTCTGGCCGGCCACGTTCAGGCTGAGCAGGGCCCCGTCGTTGACGCCCAGGCGGTCGGCTTCGGACTTGGCCACGGATACGTAGGCAGTCGGGATACGTTCTTGAACCGGTGCGGCTTTGGACGAAGTCTCTTCGCTGCCGAACAGGTGGAAGAACGGCACAACCTGCCAGGTGCCCTGGGCCGGGTTGAACGGACGCGGTACGGCGGCGAACCAGTTCAACGAGTCGCCCTGGGTTTCGATCAGGCGGGTGCCCGGGTCGCCAGCGCGGATGTGACCACCGACTTCGTCCTGGAACTTGTTCCAGGCCTGCGGCGAGTTCCAGCCCGGCGACCAGGCGAATGGCACCTGCTGACGCGGTTCGGCCGAACCCGAGTAGCCTTCCATGGAGAAGGCGAACGCGGTGTCGTTGTCTTGCGGGGTACGTGGTTCATGCACGCTGATATCGGCACGCATGGCGGTACGACCGGAGTAACGCAGCGGTTCACGGGCCAGTTTCATGCCCTTGATGCGGAACGCGGCGGACGGTGCAGCGTCGACGATACGTGCCAGCTGCGGCGCGCTTGCCGCAGCGGCGGCGGTGACGTGGTCGAGCTGGGTCCAGTCGATCGGCTGGTTCAGCAGGGTCGAGCGCAGGGCATGCAGCCAGCGCCAGCCTTCGTGAACCAGGATGCTGGCGTCCATGTACTTCGGATCGAACACTTGGAAGAAGCGCTGCGCGCGGCCTTCCTGGCTGACCAGGGTACCGTCGCCTTCGGCGAAGGTGGCGGCTGGCAGCACCAGGTGGGCGCGGTCGCTGGTAGCGGTCTTCTGGTGGTCGGCGACGATCAGGACCTTGGCGGCGTCCAGTGCAGCGTCAACCTTGGCGGCATCGGTGCGGGTGTACAGGTCGTTTTCCAGCACCACGATGGCGTCGGCTTTACCGTCGATGACCGCTTGCAGGGCTGCGTCCAGGGACTCGCCGCCAAGCATGGCCAGGCCAAGGCTGTTGGCTTCCGGCACGACCAGGCTGATGGAGCCGTTCTTGTCGCGCAGCTTCAACGCCTTGGCGATGTTGGCAGCGGCTTCGATCAGCGCCTTGGAACCCAGGGAGGTGCCAGCAATGATCAATGGACGCTTGGCTGCCAGCAGGGCGTCGGCGATGCGCTGGGCCAGTTCGACGGCTTCGGTGTCCAGGCCTTCGACAGCCGGTGCGCTGGCGTCGAGGGCGTGGGCCACGGCGAAACCGATGCGGGCCAGGTCGTCTGGTGCTGCGTGTACGCATTCTTCGGCGATGTCGTCGAGCTTGGTTTCAGCCAGGCTGGCGATAAACAACGGGTTCAGCGCGTGCTGGCCGATGTTTTTCACCGCGGCGTCGAGCCAAGGCTGGACGCGCATGGCGTCGGCCATGTCTTCGGCCTTGCCTTTGACCGACTGGCGCAGCGACAGGGCGATGCGGGCGGCGGTCTGGGTCAGGTCTTCACCGAGCACGAAGATGGCGTCGTGGTCTTCGATGTCGCGCATGTTCGGCACGGGCAGCGGGCTGTCGTTCAGCACCTGCAGGACCAGGCGGATGCGCTCCAGCTCACCGGCTTCGATACCGGAGTAGAAGTGCTCGGCACCCACCAGCTCGCGCAACGCGAAGTTGCTTTCGAGGCTGGCGCGCGGCGAACCGATACCAACGATGTTGCGGCCGCGCAACAGCTCGGCGGCTTTATCCAGGGCCTCGTCGGTGCTCAGCTTCGCGCCGCCGGCCAGCAGCGGCTGGCGTGGGCGGTCTTCGCGGTTGACGTAGCCATAGCCGAAACGGCCACGGTCGCACAGGAAGTACTGGTTGACCGAACCGTTGAAGCGGTTTTCGATCCGACGCAGTTCGCCGTAGCGCTCGCCCGGAGAGATGTTGCAACCGCTGGAGCAGCCATGGCAGATGCTCGGGGCGAACTGCATGTCCCATTTACGGTTGTAGCGCTCGGAGTGGGTCTTGTCGGTGAACACACCGGTCGGGCAGACCTCGGTGAGGTTGCCGGAGAACTCGCTTTCGAGCACGCCGTCCTCAACGCGACCGAAGTACACGTTGTCGTGGGCGCCGAAAACGCCAAGGTCGGTGCCGCCGGCGTAGTCCTTATAGAAGCGTACGCAGCGATAGCAGGCGATGCAGCGGTTCATTTCGTGGGAAATGAACGGGCCGAGGTCCTGGTTCTGGTGGGTACGCTTGGTGAAGCGATAACGGCGCTCGTTGTGACCCGTCATCACCGTCATGTCTTGCAGGTGGCAGTGACCGCCTTCCTCACAGACCGGGCAGTCGTGGGGGTGGTTGGTCATCAGCCACTCGACGACACTGGCGCGGAACGCCTTGGATTCTTCATCGTCGATGGAGATCCAGGTGTTGTCGGTGGCTGGGGTCATGCAGGACATGACGATACGACCACGGGTGTCGTTCTCGTCGGTGTATTGCTTGACCGCGCACTGGCGACAGGCACCGACGCTACCAAGCGCGGGGTGCCAGCAGAAATACGGGATGTCGAGGCCTAGTGAGAGACATGCCTGTAACAGGTTGTCTGCCCCATCGACTTCGAGCGCTTTGCCGTCTACGTGGATAGTGGCCATGGTTCAAAGTTCTTCGTTGGCCCGTTGTCAGCGGGCGTGGCTAATGGAATCTTGTTATTCATGGGCATCAACACAGCCTTTACGGCGTCAGCCCATGAGCAGTTGAAGGGCACGGACCCTTCGCCTTTTAAAGCGTTACGCGCCGACTACGATCGGCCTTGCCAGAGGCGGGACGGCGGCGCTGGTAGGCGCGATGCCGGCTTCGAACTCCGAGCGGAAGTATTTGATGGCGCTGCCCAATGGCTCCACGGCGCCCGGTGCGTGAGCACAGAAGGTCTTGCCTGGGCCGAGGAAACCGACCAGGCCCAGCAGGGTTTCGATATCACCCTCGCGGCCTTCGCCGTTTTCCAGGGCCATCAGCAGCTTCACGCTCCAGGGCAGGCCGTCGCGGCATGGGGTGCAGAAGCCGCAGGATTCACGGGCAAAGAACTGCTCCATGTTGCGCAGCAGCGAGACCATGTTCACGGTGTTGTCCACCGCCATCGCCAGGCCGGTACCCATCCGGGTGCCCACCTTGCCGATGCCGCCGGCATACATTTGTGCATCGAGGTGCTCAGGGAGCAGGAAACCGGTACCGGCACCGCCTGGCTGCCAGGCTTTCAAGGTGTAGCCGTCGCGCATGCCGCCGGCGTAGTCCTCGAACAGCTCGCGAGCGGTCACGCCAAACGGCAGTTCCCACAGGCCAGGGTTCTTGACCTTGCCGGAGAAGCCCATGAGCTTGGTGCCCATGTCTTCGCTGCCTTCGCGGGCCAAGGATTTGTACCAGTCCACGCCGTCGGCGATGATCGCCGGCACGTTGCACAGCGTCTCGACGTTGTTCACGCACGTCGGCTTGCCCCACACGCCTACAGCAGCAGGGAAGGGCGGCTTGGAACGCGGGTTGGCGCGGCGGCCTTCGAGGGAGTTGATCAGTGCGGTTTCTTCACCGCAGATATAACGCCCGGCGCCAGTGTGCACGAACAGTTCGAAGTCGAAACCGGAGCCGAGGATGTTCTTGCCCAGCAGGCCAGCAGCCTTGGCTTCTTCCACGGCACGGTTGAGGTGCTTGGCGGCGGTGGTGTATTCGCCACGCAGGAAGATGTAGCCACGGTAGGTTTTCAGCGCGCGGGCGCTGATCAGCATGCCTTCGATCAACAGATGGGGCAGTTGCTCCATCAGCATGCGGTCTTTCCAGGTGTTCGGCTCCATTTCATCCGCGTTGCACAGCAGGTAGCGGATGTTGATGGATTCGTCTTTGGGCATCAGGCCCCACTTAACGCCCGTGGGGAAGCCTGCACCGCCGCGGCCTTTGAGGCCGGCGTCTTTCACGGTCTGGACGATGTCGTCCTGGGCCATGTCGGCGAAGGCTTTGCGCGCAGCGGCGTAACCATTCTTGGCCTGGTACTCGTCGAGCCACACGGGCTCGGCGTCGTCACGCAGGCGCCAGGTCAGCGGGTGGGTCTCAGGCGAACGCTTGATCAGGTTGGCCGGGCCGAAAGAAGTCAGGGTCATGGGTAGCCCTCGAGCAATTGGGTCACGCCAGCGGGCTGCACGTCACCGAATGTGTCGTCGTCGATCATCAACGCCGGCGCCTTGTCGCAGTTGCCCAGGCAGCACACCGGCAGCAGCGTGAAGCGGCCGTCCGGGGTGGTCTGGCCGAGGCCGATGCCCAGCTTGTTCTGGATTTCGCTGACCACGGATTCGTGGCCGCCGATATAGCAGACCATGCTGTCGCACACGCGAATGATGTGGCGGCCCACTGGCTGACGGAAGATCTGGCTGTAGAACGTGGCTACACCTTCAACGTCGCTGGCAGGGATGCCGAGGATCTCGCCGATGGCGTAGAGGGCGCCGTCCGGCACCCAGCCACGTTCCTTCTGCACGATCTTCAAGGCTTCGATCGACGCCGCGCGCGGGTCTTCGTAGTGATGCAGCTCGTGCTCGATGGCCGAGCGCTCGGTTTCACTGAGGGTGAAACGGTCTGTCTGGATAAGCGTGCTGTTCATGCTTAGCGGTCCACGTCGGCCATAACGAAATCGATACTACCCAGGTACGCAATCAAGTCCGCGACCATCTCGCCTTTGATCACCGAAGGGATCTGCTGCAAGTGGGCAAAGCTTGGGGTACGGATCCGGGTGCGGTAGCTCATGGTGCCGCCATCGCTCGTCAGGTAATAACTGTTGATACCCTTGGTCGCTTCGATCATCTGGAAGGATTCGTTGGCCGGCATGACCGGGCCCCACGAAACTTGCAGGAAGTGCGTGATCAGGGTTTCGATGTGCTGCAGCGTGCGCTCTTTCGGCGGCGGCGTGGTCAGCGGGTGATCCGCTTTGTACGGGCCGGCCGGCATGTTGCGCATGCATTGCTCGATGATCTTCAGGCTCTGGCGCATTTCTTCGACGCGCACGATGCAGCGGTCGTAGGCATCGCCATTGGCCGCCAACGGGACTTCGAATTCGAAGTTCTCGTAGCCCGAGTACGGGCGCGCTTTACGCAGGTCGAAATCGCAGCCGGTGGAGCGCAGGCCAGCACCGGTGACACCCCATTCCAGGGCCTCTTTGGTGTTGTACTGGGCGACGCCGATGGTACGGCCCTTGAGGATGCTGTTATCCAGCGCAGCCTTTTGGTACTCGTCCAGACGCTTGGGCATCCAGTCGATGAATTCCTTGACCAGGCGATCCCAGCCATTCGGCAGGTCGTGGGCCACGCCGCCGATGCGGTACCAGGCCGGGTGCAGGCGGAAACCGGTGATGGCTTCGATGACCTTGTAGGCGCGCTGACGGTCGGTGAACGTGAAAAACACCGGGGTCATGGCGCCGACGTCCTGGATATAGGTCCCCAGGAACAGCAGGTGACTGGTGATCCGGAAGAACTCGGCCATCATGATGCGGATGGTGTCGACGCGGTCCGGCACCTTGATGCCAGCGAGTTTCTCGACCGAGAGCACGTACGGCAGATTGTTCATCACGCCGCCGAGGTAGTCGATACGGTCGGTGTACGGGATGAAGCTGTGCCACGACTGACGCTCGGCCATCTTCTCGGCACCACGGTGGTGGTAGCCGATGTCCGGTACGCAGTCGACGATTTCTTCGCCGTCCAGTTGCAGGATGATACGGAAGGCGCCGTGGGCCGAAGGGTGGTTCGGGCCCAGGTTGAGGAACATGTAGTCCTCGTTGGTGCCGGAGCGTTTCATGCCCCAGTCTTCCGGACGGAAACGCGCCGCTTCCTCTTCAAGCTGTTGCTTGGCAAGGTTGAGGCTGAACGGATCGAATTCGGTGGCGCGGGCAGGGAAGTCCTTGCGCAGCGGGTGACCTTCCCAGGTGGGCGGCATCATGATGCGTGTCAGGTGCGGGTGGCCGGGGAAGTCGATGCCGAACATGTCCCAGACTTCACGCTCGTACCAGCTGGCGTTCGGCCAGATACCGGTCACGGTCGGGATGCTCAAGTCGCTTTCCGACAGGGCGACCTTGATCATCACGTCGCTGTTACGTTCCAGCGACATCAGGTGGTAGAACACGGTGAAATCGGCGCCGCTCGGCAAGCCTTGGCGCTTGGTGCGCAGACGCTCGTCCACGCCATGCAGGTCATAGAGCATGACGTACGGCTTGGGCAGGTTGCGCAGGAAGGTCAGGACTTCGACAAGCTTGGCACGCGCGACCCACAACACCGGCATACCGGTGCGTGTGGCCTGGGCGGTGAAGGCGTCAGGGCCAAAACGGTTATTGAGTTCGACGACCACATCCTGGTCGTCTGCCTTATAAGGCGGGATGTACAGAGCACTGCCTGTAGTCATGGTTTTTTATCGCTTTCGGTCAACGTAAAGAATGAAGCCAGGTTTTCGTTCTATAAAAGAATCGGTGCTGGATCAGACTTCGTCGGGGCTGCGCAGGTTGGTGACCTGAATACGCTGTTCGCGGCGCTGTTCCTTTTGTGACGGCATCTCGGCGCGGTAAACGCCTTGATCTCCGACAACCCAGGAAAGTGGGCGACGCTCCTTGCCAATCGATTCCTGCAACAGCATCAAGCCTTGCAGAAATGCTTCAGGGCGGGGCGGGCAGCCAGGCACGTAGACGTCCACGGGCAGGAACTTGTCCACCCCTTGAACAACGGAGTAGATGTCGTACATGCCACCGGAGTTGGCGCACGAACCCATGGAGATAACCCACTTCGGCTCGAGCATTTGCTCGTAGAGACGCTGAATGATCGGCGCCATCTTGATAAAGCAGGTTCCGGCGATAACCATGAAATCCGCCTGACGCGGTGATGCCCGGATAACTTCGGCGCCAAAGCGCGCGATGTCGTGGGGCGCCGTGAAGGCGGTGGTCATTTCCACGTAGCAGCACGAAAGACCAAAGTTGTACGGCCACAGGGAGTTCTTACGTCCCCAGTTGACCGCGCCACTCAGCACGTCTTCCAGCTTGCCCATGTAGATGTTTTTGTGGACTTGGTCTTCTAACGGGTCGGAAACGGTTTCCCGTTCGCCGATGGGGTACTGCTCGTTAGGAGCATCCGGGTCGATCCTGGTGAGATTGTATTGCATCGCCAAAGCCTCATTGTTTCAGCTTCGCTTGCCGCTTACGACGAGCTTCCGGAGCCCAGTCAAGGGCGCCCACTCGAAATAGGTAGACAAGGCCTGCCAACAGAATTGCTATGAAAACGAGGGCTTCGACGAATCCGGTCCAGCCGCTTTCGCGGACGGACACAGACCAGGCAAAGAGAAAGAGGGCTTCGATATCGAAGATCACGAACAGCATCGCGACCAGATAGAATTTGGCTGAGAGCCGCAAGCGGGCGCCACCTGTAGGCAGCATGCCGGACTCGAACGGTTCATTTTTGCTGCGGCCCCAGGCTTTTGACCCGAGGAGGCTGGAGACGCCGAGCATGAAGGCGCAGAGGCCGACAACACCGAGGAGGAAAATGGCAAAGCCCCAGTTGTGGGCCATGAGTCCTGTCGCTTCGGTCATGCTGGAAATCCTTAACAGAGAGCAAAGGTCTCTGAGCTCGAAAAAGTAACGATGCAGTGACGATATGTCGCACTGCAATCAATCGCGGTGATTTTATGGCTAAACACCGGGCAAGTAAAATTCCTATGGCGAAATTATTCGATGGAATAAGGACATAGTGCACCTTCTTGGGGCTGTAGCCCTTATGGTGTGGGCATTAGCGGGCTTTTGAACAATTAAGTTTTGTTTCAACTGTAACGAAGTTTTCACGCGCCAAATGATAATGACTATTGTTTGCGTGGGGTTTAAGCGAATGTTTCTCGTGTGGCGCGGGAAGTTGTTGTTACTTGCTTGAAGGGCGCTTAGTTGTCGACGGGGATCTTTTAACCGATTTGATTCAGGTGAATACCGCTCTGGATCAATGTTTTGCACAAAATCTTCAGGTTGGACGCTTTCCCCTGTGGGGGCGGGCTTGCTCGCGAAAGCGGTGTGCCAGGAAAACATGTGCTGACTGAGCCAGTGCTTTCGCGAGCAAGCCCGCCCCCACATTTTGACTTTTTATTGTCAGGGGGGATTTTCAGAAAACAAAAAAAACGCCCCGAACCAGTCGGGGCGTGATTGTCGTGCGGCACTGCGGTTAGGTCTTCCTTGGGGCCGCAGTGGCCGTGTACGCGGTGCTTAGTGGAACTGCTCTTCTTCGGTCGAACCGGTCAGCGCGGTCACGGACGAGGTGCCGCCCTGGATCACGGTAGTCATGTCGTCGAAATAGCCGGTGCCCACTTCCTGCTGGTGAGCCACGAAGGTGTAACCCTTGGCGGCGTCAGCGAACTCCTGCTCCTGCAGCTTCACGTAGGCCGTCATGTCGTTGCGGGCGTAGTCATGCGCCAGGTTGAACATGCTGTGCCACATGTTGTGAATGCCGGCCAGGGTGATGAACTGGTGCTTGTAGCCCATGGCGGACAGTTCGCGCTGGAACTTGGCGATGGTCGCGTCGTCCAGGTTTTTCTTCCAGTTGAAGGAAGGCGAGCAGTTGTAGGACAGCAGTTGGTCCGGGTATTCCTTCTTGATGGCTTCGGCGAAACGACGCGCTTCGTCCAGGTCCGGCTTGGCGGTTTCGCACCAGATCAGGTCGGCGTACGGCGCGTAGGCCAGGCCACGGGCAATCGCTTGGTCCAGGCCGGCACGTACCTTGTAGAAACCTTCCTGGGTGCGCTCGCCGGTCACGAATGGCTGGTCGTAAGGGTCGCAGTCCGACGTCAGCAGGTCAGCGGCGTTGGCGTCGGTACGGGCCAGGATGATGGTCGGTGTACCGGCAACGTCAGCGGCCAGGCGGGCAGCGGTCAACTTCTGTACGGCTTCCTGGGTAGGAACCAGTACCTTGCCGCCCATGTGGCCGCATTTTTTCACTGAAGCCAGTTGGTCTTCGAAGTGCACACCGGCGGCGCCTGCCTCGATCATGCTCTTCATCAGTTCGTAGGCGTTCAGCACGCCGCCGAAGCCGGCTTCAGCGTCAGCCACGATAGGTGCGAAGTAATCGATGTAGCCTTCGTCGCCTGGGTTCTTGCCGGCTTTCCACTGGATCTGGTCGGCACGACGGAACGAGTTGTTGATGCGCTTGACCACGGTTGGCACAGAGTCCACCGGGTACAGCGATTGGTCGGGGTACATGGATTCAGCGGAGTTGTTGTCCGCCGCCACTTGCCAGCCGGACAGGTAGATCGCCTGGATGCCGGCTTTCACCTGTTGCACTGCCTGGCCGCCAGTGAGGGCGCCCATGCAGTTGACGAAATCTTTGTCGGGACGGAAGGAAGGCTTGGCACCTTGGGTCACCAGGTTCCACAGCTTCTCGGCGCCGAGTTTTGCAAAGGTGTGCTCAGGTTGAACCGAGCCACGCAGGCGGACGACGTCAGCAGCGGAATAAGCGCGGGTCACGCCTTTCCAGCGTGGGTTTTCAGCCCAGTCTTTTTCGAGGGCTGCAATTTGCTGTTCGCGTGTCAGTGCCATGGAAGTAAACCTCGTCGCGTCTTCTTGTGGTGGAAAAATCCATTTGCCAGCCCTGCATTCACATGCGTGGGCAGGGCTGCTCGCTGACCAGAAGCTTAGGCGGTCATGGCGGGTCTGGCGGGGAATGCGACGGGGTGAACGATTGGCGAGAGGGGCGGTAGGTAATGGCGGGCCGCGAACAGTCTGAGGGCGTCGTGGGCCCTTGGGTGTTCAACAGCGTGTAGCCGGGTTACCTGGTTAGCTTCCGTCCCTCGGGACAACTTCGTTCCAGTCGCAACCTCGTCAAACACGCCTTGTGGGCGGTACAGACACGAATCGGCTCAGGTGGGTAGCTTAGAGCGGCGATCCGAAGGCCCTTGCCAGGGCCCCTGATTAGCGGGAGCGAGGCCATCATGCCCATGCTTTTTTGGATCGTCAAATGTTTTGTAGTGCTTTTTTTCAAGCACTACATCTTTAGTCTAATACGACTCATCAGTCAGTTTTTGGTGCTTCAGTTCAGGGTGTCGACCTTGACCCGTAAAGTCAGGTCATCGCGGCCCTGGGTAGAGTAGCTGCGGGTTGTAGAGGATTTATCGGCCTGGGTTTCGCGATTGATGCCGGCCAGGGGAATCCACTCGCCCAGTCGACCGCTGACGGTTGTGTCGGTACTTTGCACATTCACTACATCGGGACGCTCCTGGCTCATGCGGTCACGATTGGTGCTGATCGCCAGGTGCACGGTCTCGCCAGTGACGCTGGCGGTGACGTAGAAGCCCTGGGTCACGTTGCGATACTGGGTCTGGTTCTGCAGACGGCCGTAGCTGTCCTGCTGGGTGGTGGTCAGCGGTACGCTCTGGCCTACCTGGATCAGCGCGGGCACACCTTCGCTGGCCTGAATCTGCTGGATCCCGCCGTCGCGGCTGGCGGTGCCGTAGCTGATGATGCGGGTCTGGCTGTCGCCGCTGTTCTGCTGGTTGTTTTCGTTGGTGTCGACGGTGATCAACAGGCGCTTGGCTGGTGTGTCCAATTGTGCAAGCAGGGCGCGCAGGTCCTGGATCTTGGCGGGGTCAGCGTTGACGATAAGTTGGTTGCCGTAAGCGCTGACGGTGCCGTCCTTGCCGATGAAGTTCTGCGCCACGGGCAGCAGGTCGGCACTGGTGCGGTTGCTCAGGTTGACGACTTCAGTGTCGGCCATGGCCGAGCAACTGGCGGTCAGGAGGAGGGCGGTGAGCAGGGTGCGTAGGGACATGTCCGTGATCTCTGCGAGTCATTTGGGCTTGATAGTGCCAGTTTGTCGGCCTGGTGGGTCGCAAGTTGAATCGTAGACGGCAAAATGCCCTGGCATGGCAGGGCATTGTTGGTGTTGCTGAAATAGCTATCGGGGGCAAGCCCCCTCCCACATTTTGACCGAGTACATCCTTGAGGATGCGGTCAAGTGTGGCAGGGGGCTTGCTCCCGATGGCAGCGACGCGGTCTCGAATCAGCCCCCGCGCACCATATCGACATGGGGAATCCCGACTTCCAGGAATTCCCCGCTGACGATCTTGAAGCCCAGTCGCTCATAGAACGGCGCCGCATAGACCTGCGCACTCAGGAACTGCTTGGTCTGACCGCGTTGCTCGGCCACGCCGATTACGGCTTCCATCAGCTTGTCGCCGACCTTCAGCCCGCGCCAGTCTTTGAGTACCGAAACGCGCCCGATTTCGCCGCTGGGCAGCAGGCGCGCGGTGCCGATCGGAAAGTCGCCCTCGAATGCGAGAAAATGCACAGCACTCGCATCGTCTGCGTCCCACTCCAGCTCAGGTGGAACCGATTGCTCAGCGATAAACACCGCTTCACGAATGCGCCGAATCTCGGCGATATCCTTTTGCCAGTCCGCGACACTTACGTGAATCTTATTCATCGGCAAATCCCAGGCTTCCTTGCTTGACCAATTCGCACAGCAGGTCGCGACCGTCTTCGTCCGCCAGCCATGGGGCGAGGTTTTCGGCGTGCAGCGCGTCGGCGGCGCAGATCAGCTTGAGCAATTCGCGCAGCTTGCCCGGCAGGTAACGGCTCTGGCCGCTGGCGAACAGCAGCACATCATCGTCGACTTCCGACCAGGCCATGCGCGCGCTCGGGTTGCGTACCAGGATCGCGCCGTCTTGCAGGCTGTTGACGAAATCCTCTTCGCCCAATTCTTCACCGGCCACCAGTTCAGGATAGCGCGGCTCGGTCATGAACTGGCCAAACCAGGTCAGCAGCATGCGCTCGTCACTCATGTGCTCGGCCAGCAGACTCTTGAGCCGGTCGAGGGCGTCGCCCTGGATCTGGTGCGGGTCAGTGGCGGGCTGAGCGTCGGCGTCAGTGTAGCGCTCTTCATCCGTCAGGTACTGGCTGAGGAAGTCGGTGAAGTGGGTCAGCACTTCGGCGGCGCTCGGTGCACGGAAACCCACGGAGTAGGTCATGCAGTCGTCTTCGGCAATGCCGAAGTGGGCCAGGCGCGGCGGCAGGTAGAGCATATCGCCCGGTTCCAGCACCCATTCGGCGCTTTCTTCGAATTCGGCGAGGATGCGCAGGTCGGCGTGTTGCAGCAGCGGGCTCTCCGAACTGCACATCTGACCGATCTTCCAGTTGCGCTTGCCCTGGGCTTGCAGCAGGAACACGTCGTAGTTGTCGAAGTGCGGGCCGACGCTGCCACCCGGCGCGGCGAAGCTGATCATCACATCGTCGATGCGCCAGCTTGGCAGGAAGCGGAACTGCTCCAGCAATTCGGCCACTTCCGGCACGAACTGATCGACGGCCTGCACCAGCAGGGTCCACTCGCGCTCGGGCAGGGTGCTGAAGGCGTCTTCAGCAAAGGGGCCGCGACGCAATTCCCACGGGCGCTCGCCGTGTTCGATCACCAGGCGCGATTCGACTTCTTCTTCCAGGGCCAGGCCGGCGAGTTCGTCGGCGTCGATCGGGCTTTCGAAGTCAGGGATGGCCTGACGGATCAGCAGCGGCTTTTTCTGCCAGTAGTCGCGCAGGAATTCCCGTGCCGTGATGCCGCCCAGAAGTTGAAGAGGGATATCAGGATTCATGTGTAACCTATTGAAAAAAAGCATTTTTCAGACTGGAATAAAAACGCCCGGCGCGGCCGGGCGTCTCAAAGGTCTAGCGATGATCAGATGCGATTGGCTTGCTCTACAGCGTTGCCGATGTAGTTGGCCGGGGTGAGCAGTTTCAGCTCGGCCTTGGCCGCGGCTGGCATGTCCAGGCCGTCGATGAAAGTTTGCAGTGCTTCTGGGCTGATGCCCTTGCCGCGCGTCAATTCCTTCAGCTTCTCGTACGGGTTTTCGATGTTGTAGCGGCGCATCACGGTCTGGATCGGCTCGGCCAATACTTCCCAGCACGCGTCCAGGTCAGCGGCAATCTTTTGCTCGTTGAGCTCGAGTTTGCTGATGCCTTTGAGGCTGGCTTCGTACGCGATCACGCTATGGGCAAAACCCACGCCGAGGTTGCGCAGCACGGTGGAGTCGGTCAGGTCGCGCTGCCAGCGGGAAATCGGCAACTTGCTGGCCAGGTGCTGGAACAGGGCATTGGCGATGCCGAGGTTGCCTTCGGAGTTTTCGAAGTCGATCGGGTTGACCTTGTGCGGCATGGTCGACGAACCGATTTCACCGGCAATGGTGCGCTGCTTGAAGTAGCCCAGGGAGATGTAGCCCCAGATATCGCGATCGAAATCGATCAGGATGGTGTTGAAGCGCGCAATGGCGTCGAACAGCTCGGCGATGTAGTCGTGCGGTTCGATCTGCGTGGTGTACGGGTTGAAGCCCAGGCCCAGCTCGTCTTCGATGAAGGCGCGGGCGTTGGCTTCCCAGTCGATCTCTGGGTAGGCCGACAGGTGGGCGTTGTAGTTGCCTACGGCGCCGTTGATCTTGCCCAGCAGCGGCACGGCCGCGACTTGAGCGATCTGGCGCTCCAGGCGGTACACCACGTTAGCCAGTTCTTTGCCCAGGGTGGTCGGCGACGCCGGCTGGCCGTGAGTGCGCGACAGCATCGGTACGTCGGCGAAACGGATGGCCAGTTCGCGGATGGCGTTGGCGGTTTGGCGCATCAGCGGCAGCATCACGTCATCACGGCCTTCGCGCAGCATCAGGGCGTGGGACAGGTTGTTGATGTCCTCGCTGGTGCAGGCAAAGTGGATGAACTCGCTGACCTGGGCCAGTTCCGGCAGCTTTGCCGCTTGCTCTTTGAGCAGGTATTCGATGGCTTTTACGTCGTGGTTGGTGGTGCGCTCGATCTCTTTCACACGCTCGGCGTGCTCCAGGGAGAAGTTTTCCGCCAGGGTGTTGAGCACAGCGTTGGCTTCGGCGGAGAACGCCGGCACTTCGCTGATGGCGGGGTGAGCGGCCAGGCGCTGGAGCCAGCGCACTTCAACCAGGACACGAGCGCGGATCAGGCCGTACTCGCTGAAAATAGGGCGCAGGGCCTGGGTTTTGCCGGCGTAGCGGCCGTCAACAGGGGAAACCGCAGTGAGCGAAGAGAGCTGCATGGGGTGTTCTCGGACAGTCGGGCAACGAAATGGGGCGCGTATCATACATGAAAAAATCCGCCGGTCCGTTGCCAACTGACCGGCGTATTACGCGTAACGGCTTGAAAATGGCCTGCTGATGCGACTTATTCGTTGCGCATCAACGGGTAAAGCTCTTTGAGCAATTTGCGTCGGCTGATCACCAACTGCCAACGATGACCGCCCAACTGGCGCCACAACCGCGCCGAACGAATACCGGCCAGGAGCAAGGCGCGGATTTTCGAGGCGTTATTCGGTTGCTGCAGGTTGCGCATGTCACCGTGCACCTGGATGCGCTGCCGCAAGGTGCTCAAGGTGTCCTGGTACAGCGCACCGCAGGCTGCGATCACGTTTTCGTGGGCCGGGCCGAAGTGTTCCACCTGGGACTGAATCTGTGGCAGGCGCTTGCCGATGACCTCCAGCATGTCGTCGCGCTTGGCCAGTTGACGCTCAAGACCGAGCATCGACAGAGCGTAGCGCAACGGCTCGCGCTGCAAGGTGCTTGGGTCGCGCTCAAGCGCGCCGATCAGCGCGCGATAGCCTTCACGCAGCGCCAGATCGTCACCGCCGTAGACCTCCAGGGTGTCCTTGGGGTCGCGGATCAGTAGGCTGCCAAGCATGCAGGTGAGGCCGGCTTCAGTGACCTGGCCGGTCTTGGCGATCTTGTCCACCAGCACGGCGGAGAGAAAAACCCCGCCGAGTGCCGTCAATTGCTCCTGGGTCGGGCTCATGCCGGGTTGCTCCAGGCTTCGGCAACTTCTATCACGCCGCCGCCCAGGCAGATTTCGCCGTCGTAGAACACCACGGACTGGCCAGGCGTGACGGCGCGTTGCGGGTCGTCAAAGATGGTGCGGTAACCGGTGGCGGTTTTTTCCAGGGTGCAAGGCTGGTCGCTCTGGCGATAACGCACTTTGGCCGTCAGGCGGCGCGGGGTGCTCAGGTCGATCGGGTTGACCCAATAAATTTCCGAGGCGAGCAGGGCGCCGGAAAACAGCAGTGGATGCTCGTTGCCCTGGCCGACGATCAGCTCGTTGTGTTCCAGGTCCTTGATCAGCACGTACCACGGCTCTTCACCAGCGTCTTTCAGGCCGCCGATGCCCAGGCCCTGGCGTTGGCCGATGGTGTGGTACATCAGGCCATGGTGGCGGCCGATGACTTCACCCTCGGTGGTCTTGATCTCGCCCGGTTGTGCTGGCAGGTATTGTTTGAGGAAGTCGCTGAAGCGGCGTTCGCCGATAAAGCAGATGCCGGTGGAATCCTTCTTCTTGGCGGTGGCCAGGCCGTGTTTCTCGGCGATCCTGCGCACTTCGGGCTTTTCCAGCTCGCCCACCGGGAACAGGGTCTTGGCGATCTGCTCACCACCGACGGCGTGCAGGAAGTAGCTCTGGTCCTTGTTCGGGTCCAGGCCCTTGAGCAATTCGGTACGACCATCGATGTCGCGTCGGCGCACGTAGTGGCCAGTGGCAATCAGGTCGGCCCCGAGCATCATGGCGTAGTCGAGGAACGCCTTGAACTTGATCTCGCGGTTGCACAGGATGTCCGGGTTCGGCGTGCGGCCGGCCTTGTATTCGGCCAGGAAGTGCTCGAACACGTTGTCCCAGTACTCGGCGGCGAAGTTGGCGGTGTGCAGCTTGATACCGATCTTGTCGCACACGGCCTGGGCGTCTGCCAGGTCGTCCATGGCGGTACAGTATTCCGTTCCATCGTCTTCCTCCCAGTTCTTCATGAACAGGCCTTCCACCTCATATCCCTGCTCCATCAGCAGAACGGCGGAAACGGAAGAGTCCACGCCGCCGGACATGCCGACGATGACGCGCTTCTTTTGTGTGTCAGAAGGGGCTGGATCACGCATAGGATTTCAACGGGTGTCTTGAAAAAGGACGCGATTCTATCAGGCTCAGGCCTTCAAGGCTAAAGAGAAGGGCGGATCAATTCGAGACTGTGGCGATGGCCGGCCAGATAATCATCGATGCAGCGGATGATCAGCTCGCTGCGCCAGTCGTCGCGCAAGGCCATCAGCTCGTCACGGGTCAGCCAGCGAGCACGCAGGATGCCTTCATCGAGTTGATAGTCTGGATGGTGTTTCAAGGCGTTGGCGATGAAACAGACCCGTTGATAAGTCACCCCATTGCTGGGGGCGGTGTACAGGTAGATCCCGACAATACCGGTGGCTTCGACGTCCCAGCCGGTTTCTTCGAGGGTTTCGCGCACGGCGGCCTCGGTCAGGGTTTCATGCGGGTCCAGGTGGCCCGCCGGCTGGTTGAGCACGGCGCGGCCACCCTTGAGTTCTTCGACCATCAAGAAGCGGCCGTTGTCTTCGACGATGGTGGCGACGGTGATGTGGGGTTGCCAGGTCATTCAAAACCTCGATTCGAGATGCGACGGTCTTTGGGCAGGATTGCAGTCAGTGTGGGGGCGGGCTTGCTCGCGAATGCGGTGTGACAGTCGCCCGATGCATATCTGACCCATTGCATTCGCGAGCAAGCCCGCTCCCACACTTTGATCCGGTTTGTTCAGCAAAACCGCAGTGTCCTGAAACAGAAACCCCGGCACAGGGCCGGGGCTTCTTTGCATCCTTACAACCTTACTTCAACTTGGCAATGGCCGCGTTGAGGGTGGTGCTTGGGCGCATGGCCTTGCTGGTCAGCTCCGGGTTCGGCGCGTAGTAGCCGCCGATGTCCACTGGCTTGCCCTGTACGGCGTTCAGCTCGGCAACGATAGTCGCCTCGTTTTCGCTCAGGGTTTTAGCCAGTTCGCCAAACTGCGCTTGCAGTGCGGTGTCTTCGGTCTGGGCAGCCAGGGCTTGAGCCCAGTACAGCGCCAGGTAGAAGTGGCTGCCGCGGTTGTCGATGTTGCCGACTTTGCGCGATGGCGACTTGTTGTTGTCGAGGAACTGGCCGGTGGCCTGGTCCAGGGTCTTGGACAGTGCCAGGGCTTTCGGGTTGTTGTACGTCACACCCAAATGCTCAAGGGAGGCGGCCAGGGCCAGGAACTCGCCCAGGGAGTCCCAGCGCAGGAAGTTCTCTTCCACCAGTTGCTGCACGTGCTTCGGTGCCGAACCGCCGGCGCCGGTTTCGAACAGGCCGCCGCCGTTCATCAGCGGCACGATGGACAGCATCTTGGCGCTGGTGCCCAGCTCCATGATCGGGAACAGGTCGGTCAGGTAGTCACGCAGTACGTTGCCGGTTACCGAGATGGTGTCCAGGCCCTTGCGGGTGCGCTCCAGGGTGAACTTCATCGCGTCGACGGGCGACATGATGCGGATGTCCAGGCCTTCGGTGTTGTAGTCTTTCAGGTAAGCCTGAACTTTCTCGACCACGACGCCGTCGTGAGCACGCTGTGGGTCCAGCCAGAAAATCGCTGGGGTGTTGCTCGCGCGGGCGCGGTTGACGGCCAGTTTGACCCAATCCTGGATCGGCGCGTCTTTGGTCTGGCACATGCGGAAGATGTCGCCGGCTTCGACCTTCTGTTCCATCAGCAGGCTGCCCTTGCTGTCGGTGACGCGGACTACGCCGTCAGCCTTGATCTGGAAGGTCTTGTCGTGGGAGCCGTACTCTTCGGCTTTCTTCGCCATCAGGCCAACGTTTGGCACGCTGCCCATGGTGGTTGGGTCGAAAGCGCCATTGGCCTTGCAGTCTTCGATGACCGCCTGGTAGATGGTGGCGTAGCAGCGATCCGGGATCACAGCCTTGGTGTCGTGCAGCTGGCCATCGGTGCCCCACATCTTGCCGGAGTCACGGATCATGGCCGGCATCGAGGCGTCGACGATCACGTCGCTCGGCACGTGCAGGTTGGTGATGCCTTTGTCAGAGTTGACCATCGCCAGGGAAGGGCGAGCGGCATAAACAGCCTGGATGTCCGCTTCGATCTGTGCTTGCTGCTCGGCCGGCAGGGCCTTGATGCGAGCGTACAGGTCGCCGATGCCGTTGTTCAGGTTGAAGCCGATCTGCTCCAGCACGGTAGCGTGCTTGGTCAGGGCGTCTTTATAGAACTCGGCAACGATCTGGCCGAACATGATCGGGTCGGAGACCTTCATCATGGTGGCTTTCAGGTGAACCGACAGCAGCACGCCTTGTTTCTTGGCGTCTTCGATTTCAGCGGCGATGAACGCGCGCAGGGCTTTCTTGCTCAGTACAGCGGTGTCGATGATCTCGCCGGCCTGTACCGAAGTCTTTTCCTTCAGGACGGTGGCGGTGCCGTCTTGGGCGATCAGCTCGATTTTGACAGCGTCAGCGGCTTCGATCTGTACGGCTTTTTCGCTGCCGTAGAAATCGCCATTGTTCATGTGGGCAATGTGCGACTTGGAGTCGGCAGCCCAGGCGCCCATCTTGTGCGGGTGCTTGCGCGCGTAGTTCTTGACCGACAGCGGTGCGCGGCGGTCGGAGTTGCCTTCGCGCAGTACCGGGTTCACGGCGCTGCCCTTGACCTTGTCGTAACGTGCACGGGTTTCTTTTTCCGCGTCGGTGGTTACGGTTTCCGGGTAGTCCGGCAGGGCATAGCCCTGGGCCTGCAGTTCCTTGATCGCGGCTTGCAGCTGCGGGGTCGAGGCGCTGATGTTAGGCAGCTTGATGATGTTGGCTTCAGGCGTAACGGCCAGGTCGCCCAGTTCGGCGAGGTGGTCCGGGATAGCCTTGGCGCCCAGTTGCTCGGGGAAGCTTGCGAGGATGCGCGCGGCGAGGGAGATGTCGCGGGTTTCCACGGCAATATCAGCGGAAGCGGTGAAGGCCTCTACGATAGGCAGCAGTGAATAGGTGGCGAGGGCCGGGGCTTCGTCGGTGAAGGTGTAGATGATCTTCGAGCGGGTGGGCATATTCGGATTAACTCTCTTCTTTGCTGAAAGCGTGCGCAGAAACTCGAGATGCGCCGGGTGGAGCGCGTTCGTTCAAAGTCATCCATGAGCGAAATGTCGAGGTTTCTTCGCGGTGATGTTGGGTTGCATCAGTCGAGCGTCAAGCGTTTGGACTATTGTAATAGTCCTGCTTTCTGGCTGAAGGCTACTGTCTAGAGCGGTCAGCCGTCGTGACTCTTTGGTCAGCGGCGGCATTATACATAGGTCGCTATGCTTACGCTGAGCCTTCATACAAAAGGTGTGTCGTCCATTGGTCTAAAGGTCGCAGGGCAGAAGTTGCTACCAAAGTCGCACGTTGTGCTCAAGATTGGCGATTTTGCCTTTTCTTTCAGGCTTGTAGGCGACAAATTATGCTGTTTTCGATGCAAATGAGCATGGCGTGAGGTTTCAGTCGCCATTTATCTGGAGTAGGCTCGAACGCAGCCAGATGTTCAATCCATAGATGGAGTTCAGCATGGGATACAAGAAGATTCAGGTTCCGGCAGTCGGCGACAAAATCACCGTCAACGCAGACCATTCTCTCAATGTTCCTGACCAACCGATCATCCCTTACATCGAAGGTGACGGTATCGGCGTCGACATCAGCCCGGTGATGATCAAGGTGGTCGACGCAGCTGTTGAAAAGGCCTACGGCGGCAAGCGCAAGATCTCATGGATGGAGGTGTATGCCGGTGAGAAGGCGACTCAAGTCTACGACCAGGACACCTGGCTGCCCCAGGAAACCCTGGATGCGGTCAAGGATTATGTGGTTTCCATCAAGGGGCCGCTGACCACCCCCGTCGGTGGCGGCATCCGTTCGCTGAACGTAGCCCTGCGCCAACAGCTCGACCTGTATGTGTGCTTGCGCCCGGTGCGCTGGTTCGAAGGCGTGCCTAGCCCGGTCAAGAAGCCTGGCGATGTGGACATGACCATCTTCCGCGAAAACTCCGAAGACATTTACGCCGGGATCGAATGGAAGGCCGGTTCGGCCGAAGCGATCAAGGTAATCAAGTTCCTCAAGGAAGAAATGGGCGTCACCAAGATCCGTTTCGACCAGGATTGCGGGATTGGTATCAAGCCGGTATCGCTGGAAGGCACCAAGCGCCTGGCACGCAAGGCCCTGCAATACGTAGTGGATAACGATCGCGACTCGCTGACCATCGTGCACAAAGGCAACATTATGAAGTTCACCGAAGGGGCCTTCAAGGAATGGGCCTACGAAGTGGCGGCTGAAGAGTTTGGCGCGACCCTGCTGGATGGCGGTCCGTGGATGCAGTTCAAGAACCCGAAGACCGGCAAGAACGTGGTGGTCAAGGATGCGATTGCTGACGCCATGCTTCAGCAGATCCTGCTACGTCCGGCCGAGTATGACGTGATCGCGACCCTCAACCTGAACGGCGACTACCTGTCCGATGCCTTGGCGGCGGAGGTGGGTGGTATCGGTATTGCGCCGGGTGCGAACCTGTCGGACACCGTGGCGATGTTCGAAGCGACCCACGGTACTGCGCCTAAATATGCGGGCAAGGACCAGGTCAATCCGGGCTCCCTGATTTTGTCGGCTGAGATGATGCTGCGTCACATGGGCTGGACCGAGGCTGCGGATCTGATCATCAAGGGCACCAATGGTGCGATTTCTGCCAAGACGGTAACTTATGACTTCGAGCGCCTTATGGACGGCGCGAAGCTGGTGTCGTCGTCCGGCTTTGGTGATGCGTTGATTTCGCATATGTAATCACGCAGGCATAAAAAACGGCCATCTCAAGTTGATTGGGATGGCCGTTTTTTTATAACGCGCTGGACGCTCGGCGGCTGATCAGGCCGTTTGTTTCTTTTCTACGCCGCTCGCACGTACTGCCGGGCTCGCATCGGCTTCTGCTTTCACCGTATCGATATTCGCGGCGTGCAGCCCCTTGGGGCCTTGAATGATATCAAAGGTGACCGGTTGTCCCGCTTTCAGCGTTTTGTAACCATCCATGATAATCGCTGAGTAATGCGCAAAAAGGTCCTCGCTTTTTCCTTCTTCGTTAACAAAACCATATCCCTTGGCATTGTTGAACCACTTGACCTTGCCTTTGATCTTGACGCCAGACATACCCATATCCCTCTGCACCAGACTCCATCACTGGAGTATCATCCAGTTTATCCGTCCTAACCCGAATAAATAAGGTTGACTGCGCGGACCTTTTTTACCCACTGTGGGTTCTATTGGTTGTAACACCGTTTCGCCGATAGTCAAGGCGACCAGTCGGTCAGAGTTGAAATTCTGACAGGTCGCCCCCACCACTGTATTTGAACCACTGACGAACCTTTCTTTCCATGCATGCAAACAGCCAGATTCGACTAACATTCAATCAGGATCGACCGGATCAGGAACCTGATGACGACGGTTCTGCAGGCATTGCTGTTCAGGAGGCCAAGCCTGCCTTACAGGCGCCGCCGATGTACAAGGTGGTTTTGTTCAACGATGACTACACACCGATGGATTTCGTGGTCGAAGTGCTCGAGGTGTTTTTTAACCTGAACCGCGAGTTGGCGACCAAGGTAATGCTGGCCGTTCACACAGAAGGACGGGCAGTATGTGGAGTGTTTACCCGCGACATCGCCGAGACAAAGGCCATGCAGGTCAACCAGTACGCCAGGGAAAGCCAGCATCCGCTACTCTGTGAAATCGAGAAGGACGGTTAACGCCGACCACTTGGGTATGAGGTGAAGCTATGTTAAACCGCGAGCTCGAAGTCACCCTCAATCTTGCCTTCAAGGAGGCTCGTTCGAAGCGTCATGAATTCATGACTGTCGAGCACCTGCTGCTGGCACTTTTGGATAACGAAGCTGCCGCTACCGTTCTACGTGCGTGCGGCGCCAACCTCGACAAACTCAAGCATGACCTGCAGGAGTTTATCGACTCCACGACGCCACTTATTCCAGTCCACGATGAAGACCGTGAAACCCAGCCAACCCTGGGCTTCCAGCGGGTGCTTCAGCGTGCCGTGTTCCATGTTCAGAGCTCCGGTAAGCGTGAAGTCACAGGCGCCAATGTGCTGGTGGCGATTTTCAGCGAGCAGGAAAGCCAGGCAGTGTTCCTGCTGAAACAGCAGAGCGTTGCCCGTATCGATGTCGTCAACTACATCGCCCACGGTATCTCCAAGGTGCCCGGGCACGGCGATCATTCCGAGGGTGAGCAGGATATGCAGGACGACGAGGGCGGTGAGTCTTCTTCTTCGGGCAATCCACTGGATGCCTATGCCAGCAACCTCAACGAGCTGGCGCGCCAGGGGCGGATCGATCCGCTGGTGGGGCGAGAGCTTGAGGTTGAGCGTGTAGCGCAGATCCTTGCGCGTCGTCGCAAGAACAACCCGTTGCTGGTGGGTGAGGCAGGCGTGGGCAAGACCGCGATTGCCGAAGGCCTGGCCAAGCGCATCGTCGATAACCAGGTGCCGGACCTGCTGGCCAACAGCGTCGTCTACTCCTTGGACCTGGGCGCGTTGCTCGCGGGGACCAAGTACCGTGGTGATTTCGAGAAGCGCTTCAAGGCGCTGCTCGGCGAGCTGAAAAAACGTCCGCAGGCGATCCTGTTCATCGACGAAATCCACACCATCATTGGGGCCGGCGCGGCGTCCGGTGGCGTGATGGATGCTTCCAACCTGCTCAAACCGCTGCTGTCTTCGGGTGATATCCGTTGCATCGGTTCGACCACGTTCCAGGAATTCCGCGGCATCTTCGAGAAAGACCGTGCCCTGGCGCGTCGCTTCCAGAAAGTCGACGTTTCCGAGCCTTCGGTTGAAGACACCATCGGTATCCTGCGGGGGCTCAAAGGGCGTTTCGAAGCGCACCATGGCATCGAGTACACCGATGAAGCACTGCGCTCCGCCGCCGAGCTGGCGTCGCGCTACATCAATGACCGTCACATGCCGGACAAGGCCATCGATGTGATCGATGAGGCAGGGGCTTACCAGCGCCTGCAGCCGGTCGAGAAGCGTGTGAAGCGCATCGACGTGCCTCAGGTCGAGGACATTGTCGCGAAGATCGCGCGGATTCCGCCAAAACACGTCAACAGTTCCGATAAGGAGTTGCTGCGTAACCTGGAGCGCGACCTCAAGCTCACCGTGTTCGGCCAGGATGCGGCCATCGATGCGTTGTCCACCGCGATCAAGCTGTCCCGTGCGGGCCTCAAGTCGCCGGACAAGCCTGTCGGTTCGTTCCTGTTCGCAGGCCCGACCGGCGTCGGCAAGACCGAAGCGGCGCGGCAGCTGGCCAAGGCCATGGGCATTGAGCTGGTGCGTTTCGACATGTCCGAGTACATGGAGCGTCACACCGTGTCGCGCCTGATCGGTGCGCCTCCGGGCTATGTCGGTTTCGATCAGGGCGGTCTGCTGACCGAAGCGATCACCAAGCAACCGCATTGCGTGCTGCTGCTCGATGAAATCGAGAAGGCCCACCCGGAAGTCTTCAACCTGCTGCTGCAGGTAATGGATCACGGAACCCTGACCGACAACAACGGACGCAAGGCGGACTTCCGCAATGTGATCGTGATCATGACCACCAACGCCGGTGCCGAAACGGCTGCGCGGGCTTCGATCGGCTTCAGCCATCAGGATCACTCTTCCGATGCGATGGAAGTGATCAAGAAGAGCTTCACGCCGGAATTCCGCAACCGTCTGGACACCATTATCCAGTTTGGTCGCCTCAGTCATGAGGTCATCAAGAGCGTGGTGGACAAGTTCCTTACCGAACTTCAGGCGCAGTTGGAAGACAAGCGCGTGCAGTTGGAGGTTACGGACGCGGCGCGCAGTTGGCTGGCGCAAGGTGGTTACGATGCGGCAATGGGCGCACGCCCAATGGCGCGTCTGATCCAGGACAAGATCAAGCGGCCATTGGCCGAAGAAATCCTGTTCGGCGAGCTTTCCGATCATGGCGGCGTGGTGCATATCGACCTGAAGGATGGCGAGCTGACCTTCGAGTTCGAGACCACGGCTGAAATGGCCTGATAGCGGTTGCAACAAAGCAAAAGGCGCCGAAAGGCGCCTTTTTGCTGTCTCTGATTGTGCAGCTCAGTCTTCAGGTCAATAAAGATCAAATGTGGGAGCTGGCTTGCCTGCAATAGCGGTGGATCAGGAAAGGGTTCCTTGGCTGACACACCGCTATTGCAGGCAGGCCAGCTCCCACAGGGTTGACCAGTATCTGCTAAATCGCACGCACACAAAAACGCCCGGCATAACCGGGCGTTTTGTATTGACTTGCTTAGCGAGCGCGGTAAGTGATGCGCCCTTTACTCAAGTCATAGGGCGTCAGCTCGACGCGCACTTTGTCACCGGTAAGAATACGAATGTAGTTCTTGCGCATCTTGCCGGAGATATGCGCGGTTACGACGTGCCCATTTTCCAACTCCACACGAAACATGGTGTTGGGCAGGGTGTCGACGACAGTGCCTTCCATTTCGAAGCTGTCTTCTTTCGACATGCAGTAAAGCCCTCGGTATCCAGTGAATGGCCCGGTGCAACTGCGCCAGGCAAAAGCGGCGTGCATTGTGCCCGAAAAAGGGTGTTTAAGCCAAGGGGTTCTAGTTAAGCACGACCCATCTTTGATTAATTAGCAGTTCTATGGGCCGATATTGGGTCTTGTAGTTCATCTTTTTGCAGTTCTTGATCCAGTAGCCGAGGTACACAGCTTCCAGTTCCAGGCGCAAGGCTTCGCCAATTTGCCACAGGATCGCAAAGCGTCCCAGGCTACGGCGCTCTTCGCCGGGCTCGTAAAAGGTGTAGACCGCCGACAGGCCGTTAGGCAGTAAATCGGTCACGGCCACCGCCAGCAACCGGCCGTCGGCGCGAAACTCATAGAAGCGCGAGAACGGCAGGTCGCGTACCAGGAACGTGGAGAACTGGTCGCGACTGGGCGGAAACATATCGCCATCGGCATGGCGCTCTTCGATGTAGCGCTGGTACAGGTCGAAGTACTCTTCGGTGAACCGTGGCTTGGTTGGCATCACCGTCAGGTCGGCATTGCGCTTGAGGATGCGTTTCTGGTTGCGGTCCGGCAGAAACTGCGCCACGGGAATACGTGCCGGGACGCAGGCATTACAGTTCTGGCAATGAGGCCGGTACAGATGATCGCCGCTGCGCCGAAAGCCCATCTCCGACAGGTCGGCATACACATGCACGTCCATAGGCTGGCTGGGGTCGAGGAACAGTGTGGTGGCCTGCTCGTCGGGCAGATAGCTGCAAGAGTGGGGTTGAGTGGCATAAAACTTCAAACGCGCCAACTCGGTCATGATCAACCCTCGGATAAGCTTTGAAATAAGTGTAAGCCAGGAGCGCGGAAGTCGCCTAGGAAACCCACGGTCCAGCGTTGGGCTGGTCCAGATGGTCGCGCAGGAAACCTGCGAAGTCGCTGCGGGATATGGCGCGGGCACCCAGGCTATGGAGGTGATCGTTGGGCATTTGGCAGTCGATCAGTACAAAGCCCCAGGCCTGCAGTTGTCGGGTGAGTGTGGCAAAGCCAACTTTCGAGGCATTGTCGGCGCGGCTGAACATGGACTCGCCAAAAAACAGCTGGCCCATCGCCAGGCCATACAGCCCGCCCACCAGCGTGCCGTTGTCCCAAACCTCCACCGAATGGGCGTAGCCGCGCTGGTGGAGCGTCAGGTAAGCGCTCTGGATACTTTCGGTGATCCAGGTGCCGTCGGCATAAGCACGCGGTGCCGCGCAGGCCTGAATGACCGCCGCGAAATCCTGATCGAAGGTCACGGTGTAGCGCTGCTGGCGCAACAGTTTGCCCAGGCTTCGGGAGACATGCAGCTCGTCGGGGAATATGACGGTGCGCGGGTCGGGCGACCACCAGAGGATCGGCTGGCCCTCCGAAAACCACGGGAAGCAACCGTGGCGGTAGGCTTGTACCAGGCGCTCGGCCGACAGGTCGCCGCCGGCAGCCAGCAGACCATTGGGTTCGCGCATCGCCTTGGCGAGTGGAGGGAATGTCAGTGAATCGCGTTGTAACCAGGTCAGCATGGCATCCAGGCTTACGGAAGGGGAGGGGAGTGGCAGGTATGGCACCTGCTTGCGCAGTGCTGATTATTGTCGACATGGGGCCATCGGGCCAGCCCGAATCGGCCATTGGCGTGGATTAGCGTGAGCAGGTGTTTCTGCAACTCTGTGTCGGGGACGTGGTCGTAATCGGGTCTGTGCGATGCAGGCCATTTGCCAAGCTTGCCTTGATTGATAAAAACAGCGCATAAGCCTTTGTCAGCAAAGGCAATGCATGCTCAAATTGAACATGTTGTGACAAAAATTTGGCTAGGCTGCCGAGTGAAGGGCAAGGGCGTGGCATCGCCGGCACAAACCCGTACAATGCGGGCATTGTGGCGCTTTCGTCATTTCATCCAGCAAGCGCCCAATGTTAAAAGTAGATTCAACGACGCACGTTCATTTTTCAGCTGCTCGGATTGGGCAGTATTTGCAGTCATTCAACAGATGGACGCGCTAAAGGCGCAGGAAAAGACCCGTTTTGAAGAAATCCGCCGCAACACCTAAAGCAGCAGTCGTGCCGGCCTGGCGCCAGCACCTGCACTATCGCCTCAAGGAAGGTGCGCTGATCGCTATCGGCGCCCTGTGCCTGTTCCTGATGATGGCCTTGCTCACTTACGGCAAGGACGATCCGGGCTGGAGCCACAACAGCAAGATCGAAGACGTGCAGAACTTCGGTGGGCCTGCCGGTTCCTACAGCGCCGATATCCTGTTCATGGTGCTGGGCTACTTCGCCTATATCTTCCCGTTGCTGCTGGCGATCAAGACCTGGCAGATCTTCCGCCAGCGCCACGAGCCGTGGCAGTGGAGCGGCTGGCTGTTTTCCTGGCGCTTGATCGGCCTGGTGTTCCTGGTGCTGTCCGGCGCTGCGCTGGCGCATATCCATTTTCATGCACCGACCGGCCTGCCGGCGGGCGCGGGCGGGGCGCTGGGCGAAAGCCTCGGCGACCTGGCGCGCAAGACCCTGAATATCCAGGGCAGCACCCTGATGTTTATCGCCTTGTTCCTGTTCGGCCTCACCGTGTTCACCGACCTGTCGTGGTTCAAGGTGATGGACGTGACCGGCAAGATCACCCTCGACCTGCTGGAACTGTTCCAGGGCGCTGCCAACCGCTGGTGGGCGGCCCGTGTCGATCGCAAGCGCATGGTCGCCCAGTTGCGCGAGGTGGACACCCGCGTCAACGAGGTCGTGGCCCCGAGCACGCCGGATCGGCGCGAGCAGGCCAAGGTCAAGGAGCGCCTGATAGAGCGCGAGCAGGCCCTGAGCAAACACATGTCGGACCGCGAGAAGCAGGTACCGCCGGTGATCGCGCCGGCTCCGCCCAAGGCTCCCGAGCCGAGCCACCGCGTGCAGAAAGAGAAACAGGCGCCGCTGTTCATCGACAGTGCCGTCGAAGGTACTTTGCCGCCGATCTCGATCCTCGACCCGGCCGAAAAGAAACAACTCAACTATTCACCGGAATCCCTGGCGGCCGTCGGTCACCTGTTGGAAATCAAGCTCAAGGAATTCGGCGTCGAAGTGTCGGTGGACTCGATCCACCCCGGCCCGGTGATCACCCGTTACGAAATCCAGCCGGCCGCCGGTGTGAAGGTCAGCCGCATCTCCAACCTGGCCAAGGACCTGGCCCGTTCCCTGGCCGTGACCAGCGTGCGCGTAGTGGAAGTCATCCCCGGCAAGACCACCGTGGGTATCGAGATTCCCAACGAAGACCGTCAGATCGTGCGCTTCTCCGAAGTGCTGTCGACGCCTGAATATGACAACTTCAAGTCGCCGGTGACCCTGGCCCTGGGCCACGACATCGGCGGCAAGCCGGTGATCACCGACCTGGCGAAGATGCCTCACCTGCTGGTGGCCGGTACTACCGGTTCCGGTAAGTCGGTGGGTGTGAACGCGATGATCCTGTCGATCCTGTTCAAGTCCGGCCCGGAAGACGCCAAGCTGATCATGATCGACCCGAAAATGTTGGAGTTGTCGATCTACGAAGGGATCCCGCACCTGCTGTGCCCAGTGGTTACCGACATGAAGGACGCCGCCAACGCCCTGCGCTGGAGCGTGGCCGAGATGGAGCGCCGCTACAAGCTGATGGCGAAGATGGGCGTGCGTAACCTGTCGGGCTTCAACGCCAAGATCAAGGAAGCCCACGACCGCGGCGAGACCATTGATGACCCGTTGTACAAGCGCGAAAGCATTCATGACGAAGCGCCGAAACTGACCAAGCTGCCGACTATCGTGGTGGTGGTCGACGAATTCGCCGACATGATGATGATCGTCGGCAAGAAGGTCGAAGAACTGATCGCACGTATCGCCCAGAAGGCCCGTGCGGCCGGTATCCACTTGATTCTCGCGACCCAGCGTCCGTCGGTGGACGTGATCACGGGTTTGATCAAGGCCAACATTCCCACGCGTATGGCGTTCCAGGTGTCGAGCAAGATCGACTCACGGACCATCATCGATCAGGGCGGCGCCGAACAATTGCTGGGCCACGGTGACATGCTCTACATGCCGCCGGGCACCAGCCTGCCGATCCGGGTCCACGGCGCCTTTGTTTCCGATGACGAAGTGCACCGCGTGGTGGAGGCCTGGAAGCTGCGCGGCGCACCCGAGTACAACGACGACATCCTCAACGGCGTCGAAGAAGCCGGCAGCGGTTTTGAAAACGGCGGCGGCGGTGGTGACGACGATGCTGAAACCGACGCGCTATACGACGAGGCCGTGGCCTTTGTGCTGGAGAGTCGTCGCGCCTCGATTTCTGCGGTGCAGCGGAAACTGAAAATCGGCTACAACCGCGCCGCCCGCATGATCGAAGCCATGGAGATGGCGGGTGTCGTCACCGCAATGAACACCAACGGTTCGCGTGAAGTGATCGCCCCCGGGCAGATGCGCGACTGATCCCGCACCGCGTGGCAACACGCGGCGCGCCCTGAATAATCAATGAGGACTCCCATGCGCCTTATCCGCATGCTGTTGTTGCCGGCACTGGCCCTGACTGCTGTTTCGGCTCACGCTGACCCGGCCTCCGTCGCGAGCCTGAAGAACCTGTTGGACAAATCCCAGACCCTGACCGCGCGCTTCTCCCAGCTGACCCTGGATGCCGGCGGCACCCAGTTGCAGGAAACCGCAGGCGAAATGGCCGTGCAGCGTCCTGGCCTGTTCTACTGGCACACCGAAGGCAAGGCCGAGCAGACCATCGTGTCCGACGGCCAGAAGGTGACCCTGTGGGACCCTGACTTGCAGCAGGCGACCATCAAGAAGCTCGACCCGCGCCTGAACCAGACCCCGGCGCTGCTGCTCTCGGGTGATGTCTCGAAGATCAACGACAGCTTCGACATCACCTCCAAGCAAACCAGCAACGTGATCGAGTTCACCCTCAAGCCGAAATCCAAGGACACGCTGTTCGATACGCTGTCCCTGTCGTTCGGCAATGGCGTGATCAACAATATGCGTCTGGTCGACAGTGTCGGCCAACGCACCGACATCCTGTTCTCCGGGGTCAAGGCCAACCAGCCTGTGCCCGCCGCCAAGTTCAAGTTCGACATCCCCAAGGGTGCCGACGTGATCCAGGAATAACACGCTGCCCATGGACCTGTTTCGAAGTGACCCGATTGCCCAGCCATTGGCCGCACGCTTGCGTTCGACCAACCTGGATGAGTACGTCGGTCAGGAACACCTGCTTGCTCGCGGTAAGCCTTTGCGCGAAGCCCTGGAGCAGGGGGCGCTGCACTCGATGATTTTCTGGGGGCCGCCGGGGGTGGGCAAGACGACCCTGGCGCGGCTGCTGGCGAAGGTCTCGGATGCGCACTTCGAAACGGTCTCGGCGGTACTGGCTGGGGTCAAGGAGATCCGCCAGGCGGTGGAAGTCGCCAAGCAGCAGGCCGGGCAGTACGGCAAGCGCACCATCCTGTTTGTCGATGAAGTGCACCGCTTCAACAAATCGCAGCAGGATGCGTTTTTGCCCTATGTGGAAGATGGCACGCTGATTTTTATCGGCGCCACCACCGAAAACCCTTCGTTTGAATTGAACAACGCCTTGCTCTCGCGCGCGCGGGTCTATGTGCTGAAAAGCCTGGACGAAGCGGCGATGCAGAAATTGCTGCAGCGCGCCCTGAGTGAAGACAAAGGCCTGGGCAAGCGGCAACTTCGCGTCAGCGAAGAGGGCTTCAAGATCCTGCTGACCGCCGCCGATGGTGATGGTCGCCGCTTTCTCAACCTGGTGGAGAACGCTTCCGACCTGGCCGAAGACGGCAGCGAGATTGGCGTCGACCTCCTGCAAAGCCTGCTCGGCGACACGCGCCGTCGTTTCGACAAGGGCGGCGAAGCCTTCTACGACCAGATCTCGGCCTTGCATAAATCCGTACGCGGCTCCAACCCGGACGGCGCGCTGTACTGGTTCGCGCGCATGATCGACGGCGGCTGCGACCCGCTCTACCTGGCACGCCGCGTGGTACGCATGGCCAGCGAAGACATCGGCAACGCCGACCCACGCGCACTGAGCCTGTGCCTCGCCGCCTGGGACGTGCAGGAGCGCCTCGGCAGCCCGGAAGGCGAGCTGGCAGTGGCCCAGGCCATCACTTACCTGGCCTGCGCGCCGAAAAGCAACGCGGTGTACATGGGCTTCAAGTCGGCCTTGCGCGCCGCCGCCGAATACGGCTCCCTCGAAGTGCCGATGCACCTGCGCAACGCGCCGACCAAGCTGATGAAACAACTGGGTTATGGGGATGAATACCGCTACGCCCACGATGAGCCGGACGCCTATGCGGCCGGTGAAGACTACTTCCCCGATGACCTTGAGCCACTTCCGCTTTATCAGCCGGTGCCCCGTGGCCTGGAGCTGAAGATCGGTGAAAAGCTCAATCACCTCGCCGAACTCGATCGACTCAGCCCTAAACAACGGAGAAAGTAGTGTTCAAGACGATTCTAGCCGTGTCCGCAGCCGGCATCGCTGGTACATTATTGCGTTTCGCCACTAGCACCTGGGTCAGCGCCAACTGGCCGAAGCATTTTTATGCGGCGACCCTGGCGGTCAACCTGGTGGGCTGTTTGATCATCGGGCTGTTGTATGGCTGGTTCCTGTTGCGCCCGGAAGTACCGATTGAAATTCGGGCTGGCTTGATTGTCGGCTTTGTAGGCGGTCTGACGACCTTTTCATCCTTTTCACTGGATACGCTGCGCCTGCTGGAAAGCGGGCAGACCCTGATAGCCTTCGGGTACCTGGGCATCAGCGTGTTCGGCGGGCTGCTCGCCACCTGGGCTGGCCTGTCCTTGACCAAACTTTGATAAACGAGAGACCGACATGCTCGATTCCAAACTGTTACGTAGCAACCTTCAGGACGTAGCGGACCGCCTGGCATCCCGTGGCTTTGCCTTGGATGTTGCGCGCATCGAAGCGCTGGAAGAACAGCGCAAGACCGTCCAGACCCGCACCGAAGCACTGCAGGCTGAACGTAATGCGCGTTCCAAATCCATCGGTCAGGCCAAGCAGCGCGGTGAAGACATCGCGCCGCTGATGGCGGATGTCGAGCGCATGGGCACTGAGCTGTCCGACGGTAAAGTCGAGCTGGAAAAAATCCAGTCCGAGTTGGATTCGATCCTGCTGGGCATCCCCAACATCCCGCACGAATCCGTGCCGATTGGCGAAGATGAAGACGGTAACGTCGAAGTGCGTCGCTGGGGCACGCCAACCGCCTTTGATTTCGAGATCAAGGACCACGTCGCCCTGGGCGAATTGACCGGCGGCCTGGATTTCGAAACCGCGGCCAAGATGTCCGGCGCGCGCTTTGCCTTGCTGCGCGGTCCGATTGCGCGCATGCACCGTGCCCTGGCGCAGTTCATGATCAACCTGCACACCGGCGAGCACGGTTACGAAGAAGCCTACACCCCGTATCTGGTGCAGGCGCCGGCGTTGATGGGCACCAGCCAGTTACCGAAGTTCGAAGAGGACCTGTTCAAGATCAGCCGCGACGGCGAAGCCGACCTGTACCTGATTCCGACCGCCGAAGTGTCGCTGACCAACATCGTCGCCGGCGAGATCCTCGACGCCAAGCAACTGCCGATCAAGTTCGTGGCCCACAGCCCGTGCTTCCGCAGCGAAGCCGGCGCATCGGGCCGTGACACCCGCGGCATGATCCGCCAGCACCAGTTCGACAAGGTCGAGATGGTGCAAGTGGTCGAGCCGTCGACGTCCATGGAAGCCCTGGAAGGCCTGACCGCCAACGCCGAACGCGTCCTGCAATTGCTGGAGCTGCCGTACCGTGTGCTGGCGCTGTGCACCGGCGACATGGGTTTCAGCGCCGTGAAGACCTACGACCTTGAAGTGTGGGTGCCGAGCCAGGACAAGTACCGCGAGATTTCGTCGTGCTCCAACTGCGGTGATTTCCAGGCCCGTCGCATGCAGGCGCGTTTCCGTAACCCGGAAACCGGCAAGCCGGAGCTGGTGCATACCCTTAACGGTTCCGGCCTGGCGGTAGGCCGTACCCTGGTGGCAGTGCTGGAAAACTACCAGCAGGCTGACGGTTCGATCCGTGTACCGGAAGTGCTCAAGCCTTACATGGCGGGCGTTGAGGTCATCCGCTAAATGGAATTTCTGCCGCTGTTTCATAACCTGCGCGGCAGTCGTGTGTTGGTCGTCGGTGGCGGGGAGATTGCCTTGCGCAAATCCCGGCTGCTGGCCGATGCCGGTGCGTTGCTGCGGGTGGTTGCTCCCCAGATCGAAGACCAGTTGCGTGAACGGGTACTGGAGAGTGGCGGGGAGTTGATTTTGCGCGGTTATCAGGAGGCGGACCTCGACGGTTGCACCCTGATCATCGCGGCCACGGACGACGAGCCGCTGAACGCGCAAGTGTCCAGCGATGCCAAGCGCCGTTGCGTGCCGGTTAACGTGGTGGATGCGCCAGCCTTGTGCAGCGTGATCTTCCCAGCGATTGTCGACCGTTCACCGTTGGTGATCGCAGTGTCCAGCGGCGGCGATGCGCCGGTGCTGGCACGCCTGATCCGAGCGAAGCTGGAAACCTGGATTCCGTCCACCTATGGTCAGTTGGCGGGGTTGGCGGCGCGTTTTCGTGCCCAGGTCAAAGGCTTGTACCCGGATGTTCAGCAGCGTCGTGCGTTTTGGGAAGAGGTTTTCCAGGGCCCGATCGCCGACCGCCAGTTGGCCGGGCAGGGTGATGAAGCCGAACGCTTGCTGGTCGAGAAGGTCAACGGCGCGCCACCCTACGCGCCGGGCGAAGTCTATTTGGTGGGCGCAGGGCCGGGTGATCCCGACCTGCTGACCTTCCGCGCCCTGCGCCTGATGCAGCAAGCCGACGTGGTGCTGTATGACCGCCTGGTCGCTCCGGCGATTCTCGAATTGTGCCGCCGTGATGCCGAGCGAATTTATGTCGGCAAGCGTCGTGCCGATCATGCCGTGCCGCAAGACCAGATCAACCAGCAACTGGTGGATTTGGCCAAGCAAGGCAAGCGAGTGCTGCGCCTCAAAGGTGGCGACCCGTTTATCTTTGGCCGGGGTGGCGAAGAGATCGAGGAGTTGGCTGCCCACGGCATCCCGTTCCAGGTCGTACCGGGAATCACCGCAGCCAGTGGTTGCGCGGCCTATGCCGGGATTCCGCTGACTCACCGTGACTATGCCCAGTCGGTACGTTTTATCACCGGGCATTTGAAGAACGGGACGTCAGACCTGCCTTGGCAGGATCTGGTGGGGCCGTCGCAGACCCTGGTGTTCTACATGGGTTTGATTGGCTTGCCGATCATCTGTGAGCAACTGATCAAGCACGGGCGTGCATCGGACACCCCCGCAGCGCTGATCCAGCAGGGCACCACGTCCAACCAGCGTGTATTTACCGGCACCCTGGCGGACCTGCCGCGGCTGGTGGCGGAGCATGAAGTGCATGCGCCGACACTGGTGATCGTCGGTGAGGTGGTGGTGTTGCGCGAGAAGCTCAAGTGGTTTGAAGGCGCGCAGTCCCAGGTTTGAGCCTTAAAAGCATCGGGAGCAAGCCCCCTCTCATATTGGAATGCATGCCAATGTGAGAGGGGGCTTGCTCCCGATGACGCCTTCAGACACAACACTGCATCTGGATCAGCCCCAGACAGCTCTGCCGTTTAGCCGCCCACGATCATGCGCAGTATCAAACGCTTGTAACGGCCCCTTCGGCACAATCCCCGTCGGGTTGATCGTGCGGTGACTGGCATAGTAATGCCCTTTGATATGCTCGAAATCCACCGTCTCGGCCACCCCCGGCCACTGATACATCTCCCTCAGCCAATTCGACAGGTTCGGATAGTCCGCAATCCTGCGCAGGTTGCATTTGAAGTGGCTGTAATACACCGCATCAAAGCGAATCAGCGTGGTGAACAGCCGTACATCCGCCTCGGTCAGGTATTCACCGACCAGGTAGCGATGGTCACCCAGATGATGTTCCAGGTGATCCAGCTCGGCAAACACATCCTCAAACGCACTGTCATACGCCTGCTGCGACGTGGCAAAGCCTGCGCGGTATACGCCGTTGTTCACGGCGGGGTAGATGCGCTCGTTCAGCGCGTCGATGGTCGCGCGCAGCGGCTCGGGGTAGAAGTCGAGGGTATTGCCGGTCAACTCATTGAACGCGCTGTTGAACATGCGGATGATCTCCGCCGATTCATTGCTGACGATGCGCTTGAGCTTCTTGTCCCACAGCACTGGCACGGTGACGCGCCCGGTGTAATCGGCAGTGTCAGCGGTGTAGCGCTGGTGCATGAAGTCAAAATCATCCAGCTTGTCGCCGGTCGAGCCGTGGGCCTTGTCGAAGGTCCAGCCGTTTTCCAGCATCAGCCAACTGACCACAGATACATCAATCAGGCTTTCCAGGCCCTTGAGCTTGCGCAGGATCAGGGTGCGATGGGCCCACGGGCAGGCGAGGGAGACGTAGAGATGATAACGGCCGGCCTCGGCCTTGAAACCGCCTTCGCCGCTCGGGCCTGGCGCGCCGTCGGCGGTCACCCAGTTCCGGCGTTGCGCCTGTTCCCGTTGGAATGCGCCGTCTGCGCTACTTTCGTACCACTGGTCTTTCCAGTGTCCTTCGATCAGCAAACCCATGACTGGCTCCTCGACTATTAAGCGTTGGAGCCCAGTCTAAAGGGCTGAGTTCGAACTAAAAGCGCAAAGACCGGGCGTTAATGATCGATTAAATCGATTTGTCTCGCGCATCCCAGTATTGCTGGGCCAGGATGAACGCCTGTTCGCGTGAATGGCCAAGGCCGCGCAACGCCAGGGCCATGGTCGCGATCAAGGCCAATTGCGGATAACTGTCTTCGACATCACCGCGCCACAACGCCTTCAGGTGTTCCGGTTCGAGTGTGGCCGGTTTGACGTGGCGTTGGGCGGAGAGGGCGGCCCACTCCTCGTCCCAGCTTTCGCCGCCGGTGGTGCCGTACAGGTGGCTCGCCGAGTCAGGGTTGATCTCGATCTCGCCGCCATCACCCTTCACCACGATTACGTTGTCGCCGAGCAGGCCGCTGGCATCGCGGTGCACGCCCTGGTAACCGGGGTGGAAAATACTTTGCAGGCCCAGTCGGGCATTCAGGGGGTTGAGCAAACGCGCCAGGGAGTGGATAGGCGAGCGCAGGCCCAGGGTGTTGCGCAGGTCGATCATGCGTTGCAGTTGCGGCGCCCAGTCACCCAGCGGGATAAACGCCAGGTTGCCTTGCGTGTAGGCGCTCTCGACCTGCTGCCAGTTACGGCATAGCGGGATCTGCAAACCTTCCAGCAATTGCTCGGTGTACAGCCGCCCCGCCGTGTGTGCGCCGCCGCCGTGCATGAGAATACGCACGCCATTTTGCGCCAGGCACTTGGCCGCCAGCAGATACCACGGCAGATGGCGCTTCTTTCCGGCATAGGTTGGCCAGTCGACATCCACGTTCAGCGCCGGGGCGGCCAGGCGTTCGCGCACGGCCTCAGTGAAACCGGCGAGTTCTTCCGGGCTTTCCTCCTTGTGGCGCAGCAGCATCAGGAAGGCGCCGAGCTGGGTGTCTTCGACTTTTTCGTCGAGCAACATGCCCATGGCTTCGCGCGCTTCCTCGCGGGTGAGGTTGCGCGCACCGCGCTTGCCTTTGCCCAGGATGCGCACGAACTGCGCAAACGGGTGCTCGGCAGGGGTTTCGAGGGTCAGCGGGGCAAAGTCGGTCATAAGCAATTCGTCGGCCTGGGCAGGCCCGCCAGTTTGGCGGCGAGTTTGGCGGGAGTGCCGTTGAACAGTTTGTTGAGGTGCAGGCTGTTGCCCTTTTCCGGGCCGAGTTTCAAGGCCGTGTACTTGATCAACGGGCGTGTGGCCGGTGACAGCTGGAATTCGGCATAAAACTGGCGCAGCAATTCGAGGATTTCCCAGTGGGCCTCGGTCAGCTCCAAAGCTTCGGCGGCGGCGAGGGCATTGGCGACGTCAGTGGACCAGTCGTCCAGGTGGGCCAGGTAGCCGTCCTTGTCCAGTTCCAGGGTGCGTGCGCCTACGGTCAGGGTGTTCATAGCCAGGTGTTGACCTTGTCGTAGTCAATCGACAATTGCACGAAGCCTGGGTAGTCCACGCTGTCGGCCCAGTCCGGGAGCGGCAGATTGCGGGCCTGCATGTCTTCGGCCAGCACAAACACCTTCACGCCCTTTGTTTGCAGCGCCGCGTTGTGCAGCCCATAGGCGCCATCGCCGCAGAGCAGGATGGCGTCCGTGGCGCCGCAGATGCGCAGGCAGCTTGCGAGGCGGCTATCGGTAAACGGGGAATGGGATACCACATGTAGAGTCGACATCAGAGGGTAATCACCTGGTCGTAACGGTCAATCAGTTCGCAGATCGCTGCAGTGTCCAGCGGCTGGGCGTTGGCGGGTGTTGAGAGACCGCGCTCGGCCAGGCTGTGGCTGCAGGCGAACACTTCATCAATGCCGAACAGACCCAGTGCTTGAAGGTTGGCGCTGAGGTCTTTTTGCTGCACGGCTTTGGCGTCCTGGTGCGGCGCGAGCTGGAACACACCGTCATCGAGGAACAGCAGGCCGATCGGCAGATCGAAAGCGCCGCCGGCCAACACGATGTCCAGCGTTTCGCGGGCGCTTGGCCCGGACCACGGCGACTGGCGGCTGATCACCAAAAGAGATTTGGACATATCACGCCCCTCCAAAACAGATCAGGCGGTCGGCGGACTGGGCGGCATCGTGCAACTGCCCCAGGCCCGACAACGCCCAAGGTGCGTCGAGGTTGACCGCGCTGCGCTGATAACGCGTGGCTTCCTCCTGGTTGAGCACGCCGCGGCGCAAGGCGGCGGCAATGCACACCACGCCATCAAGCGAGTGCTGGCTGACAAACTCGCGCCATTGTCGGGCGATGTCTTGCTCATCTTGAGGCGCAACGATGTTGCTGGACGCGCTGTGCACGCCGTCCTGATAGAAAAACAGCCGCACAATCTCATGCCCGCCGGCCAATGCCGCCTGGGCGAACAGCAGGGCACGGCGCGAGGAGGGCGCGTGGGCGGCGGAAAACACTGCAATCGCAAACTTCATGGAACACTCTGCAAGCAAACGTGAGCCAATGATAAAGCCGCCGCCACGAAAAAGCCCGCCGTGATCAAAACGGTCACTGTCGGTGACCGTTCCGGCGATTGCCCTCAGGGGCAAGGCTGCCTAGTCTGTGGGCAGTCGAAACGGAAATGGAGTGCCCATGTCAGGTCCCTTGGCGTCCCTCAAAGTGCTGGATTTTTCCACCCTGCTGCCCGGCCCGTTTGCCTCCCTGATGCTGGCGGACATGGGCGCCGAAGTGCTGCGTATCGAGTCGCCCACACGCATGGACCTGTTGCGGGTGCTGCCGCCCCATGATCAGGGCACTTCGGCCAGCCACGCCTACCTCAATCGTAACAAGCGCAGTCTGGCACTGGACCTCAAGCAGGCCGAGGCGCTGGAGATCGTACGGGCACTGGTGAACGACTACGACATTCTGCTCGAACAATTCCGACCTGGGGTAATGGATCGCCTAGGGTTGGGCTATGAGGCACTGAAGGCGATCAACCCCCGGCTGATTTATGTGGCGATCACCGGTTACGGCCAGACTGGCCCCTATAAGGACCGCGCCGCGCACGATATCAATTACCTGGCGCTCGCCGGAGTGGCCAGCTACACCGGGCGCCAGGACGCCGGGCCTTTGCCCCTCGGCGTGCAGTTGGCGGACGTGGGCGGTGGTTCGCTGCATGCGGTGGTGGGGTTGCTGGCGGCGGTCATCGCTCGGCAGCAGAGCGGGGTGGGGCAATACCTGGATGTGAGCATGACCGATTGCTCGTTCAGCCTGAACGCGATGGCCGGCGCGGGTTACCTGGCGTGTGGGGTGGAGCCTGAGTGGGAAAGCCATGTGCTCAATGGCGGTAGTTTCTACGACTATTACCGGTCACGGGATGGGCGTTGGATGTCGGTGGGCAGCCTGGAACCGGCGTTTATGCAACAACTCTGCACAGCCTTGGGCCGCCCCGAACTGGCCGCGCAAGGTTTGTCGCCCAAGCCGGAACAGCAAAAAGCCCTCAAGCAGGCGCTGCAGGTCGAGTTTGAAAAGCGCAGTTTTGATGAGCTGTGTGCGCTGTTTGCCGCGACAGATGCCTGTGTGGAACCGGTGTTGACCCTGAGCGAAGCCGTGGCGCATCCGCAGTTGAAGGCGCGTGCGCTGGTCAGCCAGGTGCCGCGGGGCGACGGCTCGACCCAGTCGCAGCTTGCCTGTCCGTTGAAGTTTTCCGACGGGTTACCGGCGCCTCGGCATATTGGCGTTGCCGTGGGCGCACACAGTGATGAGGTGTTGGTGGAGCTGGGGCTTAGTGCCCAGCGGATAGCCGAGCTGCGACAGGCCAAGGTGGTTGGGTAGTGCCTGATCTGACGCTTTCGCGAGCAAGCCCGCTCCCACAACCGAACGTGTTCTGACCTTGGAATACAGGCGAATGTGGGAGCGGGCTTGCTCGCGAAGAGGCCCTCACTCCACCCGAGTTTCCCCGGTAAACACCAGCGTCTGCCGACACCTGCGACACAAATACCGCCGCCCCTGAGCCACCATGCCATGTCGCTGCGACGAAAACGGAAAGTCGCTATCGGCACACGGGCAACGATAGATATAGCGAGTCACCTGACGACGCTTCACCTCATAGGTATGGCAACGATCCGGCGGCAGTTCGTAGACCCCGCGCATGATCAATTGCCATTCCTCGCCATGGGGCTGGATACGTTCGCCAAACAATTGGTGGGCAATCAGGTGCGCGACTTCGTGGGCCACGGTCTGTTTCAGGAAGTGCTGGCTGTTTTCACGGTACAACTGTGGGTTGAAACGCAGCAGGTTCTCGTGCAAATGCGCGACACCGGCCTTTTGCCCACGCAGCTTGAGGCTGACCTGGGGGCGTTTGAAGCTTCGTTTGAAAAAGGATTCGGCTTGCAGGAAACAATCTTCGACGCGGGTATTGAGTTGCTCGGGCATGCTGTACATATCTCCAGAGACGTCCAGTATGCCGCAAAGCTGGGTGTTTCCGAATCTGTCAGGCGCCGAATGGTCATGCATGATGCACAAAGCCACCTTGCGGTGGCTTTGCCTGGGGGTTGAAAAGGTCAGTTGGTGTAGATAGGGCCCACGCCCAGGCCCCAGACGACCACGGTAAACGCCATGATTGCCACCAGGACCACCAGGCCCACGGCCAGTACCGAGCTGGAAAACAGGAAGCCTTCATCGGGGTCGATGTTCATGAAGGTCGGCAGCCCGACATAGAGCAAGTACACCGTGTAACAAATGGCCGCCGTACCCACGACCATGCCCAGCCACATATGCGGATAGAGCGCGGCCAGCCCACCGATAAACAACGGCGTAGCGGTGTAGGTGGCAAAGGCCACGCAACGCGCCATGCTGGGGTTGGCGTCGTAGGTGCGTGCCATCCAGTGGACAAACGCGCCCATTACCGCCACGCCGCCGAGCATGGCGGCGTAAGACATGAGGGTCATCCACAAGGCGCTTTCCTGGGTCAGCATCACCGGTGCGCGATTGCCGATGACCCAGCCGACCTGGGTGGTGCCGATAAAGGCGGATACGGCGGGGATCGCCGCAAGAATCAAGGTGTGAGTGAGGTACATGTGGCCGATGCTTTCTTCTTTATCGCCACGGATTTCCCGCCATTCCTGGTCGGGATGGGTAAACAGCCCCACGACGTGATGGATCATGCCAGTCACTCCTGTCGTTATTACCATCGCCCCCCATCGGAGCGCCCACGGGCCAAATGGCCTCAAAGGTCCGGATAGATGTGCGACCTCTAGTCGCAGTATAGGAAGTGATGACCGGAATAACTGTAGGGCCTTTAGAGCAAATTGCGCTGTAAACATTGAGCTTAATCGCGGCGAGGTCTTTTACCGCTAGCCCTTTTGATGGTTTTTTTGCGTAAAATAACCGGCTTTTCGTCACACACCTCTAGCGGATCCAAGCGCCATGGGCACTCTTACGGTCAACCAGAACAAACTGCAAAAACGCCTGCGTCGCCTGGCCGGGGAAGCGGTCGCCGATTTCAACATGATCGAGGACGGCGACAAGGTCATGGTCTGCCTCTCCGGCGGCAAAGACAGCTACACCATGCTCGACGTGCTGCTGCACCTGCAAAAGGTCGCGCCGATCACATTCGAGATCGTCGCCGTCAACATGGACCAGAAACAACCGGGTTTCCCTGAGCACGTGCTGCCGGCCTACCTCAAGGCGCTGGGTGTCGAGTATCACATCGTCGAAAAAGACACCTACTCGGTGGTCAAGGAGCTGATTCCGGAGGGCAAGACCACCTGCTCGCTGTGCTCGCGCCTGCGCCGTGGCACGCTGTACACGTTCGCCGACGAGATCGGTGCGACCAAGATGGCACTGGGTCATCATCGCGATGATATCGTCGAGACCTTCTTCCTCAACATGTTCTTCAACGGCTCACTCAAGGCCATGCCGCCCAAGCTGCGCGCCGATGACGGGCGCAACGTGGTGATCCGCCCGCTGGCGTATTGCAACGAGAAGGACATCCAGGCCTACTCCGACTTCAAGCAATTCCCGATCATTCCGTGCAACCTGTGCGGCTCCCAGGAGAATCTGCAGCGCCAGGTGGTCAAGGAAATGCTGGTGGACTGGGAGCGCAAGACCCCAGGCCGTACCGAAAGCATCTTCCGCAGCCTGCAGAATGTGATTCCCTCGCAGTTGGCCGATCGTAACCTGTTCGACTTCACCAGCTTGAAGATTGATGAGACCGCTGCGTCGCGCTTCGTCAATGTTGTGAACCTCTGAGTCGATTCAACGCTCTGACACACGGCGCTTGCGGGCGCCGTTTTCAATTCAATTGCTAGGAGAGGGCATGCGCGATTACAAGTGGCTGCACGAATACTGTCTGAACCGATTCGGTTCGGCGGCCGAGCTGGAAGCCCACCTGCCTGTACCCAAGACCCCGGCGCAATTGCGCAAGATCAGCGATGATCGCTACCTGTCGACCCTGGCGTTGCGTGTGTTTCGTGCGGGCTTGAAGCACAGCGTAGTGGACGCCAAGTGGCCGGCCTTCGAGCAGGTGTTCTTCGGTTTTGACCCGGAAAAGGTCGTGCTGATGGGCGCCGAGCACCTGGAGCGGCTGATGCAGGACACGCGCATCATTCGTCACTTGGGCAAGCTCAAGAGCGTACCGCGCAATGCGCAGATGATTCTCGACATCGAGCAGGAGAAGGGCAGTTTCGGCGCGTTTGTCGCCGATTGGCCGGTGACCGATATCGTCGGGTTGTGGAAATACCTGAGCAAGCATGGTCACCAGCTCGGCGGGCTGTCAGCGCCGCGCTTCCTGCGCATGGTCGGCAAGGACACCTTTGTGCCGAGTTATGACGTGGTGGCGGCGCTGAACGCGCAGAAGATTGTCGACAAGGCGCCGACCAGCCTGCGCGACCTGGCGACGGTGCAGGGGGCGTTCAACCAGTGGCATGCCGAGAATGGGCGGCCGATGTGCCAGTTGTCGATGATGCTGGCGTATACGGTGAATCATTGAGACCACGTTGATGCTTTCGCGGGCAAGCCCGCTCCCACAGGGGAATGCATCCAAATGTGGGAGTGGGCTTGCTCGCGAAGGCTGAGTTTCAGGCGTCGCGGGCTTCAACCAATCGCCGATTCAACTGATGCCGCCACCGCACATACAACAACGCCGTACAAAACACCGCCAGGCTCGCCAGCATCTCAAGTACCCCGAACCACTGCCGGTTCGGGTCATAGGCCGCCAGCGCGCCCTTGATGAAGTACAAATTCACCACAAAGCACATCCACGAATGCCCGCGCGCGCTGCCCAGCAGCATGCCCGGCGTCAGCACCAGCAGCGGCACCAGTTCGATCAGCAGGATCACCCACGGCCGTGCGCCGTGCAGATCAGCAACGAACAGGTAGTACACGCACAGCAACCCCACCAAGCCGAAAAACGTCAGCAGGCTCAGCACGCGCGCCAGCTTGACCCGCGGCTCCAGCCACGCCTGGGGCGGCAGGACCTTAGGCTTTCTGGCCACGGCCGTTCTCCAGCAGCGTGGCGGTGGTGGCCAGGCGCAGGCCGAGGGCGCGGCACAGGGCGATTTCATGTTGATCGAGCAGGCGCTTGCCGTCAGGCCCGGCATGGTGGCTGGCGCCATACGGCGTGCCGCCGCCCTGGGTGTCGAGCAGCGCCTGTTCGCTGTAGGGCAGGCCGGTGATCAGCATGCCGTGGTGCAACAGCGGCAACAGCATCGACATCAACGTGGTTTCCTGGCCGCCGTGCAGGCTGGCGGTAGAGGTGAACACCCCAGCCGGCTTGCCGACCAGGGCACCGGTAAGCCACAGGTTGCTGGTGCCGTCGAGGAAGTACTTGAGCGGCGCGGCCATGTTGCCGAAGCGGGTCGGGCTGCCCAGGGCCAGGCCCGAGCAGTGCTTCAAGTCATCGAGGCTGGCGTACAGCGCGCCTTCCTCTGGAATGCTCGGCGCCACGGCTTCGCACTCGGTGGAGATCGCCGGCACGGTACGCAGCCGGGCTTCCATGCCGCCTTGCTCGATGCCCCGGGCAATCTGCCGGGCCATTTCGCTCACCGAGCCATTGCGGCTGTAATACAGCACCAGCACATACGGCGACGTCACGGCAGAATCTCCAGCACGTTTTCCGGCGGACGGCCAATGATGGCGGTGTCGGCGGTTTCCAGAATAGGGCGTTCCATCAGCTTCGGATGCTCGGCGATGGCGGCAATCAACTGTGCTTCGCTGAGGCTGGCGTCCGCCAGGTTGAGGGTTTTGTATTCATCTTCACCCGTGCGTAGCAGTTGGCGGGCGCTGATGCCCAGCTTGCCCAGCAACGCCTTCAATTGCGCGGCGTCCAGCGGGGTTTCCAGGTAGCGCACCACCGTCGGAGTGAGGCCGCGGGCTTCCAGCAGTTCCAGCGCACCGCGGGATTTCGAGCAGCGCGGGTTGTGATAAAGCGTCAGATCGGTCATGTGCGGGTCGCATCTTGCGTAAGGTGGCAGGTATTCTACCCGCGCAGCGACCTGTCCTTAAACCGTAAGAGGCGATAGGTCGCAGCCAACGTTCATTTTTGCGAAGGATTACCCCATGACAAGGCGACTGATCGGAGCATTGGCGATCATCACAACCCTGCTGCTCAGCGGCTGCGGTAACGATTACGGCGTTGACCAATATGGCAAGAAGGTAGCTTCCGAACGCCTGGACAAGCAATGGCTGGTGGTCAACTACTGGGCCGAATGGTGTGGCCCGTGCCGTACGGAAATCCCCGAACTCAATGCGTTGGCCGAGCAGTTGAAGGCGCAGAACGTAGGCGTATTTGGGGTCAATTTCGACAACGTGCAGGGCGAAGAACTGAAAGCCGCCAGCGACAAGCTGGGCATCAAGTTCACGGTGCTGGCGCAGAACCCGGAAGAGATTTTCGATATTCCACGCAGCGAAGCATTGCCGGTGACCTACATCATTGATGACAAGGGCAAGGTACGTGAGCAGTTGATGGGTGAGCAGACAGCGGAAGGGGTGTTGGCCAAGCTCAAGGCCTTGCGCGGCTAAAACCACGACTCAAAACACCTGTGGGAGGGGGCTTGCCCCCGATGACGGCATGTCAGCAATAATATATTGACTGATCCAGCGCTATCGGGGGCAAGCCCCCTCCCACATTCAGCTTCCATCAAGCCATAGATTGGTACATCAGCCTTCTTCGAGCCACAAGCGGATCGGCTTGCCTTCGGCCGGCCAGAACCGCGTCTGCTCGATGGGCGAGATATCCCAACGCTGCACGCCTTGCAGGGCCTGGAAGAAGCGGTGTTCCTGCTCCATCAGGGCCTCGGCGCAGAGTTTGCGGGTGCTGCCGATCTTGCCGAAGCTGAGGCTGTCGCCGTCGACGGTGTAGGGCGCAAACCAGTGGTTGCAGCCGCCATTGCCGTAGGCGCGGCCATCGGCGCCGAGGGTGACGGTCAGGTGCGCATAGTCCATCAGCGGGCGTTCACCAATCCATTCCACCACGTAGCTGTGATCCTGCTTGAGCTTGACCGAATCCCCGGCGCAACCCGTCAGGGCCGCACCGATGGCGGCGAGCAGAAGCAGGCCTCTCATTGCGCGGCCTTCTGGCATTTCGGGCAGCGGTGCTTGTCACCCTCGCTGGCCCAGCCCAGTTCGGCAATGCGCGCATTCGCGGCGGGTTGCAGCGGCTCTTTGGTCAGCTTGGTTTCCACCGCGAATTCGAACTCCAGCACGGCCTCGCAGCTGTCGCAGTTGACCTTCCAGGTGTGAATCTCCAACTCGCCGAACTTCGGCCCCTGGGCCATGGCGACCCACTGGCCTGCCGGGCGGATGGAGTAGCGCGCGTCACCTTCGACGGTGAGGCGCATCGACAGGGTTTTACTACCGCGCAAGGTGACGATCAGCACGTCGCCGTGCTTGATCGAACCACCGTTGCCAGTGACCTGATAACGGCCCGGCACCAGGGCGCGGCATTCGATCAGGGTGTGTTGCGGGCTCAGCAAACTGAAGCGGAAATCGTGTTCGGCCATGGATCCTCCAAATAGGCGCGGCATCCTATCACGGTGCTGGCTCATCATGAGCCCGGTATGTGACCGCTGATCATCCTTCGACAAGGTTCTGCGCCCGCCCATCGGCCCAGGCGGCAATGTTGGCCAGGGTGGTGCCGGCAATCGCCGCCAGGGCCTCGCGCGTGAGGAACGCCTGGTGGGCGGTGATGATCACATTGGGGAAGGTCAGCAGGCGCGCGAGGACGTCGTCCTGCAGGGGCAGGTCGGAGCGGTCCTCGAAAAACAGCTGGGCCTCTTCTTCATACACATCGAGTCCCAGATAGCCGAGCTGGCCGTCCTTGAGCGCCTCAATCAGCGCCGGGGTGTCGACCAGGCCGCCGCGACCTGTGTTGATCAGCATCGCGCCCGGCTGCATCTGCGCCAGGGAGCGGGCGTTGATCAAGTGCTTGCTGTCGGCGGTGAGCGGGCAATGCAGGCTGATGATCTGTGCCTGGGCGAGCAGTTCGGGCAGGCTCACGTAGCGCGTGCCCAGGGCCTGTACCTGCGGGTTGGGGAAGGGGTCATAGGCGAGCAACTGGCAGCCGAAGCCGGCCATGATCTTGGCAAACGTAGCGCCGATCTGCCCGGTGCCGACCACGCCGACGGTCTTGCCCACCAGGTCGAACCCGGTGAGGCCATGCAGGCTGAAATCGCCATCGCGGGTGCGGTTGTAGGCCCGGTGCAGTCGACGGTTGAGGGCGAGGATCAGTGCGACCGCATGCTCGGCCACCGCATGGGGCGAATACGCCGGTACCCGCACGATGGTCAGGCCCAGGCGCTTGGCGCAGGCCAGGTCCACATGGTTGTAACCCGCCGAACGCAAGGCGATCAACCGCGTGCCACCCTTGGCCAGATGCTCCAGGACCGGGGCGCTGAGGTCGTCGTTGATAAAGGCGCAGACCACTTCGTGATGCTCGGCCAGGGCTACGGTGTCCAGATTGAGACGGGCTGGCTGGAACTGAAGCTCCAGGCCAGGCGGCAGCGGTTCGCCGAGGAAACTGTCGCGGTCGTAGGTCTGGCTGCTGAAAAGAATGACGCGCATGGAAATGCTCCCTGCAATGACAAATGAAGGCACAGGCGTTTGTGGTGAGCGGGCTTGCCCCGCTCGCGCGATACGGCGAGCCGACAAGCCCGCTCACCACAAACGCCGGTACCTGTGCAAAATCAGGCGTTGACCCGCGCTTCACTGGCGAGTCGGGCGATGGCCATGTCCAGTTCGTCCAAGGCATGCCGGGCCTTGGCGTCGTCCTGCTTGAGCAGGGTTTCGGCGCGGTGGCAGGCGGCCCGCAGTTGCGGTACGCCGCAATAACGGGTGGCGCCATGCAGTCGGTGCACACGCTCGATCAGGGCGTTGTTGTCGTTGGCGTCACGCGCAATGGTGATGGCGAGTCGGTCGGCCTCCAGGGAGGCGAGCAACATGGCGAGCATGTCCGCCGCCAGATCCGCCTTACCGGCGGCCAGGCGCAGGCCTTCTTCATGGTCAAGCACAGGCAGTTGTACGCCGGGGCCGAGGCCATCCGCTACGCGTTCCGGGCCTTGATTGCGCAGGGCCAGGCCGGTCCACTTCAATACCACCTGAGCCAGCTGCCGCTCGCTGATGGGTTTGGTCAGGTAATCGTCCATGCCGCTTTGCAGCAAGGCGCGTTTTTCGTTGGCCATGGCGTGGGCGGTGAGGGCGACCACTGGCAATGGCGTGCCGCTGCGTTCGCTTTCCCACTGGCGGATCGCCTCGGTGCTCTGGCGGCCATCCATGCCGGGCATTTGTACGTCCATCAGCACCAGGTCGAAGGTGTCCTGTTTCACGGCGTCGATGGCGGCATAACCGCTTTCCACGGCACGCACCCGCGCGCCCATGTCTTCCAGCAGGGTCTGTACCAGCAGCAGGTTCGCCGGATTGTCATCCACGCACAACACGCGCGGCGCACGGCTGGACAACGGTTCGCCCGGTTCACTGCGCGACGGACGCGGGCTGATCAGGTCGGACAGCGCACGGCGCAGTTTGCGCGTGCACGCCGGCTTGGCCTGCAACTGGCTGTTGGGGTTGGGCACGGACTGGTTGAACAGCATCTGCTCGGTGGTGGGGCACAGCACCAGCACTTTGCAGCCCAAGTGTTCGAGGTCCCACAGGTGCTGGTTGAGGCGTTCGGGCGGGATGTCGTTGGCCGTCACGCCGAGCACCGCCAGGTCGATGGCCTGTTCGGTCTGATGGGCGCTGGTGATGCCGTTGGTCAGACTTTCCAGGCTATTGAACGGGGTGACTTCCAGGCCGCAGTCTTCCAATTGATGTTGCAGCGCCTGGCGTGCCAGTTCGTGGTTTTCCAGCACGGCGACGCGATGACCCAGCAGGGGCGCGGAAGGCAAGTCTTCGACGTCGTCGCGGGTCTTGGGCAGGTTCAGGCTGATCCAGAATTCCGAACCTTCGCCCGGCGTGCTGTCGACGCCGATTTCGCCGCCCATCTGCTCGATCAGGCGCTTGGAAATCACCAGGCCCAGCCCCGTGCCGCCGGGTTGGCGCGACAGCGAGTTGTCGGCCTGGCTGAAGGCCTGGAACAGCGCGCGCACGTCCTGGCTGGACAGGCCGATACCGGTGTCCTGCACGCTGATGCGCAATTGCACGCTGTCCTCCTGTTCGTCCTCGATCATTGCCCGGGCCACGATGGTGCCCTCGCGGGTGAATTTGATCGCGTTGCTGATCAGGTTGGTGAGGATCTGCTTCAAGCGCAGCGGGTCGCCGACCAACGCCAGCGGCGTGTCGCGGTACACCAGGCTCACCAGTTCCAACTGTTTGGCATGGGCGGCGGGTGCGAGGATGGTCAGGGTGTCTTGCAGCAAGTCCCGAAGGTTGAACGGGATGCTGTCGAGCACCAGCTTGCCGGCTTCGATTTTCGAGAAATCGAGGATCTCGTTGATGATGCCCAGCAGGTTGTCGGCGGACTTTTCGATGGTGCCCAGGTAGTCAAGCTGGCGTGGGGTCAGCTCGCTTTTTTGCAATAAGTGGGTAAAGCCAAGGATGCCGTTGAGCGGCGTGCGGATCTCATGGCTCATGTTGGCCAGGAACTCCGATTTGATGCGGCTGGCCTCCAAGGCCTCCTTGCGTGCCAGGTCCAGCTCAATGTTCTGGATCTCGATGGTTTCCAGGTTCTGGCGCACGTCCTCGGTAGCCTGGTCGATGCTGTGTTGCAGTTCTTCCTGGGCATTCTGCAAGGTCTCGGCCATGCGGTTGATGCCGGAAGCGAGCTGGTCCAGTTCCTGGCTGCCCAGGGGCGGCAGGCGGGTTTCCAGATTGCCGTCCTTGAGTTGAGCCACGGCTTGTTTGATCTGGCCGATCGGCGAATTGATCGTGCGGCTGATGCGCAGCGCCAGCGCGGCGGTGCAAATCAGGCCGATGGCGATCAGCAACAGGCTGGCGAACAGGCTGCGGTAGCCGCGCAGCAACATGCCGTTGTGGGACAGTTCCACCTCGACCCAGCCCAGCAGGCGGTCGGCTTCATCCGGGATCAGCTCGCCGGCAAGGTTGCGATGGCGCCCGAACACCGGCAGCAAATAGCGGGTGGCGTCATTGCCGGTGCGTTGCAGCAGGTGAGAGCTGTTGCCGACCGGCGGTTGGTTGAGCATGGTCGGGCCGGCGTGGGCGAGGGACGCGCGTTCGGGGCTCAGAAAGGACACGGCACGCACGTCCGGCTGTTCCAGGGATTGAGTGGCGATGCGCTCAAGCAGATCGGTGTTGCGCGCGCTGAGGGCGGGCGCGACCAGCGGCGCCAATTGCTCGGCAATCATCTCGCCGCGTTGCAGCAATTGGGTCTGCAGTTCCGAGAGCTGCATCCAGGTGAAATAGCCCCCCAACAACGAGGCCATCAGGCTGGTCGGTAATAAGGTCAGCAACAGTACGCGGCCTTTTATCCCCATTCTTGTCAGCACGCCACTCTCCTGCTACCACATTGATATCTACGAAATTGCGCGGGCATCCGGTCCGCGCCACCTGCGCAGTGTAGCCATTTGCGCGGCGAGGAATCTTGCAAATTAATGACATACGGCAATCTTCAAGGCATTTGGCGCGCGGTGGCGATTGCCTGTGGCGGGTGAATCTTGAATAATCAGTGATTGAGAATGAATTGCAGATACTAATGAATCCCGCAGCGATTGGCCTACCCAGTGTCCTGACCATTGAAGATGACCCCGTGCTGGGCGCCTATGTCCAGGAGCACCTGGGCCGCTGTGGTTTCCACGTCACCTGGTGCCAGAACGGCCAGCAAGGCCTGCAGATGGCGCGCAATCAAGTGTTTGACGTGGTGCTGATGGATATCCTGCTGCCGGGGCTGGATGGGTTGTCTATCCTGACCCACCTGCGTCAGAGCCATTCGATCCCGGTGATCCTGATGTCGGCACTGGGGGCCGAGGCCGATCGCATCAGCGGTTTCCGCCTGGGCGCCGATGACTACCTGCCCAAGCCGTTCAGCATGATCGAGCTGCGTGTGCGCATTGAAGCCATCCTGCGCCGGGTAGCCCTGGACCGACGCCCATTGCCGAGCCTGGCACCCGCACGTGACGATGCCCGCACCTTGCGCTTCGACGATGAATTGTGCGATGTCTTCCACCTGGGGCACTGGGCCGGCTTGACCCGCAGTGAATACCGGCTGCTGGAAACCCTGCATCGCAACGCTGAAGAAGTCCTCAGCAAACCCTTCCTTTACCAGCATGTGCTGCAACGCGGTTACGCGCCCCATGACCGCAGCCTCGACATGCACATCAGCCAGATCCGCCGCAAGCTCAAGGCCATCGGCTACACCGAGCGCGAAGTGCGTACGGTGTGGGGCAAAGGCTATGTGCTGAGCGGTGCCGATGACAGCCTTTGAACGCCCCTTGAAGCGGCTGCCGGGCAAGCACTCGTTGTTCTGGAAGCTGGCCTGCCTGTTGATCGCCTTCTGTTTGCTGATGATCTGGCTCAGTTGGTCGTGGGGTCGGTACATGGAGCAGAAGAACGCCTACCTGTCCGATGAAGCGCGGATCACGTTGAGTGGCTACGCAGTCGGTGCCGAGCAGGCGTGGAGTCAGGGTGGACGTGCGGGTGTCGACGCTTGGCTGCAGGCGATGGGCAAGCGTGAAACCACCTGGATAGGCGTGATCGGCAATGACCTGCAGTCGCTCAGCAGTTACCCGCTGACCGATAAGGAAAGCCAGCGCCTGACCTTTCTGCGTGGCCTGGATTGGCCGGTGAGCCGACATGTCAAAGGCCTGCCGTGGCTGAAAATCCCGTTCCCCGTCGACCCCAACGCGGGTTCGCTGGTGATCGAGTTGCCGCAGCGCTTCATGCCGGGGCGCTATCAGCTGTTCTGGCGGGTGGTGACCAATGGCGTGATCCCCGGTCTGTTTACCCTGTTGTTGTGCGTCGGCCTGTATCGGTTGCTGATCGTGCCCCTGAATCAACTGCGTGAGCAGGCCAATGCCTGGCGTGCCGATCAATTGAATACCCGGTTATCCCACGATGCGACCAGTCGCCGGGATGAATTGGGCGAGCTGGGCCGTGCGTTCGACCATATGTCCGAGCGTTTGCAGGGTACCGTGGTGTTGCAGCAGCAACTGCTGCGGGACATGTCCCACGAACTGCGCACACCGCTGAGCCGTCTGCGGGTGGCCTGTGACAGTGAGCAAGACCTGACGCAACTGCGCGAGCGCCTCGGCCGTGAGATCGACGCCATGCAACGCCTGGTCGAAGACAGCCTGCAACTGGCCTGGCTGGACACTGAACGGGCGCCGCTGCCTCAGGAAAATATCCAGCTGCAGGCCTTGTGGGACATGCTGCGCGAAAACGCGTGTTTCGAGAGCGATTGGCCGGCATCGCGTCTGCCGTGCCTGCTCGGCCCGGATTGCTGGGTGCGAGGCAACCTGAACGCGTTGGCCCAGGCGCTGGAAAACGTCCTGCGCAATGCCATCCGCCACTCACCCGTGGGCGGTGTGGTCAGCCTGGATGGGCGTCGCGAAGGTGACTATTGGCATGTGTGGCTGGAGGACCAGGGCGGCGGGATAGATGAAGGGGATCTGGAGCGGATCTTCGCACCTTTTACCCGGCTGGACGGTTCACGCCCGGGCGATGGTGGCTTCGGCCTGGGCCTGAGCATCGCGCGCAATGCCGTGCAGCGCCAGGACGGTAGCCTCTGGGCAGAAAATACCGGGCAAGGGTTACGGGTGCATCTGCGCCTGCGGGCTTGCTAGGCGCGACGTTGTTTGCGTTTTTTCCATTGGTGGGCCACCCACCAGCGCCAATAGCCCATGGTCAGGCAGTACGCGATCGCGCCCAATACCAGCCCCAACACCACTGAACCCAGCAGGAACGGCTGCCATAACGTGCTCAATTGGCCGCTGATCCATTCCCAGGTCAGGTCATCCGGCAAGCTGCGCGGCGGCACATTCATCAGCCAGGCGCCGGTCATGTAAGTACAGATAAACACCACAGGCATGGTAATCGGGTTGGTCAGCCATACCAGGCTGACCGCGATGGGCATATTGGCGCGCACGGTGATCGCCAGGACGGCTGCCAGCAACATCTGCAACGGAATCGGGATAAAGGCCGCGAACAAACCCACGGCCATTGCGCGTGCGACCGAATGCCGGTTCAGGTGCCAGAGGTTCGGGTCATGCAGCAAGGTGCCGAGAAACTGTAATGACTTGTGTTCCCTGATACTGCTGGGGTCAGGCATGTATCGTTTGAATAAGCGCCGGGGCATAAGGGGTCCAGGTCAGTTCGAGGGGCAAGTATGCCCGCATTCTATAAACAGAAAATTCAGACTTTGTGACAAAACATCATAGGCCGTATTGGACAACCGGCTAAGACTGAGTGGATCACTCGAAAAGGAGGATCCATGAGGACAGGGATGTTCGCGTTTGCGCTGGGGTTGCTGGCCTTGCGCTTTTTACCGGCATTGCCGCCGACCGGTTGGCTGATCGCCCTGCTGGTGTTGGCCTTGATGCTGTTGCCGTTTCGCACTTATCCCTTGGCGTTTTTTCTGTTGGGGCTGAGTTGGGCCTGTATCAGCGCGCAGTGGGCGCTGGATGACCGTCTCAGGCCCGCGCTGGAGGGGCAAACACGCTGGGTGGAAGGGCAGGTCAGCGGGCTGCCGCAACAGACGGGCGATGGCGTGCGCTTCGTACTCACCGACAGTCGGTCGCGTAACGCTCGGTTGCCCAAGCGCATCCGGGTGTCCTGGCGCGGTGGGCCGCCCGTGCGCAGCGGTGAACGCTGGCGCCTGGCAATCACCCTCAAGCGGCCGGCCGGGTTGCTGAACTTTCATGGGTTTGATCAGGAGGCCTGGCTGCTCGCCCAGCGCATCGGCGCCACGGGTACGGTAAAGGACGGAGAGCGCCTGGCCCCGGCTACCGCCGCCTGGCGTGACAGTGTGCGTCAGCGCCTGCTGGCGGTAGATGCCCAAGGCAGGGAGGCAGGCCTGATTGCCTTGGTGTTGGGCGATGGCTCTGGATTGGCGGCGGCTGATTGGCAGGTACTGCAGGACACCGGCACTGTGCACCTGCTGGTCATCTCCGGCCAGCACATCGGCTTGCTCGCTGGCTTGATCTACGGATTGATCGCCGGCCTGGCGCGCTATGGGTTCTGGCCTCGAACCTGGCCGTGGCTGCCGTGGGCCTGTGGGCTGGCGTTCACCACGGCATTGGGTTATGGCTTGCTGGCCGGGTTTGGCGTGCGGTACAGCGCGCCTGTGTGATGGTTGGGTTGGTATTGTTGTGGCGATGGCGCTTGCGTCATCTCGGGCTGTGGTGGCCGTTGTTGCTGGCGCTCAATGGGGTGCTGGTCCTGGAACCATTGGCCAGTGTGCAGCCGGGTTTCTGGCTGTCATTTGCGGCGGTGGCGGTGCTGATCCTGGCGTTTGGCGGACGGCTGGGGCCCTGGAGCCTATGGCAGGCCTGGACCCGGCCGCAGTGGTTGATTGCCATCGGGTTGTTTCCGGTCTTGCTGGTGTTGGGGTTGCCCATCAGCCTGAGCGCACCATTCGCTAACCTGGTGGCGGTGCCATGGATCAGCCTGGTGGTATTGCCGTTGGCCCTGTTGGGCAGCGCATTGCTGGTGCTGCCGTTTGTGGGGGAAGGATTGCTCTGGCTGGCGGGAGGGGCGCTGGATGCCTTGTTTAACGGCTTGGCGTGGCTCGCCGGGCAGATGCCGGCCTGGATTCCGGCCGAAGTACCGCCGGGGTATTGGCTGGTGAGTCTGCTGGGCGCCACGTTGCTCCTGTTGCCCAAGGGCGTGCCGTTTCGTGTGCTGGGCTGGCCGATGCTGTTGCTGGCGGTGTTTCCACCGCGAGCGCCGGTGCCTGACGGGCAGGTGGAGGTGACGCAGCTTGACGTCGGCCAGGGGCAATCGCTGATTTTGCGTACCCGCCATCACACCTTGCTGTACGACGCCGGCCCGCGCTCCGGAGCCTTTGACCTGGGGGCCCGCGTGGTACTGCCATCTTTGCGAAAACTCGGGATAGGGGAGCTGGACATGCTGCTGCTCAGCCACGCCGACGCCGATCATGCCGGTGGCGCAGCAGCCATTGCCAAAGGCATGCCGATCAAGCGCGTGGTGGGCGGAGAGACCGAAGGCCTGCCAATATCGCTCGGCACCCAGCCTTGCGTCAGTGGCGAGCGCTGGACCTGGGATGGCGTGACCTTCGAACTCTGGCAATGGCCTGACGCTATCAGCGGCAACGCGAAGTCCTGCGTTTTGCAGGTGCAGGCCAAGGGTGAGCGCCTGTTGCTGACCGGTGATATTGACCGCGCAGCCGAACAGGCCATGCTCGCGTCCCCCCTTGCTGTGCCCACCGATTGGCTGCAGGCGCCGCACCATGGCAGTCGCAGTTCTTCGTCCTGGCCCTTTGTGGAACGGCTTGCGCCGCGATCTGTGCTGATCTCGCGTGGGCGCAGCAACGCGTTCGGCCATCCCCATCCGCAGGTGATGGCGCGTTACCAGCGGTTGGGCAGCCAGGTGTATGACTCTGCCGAGCAGGGCGCCGTGCGTCTGCGATTGGGGGCTTTCGCGGCGCCGGTTGTTGCGCGCAGTCAACGCCGGTTCTGGCGCGAGCGGTTACCTTAGCCGAGGCCGATGGGGTCTGTGGTCTACGCACCTATATGGTAAAGTGGCGCACTTTTTCGAGGGGACATTCACTGTGTGGGAATTGGTCAAATCCGGCGGCTGGATGATGTTGCCGATCATCATGAGCTCTATCGCCGCACTCGGCATCGTCGCCGAACGCCTGTGGACCCTGCGCGCCAGCCGCGTGACCCCCGAGCATCTGCTGGGGCAGGTCTGGGGTTGGATCAAGAACAAGCAACTGGACAAGGAAAAGCTCCAGGAACTGCGCGCCAACTCCCCGTTGGGTGAAATCCTTGCTGCAGGCCTGGCCAACTCCAAGCACGGTCGCGAGATCATGAAGGAGTGCATCGAAGAGGCCGCCGCCCGCGTCATTCATGAGCTTGAGCGTTATATCAATGCTCTCGGCACCATCGCCGCGATGGCGCCGTTGCTCGGCTTGCTCGGCACAGTGCTGGGCATGATCGATATTTTCAGCTCATTCATGGGCGCCGGCATGACCACCAACGCGGCCGTACTGGCCGGCGGTATCTCCAAAGCGCTGATCACCACAGCCGCAGGCTTGATGGTGGGTATTCCTTCGGTGTTCTTCCACCGATTCCTGCAACGTCGCATTGATGAGCTGGTGGTCGGCATGGAACAGGAAGCCATCAAGCTGGTGGAAGTGGTGCAAGGCGACCGTGACGTCGACCTGGTTGGGGGCAAAGCGTGAAATTTCGCCGCAAGCAACGGGAAAACGTCGATATCAACCTCGCGTCGCTGATTGACGTGGTGTTTATCCTGCTGCTGTTTTTTGTCGTCACCACCACCTTCACCCGGCAGACCGAGCTGCGCGTCGACCTGCCGGAAGCCGTGAGCGGCTCGCCGGCCGAAGACCAGCAAGTCAAGCAACTGGACATCGCCATCAGCGCCGACGGGGTGTTTTCGGTGAACAACCAGTTGCTTGAGAAAAACGACCTGGCCAGCCTGATGGACGCCTTGCAGAAAGAGTCCGGCGGCGACACCAAGCTGCCACTGTCCATCAGTGCCGACGGCAAGACCCAGCATCAGGCCGTGATCACCGCGATGGACGCCGCCGGAAAGCTCGGCTTCAGTCATCTGCGCATGACCACCGTCGAGGCGGCGGGCCAACCCTGATGGCCATGTCCGATCGTTTGCTCAAGGCCTGGTACGAGGGCCATCCGGCACTCACGCTGCTCCGCCCGCTGGAGTCCTTGTACCGTGGGGTTGTGCAGCGCAAGCGTGCGCGCTTCCTGGCGGGTGAGGGCGAGATCTATCAATCGCCGGTGCCGGTGGTGGTGGTCGGTAATATCACCGTGGGTGGCACTGGCAAGACGCCATTGATCCTGTGGTTGATCGAACATTGTCGACGCAGCGGCTTGCGCGTGGGAGTGGTCAGCCGCGGTTATGGCGCCAAGCCGCCACAGTTGCCATGGCGGGTTGAAGCCAGCCATAGCGCCGAAGTGGCGGGTGACGAGCCTTTGTTGATCGTGCAGCGCTGCGGCGTCCCGTTGGTGATCGACCCCAATCGTAGCCATGCGGTCCAGGCGCTGTTGGCCAGCGAAACCGTGGACCTGATCCTTTCCGACGACGGCCTGCAGCACTACCGCCTGGCCCGTGACCTTGAACTGGTCCTGATCGACGCCGCCCGCGGCCTGGGCAACCGTCGTTGCCTGCCGGCGGGGCCGTTGCGTGAGCCGGTGGAGCGGCTGCAGAGTGTCGACGCGTTGCTGTACAACGGCGCCGTCAGTGATCGAGACGATGGTTTCGCCTTTCGCTTGCAACCCACGGCACTGGTCAACCTGCTGACCGGCGAGCGGCAGCCGGTGGATCATTTTCCCGCCGGCCAGCCGGTGCATGCGGTCGCCGGTATTGGCAACCCGCAACGTTTCTTCAATACCCTTGAAACGCTACACTGGCAGCCGATACCCCATGCATTTGCCGACCACGCGCCCTACAGCGCTGAGGTCCTGAATTTTACGCCGTCATTGCCGCTGGTCATGACCGAGAAGGACGCGGTGAAGTGCCGCGCCTTTGCCCAGCCCGACTGGTGGTACCTTGCGGTGGATGCACTGCCGTCGCGGGCGTTCATCGCCTGGTTCGACACGCAGTTGATGCGTCTGCTGCCTGCCCGTCTTTTGCCTTAAACCGCTGCTTTCCAGGAACCACTCATGGACACCAAACTGCTCGACATCCTCGCTTGCCCGATCTGCAAAGGCCCGCTCAAGCTCAGCGCCGACAAAACCGAGCTGATCAGCAAAGGCGCCGGCCTGGCTTACCCGATCCGCGATGGCATCCCGGTGATGCTGGAAAGCGAAGCCCGTACCCTGACCACCGACGAGCGTCTGGATAAATGACCACCGCCTTTACCGTTGTCATTCCTTCCCGCTACGCATCGACCCGTTTGCCGGGCAAGCCGCTGCAACTCATCGGCGACAAGCCGATGATCCAGCGGGTGTGGGAACAGGCCTGCAAAAGCAGCGCCGAGCGTGTGGTGGTGGCCACCGACGATCCGCGCATCATCGAAGCCTGCAAGGGGTTTGGCGCCGAGGCGGTGTTGACCCGCGAAGACCATAACTCCGGCACCGATCGCCTGGCTGAAGTTGCCACCCAGCTTGGCCTGGCACCGGACGCCATCGTGGTCAACGTACAGGGTGACGAACCCCTGATCCCGCCCAGCGTGATCGACCAGGTCGCTGCCAACCTGGCCGCCCATGGCGAAGCGCGCATGGCGACCCTCGCCGAGCCGATTGAAGACATCGAGACCCTGTTCAACCCCAACGTGGTGAAAGTGGTCAGCGACATCAACGGCCTGGCGCTGACGTTCAGCCGCTCGGTCTTGCCTTGGGCGCGCGACGCCTTCGCCAAGAAACCTGACGTATTGCCGCAAGGCGTGCCTTACCGTCGCCATATCGGCATTTACGCCTACCGCGCCGGTTTCCTGCATGACTTCGTCAGCTGGGGCCCGTGCTGGCTGGAAAACACTGAATCCCTGGAGCAACTGCGGGCCCTGTGGCACGGCGTGCGTATCCATGTGGGCGATGCGCTGGAAGCACCGCCGGCCGGTGTCGATACCCCGGAAGACCTTGAGCGCGTCCGTCGCCTGCTGGGGGCCTGATGGAGGTTCTGTTTGTCTGCCTGGGCAACATCTGCCGTTCGCCCACAGCAGAAGGCGTACTGCGTCATAAATTGCGCGAAGCGGGGCTGGCGGGGCAGGTGGAAGTAGCGTCTGCAGGGACGGGTGAATGGCATGTCGGCAACCCGCCGGATCAACGCAGTCAGCGTGCGGCGTTGGTGCGCGGCTACGATCTGTCCGCCCAGCGTGCCCAGCAGGTGTCTCGCGCCGACTTTGCGCGCTATGACCTGATCCTGGCCATGGATCACAGCAACCTGCGCAACCTCAAGGCCCTGCAACCGGGCCAGGGCAAGGCGGAGCTGGACCTTTTCCTGCGCCGCTACGACGCCGAAGTTGACGAAGTGCCGGACCCGTATTACGAAGGTGAACAAGGCTTCGAACGGGTCCTGGACCTGATCGAACGCGCCTGTGATTTATTGGTGATCGAATTGAAGGGGCGGTTATGACCTTGCAAGTGCTTGCGCAGGTATCGCTCAAGCCATTCAACAGCTTTGGCATTGATGTCAGTGCCCAGTTGTTTGCCGAGGCCCACAGCGATGATGACGTCCGTGAGGCGCTGGCCTATTCAGCGGTGCACGCGGTGCCGCTGTTGGTGATCGGCGGTGGTAGCAACTTGCTGTTGACTCAGGACATACCGGCGCTGGTCCTGCGCATGGCTACCCAAGGCATCCGGGTGTTGCATGACGACGGCACGCAGGTGGTGGTCGAAGCCGAAGCCGGCGAAGCCTGGCATCCGTTCGTGCTGTGGACCCTGGAACAGGGATTCTGCGGCCTGGAAAACCTCAGCCTTATCCCCGGCACCGTCGGTGCAGCTCCGATGCAGAACATCGGCGCCTACGGCGTGGAGATCAAGGATGTATTCGCCGGCCTGACTGCTCTGGATCGCCACACCGGCGAGCTGCGCGACTTTAGCCTGGACGAGTGCAACTTTGCCTACCGCGACAGTCTGTTCAAACACGAAACCGGACGCTGGCTGATCCTGCGCGTGCGCTTTGCCCTGAGTCGCGCCAGCCACCTGAAACTCGATTACGGGCCGGTGCAACAGCGCCTGGCGGGGCAGGGGATCACCGAGGCGACGCCGAGTGACGTCAGCAGCGCGATCTGCAGCATCCGCCGAGAAAAACTGCCGGACCCGGCAGAACTGGGCAATGCCGGCAGCTTCTTCAAGAACCCGCTGGTGTCCCAAGCGCTGGCGGCTGAGCTGCAAGCGGTGTATCCGGACCTGGTGGCGTACCCGCAGGCGGATGGGCAGATGAAGCTCGCGGCCGGCTGGCTGATCGACAAGGCGGGGTGGAAGGGCTTTCGCGACGGCGATGCCGGCGTACACAAGTTGCAGGCGTTGGTGCTGGTCAACTATGGCGATGCCACGGGGCACGATATTGCGAACTTGGCCCAGCGTATCCAGCGCGACATCGCTGAGCGTTTCAAGGTTGATCTGGAAATGGAGCCCAACCAGTATTAACTCCCTTGAAACAAAAATGCCCCGCATCTTTCGATGCGGGGCATTTTTTATTGCGTTAACAATCAGTCATCACGGCTCATGATGCCGAAGATCTGCAACAGGCTGATGAACAGGTTGTAGATCGACACATACAGGCTGACGGTCGCCATGATGTAGTTACGCTCGCCACCATGGATGATTGCGCTGGTCTGGAACAGGATGCACACCGAGGAGAACAGCACGAAACCTGCGCTGATCGCCAGTTGCAGGCCGCTGATCTGGAAGAACATGCCCGCAACCACCGCCGCCAGCAGCACGAAGAAACCAGCGGTGATGAAGCCACCCAGGAAGCTCATGTCCTTACGGGTGATCAGCACGTAGGCCGACAGACCACCAAACACCAGCGCCGTCATGGCGAACGCCGAGCTGACCACTTCCGCGCCGCCAGCCATGCCGAGGTAACGGTTGAGGATCGGGCCGAGGATAAAGCCCATGAAACCGGTCAAGGCAAACGCCGACACCAGGCCCCAGGCCGAGTCACGCAGCTTGTTGGTCAGGAAGAACAGACCATAGAAGCCGATCAGCACGACAAAGATATTCGGGTAGCCGACACGCATCTGCTGGGCCACGAACGCCATCACGCCGCTGAATGCGAGGGTAAGGGCGAGCAAGCCATAGGTGTTGCGCAACACGCGGCTGACTTCAAGCTGCTCAGCCTGCGCGTTACCATTCACTGCGTAATTCTGTTCGCGCATGGCGACACTCCTTCGATTTTGAAACGTTCAGTCGCAAAGATCATAACAGACGCTCTGTAACAAGCGATGGCAAGAGTTTGACAGTGTGTTTCATTCGGGTATTATGGCGCCCGCTGAGACGGGATGGGCTACTATAATCCTGTGATGCACAAGGGAAATTGGCAGAGTGGTTGAATGCACCGGTCTTGAAAACCGGCGGACGTTAATAGCGTCTCCAGGGTTCGAATCCCTGGTTTCCCGCCAAGATTCAAACAAAAGCCCCGCGATTGCGGGGCTTTTGTGTTTCTGGGATTAGGTGGTGGAAGATCAGCTTTTACTCGTCATCTCTTTGTTTTTTTACTACTATTGTCCGTCTGTGCGCTCAAGGAAGAGAGGCTGAGCGCCTTGAGTCTGGTAGAGAATTTACACTCGAAGATTGAGTGGGTTATTGCTTTTACCCAGAACCTAACGACTCAGCCAACCATAATGACCTCTTGGTGAACCCGATGGATAAAATGTGTGGCATCGTTGTAGTGGTAGGACTTGCCCTCGCGGGATGCGCTACGAAAACTCCAGAAAAAAAACCTGAAGTGACTCCACCTCCCGCCGTCGTCCATGAAGCACCACCTGAAGTCGCACCTTCGTCACCACCCAATTGGACTGTGCGATATGAGGCTGCACCTGCTAACGCGGCGGCCCACGCCTCTCCAGAGTCCGCTCAGCCAGAATCAGAAACAGACTTAAACCAGAATCGCGCTGAGCAATGCCGTAAAGAGCTGGATGTCTTAAAGGTTTACAACAAAGCGTCCTACGTTAAATACGAGGCGGAATACCAAGCCATTGCTGCCAAGACGGCTAAATATATGGAAATCAAGGACTCGTTGGGTTCCGATTTGAACTATATGGTTATGCCCGCGTATCAATTTCAAATTCGTGAGTTCTGCTTCCGCGTGAAAACCCGGCTGTCGGAGCTTGTGCTTCGCCAAGCCAAATAATTCAGGCGAACCCGCTGCGAGTGGTTTCTGGTCTAGAGAGGTCAGGTGGGGGCCGTAAGGCTTAAAAACCCTGTTGACGTATCCAAGACCACAAAAGTTAATGCCTCGACTTGTCGGGGCATTAACTTTTAGGCGGTGCTGGCGGCGTTTTAACACAGCCAATGCCGACACTCAGCGTGCTACAGATAGTTCATTACAAAGGTAACCGACGCGTTGGCAGTGCCGGCCTTCAGTTCGCCGTCAGCCAGGCGGTAATAAGCCGCAGAAAGAGGGATTTTGAAGCTTGTGCCTGTGGTACTGAAGCCATTGAATGGGTAGGTAGTACCCAGGACAATAGGTTTACCGGTGTCGTCCATCAGTTTCAGGCCGATGCCTTTTGCGGTCGAACTGGCGTTCAACGCTACGATGCCTTGTTGCTGATCAATCACTTGAGAAGTGGCTTTAAGGGCATAGGTGACCTTCTGGATACCTGTCTGGCATTGGTTAAGACCAATGTTGAATCGAACGCTTTGTGACGTATCACCAATCTTGCTGAATTCATCAAGGTAATAGTCATCTCCCATTTGAACAGAAACATCTGGGGTCTCGCAGGATGCAGCGTTCAAGATGATTGGGTTGGTCAGGTTAACCTTCACAAGATCAATATCGCCGTACCGATGCGCTCCCAGGTTGCCTGCGGGAACCTCATTTTTCGATGACAGTTCACCTGATTTAGTAATTTCAAGGGTGTACGTCCTGCTTGGGTCCAGGTAATTCCCGGACATAACCCTGTCTGCACTTAAATAGCCATTTTGTGAGGTCTTGATTTTCATTGACAGCCCTGTTTTACCCAGGGGGAAAGTAGTACCAGTCTTAACGCTACCAAATGTCGGGTTCAGACTAAAGATAAAGGGTGACGATACAGTGCAGTTAAAACCCTGCTTCGGTGCTGTGATGGTTTCTTCGTACACCACCGTGCCTGCGGGCGTATCTCGAGGGACCGTCAAGGTAATTGGCGCGGCGGCGTAGTTAGCCGTGAACGTTTCACCCTGGGTGAAATTGCAACTCGCGGCCATCGTATCCGCTGAATAAGCAGACATAACCGCGGCGGCGGTACTCAGCAGTGCACGCAGTCGGCGTTGTTTTTCTGAAACACACATTTTGTTCACGGCCATGATAGAGGCAAGATGGACGAGCACCCTATCGATCAACTACGGCTGAGAAAATCAGGCGATTCTTAGAGTGTGTGCCGCGATGACGCTATTTGCAGTGGAAGGGGCCGCGGGAGGAGGTCAATCATTTGCACACCTTGATACTTGCCCGCGACTTGATTGGTTTTCGAGCCAGGCAGGTTAGGTAAAACCATCGCCAGCCCGGCTGTTGATTAGTTCCACCGCTGCCTTTTCACCCGATACATCTCCCCATCCGCATGACTCAACAGCGTATCTGCATCCTCTCCATCCGCCGGGTAAAACGCCACGCCAACACTGCAGGACGGCATCTTCACCCCGCCAAACTCGGCACCCAGTGGCTCAGCCATGACTGCAAGTATCTGCGCCACCTTGCCGGCCACCGCATCCTGCGACTGGATATCCGTAATCAACACCGTGAACTCATCCCCGCCCATCCGGGCCACCAGGTCGCTCTCGCGCACGCAGCGCTCCAGTCGTCGGGCAATCACACAGAGCACGCGATCGCCCATGGCATGGCCATGCACATCGTTGATGCCCTTGAAGTCATTGATGTCCAGGAACAGCAGCGCCAGGATCTGGTTATGAAGCTGTGCGGCCTTCAGGGCGTCGTCCAGCCGAGCATTGAACAGCGACCGGTTGGTGAGGGCCGTCAGCGGGTCATGATGGGCGAGGAAGCGTAGTTCTTCCTCGGCCTGGGTGAGTGCGGTCACGTCCCGTGCGACGCCGATCCGCGCCCCGACCTCTTCGGACCAGAACGCCGCCCACAGGATATGTACGACGCTGCCATCCTTGCGGATATAACGGTTGCGGAAGTCGACATGGGGTTGGCCGTTCATGACCCGGATAATGGAGGCGCGAGTGCGTGCCAGGTCTTCAGGGTGCATGTAGTGAGTGATCAGGGTACCCACCAGCTCATTGGCGCTGTAGCCGAGCAGTGCCTCGCAGGCATCGCTCACGAAGACAATCTGGTTATCGCCGTCGACGACGAAGACCGTATCCAGCATCAGGTGGATCAGTTTGGGATAGAGGGCTTCCAGGTCAATGGGCATTGGCAGTCAGGCGTCTGATTCATAGGGGCTGATCATAGCCCGAACACGGCGAGTGGCGGCGAGACGTGCGGTGATTTTTTGATGTCCTGCATCACGGGGGCTGTTTGCCCGGGGTGTTCACAACACCTGGTCAAACGTATGATCGGGCCGAGCGCCCTATCCGGTCGCTGAGACTCACCCCCTTTTGAAGGACATGAGCATGCAAAAGCACTTCGGTAATTCAGGCCTGTTCAAGGCTGCTTCGTACATCTGCGACGAAACCCTCGGCAGCGGCATCGCCGGCTGGGAGTTGAAAAACAGTGCGTTGAATACGAAGGAGTTTTTGATATGTCCAAAGAATTACTCGGAGTTTCTGCTCTAGGGTTGATGGTCGTCGGTGAGTTTTGTGCAATCTACAGTGAGGTAGTCACCGCCAGGCTGGCCCAAGCCAGCGACGGCTCATGGCAAGCTTTCATCATGCCGGTGGTGGTGATGTGCTTCGCAGGACTTTGTCTGTTGGGGGCTTATTGGCTGGGTTATCTGGCAGTCGGTGATATCTGGGTGGTCACGGTGGTTTCCGTGACGTCGTTATTGCTGCTGGAACCGATCGTGATCTGGGCGCTGTTCCAGGAGTTTCCCGGCCGAGGCGCGATGATCGGGTTTTGCCTGGGAGCCTTGGGCATGCTGGCCACTGTCTTGCTGTAGCGGCACGCTCTGGCCCGGCATTTGGATGTCGGGCCAGATTAGAGTGAGCAGCGGGCAATACCTTCCACCGCCGCAAGGGCGGCTGAGTATTAAAGCCGTGACACGCAACTCAGCAAAAAAGCTGCGCCACCGAAAGCAGGCAAATCATCTGGACAACCATTTGCGCACGAATTGGATGTTTCATTGCCGTGACCCTGATTACAGTCGTTACAGTAAGTATAGAGACAGAATAGAATTATTCAGAATGTAAGCCCATTCATCTGCCCAGCGGTCTCTGGTTACAACTCTCTGCCCCCGGTCACTGCACTTTTCTGGATTTCTCCGCTCTATCCTTGTCCCAGCCCCGCCGATCCCCGCGTGGGCGGATGAATCAGATCGGGTGCCGATGGATCGCACGTTTCCTTGTTTCAATCGTCGACGGGTGCGCCAGCCCTTGCTGCTGGCGGCCTTGTTAATGCTCTGTGCCAGCGGCTGCAGCCAGCAGCAGGGGCAGGATATCGTCAAGCAGTTCAGCAATGGCAAGCCCGATGAGTTCTTCCAGACCAGTGTCGATCGCATGGCGACGCTGGGCATGCGCGACAATCTGCAAAGCCTGTATTTACTGATGAGCAAACTCTATCTGCGTAATCCCAGCCAGTGGCGGCAGTCGGGTTACCCGGACGCGGTGACTGCGGCGCGGGAGATTCGCCAGGCCATCGAGCAACGTCGCGCACTACCAGCCCTAGGGGAGCGTCGTGACCTGGCGGCGCTGAGTTACTCCTTGAGCCCTGAATTCAAAGGCGACCGGGTCGGCGCCTTCATCTACGCAATCGGCAGCATGATCGTGACCGCCCACGGTGGACGCACGGAGTTCTACATCACCGATTCAATCAACCCGCAGTTCGTCAGCAATGCCGCGCGCAATATCGAGAAGGCCACGTGGCTGCTGAGCAAACGTCAGGATGCGAATGGCGTGCTGCTGCTGTTTTCCAACGAAATTTCGGAGGAGGGCAGCAACCTCAGCTTCGCGGTGGAGTTCGGCAAGATCGTCGCGCGTCTCGATCTGCTGACCCAGATGCTCGATGAACGCTACCGGCGTATTGGCCTGAACTATGCGCAGAGCTTGTTGCTGATGAATTTTCTGCCGGTGCAATAAACAGGGATACGTCAGCATAAAGGTACGGTGCTTCCCTTTTGCGCGTAGGAATCGGCCTATCTTGCTGCCCACTGCTTGAAACACCCCTTGGTCATCAATAGCCTCGGATTTTTCTGAAATATGAGGCCTTTACCATGGGTAAGCGGAAAACGGTTTGGCCTACTGAAAGAGAAATACGCCTGCGCTTTATCCTGTTGGCTGTGATCGATGCGGCGAGTATTCAGGGTGTCTGCGCCGAACTGTTGTTGCCTGCGCACGAACTCCTGCGTGACTCGCCCATCGAGGCGCAATTGCTCGATGCACTGCGCGGGATACTGGCAACGGATGAAATGTATGGATTCCGATTGGCTCCGGGATCAGAAGCAGAAGAATTGATGCAGGTGCTGAATATCCCCGACAGCTGAGGATTTTGTGTGGGAGGCGACAACGTCCTGGATGGAGTCGCGCCCCATACGGATGTGAACCTCCTATGTGCCAGGTCAGCTTCAGCTGTGTCACGCAAAACAGCCCAGGAGGTCAAAGCGTTAATAAGGCGTGACCTGGCGCGCGTCCCAGCCTTCCCACCACGTGCCCCCCGAACTCCAAGGACCTGCCCGATGCTGTTGCGCCACCCTCCGTTCCTGTTTGCCGCCCTGACGTTAAGCTCGCTGGTGCACGCCGAAGACCTGCAATTGGCCCCGGTCGAAGTCACCAGCAGCGAAGCCAGCGCCGGTGAAGTGGCCGAGGCGCAGCTCAAGAGTGTGCCCGGTGGCACCAACTACATCGACATGAATAGCGTGCAGCAGGGGCGAGTGAGTACCAACGAAGACGTATTCAAGTACCAGGCCGGGGTGTACGCCAAGGCGGCTAACAACGAAGGGGTGAAGCTCTCGATTCGCGGTTCGGGCCTGAACCGCAGCCCCGGGTCCCACGCCTCCGGCCTGTACGAAATGTTCGACGGCCTGCCGTTGACCGGTCCTGGCGGCACCCCTTACGAGCTGAAAGACCCGTTGTGGCAAAGCCGGGTAGAAGTGCTGCGCGGCGCCAACGGTTTTGACCAGGGCGCGTTGGCCCTAGGCGGCGCCGTCAACTACGTGACCCGCACGGGCTACGATGCGCCCAAGCTGCAACTGCGCTATGAAGCGGGCAGCAAAGGCTACGCCCAGCGTGAGATCAGTTCCGGCCAGGTGCTGGGGGATGCCGACTATTACATCAGCCTCACCGATTCCGAATCCGACGGCTACCAGCACCAGAGCGCAGCAACCGGCAAAGGGGTGGCCGCCAACTTCGGTTACCGCTTCAACCCGGACCTGGAAACCCGCTTCTATTTCCGCTACCGCGAAACCACCAACGACACGCCGGGCAAACTCACGCGATACCAGATCAGCCACGACCCGCGCGCGGCCGCCAGCCTCAACGCCGCCCGTGACTCCAAGCGCCTGCAGCCGGGCTCGACCTGGATCGCCAACAAGACCACCTTGCAGCTGGACGATAATGCCCGCGTCGAAGTCGGCCTGGCGTACCACGATTACCCGATGGACCTGCGTGAAGGCACCAACCGCCTCAAAGTCGCGTACACCGATATCAGCAGCACCCTCAACTACATCCGTCAGGACACGCTGTTTGGCCACGACAGCAACACCACCGTCGGCCTGCGCACCACCCAGGCGATGCCCAACAACGGCGCCTCGGAATATGCGCGCATGCCTGCCGGTAATACCGCTGGCTACGCGCCCGGCACCAAGACCCGTGACTACAGCTACCTGGGCTCCGACACCGTGTTGCACATCGGCAACGATCTGGAACTGATTCCCGACCTATGGCTGACCACCGGCCTGGCGGCGATCTACACCCGTCGCGAAACCCAGGTCACCTATCCCGAAGGCCAGGCGCCGCTCAGCCAGCACGACTGGGACTACGCTCCGCGTATCGGCCTGCGGTACGACTTCACCCCGCACCTGCAGGTGTACGGCAACCTGAGCCGATCGGTCGAGCCGCCGCATGCGTGGTCGATGATTTGGGGTTCGAACAAATACTTCCCCAAAGACAGCGGCCCGGCCACCGGCCTTCAGCGTGAAGGCGTGAGCCTGAAAAACCAGACCGCCACCACCCTGGAATTCGGCGGGCGCGGCGAGCAATGGTTCGGCCAGTGGGACCTGGCGCTGTACCGCTCTGAAGTGCGCCACGAATTGCTCACGGTGGAAACCCAGGCGCAAACCGCCACCCGCAATGCCATCGTCGCAGAATCCAACGCCAGCCCCACTGTGCACCAGGGCGTGGAACTGAGCCTGCTCAGCCCGTTGTGGGAAGGCGGCCATAACGGCCAGCTCACTCTGCGCCAGGCCTACACCTTCAGCGACTTCCACTACCGTGATGACGACCGCTTTGGCGACAACGCCCTGCCGGGTATCCCCAAGCACTACTATCAGGCGCAGGTGCGCTACAGCCATCCGACCGGTTTCTACACCAGCCTTAACACCGAGCATTCATCAAGAGTGGCAGTGGACTACGCCAACTCCTACTACGCCGCGTCCTACACGGTGCTCGGTGCCACCTTCGGCTACGATGCGCCCCAGCAGGATTGGCAAGCCTGGGTCGACCTGCGCAATCTCACCAACCGCCGTTACGCCAACACCGTCACGCCGGGATACGACGATAAAGGCCTGGATGTAGCGCGTTCCACGCCGGCGGATGGCCGTGGCATCTACACCGGTGTGTCGTGGAGCTGGCGCTGAGCCCCTTGCCCAAACCCTGTTTTACTGGCATTGTCTGCGCAATTGGCAATTATTCCCATTTGAGATCTTTTTGCGCATGCACGACATTCCGGCCGCGCCAGGCGACTCCGTCCGGCAGCAGACCCTTACGGCGATGTACAGCGAGCACCACGGCTGGTTGCACGGCTGGCTGCGCAAGAAACTCGGGTGTTCCCAGCATGCAGCGGACCTCGCCCATGACGCCTTCATCCGCGTCTTGATGCTGGCCGAACCTCAACAGATCAAAGAGCCCCGCGCGTTCCTGGCCACCACGGCAGGGCGGTTGCTGATCGACGGCGCCCGTCGTCGTCGCATCGAAAAAGCCTACATGGAAGCCCTGGTGATCCAGTGCGAGGACGCTGGCATGCCCGACCCGGCCGCGATTCATGTCGCGCTGCAAGCCCTGGAACGTATTGCGGAGATGCTTGCCGGGCTGCCTGCCAAGGCGCGCGAAGCGTTCCTGCTGAGCCGCCTCGACGGGCTGACCTACAGCGAAATCGCCACACGCCTGGACGTGTCTGCCAGCACCGTCAAAAACTACATCTCCAGTGCCTTGGTTCACTGCTACCACAGCCTGCACCCGGCAGACCCGCTGGCATGAGTTCCGAACAGATCATCCAACAAGCGGCGCAGTGGCTGACCCGCCTGCATGACGAAAACGTCACCGAGGCCGACCACCAGGCATTCAACACCTGGCGCCAGGCCGACCCGCGGCACGCTGTGGCCATCGAACGCATGGGCGCAGTATGGGGCAGCCTCGACACGCTGCCGGCCAAGCCCGCACGCATTGCCTTGAACCGCGCATTCGCCCCGCGACGTGCGCGAGGTGCGCAAGCGGTGGGCTTGCTCGGCGTGGTCCTGTGCGGCTGGCTGGGCCTGCAACACCTGCCGGTCTGGATGGCCGACCAGCGCACCGGCGTCGGCGAGCGCCGGCAGATCGCCCTCGAAGACGGCAGCCAGTTGCAGCTCAACAGCAATTCGGCGGTCGACGTGAAATTCGACGGCCATCAACGGGTCATCGAGTTGCTGCAAGGCGAACTCTGGGTGGACGTGGCCAAGGATGCGCAACGGCCGTTCGTGGTGCGTACCGACCAAGGTACGGCCACGGCATTGGGCACGCGTTATCTGGTCAAACGTGCAGCGGATGGCACCACGGTGGTCACGGTGATCGAGTCCAGCGTCGCGGTCAAAGGCGCCACCCGCGACGGCGTCAACGTCACCGCCGGCCAGCGTTCGGTCCTCGATCACGGCCGCGCCCAGCCGCCGCAAGCCATCGGCAACAGCGACCCGGACGCCTGGACCCGTGGCCTGCTCAAGGTCAACGATCAACCCCTGAGCGACGTGCTGCAAACCCTCGCCAGCTACCGCCATGGCATGCTGCGCTTCGACCCTCAGGCGTTGCAGGACCTGCGGGTGTCCGGTGTGTTCAAGCTGGATGATACGGCGGCGGCGCTGTCGTCACTGGCGGACAACCTGCCGATCCAGGTGGAGTACTTCACCGACCTGCTGGTGGTGGTCAAGCCGCGTTAGCCTTCGTGCTGGCGCAGGCGTTTGTACAAGGTGTTGCGACTCACCCCCAGCTCCCGCGCCAGGTGGGAGATGTTCCCGCCTGCCGCCTTCAAACGCTGGTTCAGATCGATGCTGTCATCCAGGTATTCACTGGCGGGCAGCGGCGGATCTACCTTCAAGTCCACAAAAAAATCATCTGGCAGGTGTTCCGCGCGGATCGGCTGTTCCTCAGCCATGGCCAGCGCCACCTGCAACACGCTGCTCACCTGACGCAGATTCCCCGGCCACGGGTGCTGTTCGAATAACGCCAGCACTTCGGCGCTGAGGCCTGCCCATTGAGTCGGCTCGCGGTGTTGCTGCCACAGTTGTTGGAACAGTGCCTGCTTATCGGTACGTTCGCGCAACGGCGGCAGTTCCAAGGTCAAGCCGCCGATGCGGTAGTACAAATCCTCACGAAAACGTCCGGCCTGCACCAGCTCGCGCAGTGCACGGTTGGTGGCCGAGATGATTCGCAGATCTACCGGGAACAGCTCGCTGCTGCCCACCGGCTGTACACAGCGCTCCTGCAGCACCCGCAGCAAACGGGCCTGGGTCGGCAGGGGCATATCACCGATCTCGTCGAGAAACAGCGTGCCCTTGTCGGCCTTGCGGATCAGGCCGATGCTGCCTTTCTGATTGGCGCCGGTGAAGGCGCCTTTTTCATAGCCGAACAGTTCCGATTCCACCAGCTCGGCGGGAATCGCCGCACAGTTCACCGCGATAAACGCCTTCTGGCTGCGCGAACTGGCCTGGTGCAGGGCTTTGACGAACACTTCCTTGCCCACGCCGGTTTCGCCATGGATCAGCAGCGGAATGTCCTTTTCCAGTAAGCGTTCAGCCTGGCGCACGGCCTTCTCCACGCGTACATCGCCGAAGTGCAGGGTCTTGAGGCCAATCGACGCAGGCGTCGGTGGCGTCGGCTCGGTGAACACGCGCGCCTGCACGGGCATCTGCTTGGGGCGTCTCAACACGCATTGGAAGCGGTTGCGTCCTGCGGCCTGCAGGGAGAAAGGCAATCCTTCCGGCTGGTTCAACAACTCCAGCAATGACACCTTGAACAAACTGTCGATCATCACCCGCGACAAGCTGATGCCCAGCAGGTTGTCGGCACGCCGGTTGGCTGACAGCACCTGACCGCTCTCATCGAAGATCAGCAGGCCGGCCCACTGGCTGTCGAGGTTGCTCAGGCCGGTGTTGAAGGTCAGTTGGAAGTGCTCGCCGCGAAACAGGTTGAGGATCAGCCGGTTTTCCACGGTCTGGCTCATCATCTTGACCATGCCCAGGGTGTGCGAGGGCGGCAGGTAGCTGTCGCTGGACACATCCAGCACCGCGATGATCTCGCGCTGCGCATCGAAAATCGGCGCCGCCGAGCCGGTCATGAAGCGGTTGGCCTTGAGGAAGTGTTCATCGTGCTCGATATGCACCGCTTGGGCACAGGCCAGCGCGGTGCCGATGGCATTGGTGCCGCTGGAGCGCTCCATCCAGCTGGCGCCGGGGTTGAAGCCTCTGGCCAGCTTGGGGTCGATAAATCGCTGGGTGCCCCAGCTGGTCAGCACCTGGCCCTGGTTGTCGGCCAGCATGATCAGGCAGTTGGAATTACTGAGGATGTTTTCGTAATAGGGCAGCACTTCCTGATGCGTGGTCTGTACCAGCGAGTGCTGGCTTTCCAGCAGTTGACTGATGCCCTCGGCGGGGAGCTGGTCGAAGCTGGGCGTGCTCTGGTGGTCCAGGCCGAAGGCGCGGCAGCGGCGCCAGGATTCCTGGATAAGGGTGTCGTGAGCCAGTGGTTCGGCCATGGGGTGACCTTCGTTTTTATTGTTATTGGGCTTGCACAATCTGCCTGGAAAAACCGCTCCCACAGTTGCCCTGTGTTGTGCATGAGAGTGTTGTTCAGAACTGTTCATTGTCAACCCCTGAACTGTTCAATTGTTCAGTCAGATTGTTCACTCTCGAACATCGCTTTCACCCCATTTCCTTGCACATCAAACACTTGTCGTTTTGGCACGAAACTCGCTCTGACAGCTGGCCAGATTCATTCCAATAATAAAAAAGGTCGTGTCATGTCATTGACCCTGGAACATGTCTCCCGCGTTGTCGAAGGCCAGACCTGGATCGACGATGCCACCCTGCGTTTCGAAGCCGGTTCCTTTAACGTCTTGCTCGGTCGCACCCTGTCCGGCAAGACCAGCCTGATGCGCCTGATGGCCGGCTTGGATAAGCCCAACAGCGGTCGCATCCTGATGAACGGTGTGGATGTCACGCAAAAGCCGGTGCGCCTGCGCAACGTGTCGATGGTCTACCAGCAGTTCATCAACTACCCGACCATGACGGTGTTCGAGAACATCGCCTCGCCGTTGCGCCAGGCCGGTGTGTCCAATGAGCTGATCCAGAGCAAAGTGCTGGAAACCGCGAAGATGCTGCGCATCGAGAAATTCCTCCAGCGTCACCCGCTGGAACTCTCCGGTGGCCAGCAGCAGCGCACGGCCATGGCGCGCGCACTGGTCAAGGACGCCGAGCTGATCCTGTTCGACGAACCACTGGTGAACCTGGACTACAAACTGCGCGAAGAACTGCGTCAGGAAATGCGCGAGCTGTTCGCCGCGCGCCACACCATCGCCATCTACGCCACCACCGAGCCCAACGAAGCGTTGGCCCTGGGCGGCACCACCACCATTCTTAACGAAGGCCGGGTGATTCAGAGCGGCAAGGCTGCCGAGGTCTATCACCAGCCGCAGACCGTGCTGGCGGCCGAGCTGTTTTCCGAGCCGCCGATCAACCTGATGCCGGGGCGTATCAGCGGCAATGAGGTGAGCTTTGCCAATTTCGTGCACTTCCCGCTGAACGTCGATCTGCGCCCGATTGGCGAAGGCGAATTCCGTTTTGGCGTACGCCCCAGCCATATCAGCCTGGTGCCAAGCAACGATGACGATCTGGAGCTGGCGGTCACCGTGGAAGTCGCGGAGATCAGTGGTTCGGAAACCTTCCTGCATGTGCGCAGCGAACATTTCCTGCTGGTACTGCACCTGCCGGGGGTCCACGAATACGACGTCGACGCGCCGATCCGCGTGTATATCCCCACCCATAAACTGTTTGTGTTCGATGGGCAGGGCCGTTTGGTCCAGGCCCCCGGGCGCCGTGTTGCGAGGGTTGCCTGATGGCCGAGATCCATTTGCAGAACCTGGCGCATAGCTACAGCCCTACGCCGAGCGGTCCTGAGGACTACGCCATTCGGGAAATGAACCATGTGTGGGAGCAGGGTGGGGCCTACGCCTTGCTTGGGCCGTCGGGCTGCGGCAAGTCGACCCTGCTCAACATCATCTCCGGCCTGCTCAGCCCGTCCGAAGGCCATGTGCTGTTTGACAGCAAAGTGGTCAATGACCTCACCCCGGAAAAACGCAACATCGCCCAGGTGTTTCAGTTCCCGGTGGTGTACGACACCATGACGGTGTTCGACAACCTCGCGTTCCCGCTGCGCAACCAGGGCATGGCCGAGGCAAAAATCCACAGCAAGGTGCAGGAAATTGCCGAAGTTCTCGACCTGCAGAACCTGCTGACCAAGAAGGCCCGCAACCTCACCGCCGACGAGAAACAGAAAGTCTCCATGGGCCGTGGCCTGGTGCGTGACGACGTGTCGGCAATCCTGTTCGATGAACCGTTGACGGTGATCGATCCGCACCTCAAGTGGAAACTGCGACGCAAACTCAAGCAGATCCACGAGCAGTTCAACATCACCATGGTCTACGTCACCCACGATCAGTTGGAGGCCTCGACCTTCGCCGACAAGATCGCGGTGATGTACGGCGGCCAGATCGTGCAATTCGGCACACCCCGCGATCTGTTCGAACGGCCCAGCCATACTTTTGTCGGCTATTTCATCGGCAGCCCTGGGATGAATCTGATCGAGGTGCAAGCCGAGGCGGGCGGGGTGCGGTTTGCCGACACCCACCTGCCATTGCCAGCGGCCTTGCAGCAACGTATTGCCAACACCGAGTACAAAAAGCTGCAGGTCGGTATCCGCCCGGAATTCATCCACGTGTGGGACGAGTACAACCCTGACGCCCTGCAGGCCGATATCACTCATCTCGAAGACCTCGGCACCTACAAGATTATTACCCTCAACCTCAACGGCGCGTTGCTCAAGGTACGCCTGGCCGAAGACAAACCCGTGCCCGAAGGCAAGGCCTCCATCAGCTTTCCCGCGCAGTGGTTGATGGTGTACGCCGACGATTACCTGCTGGAGGTGCAGCCATGAACAAGGTGCAAAACAACAAGGCCTGGTGGCTGGTGCTGCCAGTGTTCCTGCTGGTGGCATTCAGTGCGGTGATCCCGATGATGACCGTGGTCAACTACTCGGTGCAGGACATCTTCGACCAGTCCAGTCGCTACTTCGTCGGTGCCGACTGGTATAAGCAGGTGCTGCTTGACCCACGCCTGCACGATTCGCTGCTGCGTCAGTTCATTTACTCGGCCTGCGTGTTGCTGATCGAAATCCCGTTGGGCATCGCCATCGCCCTGACCATGCCGACCAAGGGCCGCTGGTCTTCGCTGGTGCTGATCATCCTCGCCATCCCGCTGCTGATCCCATGGAACGTGGTAGGGACAATCTGGCAGATCTTCGGTCGCGCCGATATCGGCCTGCTGGGTTACAGCCTCAACGCCCTGGGCATCAGTTATAACTACGCCGCCAACACCATGGACGCCTGGGTAACGGTGCTGGTGATGGACGTATGGCACTGGACTTCCCTGGTGGCGCTGCTCTGCTACTCCGGACTGCGCGCGATTCCGGACGTGTACTACCAGGCTGCGCGGATTGATCGCGCATCGCCCTGGGCGGTGTTCCGACATATCCAGTTGCCGAAGATGAAAAGCGTGCTGCTGATCGCGGTGATGCTGCGCTTTATGGACAGCTTCATGATCTACACCGAGCCTTTCGTCCTCACCGGCGGCGGTCCGGGTAACGCTACTACGTTCCTGAGTCAGACGCTGACCCAGATGGCTGTAGGCCAATTCGACCTGGGCCCGGCGGCGGCATTCTCGCTGGTGTATTTCCTGATCATCCTGTTGGTGTCCTGGCTGTTCTACACCGCCATGACCCACTCCGACGCCAACCGCTGAGGCCGCCAACATGAGTAAGCGCAAGGTTATTCCGCTGCTGATCTACATCCTGTTCCTGCTGGTGCCGATCTACTGGCTGCTGAACATGTCCTTCAAGAGCAACACCGAAATCCTCGGCGGGTTGACGCTGTTTCCGCAGGATTTCACCCTGGCCAACTACAAGGTGATCTTCACCGACCCGAGTTGGTACACCGGCTACCTCAACTCGCTGTACTACGTAAGCCTGAACACGGTGATCTCCCTGAGCGTGGCGCTGCCGGCGGCCTATGCGTTTTCGCGCTACCGCTTCCTGGGCGACAAGCATCTGTTCTTCTGGTTGCTGACCAACCGCATGGCGCCACCGGCGGTGTTCCTGCTGCCGTTCTTCCAGCTGTATTCGTCCATCGGGCTGTTCGACACGCACATCGCGGTGGCGCTGGCGCACTGCCTGTTCAACGTGCCGTTGGCGGTGTGGATCCTTGAAGGCTTCATGTCCGGCGTGCCCAAGGAAATCGACGAAACCGCCTACATCGACGGCTACTCGTTTCCTAAGTTCTTCGTGAAGATTTTTATCCCGTTGATCGGCTCCGGCATCGGTGTCACCGCGTTTTTCTGCTTCATGTTCTCCTGGGTCGAACTGTTGCTGGCGCGCACCCTGACCTCGGTCAATGCCAAGCCCATCGCGGCGGTGATGACCCGCACGGTGTCGGCGTCGGGTATCGATTGGGGCGTGCTGGCGGCGGCGGGGGTGTTGACTATCCTTCCCGGCATGCTGGTGATCTGGTTTGTTCGCAACCACGTGGCCAAGGGCTTTGCCCTGGGCCGGGTCTGAGGAGTCGATGATGGAATGGATGGCCTGGACCACCCCCACCGCGCTGTTTTTTGGTGCCATAGCCCTGATCCTGGCGGGCATGACCACTTGGGAGCTGCGTTCTCCGAGTATTCCCCGGCGTGGGTTCTTACCGATCAGCACCACCCGTGGTGATCGTTTGTTTATCGGTCTTCTCGGCAGCGCCTACCTGCATTTGCTGGTCATCGGCGTTACCGACTGGAGCATCTGGGTGGCGTCCGCGCTCTCCCTGGTATGGCTGTTGAGTGTGATGCGTTGGGGCTAGTGCCCTTATGAATAAACAACCTGGAGGTCTCTATGTTGAATAAGAACAATAAGCTGCGACATAGCATTTCATTGGCCGCCGTACTGGCCCTCAGTGGTTTGAGCGCCTCGGCCTGGGCCGATGCGTACGAAGATGCCGCAAAAAAATGGATCGGCAGCGAGTTCAAGCCGTCCACCCTCACGGCTGAACAGCAGCTTGAAGAGCTCAAGTGGTTTATCAAAGCTGCGGAACCGTTCCGTGGGATGAAGATCAACGTGGTGTCGGAAACCCTCACCACCCACGAGTACGAGTCCAAGGTGCTGGCCAAGGCCTTCAGCGAAATCACCGGCATCAAGCTGACCCACGACCTGCTGCAGGAAGGCGACGTGGTGGAGAAGCTGCAAACCCAAATGCAGTCCGACAAGAACATCTATGACGGCTGGGTCAACGACTCGGACCTGATCGGTACACACTTTCGCTACGGCAAGACCGAATCCATCACTGACCTGATGGCCAACGAAGGCAAGGACTTCACCTCGCCGACCCTGGATATCAAGGACTTTATCGGCATCTCCTTCACCACCGCGCCCGACGGCAAGATCTACCAATTGCCCGACCAACAATTCGCCAACCTGTACTGGTTCCGCGCCGACTGGTTCGAGCGTCCGGAGCTGAAAGCCAAATTCAAGGAAAAATACGGCTATGACCTCGGCGTACCAGTGAACTGGTCGGCCTATGAAGACATCGCCAAGTTCTTCAGCGAAGACGTCAAGGAGATCGACGGCAAGCGCGTGTATGGGCACATGGACTACGGCAAGAAAGACCCGTCCCTCGGCTGGCGCTTCACCGATGCCTGGTTCTCCATGGCCGGTGGCGGCGACAAGGGCCTGCCCAACGGCTTGCCGGTGGACGAGTGGGGCATTCGCGTGGAGGACTGCCACCCGGTCGGGTCCAGCGTCACCCGTGGCGGCGACACCAACGGCCCGGCCGCCGTGTATGCCACCCAGAAATATGTGGACTGGATGAAAGCCTATGCGCCACCGGAAGCGGCGGGCATGACCTTCTCCGAATCCGGCCCGGTGCCGTCCCAAGGCAACATCGCCCAGCAGATCTTCTGGTACACCGCGTTTACCGCCGACATGGTCAAGCCAGGCTTGCCTGTGGTGAATGCCGACGGCACGCCGAAATGGCGCATGGCGCCATCGCCCGTCGGACCGTACTGGGAAAAGGGTATGAAGAAGGGCTATCAGGACGTGGGCTCCTGGACGTTCCTCAAGTCGACGCCTGAGAAACAGAAGCTTGCGGCCTGGCTTTACGCGCAGTTCGTGACCTCGAAAACCGTGTCGCTGAAGAAAACCATCGTTGGTCTGACACCGATTCGTGAGTCCGACATCAACTCCCAGGCCATGACCGACATGGCACCGAAACTGGGTGGCCTGGTGGAGTTCTATCGCAGCCCGGCCCGAACCGAATGGTCGCCGACCGGCACCAACGTGCCGGACTACCCACGCCTGGCACAACTGTGGTGGAGCAACATCGCCGCCGCCGCCAGCGGCGAGAAAACCCCGCAACAGGCGTTGGACAACCTGGCCAAGGAACAGGACGCCATCATGACGCGCCTGGAACGCTCCAAGGTGCAACCGGTGTGCGGCCCGAAAATGAACCCCGAGCGTGACGCGCAATACTGGTTCGACCAGCCGGGCGCGCCGAAGCCGAAACTGGCCAATGAGAAACCGAAAGGCGAGACCGTGAACTACAACGACCTGCTCAAGCAGTGGGAGGCGGCGCGTAAGTAAAACTCTTTTGCGACTAACGCTGTGCAGGTGGTGAGGGAGTACGATCCCTCGCCACCCTTGTATCGCGCCAAGTGATTAAACGGGTTTCTTCCAAGCACCAAGCAGTTTGGCAATCGAGTCGGCTGCATCGTAAATGCTGGGAGGTGGTGCGTTATCGCTGATCACTTCGGAGAAAATCATGTTTTCGAATTTCATGAGTGTTTCGCGCTCCAAATCCTTGGACTTGGCAGCATAATCATGAACGAATGCGCACATTGAACTTCTGAGTTCGAGTTGTGAGATTTGATTTTTCAATACTGCCCAGCGAGAGTGAATGAGTCTGAAGTAGTAGATTAAAATAATTTCCACGGCAATTGAAAATGTGAGGGTCAGGAGGGGCAGTGTCGTTTCTTTTTTGAACAAGAAAAGTGTTATTCCAGCTAGCAACTGAATGAGAGGAAGGGATAAGGCAAGTGCGCCTGCGATCTTGAGTGCTGATAGAAGGCCTGAAGCTTCTTTGCGCTTGCTCTCGACTATTTTATCGAATGCATGGCTCAGGCCGAGGTAGTTATTGCCTGAAGTCACCTCTCTGTAACGGTCTTCTGCTTCAGCTGCTCGTTTTTCCCATTGATCAATGTTTGAGCTCCACGTCTCGATTTTTTTGATATTTTCGTCAAGGTTTCGAGAATTGTATTCAGTTCGTTCACGGTAAATAGTGTACGCAACACCGAATGTGATTTCGTCGATCCTCGAAAGGAGGGTTTCTTCGAATTTAGGGTGGATGTAAAACTGGACAATTGGTGACGTACTAAAATCTGGTGTTGAGCCTAAGGCGCTTATGTATCTTAAAGTTTTCGCTAGCTCAAAGTGAGTATGCTCAATGGTTATTTCATCTATCGGAGAGGATAGTAGGTTTTTGATCGTTAACAGTTGGTCGTTGTAGTAGGTGGACTGTTGAGTGGGAAAAGAGAAGTCTCGGCGACCTAATAGGGTGCTGCCAATCTGTTTTGCCATGGTTTTGACGCAAGCGGATATATCACTTTTGTGCAGCTCAAGATATTCCTTGAGTGCACTTTGGTATTGTTCCGCCTGTTCTAGTGTCGTCAGCATATTTACATCCCTATTAATGTCTCGTCGCCTTGACCTGTTGCACGTCTGTCAGCCGGCCATCTGAGGCAACAGGTGTGATTCTCCGCCCACATCCTTGACCAACCCACTGGCCAAAAACAGCGGTGCCAGGCGTTTATGCAGTTGCGGTTCAACAAACTCCTTCACGGTGTCCAGCGCCAGTACACCGCTCAACGGCAACTCGGCCTTGGTGTACGACAACCAGGCTTTCTTCAGCGCCTGCAGCACATCGCTGCCCGCCGTGGATGCGAAGCGGCGTTGGGTGGGTTTACCGTCGAAGGTGAAGGTGTGCTGGAACTCATAGCCGGTTTCATCACCTTGGCTGGCCGTGCAGCGGATGCAGCTGCACGGGCCGTCGCCGAAGGCGCTGCGCAGGTAGGCGTTGAAGTCCACCACGGGTTTGAGTGACAGGCGCTTATCCACCTCGAACAGGTCCCCGGTCATTTTTTCGTCAGTGTTCAACGTCCATTTCCTCGCAGGTTCGGCAGTTTTTCAAAGCGCGGCACAATACCAGCCGAGCGGGTGTTTGTGGGTGATTTGCATAACAATAGATCCCGATATTCTTTTCCTGTCTTAAAAATCGCCGCTAGGCTCCATCACCTTCTTAAAAACGCGGCAGATTCCTATGACTTTCAAGCGTTCTTCCCTGGCCCTGCTGGCGGTTGCGACAGCGTTGATCAGTATCGGCGCCCAGGCCGAAGGCAAGATCAGCATCGCCCAGCAATTCGGCATCGGCTACCTGATCCTCGACGTGGTGCGCGACCAGAACCTGATCGAAAAGCACGGCAAGGAACAGGGCCTGGACATCAAGGTGGAGTGGAGCAGCATTTCCGGCGCCACCGCGATGAACGAGTCGCTGCTGGCCGGTGCGCTGGATGTGGTCTCTGCCGGTGTGCCGCCGATGCTGACCCTGTGGGATCGCACCAAGGGCAAGCAGAACGTCAAGGCCATCGCCTCCCTCGGCTCGATGCCCAACTACCTGCTGACCAACAACCCCACCGTGAAGACCCTCAAGGATTTCACCGAAAACGACCGCATTGCCGTGCCAGCCGCCGGCGTGGGCTTCCAGTCGCGCACGCTGCAGATCGAGACCGCCAAGCAGTTCGGCGATGCCCACTACAAGAAATTCGACGACATCTCCATCAGCCTGGCGCACCCCGACGCGACCGCCGCGTTGATTGCCGGTGGTTCGGAGATCAACTCACACTTCTCCAGCCCGCCGTTCCAGTACCAGGAATTGCTCAATCCGAATGTGCACAAGGTGCTCAGTTCCTACGACATCCTGGGCGGTCAGGCGACGTTCAACGTGCTCTACACCACGCAGAAATTTCATGACGAAAACCCCAAGACTTACAAGGCGTTCTATGACGCGCTGGCCGAGGCCGAGAAGATCATAAAGGCCGACAAACCGGCTGCGGCCAAGGCATACATCCGCGTAGAACAGTCGAAACTGCCGTTGGACCTGGTGGAGCAGATCGTCCAGGACCCGGAAATCGATTTCACCATCGTGCCGCAACGCACCTACGTCTATGCCGAGAAATTGCAGGCGCTGGGGGTGCTGAAAAACAAGGCTGCCAGTTGGAAAGACTACTTCTTCGAAGAAGCCCATGGTGGCGATGGCAGCTGATATCCGCGAAGGGCGCGCCACGGCGGGCATGGCGAATAGCTGTGGCGCCAGGCAATTGTGGCGAAGGCCTGCCTAGCGGAAGAACTCCCCCGGCGTCGCCTCGAACTGCTGGCGAAACGCGTTGATAAACGCCGAGGTGGATTCATACCCACAGGCCAGCGCCACATCCGTCACGCGCTCGCCCTGCTCCAGGGCGGGCAGGGCAGTCAGCAATCGCAAACGCTGGCGCCACGCCCGAAAGGTCAGCCCGGTATCACTCAGAAACAACCGGCTGAGGGTCTTCTCGCTCACGCCCAGCTTCTGGCTCCACTGACTCAATGTGGTTTGCTGTTCCGGGCGCAGGTTCAAGCTGCGGTAGATGTGGCGCAAACGCGGGTCCAGGGGCAGCGGTAGCATCAGATCCACCTGAGGCGCCGCCGCCAGTTGGTCCAGCACCACCTGGGCCAAGCGCCCATCCGGCCCATCCTCGGCATACTCCACCGGCAGTTCGCTGAAGCTGCGGATCAATTCCCGCAGCAAACTGCTCACCTCCAGCACATGACAGCGTTCGACCGCCCAGGCGGTGACGCTGCAATCCAGGTACAAGCTGCGCATTTCCGTGTGGGGCGAACTGAACACGCGGTGCGGCACACCTGCCGGGATCCACACCGCACGCTGAGGCGGTGCGACGAAGCGGCCGACGCTGGTCTGGATCTCCAGCACCCCGGAAATCGCGTAGGACAATTGCACCCACGGGTGGCTGTGCCGGCGGGTCAGCGCACGATTGGGCAAGGATTCGGTGCGCCCGTACACCGGCCGCGGCAGGCTGGAAAGCCCAGGCACACTGCGGCGGACGGTCTTGTCATGTCCTTTAGGCGGCATTTAGTGGCTCGTTGGCGTTAGTCGGTAACAAGGCGTTACGTTAGAGTCGCGACGACGCTCTTGGCAACCCCCGGAAGATCCTGCTTATGACTCGCCCCCGTTTTCTGCCTGACAACTTCACCCTGACCCTGATCGCCACGGTGATCCTCGCTTCCCTGCTGCCCGCCAGCGGCCAGACTGCCGTAGCCTTCGGCTGGGTCACCAACCTGGCGATTGCGTTGCTGTTCTTCCTGCACGGCGCCAAGCTGTCGCGCCAGGCCATCGTCGCCGGTGCCGGCCACTGGCGCCTGCATCTGCTGGTGTTCAGCCTGACCTTTGTGCTGTTTCCACTGCTGGGCCTGGCGCTCAAGCCACTGCTGTCGCCGCTGATTGGTAAAGACCTGTACATGGGCATGCTTTACCTCTGTGCTTTGCCGGCCACGGTGCAATCGGCGATTGCCTTCACCTCCCTGGCGCGGGGCAATATCCCGGCGGCGATTTGCAGTGCGGCGGCGTCCAGCCTGTTCGGGATCTTCCTTACGCCGTTGCTGGTGACGCTGCTGCTCAACGTACACGGCGAGGGTGGGTCTACCGTCGACGCGATCCTGAAAATCAGCGTGCAATTGCTGTTGCCGTTCATCGCCGGGCAGATCGCCCGTCGTTGGATCGGCGAATGGGTTGGCCGCAATAAATCCTGGCTGAAGTTCGTCGACCAGGGCTCGATCCTGCTGGTGGTGTACGGTGCCTTCAGCGAAGCGGTCAACGAAGGCATCTGGCATCAGATCCCGCTATGGGAACTGGGCGGACTGGTGGTGGCGTGCTGCGTGTTGCTGGCCTTGGTGCTGGTGGCCTCGACCGTGCTGGGCAAGGCCTTCGGCTTCAACCAGGAAGACCGCATCACCATTCTGTTCTGCGGTTCGAAGAAGAGCCTGGCGACGGGCGTGCCAATGGCCCAAGTGTTGTTCGCCGGAGCGACCATGGGCGTGCTGATCCTGCCGCTTATGCTGTTCCACCAGATCCAGCTGATGGTCTGCGCGGCGCTGGCACAGCGTTATGCCAAACGTGCGGAAAGCATTCCGGAAATGATGGGGCAGGTGGATCCTTGAACTACGTCACAGCGTTTGCCGAATAAACTCAAGTAAGCGGCGGGCCCGACGACTACCTTCTTAACCACCCAAGAAGGAGCGTCGACATGAACGTTAAGCGTTTTTCACTGATGACCGGCGTTCTTGCGGTATGGGCGGGGGCTTGCATGGCGGGATCCTCTGGCGTCATTCAGTTTCACGGCAGTGTTGTCGAGCCCAGTTGTCATGCGGCGTCGCCGGGTGGGTCGACGCTGGAACTCAAGGGCTGCCCGCAGGCCCTGCGTAGCAGCCATTTCGAGGTGCGGCCGGTGCGCACGGTGAAGGCACTGGGCAACGCGCAGGCTGACGTCAAGTTAGTGGCCGACAGCAATGATGGGCGCTATTACGACCAGCGGTATGTACTGGTGGATGCCCTCGGCAAACCCGTTCAATCGGGGGCCTACGTGGTCACCCTGACCGCGCCGTGACGCCACCGAGGTTGTTTTGAGCTGGATCGGCGTCAACAGCCGCGCCAGAAACCTATAGAATGCTCGGCGGCGGCGCTTGTCCTGGGTGGCCGCTTGATCACCGTCAGAGTACCGCGCCGTTCAATGAGCCTTTCAGCCGCAACGCCCCAAGCCAATTGGCAACCGGTCATCGCCCTCGCGTTGGCCGCCTTTGTGTTCAACACCACCGAATTCGTGCCCGTCGGGCTGCTCAGCGCCATCGGCGCCAGCTTCGACATGCCTGTGTCCAGCGTCGGGTTGATGCTCACCATCTACGCCTGGATCGTGTCGCTGACCTCGCTGCCGGTCATGCTGCTGACCCGTAACGTTGAACGGCGCAAACTGCTGATCGTGCTTTTTTGCATGTTTATCGTCAGTCACATCCTTTCCAGCGTCGCTACCAGCTTTGGCATCCTGATGCTCAGTCGCATCGGCATCGCCTTGTCCCATGCCTTGTTCTGGTCGATCACCGCATCGCTGGCCGTTCGCCTGGCACCGGAAGGCAAGCAGGTGCAAGCCCTCGGCCTGCTGGCTACCGGTACTTCCCTGGCGATGGTGCTGGGTATTCCGCTGGGCCGCCTGCTCGGCGAAGCCATGGGCTGGCGCACGACGTTCCTGGTGATTGGCGCCTTCGCCGCTGCCCTGGTGTTCTGGCTGGCGCGCACCTTGCCGCTGCTGCCGAGCCAGAACTCCGGCTCCTTGCGCAGCCTGCCGCTGTTGTTCAAGCGCCCGGCGCTGGTGGCGTTGTACGTGCTCACCGCCATGACCGTGACCGCGCAATTCACCGCCTACAGCTACATCGAGCCCTTCGTCGAAGGCGTCGCCGGCATGAGCGGCAGCGCGGTGACCCTGATCCTGCTGGTGTTCGGCGGCGCCGGCATCATCGGCTCGCTGTTGTTCAGCCTGGTGCACCGCTTCAACCCGCATGTGTTCGTGGTCGGCGCGGTATTCATTCTCGCCGCGTGCCTGGCGCTGCTGCTGCCGTTGAGCGGTGCAGAATCCTACCTGGTGGTGCTGAGTGTGTTCTGGGGCATGGCGATCATGGGCTTCGGCCTGGCGATGCAATCCAAAGTGCTGGTGCTGGCCCCGGATGCCACCGACGTGGCCATGGCGATGTTCTCCGGCATCTACAACATCGGCATCGGCGGCGGCGCCCTGGTGGGCAGTTGGGTCGGCAGCCAGTTCGGCTTCGCCTGGATCGGCGCGGCGGGCGGGTTGCTGGCGGCGCTGGCGTTGATTGGGTATTGCCTGGCGATCCGCCGGTTTGGGCAGGGTGTGGCGCGAGCCTGAGTCAAACTCCCGCGCCACCGTCAATGCATTCAACGCATGCATCGGGTCATTGTGAATGGCCCTCAACAGCGCTTTGGCCGGCCCTGTCGGTCCCCTCCAGACGTTAAACGTTCAAAAGCAGTAATCCAGACAAGTCTTACACAGCAATTTGATACCCATTGCTACCGTCGCCCAAGACCGCCCACGGCCTGTGGTGACGGCACTTGAACAGCAATGGAGTTGATTGTGCAAAAACGTTTGACCGCCGAGTTTATCGGTACTTTCTGGCTGACGTTCGGCGGCTGTGGCAGCGCCATCCTGGCGGCGGCTTTCCCGGAACTGGGCATTGGGTTTGTCGGCGTTTCGCTGGCGTTCGGGCTCACGGTGCTGACCATGGCCTATGCGGTAGGTGGAATATCCGGCGCGCATTTCAACCCGGCCGTCACTCTTGGCTTGTGGGCGGGTCGCCGTGTAGCGGCCGGTGAAGTGCTGCCGTACATCGCGGCGCAGGTTGCCGGTGCCATTGGCGCTTCTGCGGCGTTGTACCTGATTGCCAACGGGCAGCCGGATTTCGCAATAGGTGGCTTTGCCGCCAACGGTTATGGCCCATTGAGCCCTGGCCTCTTTGACATGAAGGCCGCGCTGCTTGCGGAATGCATCGCCACGTTCTTTTTCTTGTTCATCATCATGCGCGTGACCTCGTCGGGCGCTGTGCCTGGCTTTGCACCCATTGCGATTGGCCTGGCGCTGACCTTGATTCACCTGGTGCTGATCCCGGTGACCAATACTTCGGTGAACCCTGCACGCAGCACCGGGCCGGCGTTGTTTGCCGGGGGCGAGTACCTTGCGCAGCTTTGGCTGTTCTGGCTGGCGCCGATGGTCGGCGGGGTGATGGGAGCGTTGGCGGCGCGTTCGTTGGGTGAGCGCGACAAATCAGCGGGTCCGCCTCAGCCAGCGCCACCGTGCGATCAGCGGCGGGTGGGCAGATCCACACCGTGTTGATCTGACGCTTGAGGTCCTTGGCTTCCTGGCCAACCAGCTTCATCTGGCGGTCCCAACCTTCGGTGAACACGGCGCCTCAGGCGCCGAGGTCGAGGCAGGTCACGTATTTGGGCTGGCTGTAGGTCATCGGCGCGACGCGCAACCGTTGGCTGATGCCGTTTTTGGCCAACCTGCTGCAACGCCCGGTGGTGCGCAGCCTGTCACCGGAGGTCTCGGCGCTGGGCGCGGCGCATCTGGCGGGAAGGGCGTTGGGGGTGCGCGACAGCCAACCACTCTCCAACTGTTGCGCCGCGGTCCACCTGTGGGAGCTGGCTTGCCTGCGATAGCGGTAGATCAGCAATGGGCAAAGCGGCTGACCCACCGCTATCGCCACCGGATCTATCCTTGCTCCGCCCTCAAGGTTTCCAGGTCTGTACATCCTTGGCGTCCACGGCCTTGGGCAATAAGCCCGCCTTGAAGAAGGCATCGGCGATTTTCTGCTGTTCGCCCAGTTGATCGATCGTCACTGGCTGCACTTGATAGCTGCGGTGCGCATTGGCTGCTTCAACCGTCGCTACATCCAGGTTGCCCCACAGCGGGCCAAGTACTTTGGCCGCGTCTTGCGGGTGGGTTTTCACCCACTGGCCGGTCTTTTCCAGTTGTGCGTACACCACTTTCAACACGTCCGGGTGGGCCTTGGCGTACGGCGTGCCGGTGAGGTAGTAGCGCTTGTAGCTGGCCAGCCCCGCGCCGTCCGCCAGGGTACGTGTTGGCAGTTGGCGCTGCACGCTGGTGAGGAAGGGTTCCCAGGTGACCCACGCGTCCACCTTGTCGTTCTCGAACGCTGCGCGACCGTCGGCGGGGGACAGGTAGGCCGGTGTGATATCCGAAAATTCCAGGCCCGTCTGGGCCAACGCGGCAATCAACAAGTAGTGGGTGCCCGCCGCCTTGGTCACGGCGATTTTCTTGCCTTTGAGGTCCGCCAGTTGCTGGATCGGCGAGTCCTTGCGCACCACGATGGCCTGGGCTGAAGGCGAGGGGGCTTCCTGGGCGAAGTAGGTGAGCTTGGCCTGCGCAGCCTGGGCGAAGAGCGGCACGGTGTCGGCCACGTCGGCACTGATGTCGACGTTGCCCACGTTCAACGCTTCGAGCAGGGGCAGGCCACTGGGGAACTCATGCCAGCTCACGTCGATGTTGTCGGCCTTGAGGGCTTTTTCCAGGGTGCCCTGGGTTTTCAGCAGGGTGATCAGGGTCGAGGATTTCTGGTAACCGATGCGCACAGTTTCCTGGGCCTCGGCGCTGACCGCAACGGAGAAGGCCAGCAACCCTACTACCGCAGCGAGGGGACGACGTATGGACATGGCACGCTCGATTTTTGACGAAACAGTATTGAGCTTAAAGTTCTAAAAACTATTCGTTAAATACTTTTTCGATCTGAACTTAGGACGCTTTTTCCACCTGCCTATGAATTGAGCATAACCATAGAATTATAAGATTCTTTCATCATTTCCAATCATTAATATAATCGAATCAACTTTGCTGCCAGGCCTTAAGCGGTTTTTTGGCATATGCAGTTCTCTTCATTTCTTCCTCGCCAAGGCCTCCCATGACGTTCAAAAAACTAATCGTCGCCGCCAGCCTGCTGTTCGCCGCGACCGCGGCCCATGCCGAGCAAACCCTGGACATCAGCTATCAGCGCTCATCCACCCTGTGGATCCTGCTCAAGCAAAATGGCCACTTGGAGCAGCGCCTCAAGCCCCTGGGTTTCACGGTGAACTGGCACGAGTTCAGCACTGGCTTGCTCAGCTCGCTGAACGCCGGCAGCGTCGACCTGCACGCCGACGTGGCCGACGCCTTTGCGCTGTTCACCCAGGCTGCCGATGCACCGTTGACCTACTACGCCCAGGAAAACTCATCGTCGAGTGCCCAGGCGATCATCGTCCAGGATCAATCGCCGATCCACAGCATCGCCGACCTCAAGGGCAAGACCGTCGCCGTGTCCAAGGGCTCTGGCAGCCATTACCTGCTGATATCCGCGCTGAGAAAAGCTGGCTTGACCCTGGCCGATATTACCCCGCGCTACCTGGAAGCCCCGGACGGCGGCGCCGCCTTCGCCAATGGCAGCGTGGACGCCTGGGTGATCTGGGACCCGTTCCTCGCCACCCAACAGCTGGATCACCACGTGCGTGTCATCGCCGACGGCAAGGACGGCCTGGCCGACTACAACCGTTTCTACTTGGCGACCACGCGATTCGCCAAGGCCCACCCGGACGTGTTGCAGGTGACCTTCGATACCCTGCGCGAGACCGGCCAATGGGCGAAGGCCCATCCCAAGGAAGCTGCCGAGATCCTCGGCCCGCTGTGGGGCAATATCGCCCCGGCTACAGTGGAGCGCGCCAATAGCCGCCGCAGCTACGACATCATCCCGGTGAAGGTGGAAAACCTCGCCGAGCAACAGCGCATCGCCGACACCTACTACGCCGCCAAGTTGATTCCCAAGCCGTTGAAGGTCAGCGCCATCACCGTGTGGACGCCCAAGCCATGAGCCGCCAAATCCATTTATCCGCGTTTTTGTTGAGTGGGCCGGTGGTGCACAGCCATGCGGTGTGGCGCCACCCCGAAACCGTTGGCAATTACCTCGATCCCGAGTACTACGCGCGGGTCGCCAAGGTGGTGGAGGAGGGGCTGTTCGACTTCCTGTTCTTCGCCGATCGCCTGGCCGTGGGTGATCAGATGGGCGGCTCCCGCGAGTTCGCCTTGCGCTACGGCGCCCAGGACGCCACGCGCCTGGACCCGTTGCCGATCCTCTCTTACCTGGTCGGCAAGACCAGTAAGCTGGGCCTGGGCGCGACGCGTTCCACCACCTATTACGAACCGGCGCACATCGCCCGTGAATTCGCCACCCTCGACCACCTGTCCAAGGGGCGGGCGGCGTGGAATATCGTCACCTCGATGAACGACAGCGAAGGGCGTCTGTTCGGCAAGGACAAGCACCTTGAACACGACCTGCGGTATGACCGCGCCGATGAGTTTGTCGAAGTCGCACTGAAGCTCTGGAACAGCTGGGGCAACGGCGCGCTGAAGCTGGATCGCGAAAGCGGCGTGCTGGCGGACCCGGAGTTGATCCGTTCGGTGCAGCATCAGGGCGAGTGGTTCAGGGTTGAAGGCCCGTTGAATATTCCGCGCACGCCCCAGGGTCGGCCGGTGCTGATTCAGGCCGGTTCTTCCGGGCGTGGCCGGCGCTTTGGCGCGCGTTGGGCCGAGGCGATTTTCACGATTCATCCGCACTTGGCGGCCATGCGTGCGTTTCGCGATGACGTGCGTGCGCAGGTGGTGCAGCAAGGCCGTGAGGCTGACAGTTGCAAGGTGCTGACGGCGGTGATGCCGTTCATTGGTGGCAGCGAAGCGCAAGCCCGCGCCAAGCGCGATCAACACAACGCGCTGGCACGGCCGGAGCTGGGGCTGGTGACCCTGGCGTCGCAGCTGAATGTGGACCTGTCGCCATTCCCGCTTTGCGCGACGCTGGCCGAGATCGCCCAGTCGTCGCTGATCCACCCGGCCGCCGCTGAAAAGCTGTTGATGCAAGGGCCGGAAACCACCCTCGAACAGCTCGGGCGCATCTTCGCCAGCAGCGTGCGCGTACCGCAATTAGTAGGTACGGGCGCGCAAGTGGCCGAGCAGTTGGCCGAGCTGTTCGAGCAGGGCGGTTGCGACGGGTTTGTGATCTCTCCGGGGTATTTGCCGGGTTCGTTCACCGAGTTTGTCGAGAGCGTGATCCCGCATTTGCAGCGCAAGGGGCTGTTCCGCACCGCTTACGAAGGGTCGACGTTGCGAGAGCACCTGGGCCTCTCCGAGCTTACTGGCTGAAACGAAAAGCTCGCTCCTACACACCGCACTACCGCACATAAAGGGATTCTTCTGTGGCTATATTCGATCATTTGACCCGCCGCCGCCTGCTCGGCCTGGCCGGCATCACTGTGGCCAGCCTGTCGCTGCCACGCTTGGGCGTTGCCGCCGACGAACATGCCGGTCACAACACTGCCCAGGAGCCCGCAGGCACCGGTGAGTTCATCCGCCTCGGCGCACCGCGCAAGCTGAAACTGGCGGTCAACCTCAACGCCGTGTGCCTGGCGCCAGTGGTGATCGCCCATGGCCAGGGTTTTTTCACAAAGCACAATCTGGACGTGGAGCTGGTCAACTTCGGCAACTCCACCGAAGTGCTGCTGGAGGCCATCGCCACCGGTAAAGCTGACGCGGGCGTGGGCATGGCGTTGCGTTGGCTCAAGGCGCTGGAGCAGGGTTTCGATGTGAAGCTCACCGCCGGCACCCACGGCGGCTGCCTGCGTTTGCTCAGTGCCGTGAACGGCGCTGTGGCCAAGCTGGAGGACCTCAAGGGCAAGGCCATCGGTGTGACCGACATGGCCAGCCCGGATCGTAATTTCTTCTCGATCCTGCTGAAAAAACACGGTGTGGACCCGGTGCGCGATGTGGAGTGGCGCCTGTATCCCGCCGACTTGCTGGGCACTGCGCTGGAGCGTGGCGAAGTGCAGGCAGTGAGCGGCAGTGACCCGTTCATGTACCGCCTGATCAAATCTGGCGTGGCGCGTGAACTGTCTACCAATCTGGTAGAGGAATACGCCAACCTCAGCTGCTGCGTGGTCGGCGTCACCGGCAAACTGGTGCGTGAAGACAAGCGTGTGGTCGCGGCCTTGACCCAGGCGATCCTCGAAGCCCACGACTATTCCGTGCAGCACCCGGAAGAAGTCGCCAAAGGCTTCCAGGCCCATGCATTGAATACGTCGATAGAGGAAGTGCAGGCGATCCTCCACGACCACACCCACGGTCACCACGCGGTGGGCGCGGCATTGACCAGGGAAATCCTCACCTACGTCACCGACTTGAAAACCGTCGAAGTGATCAGCAAGAGCACTGACCCGGTGGAGTTTGCCAAGGAGATCACCGCCGATGTCTTCAGCTGATGCGACAACCCTGAACCCGTCCCTGGCGTTCAAAGTCCGGTGGCAAGGCGTGGCGGTGGTTGGGGCCTGGCTGGCCGTCGCGCTGCTGATCAGCTTCTGGCCCAACGCGACGCGTAATTGGCCGATGACCCAAGGCCTGGCCAATCTGTGTGTGGGTATTGCGGGGCTGTACGTCGTGTTGAGCCTGTTGGGGCGCACGGTATCCAAGCTTGGCCAGCGCTTGCGCAATGCCGGCCCTTGGCTGATCGCCTTACCGGTGCTGCTCGGAGGCTGGGAGCTGTTGACCGCCAAACTGGCGCTGTTGCCGGTGCCGTTTTTTGCGCCGCCCCAGGCGTTGCTGGCGGTGTATATCGAAGACTACGCGCGCCTGGCCGACAGCCTGTTGCACTCGGCATTGCTGCTAGGCTCGGGCGTGGCGCTGGGGACGATCACCGGGTTTATCGCCGGGGTGGCGATCGGGTGGTCGACGCGCATCGGTTACTGGCTGCACCCGGTGTTGCGCATCCTCGGGCCGGTGCCGTCCACGGCGCTGTTGCCGCTGTGCTTTTTTCTGTTTCCCAGCAGTTGGAGTGCCAGTGTATTTCTGATCGCCCTGGCCACCTGGTTTCCGGTCACGGTGCTCACCTGGTCTGGTGTGGCGAGTGTGGACAAAGCCTACTACGACGTAGCCCGTACCCTCGGTGCCAAGCAGGGTTTTCTGATTTTCAAGGTGGCGATTCCCGCAGCGTTGCCGCATGTATTCGTCGGCCTGTTCATGGGCCTGGGGGCGTCGTTTTCGACCCTGGTGGTGGCAGAAATGATGGGCGTCAAATCCGGCATCGGCTGGTACCTGCAATGGGCCCAGGGCTGGGCCGCCTACGCCAATATGTACGCCGCCTTGCTGATCATGGCGCTCGCTTGTTCGGGGTTGATCACCGGGTTGTTCCTGGTGCGTGACCGGTTGTTGGCCTGGCAGAAAGGATCGATGAAATGGTAGCCCTGGCACACGCAGTATCGGCGTCGGAAAGTCTGGCGCTGCGGATAGAAAACCTCAGCCATGGTTTTGCCCTGGACGGCCAGCATCTGCCGGTGTTGGAGCGGGTTTCGTTGGACGTGGCGCCGGGCGAGTTCGTGGCGTTGCTCGGGCCTTCGGGGTGCGGCAAGTCAACCTTGCTGCGCTTGGTGGCCGGCCTGGAGCCCGCGGACTCCGGCCGCTTGCTGGCCGACGGTGAGGCCATCACCGGCCCGGACCCTAGCCGTGTGGTGGTGTTCCAGGACCCGACGCTCTACCCGTGGCGCCGTGTATGGGACAACGTCGCTGTTGGCCTGGAAGCCCAGGGCCTGCTTAAGACCCATGCGGCCAAGGTTGATGAAGCCCTGGAAAAAGTCGGCCTCAGCCAGTTCGCCCGCGCCTATCCCCGGCAGTTGTCGGGTGGCATGGCGCAGCGAGTGGCTTTGGCCCGTGCACTGGTCAATCAACCACGCCTGCTGATCCTCGATGAGCCGTTGGGCAAGCTCGACTCCCTGACCCGTATCACCCTGCAAAAGGAGCTGATCGACTTGTGGCAGCGCCAGGGCTATACGGCTTTGTTGGTGACTCACGATGTGGAAGAAGCCTTGCTGCTGGCCAATCGCGTGATTGTCTTCAGCGATCGCCCCGCCAGGATCCAGGCACAACTGACGATCGACCGCGCGTACCCCCGGCACCGCGACGATCCTTACCTGGTGGACCTGCGACGGCAGATTCTGGGCCTGCTGGGGTTGGGTGAAAACTGGTAGCCGACGGCGCTACTGTGTAGGCCCTACATGTGCGCATCGAAGCGCGGCAAAAGATCGGCAAGACGGTGCAGGGGGCAGCCGCGACCTGCATTAATCACAGGCGAAAAAAAACCGGCTGATCAGGCCGGTTTGGGGTTCCCGCCAGCAGCGCGGGGTTAAACGTTGTTGCCTTGCAAGCGATCAGCACCGCCTTCAGCCAGGCCACGTTCCTGCAGACGATCAGCACCGCCTTCAGCCAGGCCGCGTTCCTGCAGACGATCAGCCCCGCCTTCAGCCAGGCCACGTTCCTGCATACGATCAGCCCCGCCTTCCGCCAGGCCACGTTCTTGCAGACGATCAGCACCACCTTCGGCGATACGACGTTCCAGCAGGCGGTCCGAACCGTTTTCGGCAACGCGGTTACCTTGCAGGCGGTCCGAGCCACCCTCTGCGACACGATTTTCGATCAGGCGATCCGAGCCGCCTTCAGCAACGACAGGGTGAGCAAATGCGTTTGCAGCGAGTACCGAGAAAGCGAGGCTAAGCAAGATTTGGCGTTTCATGAGGGTGTGCTCCGAGTGTTTTAGTTGGGTTGTTGCTGGTATGGGGTTGATGTTACGCGTTGCATTTTTTAAGAGAACTTCATTGGGCTGATGGTGACTATCGACGTCAGCGATGGCTCGTTCCGCCGAGCCATCGCAGGGCCGGTCAAGGCATCTGCGGCAGTTCCTGCGGGCGCAGGTCGAACACCAGCACCTCGGCGTCTTCGCCGTGGCCCAGGCGGATCTGCCGTTCATCCCGCACACGGGCACCGTCGCCTTCCTGCAAGCGTTGGCCGTTGACTTCAACGCTGCCTCGGGCCACATGGATGTACACATGCCGATCGGGCGCCAGGTCCAAGGTTGCGGCCTCGTCGCCGTTGAACAGCCCGGCGTACACCCGTGCGTCCTGGCGCACGCTGAGGGAGCCATCGCTGCCGTCCGGCGAGATGATCAACTGCAGGCGCCCACGTTTCTGCGCCTCGCTGAAGTGCTCCTGCTGATAGCGCGGTTCGGCGCCGGCTTGATTCGGCACGATCCAGATCTGCAGGAAGTGCACACCACGGGTCTGGCTGTGGTTGAACTCGCTGTGGGCCACGCCGCTGCCGGCACTCATCAGTTGCACATCACCTGGGCGGATCACCGAGCCCGTGCCCAGGGTGTCTTTGTGTTCCAGCGCGCCTTCCAGCACATAGGAGAAGATCTCCATGTCGCGGTGCGGGTGCTGGCCGAAACCTTTGCCGGCCGCGACGCGGTCATCGTTGATCACCAGCAGGTCGGAAAAGCCTTGTTCTTTCGGGTTCCAGTAGTTGGCGAACGAGAAGGTGTGGAACGACTTCAACCAACCGTGATTGGCGGCGCCGCGTTCGGAAGCTTTGCGAAGGGTCAGCATGGTTTTGTCCTCAAGTGGGAGCGGGCTGCGACATGCAGGGCTCCGGCGTTGAGAAGAAGGTTAATGGTTACTGAAACATTCATTAAGAAGATGAAAACTGAATAACTGTCTCTCATGAGTTGACAGTGGTGGACGTGCCATAATGCCGTCCGCACTCCTTGACGATGGATCCTCCCCGATATGAAAACCGTGGCCATGGCGCTGTTTCCGGACTTCCTCCTGCTCGACATGGCCGGGCCGCTGGAAGTATTTTCGATTGCCAATCGCTACCTGCCGGCGGCGGAGCACTACCGGATCCTCACCCTCGGCACCGAGCCCGGCCCGCTGCGTGCCTCCAATGGCGTAGCGGTGCAGACTGATCTGTTGCTGGACCAGGCCCAGGACGCCTATGACCTGTTGCTGGTGCCCGGTGGTCCCGGTGCCTACAACGAATGCCACCCCGCGTTGCTGCCCTGGCTCAAGGCAGCAGCCCCGCGGGCGCGGCGCTTCGGTTCTATCTGCACCGGGGCCTTTGTGCTCGGGCATGCCGGACTGCTGGACAATCACCGCGTGACCACCCATTGGCACTACACCGAGCGGCTGATCAAGGCGTTCCCCAATGCTATTGTCGAAACTGATCGTATCTATTTGCAGGACGGTCGCTTGATCACCTCGGGCGGCGTTACGGCCGGTATCGACCTGGCACTGTCGGTGGTGGCCCAGGACCACGGCAAGCAAGTCGCGGTGGACGTGGCCAAGGTGCTGCTGGTGGTGATGAAGCGCCAGGGCGGGCAAGCCCAGTTCAGCCCGATGACGGCGGCGGTTGCGCCTCAAGAAACCGCGATTACCCGTGTGCAGAACCATGTGCTCGAACATCTGTGCCAACCCTTCACCATCGAGTCCATGGCCGCGTTGGCTGGCATGAGTGCGCGGCATTTTGCGCGGCTGTTCGCCAAGGAGGTGCAGATGACGCCCATGGCGTTCCTGCAAGGCGCGCGCATCGACCGCGCCCGGCAGTTGCTGGAAACCACTGACCTGCCGCTCAAGACCGTGGCGTTCCACGCAGGCTTCGGCAGCGTGCGGCATATGCGCTTTTTGTTCAGCGAGAAACTGGGCCTGAACCCGACCCAATACCGACAACAGTTCAGTTAACGACAGAATGTCCGTGTTGCGCACCCGAATGTCCGTGTCGCTCCCCGTGCCAGCATTGTCCTGCCATCCCCAGGTGGCAAGATAGCGTCAGGCCCATGGAAAAGGATGCGCAGACGCCCAAGGCCGGGCGTTTCAGCGCTTTTACACGCATGAATAACCCTCAGGCGATTGACATTAATGGCACGCAGCGCTTCGGCGCTTATGTCTTTCACCGGCAACAGCGGAGGGTCAGCAAGTCTGGCTGGCCGGTGCCCTTGGGGGGACGTGCGCTGGATATCCTCACGGTGCTGCTCGAAACACCCGGGCAATTCATCAGCAAGGCGACGTTGATCGAGCGGGTCTGGCCGAACAGCGTGGTGGAGGAGAACAACCTGCGCGTGCACATCGCAGCACTGCGCCGTGCCCTCGATGGGCAGCGCTATATCCTCAACGACCCCCAGCGTGGCTATTGCTTCGCAGTCAAGCTGCAGGAAGGGCTGCCAGCCACGTTGCCCCGCCACAATCTGAGCGCACGGCTCAGCGCGGTGATGGGCTGCGAGGCATTGCTGGGTGTACTGGTGCGGCGTCTGTCCGGGCTGCAGTTGATGACGCTCACTGGCTGCGCCGGCGTCGGCAAGAGCACCCTGGCCCTGGCGTTGGCCGAACACGTATTGCCGCGCTACCGGGATGGCGTGTGGTGGGTCGACCTGGCCACCGTCGAGGCGCCGGTGGCCATGCTGCGCCACCTGGCCACGGCATTGCACCTGGAGCCCATCGCCAGTGCCACCGAGCTGGGCCATCAATTGGCCTCCCGCCAGCTCTTGCTGGTGCTGGATGGCGCCGACCTGCTGCTGGGCGCGTGCCGGCACCTGGTGCGGGTGCTGCGCGAAAAAGCGCCCCAGGTCAGCGTGCTGGTCAGCAGCCGTGAAGCCCTGCATGTCGCGGGCGAGTGGGTGCAACGCGTGCCCCGGTTGGCAGTGCCTGCACCGTCGGCGCTGGGCAGTGTTGAGCAGGCGATGGCGTATCCGGCCGTGCAGTTGTTTGCGGCGCGGGCAAGCGCCGGTCAGCAGGGGTTTGTGCTGCGGCCCCAGGACCTGGCGCCGCTGCGCGATATCTGCCGGCGCCTTGATGGCATCCCACTGGCCCTTGAACTGGCCGCCGCCCAGGTCGATGCGCTCGGCGTGCGCGGCTTGCAGCAGCAACTGAGCAAAGGCTTGCAGGTGCTGACCCGCGGCCGGCGCACGGCGGTGGAACGCCATCAATCCCTGACAGCTGCCCTGGACTGGACCTACCAACGCCTGAGCCTGCCGGAGCGCTGGCTGTTCCTGCAGTTGAGTTTGTTCAAGATGGCCGTAACCTTGCCCACCTTGAGCAAGCTGCTCAGCGGGACTGAACTGGAACACGCAGACCTGTCGTACCTGCTGGGGCGCCTGGTTGATACCTCGCTGCTAAGCCTTGAACCTGGCCCGGGCCTTGCGCGCTACCGCCTGCTCAACTGCGTGCGCAGCTATGCCCTGGCGCAGCTGCGTGACCCGGAGCAGGTGGCGCGCTTGCAGCAGGGCTATGGGCATTACCTGGGGCCGTTTTCAGGCCGGCCGTTTGTCCTGCAACTCGTCGAGCAGGCGGCGTACGCGGACTAGGTCAGGGGTGGCAAAGCCTTCAGTGAACCGCGCGTAAATCGAGCCCAGCAAGTCCCGTGCAGCCTCTAGACGGCCTTGGGACAGCCACACACCCGCCAGTGACGTTGCACAGCGCAATTCCCAGGCCAGCGCGCCTTGCTGGTGCGCCAGGCCCAGGGCCTCCAGCAACAGTGCTTCGGCTGCGCGGGCATCGGTCATGCTTTCGGCGTGTACCCGCAGGATTTCCGGGGTGCACCAGCCCGCGTCGCCGGCGCGGGCACGGTCGAACCCGGGCGCGTCCACAGAGTGGGAACCCAGCGTGACAAGGATGTCCTCGATCAACCCCAGGCCTTGCAGGTCCTTGTGCCCGAGGATTCCCGCGTAGTGGCCTGCCCAGGTCTTGAATAACTGCACCGAATGCTTGTGGGCGTGTTCCAACAGCAAAGCCTGCAGGGTCTGGGCGGCGTCTTCGTCACCGTTGTAGCGGGCGATGACCACGCCCGCCAGGGCCAGGGTGTAACAGATTGAGGTGCCATGATTGATCTGCTGCGCCAACCCCAGCGCTTGGCTGGCGGTGCGCCAGGCTTGCTCGGGAAAGCCTTGCAACCACAGGATTCGCGCCAGCACCGTGAGTGAGGCGACGCTCTGGTCGTATTGCACACCGATGCCGTGGGCAAACCGGTTGAGGTGGCCACTGTGCGTCATGCGTTGGATCACTTGCTCGGCATTGTGCCGGGCGAGTGCCTGGTTGCCGTTGTAGTGCTGGGCCAGTACGCGCAAGCGCTGGGCGCTGATGTCCAGTTGCGGGTCGGTGCGTGGGTCGAGACGATCGAACTGCAGACTGTGCGCCAGCGCCTGGCGATACTGGCCAGCACACAGGTTCACCGCCATATGCCCGGAAACCGCACGCAATTGCCCTGGGACATCTTCGCTCGCGTCGGCCAAACGCCGTGCACTGACAAACGCGGCAATGGTCTGCGGGGCACCGCCCATGGCGTGATAGGACAGGCTGCCCAGCGCCAACTGCAGTTGCATCGTCAAACGGGGGCAGGGCGAGGCGGCCTGGTCCATCAACGCCAGCGCCTTGTCCACGTACAAGCGGTGTTCCCTGAGCAACGACAACTCTTGCCACAGTGGCATTGCGCTGACCGTCAAGCGAATCGCCAGCAGGTGTTCGCCCTCCTGCGCGAGCCCCCAGTCGAGGGCCGAGCGGATATCTTCACGCAGCGGTGCATAGCGGTCGATCCAGGCTTGAGTGGCGACCGACTCCCAATCCTCGCGCGCCTGTTCCATCAGCGCCAGGCAGCGCTCGACGTGGCGGTCGCGGGTGGCGTCCAGCTCTTGGGCAACGCTAAGCTTTTCCAGGGCGTAGGTGCGGGTGATGTCCAGCAGGCGATAGACCATCTCGTCATCACCGGCTTCTACATTGAGCAACGACTTGGCAACCAATTGCGTGATCGAGACCAGCACCTCGGTCGGTGCGACCTGTCCCCCGGCAATCACCGCCGCCGCGCTGGCCAGGCTGAACCCGCCGCGAAACACGGCCAGGCGACGCAGGCAGATCTGCTCGCAGGCCGTGAGCAGTTCAAAGCTCCAGTCCAGCGTGGCCCGCAGGGTTTGATGGCGGGGCAGGGCACTGCGCCGACCGCGGGTCAGCAAACGGAAGTTGTCCTCCATTTGCACCAGTAGACCTGGCAAACCAAAGCGTTCGATCTGCGCCGCCACCAACTCGATCGCCAGGGGAATGCCGTCCAGGCGCTGGCAGATATCGATCGCCAGCGGCAGTTCGGCGTCGCTCAGTTCAAAGCTGTCCTGGTGGGACATGGCCCGTTCGATCAACAATTGCAGGGCCGGATAGCCCAACGCCTGGGCGCGGTTGCCGGTGGCTGGCGGGCAAGCCAGGGGCTCCAGGCGCTGCACGTACTCACCTTCGGCGCGCAGTGCCTCGCGGCTGGTCGCCAGGATATGCAGCCTCGGCGCGTGGCGTAGCAGGGTTTCGCTGATCAGGGCGATGTCGTCCAGCAGGTGCTCGCAGTTATCGATCACCAGCAGCACCTGGCGTTCCTGCAGGCTGCGGGCGAACGCGACCAGGGGCTCATGCTCAGTGTGGGTGAGGTCGAGCAGCGCTGCGAGGTTGGGCAAGATCATCGACGGCGCACTCAGCGGCGCCAGGTCCAGAAAACGTATGCCGTCGCGGTAATGCCCGATCAGCAGTTCCGCCACCCGCAGCGCGACAGTGGTCTTGCCGATCCCGCCGGCGCCGGTGAGGGTGATAAAGCGCTGTTCGGGCAGTTGCTGCACCAGGCTGTCGATCAGGGCCTGGCGCCCGAGCATCCGGGTACGGCGCAGCGGCAGGTTGTGGCACGTGCCTTGCGGGGCGCCCTCGGTGGGTAGCGTCATCGGTTCGATGCTCAGTGGCGCAACAAAACTGTAGCCGCGCTGGGCGACGGTCACGATATAGCGCTGCCCGGCCTGGCCATCGCCCAAGGCCTTGCGCAACGCCGCCATATGCACCCGCAGGTTGCCGTCTTCCACCACACTTTTGGGCCAGACGCGGGCGATCAATTCCTGCTTGCTCACGACATTGCCGGCCTGTTCGAGCAGGATCAGCAGGATCTCCACTGCGCGCCGCCCCAGGCGCAACGGGCGACCGGCCTCCAGCACCAGGCGCTGGCGCGGGTGGATGCGATAGGGGCCGAAATGCACAGCCTGGTCGCTGAGGTCACTCATGGAAGGCCATGCTCGAAAAGGACAGAGCGGCCAGCATATTCCAGGTAAGCACCGACCACTAGGCTGCGATCACTTGAGGCTTATGGCGTAAGTAGCGATTTCGCCAGGTCATGGGATTGACGCCTTCGCTGCGGGTGAACATATGGCAAAAGTGCGCTTGGTCGCAAAACCCGCATTCCAGGCTGATTTGCGTCAGGCTCAGGGATGAACTGGTGATCAGTTCCTTGGCCCGTTGGATGCGCTGTTGACGGATCCACTCCTGCGGCGACAACCCGGTGGTGCACTTGAACGCACGGGAGAAATGGCTGCGTGACAACGCGCAGGCCTGGGCCAGGTCGGCAATGGCCAGGCTTTCGCCGAGGTTGGCCAGGATCAGTTGCTTGGCGATGCGCTCGCGCCGAGGGCACAGGCCTCCGGTGGCGGACAGACGAGGGGCATATTGCTCGAGTCGGGCCATGACAAATATCCGCAGTCGATGGGAGCGTTCCCGGTGGATGGATGCAGTGTAGACGGGGCCCATCTTGTTGCCGGACCATCCGGCTGACGAGTTAATCGTTGTTAATTTCGCCAGGTGCCGAGCTGGAAAAGACAGCACAGGCATGCAATGCAGGGCGCTTTTCCCATGCTTATCTGTAGGCTTGCCAACCGTTTGGACATGCTCCTATGAACCGCAACGACCTGCGCCGCGTCGACATGAACCTGCTGGTGATTTTCGAAGCGTTGATGTTCGAGAAGAACCTGACCCGTGTCGCCGAAAAGCTTTTTATGGGGCAGCCGGCGGTGAGTGCGGCCTTGGGGCGTCTGCGCGATCTGTTCGACGACCCGTTGCTGCTGCGTAATGGGCGGGGCATGGAGCCCACGCCACGCGCCGTGGCGATACTCAAGGAGTTGCAACCGGCCATGGACACTATTTCCGGCGCCGTCAGCCGTGCCAAGGATTTCGACCCTTCTACCAGTTGTGCGGTGTTCCGCATCGGCCTCTCGGACGACGCTGAATTTGGCCTGTTCCCACCCCTGCTTAGTCAACTGCGCGAGGAGGCCCCAGGGATAATCGTGGTGGTTCGCCGGGCTAATTACCTCTTGATGTCGTCGTTGCTGGCCAGTGGGGAGATCACGGTAGGGGTGAGCTACACCACCGAGTTGCCGGCGAATGCCAAGCGCAAGAAACTGCGGGACATTCCGTGCAAGGTCTTGCGTGGGGATGACGGTGCTGCACCGCTGACCTTGGATGACTACTGTGAGCGCCCCCATGCGATGGTGTCGTTTTCCGGGGATTTGAGCGGCAACATTGACCTGGACCTTGCGCGCATCGGCCGGGCGCGGCGGGTGGTGTTGGCCGTGCCGCAGTTCAGCGGGTTGCGGGCGCTGCTGGCGGGCACCCAGATTATCGCGACGGTGCCCGATTATGCGGCGTGTGCGTTGACCGAAGGCACCGCCTTGCGCGCGGAGGACCCGCCGTTCGCCATCGACGCGGCGGAGTTGTCGATGGTGTGGAGTGGGGTGCATGACAATGATCCGGCAGAGCGCTGGTTGCGGGCGCGGATTGGGGAGCATATGGCGCGGGTGGTTTGATCTTTTGAGTCCATATCCATTTCTGCGGTAACGACAGCTATTGGTTCCGCCCTTGCGCACGCTCCAAAGCCTGCGTTCGGTCAGCGTGTTTTACGGGGGCGCCGAAGATCAAAAACCAAAGCGCGGCAGTCTTATAGCCGACCGGTATTGTGTGGTCGAACTCGGTCAAAAACTGTGGGAGCGGGCTTGCTCGCGAATGCGGTGGGTCAGTTACAGATATATCAACTGACCCACCGCATTCGCGAGCAAGCCCGCTCCCACATTTGGGTCTGCCTCTATCAGCCGATATCTTGCTGCTCTTGATCTGGCTGTTGATCGTGATCTCGGGCAACCCCACCAAACAGCACGTACATCCAATTTTCCCCACCGCACCCCCGGCAAACTCCCCCTCATCGCTGAAACATCAAGGCAGAGGGACATCCCATGGACCCAGCAGCAAAACCCGGCCCCGACGAAGTCGTCACCCTCGTCGTCAAACACCTGATCAAACAAGGCCATGAAGCCGACTACGAAGCCTGGCTACGCCGCATCGTGCGCATCGCCGGCGACCGTCCTGGCCACCTCGGTGTCGACGTAGTGCGCAGCAAGCAGGGCAAACTGGCACTGTTCACCTGCATATTGCGCTACCGCTCCACCGACGACCTTGAAACCTGGCTAGACTCTCCCGAACGCAAGACCTTGATCGCCGAAGCCACTCCGATGCTGGCCGAAGGTGACAACACCGAAATCGGCGCGGTTAACGAATTCTGGTTCAACCCCGAATCTGAAAACGCCGCCAAGCCGCCGCGTTGGAAACAGGCGGTGGTCACCTTGTGCGTCATCCTGCCGCTGACCCTGCTGGTACCCATCGTGTGGGGCCCGGTATTGCGCCTGCACCCGTTCCTGTCCAACTACGTGGTCGCCACGTTCCTGGTCACCGTGACTATCGTTGTGCTGGTGGTCTACCTGTTGATGCCGGCGGCCACCCGCCTGTTCGCTCCCTGGCTTGAAGCCTCTGTAAAGGAAACCCTATGAACGCCGATCTGATTCTGTTCAATGGCCAGTTCCACACTGTGGACCGTGAAAACCCACGCGCCACTGCCGTCGCGATCCGCGAGGGGCGCTTTGTCGCCGTGGGCAGTGACGGTGAAGCCATGGCCCTGCGCGGCAGTGGTACCCAGGTCATCGACCTCAAGGGCCGTACCGTCATCCCCGGCCTCAATGACTCCCACTTGCACCTGATCCGTGGTGGCTTGAACTACAACCTCGAACTGCGTTGGGAAGGCGTGCCGTCCCTGGCCGATGCCCTGCGTATGCTCAAGGACCAGGCCGACCGTACGCCAACCCCGCAGTGGGTGCGCGTGGTGGGGGGGTGGAACGAGTTCCAGTTCGCCGAAAAACGCATGCCGACCCTCGAAGAGTTGAACCAGGCAGCGCCCGATACGCCGGTGTTCGTGCTGCACCTGTACGACCGCGCCTTGCTCAACCGTGCTGCGCTGCGCGTGGCCGGCTACACCAAGGACACGCCAAACCCGCCGGGTGGCGAGATCGTGCGTGACAGCCACGGCAACCCTACCGGTATGCTGGTGGCCCGTCCCAACGCGATGATCCTGTATTCGACGCTCGCCAAAGGCCCGAAACTGCCGCTGGAATACCAGGTCAACTCGACTCGCCAGTTCATGCGTGAACTCAATCGCCTGGGCCTGACCAGCGCCATCGATGCCGGCGGCGGTTTCCAGAATTATCCGGACGATTACGCAGTGATCGAGCAACTGGCCAAGGACGAACAGTTGACGGTGCGTATCGCCTACAACCTGTTCACCCAGAAGCCCAAGGAAGAACTCAGCGACTTCAAGCAGTGGACCGGCAGCGTCACCCTGCACCAGGGCGATGACTACCTGCGCCACAACGGCGCGGGCGAGATGCTGGTGTTCTCGGCGGCGGACTTTGAAGACTTCCTTGAGCCACGCCCGGATTTGCCGTTGAGCATGGAGCAGGAGCTGGGGCCGGTGGTACGCCACCTGGTGGAGCAGCGCTGGCCGTTCCGCCTGCACGCGACCTATGACGAATCCATCTCGCGCATGCTCGACGTGTTCGAGAAGGTCAACCGCGACATCCCGTTCAACGGCTTGCCGTGGTTCTTCGACCACGCCGAAACCATCACCCCGAAAAATATCGAGCGTGTGCGCGCCCTCGGCGGGGGGATCGCGATCCAGGACCGCATGGCATTCCAGGGCGAGTACTTTGTCGAGCGCTACGGCGCCAAGGCCGCCGAAGCCACGCCGCCGATCAAGCGCATGCTCGCCGAAGGCGTGCCGGTCGGGGCGGGCACTGATGCCACGCGGGTGTCGAGCTACAACCCGTGGACTTCGTTGTACTGGATGGTCAGCGGCCGCACCGTCGGTGGCCTGGAACTGCACGCCGAGGGCCTGCCGCGCCTCACCGCGTTGGAGCTGTTCACCCATGGCAGCGCCTGGTTCTCGTCCGAGCAGGGCAAGAAGGGCCAGATCAAGGTCGGGCAGTTGGCCGACGTGGCGGCACTGTCGGCGGACTTCTTCAGCCTCGACGAAGAGGCCATCAAGTGGATCGAGTCGGTACTGACCGTGGTCGGCGGCAAGGTGGTCTACGGCGCCGGTGACTTCGAAGATTACGCACCGCCGCGCGTTCCGGTGCTGCCGGATTGGTCGCCGGTGGTCAAGGTGCCAGGGCACTGGCGCCCAAGCTCGCCCTTGCAGGCTCAGGTGCACCAATGCAGCGGGCCGTGCGGCGTGCATTCCCACAGCCATGAAAAGGCGCGCCTTTCCAGTGTGCCGGTCAGCGACTTCCAGGGTTTCTGGGGTGCGTTTGGCTGCTCGTGCTTTGCCTTCTGAATTCCATACATCCCTAAAGGAGTTACCCCATGCCTTACTCGCGCTTGAACAAAGATGACGCCGTGGTCCTGTTGGTCGATCACCAGACCGGCCTGATTTCTCTGGTACAGGACTTCTCCCCGAACGAATTCAAGAACAACGTGCTGGCGTTGGCTGACGTCGCCAAATTCTTCAACCTGCCGACCATCCTGACCACCAGTTTTGAAAGCGGTCCTAACGGTCCACTGGTTCCAGAGCTCAAAGCCCTGTTCCCGGACGCCCCGTACATCGCCCGCCCTGGCCAGATCAACGCCTGGGACAACGAAGATTTCGTCAAGGCGGTCAAGGCGACCGGCCGCAAGCAGATCATCATTGCCGGCGTGGTGACGGATGTGTGCGTCGCGTTCCCGACCCTGTGTGCCCTCGATGAAGGCTTTGAAGTGTTCGTGGTCACCGATGCCTCCGGTACCTTCAACGAAACCGTGCAACAAGCTGCCTGGGCGCGCATGACGGCCGCCGGTGCGCAACTGGTGAACTGGTTTGCCGTGGCCTGCGAGCTGCAAGTGGACTGGCGCAACGACATGGAAGGCCTGGCCAACCTGCTGTCGCCGCGCATTCCCAACTACCGCAACCTGATGAACAGCTACTCGGCGTTCACTGCCAAGTAACTAGCCCTCAAGGATGTAGGTAATTCCCTGTGGGAGGGGGCTTGCTCCCGAATGCAGTGTGTCAGTCCCAGCATCTGTGACTGACCCACTGCATTCGGGAGCAGGCCCCCTCCCACATTTGTTCGTGTTTCCCTATTTTGGTTTGTGGCGTGCCCACTAAACCGCTATAAAAACCGCAAATGTCCACCGAGAAGCGACAATGAACCCCTTCGAAGACATGCGCCTGTTCTGCCAGGTCATGGAGTCCGGCAGTTTCACCGCCGCCGCCGAGCAATTGGGGCTGTCCAAGCAGTTCGTCAGCCGCCGCCTGATCCAACTGGAAGACCGCCTGGGCGTACGCCTGCTCAACCGTTCCACGCGCCGGCTGGACGTCACGCCACTCGGCCAGAGCTACTACGAGTCCGCCTTGCGCCTGCTCAGTGAAGTCGAGCAGGTGGAGCAGGGCATCGCCGGCCAGAACAGCGAACCCCGCGGTACCATTCGCCTGAGCGCGCCTTTGTCGTTTGCCATGGCCCACCTGGGTTGCCTGTTGCCGCTGTTCCTGCGGCGCTATCCCCAGGTCGCGGTGGAGGTGGACTTGAGCGACCGCCCCGTGGACCTGATCGGCGAAGGCTACGACCTGGTGCTGCGCATCGGCACCCTGGAAGACTCCACCTTGATTGCCCGTCGCATCGCCAGCATTCCCCGGGTGTACTGCGCCAGCCCCGACTACCTGGCCCTGCGCGGTACGCCGCATAAACCCGACGACCTCGCCGAACACGATTGCCTGCCCTACGGCCATGGTCGTCAGGTGCAGTGGCGCTTCAAGGGCAAGGTGCAGGCGCTGAACGTCAGCGGGCGCATGCGTGTGAACAACGGCGACCTGCTGCGCGACACGGCCATCGCCGGCCTGGGCGTGACCTACCTGCCGACCTTTATCGTCGGCGACGCGTTGAAGGACGGCCGCCTGGTCACCGTCCTCGACGAATTCGCCCCCGAGGCCCTAACCCTGTCAGCGGTTTACCCGCAACACCGGCAAGGCTCGCGGCCGGTGCAGGCACTGGTGGAGTTCCTGCGTGAACGCCTGGCTAGCGACTGTTGAACAGCTGGCGGATCAGGTGGGGCGTGCTACCGGTCCAGCGCTTGAATGAACGGCGAAAGTTTGCCGCGTCGTTGAAGTTCAGGTACGCCGCCACTTCGTCATTGCTGTAACCCTTGACCTGATACAGGTGCAGCGCCACCTGCTTGCGCACACGGTCAACCTGCTGCTGAAAGCCGGTGGCATGTTTATGCAGCTTGCGCTTGAGGGTCGCCGGGCTCATGGCGAAGGCGTGCGCGGCCTGTTCCAGGCTTGGCGGCTGGCGCACCTGCTCGTGCAGGTAGTCGTAGAGACAATCAAGAAAACTGCTGGTGAAACCCAGCTGTTCGATCTGCTCGCGGGCGTGTTGGCGCGCGACTTGGCCTGCGGTGGCCGAGGCGCCGGGCCACGCGCGGATGAGGTGTTCGCGGGGGATGCTCAGCATGTCCAGCGGTCGCTCGAAACGCGTGTCTTCCCCCAGGTGCACCCAATACTGTTCGACATAACGCGGTTCGGCATGGCTGAAGCTGGCCGTCCACGGCAGGCGCTCGCCGCTGAGCCATTGGCTCATGGCAACCAGTGAGGTCATGCTGGCTTCGAGCAGGAAGCGCCAGTGTTCACCGGCGCCGCAACTGTCCAGCCAGTACAGGTAGGCGTGGTGCTCATCCAGCTCCAGTTGCAGGGTGACCAGCGGGCTGAGCAACACCTGTTGCTGGATCAGAATGTCCAGGGCCTGGTGCAGGTTCTGTGCATGACCCAACGCGTGGCTGGCGGCGCCGTAGTAGCCGGGCAACAGGCGTTGGCCAAACAGAAAACTGCTGTCATCCGCGTCCAGTAACTTGCGACTGTTGCCGATCAATCCGAGGAACTGCTGCGGGCTCAACCGCGCAGTGCCGGCCAGGATGTCTTCGTGGAACAAGCCGGTGCCGCGCAGCAGGCGATGGCTGTCGATGTCCCGTGACAGGGCCAGGTCGATCAGCGTGGCCGGTTGGTAGTGACCGGGAATAAAGCGGCTGTCGGCTTCGTACCAGCTGGTTTTGACGGCCATCTCAGGCGCTTTTCGCCAGGGGCTGCTTGGCCCTGGCCAGGGCCAGGTTGAGGCGCTTGAGCAGGTCGTGGGGCGGCTCGTTCAGGGCCATGACCACGGCAGTGGTCGCCGCCAGTTGCAGACGTTCACCGTGCAGCCGGGTTTTGTGGGCCAGGCCGCGCACTGCCTGTTGCAACTCCAGCGCCAGCGCCTTGGCCTGGCGCTCGCCGGTATTGGGCAGCAGCACCACAAACCGATCGCCGGCCAGGCGGCACAGCAGGTCCTGCCGGCGCAGGTTGAGCAACAACAAATGGCTGAGGGCCTGCAGCACCGCGTCGCCCTCGGCATGCCCGTAGGCCTGGTTGATGGCGGCGAAGTTGTCCAGGTCCAGAGCCAGCAGCGACAGGGGTTGTTGCTGGGTGTGGCTGTCCTGCAGGCTGTCGGCCAGCTGGCGCTTGAGGTAGTCGGCACCGGCCAAGGGGGTGAGTTTGTCGAACAGCCGATGCTCGCGAAACAACCGCTCGCGCTTTTCCATCTGCGCGCTGATCGCCAGTTGCTCGCGGTGCCAATGGTAGATGCCGATGGTCAGCAGGATCATGCCCACCGGCATTGGTCCGGATTCCAGCCAGTGGTCCCAGGTGATGCTGTCGGGCAGGCGGATGAATTCGTCGAGGCTGTCGATCCACCAGGAGAAAAAGATGCATGACAGGCCTAGCGCCAGGTAGTTGGTGACGCGCCCGGCGGGGCGGCTTTTCAGCACCAGGCCCAGCCAGACCAACGCCAACAGCGCGGAGCCGCCTTCGCCGACGATATCCAGCCACACCCATTCGCTGAAGCTTTTCAAATCGCCGCAGGCCAGGTGCAGGATCAGCCCGAGGTTAGCCGCGATCAGCAACATGGAGAGTTTCCAGCGGTGGGGCTTGAGCACGGAAAACATGGCCGCGAGTCCTTGGGCAAATAAGCGATGGGCGCCAGCACAGCAGATGGATGTGACGGTTGCGTGACGGTGGGGAGGGGTCGAATCAGCTCATCCGTCCAGGCATTGAAAATCAAAAATGGGGGAGGGGGCTTGCCCCCGATAGCGGTGTGTCAGCGGAAAATCAGGTGACTGACCTACCGCCATCGAGGGCAAGCCCCCTCCCACAGTTGATCTTCACAGGTCATATCAGCTCATTTCACATCGAATCCCAGCGTAGAGCCCTTGTTTACGGGCCTTCACGCCACCCCTTGTCACAGAACCGTCATCCCCCACCCCTAGCGTGCCCTTCCAGTTGCCGGGCCTCTTGCCTGGCGCCAACGGATTCTTGGGGAGGATTGCATGTACAAGCGCACCGGGCTCGTCGGCTTCACGCTTACTGCCTTGGCCCTGGCAATTGCCAGCGAGCGGCTTTCGGCGGCCGAAGTGAGCAACACCGAGCACGTCGAAGTGGTCGGCCAGGCGGCAGCCATGGATCAGGCGCTCAAGGAGCAACGCAGCGCCGACAGCATCAAGAGCGTGGTGCATGCCGACGGCGTGGCCCAGTTGCCGGATGAAAACGTCGCCGAAGCGGCGCAGCGCCTGCCGGGTATCAGCGTGGAACGCGACCAGGGCGAAGGGCGCTTTGTCAGCGTGCGCGGCCTGGGCCCGGACCTCAACAGCGTGACCATCAACGGCACCCTGGTGCCCGCCCCGGAAAGCGCACGCCGCGCGGTGGCCCTCGATGTGCTGCCTTCGGAGCTGGTGCAGTCGCTGTCGGTGATCAAGACCCTCACCCCGGACATGGACGCCAACTCCCTCGGCGGCACCGTCGATGTGCAAAGCCTGTCGGCCTTCGACCACAAGGGCCTGTTCTACACCGGGAGCACCGAAGCCAGCTACGACAAGAACACCCACCAGACCAGCCCGAAATTCTCCGGCGCTGCCAGCAACCGTTTCAGCCTCGGCGACGGCGTCGACAACTTCGGTGTGGCCGCCGCGCTCAGTTGGCAGAAGCGTGACTTCGGCTCGGACAACGTCGAGACCGGCGGCGCGTGGGATTTCACCCATGGCGCCAAGCTCAACGAATTCGAACAGCGTGACTACGACATCAGTCGAGAACGTGCCGGTGGCGGTCTGAACTTCGATTACAAGCCCGATGACCTCAGCAGCTACTACCTGCGCACCCTCTACAGCAGCTACAAAGACACCGAGACCCGTAACGCCACCAGCATCGAATTTGCCGACCCACTCGCCGCCGGCGAACTGGGCGATGCCGAGGCCAAGCGCAAGCTGAAGAACCGCGAAGAGACCCAGAAAATCCAGTCCTATGTGTTCGGTGGCGAGCGCATGCTCGGCCTGTGGACCCTGAGTGGCCAGGCCGGCTACAGCCAATCCAGTGAAGACAGCCCGGCGCATATCGCCGGCGCCACGTTCGACGGCGGTGACTTTGCCAGCAGCGGCTTCTACGACAAAGACACGCCACGCCCGATCATTGGCAGCGGCTTCTATGACGCACGCAACTTCACCCTAGACAAGGTCGACTGGGAAAAACAGAACACCAAGGACACCGAGAAAAACCTGCGCCTGGACCTGGCCCGCGACTACGACCTGAGCGGCTATGCGTCCCAGGTGAAGTTCGGCGGCAAGGTCAGCCGTCGCAACAAGGACAACGACCTGGAAGCCTGGGTTTACAAAGACTTCGACACCCTCGGTTTTACCGACGACCAGCTCAACCTCAGCCAATTCCAGAAAGGCAACGTGGACTACCGCCTGGGCAACTACGGGCCAGGCATCAGCCCCAGCAGCATCAAACACCTGATCGGCAACCTCAACGCCGCAGACTTCTATGACGAGACTGAATCCCGGGTCAACGACTTCACCCTCCGTGAAGACATCAACGCCGGTTACCTGATGAACACTATCGATATCGACGACTGGCGCTTCATCGCCGGCCTGCGTTACGAAGGTACCGAGTTCGAAGCCAAGGGCACAGGCGCCACCGATGGCGTGTTCACGCCCACCGAGACCAAGCGCCGCTATCACCACTGGCTGCCGGGCCTGCATGCGCGCTACCAGATCGACAAGAACACCCAGGTGCGCGCGGCCTGGACCAAAGCCGTGGTGCGCCCGACCTTCGGCCAATTGGCGCCGGGGTTTGTCATTGACGATGACGAGGCCACCTTCGGCAACCCGGACCTCAAGCCCCTGGAATCGAGCAACCTCGACCTCGGCATCGAGCACTTCATGGGCCGCGCCGGCACCGTCTCGGCGTTTGTGTTTTACAAGGACATCAAGAACTTCGTCTACAACACCGACCTGGCCGGCAGCGGGGCCTGGGCCAACTTTTCCGAGGCGCATACCTATGCCAACGGTGACAGTGCCAAGCTCTACGGCCTGGAACTGGCCTACTCACAGAAATTCGATTGGCTGCCTGCACCGTGGAACGGCCTGCTGATCGGTGCCAATACCACGTTCAGCCGTTCCAGCGCCGACATCGAAGGCTTCGACAGCGCCAGCGGTTCGAATCGCAAACGCAACATCAGCCTGCCTAACCAGTCAGACACCGTCGGCAACCTGATGCTTGGCTGGGAAGACGACAAGCTCAGCCTGCGTCTGTCGGCCAACTACAAATCGGCCTACCTCTACGAGCTGGCCTCAATCAACGACAAGGCCCACGACCTGCACGTCGACGCCCAGACCTTCGTTGATTTCAGCGCGCGCTACTCACTGACCAAGAACCTGCAAGTCAGCTTCGAGGCCCAGAACCTTACCGATGAGTCGTACTTCCTCTACACCGGCCACCGCAGCTACAACGGCCAGTACGAAGAGTACGGCCCGACCTACAAGCTGGGCCTGACGTTCACCCACTTCTAACTCGCCATTTTTCCACTGTAGGCGCGAGCGAATTCGCTCCTGCACGACAAGGATTTTGATTGTTCATGAGAATGTCCAAGCTCTACCTAATGATGGTGTTGGCCGCGTGCTCGCCGGTCATGGCCGCCGACCTGGCGCTCACCCCTTGGGCGCCAAGCCTGAATGCTGACGCGGTGACTTTCCTGCCGGGCCGCACTGAGCGCCTGGCCGCCGGTACCCGCAACGGCCTGCAACTGCTCGACGGCAAAGGTGCCGAACTGGTCCGCTTCAACGGTAATTTCAGCAGCCTTGACACCCGCATCGCTGGCAACCAGGTGCTGGTTGCCAGCCTCGACAACGACCGCCAGCAAGCGCTGTTGGTGAACCTCGATGCCTCGGCTAAAACCTTCGGCAAACCGCTGTACCTGCCGACTCGCGACTACCCGGTCAATGGCCTGTGCCTGTTCCGCGACGCAGCCGCCAACCTGTTTGTGTTCCTGGTGGGAGACGAGGGCAAGGGTGAACAATGGCTGGTGGGCAATGGTTCGACGCTGTCAGGCGAGCCTCAGCGCGTGCGTGGTTTGCCACTGCCGCCGTCGGCACAGTTTTGCCAGGTGGATGACGCGACCCAGCAGTTGCTGGTCAATGAAGAAAACGTCGGCTGGTGGGCCTACCCGGCGCACCCGGAGGCGGAGGTGAAACGCACGCCGGTGGCGCTGTTTGACGCTCCCAAACGCGAGGCTGGCGCCATGGCGTTGGTGCCGGGTGGGCTGGTGACGCTGGACCCGAAGACTGCCCAACTGCATCTGTTTCAGCACACCGGCGAGCGTTGGGTGGAACAGGGCAGCCTGACGCTGCCGGGCCTGAAAGAACCGGAGCAACTGAGCGTCAACGGCCAGCAAGTGCTGGTGCGCGATGACGACACCGGTCGGCTCTACCAAGGCCAACTCGACTGGCAGCCCAAGCCTGTGGCCACCGAGTCGGTATTGCCGGAAGTCGCCGCTCTGCGCCAGACCGACCCGGTCGGTCGCCAGGGCGATGCGGCGGATGATCCCGCAATCTGGATTCACCCCGAACAACCGGCCCGCAGCCGCGTGCTCGGTACCAACAAAAAACACGGCCTGCTGGCCTATGACCTCGACGGCAAGCTGTTGCAGGAGCTTGCGGTCGGTCGCCTGAATAACGTTGACGTGCGCCCCAACTTCAAGCTCGGGGCGCAGACCGTCGACCTGGCCGTGGCCAGCAATCGTGATCACAACAGCCTGAGCCTGTTCAGCATCGACCGTCGCAGCGGCGAACTGCGCGAAGCCGGTGAAGTGCCGACGCCACTCAAGGAAATCTATGGCATTTGCCTGTTCCAGCCCGCCAGCGGTGAGATCTACGCGATTGCCAACGGCAAGGACGGCACCTTCCTTCAATACCGCCTGAGTGCACCGGACGGCCGGGTGCAGGGCGAGTTGGTGCGCCAGTTCAACGTCGACAGCCAACCCGAGGGCTGTGTGGCCGACGACCAGCGCCAGCGTTTGTTCATCGGTGAAGAAGACGTCGGCGTCTGGGCGGTGGATGCGCGTGCCGACCAACCGGCCACGCTCACCAGCGTGATCAAGGTCGGCCCGCAGCTGCATGCGGATGTCGAGGGCCTGGCGTTGTACCAGAGCGATGAACGCGACTACCTGGTGATCTCCAGCCAGGGCAATGACAGCTACCTGGTGCTGGATGCCGAGCCACCGTTCGCCATGCACGGTGCCTTTCGCGTCGGCCTGAATGCGGCGGCAGCGATCGATGGCGCTTCCGAAACCGACGGCCTGGAAGTCACTGCCATCAACCTTGGCGGCCCCTGGAGCAAGGGCCTGCTGGTGGTGCAGGACGGGCGCAAGCGCATGCCCGAACAGACCCAGAACTTCAAGTTCGTGCCCTGGGCCGACGTGACCCGCGCGTTGAAATTGCCGTAGGCGTCATCACCCGGTCATCACTTTTTAATCGAATAGGAGCTTAACCATGCACGCGACGATGGAACATATGACGATCTGGGGCTTGATCAGTGACGCCAGCCTGTTGGTCAAGGCAGTGATGGTCACATTGCTGCTGGCGTCCTTGCTCAGCTGGTACCTGATCATCCAGCGCGCCAGTGTCCTGCGACGCCTGGAGCGGCAGTTGAAAGGTTTTGTGCTGCGCTTTCGGGCTGCGCCTGACTTGCAGCCGCTGTACCGCGAAACCGTGCAGGCGGGCGAGGGTGGCGTTGCGCCGATCTTTATCGCGGGGGTGCAGGAATATCAGCACCTGCAGGGCCACGACCCGGCGGTGCTGGAAGGTGTCGAGCGCGCGCTGCAGGTGGCGATCACCGAGCAGGAAATCGAGCTGGAAAAGGGCCTGCAATTCCTCGCGACTGTGGGTTCGGTCAGCCCCTACATCGGCTTGTTCGGCACGGTGTGGGGCATCATGAATTCCTTTATCGGTTTGTCCCAGGTGCAACAGGCCACGTTGTCGACGGTAGCGCCGGGCATCGCCGAGGCATTGATCGCCACTGCCATCGGCCTGTTCGCGGCCATCCCGGCGGTGATCGCCTACAACCGTTTCGCGGCACGTGGGCAGACCTTGCTGACTCGCTACTACGCCTTTGGTAACGAACTGCAAGTGCGTCTGCACCGCACCTTGCGCGGTACGCCGATCAACCTGGCCGTGGCCGCCTGAACAAGGAGCAAACCGATGTTGACCAGGCCACAACGCAAGCACGGGCCCAAGGCGGAGATGAACGTGGTGCCTTACATCGACGTGATGCTGGTGCTGCTGGTGATCTTCATGGTCACCGCCCCGATGTTGACCCAGGGCGTGAAAATCGAGCTGCCCAAGGTCGCCGCCGAAGCACTGGCGAGCGATACGCGCCAGCAGATCCTCACGCTGTCGGTCAAGGCTGACGGCGGCTACTACTGGAACCTGGGCGGCGAACTCGACACCACGCGCCAGACCGACAGCGCCGTGACCCTGGATGAAATGGGCGCCAAAGTCATGCAGGTGGTGGCGGCGCGCAGCGACACCCAGGTGTACATCCGCGCCGATGACAACGCCGGATACGGCAAGGTCGTGGCGGCCATGGCGGTGTTGCAGAAGGGTGGTGTAAGCAACCTGGGGCTGGTGACCGAGGCCCCGCAATGACGGCGATGATCATGCACAGTCCGCTGCTGACGATGGCGCCCCCGGCGTTTTCCGGGCTCTGGAGAAACAGCTTGGCGGCCAGCCTCGCGGTGGCGCTGCATGTGGGGGTGCTGGCGGCGCTGATGCTGGGTTGGTCGACGGAAGCACCCACGCTGGAAGCGCCAAGGGTGATGCATACCCAGTTGGTGATAATGCCGCCAGCGCCAGTGCCAGTGCCAGTGCCAATGCCTGAGCCGGCGGCGGTCGCAGCGCCTGCGCCGGAGCCTGTCGTGGTTCCCGTGCCGGCGAAACCGGTCGTTGATCCACAGGTCCAGGCACAAAAACTGGAAAAAGCCGCGTTGGCGCGCAAGCGGGTCGAGGAAAGGAAGCTGGAGCAGCAACAGCAACAGCAACAGCAACAGCAACAGCAACGCCAGGCCGCTGAACAACGCAACCGCGAGCTGGAGCAGCAGCGTCTGGCCCAGGAGCGCCTCGCCGCTGAACGCGCACGCCCTGCAGCCCCGGCCGCTGCGCCGGCATTCGACAGCCGCCAGTACCAACCCTTGAGCAAGGAGGCGCCGGACTATCCGGAGCGTGCCCTGGACAAGAACATTGAAGGCGATTGTTCGGTGGAGTACACCGTCAACACCCTGGGCCGCGTGGAAAACCCCAGGGTGCTGGACGGCTGCCACCCACTGTTCATGCGGCCTTCCCTGGCGGCGGCGAATACCTTCCGCTACCAACCGAGAATGGTGGATGGCAAGGCAGTTGCGGTGCCGGCGGTGCGCAACACCTTCCACTACCGCATCAAATAATCCTAGATTTTTACCGCGTTAGGCGTTGGTGAGATTCGCCTGTTCGGAGCCCGCCGCATACCGCTCCAGATCTCATTGCGGCTGTTGGTGGAAATCGCCGACGTACGCGGCGACAACCTCACGCTCGGGTGGGTATACAAAGGATGCCCATCCCGCAACGCCTCGTGATTCAGCAACCCGCCCCGCGCGATCTGGCTCACCGGGCTCATGTACGTTCCTTCTGGCGTTGGACGAAGACGGCTTTGCCGATGCCTTGCAATACGGCGTCGTTCTGTGGGGTGTGTACGCGGCTGCACAGCACGTCGCGGTAATGCCGTTGCAACGGACTATGGCGCGACAGGCCGGGGTTGCCCGAGGCTTCGATGGCCAGCTCCACGGCGCGGATGGCGTTGTGGGTCACCAGGTATTTCAACTGCGCCGCGTTGGCGGCTGGCGTGTGACCTTCGGCGGCAGCGTCAAGCAGGCTGCGGTTGGCGAACAGCAGGGTGTCGATATGGCCGACGGTTTCCTGGAACCGCGGCAAGCTCGACAGCGCAGCACCGAGGTTGGACGGCGTACGCGCTTCCAACCAGTTCACCAGCCAGTCCCGCGCAGCCTGGGCCACGGCGTCGTACACCGAGGACAGCAACACCGACATCCACAGCAAGCCTTCGCCATCCAGCTCCGGCGTCGGCGCGCTCCACGGGCTGACGCTGACGGCATGGTCCAGCGGCACCAACACGTTGTCGAGCACCACTTCATGGCTGCACGTAGCCCGCATGCCCAGGTGGTCCCACGTGTCGATGATGGTCACGCCGGGACTGTCTTTGGGCACCAACCAGGCGCCCACCAGTGGGTCGGCATCATCACTGCGGCCCCACACGCTGAGCCAGCTCAGGCCGTGGCTGCCGGTGGAGTAGACCTTGCGGCCGCTGATGCGCCAGCCCTCGGCGGTGCGTATCGCGGTGGTCGCCGGCAGACCGCCGCGGGCCGGGGTGCCAAGGTCGGGTTCGACACGCAGGGCGTTGATCAAGGCGCCGTTGCGCACGGCGTCTTCGGCCACTTGCGTGCGCAGGTGGGCGGGCCAGGTCTTGCTGTCTTGCAGTCGCGTGTGCTGCAAGTACTGCATCACCAGGATCAGTGCCGTGGACGGTTCGCCCTTGGCGATCGCACTGATGGCCTTGCGCGCCTGGAGCAGGCTGGCACCGCCGCCGCCAAAAGCCTTGGGCACGGTGAGGGCGACCAGGCCATGCTGGTGCAGCAACTGGAAGTTGGCGTGGGGAAAGGCGCCGCTCTCGTCGTAGAGGTGCGCGGTGCTGGCCAGCTCGACGGTGAGACGTTCGAGCAGGGCTTCGAAGTGGGCGACTTCCACGGAGCGTAGGGCAGGGTGCGAGGATTGGCTCATGCCAGCGCCTGCTGCTGCGCTTCAACCTCGGCGGCGACGCTGTAGCGGTCGGAGCCGCCTTTCTGGCTGTTGGAACCCAGGTCACCGAGTTCCGGGAACGGCGCATCCAGTTTCAAATGCCGTGGCTCGCTCATGTTCTGCTCCTATTTAGCGCGATGCTTGGGAAAGGGGGACACGCTTGGCGTTGAAGCTCTTGTCGAAGCCCTGAGACACGTCGATGTGCTTGAGCAACAGGCCCTCTTTTTGGTAGGTGTCGGCGGTTGTTTGCAGGCCGCTGATAACCGCATCGTCGATGGCGACCGGTGTCAGGTGGGTGTCCTTGGCCACTTCGACATGCACATCCAGCGGCAGGCCGGTGATCTTGGCCTGGGCGGCCGCGTACTCATGAGGGTGCACGTTGGCCCAGGCATAAGCGCGGTCGACGCGGGCGACAAAGTCATCCAGTTGCGGGCGCTTGTCGGCGATGGCTTGGCGGGTGGCCGCGAGGTACAGGTGATTGCTCAACAGCTTGTTGCCACTGATCAGCACGCGGGCCTGGCTTTGCGAGGTGACCACCGTGGTGTACGGGTCCCAGGTGGCCCAGGCGTCGGCAGTACCGTTATCCAGCACCAGGCGCGATTCGCTTGGTAGCAGGAAAATGAACTGCACATCCTGGGTGGTCAAGCCGGCGGTGGCCAGGGCCTTGATCGCCAGGTAATGGCCGATGGAGCCGCGCCCGGTGACGATCTTCTTGCCCTTGAGGTCGGCGACGGTCTTGATCGGTGAGTTCCTGGTGACCACCAGGGCGGTGGTGTTACGCCCCTCAGCGTGAATGATGCTGACCACCTTGAGCGACGCACCGGCACCCAGGGCGAACACGTAGGGCGCATCACCAAGGGCGCCGATGTCTACGGCCCCGGCATTCAAGGCTTCGCCCAGGGGTGAGGCGGAGGGGAACTCCGCCCAGCGAATGTCGTAGGGCACGTTTTCCGATTCGCCGGAAGCTTCCAGCAGCGCCTTGATGGTGGATTTCTGATTGGCTACGCGCAGCGGTTGCAGGTCGGCGGCGTGGCTGCTGCCGATCAGGCCGAAGGCGAGTGCGGTGCCCAGGAGCAGGCGCTTGAAGGGGGTGGTAAAGACCATGGAATGCAGGCTCCAGGCAGATCAAGAAAAGGTTCGTTTACCTCCGCCTGGAGAAGGGGTCGGTGCATGGGTTAACGTTATGCCTATAAAAACTGTCTGTGAAGTTCTTTTTGGTTATATGTTAATTATGAAAATATTTTATTAAGTGTAAGTATATTATTCTCTAACCGTATTTTTTGGTGTGCTTCGGGTCAGGGTCAAGTTGCCCTCCAGGCCCCGATAGTGGGTGTCGCCCCGTTTGTTCAGCAGGCAGGCGTAGTCGTCGCTTACGCCCGGCAAACCGGGACGCGTTGACGTCACGGCGACGCCCTGTAGGAGCGAGCTTGCTCGCGAAAACCGTCAACGAAAACGCGGGCATCCGGATTAAAGCCTGTGCCGCGTGTGGGCGCAGGCAGCTTGGGAGATTTCAGATCACATAGAAACCATGGGTGCCGTCGCGGGCCAGTTGGTCGACCAGGCCGAATTCCCAATCCAGATACGCCTGCATGGCTTCCTTGGGATTGTCGGTGCCTTCGTACGGACGGCGGTAGCGGTCGATGCGCGGTGAGGCCAGGTGAGTTTCACCTTCTTCGAGTGGCAGTTGCGCGTCGATCCAGCCGGCGGTGCCGCCTTGCAGCAGGAACACGGGCTTGCCGGTGATGGCTTCGACTTCAGCTACCGCCAGGCGCGCCAGTTGGCTGCTGCCACACGTCAGCACATAGCGTTGGGCGGTGGGCACCTTGGCCATGGCCTGGGGCAGTTGTGCGCGCAGGGCCCACCAGGCACCGGGGATGTGGCGCTTCACGTAGTTGGCGCTGGCAGTGAAGTCCAGTACCACGGTGTCGCCATGGGCCTGCCATTCGGCGAGGGTATGGGGGCTGATCAGTTCGGCCTGGGGCGGTGCCGGCACTGGTGCGACCCAGGCGCCTTTCTCGCTGAATTGCGCGGGCTGCAGGTTATCCAGCACGTACACTTCCCAACCCAGTTGGGCCAGCCAGGAGGCGGACATGTTTGCGCGCACGCCGTCGTCATCCGCCAACACCAACCGCGCGCCACGCACACTGGCGACGTGGTCGGTTTCCTGCACCAACTGACCGCCTGGCGTGGAGCGCGCGCCCGGCAGATGCCCGGCTTCAAATTCTTCCGGAGTACGTACGTCGAACAGGTAAGTCGTGCGTTTCTGCTCCTGCTGCCAGGCGTGCAGATCGGCCAGAGTGGCACGGCCGACGCGAGCCTTGTCGGCAACTCGACGCGCATCGGTAGCGGCGAGCTGGCGGTGCTCTTCCGAGGTCGGCGCAAAGCGGCGCGACTGGCCGTGTGCGAGCGTCTGCCCGGCCAGTGTCCAGCCGATGGTGCCGTTGCGCAGCGCCGAGACGGGGTTGGCCACGCCGGCATTGATCAGCGACTGGGTGCCGATAATGCTGCGGGTGCGCCCGGCGCAGTTAACGATGATGCGGGTGGCCGGGTCCGGCGCCAGTTCGCGGGCGCGCAACACTAACTCGGCACCGGGCACGCTGATGCCGGTGGGAATGCTCATGGTCTGGTATTCGTCAAAGCGCCGCGCGTCGAGCACCACCACATCGGCCTGGCTGTCGAGCAGGGCCTGTACTTCTTCGGCGGCCAGTGACGGCGTGTGTCGTTCGCTCTCCACCAGTTCGCCAAATGCCTTGCTCGGCACGTTTACGTCGATGAACAGCTCGCCACCGGCTTTGCGCCAACCGTCCAACCCACCTTCCAGCAGGCTGACCCGGGTGTAGCCCAACTCGCCCAGGCGCTCGGCAGCACGGACAGCCAGGCCTTCGCCGTTGTCGTAGACGGTGACCTCGGTATCGCGCCGCGGGATGCGTGAATACACCTCCAGTTCCAGTTTCGACAGCGGAATGTTCGCGGCAAACAACGGATGGGATTCGGCGAACGGCGCCTCTTCGCGCACGTCGACCAGGGCGACTTCTTCACGGTCCAACAGGGCCTGGCGAATCTGCGCAAAGCTGCGGGTCGATACAGGGGTCATAGGGCAGGGCTCTTTTCTTTGGACAAATCCCAGATGTTCGGGAGGAAGGCGTTGGAATAACCGGAGATAAACAGTTTCTCGCTGCCGTCGGGCTGGTACACCGCGCGGCACACCGCACCGATATTGGCGCCGTACACGTGGATGCTGATCGACACCTGGTCGCTGTGGGCGTTGCTCACCTGGTGGATGTCACCGACCTTGGGCGACACAGCCTCGACTTGGCCCGGCACCAACCGGACCGGCTTGCCATCGGCAATCAGGCTGCCATCGGGGGCGCGTTCGAACCCTTGGGAGAACTCCGAGCCGCGCAGCATGCCGATCAATCCCCATACCCGGTGGTCGTGGATCGGCGTGCTTTGTCCTGGTCCCCAGACAAAACTGACGATGCTGAAGCGCTGGCGCGAGTCGGCATGCAGCAGGAATTGTTGATAGCGCTCGGGATCGGGTTGGGCAAACTCATCGGGGAGCCAGTCATCATGGCTGACCAGTTGCGCCAGCAACTTGCCGCCATGGTGCAGCAGGTCGCCCTCGCGTGGATTGCCGTCGATCAATTCCGCCAGGGCGCCTATGAAGGCTCTAAGTCTCTCGGGGTGTCGGGCCTGGGTCATGACAATTCCATCGTGTGGTCGGTAATGATGGGTTTATCTAAGCATAATGTTTATTGTTAATATGCTATTTTTTAATGATTAGCTTATAGCCGAAGGTAATTTAGAACCGATCTGAATAGTGTAAGACGTTATCGATCACAGCGCGGGCTATCCAGACTTCGTTCCTGCAACTATGCTTCCCACACATCTTAATGACTGTTCTCTATGTGCGGCCCAAATGAAAATTGACGATATCGATGCCTTTGTCGAAGTGATTCGTTGCCAGTCCATCAGCCATGCCGCCGAGTCGTTGCAGCTGACCCAGCCGGCTATCACTCGCCGGGTGCAGAACTTCGAGCAGGCGCTGGGGGTGGAGCTGTTCGACCGCAATACCAAACCCCTCAAGCCTACGCTGATCGGCACCCGGGTCTACGAGCAATGCCGGCTGATCCTGCGCGAGATGGACGCCCTGCGTGAACTGGTGGCCACTGACGCACCCCCCACCGGCCTGTTGCGCCTGGGTGTGCCGCAAACCATAGGTGATGTGGTGCTGCTGGACGCGCTCAAACACCTGCGTACAGAGTATCCGGACCTGCGCGCCCAAGTCGCTACGGGCTGGGGCAGCCAATTGGTGGGCAAGATCGAGCGCGGCGAGTTGGATGCGGCGGCGGCACTGTTCCCGGCGGGCAAGATCTTCCCGGACAACATCGTCGGCGAGTCGATCGGCAAGATGGAACTGGTGGTGGTCTGCGCCAAGGCGCAACTGCCGAAGAAGCCCTGCAAACTGGCGGATGTGTACCAGAACGGCTGGATTCTCAATCCGGATGGCTGCGGTTTCCGCGCGGGGTTGCAGCGGACCTTGTCCGATCAGGGGCTGGCATTGCGGGTGAACCTGGAGACGTTTGGCACTGAGCTACAACTGGGGTTGGTGGCGGACGGCCTGGGCCTTGGCCTGGTACCACGCCCGTTGTTGGAGCGCAGCGCGCACCGTGAGCAACTGGCGGTGATGCCGCTCAAGGATTTCAAGCCGGTGATGGATCTGTGGCTGATCTATCCGCACTTCCTGGGCAACCTGCAAGGGCCGGTGGATGCGTTTGGCAAGTTAGTGGCTGCCTCGTTGCACCCGATCAAGCATGCAGCTTGATATGAAAAATAATAATAATTAGCTTAGATTAAAATGTGCTTTTTATTATTTTTTTGCATCCCATAGGCTTGCCTGGAAGTCCTTAAGGCCATCCAGGAAGTTTTGCCATGAGCAGCGTCACCTCGATTTTCAACGTTTCCAACCCTGTACGCCAGCGCGTCACTGCGGAAGAATGGGAGGTGCGCGTCAAACTGGCCGCCGCCTATCGCCTGGCGGCCTTGTACAAGTGGACCGATCACATCTACACCCACTTCTCCGCTCGCGTGCCGGGCCCGGACGCGCATTTCCTGATCAATGCATTTGGGTTGTTGTTCGATGAAATCAATGCGTCCAACCTGGTCAAGGTCGACCTCGACGGCACTATCGTCGACGACCCTACCGGCCTTGGCATCAACTACGCCGGCTATGTGATCCACAGCGCCATCCACGGCGCGCGCCACGACCTGCAAGCGGTGCTGCACACCCACACCCGCGACGGTATTGCGGTGTCGGCGCAAAAAGACGGCCTGTTGCCGATTTCCCAGCATTCCATTGGTTTCTCCGGGCGTGTGGCGTACCACGGCTATGAAGGCATTGCCCTCGACCTGGACGAGCGCGAGCGATTAGTCGCGGACTTGGGCGACAAAAGTGTGATGATCCTGCGTAATCATGGGTTGTTGACCGCCGGCGTTAGCGTAGAGCATGCGTTTCAGCAACTGCAGCAACTGGAGCGGGCCTGCAATATCCAGATCGCAGCCCAGGCAGCGGGGAATGCGGCGTTGATCTTCCCGCCGGTGGACGTGGTGGAGAAGGTCGAGCAACAGGCCAAGGCGAACGCCAGCGGCGAAGGATCGGGCGTGGCGCGGCATTGGAATGCGTTGATTCGGCAGTTGGAGCGCAGTGATACCGACTACAAGAACTGAACTTTCCTAAGGGAGCTGGCTAACCAGCTCCCCTATGAATCAAGCCACTTGCTGGGCCTGTTCGCGTTCAGCGATCAGCTGGCGGGTGAGAGGAATCAAGCGCTTGCCATAGTCGATGGCATCATTCAAAGGATCAAACCCACGAATCAGGAACGTGGTAATCCCCAGGTCGTAGTAATCCACCAATGCCTCTGCGACTTGCTCAGCCGTGCCCACCAGTGACGTTGAGTTGCCCTGTGCCCCCAGTAGCCCTGCAATCCCCGTCCACAAACGCTTATCCAGCCGCGATCCCTGCGCCGCCGCCGCGAGCAACCGGCGCGAGCCTTCGTTCGGCGGTTCACGTCGGACAAATCCATTTTTCTCTGCCAGCTCGGTGGCCTGCTGCAAGATGCGGTCGGCCCTTGCCCACGCCAGTTCTTCGGTCTCGGCAAGGATCGGCCGCAACGAAAGGCTGAAACGAATCGTGCGTCCATGCTTGGCCGCTTCGGCGCGTACCTGGGTCACGATCTCGCGCACTTGTTCGTAGGTTTCGCCCCACAGCGCGTACACATCGGCGTGTTTGCCCGCCACTTCGATCGCGGCTTTGGACGCACCGCCAAAATACAAGGGGATGTGCGGTTGTTGCGGTGACTTCACCGTGGAATGTGCACCTTCGACCTGATAGTAGGTGCCCTTGAAGTCAAAAGGTTGTTCGCTGGTCCATTCCTGACGCACCACGCTCAGGTATTCATCGGTACGTGCGTAGCGTTCGTCCTTGCCGATGTGGCTGCCATCGGCACGCAATTCGCGGTCGTCACCACCGGTGATGATGTGCACTGCCGTGCGCCCGCCGTTGAACACGTCGAGCGTGGCGAATTGGCGCGCCGCCAAGGTAGGCTGGGCGAAACCGGGGCGATGGGCGATGAGGAATTGAAGTTTTTGCGTCACGCTGGCGGCATGGGAGGCGATCAGCGTGCTGTCCGGGCTGTTGGAGTGAAAGGCCACCAGCGCGCGGTCGAAGCCGGCTTGTTCGTGAGCGCGGGCCACGGTCTCGATGTAGTCGGGTTGCAGGGTAGGGCCGCTGCGTGGGTGAATTTCGGAAGCGTGATGGCCGCCAATGTAGCCGATGAATTCGATGCTCATGGTCTGTCCTGGTTCAGTGCGTGATGGACACCTCCACCGGGCAGGGGGTCGGTTATTCGCCTCTAAAGTAGGGGCCGAAGCCAAGGCTGTAAAATGCCGATTGGTTCTAACCTAATTATTAAAATGTTGAATCATGGGGGAGTTGATGTATCAGTAATTTGCATCTGTATCCCGCACCGGCAACACCGGTCTCTGAGGCTTAAAGCCCCAGGCGTATCTCGGCACACAACCCACCTTGCGGTCGATTGCTCAAGGTCAGCGAGCCGCCTATCGCGACTGCCAGTTGTTGTGCAATCGCCAAGCCCAGTCCGGTGCCACCGGTGCCGCGGTTGCGTGAACTTTCGACGCGGTAGAATGGCTGCATGACCTGAACCAGTTCGTCTTCGGCAATTCCGGGGCCACGATCCAATACCTTGATCGACAATTCCCCGTCCGCCGTCGAGCCCACTTCCAGTTCGGCACTGCCTGCAAACTTCAATGCATTGTCCACCAGATTCACCAGCACCCGGCGCAAGGCGTGGGGGCGCGTGTCGAACACGACTGCGCTTTTTCCCGTGAGGCTGACCTGTTTGTGCATGTCCTGGTAGTCGAACACCAGGCTGTCGAGGAACGCATCGAGGTTGATCCGGTGGCTGGTTTCGGTAGCGCCGTGAACGCTGCGCGCATAGGCCACGCCTTCGCGTACCAGGTGTTCCATCTCGCCCAGATCACTCCAGAGCTTGTCGCGTTCGGCGCTATCTTCCATGAATTCAGCGCGCAGTTTCATGCGGGTGATCGGGGTTTGCAGGTCATGGGAAATCGCCGCCAGGATCTGCATGCGTTCCTTCAAGTATTCGGCGATGCGTTTTTGCATTTCATTGAACGCGGCAGCGGCGTGGGCAACTTCGGTTGGCCCCTGTTCGTCCAGCGGTGTGGGATGGGCGTTGGGGTCGAGGGTTTCCACGGCGCGGGCCAGGCGGGTCAGCGGGCGGATGGCCAGGCGCACGGCGATCCAGGTGCAGCCCAGCAACAGAGCCAGTTGCAGCACCAGTACCACCGGCAGCCAATAGGCGACCGGCAGGGCGGCGGGGCGCACGTCGATGGTGATCGGGCTGCCATCGGCCAGGTTCAGGTGCGCCTGGAAGTGCTTCTGAATACCGGGGATGTCGCGGAAGGTCAGCGCGTAGTGTTCACCCAGCGCATCCGCGATCGAGGTGGCAGCCATGGGCACATCATCGCTGTTCATCGGTTCGCCGGTCTCGCCCGCGTTGAGCAGGTAGCGATAGTTCTGACGGTCGAGACGCGGCAACCAGCTGGCCCGTTCGTTGACCGGCAGCCGGTCGAGGATCGCCACCGAGGTGGACACATCGTTTTCCAGGTTGCCCAGCATGGCGGTGCGCGCGCTGATGTAGCGCTCGTAGAATTGCGCACTGAAGGACAAGCCATGGGCGCACACCAAGCTGATCAGGAAGATCAGCGACAGTTGTGATGCCAGGGTGCGCGGCCATCCCAACCTGAAGGTCATTGCTCGGCCCCGAGGATTTCCACCGGCAGGGAGAACACGTAGCCCTCGCTGCGCACGGTCTTGATATAGGCCGGTTCACGGGCGTCATCCAGCAGACGTTGACGCAGGCGACTCACCAGCAGGTCGATGGAACGGTCGAACAGGTCGGCGTCGCGGCCCTGGGTCAGGTTAAGCAACTGGTCGCGGTTGAGCACGCGTTGCGGGTGGTCGAGGAACACCCGCAGCAAGCGGTATTCGGCACCGCTCAGCGCCACGAGGGTGTCATCGTCGTCGAGCAGATGGCGGGCGGTGGTGTCCAGGCGCCAGCGACCGAAGCGGATCAATCGTCCGGTTTCACTGACCACAAGGTTCGGCGGCAGCATCCGCGTGCGGCGCAATACGGCGTTGATACGCGCCAGCAGTTCACGGGCGGCGAAGGGTTTGACCAGGTAGTCGTCGGCGCCCATTTCCAGGCCGATAATGCGGTCGGTTTCATCGTTGCGCGCGGTGAGCATCAGCACCGGCGTGGCCTTGTGTTTGCCGACTCGCAGTTCGCGGCACAGCTGTAGGCCGTCATCACCGGGCATCATGATGTCCAGCACGATCAGGTCCACCGGGGTGGTGTCGAGGAAGCTGCGCATCTGACGGCCGTCGGCGACCACGGTAGTACGCATGCCGTTCTTCTTCAGGTAGTTGCCTACCAGTTCGCGGATCTCCCGGTCGTCATCGACGATCAGGATGTGATCGACATGATCCATGCTGTGCCTTCCTCGTTAATTACTCATTGGGGCGCAGTCTAGCCACTGTCGGCGCCTTTGCCTTGTGCCCTTTGTATTGCAGTGTATCTGGCGATAAGGAGATACACGATGAAGCAAAATTGCGGCGTCAATGCTCAAGGGGAGCGCAAGCGTTGAGCGACGTCCTACGCGCTGCGGGCATAAAACGATGGATTCACTTGAACGTAATCGCTCGAATTCCCGGCTTAAACGCACATCCGGTTATGTGCCCAAGGTCGCAAGATCAGGCTTCATTGCCTGATGAGAGCGCATTCATGACAGCCATTACCTCGCGAGCGAGCACCACATTCCAGACGATTGAACAGTTTCAGCACCGAGATGATCGCGGTGGCGGCATCCAGCACAACGGATTACCGTCCAAGACGCCCGAAGAAGCAACCGCACGACTTTGGCGTGGGAGTGCTGGCTGGCCGGATAAGAACGGCGACGGCCGTTATGATGTGACCTATACGTTTCGAGAGCCTCCCGAGGACAAGCATCAAAGACAGCACAATAAATCCGGGTTCACTCACGTGCTCGAAAATCAAAGGCAACAGACCCGGCGCAGCTTGCAATCCATTGCGGATGTGGCAAACGTGAGGTTTACCGAGGGGCCGAAAACGGCGAGCAGCGAAGGGCACATCACCCTCGGCAATTACGCTGATTTGTACAATAAGAAGGGCCAGTCCGTTGCGGCTTATCCTCAGACGTCCTTGCCCAACCCCAAGGACAGATTCAGCGGCGATGCTTGGTTCGTCGATACAAAAGACGATCAGAGCGTGCCGAATGCGTCCCACGGTGATGCAGGTCGCTTCACCCTCGTGCATGAGTTAGGCCATGCCTTGGGATTGAGCCACCCTAGCCAATACGACGTCAGTTCCGGGTCTGCCAAAGCCGGGTATCTGGAAGACTCCGAAAGCCATACCACCATGAGTTACCTGGGCGAACGTCACGGCTATATGAATCACGGCGGCATCCGCGCGTCGGCGCCGCAACTTGACGATATCAGCGCCTATCAACAGGAATACGGCGCCAACCATGAAACCCGCAAGGACGACACCACCTACGGTTTCAATTCCAATACCGATCGGGATTTCCTCAGCGTCAAGGCCGACCAGGACAAGATGGTCGCTGCCATCTGGGATGGCGGCGGCACCGACACATTGGACTTCTCCGGCTACCAGCAGGACCAACAGATCAGTCTCAAGGCCGGGACGTTTTCGGATGTCGGCGGCCTCAAGGGCAATGTCTCGATTGCCTATGGCGTGACTATCGAAAACGCTGTGGGCGGCTTCGGCAATGATTTGCTGGTGGGTAACGGCGTGGCCAACACCCTCAACGGTGGAGAGGGCAACGACCGCATATATGGGGCGGGCGGGGCGGACATCTTGTGGGGCGGCAAAGGCAATGACGTCTTTGTCTACGGGAAAACCAACGAGTCGACCCGCGACGCGCCGGATCAGATCATGGACTTTGTCAGTGGCGAAGACCGCGTGGATGTGTCCGGGATCCGCGCGACGCTGGGCGACAAGCCGCTGACGTTCGTGCGTGCATTTTCGGGCGCCAGCGGTGAAGCGATGGTGACCTATGACCCGGCAGTTCAGAGGAGTACGTTGCAAATCAGCGGCAAACCTGACGAGCCGGCCTTTCTCCTGGTGGTCCACGGCAAATTGCAGCAGGGCGACATCGTGAGTTGATTCAGCCGGTGCTTCGCAACAGCGTCTCAAACAGCTGCTGCACCCGTGGCTCATCACTGTGGGCCACATTGAAACGCATCGAATCACGCTGGACCGGGTCGTAGCCAAACAGCGCGCCCGGTGCCAGCACCATGCCCTGTTTCAATGCCGCCTGGGCCAGCAGCTCGGCGTTGACCCCAGGCGGCAGCCGCGCCCAGATAAACATTCCGCCTTCGTAACCCATCGGCAGCTCGCAGCCGCAACGCTTGAGCCATTGCTCCACGCGTCCACCGGCCTCCATCAAGCGCTGCACCATGCGCTTGCGGTGCTTGGCGTAGCTGCCTTCGCTGAGCATGCGGTACACGACCTGCTCGAACAGCTCGGAGGTCACGCCGCCGCTCATCAGCTTCATGTTGGTGAGGTTGGCTGCCAGTTGCGGTGCGGCCACCACAAAGCTGACGCGGGCGTTGGCGCTGAGGATCTTGGAGAAGCCCGACAGGTAGGTGACCTGGTCCAGGCCGGCGAGGGCGGCCAGGCGCGGCGGCGGGTTGGGGTGCAGGTCGCCGTAGAGGTCGTCCTCGACGATATGGCAGCGGTAGCGCTCGGTCAGTTGCAGCAGGCGGAACGCCTGGCCGGGGCTTAAGGAGTGGCCGGTGGGGTTGTGCAACACGCTGGTGGTCAAGTACAGGCTGGGGCGATGCTCGGCCAGCAGCTGTTCGAGGGCCGTGAAATCAAAACCGTCGGGGCGACGCGGGATCGTCACCACCTTGACCCCGTGCAAGGCCAGGTTGGCGTGGAAGTTGAAGTAGCACGGTGCGTCGAGCAGGACCGTGTCACCGGGACGTGCCAGCAGGCGCATCAGCATGTCCAGGCCTTGTACGGTGTTGGGAGTGGTGATGATTTGTTCCACCGACACCGACAGGCCCTCGCCGTGCAGCTTCTGTTGCAGCGCCTGGCGCAAAGGCAGCAACCCGGCCGGTGTGCCCAGGCTGGCGATGCGCAGCGACGGCGCCCGCACCACGCTGCGCAGGGTTTGGCGCAGGGCTTCGCTGTCCAGCCAGGTTTCCGGCAGGTGGCCGCCGCCGGGGCGCAGATCGCCGTGGGCCGTCGCAAGCGGTCGACGCAACACGCTGAGCAGGTCCTGTGGCAGCAGATCGACCCAGTTCGAGGTTGTCGGGCGTGCACGGTCTGTCGCGACGAAATAGCCACGGCCTTGACTGGAAGTGAGCAGGTTGCGCCCGCGCAGGCGGTCAAGGGCCTCATTGAGGGTGAACTTGCTCACACCCAGTGTCTCGGTCAGTTCGCGCACCGAGGGCAACTTGCTGCCGGGCGTCCATTCGCCGTTTTCGATGGCCTGGCTGAACGCCTCGACGATCTGTAGCACCTTGGGGGTGCCTTCTACAAAGGTGATGGCTGATACGAACACGCGACGTCCTTGCCTTTGCTGGAAGTTTTACCGGTAAAGTTCGGGCGGATTAGGCCTCACTTTACCTGCCTTGCGCAATGCCAACTGCCTAGACTGCGGGCTCCATCCTCCAGGTCCCCGGCCATGACAAGTGCGTTAACCCTTTCCTCGTTCCTGTATTTCCTGCTGTTTTGCGCCACCATGACCTTCAGCCCCGGCCCCATGACTCTGCTGTTGTTGAGCCTGGGCGTGCGTGACGGTCTGCGCCGTTCGATCCCGGCGCAGATCGGCGCCAGTGTGTCGTACCTGATTTCGATCTTGATCTTTGCCGTGGGCTTTTCCGAGTTGATCAAGGGCTATCCGGTGATCACCCAGGTCATCCAGGTGGTCGGCGTGGCGTACATCCTGCATCTTGCCTACAAACAGTGGACCAGCAGCGGCGTGGTGATCGAACGGATCGGCCAGGTCGAAGCGGCGCGTAACCTGTTTGGCAAGGGCTTGCTGACTGGGTTCTCCAATCCCAAGACCCTCATCATGTTCAGTGCCGTGTTCCCCCAGTTCGCCGGTACCGGGGCGAGCCGTTCGACGGTGGACATTGCGATCCTTGGGCTGACGTTCCTGTTGCTGCAATTTGCCAGCGGCTGCCTGTATTGCTACTTCGGCCAGCGCATCAAGCATGTGCTGGAAAACCCCAAGCGCCGTGTGTTGTTGCAGCGCATCACGGCCCTGTTGCTGTTGGGCGTGGCAATGATGCTGGCGCGGGGCTTTGCCCACTGAGTCTTGAGTTAACGAGCAATAGTGGCGATCTGCCGTTACCCTGATAGACTCCAGGCATTCATTCAGGATCTCACCCCGCCATGTCAGCTGCAGAAGGCACCGGACTTCCGCTCGCTTCTCGGTTGTACAGATCCCGTACCCTCGGGCTGACGCTCGGATTTGTCTGCGTGGTGTTCGGGATGTATCCCCTGGACCCGGCCTGGTGGGTGTGGGCCTGGATGTTGATCAATGCCTTTGTCTGGCCGCATGTGGCTTTTCAACTGACGCTGCGCAGCGCCAGCGCCCTGCGCAGTGAACGGCGCAATCTATTGTTCGATTCCTTTTGTGGTGGGTTCTGGGTCGGCGCCATGCACTTCAACCCGCTGCCGAGCGTGACCACCTTGTCGATGATGAGCATGAACAACGTGGCCATCGGCGGCCCGCGCTTCATGCTGGCGGGGTGGGTGGCGCAGGCGTTGGGTCTGGGCACTGCGTTGCTGATCTTCACGCCCGCATTCATCGCTGTGACCACCCAGGCGCAGCTCTACGCCTGCCTGCCGATCCTGATGCTGTATCCGCTGGCCTTAGGGTGGATCTGCTACCGTCAGGCGCTGACCCTGGCACGACATAAACGTGAACTGCTGGCCCTTAGCCGCACTGACAGTCTGTCCGGGCTGCTCAACCACGGCGCCTGGAAGGATCACCTTGAGATCGAGTTCCAACGCTGTCGCCGCGATTCCATGGGCGCCGTCATTGCGCTGATCGACATCGACCATTTCAAGACCATCAATGACACCTACGGCCATGTCACCGGCGATATCGTCCTGCGCCAGCTCAGCAAAGTGTTGCGCCAGAACCTGCGCGCCACCGACCTGGCCGGGCGTTACGGGGGTGATGAGTTCTGCGTGATCCTGCCGGGCATGCCGCTCAACCGCGCCACAGAAGTGATGGACGCCTTGCGCGATCGCTTCAACGCCTTGGCCTACGCCCAGGACCCGACCCTGCGCGTCAGCCTGAGCATCGGCCTGGCGCCGTATCAACCGACCCACGCAGATTCGACCAGTTGGTTGAATGACGCCGACCAGGCCTTGTACGACGCCAAAAGCAGTGGGCGGAACCGCGTCAGCACGGTACAGGAGGGTTGGTTGCGATCGGTCTAGTGGAGTAGGGTGTCACGGCACCTTCCAACAAAAAACAAGGATCGGTTCATGCTCTTCAACTTCCCCCGTACCCTCCTGGCCGCCACCCTGGCCATGTCCTTCGCCGTGCCGGCCTACAGCGCCGAACCCCACAAACAGATCCAGGCACACGCCGAGCAGTACAAGGCCGACGCCCTGAAATTGCTGGAGCGCCTGGTGAACATCGACTCGGGTTCCGGCTATGAACCGGGCCTGACGCAAGTGCGCGACATTGCTGTGGACGAGCTGAAACAGCTGGGTTTCTCGATTGAGCTGGTGCCGGATAAAGCGGCCAACAACAGTCACGTGGTTGCCACCCTCAAGGGCACCGGCAAGGCCAAGATCCTGCTGATGGCCCATATGGACACGGTGTTCAAGGAAGGCTCGGCCGCCGAGCGTCCGTTCCACATCAAGGACGGTCGCGCCTATGGCCCTGGCGTGATGGATGACAAGGGTGGCATCGTCGCCGGCATCTACGCGCTCAAAGTCCTCAAGGACCAGGGCTTCAAGGACTATGCGCAGATCACCTTCCTGCTCGACGCGAGCGAAGAAACCGGCTCCGACGCCGCCTCTGATCTGATCCGCAAGACCGCCAAGGCCCACGACGTCACTCTCAACCTCGAACCCGGCCGCCCAGCCGATGGCCTGGTGGTCTGGCGCAAAGGCAGCGCCACCGCCGTGGTTGAAGTCAAAGGCAAAGCCGCCCACGCCGGCGTCGCCCCGGAACTCGGGCGTAATGCTGCGATGGAAGCGGCGCACCAGATTCTGCAACTGGGCAAGCTGGGGGATGAAGAGAAGAAAACCACCATCAACTTCACCGTGATCAAGGCCGGCGACCGTACCAACGTCATTCCCGACCAGGCCACCGCCAAGGCGGACGTGCGCGCGGCGTTGCCGGAGGAGTTTGACCGCATCGAGAAAGACCTGGCCCGCGTATCAGCGAACAAACTGATCCCGGAAACCGAAGTGAAGACCAGCTTGCAGCGTGGGTTACCACCGATGCCGCAGACGCCGGAATCGGACAAGTTGGTGGCGATTGCCCAGGGGATTTATGGGGAATTGGGCAAGAAGCTGACGATTGAAGGCAGCGGTGGCGCGGCAGACGCGAGTTTATCGGCTGGGGTGGGGACGCCGACGTTGGATGGGTTTGGGATTGTCGGCGGGAATATTCATACCCCGGAGGAGTATGCGGAGGTTGAGAGCGTGGTGCCGCGGGTTTATTTGCTTAGTCGGATGATTATGGAGCTTTCGAAGCGGTGATTTTCCGCTGATTGGCTTGCTTTTGTGGTGGGCAGGCTTGCCCTGCGTTGGGCTGCAGCGGCCCAACGCAAGCAAGCTCGCTCGCCACCGGGGATTTTTGCCTTGAGGGTGGCGTTACCAAGTTGACTGGTCTTCGAGGTTGGCTTTTTGGAGGTCTTCTTTCCAGACTTCGTTGGCTAGTCGGTAGATGTCGACGAAGAAGCCTCGGGGGTCGGCTATTTCTGTTTCGTTCCAGGCCATGGTTATGTATTCGTCGTAGTCGTTTTCAAATTCTTTCGCAAAGTCAAAGTCGGGGTTTTCGAGCGCATCCCTGAGAGCAGAAATCAATATAAAACGATGTCTGTATGAAAGGTACATAAGGTCTTTTAGGATAAAAGAAATTATGATTTTTTCCCTGTCTTTATGATCGTTAGGATCATGCTTCCATAGCTCTTTTCCAACCGTTTCCTCAAGGTCGTATATCGATAAGGCTCCTAATAAATGAGAGATATTAGGAGCGTATGGAGTGTTCATGAATGGGCATTTCAGCATGGTCTGCTCACTTCGGGAAAGCGGTGAATGGTCGAGTCGGATTGTTTCGATCAAATCTGATTTCTGCTCTTTCCATGGTTTCAATGTATCTAGGGTTGTTCACGTCCCTGCGGTTAGGTTTGTAGCCTCGTCCAGCCCCAGGCAGTTCGACCACGACCACTGGGTTGCCTGCTCTATCAAAACCTGTGGGAGATGGCGAAGCGCCCTGCATCCTGCCCATGGCCTTGTTTATAGCGTGGAGTTGCATTTTCCAAGAATTAAACTGGGAACTGGAGCTGATATTTCCTCTTTCCCCAGTCGTTGGATTTGTTCCATCAATAGATCGTTGTTTCAACGCGCTATCTGGTATCTCTGGACCATGCTTTTCAACTGTATGCATATCGTATTCCTGCTCCCACCCCAGCACCCTTCGTTTTGCATTTGCCTCTGTCAGAGCATCTATTCTCGACTGTCGATTAGTTCGCGGCAGTTGAGGTAGAGCAGGTGCGCCTTCATCAACGCTAGGCTTCGGAAGGGTAGTAGGACTGTTAGGTTCACACCCGTCGCCAGGACAGGTACTCAGTCCCAGCGGATCTATCCAGCCCGTAGGGTTAGGCACATATTGGTAAGGATTGATCCCACCCGCCAACTTCACCGGGTCCGGCGTGAGGTAGCGACCAATATCCGGATTGTAGTAGCGATGGCGGTTGTAGTGCAGCCCGCTTTCTTCATCGACGTATTGGCCCTGGAAGCGCAGCGGGTTGTCGATTTTTCCGATGTCGAGACGAGTGATTTCGCCGTAGGCGCGGTAGTGGGCGGACCAGACGATTTCGCCGTCTGGGGCGGTGAGTTCCTGTGGGGTGCCGAGGTGGTCGAGTTGGTAGTGATAGGGTTTGGTTTCGTTTGGACCAAAGCCTTCCAGTAGCGCCAATGGCCTGAAGCTGTCGGGTTCGTAGAGGTAACTGCGATGGCGATCCGCTTGGTGTTCGGCGATGAGTGTGTCGCCCTGCCAGAAAAACTCCGTAGTGATGCCCTCAACGGTTTTGCTGATGCGCCGCCCAAACGGGTCGTAGCAATAGCTGACAGTCTGGCCA